>NZ_FQUN01000008.1 GCF_900129005.1 Leeuwenhoekiella marinoflava DSM 3653 | reverse complement strand
ATTGAGTTTGTAAAATAAAGAAAGCCAGCTGCGAGAGCTGGCTTTCACCCCAAATCATAATTGATTATTACAAGTCAATTATAACAGTCTTGAATATTTTTCGCCATAAGGCACGAAACAAAACTAAGTTATTTTTTTCGTTTTAAAAAAGAGTAGAATACAAAAAAAGCCTTAAAATAAACTAATGATTTTCATTATTTTAGGTGACTGCCTGCAGCAATCGGATTGTTTTTTCCGTTGCTATATTTCATCATTTTGAACCCCGGGTGTATGCAGTAACATCCCGTTTCACCTTCTTTGTTGATTGCGATATAGGCTACTTGAAAATTAGTATGGTTAGGATTTGTAGTCACAATACGGCTTACCGCTTCTTCACAAGCTTCTTGCGGAGACATGCCATTGCGCATCAATTCTACAATTAAAAAACTACCTACAGTTTTAATGACTTCTTCTCCCATGCCTGTTGCAGCAGCTCCACCTATAGCATTGTCTATAAAGAGACCGCTTCCTATCACCGGGCTGTCACCTACGCGACCTTTCATCTTATAAGCCAGACCGGAAGTTGTGCAGGCTCCTGAAATGTTACCGTCTTTATCAAGACCTAACATCCCAATGGTATCGTGGTTTTCAATATTAATGACTGGTTTGTAGTCAGAAGTTTTTAACCATTCTTTCCAAGCTTTTTCGGTTTCGGGGGTTAAAAGATCTTCTGCTGTAAAACCGCTTTGCACTGCAAATTCTTCAGCGCCTTTGCCGGCAAGAATTACGTGCGGCGTGTCTTCCATTACTTTACGTGCTAATGCTGCAACATTGGTTATGTTTTCCACAGCCATTACAGATCCGCAATTGCCGGTATGATCCATAACGCATGCGTCTAATGTTACATTGCCTTCGCGGTCTGGTGAACCTCCCTTACCTACTGTTGTATTTTTTATATTTTCTTCCTCTACAGCAACACCTTTTATAACAGCGTCAAGAGCGGGCAAACCTTGGTCTAATAAAGCACCTGCAGTGGCATTTGCTTGTGTAAATTCCCAGGTGCAAATAGCAACCGGATCGCTGGCAGGTTTATTTGATGTTTTCAATTTTAGGTTTTTTTGTTTGGAATTGGCATTAGCCAGACTGTTAATTCCCAAACCTAAAGCGAGGGTGTTTAAACTGGTTTTAGTAATAAAATTACGGCGTTTCATGTGTGTAGTAGTTAAAAAAGGAAAGTTACTAAAGCGTTAAATAATCTCAGTGTTTTTATTCTCAAAAAAATAAGATCATATTTAAATATTCTGTACGAGGCTTTGCTAATATTGCTGTTCTTAAAATTGAATTATGCGTTGGTTTCTTTTTATTGTCTTTTATATTCTGGTAGATCTTTATGCATTTCAGGCATTTAGAACCTTTTCTAAAGGTTTACTGATTAACGCTCTTTACATAATAGTGTCTCTTGCTGTTCTCGCAGTCCTTATCTATACACTTTCAACAATGGATCGTTCTGAAGGAATCACAACAAAAGAGATGTATGTATTTGGGTGGTTTCTGGTTTTCTTCGTGCCAAAATTGCTTTTAGTGCTGTTTATGTGTGGAGAAGATGTCGTTCGATTCTTTATAGCAGTATTTTCCAGGATGTTCAATAGTCAATCTTCATTTCATTTTCCGTCAAGGCGGAAATTTGTCAGTGCTCTTGCGCTTGGTGTTGCGGCGATTCCTTTTGTTTCTTTGATCTACGGAATGTATAAAGGGAAATACAGATACCGGGTGTTGTCTTATGATTTAGAATTTGAAGACCTGCCGGAAGCTTTTGATGGGTACACCATTACCCAAATAAGCGATGTGCATAGCGGTAGTTTTGATGATGAAGAGAAGATTGCTTATGGTGTGGATTTGATAAATAAACAACAGAGCGACGTGATTTTATTTACAGGAGATCTGGTAAATAATTTTGCAAAGGAGGTGGAGGGGTGGACTTCCTTATTTTCTACTCTTAAAGCAAAAGATGGCGTCTATTCGGTTTTAGGTAACCACGATTATGGGGATTATGCCAATTGGGAATTTCAAAATGCTAAAGCTCAAAATCTTGAGAGTCTAAAAGATTTGCAGCGTAAAATGGGTTGGCATCTTTTACTAAACGAACATGTTTGGTTAGAGAAAGGTAGTGGACGTATAGCATTAATAGGTGTTGAGAATTGGGGCGCAGGTTTTAAGCAAGCCGGTGATATAGATAAAGCTTCAGAGGGTTTAACTGAAAGAGATTTTAAAGTCTTGATGAGTCACGATCCATCGTACTGGGCAGAGCGTCTAAAAAAAGATCCTAAAAATTATCAGTTAACTTTGAGCGGTCATACACACGGGATGCAATTTGGTATCGAAATTCCCGGGTTTATAAGATGGAGCCCGGTGCAATACAGGTATGAGAATTGGGCCGGTATTTACAAAGAAAATAATCGTATTTTAAATGTAAATCGAGGTTTTGGCTATTTAGGCTATCCCGGAAGAGTAGGTATTTGGCCAGAAGTTACCGTGATTAAGCTTAAAAAGAAGATTTAATACTAAATCGATTAACGAAAGGTATTTCTTACTTAAATTTAATTTTTTTCTGTTAAAAGGATTTAAAGTGTTTATTTTGATCGTTTAAATACATAATTTAATAGAAAATAATAACTATTGATTTATGTATTTGAGAAGATTTCTCTTTTGTGTTATGCTCCTGTTGAGTATAACTGGTTTTGCTCAGATAGGTATAGGAACTACCAGTCCTGATGCTTCTTCATTGCTTGATGTAAACTCTACTACTCAAGGTATTCTTACACCCAGAATGACTACCACTCAGCGCTTGGCAATAAGTGACCCTGCTGAGGGTCTTTTAGTTTATGATACCGACGAATCTGCATTTTACTATTATGAAACAGGTTCTTGGTCTCAATTAAAAGGAGCTGAAACTCGTGATAATTTTGTATTAGTAAAGAGCGAGGCAGATTTTCCGGCCGTTTCGGGAAGTGCTATTACGTTAGAAGAAAATACGTATTATGAAATAAATGGTACAATTGAATTATCTGCTCCCATAAATCTTAATGGCGCGTATGTTTCTGGTTTGGACGCTAATGAAGACGTTCTGAGTTATAGCGGAGGGGTGGTTTTTAAAGGTTCTAAAGGAGGGAGTATCCGTAATGTAACCATTACAGGTCAAAAAGCTTTTGAGATTGCCGGTACAGCTGCTGAAACCTTATTGGTTCAAAACACGGTGATTGTTAATACAACAACCAGTGTAGGTTCAATTTCCGGCTTGGGATTGTTTTTTGGGAATATTGTTCAATTTGTAGGTAATGCTAATGGAATTACCTATTCAGATATTGGAAATCTGTTGCTTAATAATCAGGCGTGGCTGAGTTCAAATAGTGGAACTTATGAAAAACTAACAGGTGCTTTTAGTCTGGTTCAAAAAGTGAGTGGATTTAGCACGGTCAATGGATCGGCTATTGCTTTTGATGTAAGTGCAAATCCTACCGTAAGTAATGGGGTTTTGTTGAGTACTGTTTTTTCAGGTACGTCTAGTAATCCTTATGTTAGCAGGTATACAGCCGGGAGCTATACGGGCTATAATTTTACAAATAACTGGACGGTGAACTGTCCCGGAATACCTGTGGAATCTGATAATGCAGCTACAGGAGATATTAATTTTTCATTTCCTGTGGGTTCTGGTGCTATTACAACCTTTTCTACTACAGGAAGCTCTGGTAGAACAAAGATTCAAGGGACAACAGCATCAAATAACCTATTTAGATTTGAAAAAGTAGGAGAAAATAGAATTACTTATCGTGGAAAAAAAACACGCTATTTCCAAATAAACGCTTCAGTTTCTTATCAGGCATCGGCAGACTTAACGCTTATTCTATATATTGCTAAAAATGGAACTGTTTTAACTGATACTAAGGTTTACGGTAGAGGAGCCAGTGGTTTTTTTGTAAGTGATTCGGGGATTCTGGCACTTCCTATAGTAGGTACAGTTCAGCTTGCTCCTGGTGATTATATAGAAATTTTCGGAGAGCGTTTTTCTGGATCTGGTAGTATATCTGTTGTTTCTGCTAATTTAGCCATTAAATAAACATAATTTAAGTTTTAGAAATGAGTGTGTAAGTCAGGTTATTTCTGAAAATCTGACTAAAGTTACTTTATTTAAATATTACAAATACTTTTTAGCTATAAACCTTATCTTTAGGTTTCTAAAGACCAGAAGCTATGTCAAAATTTGGAGCACTTATTGATCAGGACGTACCGGTTTTGTTAGATTTTTATACTGAATCTGATGAGCGATCAGCAATTATGAATCCTATATTGCGTGATGTGGCGGCTGCATTGGGAGATCAGGTAAAAGTGGTAAAAATTGACATAAATAAAAATCTTGAACTTGCAGAAGCATTGCGCATAAAAGGCTTGCCTACGCTTGTTATTTACAAAAAGGGTGAGATGAAGTGGCGTCAGAGCGGTGAGCAAGATGCTCAGACTCTCATTACAGTTTTTCAAAAATTTATCTAAAGCTTTTCAAAAGTATATCCTAGTTTACTGAAATGATCTAAAACTTTTGGTAACGCGTGTCTCATATTTTTTTCAGCTTTGAGACTGTCGTGAAAAACTACGATGCTTCCTGATTCAGCATTGTTGATTACATTAGCAGCACAAGCATCTCCACTTAGTTCTTTTTCCCAATCGCAAGCAATGGTGTCATACATGATGATCTCATAGCCTATTTTCTGTATTGTTTTTGCCTGATTGCGCTTGATTTTTCCGTAAGGAGGTCTGAAGAGTTTTTGGGGCTTCGCGTAAGTGGTAATCTCGGTTTCAGTCTTCAGCATATTATTGATGTAAGCAGTTTTGCTGCAACCCCAACCTTTTAAGTGGTTATAGGTGTGATTGCCTATGCTGTGCTCACTATCTGTAAGTTGCTGAAAAATGTGTGGATTTTTTTTGATGTTTTCACCAATGCAAAAAAAAGTTGCTTTAGCATCGTATAGAGCTAACGTCTCTAATACCCATGGAGTAACTTTAGGAATGGGGCCATCATCAAAAGTGAGGTAGAGTTTTTTTTGACTTTTATTGTCTTGGGTTTTATCCCATACGTACCCGGAATAAAGACGCTTAAGTAGCTTAGGCGTCTTTACGGGTAAGTTAATTTTAAATGACATTACTCTGTGGTGTCTGTCCCGGCAGGTATCGCAATTGAGGAGTCTAAAGTCTGCTCGGTGGGTTGCACAGTTTCCGGTTCGGTCTCGTCTTCACCATAAAACTGACTGAATTTACGCAGGTATGCGTTGAACTCTTTAGCTTTCTCAGGGATGATCTCCTGATCTTGATTTATAATCAAAAGATCAACAAGACTGCGGTAGCGTTCAATATCAGTGATGATATCTTGAGCATACTTGTATTGTCTCTCGAGATTTAAGGAGCTCCAGTAATCCAGTTTTTCCTGATATTTACCTGCAACGGCATTCCATAGTTCACGAGCTTTTGCTTGTTCGCCTACTTCATAATACCCGCTGATATAGGGTTCTAAAAGTGTGTAGTATTCAAAAATATCTACCGGCATCTTTTCCATTGCCAGATCTAAGATATTCTTTGCTTTATCAAACTTTTGCTCTTGGATTAGTTTTTCGGTAAGACGTGCCAAATTTCCTCTATAGGTGATTCCATTTCGGCGGGTTTCTGTATCGTGATAAATATCAGGATCACCACTGTTACCCCAGTACCAGTTGGTTGCAATGTCATAAAACTTATCAGCATCTATTCGCCCCATATCATAAGGAGCCTGAGGATCTATAGGGGTTCTAATAGGAACCAGTTTATAACAAACTCCATCTAGTTGTAAATAATCTTTCATCCAGAGGTAATCGTCATCACCAAAGCTTCCGCCGGTGAAATAGATTGGACGTTCCCAGTTGTTATTTGCGATAACGTCTAGCATCAAGAGTCTGTTCTTGTAAATAACCGTTTCTTTAAGATTGATTACAATTTCAGAGACTATTTCATCTGCATCTTCTTGAGATACTATTCCGTTAGCTAAAACACTTTGTTTGTCTACCGGTATGCTGATGTGTTGCGTAGGGAAGGAGTGAACCATACTGCCACTTTGTAATTCTTCCATAGTTCTGGGGTCGTCACTGGCAATCCAGTTCATCCAGGTTTTGATATCTAAGGTGTCATTAGGACGTAATTCGTTATAAAAAATGGCATCCCTGTTTCCTGCGACATACTTATCATGAGTTAGTTGTGAAGGAATAGGAGCGCTTTCATAAGCTTTGCGTTTCATGTCATCTATATACCACGCAGTTTGAAATAAGCTGGTATTTACAATACGAACATCGCGGCGGTAACCTTCAATTTCTTGAGCATACCAAAGTGCAAAAGTGTCGTTGTCGCCTATAGTAAATAGTATGGCGTTTTCATCACAGCTGTCTAAATACATTTTTGCCATTGCAAGAGCGGTCTTTCGGTTGGAGCGATCGTGATCATCCCAGTTTTGAGCGGCTAGAATTACGGGGGCTGCTAGTAAGCAAACTACCGTGACAACCGGCAATACAATTTTTGCACTAATTTTTTCTTTAAGCATATCGTATAGTGCATATACACCAAAACCTATCCAGATTGCAAAAACGTAAAACGAAGCTACAAGGGCATAATCGCGTTCGCGAGGTTCAAATGCACGCTCATTGAGATAGATCTTTAAGGCAATACCGGTAAAAAGGAAAAGCACAAGCAAAACCCAAAAACTCTTCTTGTCTTTACTTGCCTGAAAAACCAAGCCTAATAATCCAAGGATAAGCGGTAAGAAGAAATACGTGTTTCTTGCCTTATTGTCTAAAACGTCGGTAGGGAGATTTTCCTGTGGTCCTAGTCGAGCTTCATCAATAAAAGGGATTCCGCTTAACCAATTTCCGTGGAGGTCGTCGTATTTCCCCTGAACGTCATCCTGGCGTCCGGTGAAATTCCACATAAAATACCGCCAGTACATATAGCCGAATTGAAAATCAAACATATATGCCAGGTTGTCTCCAAAAGAAGGTGGATTTACATTTATATATTGTCTAATACGCATTAGAAAGGACTGAAATCCTTCGTTGTCTATTCTGCCTTGCGCATAATCTGTCTTAAATTTAGCAACAGCTTGCTGTAGTTCTTGATTGTCTGCGTATTCAGGTTTTACCTGAAAATCAAGCGGACCGGTAAACTGCATGTAATTGGCTATGTGGTCTGTACTCCACATTCTGGGTAAAAATACCTTGTGACGGTCTTCGGAATTTTGAACGGAGTTTTTCCATTCATTTATGATGACGTATTTGCCGCTTTCTTCATCTTTCTCATAATTGGGCTTTCCATCTATATATGGATTTTCAGCATCTAATCCGCCAAAAATCTCAGTAAACTGAGGGCCATAAAATAAATGTGTTTCCGGATATTGCTCCCTGTTGTAGTATGCTAGTAATTTACGAGCGTTATTTGGGTTGTTCTCGTTAATGGTTGTGCCTGCGTTTGCACGTATGGGTAGCATGAGCCAACTCGAAAAGCCAATGAATATAAAAAGTATAGAAAGTATTAAGGTGTTTAACTGGTAATACGACTTCTTTCTGGTGAAGCTTAGTAAGTAGTAGAAGATGCCTATAAATACAATTCCTGCTACGATGGTTCCGCTATTAAATGGAAGTCCAAAGGTGTTGACGAAGAAAACTTCGGCGTAGCCAAAAAAGCTTAGTGTATAGGGTAGTAGGAATTTGAATATGAACATCAAAATACCAACAACGATAATGTTGGCTAAGATGAAATTCTTGATGGTAATCTTTTTATAATTCTTGAAAAAATACAGGAATCCAATTGCGGGTATAGCAAGCAATGCCATAAAGTGAACCCCAAAAGATAAACCGATGATGAAGCAGATAAGCATGAGCCAGCGGTTTCCGCGAGATTTAAACATATCGCGTTCCCAAAGTAAAGCAACATAAAATAAAGCAGAGAACATAAACATCGCCATCGCGTAAACTTCAGCTTCAACAGCGCTAAACCAGAAACTGTCTGTAAACCCATATGCTGTAGCGCCAATAAATGAAGCTGCTAAAATTGCTATCTCATCATAAGAAGTTAATACTTCTTTGTTTCGCTTGAGTAATTTACGCAAGAGTAATGCGATTGACCAGCACATAAATAAAACGGTAAATGCTGAGGCTAAGCATGACATAAAGTTGACGCAAAGCGCAACATAGGTGCTGTCTGGAGCAAAAATTGAGAAAAAGGCTCCAAGCATTTGGTATAATGGTGCTCCGGGTGGGTGGCCAATTTCTAACTTAGACGAAGTAGAGATGTATTCTCCCGCGTCCCAAAAACTGGCAGTAGGTTCTACAGTTAAGCTATACGAGATGAGCGCGATGGCAAAAGCACACCATCCTACTATTTTAGTATACTTCGGGAAATTGAAGTTTGTCATAAGGCAGATTTAACTCACAAGTGAGATTTGAACGTTTCGAGGGTTTCCTCGATATAAATTGGTTTAATCGTAAAGACCTTAGCAAAGCCTTGGTTTTATATTCGGGCGAATTTAAGAATTAATACGATAATGAATTCTATATTTATGAACTAACTAAATCGTTGAATTGCTGAAGCGTTGATTTTGATTGATTTTAAGCGTAACTATACAGGTCTTTAAACGCTTGGGGAGGAGAAATATTTTTCAATTAAATTTTTCCTGAAAAAATATTTGCTGAACAAAAACTTTGTTTTAAATTTGCAGCCGCATTCGCAAGTCAGGTGAGTGTCTCCTTTTTTAAAAGGAAAGGTTAATGGCCTATGGTGTAACTGGCAACACGTCTGGTTTTGGTCCAGAAGAGTCTAGGTTCGAGCCCTAGTAGGCCAACTGCAATAAAACCCGCATCTCAAAAGAGTGCGGGTTTTTTATTCTCTTTTGTGTGGCCGAATGTACCGTAAACCAGTCGTTGTATTGTTAATAAAATCTTAATTTTACACTTTTAAAAAGCGGTTTTCATACACTCTTCATACACTATCCTAGGGGATGCCTAGGCTTTGCCTGGGAGTTGCCCTACTTTTGGCTTGAATTTGCCCTACCTTTAGGATCATTTTTAATGCAATCCTGTAACAACGAAGCGATGTGTTTTTGAGGTATTTCAAGGGTCACTTCTGTTTCCGGTGCGCTTGATAATACGGGTTTCATCGTGATGTGAAAGGTGTTTTCTCTTTCAGTAATTATAACTTCAGATGCTTTAAAGAATTTTTTCAAGATTGCTTTCTGAATAATTCTGGCTTTAGCAGATTTGTCAGTACAATTTTGGTTTATTAATTGAAATAGGTTTGCGGTGATGTTTTGACCTTCGATATGCATAGCTTTAGTTTTTAACTCAATAATCAGATTTAAAAGTTTGGTGTGTTTTATTAAGTTGAATGTTCACTCACAAAGCACTTCAATACTTTAATTAATTGATGATTTGAAGCTACTTTTATTTTTAATTCTTAAATTTTAAAAGAATGTTATTTAGAGATTTATTAACCTTTTTGAGTCAATAGCTATCCAATCATATTTTAAAAGTCAATACCGGTCTTTTAGCATGGTTGACCAAATCTTCACTTAAGGAACCGTTAAAAAAATGTGCTAGTCCTTTTCTGCCGTGTGTGCCAATAGCTATGAGATCTGCATTTAAATTTTTTGCATAATTCATAATGCCACGCTCCACTTTAAGATCGTTATAAATTTCAAAATCATTTATGGTTTTATTGATTTTTGCAGAAAAGGTTTCGAATAAGCTTGTAATCTTTTCGGTAGTTTCAAAACGATCTGGTGTGTTTATGTAAACCAATTTTAGGGTGGCTTCCTCAGCTTCTGCGAATTCAAAAGCCTTTTTTAAGGGTTTTACATTGTCATCGTCAAGATCTGTGGCAAAAACTAATGTTTTGACTTTAAAATGGATGTGTTGTTTTTTAATTACTAAAACCGGTCGTGTTGCGTGTCTTACAATTTTTTCGGTATTAGAGCCTATAAAAAGTTCTTCGAAGCCGCTGGTTCCGTGAGAGCCCATGATAATTGTGTCAATAGATTCGCTTTTTGCATAATCTAAAATTCCTTGATAGATATTATTGAATTTCACCATCTCGATGATTTCAATACCTTTAGCGCAAGGTTGAGATTTCAACTCCTGAAAACTTTTCTGTGCCATCTTTAGAAAAAACAATGCTTCTGGGGGCTCAAAACGTTGAGTTCCGGTCACAGATTCTAAAATCGTGTGGGGAAATTCAATCAGATGAATCAGGTGCAATTGAGCGTTGTAACGCTTAGCAAGCTGGCATGCAACTTCAAAGGCTTGGTCTGCTTGCTCAGAAAAATCTGTAGGTACTAGTAGTTTTTTTATCATAACAAACTGTTTTTAAAAGGTATAGGGTTTAAAATGGGCTTATTAAAGTTAAGCATTTAATAGAGAGGTTGTTCTATTTTATATGTTGATAAATATTATTATATTTGCAGTGTTGAATTAAGAAAATTAATCGAGGGGACACATTGAGTCCCCTCTTTTTATAGGAACATGTTGAAGGAACGCGTAAAAACTCTTTTAGAAGAGGCATTTGAAGAGTATGGCTCTTTATTTTTGATAGATATGACCATTAAAGGTAACAATGAGATTGTTGTTACTATTGATGGAGACGAAGGTGTAACCGTACAAGACTGCATTAATGTAAGTCGTAAGGTAGAGCATAACTTGGATAGAGAGGAAGAAGATTTTTCTCTTGATGTTATGTCTGCGGGAGCTACAGAGCCTTTGGTAAATCAAAGACAATACAAAAAAAATGAAGGTAGAGATCTTGAAGTGAAGCTTCAAGACGGCTCAAAAATAACCGGCGAACTTATTGCTGTGGCAGATGATGCTGTTACACTTGCGTGGAAAGAGCGCGTGCCTAAAGAGGTGGGTAAAGGTAAGGTTACTTTAGAGCGTGAAGAGGTGATTGCATACGACACCATCAAGCAAGCAAAAGTTAAGATAAAATTTTAAGTACACACAATGGAAAATATTGCGTTAATCGAATCATTTTCTGAGTTTAAAGATGATAAACTCATAGATAGAGTAATGCTAATGGCAATACTCGAAGAAGTTTTTAGAAGTACGTTAAAAAAACGTTTTGGAAGTGATGATAATTTTGATATAATTATTAATCCTGATAAAGGGGATTTAGAGATTTGGCGTAATCGTGTTGTTGTTGCAGATGGGGAGGTTGAAGATGAGAATTCTGAGATTAGTCTTGAAGAGGCGCGTAGAATAGAGCCTGACTTTGAGGTTGGGGAAGATGTTTCTGAAGAAGTTAAGCTGATAGATTTAGGGCGTCGCTCTATTTTGGCTTTACGTCAGAATTTGATCAGTAAAATTCACGAGCACGACAATACTAACATTTATAAGCAGTTTAAAGATCTTGAAGGAGAGCTTTATAATGCGGAAGTGCATCATATTAGACATCGTGCTATTATTTTGCTTGATGATGAGGGTAACGAGATTATTATGCCTAAAGACAAGCAGATTCCTTCAGATTTCTTTAGAAAAGGAGAAAACGTACGTGGTATCATTGAAAGTGTAGAACTTAAAGGAAATAAGCCTGCAATTATAATGTCTCGTACTTCGCCATTATTCTTAGAGAAATTATTTGAATCTGAGATTCCGGAAGTTTTTGACGGTTTGATTACCGTTAAAAAAGTAGTTCGTATTCCGGGAGAGAAGGCAAAAGTTGCTGTTGACTCTTATGATGATCGTATTGATCCGGTGGGAGCTTGTGTAGGTATGAAAGGTTCAAGAATTCATGGAATAGTTCGTGAATTGGGTAATGAGAATATAGATGTAATTAATTTTACAAATAACCTGCAGCTTTATATCACGAGAGCTTTGAGTCCTGCAAAAATCACGTCTATTAAGATAGATGATGAGAATAAAACAGCAGAGGTTATGCTGAAGCCTGAGGAGGTTTCTAAAGCGATAGGTCGTGGTGGTCATAACATCAGACTAGCTGGCCAGCTTACGGGTTATGAGATTGATGTATTTAGAGAAGGTGTGGAAGAGGATGTTGAGCTTTCTGAATTCTCTGATGAAATAGAAGATTGGGTGATTGCCGAATTTTCAAAAATAGGTTTAGATACCGCAAAAAGTATTTTAGAACAAGACGTAGAAGATCTGGTTAGAAGAACAGACCTTGAAGAGGAAACCATTGCAGATGTAATGAGAATTCTTCGTGAAGAGTTTGAATAATTTTAGGACTGTACAGGTTTTTTAGGTTAATTTTATAGCGAATTAAAGCATTTTATGGCAGAAGTAAAGAACATGAGGTTAAATAAGGTATTGCGTGAACTTAATATTTCACTAGATCGTGCTGTTGATTTCCTTAAGGAAAAAGGGCATGATATAGAGGCGCGTCCTACCACAAAAATCTCTGCCGAAATCTACGGGGTGTTATCTGATCAATTTCAGACTGATGCCAGTAAAAAAGTAGCGTCAAAAGAGGTTGCTCAGGAGAAACAGAAGGAGAAAGAAGCTATACGCCAAGCTCGCGAAGAAGAGATTGAAGAAAAACGCCAGGAGCGTGAGCCTCAGCAAGAGGTTATACGTGCTAAGACAAATCTTCAGGGACCTAAGCAGGTTGGTAAAATTGATTTAGATAAATCTGGAAAGCCTAAAGCTCCTGAAGCTGAAAAACCAAAAGCAGAAGAAACTCCTGTTAAAAAGGAGGAGCCTGTTGCGGAGGTTAAAAAAGAGGAAGTGAAAGAGGTTAAGGCTGAGAAGCCTGCCGAAGTTGAAAAGGTGGAAGAGAAGCCGGTTCCAAAAGCAGAAGATCCTGTAGAGAAAGCCCCTGCTAAGGAGAAGGCTGTTGAAGAGAGATCTGCTCCTAAAGTTGAAGCTCCTAAAGCTAAAGAGGCAGGAAAGCCTTCTGAGGCTAAGGCAGAAGAGCCGAAATTAGGTGATGACGTTTTAAAAACCGACTATAAGAAATTAGACGGACCTAACTTTACTGGTCAGAAGATTGATCTTTCTCAGTTTAAAAAACCAGAGAAAAAGAAAAAGCCTGTAGCTAGCAAAGACGATAAAAAGCGTAAGCGTAAGCGTATAAGTAAGTCTCTTGGTGCTAATCCTAGTACTGGAGGGAATAATAACAATACCAGAAGCAGGAATCAAAGAGGCGGAAGTCGAAGAAATGCTCCTGTTGTTAAGGAAGAGCCTACAGAAGAAGAAGTTCAAAAACAAGTGCGTGAAACGCTTGAAAAGCTTCAAGGTAAATCTAGTAAAGGTAAGGGTGCTAAATATCGTAGAGATAAAAGAGATCAGCACCGTCAGAAGAATGAGACTGAGCAAGCTCAGCAAGAAGCTGATAATAAAGTATTGAAGGTAACAGAGTTTGTGACGGTAAGTGAAGTTGCAACAATGATGGATGTTTCGGTAACACAAATTATATCTGCGTGTATGTCACTGGGTATGATGGTGACGATGAATCAACGTCTTGATGCAGAAACACTTTCAATTGTTGCTGATGAATTTGGTTACGAGGTGGACTTTGTTAATGCAGATATCGAAGAATCTGTGGCTGTTGAGGTAGATGCAGAAGAAGATCTTAAGCCAAGAGCTCCTATTGTAACGGTAATGGGTCACGTTGACCACGGTAAGACATCGCTTCTGGATTATATTCGAGAAGAAAATGTTATTGCTGGTGAAAGTGGTGGTATTACGCAGCATATTGGTGCTTACGGTGTTACTTTAAAAGATGGTCAAAAGATAGCTTTCTTAGATACACCGGGTCACGAGGCTTTTACAGCGATGCGTGCGCGTGGTGCTCAGGTTACAGATATTGCAATTATTGTAATTGCAGCAGATGATGATGTGATGCCGCAAACTAAAGAAGCGATTTCTCACGCTCAGGCGGCGGGAGTTCCTATCGTCTTTGCGATAAATAAAGTTGATAAGCCAACTGCAAATCCTGAGAAAATTAAGGAGCAGTTAGCAAGTATGAACTTACTTGTTGAAGATTGGGGTGGTAAAATACAGTCTCATGATATTTCAGCAAAAACGGGAATAGGTGTTCCTGAATTATTAGAAAAAGTATTGCTTGAAGCAGAGATATTAGAGCTTAAGGCTAATCCTGATAAACGTGCTAATGGTACTGTTGTTGAAGCTTTCTTGGATAAAGGTCGTGGATACGTTTCTACAATACTTGTTGAAGGTGGTACACTTAAGATTGGGGATTATGTTCTTGCCGGTACAAATAGCGGTAAGGTGAAAGCAATGCACGATGAGCGCGGTAAGGAAGTTAAGGAAGCGGGTCCTTCGACTCCGGTTTCTATTCTAGGTCTTGATGGAGCTCCTCAGGCAGGTGATAAGTTTAATGTGATGTTGGATGAGCGTGAAGCTAAAGACATTGCTAACAAGCGTACGCAGTTGCAACGTGAGCAGTCTGTTAGAACTCAGAAGCATATTACGCTTGATGAAATCGGTAGACGTATTGCTTTAGGAGACTTTAAGGAGCTTAATATTATCTTGAAAGGTGATGTTGATGGTTCTGTTGAAGCCTTAACGGATAGTTTTGGTAAGTTATCTACAGAAGAGATTGTTGTGAATATCATACATAAAGGAGTTGGTGCAATTACTGAAAGTGATGTGTTACTTGCTTCGGCATCAGATGCGATTATTATCGGATTTAACGTACGTCCTGCAGGTAATGCGAGACAGGTTGCTGATAAAGAAGAAATCGACATCCGTACGTATTCAATCATTTATGATGCGATAAATGATCTTAAGGATGCGATGGAGGGTATGCTTTCTCCAGTGATGAAAGAAGAGATTACGGGTAACGCTGAAATTAGAGAAACGTTTAAAATCTCTAAAATTGGTACGATTGCAGGTTGTATGGTTACCTCAGGTAAGATATTCCGTAACAATGGAGTTCGTTTAATTCGGGATGGAGTAGTGGTTTATACCGGAGAGCTAGCATCTTTGAAACGCTTTAAAGATGATGTACGCGAAGTTGCCAAAGGTTATGATTGTGGTATGCAAATTAAAAACTACAATGATATACGAGAAGGTGATATTGTAGAATCTTACCATGAAGTAGCTGTTAAGAAGAAGTTGAAATAAGATTTAAATTCCTATAAACAAAAAAAAGCCTTTGAAAATTTCAAGGGCTTTTTTTGTTATTTGATGTTTAGGTTTAACGCTCTGGTTTCATAACAAAAGCATTCGGGAAACTTTTTTGAATTTGTAAAAGCGCTTGATCAGCTTCCAGGCGATTTCTAAAGTTTCCTACCCAAACTTTATAGTTAGGGCTTTCATATACAATCTTAGGTTTCCATTCGGGATACTGCGAATTGTACTTGCTGTGTATCTTGTTTGCTTCGGTTATATTCCCGTAAAACAGCTGAATCTTATAGCGATCAGTTAATTCGTCATTGACAGTCATTTCGGACTTAAGTTTCAGTAATTCAGGCAGTCTGTCATCTTGAATGATTTTAGTAGTTGCTGATTGACTGTATATTGAAGTTGTTAAAAATCCACCAAAAATGCAGGATATTGAAAGTTTTAAAAGGGTTCTTTTCATAAGAAAAAATGTTTAAGCAAAAGTAAAAGTTATAACTCAAAATGTGCTCTTTTTATTATTTAGAACTTATATAAATTACCTTTTAACGCTTTGGTAACACTTCAAAAATCCACTTCTAAGTGTTACTTTTGCCATCAAATTTGTTGGCATTCTTTTTGGTTTATAGATGCTTTTAATCGCTGAGATTAGTGCCGCGCTAAGATGACAATTCTATCATACTATGAAACAGGGTAAATACCTTAATTCAGCTTCTCGATTTTCTTTAATCACTTTAGCATTATTGCTTTCTTTTTCGTCGATTGTGTTTGCTCAAGAAGCTACCGCAGATGAAGGTGCTGCTGAGTCTGAAACTACAGCTGCAGCTCAAGGTGGTGATGCTGCTGCCGGAAAGGCTTTGTTTAACGCTAATTGTGCTGCGTGTCATAAGTTGTACAGTCGTGCTACCGGGCCTGAGCTATACAATGTTACTGAGCGCCGCGATCGTGATTGGTTGTACCGGTGGATTAAAAACAATAAAGAGTTAAGAGATTCAGGAGATCCTGAAGCTATAGCTATTTATGAAGAGTATAATCAAACTGCGATGAACTTGTTTCCGCAGTTGACTAATGCTGATATTGATGATATCTTAGCTTATACGGATACTCCTAAGCCAGAGCCTAAAGCTCCTGTTAATGCAGGTGGTGGTGCTCAAGGTGGAGGCGGTGGTGTCTCAAGTACAATTATTTTGGCAATTCTTGCTGTGGTATTGGTTATGCTTGTGGCGGTATTGTTTCTCGTGAATAATACGCTTAGAAAATTCGCCGTAGCTCAAGGTGTTGAGCTTCCTGTTAAAGAATCTCGCAAGCCTATCTGGAAAGCATTTGTTGAAAATCAATTCCTTGTTTTGGTTTGTGTGATTGTTTTGTTGTTGGGTGGTGCTTATTTCGCCTACGGGTGGATGATGCAGGTAGGTGTTGATCAGGGCTATCAGCCAATTCAGCCAATTCATTATTCGCATAGAATTCATGCTGGTGATAATCAAATTGAATGTAAGTATTGTCACTCTTCTGCCAGAACCAGTAAAACATCAGGGATACCTTCTTTGAATGTTTGTATGAATTGTCATAAGAGTATTAGTGAGGTTGCAGATCAAACATCAGAGTTTAGTTCTGTTACTGAAGATTATTCAAAAGAATTCTACGATAAGGAAATTCAGAAATTATATAAAGCAACAGGATGGGATCCTGCAACTCAGTCTTATTCTGGGGAGACTCAGGCTGTAGAGTGGGTGCGCATTCATAAGCTTCCTGACTTTGCATATTTTAATCACTCTCAGCACGTAAGTGTAGCAGGTGTGCAATGTCAAACTTGTCACGGTCCTGTTGAGGAGATGGAGATTATGTATCAAAACGCTCCGCTGACAATGGGGTGGTGTATTAACTGTCATCGTGAGACTGATGTAAAAATGGATGGTAATCCTTATTACGAAAAGATTCATGAAGAGCTTTCTAAGAAGTATGGAGTTGAGCAATTGACTGCGGCTCAAATGGGAGGTCTTGAATGTGGTAAGTGTCACTATTAATAGAGTTTAAGAATACGTGTAGTCTAACTCGCGTTCCAAAATAAATAACAATAGATTTTATGTCATCAAACAAGAAATACTGGAAAAGTGTTGAGGAGCTAAATGAAAACAGCTCTATTGTTGAGGCGCTTAAACAGAATGAGTTTGCGCAAGAGATTCCGATGGATGAATTTCTTGGCGATAAAGATTCGTTAGATGCTTCATCTACTACGCGTCGTGATTTCTTAAAGTATGTAGGTTTTTCTACAGCTGCGGCAACTCTTGCTGCGTGTGAAGGGCCTGTGAATAAATCAATTCCTTATGTGGTTGCTCCGGAGCGTATTACTGCTGGTAAGGCAGATTATTATGCTACAACAATGGCAGATGGTTTTGATTTTGCAAGTGTTTTGGTAAAAACACGTGAAGGAAGACCTATTAAGATTGAAAATAACAAGCTTGCTGCTTCTTTAGGGGGTAATAATGCAAGGGTTCATGCTTCTGTATTGTCAATGTATGATACGAAGCGTTTGCAAGGGCCTAAAATTGACGGAGCTGATGCTTCTTGGGAAGAGTTGGATAGTCAGTTGGGTGATAAATTAAAGAATTTAGGAGGTAAAAGTATTGTGTTGTTGACGCAGACTTTTGCAAGTCCTTCTACTTCTAAATTAATTTCTGAATTCAGTGCAGCGTATCCAAATGTTAAGCATGTGGTTTACGATGCTGTTTCAGAAAATGATGCTTTAGATGCTTTTGAAAGTAAGTTTGGAATGCGTGCATTGCCAGACTATGATTTTTCTGAAGCTGAAGTTATAATTTCTGTTGGTGCTGATATTCTTGGTGATTGGCAAGGTGGTGGTTTTGGACCGAGTTATTCTAAAAGCCGTGTTCCTAAGAATGGGAAAATGTCACGTCACGTTCAGTTCGAAGCTAATATGACATTGTCTGGTGCGAATGCTGATAAGCGCGTACCGATGACTCCTAGTGAGCAGAAAAAAGCTGTGGCTGCAATACAGCGTATTGTTGCTGGAGGTAGTTCTGATACAGGTCTTTCTCCTGAGCTTGATGAGGCTGTTAAGAATGCTGCTAAGCAATTAAAGAATGCCGGAAGTAAAGGTGTTTTTGTTACTGGTGTGCAGGATGTAAATGCTCAGACAGTAGCGCTTTCAATAAATGAGACCATAGGTAGTACTATTATTGATACTCAAGCGCCAAAAATGACTCGTGAGGGTGATGCTCAGGCAGTTCAGCAATTGATTCAAGATATGAATGCTGGGTCTGTAGGGGCTGTTCTTATAGCAGGTGTTAACCCTGCTTATAGTTTGCCAAATGTTGAAGCGTTTAAAACGGGTTTGGAAAAGGTTGATGTGAAGGTTTCTTTCAATATGAAAGAAGATGAGACTGGCTTGCTTTGTAATTATTTAGCTCCTGCTCCGCATTATTTGGAGTCTTGGGGAGATGTTGAGATTAAAAAAGGTCAGATCTGCTTAACGCAGCCTACAATTAGACCTTTGTTTAATACAAGACAATTTCAAGACACGTTGTTGGCTTGGGTTGGTCAGGATGTAAGCTATTACGATTATCTAAAAAATAACTGGAGTAATACTTCTGTAAGTTGGAATCAGGCTTTACATGACGGTTTTGTTGCTGGTACTGTTCAGGCTTCAACTGGTGAAGAAGAAACTGCAGAGGTGTCTAGTTCTTCTCAAAATGGAGCTGTTTCTTTATCAAGTGCTTTAGCTGCCTTGAATCAGGAAGGTGGTGCTTCTGGTTATGAATTGACCCTGTATTCTAGTACAGGTCTTGGTGATGGTCAACAAGCAAATAACCCTTGGTTGCAAGAGTTTCCTGATCCTATTACCAGAACGTCTTGGGATAACTATTTGACGATGTCAAAAGTTGATGCTGATAAGTTGGGTGTTGAGAATGAAATTACTTCTAAAGGTGCTCTAAATGGTAGTTATGTAAATCTTACTCTAGATGATGTTGCTTTAGAGAATGTGCCGGTTTATATTCAGCCTGGTCAGGCTCCTGGTTCAGTTGGTTTGGCTTTAGGTTATGGTAAAAAGGCTGCCGTACAAGAAGAAATGCAGGTTGGTGTTAATGCTTACCCGTTATATAAAGAATTTAGTGCTACTCAATCTGTTCAGATCGAGAAAGCTAGCGGATGGCACGAGTTTGCTTGTGTTCAGATGCAAAATACAATGGCTGGTCGTGCAGATGATATCGTTCGTGAGACCACCTTGGAGATTTTTAATACAAAAGATGTTCACGCTTGGAATCCGGTAGGGGAGGTAGATTACAACCACTCTGAGATCTCTGTTCGTGATAAAAATGCGGATATTTGGGAGTCTTTTGACGACACGATGGGGCCTCATTTTAATCTTTCTATTGACTTGAATGCTTGTACTGGTTGTGGTGCTTGTGTTATTGCTTGTCATGCAGAAAACAACGTTCCTGTTGTAGGTAAGCAAGAAGTTAGAAACTTTAGAGATATGCACTGGTTGCGTATTGACCGTTACTATTCTTCTGCTGATACTTTTGAAGAGGAAACAAAAACACTTGAAGAGTTGCCGGCTTTTGATAGTTATTCTGTTGTTGAAAAACAATCTTACGACAATCCAGAGGTTGCGTTTCAGCCTGTGATGTGTCAGCATTGTAACCACGCACCTTGTGAAACTGTTTGTCCGGTTGCTGCAATTGGTCACGGAAGACAAGGTCAAAACCAAATGACGTATAATCGCTGTGTAGGTACGCGTTACTGTGCTAACAACTGTCCTTATAAAGTACGTCGTTTTAACTGGTTCTTGTATAGTGAAAATGATGAGTTTGATTACAATATGAACAATGACTTAGGTCGTATGGTTCTTAATCCAGACGTGACTGTACGTTCTCGTGGTGTGATGGAGAAATGTTCTTTCTGTATTCAAATGACTCAGAAAACAATTCTTGATGCTAAACGTGAAGGCAGAGCTGTTGAGGATGGAGAGTTTGCAACTGCTTGTAGTAACGCTTGTGATAACGGTGCTATTAAGTTTGGTGATGTGAACATGGAAGACTCTGAGATTGTAGCGTTGAAAAATGATAAACGTAAGTATTATTTACTGGAAGATATAGGTGTGAAGCCTAATGTATTCTACCACGTAAAAGTTAAGAATACTGCTGAAGTTTAAATTTAGTTTAAAATAAATATCAATATATTAATATGTCGTCACACTACGAAGCACCCATAAGAGAGCCTTTGATTCTTGGAGAGAAATCTTACCACGACATCAGCGTGGACGTAGGTGCTCCTATCTTAGGGAAGGCCAATAAATCTTGGTGGATTGTTTTTTCTATAGCGCTAATCGCATTCTTGTGGGGTCTTGGCTGTATTGTTTATACAGTAACTACAGGTATTGGGGTTTGGGGTCTTAATAAAACTATAGGATGGGCCTGGGATATTACCAACTTTGTATGGTGGGTAGGTATTGGTCACGCAGGAACACTTATCTCTGCAGTATTATTATTATTTCGTCAAAAGTGGCGTATGGCAATTAACCGTTCTGCAGAGGCGATGACAATATTCGCAGTAGTTCAGGCAGGTTTGTTTCCTATTATTCATATGGGGCGTCCTTGGTTAGCATATTGGGTATTGCCTATTCCTAATCAGTTTGGTTCACTTTGGGTAAACTTCAACTCACCGCTGCTTTGGGATGTATTTGCGATTTCTACTTATCTTTCTGTATCATTGGTTTTCTGGTGGACAGGTTTATTACCAGATTTTGCGATGATCAGAGACCGTACTAAGAGTCCTTTTCAGCAAAAAATCTATGGAATATTAAGTTTCGGATGGAGTGGTCGTGCAAAAGACTGGCAGCGTTTTGAAGAGGTTTCGTTAGTTCTTGCGGGTCTTGCAACACCTTTGGTACTTTCGGTACATACCATTGTATCTTTTGACTTTGCTACATCAGTAGTTCCTGGATGGCACAGTACAATTTTCCCTCCTTATTTCGTGGCGGGTGCGATTTTTTCAGGATTCGCAATGGTGCAAACATTACTTCTTGTAATGCGTAAGGTGGTAAACCTTGAAAATTATATAACAATCGTTCATATTGAATTTATGAACAAAGTAATCTTACTTACCGGTGGTATTGTAACGGTTGCTTATTTAACAGAATATTTTATCGGATGGTATTCTGGTGTTCCTTATGAGAATTACACATATCTTTCTTTTGGTGCAGCAACTGGTCCTTACTGGTGGGCTTTCTGGGCACTTATTATTTGTAACCTTATTGTGCCACTTACACTTTGGGTTAAGAAGTGGAGAAGAAATATCGTCTGGACTTTTATCGTAGCCTTAATTATAAATATAGGTATGTGGTTTGAGCGTTTTGATATTATTGTAATCTGTTTGAGTAAAGACCGCTTGGCTTCCTCTTGGTCAATGTTTCAGCCAACATTTGTAGATATAGGTGTATTTGTTGGGACAATAGGATTCTTCTTTGTATTATTCTTATTGTATGCAAGAACATTCCCGGTGATAGCGCAAGCTGAGGTTAAGAGTATTCTGAAGTCTTCTGGGGCACGCTACAAGAGAATAAGAGAGTCTGGTGAAGATTTAGCAGGTACTGCTACAGACGCTCGTACTTCTAATTACGCTGAACGAACAAGTTTGGCTTCAGCTTCAAATGCTTCTGATACGTATCACCAGTCAACTGTACACGCAGATGCATTGGTAGATACCGAAGCTAAAAAATCTGAAATAGATTTAATGCTAGCTAAAATCGGTACGTATAATCCGGCAACGCAAGCGGCAGATGATCTTAAGAAGATAAGTGGAGTAGGACCGGTGCTAGAGCAAAAGCTTCATCAGCTTGGGATTTATACCTATGATCAGGTGAGTAAAATGACAAAAACAGAATATGACCTTCTAGATGAGATTATCGATGCGTTTCCTGGTAGAGCAGAACGTGATGATTGGGCAGGTCAGGCACAAAATCTTAAACAATAATTATGGCATCAGGAAACGTATTACACGTGCTTTATAATGATGATGATATTCTCATGAGAGCGGTTAAAGAGTTGCGTTCTAAGCATTATAGGATTATTGAGGTATATACACCTTTTCCGGTTCACGGATTGGACAAGGCAATGGGTCTTCCTCATACACGTCTTGCTATATGCGCTTTTATTTACGGACTTATAGGTCTTAGCGTAGCAACTTTGATGATGAATTATATAATGATCGAAGACTGGCCAAGAAATATAGGTGGTAAACCTAGTTTTTCTTATTTGCAGAATATGCCTGCTTTTGTGCCAATTATGTTTGAATTGACTGTGTTTTTTGCAGCTCACTTAATGGTTATTACTTTTTATATGAGAAGTAAAATATGGCCTTTTAGAAAAGCTGAAAATCCTGATGTTAGAACAACAGATGATCATTTTCTAATTGAAGTAGATGCAGCTGATCACGATCTTGATGCGCTTTCTAAGTTTCTTTATGATACTGGAGCATCTGAGATAAGTCTAATTCATAATGAAGAACACGCTTAACAAATGAGAAATAGTATTCAAATATTAGGTTCATTGGTAATGCTGGTTTTATTGGCCTCTTGTCAAGATAAAGACTATAGAAATTACCAGTACATGCCTAACATGTATGAAGAGGTGAGTTACGAGACTTACGGTAATTATGATGTGTTTCCTAACGGAATGGAAGCGATGTTACCTGCTGAAGGTAGTGTTTCGCGTGGTTGGATGCCTTATGGTTATGAGGATAGCACTGAAGGATATGAGGCTGCGAAAGCTAACCTTAAAAATCCAGTACCATACACAGAAGATAATTTAAATGAAGGTAAAGCCCTTTATACTATTTACTGTGCAATTTGTCACGGTGATAAAGGAGACGGTAAAGGGACATTAGCTAAGCGTGAGAAAATTTTAGGTGTTCCTGCATATAATGATCAGGGTCGTGCTATAACAGAAGGTAGTATTTATCACGTTACTTATTATGGTCTTAATACGATGGGTTCTTATGCGTCTCAGACTACAGAAAAGGAATTATGGTTGATTAATCACTATGTTCTTGATCTAAAGGATGCACTTGACGGAAAACCTAAAAGAGCATTTGAGAATGCAGATTCTTCTGAAACAGTAACTACTGATGAGGCTGTTGAAGAGCATCAAATGACTGAAGAAGCGCAAACTGAAGAATAATAAAGGCAGGATATTTCAAAATTATGTACACGTTATCAAGTAAATTAAGACTTTTCGCCATAGTTTGTATGGTTCTTGGACTGATAGGTTTGGTATTTGGATTCTTATCTGTACCGACTACAGTTGAAGAAGCAAGCGAAATCCTGGCTTCTCACGAGGAGCATCACGGTTCTGGCGAAGAAGCAAGTCACGAGGAAGCAAATTTTGTTGACGAAGTTCGTCAAGAGCACGGATATTCTGAACATGCTATGGCTCAAGATAAAGACTTAGGTCACGATGCACACGAAGACGGTGAGCATATGGAGCACGTTTTGCATCAAATGCAAACAAAACCTTGGTCTGCTGCTTTTGTTGCTGCATTTTTCTTTATGATGATTGCATTAGGAACTTTAGTGTTTTATGCAATACAAACAGCAGCTCAGGCGGGTTGGTCTCCAGTTCTCTTTAGAGTTATGGAAGGTATAACCAATTATTTGCTTCCAGGTTCTGTGATTGTTTTACTTATAGTAATCTTTGCGGGTGAGCATTTTTATCCTTGGCAGAATCACGAGCTGGTTGCAGAAGATGCTATTCTCCAAGAAAAATCAGGTTATTTAAATTTTCCATTCTGGTTAATAAGAGGAATTACCTACGTTATCGGATGGAACTTATACCGTCACTTCGCAAGAAAGAACTCACTTGCAATGGATCATGCAGAAGATTTAAAGCCTTATAAAAACTTATTTAGATATTCAGTTTACTTCTTAGCATTCTTTATAGTTACTGAGTCAACAATGGCTTGGGACTGGTTTATGTCTATGACGCCACACTGGTATAGTACATTATTTGCTTGGTACATTTTCGCAAGTATTATTGTATCTGCAGTAACCGTTATTGCTATTGTAACTGTTTCTTTAAAAGCTATCGGTAAATTAGACTTTGTTAATGATAGTCACTTGCATGATTTAGCGAAGTTTATGTTTGGATTTAGTGTATTCTGGACGTACCTGTGGTTTGGTCAATTTATGTTGATCTGGTATGCAAACATCCCTGAAGAAGTAACGTATTTCATTTTGAGAATACAAGAATACAACCCTATCTTCTTCGGAATGATTATCATTAATTTTGTATTCCCTATTGTTATTTTGATGAATAGTGATTTTAAACGTGTATCCTGGTTTGTAGTAATAGCAGGTGTTATTATTCTAGTCGGTCACTACATAGATATATTCCTTTTGGTTATGCCATCAACAGTTGGGCCTTACTGGTCATTCGGAATCACAGAATTCGCTGCGTTACTATTCTTCCTAGGTCTATTTATCTTAATGGTAGGTATGGGATTAGCAAAAGTATCGTTGAGACCTAAGAACAATCCATTCTTAGTAGAAAGCGAGCATTTTCACTATTAATATCAACGAACAGAAAAAGCACAACAATGACCGTTTTTTTAGTACTTATTGTAATCATTCTTTTTGCTGTAGCAATATGGCAAATGAATAAAATATACGCGCTTTCTAAAGGAAACTCTTCTGGAGAATCTGGTGAAGTTGCTAACGAAAAAGATAACCGCATCAATGCCAAATTGATGGTTATGTTTATGGTGTTCCTTTACTTTTTAATGTTCTATTGTTTCTGGCATTATTCTAAATTCTATTTGCCTGAAGCTTCATCTGCACACGGTGGTAAATATGACAACTTGATGTTCATATCTATCGCTTTGATTATGGTTGTGCAGATAATTACACAGTTTTTATTACATTTCTTTGCATACAAATACAAGGGGAAAAAAGGACAGCATGCTCTTTTTTACGCAGATAATGATAAGTTAGAATTCATTTGGACTATTATTCCTGTAATAGTATTAGCAGGCTTAATTATCTATGGTCTTTTTACTTGGTCAGATATTATGAACTTTGATGAAGATGAAGATGCATTAGTTGTTGAGCTATATGCGCAGCGCTTTAACTGGAAAGCACGTTATGCAGGAGAAGATAACATCTTAGGGGATGCTAATGTTCGTTTTATAGAAGGGATTAATCAATTAGGTATAGATCCTAGCGATGTAGATGGTCAGGATGATGTAGTTACACAAGAGCTGCATTTGCCTGTAGGACGTCAAGTAGTTTTTAAATTAAGGTCACAAGACGTATTACACTCAGCTTATATGCCTCACTTTAGAGCTCAAATGAACGTTGTTCCGGGAATGATTACTCAATTCTCTTTTACTCCTACTGTTACTACAGAGGAAATACGTAAAACGGATTATATGCAAGATAAGATGCGTACTATTCAAGAAATACGTAAAGAGAAAAGTAAAGAGCTGGCAGCTGCTGGTGAACCTGCTTTAAATGATTATGATGAATTTGATTACTACTTATTGTGTAATAAGATTTGTGGAGAAAGTCATTATAACATGCAAATGAAAATTATTGTTGAGTCTCAGGAAGATTATGATAAGTGGATTAAGACTCAGAAAACCTTTGAGGCTAGTGTAGCTCAATAAAATTGTTATTTAAACGAAACTAGATATGTCAGCAAACGCAACAGCTTTGGAACATGCTCACGATGATCACGCACATCATGACCATCACCAGACTTTTATAACAAAATATATTTTCAGTACAGATCATAAAATGATCTCCAAGCAGTATTTAATTACTGGTTTAATAATGGGCTTCATTGGTATAGCAATGTCCTTGCTCTTTAGAATGCAATTGGCTTGGCCTGAAAAAAGCTTTACAATTTTTGAGATATTTTTGGGTAAATGGGCTCCAGATGGAGTAATGGATCCTAGTATTTATCTTTCGCTTGTAACCATTCACGGTACTATAATGGTATTCTTTGTACTTACAGCTGGTTTGAGTGGTACGTTTAGTAACTTGTTGATTCCATTGCAAATTGGAGCGCGTGATATGGCTTCTGGTTTCTTAAACATGGTTTCTTACTGGTTGTTTTTTATCTCTGCTGTAATCATGTGTTCTTCTTTATTTGTTGAAGCAGGACCGGCAGCTGCTGGTTGGACAATATATCCGCCATTAAGTGCGCTTCCTGAATCTATTTCAGCATCTGGTGCGGGGATGACGCTTTGGCTAGTTTCAATGGCATTTTTTATAGCATCTTCTTTGTTAGGATCCTTGAATTATGTTGTTACTGTAATTAATATGAGAACCAAAGGTATGTCTATGACTAGACTTCCTTTAACTATATGGGCGTTCTTTGTAACGGCAATTATTGGTATTGTATCGTTTCCGGTTTTATTATCTGCAGCGCTACTCTTAATTATGGATAGAAGTTTTGGTACTTCTTTCTTCCTATCTGATATTTATATTGGAGGTGAGGTATTACACAATAGCGGAGGATCTCCTGTTTTATTTGAACACTTATTCTGGTTCTTAGGACATCCTGAGGTGTATATTGTATTATTACCTGCATTAGGGATTTCATCAGAAGTTATAGCCACAAACTCTCGTAAGCCAATCTTTGGTTACCGAGCGATGATTGCTTCAATTCTTGCAATTGCATTCTTATCAACAATTGTATGGGGTCACCATATGTTTGTATCGGGTATGAATCCATTCTTAGGTTCTGTATTTACTTTTACAACTTTATTGATTGCGATTCCATCTGCTGTAAAAGCATTTAACTATATAACGACCTTGTGGAAGGGTAATCTTCAGATGAACCCTGCAATGTTATTCTCTATAGGTTTGGTTTCAACCTTTATAACCGGTGGTTTAACAGGGATTATTTTAGGAGATAGCACGTTAGATATAAATGTTCATGATACGTATTTCGTAGTTGCGCATTTCCACTTAGTAATGGGTATATCTGCACTTTATGGTCTTTTCGCTGGTGTATATCACTGGTTCCCTAAAATGTTTGAAGGTAAAATGCTTAATAAGAATTTAGGTTATGTTCACTTCTGGGTGACAGCAATTGGTTCTTATGCAGTTTTCTTCCCGATGCATTTTATAGGTATGGCCGGTTTACCAAGACGTTATTATTCAAATACTGCTTTCCCATATTTTGATGATTTAGCAGATGTGAATATGATGATTACCGTTGCGGCGATTGTTACTGCTGCTGTACAACTTGTATTCCTCTATAACTTTATTTCTTCTATTTTCTACGGAAAGAAAGGACCTAAAAACCCTTGGAAGTCTAACACTTTAGAGTGGACTACAGAATTAAAGCATATTCATGGAAACTGGGCAGGGGAATTGCCTTCAGTTTACCGTTGGCCTTATGACTATAGTAAATTGAATGAAGACGAAACAGAGTATGTAATACCTGGTCAGGATTTCGTTCCGCAGACTGTTCCACTTCAGGAGAATGAAGAAGAAATGAATCACTAGATTTTATATTCATAACTAATAAAGCCCGCTCTTCAGCGGGCTTTATTAGTTATGAATAATTTTTATTTCTGGTTTAGAGAAGTTGATTCGATTTCCAAAAAGCGTATTTAGTATCTTTACCTTATGAATGAGAATTTAGATGCAAGTGGGGAGGGTTTTACTCCAGAAGAGTATGATGTAGAACGCGCATTAAGACCGCTCAGTTTTGGCGATTTTACGGGGCAAGAACAGGTGATTGAAAATCTAGAGATATTTGTTCAGGCTGCAAACAGAAGAGGAGAGGCATTAGATCATACGCTTTTTCATGGTCCTCCAGGGCTTGGTAAAACCACTTTAGCTAACATCCTGGCAAATGAATTGGGTGTTAGTATTAAAGTAACCTCAGGTCCTGTTTTAGATAAGCCTGGGGATCTCGCAGGTTTGCTTACCAACTTAGAAGAACGCGATGTCTTATTTATAGATGAAATTCATAGATTGAGTCCGATAGTTGAGGAGTATTTATACTCTGCAATGGAAGATTACAAGATAGATATTATGATCGAAAGCGGGCCTAACGCACGCACTGTTCAAATCAATTTGAATCCCTTTACGCTCATTGGAGCAACAACCCGTTCTGGTTTATTGACTGCTCCTATGCGCGCACGCTTCGGTATTTCTTCACGCCTTCAGTATTATAATACAGAGCTATTAACTACTATAGTGCAACGTAGTGCAGATATATTACAAGTACCTATCGGTATGGAAGCTGCAATAGAGATCGCAGGTAGAAGCCGCGGAACACCTCGTATAGCTAATGCTTTGCTGCGTCGTGTGCGTGATTTTGCAGAGATTAAAGGTAATGGTACTATAGATATTGAAATTGCACGTTTTGGTCTTAAAGCTTTAAATGTAGATGCGCACGGTTTAGATGAAATGGATAATAAGATCCTCGCAACTATAATCGATAAATTCAAAGGTGGTCCCGTTGGGATTACGACGCTGGCGACTGCTGTTTCTGAAAGTGGCGAAACCATAGAAGAGGTTTATGAACCGTTCTTAATTCAGCAAGGCTTTATCATACGTACTCCACGGGGACGCGAGGTTACCGAAGCTGCTTATAAACACCTTAACCGGGTAAAAGGTTCTGTTCAAGGAGGTTTGTTTTAGGTTATGAAAAACATTCCGGAAGTTTCTGTATTACAGTTTTTAAGATCAGCACTCCAAATTTTAAAAAATCCATTACCTTTTCACCATAAAAATTTTAAAGTAAAAGGTGACACTTTTCGGTTAAATCTGGGTTTTACCAAGACTGTGATCTTTAGCAGAGATGCTTTGTTTGCACAAAACGCACTTCAGAAGAATCAAAAGAACTATCATAAATCGCCTATTCAGACTAAAGATCTGGCAAAGTATGTTGGCAAGGGGTTACTGACTTCAAATGGGAAACATTGGTCTAAACAGCGTAAACTTATTCAGCCTGCTTTTCACAAAAAGCAGTTGGCACAAATAATAGCCAAAATAGACCAAGCTATAACTGCAGAATTGAATAAAGTTGCTGTCAATAAACCATTTGATATTTTTCCGGTTTTTAATGATTTAGCATTTCAAACTGTTGTTCAGTCGTTATTCAGTAGTGCAGTTGATCAGAAAAGTATTAACCGTCTTCAATACATAACGGAGTCTGCTCAGAACATGATGGTTAGAGAATTGCGTCAGCCTTACTTAGGTTGGTGGTTTAAGGTGTCTGGTAAGCTGAGGGACACTTTAAAACTAACCCAGGAGGCACGTCAAATTCTCGACAAATTGGTAGATGAGCGTATCGCTAGCGGGCAAAAGGAGAATGATGTTTTAGATATGTTGCTTGATGCACGTTATGAAGATGGCGTAGCGATGGATCGGGAACAGTTGCTTGATGAAATTTTAATTTTATTTACAGCTGGGCACGAGACCACTTCTAACGCGTTGACTTTTACAGCAGAATTATTAGCTAGAGACCCTGAAGTACAGGAGCGGATTTTTGAAGAGGTTCAGCAAGTGGAAGGGTTTGAATTAATGGAGCAGCTAAAAGGGATGAGATTTGTGAACAATGTGATCAATGAGTCGATGCGATTGTATCCACCGGCGTATTTTATTGACCGTATTAGTTTAGAAGAAGATTCTATTTCAGGATTTAAGATTGAAGCCGGAGTTAATGTATTATTTTCCATTTATGAGATCCATAGACATAAGGACTTTTGGGAGAATCCGGAGTCTTTTAATCCGGATAGGTTTGAAGACGACAGTCTAAAATATTCTCCTTATTATTATCCTTTTGGTGCTGGACCTAGAATGTGCATCGGTAATAATTTTGCGATGTATGAGATGATTTTGGCGGTAGCTCAACTCATTAAAAAGTTTAAAATAGCACATAAAGAGGAGCCGATTGAAATCAATCCCTTGATAACTTTGAAGCCTAAAAATTCCATTTTAAAATTTATTCCACGCAACATTTGAATTCAAAAAAAGCCGAATATACCAGATTGATCAAAGCCGAAGCAAAACGTCTTGGCTTTATGTCTTGTGGTATATCTCAAGCGGGTTTTTTAGAAGAGGAGGCTCCACGGCTAGAGAACTGGCTAAAGCAAAATATGAATGGTGAAATGCGCTATATGGAAAACCATTTTGACAAGCGTCTGGATCCAACATTGCTTGTTCCAGGAGCAAAAAGCGTAGTCTCTTTAATCTTGAATTATTTTCCGGAAGAAAAACAGCGAGAGGATTCTTTTAAGGTCTCTAAATACGCCTATGGAACCGATTATCATTTTGTTATAAAAGATAAGCTGAAAGAGTTTTTAGAATATATCAGAGAAACCATTGGTGAAGTTGATGGGAGGGCTTTTGTGGATTCGGCACCGGTTCTTGATAAAGCCTGGGCGGCAAAAAGTGGGCTGGGCTGGATAGGTAAACACAGCAATTTACTCACCAAGCAAGTAGGCTCTTTTTATTTTATTGCTGAATTGATAATCGATTTAGATCTTGAATATGACACGCCAGTGACAGATCATTGTGGTTCTTGCACTGCGTGTATAGATGCGTGCCCCACACAAGCTATTGTGGATCCATATATTGTAGATGGTAGTAAATGCATCAGTTATTATACCATCGAATTGAAAAATGAAATTCCCGCTTATGCTCAGGATAAGATGGATGATTGGATGTTTGGTTGTGATGTGTGTCAGGATGTTTGTCCATGGAACCGATTCTCCAAACCGCACGCTGAACCCCTTTTTAATCCTAAATCTGAAATTCTAAACAATTCTAAAAAAGAGTGGCGTGAGTTAACGCAAGAGGTATTTTCTGAGATTTTTAGAAAATCTCCTGTCAAGCGTACTAAATATTCCGGTTTAATCAGGAATATCGAGTTTTTAGATAAGAAGCAGTAGCTCGTATTTTTCACAGGTTTTTAAGGAATATATTTTTGTATTCTTGTATATTGGTGATTTGAATTATTGTTTTGATAACGAAAACGTTTGAATTTTATAATAATTTAATTTAGTGTTTTTAAACGAATAGGCCTTCTATTTTACCACACTCACTTATGAATAAAATTTTAAGTGCTTTAAAGAAACCCAATCTTTCCTTTTGGCAGATTTGGAATATGAATGTCGGTTTTTTTGGTATTCAGTTTAGTTTCGGTCTACAGCAAACAGCTATTAATCCTATATTTTCTTTTCTGGGTGCAGATCATGCAGATCTACCTTTACTAAATCTTGCGGGTCCCGTTACCGGACTTTTGATTCAGCCTATAATTGGTGCGATTTCAGATAAGACCTGGTTGCCTAAATGGGGCGGGCGCAGAAAACCATTCTTTTTAATTGGTGCAGTTTTAGGAAGTATATGCCTCTTCGCTTTTCCTTTTAGTCCGGAGTTGTGGTTTGCAGTCGGTCTCTTATGGATTCTTGATGTGGCCAATAACACTGCAATGGAACCGTATCGTGCTTTTGTAGGAGATAAATTGAATGATGATCAGATTACGTTTGGGTATCAGATGCAAAGTCTTTTTGTAGGTGCTGGTATAACTATAGCTAACTTCTCACTGTTTATGTTTCAGGATTGGTTTGGAGTTCCTGCAGATCAGAGCGCAGCTTTGTGTAGTACAGCTACAGAAACTATTTCAAATATTCCAACCTGGGTCTATTACTCCTTCTTTTTAGGGGCAATCGCTTCGGTAGGAAGCATTTCTTGGTCAGTATGGAAAACTCCTGAAATTCCACCTTCTGATGAAGCTTTAGCAGAACTGAAGCGTGAAAAACGAGAGTCTGATTTTATCGATCGCATTCAAGAGCCTTTTGCTGAAATTATTGGAGCCCTAGGTAGAATGCCCAAGATGATGCAAAAACTCGCAGCAGTTTATTTCTTTCAGTGGTATGCATTATTTGTGTATTGGCAATTCATAACTCCAATGTTGCGCAATAGCATTTACGGGATAACCGAAAAAGATAATCAGCGTTTTGAAGGTATTATGGAAGCTTGCCGCAGCGGTGGGATAGTTGGCACTGGTGACACTGCTTTTGCGCAGAACTTTCAGATGGTTTCTGAGCAAGCTTTGGCTCAAACCGGTTTGATGAATGGTACTTACAATTTTGTGACGATGATTGTGGCGCTTGCATTAGTTCCTTTCGCTAAGAAATACGGCTCGCGAAACGTTTATGTGATGAGTCTCGTTTTTACAGGTATCGCAATGTTGAGTATGCCTTATATTAAAAATGAATATGCGTTACTCATCCCGATGATTTTGTTTGGAATAGGTTGGGCAGCGATGATGGGTATACCGTATGCGATGGTTTCTAAAGTGATCCCTGAAGAAAAGCGAGGCGTTTATATGGGAATTGTAAATATGATGATCGTGATCCCTATGTTGATACAAACGGTAACTTTTGGACCTATAATTAAAAACTTATTGGGTAACGATGCGATAAACGCCATTCTCCTTGGAGGGGTGTTTTTTATCATCGCGGCAGTATTAGCTTTGCGATTGAAAAGGAGCTATTCTTCAGACGAAATTAAAATGAACTAAATGAAAACAGCATATTCTCAAGCTATAGATTTACTCAATAAAGTTGCTACAGAAAAAGGATTTCTTGCAAGCGCGGATGATATTGCAAATTATCGCCGGGTCTGGGCAAGAGACGGCGTGATATGTGGTCTTGCCGGTCTGGTTGATGGAGATGCAAAACTGGTAGAAACTCTGAAGCAAACGCTGATTACGTTGGTGGAGCATCAGCACGATTTGGGGAATATACCGTCTAATGTACATTTTACAGAAACTGGTGCTGAGCTGAGTTTTGGTGGTCTTGCCGGCCGTGTAGACACAGTGTCGTGGTTTATAATTGGCGTGTGTCAATATGTGCTAAAAACAGAAGATTCAGCATTTCTGAGTAAGATGAAGCCACATCTTTTAAAAGGTTTTGAATTGATGCACAGCTGGGAATATAACGATGGGGATTTGATGTATGTTCCGCGAAGCGGAAACTGGGCGGATGAATATCCTACTCAAGGGTTTATTTTATATGATCAATTACTTCGAGTCTGGGCAATACGCTCGTATTTGAAGTTGAATTCAGATGTTGCTCTTTCAGGAAAAATGGATGCTATTACCGCAAAACTAACTAAGAATTACAAACAGCGTGGTCCACAGGACGGCATATATCATCCTAAAGCCTATGCCGCTTTAAGTGAAAAACCATATTGGGTCGCTTCGTTAGAGCCGGCTGGTTATCAAACACAGTTTGATGCATTTGCAAACAGCTTGGCACTGATGTTAGACTTAGGAAATGAACAAGATAAAGCCCAACTTATAGCTTATACCGAAGCTACACGTACAAGTGTAGCTACGCAATTATTACCTGCTTTCTGGCCGGTAATTGAAGAAGGTGATGAAGATTGGCGTTTTTTAACTAACAATTGCAAATACGAGTTTAGAAATTACCCGTACGAATTTCATAATGGTGGGACCTGGCAAATGCTAAATGGTTTTTACGCTTTGGGGCTTGTTCAACATGGAGAGTTAGAATTGGCTGCAGAAGTTTTGAGTCAGATAGACAAGCTAAACGCAAAAGAGAAGTGGTCTTTTTATGAGAATTTTAATTCTAAAACCACTGAGGCTAACGGAGTGCCTTTTTGTGCGTGGAGTGCTGCAGGAGCAGTTTTAGCAAGTCAGGCGCTGCAAGGAAACACACTTTTTTTATGAAAAAGGAAATAGACATTATTTGCGTAGGAGAAATTCTTATAGATTTTATAGGAATTCAAGAAAATGTATCCCTCTCAGGGACTGAAAATTTCCAGCGTTTTTTAGGTGGAAGTCCTACGAATGTAGCTGTTAATACAAGACGTTTGGGTTTGAATTCCCGATTGGTTTGTGCAGTAGGTAAAGATGGTCTGGGAGATTTTATTCAGCAAAAATTAAAAGACTTAAATCTGAATACGGAAGGAGTTGCTGTACGGGATGAATTTCCAACCAGCGTGATCTTCGTGTCGAAAACCACCGGAACTCCAGATTTTATAGCATACCGGGAAGCAGATAAAGAGTTGGTTGCAGACCAACTATCAATAACTCTTTTAAAACAAGCTAAACTATTTCATACCACTTGTTTTGCGCTTAGTAAAAAACCGGCGCAGCAAACAATCTTAAAAGCGGCAAAAGAAGCTTCAGAATTGGGATTGCAATTGAGTATTGATGTGAATTACAGCGAGCGTATCTGGCCAGATCGTAGAGAGGGTTTAAGGATAATCAAAGAATATTTCAGTTATAATCCTTTGGTTAAGATAAGTGAGGATGACATGTTTAGACTTTTTGCCGAGCATAAACCGCACCAAGAGATTTTCGATTTTTTTCACACAAATGGTGTTGATCTGGTGTGCTTGACATTAGGTGCAGAAGGAGTTAAGCTTTCCAGAAAAGAAAATCATGTGCTAACACTTCCGGCTTTAAAGTTAGATTTTATTGCAGATGCAACCGGTGCGGGTGACGCATTTTGGTCCGGATTTTTATACAGTTATTTACAGAATGCTTCAGATGAAGAAGCGGCTCAAACTGCTTTGAAAACGGCAGCTTTAAAACTTCAATATTTAGGTAGTATTCCTGAAAATATTGATATTTTGGCAGAAATCAGCTAAAGGAAACCTTGTAAATTCTTAGTCTGATTCAATAATAGGTTTACTTTTGTAAGACGAGTAAACAACTTTAATATGAGCAAAGAAAGTAAGCGCCGAGAGGCTCTAATCTACCATGCAAAACCTACTCCGGGTAAAATCGCAGTAGTCCCTACTAAAAAATATTCTTCGCAACGCGACTTATCATTAGCCTATTCGCCAGGAGTTGCAGAGCCTTGTCTTGAGATCGAAAAAGATAAAGAGAATGCTTATAAGTATACAGCAAAAGGAAATCTTGTTGCTGTAATTTCTAACGGAACAGCTGTGTTAGGTCTTGGAGATATAGGTCCCGAAGCTTCTAAACCGGTGATGGAAGGTAAAGGTTTGCTTTTTAAAATTTTTGCAGGTATAGACGTTTTTGATATCGAAGTAGATACTAAAAATGTAGAAGAGTTTATCGCAACCGTTAAGAATATAGCGCCCACTTTTGGGGGTATTAATCTGGAAGATATCAAAGCTCCTGAAGCTTTTGAGATAGAAAGAAGGCTTAAAGAGGAATTAGATATTCCGGTAATGCACGATGATCAGCACGGTACTGCGATTATTTCTGCCGCAGCTTTACTCAACGCAGTAGAACTTACTGACAGAAAGATGGATGAAATCCGAATTGTGGTGAGTGGAGCTGGAGCTGCTGCTGTTTCTTGTACCAGACTTTACAAAGCTTTCGGAGCAAAGCCTGAAAATATAGTAATGCTAGACAGCAAAGGAGTGATTCGCAGCGATCGGGAGCGTCTTTCTTCGGAGAAAGCAGAGTTTGCTTCAGACCGAAAAATAGATACGCTTTATGAGGCGATGGTAGATGCAGATGTGTTTATCGGTCTTTCTATAGCAGATATCGTTTCGCCCGAAATGCTAAAAGCTATGGCGCCTAACGCAATTGTATTTGCAATGGCAAACCCTAATCCTGAGATTGATTACAATCTTGCGATGGATACGCGGGACGATATCATTATGGCGACCGGCCGTTCTGACCATCCTAATCAGGTGAATAACGTGCTTGGTTTCCCATTTATATTTAGAGGAGCGTTAGATGTGCGTGCCACTAAAATTAATGAGGAAATGAAAATGGCGGCTGTTAAAGCCCTTGCCGAACTCGCTAAAGAATCAGTACCTGAGCAGGTGAATATAGCTTATGGTGAAACCCGCTTGAATTTTAGTAGAGAATATATTATCCCAAAACCTTTTGACCCCAGGTTGATCACAAAGGTTCCGCCAGCAGTAGCGAAAGCTGCAATGGAAAGTGGTGTTGCACGTGAGCCTATTACAGATTGGTTAAAGTATGAAGACGAATTATTAGAGCGAATGGGCTCAGATAATAAAATTGTACGTCTTATACTCAACCGTGCTAAAACCGAACCTAAGCGCATTGTGTATGCTGAAGCAGATCAACTTGATGTGCTTAAGGCTGCGCAGATTGTTTATGATGATGGGATTGGAACTCCGGTTTTATTAGGAAATCGTGAAACGATTATAGAGTTGATGCAAGAGTTGGATTTTGATGCAGATATTCAAATTATAGATCCAAAAACTCCTGAAGAAAAACCAAAGCTTAATGAATATGCACATATTTATTGGCAAGAGCGTAAGCGTAAAGGAGTGACCTTGTATGATGCTCAAAAGTTATTGCGACAGCGTAACTATTATGCATCTATGATGGTGAAACAAGGAGATGTAGATGCGATGATTACCGGATATAGCAGTAGTTATCCTTCAGCAGTAAAGCCGGTCTTAGAGGTTATAGGTTCTGCGCCTAATGTTCAGAAAGTTGCTGCGGCAAACTTGATGAATACAAGTAGAGGGCCTTTGTTTTTAGCAGATACTTCTATTAATATTGAACCTTCAGCAAAAGAACTGGCAAAGATTGCTTTGATGACAGCTCGTACCGTACGCTTGTTTGGTATGGAGCCTGTAATTGCAATGATCTCGTATTCTAACTTTGGTTCTTCAAAAAATCCTCAGGCAGATAAAGTGCGTGAAGCTGTTTCGTATTTACATAAATTCTATCCAGAATTAGCTGTAGATGGGGAGTTGCAGGCAGATTTTGCTTTAAATTCTGAATTGCTAAAGAGTAAATTTCCGTTTTCTAAACTGGCCGGCAAAAAGGTAAATACGCTTGTTTTTTCTAATATAGATTCAGCAAACATTACCTATAAGATGATCAAAGAGCTCAATAAAGCAGATAATATTGGGCCTATTATGATGGGTATGAACAAGCCAGTACACGTGCTTCAGTTAGGAGCAAGTGTAGATGAGATTGTTAATATGTCTGCTGTTGCAGTTATTGATGGTCAACAAAAGGGGAAGAAACTTCAAGAAGAACTTCTGGGAGATAGCTTAAAAGCATAATTTTCTAAAATAAAAGGCTTCAGGTGTGCTCAATTATTTTAGTACATTTGAAGCCTTAACGTTTTTTATAGCAAATGATTACATTCTTAAGAGGTAAATTGGTCGAAAAAAACCATACCGATGTCGTTATCGAGTGTAACGGAGTGGGGTATTTTGTGAATATATCTCTACATACTTTTTCGCTTTTGCCTGAAGGGGAAAGTATAATGTTGTATACTTATCTTCATATTAAAGAGGATTCTCATACACTTTATGGATTTTCTCATAAGTCTGAACGAGAGATTTTTAAATTGCTTATTTCTGTAAGTGGTGTGGGTACAAGTATAGCGCGTACGATGCTGTCTTCTTTAGATCCCAGTCAGGTAAAACAAGCCATTGCTAATGGTGATGTAAGGACTATACAAGGTGTTAAGGGCATAGGAGCTAAAACAGCACAACGTGTTATTTTAGACTTAAAGGATAAGATTCTTAAAGTTTATGATATTGACGAAGTTTCTCCTGTTGCAAGCAATACGAACAAAGATGAAGCGTTATCAGCTTTAGAGACGCTTGGTTTTGCGCGAAAGCAAGCAGAGAAAGTGTGTGATGGTATTGTGCGCGAAGATCCTCAGGCTTCTGTAGAAACAATTATAAAGTTGGCACTTAAAAAACTATAATAGACTTTGGGTACAAAACTACGCTGGTTTTTCTTTCAAATGCTATTGCTGTCAGGAACGCTTCTGTGTTCTATGCCTATGCTTGCTCAGGAAGAAGAACAAGATAGTATAAAAACCGGTGTTTCACTTGGGCGTCTAAATCTCAAGAATCCTAATTCTATAGTTTCTAAATATACTTATGACCCGTTAATAGACAGGTATATTTATACTGAAACCTTGGGTCAATACAACATCAATTATCCGCGTATTTTGACACCAGACGAATTTAAAGAACTGGTTAAGAAAGAACGGATGCGTACGTATTTTCAACAGAAAATAGCTGCAGTTGATGGTCGCACCGAAGAAGGAAAAGAAGATCAAAAAAGCCTTTTGCCTAACTTCTACGTAAACTCGGGTTTATTTGAATCTATTTTTGGAGGAAATTCTATCGAGTTTATACCTCAGGGTTCTGTAGAGATGGATATTGGTGGACTGTTCACCAAACAAGATAATCCTAGTTTTTCACCGCGTAACCGTTCTAACTTCAGCTTTGATTTTGATCAGCGTATAAGTTTGAGTTTGCTGGGTAAAGTAGGAACACGGCTTCAGGTAAATGCCGTTTATGATACCGAATCTACGTTCAATTTTCAGAATCAAATCAAGTTAGAATATACTCCGGATGAAGATGATATTGTGCAAAAAATTGAAGTGGGTAATGTAAGTATGCCGCTCAATAGTGCGCTTATTCAAGGTTCGCAAAGTCTTTTTGGAGTTAAAACTCAGTTGCAATTTGGTAAAACAACAATTACCGGGGTTTTTTCAGAACAGCAATCACAAACCAATCAGGTAGTTGCTCAAGGCGATGGGACTATTCAGGATTTTGAGATTTTTGCTTTAGAATACGACGAAAACAGGCATTATTTTTTAGCACAATATTTTAGAGATACCTACGATAGAGCACTTGCTAATTATCCTTTCGTAAATACTAATGTTCAGATTACGCGTATAGAAGTATGGGTTACAAACCGTACACAGCGTTTTGAAAATACGCGTAATATTGTTGCGATACAAGATATTGGGGAGTCAGACCCTTCAAAAATAGGATTGCCTAATATACCGGGTGGGTTTGTGAATTTACCCGCTGGTGCATATCCAAGAAATTCCAGTAATGATTTCAATCCTTTTGGGATAAGTGGTACGGGACAATCTGTATTAACTTCTGCTATACGCGATGTTTCAACGATAGGTCAGGGTTTTGGGGGAGTTCAAGTTTCAGATGGATCCGATTATGTTTCTTTAGAAAATGCACGACAACTTACACCATCAGAATATACCTTAGATACGCAATTGGGGTATATCTCTTTAAATCAACGTTTGAATAACGATGAGGTTTTGGCTGTTGCTTTTCAGTATACAGTTAATGGACAAGTATATCAAGTTGGAGAATTTGCTAACGACGGTGTTGATGCAACAAGCGGGGCTTATGCTGATACAGATGGAGATGGAGTGCCTGATATTGTTGATGTAGATCCTGATGGTGATGGTGTAAATAATAACGGTCAGGATGCCGATGGAGATCAGATTGCAGATGCTGCAGATCCAGATCAGACAAATGGAAGTGATGTTAATAACGATGGGATATTAGATAGTTTTATTACACCGGGGCAAGGCGGGACTTCGCAGGCTCTTGTTGTGAAATTATTGAAAAGTAATATAACAGATGTCAACGAGCCGGTTTGGGACTTGATGATGAAAAATATTTATGGTCTGGGTGTGGGACAGTTGGAGCCTGATGGCTTTAGGATGAATATTGTCTACAATTCGCCATCTCCTATAAATTATATCACTGCTGCAGATGGTGGTCCTGCTTTGCCAGATGACGTTGTAAACACCCCTTTGTTAAACGTTTTTAATCTGGATAGGCTTACCCAAAACGGAGATCCGCAAACCGGTGGTGATGGATTCTTTGATTTTGTTGAAGGAAGGACCGTTAACGTACGAAATGGGAGCATTATTTTTACATCTGTAGAGCCATTTGGTGAATATTTATTCAATAAGCTTAGAAGTGTAGGTGGTGAAACTTATGAGAATGAGGACTCTTATAATGCAAATCAGCAAAAGTATGTTTACCGTTCGCTCTATAGTTCGACAAAAACAGTAGCGCAGGATAACGCAGATAAAAACTTGTTTCAACTTCAGGGAACATTTAAATCGAAGCAAGAAGAGGGAATTCCAATAGGAGGGTTTAATATACCTCAAGGTTCTGTTACGGTTACTGCAGGAGGACGAGTGCTTCAAGAAGGTTTAGATTATTCCGTAGATTATCAGCGAGGAAGAGTTATCATTCTTGATCAGGCTCTTAAAGGTTCTGGGGTTCCTATTCAAGTTTCTACAGAAAACAATTCACTTTTTGGACAGCAAACCAAACGTTTTACCGGTTTAAATGTAGAACATCAGTTTAACGAAAATTTCATGGTGGGTGGTACATTGCTCAACCTTAATGAAAGACCGTTGACTCAAAAAGCAACCTATAGTTTTGAGCCGATTAACAATACCATTTTTGGGCTGAATGCAAACTTTTCTACAGAAGTACCATTTTTAACCAGATTGGTTAATAAACTTCCTAATATAGATACCGATGTTCCTTCTAATATTTCCCTTAGAGGAGAAGTGGCTTATTTGCTTCCGGGACAGCCAAAGGCTACAGACTTTGGAGGAGAAGCGGCATCTTATATAGATGACTTTGAGGGAACTCAAACTTCGCTAGATATCAGTTCGCCTTTACAGTGGTTTTTGTCTTCAGCTCCTATTGGTTTGGGCGGTGAATTATCTAATGGAGATCTAGCGGCAGGTTATAAACGAGCAAAACTAGCATGGTATAGCATAGATCCTATTTTTTATACGAGTCAGCGACCTGAAGGCATTACCGATGCTGATGTTTCAACGTATGCAACTCGACGTGTTTTTAGAGATGAAATTTTTCCGGAACAAGATATTATTGCCGGTACGACACAGGCGTTGTTTACGTTAGATTTAGCGTATTACCCAAGTGAACGCGGACCTTATAATTTTAGTTTAGATGCTCAGGATGGCATTCTTGAAAATCCTACTGAGAATTTCGGTGGAATTATGCGATCTTTTGCTTCAACAGATTTTGAGCAATCTAATGTTGAGTTTATTGAGTTCTGGGTAATGGATCCTTTTATTTATGCTGAAAATGCAACCAATACCGGTGGTCGATTAACCCTGAATTTGGGTAATATTTCTGAAGATGTACTTAAGGACGGCCGCAAGCAATATGAAAATGGTTTGCCTCAGGATGGTGCTGCTGCAAATACGGTTTCAACTGTATGGGGGAAAGTGCCTACCAGTCAGGCGCTGATTTATGCTTTTGATACAGAAGGGGAGCAGCGTACTAATCAGGATGTGGGTTATGATGGTTTAAGTGATGAACAGGAGACTGAGAAGTTTCCGGGTTTTGCAGGGTTAGAAGATCCTTCAGGTGATAATTATGAATATTTTGTCTCTGCTACAGGTTCGGTATTAAATCGATATAAGAATTACAATGGTTTAGAAGGAAACTCTCCTGTTAATGTATCTCAAACAGATCGTGGTTCTACAACGGTTCCTGATGTTGAAGATTTTAACCGGGATTTTACAATGAATACCGTTGATAGTTATTATGAGTACGAGCTGGATATAACTCCACAGAGTTTAACTATTGAGAATGAATTTATTGTTGATCAACGTGATATTGAAGTAACGCTTCAAAATGGGAATAGTTTGCCGGTGACTTGGTATCAATTTAAAATTCCTATTAGCCAGCCTACAGGTAGTCAGGGGGGGATTAGTGATTTTAGGTCTATTCGCTTTATGCGTATGTTTATGAGTGGCTGGCAAGATTCTACCGTCTTGCGATTTGGTGCTTTTGACTTAGTCCGTGGAGATTACCGGCGTTATTTATATACGTTAGATCCTGATGAATCAGACCCTTCTACAGAGAGCACCCGCTTTGAAGTAACTTCTGTAAATATAGAAGAAAACAACAATCGTAATCCCATACCTTATGTTTTGCCTCCGGGAGTTTTTAGGGAAGAATTGATTAACAATAACAATAATATTCGTCAAAATGAGCAGTCTCTTTCTTTGCGAGTTTGTGATTTAGAAACTCAAGATGCTAGAGCGGTTTATAAGAATTTCAGATTAGATATGCGTCAGTATAAAAATCTTGAAATGTTTATTCATTTAGAGTCATTACTTAATGAAACTCCTGTGCAGGATAATGAGGTTGTGGCTATCATACGTATGGGTACAGATCTTACGCGCAACTTCTACCAGATAGAATTGCCGTTAAGTCCAACTGCTTTTGGTACAAGTAGTCCAGATCTGATTTGGCCAGACGTCAATCAGCTCAAACTTCCTTTAGAGGTGCTTCAAACAGTAAAAGCTACTTTCTTTAATGGAGAGTTCAATACGCTTTTAGATGAGGTCACTTATTTTGATCAAGACGGAAATGTGATAGCAGATCCAGCAAGTACACCTTATGAGTCAGGTAGCGTACGTGTAGGGATACAAGGTAATCCTAGTTTTGGTGATGTGCGCGTGTTAATGCTTGGTCTTAAAAACGGAAATGATGAAGGTCTTAGTACTGTTTGTGCTGAGGCTTGGTTTAATGAATTGCGTTTATCAGGACTACAAAATCAAGGAGGCTGGGCAGGTATCATAAATATGGATGCAAATCTGGCTGATTTTGCGACTGTCTCTGGTACTGCACGCCAATCTACTGTAGGTTTTGGTAGTATAGATGCTGGTCCTAACCAGCGTAACAGAGAAGATGTAAAATCTTTTGATGTTGTTACAAATGTTAATCTGGGCCAGCTTATGCCTAAGAAATGGGGTGTGAAACTCCCATTTAATTATGCGAGAGGTGGGCAAACTATAACTCCTCAATACGACCCGTTGTATACAGATTTGGAGCTTGATGAAAGATTAGCAGCTGCTAGTACTGAGGTAGAACGTGACCGTATTAATGATATTGCTATTGAACGTACAAAGCGGGAAAGCATCAATTTTATTGGTGTTCGTAAAGAACGTACCGGTGATAAAAAACCAATGCCTTGGGATATTGAGAATTTGACTTTAGCTTATAGCCATAATCAGGAGAATCATAAAGATTTTGAAATTGAAGAAGCCGTTAGTCAAAATGTTAGGGCGGGTGCAACATATGCTTTTGCTTTTCAGCCTAAAACAGTAGCACCTTTTAAGAAAAATGATTCGCTTTTTACCGGTAAGTATTGGAAGTTGTTGAAGGATTTCAATTTTAATTATTTGCCGGCAAGTGTAAATATATCTTCAAACATCACGCGTCAATTTAGTCGTCAGAAGTTTAGGGATTTGCTGGCAAATGAGAATTCAATTCCAATCCCGGAATATCTGCAGCGAAACTATCAATTTGATCGAAATTTTACGGTTAATTTTCCTGTTACTAAATCATTGCGGATAAACCTTGATCAATATCAAAATAGAATTGTACGTAATTATCTGAATCCGGATAGTTCTTTAGATGAAAATGCCGGTGGAGTTTATTCCAGCTTTTTTGATGTAGGTACGCCAGATCGTCATAACCAGACGATGCAGTTGAACTATGATCTTCCGGTAAATAAATTACCTTACTTAGAATTTGTGAAATCTACATATTCCTACAGTGCGGATTTTCAGTGGACGCGAGGTTCCTATCAATTGCAAACTTTAGAAGGAATACCGGATCTTGGGAATTCGGTTCAGAATGCAAATACGCATGCATTACAGACTACTTTGGATATGAAAAGCCTTTATGATGCGTTGGGATTATCTAAAAAGACTGCAGGGCCTTCCTCAAAATCAGACCGTAGTCGTGCGGTACCTACTTTAGGAACACCTACTCAGCCTCAAGAAGTTCCGGAGGAAAACAAACTAAGTACTGCAGATAAAGCAAAAAATACATTAATAGGTATTGCAACAGGAATTAAGCGTATTCAGGTTAATTATGAGCAAAATAACGGTACGTATTTGCCGGGTTATTTACCAGGCGTAGGCTTTTTAGGAACTGTAAGGCCTACTACAGGCTTTGTTTTTGGTAGCCAGGCTGAAGTGCGTGATTATGCTGCAAGACAAGGTTGGTTGACGCTGTATCAAGAGTATAATCAGCAATACAGCGAGGTAGAAAACCGAAATTTAGACATACAGGCCCAAACCAGTTTTCTTGAAGATCTTACGATAGATATTAACATGAATCGTATTTATCAAGAGACTTATAATGAAAACTATCGCGTTAACCCTACTACATTAGAATATACAAGTCTTACCGGGAATACACTGGGTAATTACAGCATTTCAACGCTGATGATAGGTACGGCTTTCAATACAAGTTCTTTAGAATCTTCAGCTAATTTCAATCAGTTTAAGTCTAATAGGCTTGTTGTTGCAGAGCGGCTTGCTGAAGATTTTTATGGTAATGACCAGTATCCACGTGATGAAAATGGATATCCGGTAGGTTTTGGTCGTACTAGCCAGCGGGTGTTGCTTCCGGCATTTCTGGCTGCTTACACGCCGGGTAATGCATCAAATGTTTCTTTAGGAGCATTTAGGAGTTTTCCGCTACCCAATTGGAATTTGAAATATACCGGTCTTATGAAGTTAGGCTGGTTTAAAAAGCGATTCAAGCGTTTTTCTGTTAACCACGGGTATCAGGCAGGATATACGATTAATCAGTTTCGCACTAATTTAAATTATGATCGTTCACTTAATACAAGTGTTGACGATGTGCAGACCAACCAAGCCGGAGATTTTATAAGTCCTACATTGTACTCAAACATTAACCTTACTGAATTGTTTTCACCTTTAATACGGCTTGATTTTGAGATGCAGAATTCGATTAAAATTCTGGCAGAATTACGTAAAGACCGTACCTTGTCTTTAAGCTTTGATAATAATCTGCTTACAGAAATTCACGGAAATGAATATATAATAGGCTTAGGATATCGACTAAAAGATATTAGATTTGCGACAAGAATAGGGGGTAGGCAAACTATTTTAAAGAGTGATTTAAACTTTAGAGCAGACCTATCATTAAGACAGAATGAGACGATAGTACGTTATTTAGATCTTGAAAATAGTCAGATAACAGCCGGTCAGGATATTTATGGGTTGACCTTTAAGGCAGATTATGCATTGAGTAAAAACCTTACGGCGATTTTCTATTACGACCATTCTTTTGCGACCTATGCGATTTCAACTGCATATCCGCAGACGACAATACGCTCAGGAATGACATTGAGATATAATTTTGGAAATTAAATTAAATACAGATTATGAGTTTACCAGCAGATTTAAAATATACTAAAGACCACGAGTGGGTGCGTATAGAAGGTGGTATTGCCACTGTGGGAATTACAGATTTCGCTCAAGGCGAATTAGGGGATATCGTTTATGTTGAAGTAGAAACCGAAGGAGAGACTTTAGATAAAGAAGAAGTCTTCGGTACAGTTGAGGCAGTAAAGACTGTTTCTGATCTTTTTTTACCATTAACAGGTGAGATTGTTGAGTTTAATGCAGATTTGGAGTCTGAGCCAGAAGCGGTAAATGAAGATCCTTATGGTAAAGGTTGGATGATTAAAATTAAATTTAGCGATGAGCGTGAATTAGAATCATTGCTTGACGTAGCAGCTTACAAGGAAATAATAGGTGGTTAAGCTGCTCAAAATAGCAGTTTATTTTTACACGGTATTTATAGCATTTATTTGCTTGATGCCTATGCCGCATATACGTGATGCACCAGAAAATAGCGATAAGGTCGTACATATTCTGGTGTATTCTTTTTTTACGGGGTTGTGGTTTTGTTATTTTTATGTTTTAAAGCTTAAAAAAGACAATTTTTCAACTTCTTTAATAAAATCTTGCGGTCTTGCTTTTGTTTATGGTATAATTATTGAGATATTACAAGAGTCGTTAACGACCTCTAGATCAGGAGATTTTAAAGATTTGATTGCGAATTCAATTGGTATTCTTGTTGGAGTATTATTTATTTTTCTAGCAAAAACCCAATTTAGAAGGCTGAAATCAAAATTTTAATTTCGAGTTGATACTATTTTTAATTAAATTAGCAATCCTTAATAACTAAAGATTCATGGAACCTAAGAAAAATCCCAAAGCAGATCTAACGAAAAGAAGTGTACTCTTCTTTCAATTAGGTCTTATTTTGATACTCGGGCTGAGTTATCTGGCTATCGAGTGGAAGACGTACGAAAAAGAGGCCATTGATATCGGACAATTACAGATGGACGATATGATTGAAGAAGATGTGCCAATTACTGAATTGAACACACCACCACCACCTCCTCCTCCTCCACCGCCACCACCAGCACCGGAAATTATTGAGGTTGTTGAGGATGATAAAGAAATTGAAGAAACCGTAATAGAATCTACAGAAACCAGCCAGGAAGATGAGATTGTTGAGGTTGAAGAAGTTTCTTTTGTTGAAGAAGAAGTTATTGACGACGTGCCATTTGCTGTTATTGAGAACGTACCGGTTTACCCTGGTTGCGAGAACGAAAAAGGAAACGATGCAAAGAAGAAATGCATGTCTGAGAAGATTAGCCAGTTTGTAAACAGAAAGTTTAATACTGAATTGGGTAGTGAATTAGGTTTATCTGGTGTCAATCGTATCTATGTGCGTTTTAAAATTGATCAAAAAGGTAATATTGTAGATATCGGTTCTCGTGGGCCACACCCGCGTTTAGAGCAAGAAGCTGCTCGTGTAATTAAGTTACTGCCACAAATGACACCCGGTATGCAGCGAGGTAAAGCAGTAGGTGTATTATATTCACTTCCTATTGTATTCCAAGTTCAGGATTAATTCTGAATCTTTATAAAATTTAAAATCCCGACCGCGAAAGCGAGTCGGGATTTTTTTGTGGCAAGCTTATTGTTAAAGTTTTAATGAATAGTAACCATTAAAATATAATTCATGAATGATTCACAAAAAAGCGAAGTAAACGCTCGGCAAAGCGTAACTCGCAAAACAAGCAAGCACGACGTAAATCTACAAAAAAACAACGTCGTCTTTTTTCAATTAGGCCTCATAGTAGCTCTTATTCTGGCTATTGTAGTTATTGAGATTAAATCACCGGTAACTCCTTTTGCACCGCCTCTGCAAGAAGATGTCGCAGCGGTCTCTATGAATGATCTATGGAATGAACCCGTAAGAAGGGAAGAAAAAAAGAAGCCTGCAGAATCTACGCAAGAAGTTTCTAAGGTTTTGCCTTCTGAAATCACAGAGTTGGATATTCCTGATTTTGAACTTCCTGAAACAAATTTTACTTCAGAAACGGATATTCCAGATGTAGGTAGTCTGACTGAAATTCCTGAGCCAGAGATTGAAACATTTTCAGTTCTAGGTGTTGAAGTTGTGCCTATTTTTCCGGGTTGCGAGGGTTTACAGACTAATGCAGAACGTAAGGCGTGTCTTCAAGAGAAGATGGGTAAATTTATTAGTAAGAATTTTGACACTTCTCTGGGTGATGCGTACGGTTTGAGTGGTATGAATAAAGTTGATGTTCAGTTTACGATTGATGAACATGGTAATGTGACCGAGTTGAAAACTCGTGCGCCGCACCCCGCTTTAGAAAAAGAAGCTGAGCGGGTGATGCAAAAATTGCCACAAATGACCCCGGGAAAACAACAGGATAAAAATGTGCGGGTGATTTATTATCAACCAATTCGATTTAAAGTACAAGATTAATGTAGAAAATTACTTTTGATAGGTAGGAAAACGTATTAGACGTCAACTTTTAGATTTAAATTTATGTAAAGGCCTGTGAGTAATTCACAGGCTTTTGTTTTTGGAATTACTCGTTCAGGTTGAGGATGTTTAAAAAGTGGTATATTTCCGCAACCTAAATCTTTTCATTTTATGAAATTAAAGACTTTGACAGTTTTTGCTGTTGGTTTGTTTCTTTCAACTTTTGGTTATTCTCAGATTATTAATGGGAATTTTGAAAAATATCCTGTTTTTGAAGAATGTTATGGTGTTGATGTTTCGGCTTCTAAAAGCTGTTTTAATCAAACATTAATCAGTAAAATTAAAACTGAGTTTAAAGTTCCACAATATGTTATTGACGAAAACTATAAAGGAGATATTGTGGTTCTTTTTGAGGTTACAAAGGAGGGTGACTTCAGGGTTTTAAATGTAACCGCTGTTTATGAGGATTTACGGGAAGAGGTGAAAAGGATTTTTAATGATTTGCCTCAAATAAAGCCTGCAACTTATAATGGCAGAGCTACGTATATGCAGTTTAGCATGCCTGTTCCTGTTAGTGCTTTGCTGACGAAAGAGGGCTTTGGGTCGGACTTAAATTCGAGTGAGAATTTCACTGAAGCTAAGCCTATAGAGCAATTAACATCAGAATACGATTCGATTAAGACTTTTCCGTTTGAAAATAGAGAATATGATTCTCAGTTGTTCATTCCTTTTTCTCACCAGACCTACAGCAGATTTGATAAGGAGGTAAATGCAGTAGGAACAAATGCGCATACTGCTTTAAAACCATTTATTTATAGCGATGTAAATAACTATTATGATTTTAAAGAAAAGCAAGAAGTGCTTTATAAAGAAAAGAGTTCTTGGTTTGGTCGTAAATTATGGAATGAGCATATGGTGACTTTACAGGGAGATACTTACTGGTTTACATTAGATCCTGCTGCAGATTTGCAATTGGGTGTTGAAACCGCAGCTAATGAAGATCAAAGTTTTACTTACAATAACACGCGAGCGGTTATATTTCAGGGAGGTTTAGGAGATAAATTGAATTTCTACACTGTTTTTTATGAGAGTCAAGGAACTTTTCCTGGATACTTTAATAGGTATGCACGATCTATTGCGCCAGATGGTGGTAACCCTGGTATTGTGCCGGGACGTGGAGTGGCGGCAGAAGCAGCGGATGGTAATTTTGATTACCCGGTAGCTGAAGCTTATTTGTCTTATTCACCAAGTAAATATTTTAATTTCCAATTTGGACATGGTAAGAATTTTATAGGTGACGGTTATCGTTCTCTACTTTTTAGTGACAATGCGAGTCCGTATCCTTTTTTTAAGATGAGTACTAAGTTTTGGAAATTTAAACTTACTAATACATGGATGTCTTTAAGAGACGTGCGTTCTGATGTAGTGGAGAATGGTTCGTTTAGAACCAAGTTTATGGCAAATCATTATTTAAGCTTTAATGCTACAAAGCGATTAAATTTAGGTTTGTTTGAAAGTGTGATTTGGACAAATGAAAATGACAGGGGCTTTGATTTAAATTATCTGAATCCCATTATTTTTTATCGGGCAATTGAATTTTCTACGGGGTCCAGAGGAGGTAATGCATTGTTAGGCTTAAGTGCTAAGTACAAGTTTAGTGATCGTTTTAATGTCTATGCGCAGGTGATTATAGATGAGTTTTCTACAGGTGCCGTTTTCAGTTCTGACAAGAGTTTTCAAAACAAACAAGGGGTTCAGGTGGGGTTTAAATATTATGAGGCTTTTAATGTTGAAAATTTGCAGCTTCAGTTTGAGTTTAATCAGGTGAGGCCTTATGTGTATAGTAATAATGAAATTGTCTTAAATTACGGTCATAATAATCAATCTATGGCTCATTTATGGGGTGCTAACTTCAAAGAAATTATTGCTATTGCACGTTACCAGAATGACCGCTGGTATGGGACTGCAAAAGCAGTTTATGGGAAACGTGGATTTGAAATAGGGGATATTAATAATGTGTATTATGGAGGGAGTATTTATGGGAATGATGAGAACATCCCTAGTGAATTAGGAATAGAAATAGGTCAGGGGAATACTGCAAATACATTTATAGGTAATGTTGAGTTGGGTTATATTGTAAATCCTTCAACCAATTTTAAGTTATATACCAATATATTATATCGAAATAATTCTATCGCAGAATACGATCCGGTTAATCTTACTGAAAGTACGGTTTGGCTGAATTTTGGAATTCGTACTGATATTTTTAATTGGTATTATGACTATTAATTTTTTAAATCAAAGCGCTATGAGAATTGTTTTATCGTTAATAATTGTATGTTTTATGTCTGTCTCTTGTAATACCGAATCTCCAAAAGCAAAAGAATTTGATTCTAATTTTGCACACGTGGTTTATTTCTGGCTTAAAAATCCAGACAACCAAGAGGATTGTAGGGCTTTTGAAGCCTCATTGAAAAAATTCTTATCTACAAGTGAATATGCGCAGACCAAGTTTATTGGTCAACCTGCAAATACTCCGCGAGAAGTAGTAGATAACAGTTGGACGTATTCAATTATATTGACTTTTCCTTCAAAAGAAGTTCAGGCTAAATATCAGCAAGAGCCGGTGCATCTTAAATTTATTGAAGAATCTGAGCATTTATGGGAGAAGGTTCAGGTTTACGACTCGGTAGGTCTCTAGAGGTTTGAGGTTTATAGATTCTACTCTCTAAGGCAGTTTCTTGTTGATTTAAGACTAAGATTTCTTCTGTCTGGAATAACTTTTAAATAGGTTGTTTAGAAGTGTTTCGTGCAGTATCTTTGCACGACTTTTTAAAGCCCTTGAAAAACACGCTTTTGAGCTCCACTGAAAACCATAGCTTACCCACATCAATCTGGATTGATTTTAAAGAAATCACTAAGATGCGTCTTGCTATTAGTGTGGTTTTTTCTAGTATGGCGGGTTATCTTCTAGGAGCTTACACCTTAGACTGGTTGACTATTTTGCTGCTTGCAGTTGGTGGTTATCTGATGGTAGGAGCTTCTAATGCTTTCAATCAAATTATAGAGAAAGATCTTGATGTTTTGATGGATCGTACTAAGAATCGACCGGTTCCTTCCGGAAGGATGTCTGTAAAAACGGCGCTAATCATCGCAACGGTTTTTACAGTTTTGGGTCTTATCACGCTTTATATAATTAATCCTATTACCGCTGTTTTTGGAGCGGTATCTATTTTTCTTTATGTGTGTGTTTATACGCCTTTAAAGACAAAAACACCACTTTCGGTTTTTGTAGGAGCTTTTCCCGGCGCTATACCTTTTATGATGGGCTGGGTGGCGGCAACCGGTGATTTTGGTATTGAAGCAGGAACGCTTTTTATGCTTCAGTTTTTCTGGCAATTCCCGCATTTTTGGGCGATAGGCTGGTTTTTGTATGATGATTATAAAAAAGGAGGGTTTTTTATGCTTCCTACAGGAAAAAGAGATCGCGGTACGGCAATACAAGTGATTTTATATACCATCTGGACAATTTTGGTTTCCTTGATTCCGGTTTTTGGTGTAACCGGTAGATTGTATTTGACTCCGGTTTCTGCTGTTTTAGTAGGTGTTTTGGGACTCATTTTACTATACTATGCTATCAGGCTTTTTAGGTTTAAAAACAATGTTACTGCAAAACGTTTGATGTTGTCGAGCGTGAGTTATATCACGTTGATACAGATTATTTACGTTGCAGATAAATTTTTACGATAATGGATTATACTTCCCAGACAGAAGAAATAAAGGTTGCGCGCTCAAAGAAGATGATGATGTGGTTTGGTATCGTGAGTCTTTCTATGATGTTTGCCGGTTTAACTAGTGCGTATATTGTAAGTGCAGAACGTCGTGATTGGTTGCGTGATTTTGAACTTCCGCAGGCATTTTACATGAGTACGCTGGTAATTGTTTTGAGTAGCTTGAGTATGATTATTACAAAGAGCGCTGTTAAGAGTGGGAAAAACACCTTGGCAACGGGATCTTTGTTTGTGACTTTAGGTCTTGGTGTTGCATTTGTAGTGCTTCAGTTTATAGGATTTGATCAAATAATTGCTGAAGGCTATTTTTTTACCGGAAGTGAAAGTACAGTTACCACTTCATTTATCTATGCTTTTGTGATTAGTCATGTTGTTCACGTAGCGGCAGGATTGCTAGTGTTACTAGTTATTGTTGTTCAGCAAATACGCGGTAAATATTCTAAGAATCAGATGCTTGGTCTGGAGTTGGGGGCAACCTTCTGGCACTTTGTAGATATACTCTGGGTGTATCTATTCTTGTTCTTTATGTTTGCTGATGATTTAATCAAATAGATTAATTAGCTCCAAATGCTAAGAATTCATTAAAAAATCGTTTTTTTGAATGGATATAAATACTGATTATTGCTTTGAAAAGCATTTTTAAAATACCTATTTTTGCAACGCTTATAAACCTTTATTAAAATATGGACGCTACTGCTGTTAAAACAGGCACAGAAGGCAAGATTTGGGGCGGAGATAACGAGCCTCTAAAAGTAAGTTACGGAAAGATGATGATGTGGTTTTTCATCCTTTCTGATGCACTTACTTTCTCAGGATTTCTTGCTGCTTACGGATTCTCAAGATTTAAATTTGTTAACCAGTGGCCTATAGCCGACGAGGTGTTTACGCATTTCCCGTTTTTACATGGTGTTGATGCACCTATGTATTACGTAGCGTTAATGACTTTTATACTTATTTTCTCTTCTGTTACAATGGTTCTTGCTGTAGATGCAGGTCACCACATGAAGAAGAATAAAGTAATCTGGTATATGTTTTTTACCATTATAGGAGGTATTATTTTCGTAGGTTCTCAGGCTTGGGAATGGTCTAATTTTATTTCTGGTGAATATGGGGCTGTAGAGACTAAAGGTGGTAAGATTTTGCAATTTGTAAATGCAGAAGGAGAGCAGGTTGCTCTTGAATCATTTGCTGCAAGTCTTCCTAGTGAAAGAACTCAGCTTACTAAAAATGAGGCTTTATGGTACGAGTCAGAGGGTTCTATGCCAGATTATTCTATAGCTGAAGTAGTAGAAGGCTTTAAAGCAAATCCAGATTTACTGGTGCGTACTCAGATACTTACTGAGCGTGGAGAAAAAACAATTCTTTCTAGGGAAGAATCTGTTGCTAAATTAGAGAGTGATGCGATAGGTGTAGTGCAAGGAGCAAACTTGGTGCATAATGAATACGGTCCACCGCTTTTTGCTGATTTCTTTTTCTTCATTACCGGTTTTCACGGTTTCCACGTATTCTCAGGTGTGATTATCAATATCATTATTTTTATCAATGTGATCCTTGGTACATATGAGCGTAGAGGAAGCTATGAGATGGTAGAAAAAGTTGGATTATACTGGCACTTTGTAGATTTAGTGTGGGTATTTGTATTTACATTCTTCTATTTGGTTTAATAATTCATTTCGCAAAGCGGAAATTAAAAATATAAAAATGGCACACGAAACATCAAATCACGGTTCAGCCACAAAAAGAATTTGGACGGTTTTTGCAATCCTTTCTATTGTAACTATTGTTGAAGTAATTTTAGGTATTATAAGACCAGAATTTCTTGTAGAAACGCATTTGTTTAGAATGCACCTGCTTAACTGGGTGTTTATTGTTTTAACCCTGTATAAAGCATATTATATCACTTGGGCATTTATGCACATGGAACACGAAACGAAAGGTTTGCGTAGATCTGTAGTATGGACGGGAATTTTCCTTGTTTGTTATTTGATCTTTATCCTTTTAACTGAAGGGGATTATATATTTGATGTTTATCACGATGGTTACATCAGCTGGGATTTCTAATCCAGATAAAAAATAAAAAAAGACGGCAATTGCCGTCTTTTTTTATGCCTCTTTTTTACTGAAAACTTTCTGTGGCTTACCTTTGCAACCGCTATTTAAAAATAGCTTAACAAGGCTGTGTTATGAAGAAGTTTTTAGTTTTAGGTGTTTTGTTTCTTTTACCCATAGTAGCATACCTTTTTTTTGCTTCCGGAATTCATAATTTTGCTAAACTCCCAATACTTGAAGAGAATATTCCAGAGCTTCAATTTGCTGAAAATGTTCAGTTTGAAAATAAAATAACGGTACTTGGTTTTTTGGGCACCACCATAGAACGTGAAGGCGGTGATCTTTTCAACCTCAATCAAAAGATATTTAAATCATTTGCTGCGTTTAATGACTTCCAGTTTGTTTATCTAATTCCTGAGACTATTGATCTGGCAGAATTAGAGCGAGTAAAGCACGAGTTGGGTTTGCTGGTTGATCTGTCTAACTGGCATTTTATACTAACTCCCCAAGAAAACATCAACACGGTGTTTAAAAGTTTAAAGACTCCTTATGAGTTAGCAGCAGATGGAGGTTCTCCGTATATTTTTATAGTAGATAAAAAAAGAAAGCTGAGAGGTCGAGATGATGATGAAGACTATGGTGTTTTATATGGTTACGACAGTTCTGATATTGCGGAGTTGTCTAACAAGATGAAAGATGATGTGAAAATCATTTTAGCAGAATACCGTCTTGCACTGAAGAAAAATAATGCAGACCGATAAAAATAAATATGATGAATAAGAAAAAAACTTACATAGGGATTGCAGTGATAGTTTTGATTTTTGGGATAATTGTAATTCCTAAGATTATAGATCGTTTTATGAATGATGAAGTTGTTCAGAATGACAGGCTCAATGTTGCAAATCTGGATACCGTTGAAGATGAGGGTAAGCTTTCTTACATCAATATTAATGGCAAAGATCGAAAAGTACCACATTTTGAATTTGTGAATCAAGACGGTGATACAATTACCGAAAACTCTTATAAAGGGAAAGTTTTTCTTGTAGAATTTTTCTTTACAAGGTGCCCTACTATTTGCATCCCGATGAACAAAAATCTCGTACTTATTCAAAACAAGTTTGAAGATAATCCAGATTTTGGTATTGCAAGTTTTAGTATAGATCCGGAGCATGACACGCCGGAAGTCTTAAAAGAATATACAGAGAGTTATGGTATCACAGATCCAGATTGGAATTTAATGACTGGTGATCGTGAAAAAATATATGAACTAGCTAACGTTGGTTTTAATCTTTTAGCTCAAGAAAATCCTAATATAGAAGGCAATTTTCAGCATTCAGGATTATTTGCTTTAGTAGATCAAAATGGTTTTATTCGTTCTAGGAAGGATGAGTTTGGAAATCCGTTAATTTATTACCGAGGTTTTATTCCGCAAGGAGCGCCAGAGGTTGAAGGAGAGGAAACATCTCAGATAGATATTTTGATGGAAGACATTAGCAAATTGCTTAATAAGAATAAAAAGTAAATGGAAAATATTGCTCAAAAAGAGAAATTGTACAACAGGTGGATTATTGCCTTGTCTATTGCGATACCGGTAGCAGTAGCTTTTTTATTTACTATTCGTATCCCTGGCGTTGAGCGTTTAGGCTTTTTACCGCCTATTTACGCTACAATTAATGCATTAACGGCTGTATTGCTTTTTACTGCGGTAATTCAGATTAAAAAAGGTAATCGAGATCTTCACGAGAAATTAATGAAAGTGTGCCTAGGTCTTTCTTTAATATTTTTAGTGTTGTATGTGATTTATCATGCGACTTCAGACTCTACAAAGTTTGGTGATGCTAATCTGGATGGAGTGGTTTCTGATGCTGAAAGTGCGGCAGTAGGAGTTTTTAAGTATGTGTATTATTTTATACTTATAACACACATTTTACTATCGATTGGAGTTATTCCTTTTGTTTTGGTAACATATGTACGAGCTGTATTGGGTAAATTCCCATTACATAGAAAAATCGCTAGAATTACGTTTCCTATTTGGTTATATGTAGCAGTTACTGGTGTGGTTGTTTATTTTATGATATTTCCATATTATCCGGCTTAATAAAAATTTTATGAAACGCTTTATTTCCTTTCTGCTTTTATTTCTTGTTACGATTGCAAGTCATGCGCAATGTGCTATGTGTCGTGCGGTATTAGAAAGTGAAACCGATAATAGTATGGCGGAAGGTGTGAACAATGGTATTATTTATCTAGCAGCGATACCCTATATCCTTATGGGAGGTGTTATTTGGTTTATTTATAGAAGCCGAAAAAAAGCTAAACAAGAGTGATAGCGGATTTTCATTACAATTTATCAACTGATTGTTGTAACATTTTTGATGTTTTTAGGTCTATTAAGTAGATGAGAGTTAAAAAATTAACTTTTGTTGTAGATATTAAATCATCATCTGTTTATGATAACCATCAAAGATTTGCATAAATCTTACACCATGGGAGCAAATTCACTTCATGTTCTCAAGGGTATAAATTTTTCTGTTCAGGAAGGTGAGCTTGTTTCCATAATGGGATCTTCAGGATCCGGAAAGTCAACATTGCTTAATATTTTAGGGATGCTTGATGAAGCTGACGAAGGTTCCTATACACTAGATGGTGTTCCCATTAAAAATCTAAATGAAAAAATTGCGGCTCAGTATCGCAATAAATTTTTGGGATTCATTTTTCAATCTTTTAATCTTATCAATTATAAAAGTGCGTTAGATAACGTGGGTATGCCTTTGTATTATCAAGGTATGAAGCGTAAAGATCGCACCGATAAAGCTATGGCTTACTTAGAGAAAGTAGGTCTGGCAAACTGGGCGCATCATATGCCTAACGAACTTTCAGGAGGACAGAAGCAACGGGTTGCGATAGCAAGAGCTTTGGCTAGTGATCCTAAAGTATTACTTGCTGATGAACCTACAGGTGCATTAGATACCAAAACCAGTTACGAGGTTATGGATTTGATTCAGGGGATTAACGATGAAGGAAAAACTATTTTAATCGTTACACACGAAGATGATATCGCTCATATGACTAAGCGTATTGTAAACCTCAAAGACGGTCTCATCATAGACGATACGTCGGTTAAGCAAGTAAGAGCGTTAAGTCATGTTTGATCTTGAGCGTTGGCAGGAGATTTTAGAAACGATTTCTAAAAATAAACTTCGTACGTTTTTGACGGGGCTTTCTGTTGCTTCCGGAATTTTTATTCTTGTTATTCTTCTGGGTTTTGGTCAAGGAATGCAAAACGGTATCAGTTCTCAGTTTCAGCGTGATGCTTCAAATAGAATTTCGGTTTATAGCGGGGTTACTTCTAAAGGGTATAAAGGTCTAAACCCCGGGAGGATTATTGAGATGACTAATGAGGATTACAAGTATCTGATCAAAAAATATGAAGAGGATCTCGAGTTTAAGTCTTCAGTTTACAGAATATGGAGCGGTACACTAAATTTTGGTAATGAGTCTGGAAGTTATCGTGTAGAAGGTGTTTATCCTGACTATCAGTTTTTAGAAAATGAGGATATGGTAGCTGGTCGTTATATTAATTATGATGATCACGATAAGAAGGCAAAGGTCATGGTGATTGGTAATAAGGTGAAGCAAGACTTATTTAAAAATCAAGATCCAATAGGGCAGCAGGTTCAAATCAATGGAGTCAATTTTAAGGTTGTAGGAGTGTATTCTGATCCGGGTGGTGAACGTGAAGAAACTCGTGCATTTGTACCTTTGTCTACATCACAGCGTGTTTTTGGAGGGGCTGATAAAGTAGGTAATCTAGGTTTTACACTTAAGCCAAAAGAAACTTTTCAAAAAACATTAGAGCAGTCTGTACGATTTTCTTCAGAAATAGAATCCTTTTTAAAAGAGCGTCATCTAATAGCTCCAGATGATACAAGTGCAATAGGCATCAATAATACGTTAGAAGGTACAAAGCGTTTTTATGATTTAATAGGTATGATTAAGACGTTTTTTTGGGTGGTGGGTATCTGTACCATTATTGCTGGAGTAGTAGGCGTGAGTAATATTATGCTCATCATCGTAAAAGAACGAACCAAAGAAATAGGTATTCGTAAAGCTCTGGGAGCTCAGCCACTTTCTATAATAACGATGATTTTGCACGAATCTATTTTTGTGACTGCAATAGCAGGTTTTACCGGTCTTATTTTAAGTATGGCATTACTAGAAGTCGTAGGGCCTAATCTGGATATGGACTTTATAAAAAATCCATCTGTAAATTTTAATGTCGCAATAACCACTGTTTTTATCCTAGTACTTGCTGGGGCTTTGGCTGGTTTTGTGCCGGCATGGAGAGCTGCTCGAATTAAACCCATAACCGCTTTACGCGAAGAATAAAACAAAGGTATGTTTAGTAGAGATCGTTGGGATGAAATTATAGAAGCGCTAAGCCGAAACTGGTTTAGAACTGCTCTTACGGCCTTTGGTGTTCTTTGGGGAATATTTATTCTGGTTGTTTTGCTTGCTGCAGGGAAAGGGCTTGAAAATGGTGTTAAAAAAGGTTTTGGAGGTATCGCGACCAATAGTATGTTTATGTGGACGCAAACTATATCTAAATCCTATAAAGGCTTACCAAAAGGTCGAAGATTTAGTTATGACCTGGATGATGTTGCTGCTATAAAAGAAAATATGCCCCAGTTGCGCTATGTATCTCCGCGGAATCAGTTAGGAGGTTTTGGAGGAGCAAATAATGTAGTGCGCGGTTTAAACTCCGGGGCTTTCAATGTATATGGAGATTATCCTGAATATATAGAGCAGCAACCTATGAACATTACTTCGGGACGTTTTCTCAATTATGGTGATATTGAAGGTAAACGTAAAATAGCTGTAATAGGTGAAGGTGTTCGTAAAGCACTCTATGATAAAGGAGAAGAGCATATAGGGACTTATGTAAAAATAAACGGTGTCAATTTTATGGTAGTAGGTACCTATTCTATGGTGTCTAGTAATGGTAATGCTGAAGAAGATGAAAAGCAGATTTATGTTCCGTTTACTGCATTCTCACAGGCTTTTAACATGGGAAACCGAGTAGGCTGGATGGCGGTTACTGCAAAAGATGGTTATTCTATAACTCAGCTTAAATCTGAAGTTTTTGACATCATAAAAAATAGACATTCAATCCATCCTAAAGATGATCGCGCTATAGGAAATTTTGACCTCTATGAAGAGTTTCAAAAAGTAGATGGTCTATTTATCGCGCTTAAGATTGTTGCCTATTTTGTGGGCATTTTAGTCTTGCTTTCCGGCATTATCGGCATCAGTAATATTATGCTGATTGTTGTAAAAGAACGCACCAAAGAAATAGGAATAAGACGTGCTTTAGGAGCAAGTCCTTGGTCAATCCGTGGTCAGATTTTAATGGAATCTGTTTTCTTAACCATTATTTCAGGGATGATGGGGATTTCTTTGGGAACAGCACTTATTTATATCTTAAATAAAATATTGGATGCAAACGGTCCTGTTGAGATGTTTGCAAACCCAAGTGTAGATTTAGGTACTGTGATTACGGCACTCTTAATCTTAATTTTTTCAGGCTTATTAGCTGGGTTTATTCCGGCTCAAAATGCGATAAAAGTAAAACCAATAGATGCCTTGCGCAACGAATAAAACTTCATCTAAAAAACGAATACCAATCATATGAAAAAATCAGTGACCATAGTTATCCTTGCTGTAATCTCAGTTGTATTTATAGGATCACTCTATTATTTGTACCAAAAGAATTTGGAAGATCCTGTTGTTTATGCGACCGAATCTCCGTCCAAACAAACAATTGTTAAGAAAACAGTTGCTACTGGTAGCATTGTTCCTAGGGAAGAAGTTCTTATCAAGCCTAATATACCTGGCATTATAAAAGAAATATTAGTCGAAGCAGGTGAGTTTGTTGAAGCTGGTCAGTTACTTGCTCAAATCGAAGTTGTGCCAAATGCATCTTCCTTAGTTAGTGCACGTAATAATATTCAAAGTGCGAGAACCAATCTTGAAACGGCAAAACTTACATTAGAAAACCAGCAAAGTATTTATGAAAGACAAAAGACTTTGTTTGAGAAAGGTGTGGTGAGCGCTAATGATTTTGATAACAGTCAGCGCGAATACAATCAGGCTGTGCAAAATTATAAGCAGCAACAAGTTAATTTATCAAGTAATCAGCAGAATTATGATATTGTAAAAACGGGTACCACTGTAGGCTTGGGTGATAATGCTACTACGTCTGTAAGAGCAACAATAACCGGGATGGTTTTGGAAGTCCCTGTTAAAGAAGGAAATCAGGTGATTGAGTCTAACAACTTTAATGAAGGTACAACCATTGCTTCACTTGCAAATGTGGACGATATGATTTTTGAAGGAAAAGTTGACGAGAGCGAAGTGGGGAAAATTACTGAAAACCTTCCGCTTGAAATTACAGTAGGTGCTATTGAAAATAAGAAGTTTGACGCTACGCTAGATTATATAGCTCCTAAAGGAATTGCAGAAAACGGTGCAATTCAGTTTGAAATAAAAGGAACTTTAGCAAAAAATGATTCCACATTCATTAGAGCCGGACTAAGCGCTAATGCATCAATTATCTTAGAACGAGCTGATGATGTATTAGCTATTAAGGAGGCTTTAGTACAATATGATTCTAAAACTCAAGAGCCTTTTGTTGAGGTAGAAACCAGTGATCAAAAGTTTGAGCGTCGTGATGTAAAACTTGGTGTTAGTGACGGTATTTATGTAGAAGTTTTAGATGGAATTACCGAAGATTCTAAGATTAAAGTATGGAATGCTATCAAGCCTCCACTAAATTTTTAAAGAAATATAAAACCTTTGGTGTAACACTTTACATTGAAGTACTACTTATTATACAGAATTTTAATTATGAAGAATTCAATACTCTTTTTTATTCTAGTTTTTTCAGCAGTTTCCGGCTTTGCTCAGCAGAAATGGACGCTGCAAGAATGTATTCAGCGCGCTCTTGATGAGAACATTCAGGTGCGCCAGGCACAATTAGATATTGACGCTGCTAAGCTTGATAAATCTGATGCTGAAGGTAATTTTTTACCTACGCTTAATGCCAGTGCAAGTGTTTCTAAGAACACGGGGCTAAACTTTGACCCCACGAGTAACTTAGCAACAACAACACAATTCTTATCTGCCAGCGGTGGTATCAATACAGACTACAATCTTTTTGATGGTTTAAGAAACTTTAAGCAAGTACAGCGTGCAAAATTAACGGCTCTTTCTGCACAATACAGTTTTGAAAAGTTGGAGGATGACATTGCTTTAAATGTAGCTAATGGTTATTTGCAGGTTATTTTAAATAAAGAGAATTTAAAAGTGTTACGTTCTCAAAATGAAGTAACTAAAAAACAACTTCAGCAAACTAATGATCTGGTAGAAGGTGGAGTTTCTCCAAGAGGAGATTTACTTGAAGTACAAGCTCAAAATGCGAGTGAAATTCAAAGTATAGTCGCGGCAGAAAATGCGGTTCAGATATCCTTGATTAGTTTAGCTCAAACTTTATTGATTAGAGATTATAAGAATTTTGATATTGCAGATGGTGATTATCAGATTCATGGAGAAGATGTATTGTTGAAGTCTCCACAAGAAATTACGGAGTCTGCTAAAGAAGAACGTTATGAGGTGAAAATAGCTGAGAATAGTTTAGATATCGCTGAAAAAGATGTTGAGATTGCAAGAGGAGCTAGATGGCCTACATTATCTGCCTTTTTTGGATACAGTACACGTTATTCTGAGCAAGATCTTGTGAATAGCTTTCAAGAGCAATTGTATTTAAATGATGGTATTTCTTACGGTTTAAGGTTAAATGTTCCTATTCTTAATGGGTTTCAAACCCGTAACAATGTGCGTAGAAGTAAAATTGCTGTAGACCGTGCTGAAATTAGTCTAGAGCAGGCACAGCTAGATTTGGAGTCTAATGTTTATCAAGCTTATTTAGATGCTCAGGGAGCTCTTAAGGCTTATGAAGCTGCAGAGACAGCTGTAGAGTCTCAGGAGTTAGCGTTCTCCTATTCTCAAGATCGTTATGAAGTTGGTTTAATCAATGCCTTTGACTTCAGTCAATCTAAACAACGTTATGATAATGCACAGATAGATTTGAACCGTACCAAATACGATTATATATTTAAACTTAAAGTACTCGAGTTGTATTTTGGGGTTCCTGTAAACGAACTTAAGTTTTAGGATGCTTGCAATTTCTACTCGTGTAGCTGTAATTTTTTAATGATGAAAAAAAAGACGTTAATAATCATTCTTAGTGCTGCTGTAGTACTTATTCTTATATTAATAGGAGGAAAGAAGGCTGGCTGGTTTGGTAAAACAGGAGAATTTAAGGCTGTAGACACACAGGTTGTAGATCGTTCTACGGTGATTGAAACTGTTGCTGCTACCGGAAAAATTCAGCCGGAAACCGAAGTTAAAATTTCATCAGAAGTTTCAGGAGAGATCATAGAACTTCCTGTAGTTGAAGGACAGCAGGTAGAAAAAGGAGATCTTTTAGCACGGATTAATCCAGATTTAATTCAATCTGCATTGACACAGGCACAGGCATCATTACAAAATGTTCAGGCAAATCTTTCTCAGGCAGAAGCCACATTAAAAAATGCAAAAGCAAATTATGAGCGTAATAAAACCTTGTTTGACAAAGGTGTTATCTCTAAATCAGCTTGGGATCAGTCTATATCAGATTATGAAGTAGCTCAAGCTACTGTGAAATCTGCTTATTACAGCGTTCAGAGTTCTGCAGCAAATGTAAATCAGTCTCGCGATAACTTATCTCGTACAACTATTTATGCGCCACTTAGCGGAACCATATCCAGTCTAGATGTGGAATTAGGAGAGCGTGTTGTAGGAACACAACAAATGGCTGGTACCGAGATGATGCGTGTTGCAGATCTAGGCAACATGGAAGTTGAAGTAGATGTTAATGAGAACGACATTGTGAAGATCAATATAGGAGATTCAACACGTGTTGAGGTTGATGCTTATCTTAAAAAACCTTTTAAAGGTCAGGTTACTGAAATTGCAAATTCAGCAGAGAGTAATCTTTCAGCAGATCAGGTTACAAACTTTAAGGTTAAAGTTCGCATTCTTGAGGAGTCATATCATGATTTAATAGTAGGTAAATCAGAAGCTTATTCGCCGTTTCGTCCCGGAATGACGGCCACCGTAGATATCATTACCAATAGTGAGAAAAATGCGATTTCAGTGCCTATTAGTGCTATTGTGATCAAAAATGATACAATCTCTGGTAAATCAGCTTTTGAGAATAATCAATATGAGGCTGTTTTTGTTAAAGAAGGTGATAAAGCTGTTTTACGCAGAATTAAAACAGGAATTCAAGATGACTCTAATATTGTGATTACCGAAGGTTTAGAAACCGGTGATGAGGTTATTACAGGTCCTTACAATACCGTTACAAAATTACTTAAGCAAGGAGATCTCGTAGAGGTTAAAAAAGATGCTAAATTTGGTGCTTCAGAAGAAGACTAAATTATGGCTTTAATACTTTGCTTAGAGACGACTACTACAAACTGTTCTGTTGCTATCGCTAAAGATGGTGAGATCATTGGATTCAAAGAGGATATGGGATTGGACTATTCCCATGCAGAGCGCTTACATGCTTATATAGAAGAAGTTTTGCTTCAGGCTGAAGTAGCGCAATCTCAGTTAGATGCTGTCGCAGTAAGTAAAGGTCCTGGTTCTTATACGGGTTTGCGTATTGGGGTAAGTAGTGCAAAAGGCTTGTGTTTTGCATTGGATATTCCTTTGATTTCTACAAATACTCTTAAGGCTTTAGCGCTTCAAGCAAGGGGAGAGGCTATTCAAAATATAATTCCGGTTTTAGATGCACGTAGAATGGAAGTTTATAGTGCTATCTATTCTTCAGAATTGGAAGAGTTACGCGAGATACAAGCGCAAGTAATAGATGAAAGCTCTTTTGCTTCCGCTTTAGCGAAAGGAAAAACTGTTTTTATTGGAAACGGTGCTGAAAAGTTGAAACCTATCATAACGCATCAAAATGCTGTTTTTCAAACGGAAGCTTTACCTTCTGCAAGAGAGATGACGGTTTTAGCAGAGGCTAAACATAAAATAGGCGACACCGAAGATGTCGCCTATTTTGAACCTTTTTATTTGAAAGACTTCTTAATAAATAAACCTAAGAAATAGGTTCTTTACCTCTTTTAGAAGTTTATTATTTTCCACTAAAACTAGCTCCGCTTTCATTAAAAACGTGCACATCGCGTTGTGGGAATGGGATACTAATACCTTGCTCTTCAAGACGGCGTTTACCTTCTTCTAGTACATACCAGTGCAATGTCCAGTAATCATCATTAGTAGCCCAGAAACGCAGAGACATGTTTACAGAACTATCAGCAAGTTCAGTAACTACAATCATAGGTTCAGGATGTGGATCATGTAAAACAGTATCTTGTTCGTTAACCAGTTTTAATAGAATCTCTTTAGCTAACTTAATATCACTATCATAAGAAATCCCCCAAGTTTGTGCATTTCTGCGTATTCCTTGAGAAGTGTAATTTATAATGTTATCGTTAGATAGTTTTCCGTTAGGGATAACGGCTTCTTGATTACCGAAAGTAATTAATCTTGTATTGAATATTGAAATTTCTTTTACAGATCCATCAACACCTTGAGCAGAGATCCAATCACCAACTTTAAAAGGTCTTAATAGTAAAATAAGTACTCCACCTGCAAAGTTTGCTAATGAACCTTGTAAGGCAAGACCAATAGCTAAACCTGCGGCACCAATTACTGCAACTAAGGAAGCTGATTCTACACCAAGCTGTGTGATAACCAGAACAAAAAGTAGAATTTTAAGCGTCCAGTTGATTAAGTCGGCAATAAATTTTTCAAGAGTTAGGTCGTAATCTTTTCTTGAAAAAAACTTTTTAACTAGACGGTTAACTACTTTGATAATCCAAAAACCGATTACCAGCGTTAAAATCGCACCTATTAAACTGGGAACGAAATCAATAATTTTTTCACCAAATTGCTTGGCATAATCCTCATATTGAGTAATGTCAAAATCCATAGTATAATTTTAATTTGTGCAAAGGTCTTAGTTAAGCGTCATAAATAAAAAATACTTTTGTTTAAATATCGTTAATTCTTTATGTAGCGTGGTTTTAGCAAATATTTATGGGTTTAAACAATATTGTATTTTCACAAATAAAAAATCCCGTAAATAAATCTTTACTTACGGGATTTTTTGAGAGTGGTACCTCTTATTTTACTTCAAAAGTGATTTTTACATTCACTCTAAATTCTGAAACCGTATCTCCGGTAACTACTGCACTTTGCTCATTTACATAAACAGAGCGAATATTTTTTATTGATTTTGACGCTTCTTTTACTGCGTTAGCTGTAGCTTGTTCCCAACTCTTGTTAGAACTTGCTAATACTTCTATTACTTTTAAAACTGCCATAATTATTAGTTTTATTTATTTCAATGATTATCGTTGAATATACGATAATACAAGCAGTTTTAAAAGCTATAAGTTTGTTAATACAATAATTTACTTATCCGTTTATAGCTTCTACGCTATTGATTTTTCCTTGTAACATTTCTTTAAGCATGGTCTCAATACCGTTCTTTAAGGTAAATGTAGAAGAAGGACATCCACTACAAGCTCCTTGTAGAATTACCTTTACATTTTTGGTTTCCGGATCGTAGTGTTTGAACAAAATGTTTCCACCATCGCTGGCTACAGCTGGTTTCACATATTCTTCAATGATGTTTGCGATCTCTTTAGAAGTATCATCAAGTGATTCAAATTTGTTTTCTTTTTCTTGCTCAACAACTTGAGGGGTTTTCTTGAAATTTTCAGATAGAATTTCTTTTCCTTCTTCCATGTAGTTCTTGATAAACTCACGTATTTCTTGAAAAACATCATCCCATTCTGCAACTTCAAATTTCTGAATACTCACGTAATTTGAGTCCATAAATACTTCTTTCACAAATGGAAAATGGAAAAGAGCTAAAGCTAAAGGTGCATTTTTAGCTTCGTCAATATTCTTAAACTCTAGCGTTTCGGTAACAATCTTTTTGTTAGTTACAAATTTAAGTGTCGCCGGGTTTGGTGTGCTTTCCGCGTAAACAGTTACCGGTACTTTTTTAGCCGTACTAGCATCTTCAATAATAACAACACCGTTGTCATTTAAAAAGCTTTCTATTTGTTGCGATAACTCATCCTGAATATCAATCCACTCTACAATATTAAATTTTTCAACAGCGATAAAATTCTGTGAGATATAAACTGTTTTTACGAAAGGCAGGTAGAATAATTGTTGCGCTAATGGCGAATTTTTGGTTTCGTCAATATTTTTAAACTCATAACTGTTGTGATTTACAAGGAATGAATTTGCCTGAAATTTTTTAATTGCAGGATTAGACGTAGGCTCTATAGTGATACTGAATGTACTCATGATTTTATTTTGTGCAAATTTAGCTAATTTACGTCTGATTTGAGTTTTTTAAGTCGTGTAAACCGGTTTCTCTTTTATATTTTAATTAGATTTACTGCGTTTGCCTTATTAACCTGAGGTGTAATTTGAGCGCTAGATTTTGAAGAGACTATTACTGTTGTTTTTATTGTTATGTGGTCTGGCTTCCAGAGCGCAAGAAGGCATCCCGGTGTATTGGGATTATCTTACCGAAAATTTGTATTTATTGCATCCGTCGATGGCGGGAGCTGCTAACTCTAATCAAATACGACTTACCGGAAGACAGCAGTGGTTTGATGTAGAAGATGCGCCTAATTTATATACGGCAGCGGTTAATGGTAGAGTGGGAGATAAAGTAGGTCTGGGTGCTATTTTATTCTCTGATGAGAATGGTAATTTTTCGCAGCGCGGTGTCTTTGGGACGTTTGCATATCACTTATTGCTTTCTAGAAATTATGTTGACCTTAACCAGCTTTCTTTCGGGTTAAGTGTGGGTTTAATGCAAAACACACTTGATGAAAGTGCTTTTGATCTTACAGATTTTGATCCAGTTATTTCTGGAGGAAGTCAAACTGATAATTACTTTAATGTTGATATTGGGATGTCTTATTATTTTTTAGATTTCTATGCGCATGCCACTGTTAAAAATGTTTTGCCGCGTAACCGGGCTATTTTCACACCACAGTTAGAATCTACAAACCAACGTAGATACATAGCATCTGCAGGTTATGTCTTCGGAAAACTAAATAATCCCTGGAGTTACGAGCCGTCTATTATGTTTCAAGCTACCGATGAGACTCAGGAAGTTACTTTAGATATAAACGGAAAAGTGTATCACAAGTTTGATTGGGGGAAATTATGGGGCGGATTATCATACAGAAGAAATCTAGACGGAGCTCAATATCTCAATTCAGACGGAAGTGTTACCAGTCAAAAATCACAATACCTGACTCCTTTTTTAGGAATTACTTATAACAGGTTTTTAGTTGGTTATACCTATAGCTATCAGCGTAATGACATCGTTCTTGCTAATGGTTTTCATCAGATTACTTTAGGCTATGACTTTGGGGAGCGTAGAGAGCCTTACGAATGTAATTGTCCTGCAGTCAACTAAAAATCTAAGTAGCTTATTTTTTTATTCTTAATTGTTTCAGAAGTTAATTTTGTTAAAACTTCAATAGAGGCATTGCTGTACAATTTATGTTCACCTTCGACCTGAATTTGATTCAGTAAATTATTTTTATCGAGAATGCGTTTGGTTTGCAAAGCCACTGCCTGACCACTATCTATTATGGTTACATTTTTAGGAAGTATTTCTTCAATAATAGGGATGAGGTAGGGGTAATGGCTGCAGCCTAATACAAGATGATCAATATTTTGAGCAATCATGGGTTTGAGGTAACTTGCTAAAAGTTCAAACAGTCGATCAGATTTCAATTCCCCGCCTTCTATAAGCTCTACAAGGCCTCTTCCGATGACTTCAATTACGTTTAGCTTACTTGTGTATAAACTTGAGGTACGTGCAAACAATGCGCTGCTTAGTGTTCCTTTTGTTGCCAAAATCCCTATTGATTTTGTTCTTGAAGCCAGAGCTGCTGGCTTGATTGCCGGTTCAATTCCTATAAAGGGAATGTCGTAAGTGTTCCTAAGTGTGTCTATTGCATTTGTGGTTGCTGTATTGCAAGCAACTACAATTAGTTTAGAGCCATAATCTATAAGACGCGCTGTGTTTTTAATAGCGAGTTGAAGAATTTCTTCAGAAGTGCGTTCCCCATATGGTGCATTTTTAATGTCGGCCAAATAGATAGTGTTTTCAGCAGGAAGCGCATGAATAATTTCTTTTAAAATAGAAGTGCCACCCACACCACTGTCAAAAACGCCTATTGGGTTATTAGTTTGCATAATCCAAATATAAAAAAACTGCCCTCCTGAACGATTCAGAAGGGCAGTTTTAAATTAGTTATTTCGTATAGATTAGATACCTAATTCTTTTTTAACGTCTGGCATTAAATCATAACCGTCAGCTAAGATAAGACCCGTACCTGTAGTACTGTCTAATACATATTTATAACCTTTAGCACGCGCTACTTTTTGAATAGCTACACGAGCTTTCTCAACGATAGGCTGTAAAGCTTCAGATTCTTTTTTCTGTAAGTCTCTTAGCGCATTTTGACGATACTCCATTATTTTATTACGTGTCTGCTCTACTTCAGCCTGACGTTGTAAATTAGTTTCGTCTGTTTGACTACCAGCTTCGTTTCCGTAACGCTCCATTGTCTTTTTAAGCTCATTTGCCATGGTGTTCATCTCAGCATCATAAGAACTTTGAAGTTTTTCCAAGTCAGCCTGAGCTTGCTTGTATTGTGGCATACTTGTTAATAACTCTTGAGTTGCGATATGAGCTACTTTTAAGTCTTGAGCTTGCATAAATCCTGTCGTTCCTAAGATTAGGGCTAAGGCTACAACTAGGGTTTTAACGTGTTTCATTTTAGTAATATTAAGTGTTATAATTATTTAAGTTTTAATTCGCCAATTATAACCTATTGGCAAGGTCTGGGTTTAATTTATAGAGTCTTTTATTTTCTGTCTTGCTTCTAATATAGAATCTCTGCGTCGTTGACGTTCTTCTAAGATTTTTTGTCTACGAGCTTCAAACGCTGCTTTTTTAGCTGCCTGAATAGAATCTCTCGTGGCTTTGCGATCAGCAATTAAACGCTCTCTTTCAGTTTGCTTGGCATCCGCTTCAGCTTCTCGCTCTTCACGCTCTTCAACTTGGTCTAACGTTAATGCTTCGGTTTCTTCTAATTCTTGTTTATCGGCTCGCGAATTTATTTGATTTCGTTTTGATGAACGCTTAATACTTAATAAAATCTGATCGCTAATATCGTGTCTTTTATCTGCATATAGCATAACAAGTTCTGAAGATTTGTCTAACACAAAGTCGTATTGTCTTGCTTTTGCAATCTCTTGAACCGCATTAAAAACTTGATCTTGAATAGGCTCTACCAGAACACTACGCTGTTTTATTAAATCTCCTTCAGGACCAAAACGCTTTTGCTGATAGTCTAAAATTTCATTCTGCATAAAACGAATTTCATCTTCCCGTTCTTTGATCAACTCTTGAGTGAGTAATACACGCTCATTTTCTAGCGTCTTTCTCATCTGGTCAATTTCCTTATTACGTTTTTCAATCTCATTTTTCCAACCAGCAACTTTGTTGTCTAATTGAGCTTGAGCTTCTTTGTATTCAGGAACATTTTCTAAGATATAATTCATATCAACATATCCTAAACGAATACTACGCTGTGCTTCTGTTGTCCCAAAGCTTAGTAGGGAAATACAAAGTGTAATTACGTAGTTTCTCATAGTTAATATGATATTAGAAAATATCGTGCCAAATTAAAATTGCTGACCAATTATAAAGTGAGTTTCCCATCCGTTAGGACCTCCTACAGTACCTGGGATTGGGTCAAACCCATAACCAAAGTCAATACCTAGTAAACCAAATGCCGGCATATAAATACGTACACCTGCACCAGCTGACCTGTTCATTAAGAACGGATTGTAGTCTTTAAAATTGTCAAAAGACGATCCTGCTTCTGCAAACATTAACGCATAAATAGATGCTGATGGTTTTAAAGTTATAGGATATCTCAATTCAAATTCAAATTTATTAAAAATTGTAGCACCAGTATTACCATTTCTAGAACTCTCCAAAGAACGATCCTGAGGAACTACAGATTGATTAGGATAACCTCTCAATCTAATCACTTCACGACCGTCTAAAGCATAACCACCCAGACCATCGCCTCCTAAGAAAAAGCGGTCAAATGGAGGAATACCACGATCATTGTTATAGGCTCCTAGAAAGCCAAAATCTACTTTAGAACTCAAAACTAATTTGCCTACTAAAGAGGTAAACCATTGTCCTTCAAATTTTACTTTATAGTATTCAAGCCAGTTAAAGCGTTCTTGGTCAATTTCTGCAATTCGGTCTGAATTGCCATTTTGTGTAGCGGTAGCACGATCTTCTGCTAGTTGTTTGTAATCAGTACCATTCCAAAGAGAATAAGGAGGCGTAAGTTTAGCGGTAAGGCTGAATTTAGACCCTGTTCTAGGGAAAATAGGATTGATATCTGTTTCGTTACGCGATATACCAATTGTGTATGCTAAGTTTTCTGATGATCCATTACCAAAAGTAAAGAGACCTACATTATAATTTTTTAAGTCAAAATGCTGAAAACTGATCGCATGAGAAATGGTGAAATAGTTGTCAGGTACTTCTAAACGTTTAGCCAAACCTATTGACCCCCCTGTGATTAAGAATCGTCTGTCTCTGTCAACATTGGCGCCACGCGTACCGTAATTATAAAGAAATTGAATACTATGAGAGAAACTCAACTGAAGCTGTACTGGTTTTTTACCACCTAACCATGGCTCTGTTAAAGATGCGCTATAAGTCTGGTAAAAAGTACTTGCTTGAGCTCTTAGGCTAAATTTCTGACCATCACCCATAGGTAAGGGTTGGTAAGCTTCTTTATTAAATAAATTCTGAATAGAAAAGTTATTGAAGGAAAGCCCTAAGGTTCCTACAAAACCACCACCACCATAACCACCTTGCAGTTCTATCTGGCTGGCACCTTGTTCAACTAATGCATAGTTGATATCAATTGTGCCGTCATAAGGGTTTGCATTTAAGAACTGAGGATTCAACTGTTCTGGATCAAAGAAACCAGTCTGACCTAATTCACGTGTTGTTTGAAGCACTGCAGCCTGGCTGTAACGCTGTCCCGGACGTGTGCGTAAATTACGGTAGATCACACGGTCTTTAGTTTTGTCGTTACCTGTAATAGTTATACGATCAAAATATGCTAGTTTACCTTCGGTTATTCTAATTTCAAAATCAATGGTGTCATTCTCAACATTAGTCTCTACCGGATTGATAGAAGAAAATAAATAACCACTGTTTTTATATAGGTTAGAAAGGTCATCAGCATTAGGATCCCCGTCTTTAGAGATACGCTCTTTTAGTAGAACACCATTGTAAACGTCTCCTTTTTCAAGACCAAGTTGGCGCGCTAATTCACGATCTGAGTATACACTATTTCCTAAGAAATCAATATCTCCTATATAGTATTTATCACCTTCTTCTACGTGTAACTTGAGTGTGATTAAGTCTTCACCACTGTGTATTAAGGTGTCTGAAATAATTCTGGCATCTCTAAAACCATTTTCTTTATACTTGTCAACTACAGCAACTTTGTCCTCAGCAAAATTCTCTGCAATGTATTTAGAGCGTTTCCAGAAGCGAATAAGATTCTTCTTTTTTGTATTTTTCATCTGCTTGCGAAGTTTCGCATCAGAAAGCTGCTCATTACCTATAAACTCAATGTCTTTGATCTTCACACGATCACTAAGCTCAATATCTACAAGCATATCAACCTTTTGAGTTTCTGTGGTGTCTGTTGCAGGGCGCGTGATGATGGTAACTTTAGAATTGAGGTAGCCTTCTTTTTTATATTTATTTTCAATATAAAATTTAGTCTTGGTAATTAAGTTTTCGGTAACCTTGGTTCCTTTTTTAAGGTTGTTATCTTTAATGATATCTTTTGTCTTCTTCTCTTTGATACCATTGATTGTAACCCTGTTTAATTCAGGAACTTCTTCAATCTCAAATTTAAGGTCAACTTTATCTCCATTGATGGTAGCGTATAGGTTGATATCGCTAAATAAGTCTAGATCCCATAATTTCTTAATCACATTACTAATGCGATCACCCGGTAAGTATACCAGGTCGCCACTTCTTAGACGTGTAAAAGCAATTACGGTTTGCTCATTGTATTGTTTTGCACCTACAACAGATATCTCGCCAATCTCGTACTGTTTTCCGTTTGAAACCGGTAAATCTTGTTGGGCTATTGCAGTTGTGTAGGTAAGGCAGCTTAGTAAAAAGGCCAATATCAGGCCTGCTTGTTTAGGCATCTGCTTAATTAATTTGCTCACTCGTCTTTCCAAATCGTCGTTCTCTTTTCTGATAATTATATATTGCTTCGTACAGATGTTTTCTTGTAAAATCAGGCCATAACACAGGTGTGAAATATAGCTCTGCGTATGCTATTTGCCACAATAAAAAATTACTTATACGCTGCTCTCCACTTGTGCGAATAAGTAAATCCACATCAGGTATATCATGTGTGTATAAATGCTCCTTAATGACTGCCTCATTTATTGAATGTGGCGAAATTAAGTTTTTTTTAACTTTATCGCTGATTTCCTGAACAGTTTTTACCAGCTCTTCCCGTGAGCCGTAACTGAGCGCTAAAGTAAGTTTTAAGCGCGTATTATCTTTAGTTTTTGTAATTACTTCTTGTAGTTCTCGTTGTGCTTTACCAGGTAAATTGGTTAAGCTTCCTATAGCAGCGAGTGAAATGTTATTGTCCTGAAGGGTTTTAATTTCTTTTTTAAGGGATGAAACTAAAAGATTCATCAAAGTATCTACTTCAAGCTTAGGGCGATTCCAGTTTTCTGTAGAAAATGCGTAAAGCGTTACAAAAGGTACTCCTAGTTCAGCACAAGCTTCAATGGTTTCGCGTACAGCTTTAGTTCCTTTTTTATGCCCATTGATACGAAGAAGTCCCTGATTTTTAGCCCAGCGCCCGTTACCGTCCATAATAACGGCAATATGCTGAGGGAGCTTATCTTGATCTATTTCGTTTAAAAAATCCATTTCTAAAAATTAAAAGCCGCAATAACATGGTTGCCTGCCAAAGGTATAGGTTAAGGTTAAACCTGTAAACATATACCAGTCATTATTATTTATATTACCAAAATTGGCATAATTGTTATCAGCATTACCGGGGTAGCTTCCGTCTAGATTATCTGTAAACGTGTAGCGTGCGCCCAGTTCTAACGCTAAAACAAATTTTGTGCTCACCATCGCTTTAAGTCCTATAACCATAGGTATTGCCAAATTCCATTCTGAATCTGCGCTTACGAGTGCATCTTGTACTGCATCAAGCGCAAAAGAATCGTGGTAAAAATAAGTAAAACCTGTATATAAATAAGGGGTCACAGGTTTATCAAAGCCTTGATGCATATCAAATTCCCAAAAGTTGTATTCTATACCTAATGAGCCTTCAATCAAAGTTCCGCTAAACTCATAACCGCGTTGCTGCCTCCTGCTATCATTGCTGTCTGCATCTGAGGCTTCAAGGTTAGCAAAAAGCACCGATGCTCTAAATGCATGTCTTGCGCTACGGTTCCATTTTGCAATACCGCCAAATACTACAGCGTTAGGCGCTATATAATTAGATTTACCTACGTCGCCTATAAAATTACTTCCGCCTGCGTATACCCCAACCTCATAAGTCTGGCTTGTTCCGGTAAGGGTAGCGAGCAGGGTAAGTGTTAAGATTATAAAATCCCTCATAGGCTTTTAAAAGTTTGCAAATATAACAATATTGTTTAGCTGCTCATTATTAATAATGAAACGTGTTTTTGATAAACAAAATAACTGCGTATTTATTGTTTAGTTGCGCTTGTCTTCGCCCCAGAGTAATTTCTTACGTAAGGTGGTCAAAAAAGTATCTTCTTCAAGTAAAACGAGTTTGATGTTGAAGGGAGCTTTGGTTAGTGTGATTTCAGTTTCTACCGGTAGCGTAGCAATGCGAGAGTCTAAAGAGACTAGATGATCTTCTTCTCTTCCGCTTACTTTTAGTTTTATTTCTGTAGAATCTGGCACTACAATAGGTCTTGCATTCAGGTTATGCGGGGCTATAGGCGTTAAAATAAAGCTAGAAGTTTTCGGCATAATAACCGGTCCGCCACAACTTAGTGAGTATCCCGTAGAACCCGTAGGTGTCGAAATAATAAGTCCGTCTGCCCAGTAATTGGTTAAGCGTTCTCCATTAAGGGAAGTGTCTACAGAGATCATCGAAGTAGAGTTTTTTCTACTTACCGTAATTTCATTAAGCGCAAAATTGAGCTCATCAAAATTTTCATTAGGTGCCGAAGTCTTGATGCTTATTAGTGAGCGCTCGGTAATGCTGTAATTACTCTTAAGTATTTCTTCAACAGAACTTACCAGTTTCTCTTTATTTACAGTAGCTAAAAATCCTAATCGCCCTGTGTTTATACCAACGATTGGTATTTCGAGGTCTCTGACGTAAGTGACTGTTTGTAGTATAGTGCCATCGCCGCCAATGCTGAAAAACAAATCATAGCTTTTGTCAAGTTCTTCAAAAGTGCTGAAATGTGAATAGGTCTTATTGATCTCTTCGTTTTCGTGAATGAGTTTCAAAAAGTTTTCTTCAATAATAACTTCGACTCCTTTTTGATGAAGCAAGTCGAGTAATTGCTGAACATATTTTCCAGAATTTTCGTGATAAAATTGACCGTAGATCCCTACTTTCATACGTGTTGACTTTGCTGACTAAATGTTGAGGTATTTGTCTAAATATTGCGAACGTTCTTGTAAATCTTTTATAAAAGCATCTTCCTGATGTTCTGAGATTATAACATAACCGTACCTTCTAAAAGCTTGTAGAATGGTGTTGAAGCTTGTGTCTGCACCAATTTTTATTGAAATCTGTGCAACTTCATTTTTTATTTGTGAGATGAATGCACCTAGAATTTTTCCATCATTAGATTCTATAATCTGGCAAATCTCACTAAAACTGTAATCGTGTATGCCGTGCTCTATAACAATGATACTTCCGTTTTCATTTAAAAAGGGAGTGTTGTTAAAGTAGGTCATCACGTCTGCTAACTCATAATACCCCAGATAATTGGCGGTTTCTTCATCAAGAACCGGCATTATGTTGGTATTGTTTTGAGCAAAAGCTTCAATAACATTGAGCCAGTTGGTATCTGTACGTACAAGGAATACTTCATACATATGGCTATTATCGGCGATGATTTCGTCAGAAGCGTGGCAGTGCACATCACTCTCGTTTAAACATCCTACGTAGGTTTTGTCTCTTAAAATAGGAACGTGAGAGTATGTGGTTTGAGAAAAAAGTTCTTGAGCATCGCCCATGAGCAATTGCTCGTCAAGCGGATCAATGTCTTTTATAATGTAGTCAGTGATTTTCATAGCTTGTTTGATGCAATTTAATTAAAAAAGTAGGGGTAGAGCCTCTGTTACTTCGTATTTTTGCAAGCAAAGTTACAATTATTGAGATGACAAAATTAAGTGTAAATGTTAATAAGATCGCAACATTACGTAACGCCAGAGGCGGTAATGTTCCTGACTTGATAAAAACAGTAAAAGATATAGAATCTTTTGGAGCGCAGGGAATTACCATTCACCCCAGGCCAGACGAGCGTCACATACGTTATCAGGATGCACGGGATTTAAAAGCTATTGTTAAAACAGAGCTCAATATAGAAGGGAACCCTGTTGAGAAGTTCATTAATCTGGTTTTAGAAGTGCAACCTGCTCAGGTTACCTTGGTGCCAGACTCTGTAGATGCTATAACTTCTAATGCGGGATGGGATACGATTAAAAACCGGGCTTTTTTAAAAGAAGTTATTGCTGAATTTAAGTCGAAAGGCATTCGTACTTCAATATTTGTAGATCCGGTAGCAGAGATGATTGAAGGAGCAAAGGAAACCGGTACAGATCGTATAGAATTATATACTGAAGCTTTTGCTGTAGGTTTTAAAGAGGGACATCCTAATGCTGTAAAACCTTATGTTGAGGCAGCGCTTCTGGCTCAGGATCTTAATCTCGGGCTTAATGCGGGTCACGATTTATCATTAGAGAATGTTAAGTTTTTTGCAGATAGTTTACCGGGACTTTTAGAAGTTTCTATAGGTCATGCACTTATCGCTGAAGCTTTGTATAATGGTTTAGAGGAAACAATTCAGTCTTATTTAGAAGCCTTATCTTAATATGATTTTACACAGCAGCATTACAGGTTCTGGGAAGCCATTTGTTATTTTACATGGTTTCTTGGGAATGGGTGATAACTGGAAAACTTTGGCCAATCAATTTGCTGAATCTGGTTATGAGATGCATCTGGTCGATCAGCGTAACCACGGGCGTAGCTTCCACAGCGATACGTTTAACTACGAAGTGTTAGCAGATGATTTAAAAGCTTATTGTGACGAGCACGAGCTTAGCGATATTATTTTATTGGGTCATTCTATGGGGGGGAAGACTGCAATGCTATTTGCCATGCGCTACCCGGAATTGATTAATAAACTCATCATAGCAGATATTGCTCCTAAGCATTATCCGCCGCATCATCAGACCATTTTAGAAGGTTTGAGTGCCTTATCAGAGAATGAAAACGCCAGAAAATCTCGCGGGGATGCAGATACTTTTTTAGAAAATTATATTTCAGATTGGGGTACGCGTCAATTTCTTTTAAAGAATTTATACTGGCAAAAAGACAAAACACTTGCGTTACGGGTAAACCTCCCGGTTCTTACAAGTCAAGTTGAAGCTATTGGCGAAGCTTTGCCAACCCAAACTGTTTACGAAGGTGAAACCTTATTTTTGAACGGACTCAAATCTGATTACATTACAAAAGAGGATGAGGCTTTGATAGAAGCACATTTTCCTAACTCAGAAGTGATAGGGGTTAAAAATGCAGGGCATTGGTTGCATGCAGAGAACCCTAAAGACTTTTATGCTGAAGTAATGAAATTCCTGGGTTGATTTACGTGATACCCGTTGAAGAGTTGTATTGGCTTCCTTTGAATAAAGTATAACTAAAAATTAAAAAGAAAATGCTTAGCTGGCATTAGGGCTTAATCGAATTAGTTGATTTGTATTCATAAAATCAATATAAATCTTGCGAAGACTCAATAAATTTTTATAACATTGTTAGTAGAATTTATTATGCATGCACAATAAATAAGCTTTATTTTTAATGTATTCTTAAAAAATTCACCCTCAATTATTAAATTATAATTTTATTCCCTTTTAGACTATGAAGAGAGTTTTAGTTACGTCTTTATTCTTATTAGCCTCAACGATAACGTTTGCGGGAGGCTATAGAGTTGGACTTCAAGGACAACGCGGCCTGGCAATGGGGCATACCGGTGTGGCTTATGTTAATAGTGCCGAGTTGGCATTTTTTAACCCGGCCGGTTTAGTGTTTTTAGAAAATAAAATCAATGCTTCTGCAGGTGGTTTTGGCGTTTTTTCAAGTGTAGCTTGGCAAAATGAAGGTACAGGACAGTATGCTCAGACAGATAGTCCAATGAGTACACCATTTTACTTGTATGGTTCTTACGCATTAAATGAAAATCTAAGTCTAGGCTTGGCGGTTTATACACCTTACGGAAGTACGGTGGAATGGCCAACAGATTGGGCAGGTTCACATTTAGTAAACAATATAGAACTTGCTGCGATTTTTATTCAACCCCTAGTTTCTTTTAAAATCAGCGATAAGTTTAGTGTAGGTGGTGGGCCTATCTTCGTTACGGGTAATGTGAACTTCAATAGAAATGCTAATCGGTTCTTAACAGATCTTGAAGGTAATCGTTCTAACGTAACAATAGACGATAGTGGTGTTACAAACTGGGGATACTCGGTTGGGGCTATGTTTAAAGTGACAGATAATTTCACCTTAGGTGCTAACTACCGTTCAGAAATTATTTTAGATTCTAAAGATGGTACTGCGACTTTTGCAAACTTCCCTAACGATAGTGGGGAGGCAATTACAGTAGGTACAACAGAAATCCCTTCTAACGGAACAACTGGTTTTAAGGCTTCATTGCCTTTGCCCGCAGAGTTTACGATAGGTGGATCTTATAGCAAAGATAAGTGGGTGGTAAACTTTGATTATACCCGTACCTTTTGGGATGTTTATGAAGATTTAGATATCGTATTCAGCAATGGACAAGAATCAATAAACCCTCGTAACTATAAGAATTCTTCAATTTATAAAGTTGGATTTGGGTATTCTGCAAGTGAACGAATAATGTTACGCGCAGGATATTATTTTGACGAATCACCGGTGCAGTCAGGCTATTTTGCTCCAGAAACTCCACGTAATGATAGTAATGGATTTTCTGCGGGATTGTCTTATGTGATTTCAGATAATTTTGCGATAGATGCTTCATTTCTATATGTGCGATTTAAAGAAATCAATGAGTCTTATGATTATGTGGATGATGGGTCTTCTTTTGGTGGGGATTACAAATCAAGCGCATTTGTTCCCGGAATTGGTTTGACTTATAAACTTTAAAAAAAGCTAGACGATGAAAAATTATATTAAATATATGGCTTTGTCAGCCGTGCTTTTAACCGCTTGTGAAGCTGAATTAGACAATCCTATTGAAGATGGTGGTGTATATAGCAGCGGTTCTGCAGACTTTTCAACTTTTGTTTCTGTAGGCAACTCCCTGACTTCTGGTTATGCTGATGGAGCTTTGTATATATCTGGTCAGCAAAATAGTTTTCCTAGTATCCTGGCAGGTCAATTTGCACTTGCTGGCGGAGGCGAGTTTACACAGCCTTTAGTCGATGATAACTCAGGAGGTTTATTAGCTGGCGGTACTCAAATTCAACCAAATCGTTTTGTGTTGGCATTAGATGCTGCTGGAAATCCTGGTCCTGTTCGTTTAGAGGGGACTGCTACTACAGATATTACAAATGTACTTTCGGGTCCTTTTAATAATATGGGGGTGCCGGGAGCTAAAAGTTTTCATTTGGTAGCGCCGGGTTATGGTAACATTGCTGGTGTGGCAACAGGAGCTTCAAATCCTTATTTTGTGCGTTTTGCTTCATCTACAGAAGCAACTATAATAGGTGATGCTGCGGCTCAGAATCCTACGTTTTTTTCGTTATGGATAGGGAACAACGATATTTTAAGTTTTGCAACCAGTGGAGGAACAGGTGTTGATCAGTCCGGAAATTTAGACCCTTCAACTTATGGAGGAAATGATATTACAGATCCTAATGTTTTTGCAAGCATATACAATCAAGAAATACAAGCTTTAATGGCTAGCGCTTCAGGAGGTGTTGTTTTCAATGTTCCAGATGTAACTTCTATTCCATTTTTTACAACGGTGCCATTTAATGCAATTCCTTTAGACGCAACTACAGCTGCTGGAGTTAATCAAGCGTATGTTCAATATAATGGAGGATTAGCGCAATACGCTGCTTTGGGAGTGATTACAGCTGAAGAGCGTGATGCACGTACTATTGATTTTCAAGAGGGTCAAAATGCTGTAGTTATTGAAGATGAAACGCTGACTACATTGCCAAATCCTGCCGGTGGAACATTACCAAATATAAGACAGGCAACAGCAGATGATTTGCTATTGCTTACAACTTCAAGTAAATTAGGAACATTAGCAGATCCTGACAATCCAGGTTCTGTAATAGGAGTAGGCGTAGCTTTGGGAGATGTGGATGTTTTGATTCCTGAGGAGCAGGCTTTAATTGCAACTGCACAAGCGTCTTACAATGCTACAATTCAAGGTTTGGCGCAAGCTAATGATTTAGCTTTTGTTGATTCCCGAGCGATATTAAATCAGTTAGCAGATACAGGTATTGCATTTGATGCAGGTACGTTGACTTCAACTTTTGCTACCGGTGGAGCATTTTCTTTAGACGGTGTACATCCTACACCTCGCGGATATGCGTATCTGGCAAATCAGGCGATAGATGCTATCAATTCAACGTATGGTTCAACAATTCCTAAGGTTAATATTGGTAGTTATGGAACGGTAAATATCAGTAATTAAAAATCTTAAGTTTTCTTTATACAAATCGCTGCCACTTGCTGGTAGCGATTTTTTTATTTTTACTCGATAATCGAGATTTAAATGCTCCGAGACTTGTCTCGTTCTAAAAATGTATTGTTTAGTAATGCTTCTCAGGTCTGCCTTTGTCGGCAGACAGGCTTGCCGCGAAGTAGTTTACTAAGCTTTCAAAATTGGGTAAACTAGTTTAAAACCAATTTTTTAAAAATCTAGCCTTATGAAAACCTTAATCAAACTCTTGCTTACTGCTCTTGCAGTGATTTTATTGTGCTATTTACTTCCTGGTGCGGCGGTAACCTCGTTTTTTACAGCCTTTATTGTAGCTATTGTTTTGGCGCTTTTACGATTGATCATAAAACCTATTCTGGTAATTCTTACGTTGCCTATAACTATAGTAACCTTCGGTATTTTTCTTCTGTTCATCAATGCGGTAATTATACTGATGGCAGATTATTTTGTAGGTGGATTTTCAGTAGACGGTATCTGGTGGGCCTTGATTTTTAGTTTATTACTTTCGCTATTTCAGTCCGTCCTATTTGCACTCATAAAAGAAGAATAGAAGCTTGCTGAATTTCAAAGCATTATAAACTTTGCAGAGATTTAAAAAAGATGTACTTTTGCACTCCAAATTTTATAGGAAAATTCCACTAGAAGATGAATATTACACGAGAGAATATTGATGATTTAAATGCAGTACTTAAAGTAGATATTGCAAAAGACGACTATAACGAAAAGGTACAGAAAGTACTTAAAGATTATAGAAAGTCTGCAAACATTCCTGGTTTTAGAAAAGGTCACGTGCCTATGGGGCTTGTTCAAAAGCAATATGGGAAAGCGGTTTTGGTAGATGAGGTAAATAAGCTTTTACAAGACAGTTTACAGAAATATCTTACTGAAGAAAAACTTGATGTTTTAGGAAATCCACTTCCTAAAGATCAGGAAGATTTAAATTGGGATGCTGCTGATTATTCTTTTGAATTTGAATTAGGTTTGGCGCCTAAGTTTGATGTTGATTTAAAGCCTAAAGATGCTGTTACGAGCTACACTATTGTAGTTGATGATAAAATGGTAGACAACCAGATTACTACTATTCAAAAACAGTATGGTAAAATTACCAACAAACAAGAGGTAGAAAAAGAGGATGAGGTTTCTGGTAGCTTTGTGAATGAAGAAGCAGCGTTTGATAAGAAAACTACTTTTGAAGTAGCAAAACTTAAAGGAAAAGCTAATAATTCTGCATTTGTAGGAGCTAAAGTTGGCGATACAGTTACGGTTTCAACTAAAGGTCTTTTTAAAGAAGCTGGAGATTACAGATCTTTTTTAGGTCTTTCTGAAGAAGAAGCTAAAGAGAAAAATCTTGAAGTTTCTTTTACAATAGAAGAAGTAAATCATAGAGAGCCTGCAGATTTAGATCAGGATCTTTTTGATAAATTATACGGTCCGGGAGTTATCAGTTCTGTGACTGAACTTAAAGATAAGATTAAAGAAGAAGGTGAAGGTCAATTCAAGCAACAAAGCGATCAGCAATTGCTAAATGATGTAACCGAAAAACTTATTGAAAACACAAAATTTGATCTTCCTGCAGAATTCTTAAAGAAATGGATTCAGCGTAGCGGAGAAAAAGAATTGACAGCTGAAGAAGCTGCTGAAGAATATGAACGTTCTGAAAAGGGATTGCGTTACCAGTTGATCGAAGGTAAGATCATAGCTGATAACGAATTGCAAATAACTTTTGAAGAAATCAAAGCATATGCAAAAGAAATGATCAAAGGGCAAATGGCTCAATTTGGTCAAAACGATCCTAAAGACGAAGAGTTAGAAGGAATCGCGGCACGTATCTTAAGCAATCAAGACGAGGTTAAAAGATTGTCTGAGCAGTTGATGAATACCAAATTGCTTGATTTCTTTAAAGAAAATGTAAAATTAAAAGAGAAAGAAGTGACTTTTGAGGAGTTTGTCAAAGAAGTTTACAACTAGTAATTCTCTAAATTATATAGTATCTTTAAGGCGTTTTAACTCTCGGTTAAAACGCCTTTTTACTTAAAAATCATCAAGGTGTTTTTTACACCTTTTTTATTGAAATTTTATTTTAGAGCAAACACTGCTTTAAAGAATTTGAAAAAAAATACTATGAATTACGCAGACGAATTTAAAAAATACGCGATTAAAGATCAGGGTGTTAATAGCATGTACTACGATAAAATTATGAGTAGCATGTATCCTGTAGGTTTAACACCAAATATTATTGAAGAACGCCAGATGAATGCCGTTGCAATGGACGTGTTTTCACGTCTAATGATGGACCGTATTATCTTCCTTGGAACTGGTATTAACGATCAGGTGGCAAACATCGTACAGGCACAATTGTTGTTTTTAGAAAGCACAGATGCTTCAAAAGATATTCAGATTTACATCAACTCTCCGGGTGGTAGCGTTTATGCCGGTTTAGGTATTTACGATACCATGCAGTTCATCAAGCCAGATGTTGCAACGATCTGTACCGGTATGGCAGCATCTATGGGAGCTGTGCTTTTATGCGCAGGTGCAAAAGGTAAGCGTAGTGGTTTAACACACTCTCGTGTGATGATCCATCAACCCTTAGGAGGTGCTCAGGGACAAGCAAGTGATATCGAAATCACAGCACGTGAGATCCTTACTTTAAAAGAAGAGCTTTATAATATTATAGCAAAACACTCCGGGCAGACTTACGATAAAGTTTATGAAGACAGTGATCGTGACTACTGGATGAAAGCTGATAAGGCTTTAGAATATGGAATGATTGACGAAATTCTTGCGAGAGAATAGTCTAGACAACCTTAAAGTTGTTGAATAAAGAAATTTTGAATGCGAAAGTGTTCAAAATGAAAATAGAATGAATTATGGCGAAAGAAGAATTAGAATGTTCCTTTTGCGGCAGGAAAAAGCCGGAAACCAGTTTACTCATTGCAGGGCTGGATGCGCATATTTGTGATCGTTGTATCGAGCAGGCGCATGGTATTGTGCTTGAAGAAGCAAAAGATACCAATAAAAATGGTTTAGACAGTGATCTTACACTTAAGAAACCTAAGGAGATTAAAGATTTCTTAGACGAGTATATCATTGGGCAGGATTTTACCAAGAAGGTGATGGCTGTAGCGGTTTATAATCACTATAAGCGTTTGCTTCAGCCAGAGTCTGATGACGATATTGAGATTCAGAAAAGCAATATTGTGATGGTTGGTCAGACCGGTACAGGTAAAACCCTAATGGCAAAGACTATTGCACGTATGCTTAACGTTCCGTTAGCAATTGTAGATGCTACCGTTCTTACGGAGGCTGGTTATGTGGGTGAAGATGTAGAGAGTATTCTTACGCGCTTATTGCAAGCTGCAGATTACAATCTGGAGAAAGCAGAACGTGGAATTGTATTTATTGATGAGATCGATAAAATCGCCCGTAAAGGGGATAATCCTTCGATTACTCGAGATGTGAGTGGAGAAGGTGTTCAGCAGGCTTTATTAAAGCTTCTTGAGGGAACTACTGTAAACGTTCCGCCAAAGGGTGGTCGTAAGCATCCCGATCAAAAGTTTATTGAAGTCAATACCGAACATATCTTGTTTATCGCCGGTGGAGCTTTTGACGGTATAGAGCGCGTAATCAGTAAGCGATTGAATATGCAGGCTGTAGGTTTTAGTGCGAGTATGAGCGATGAGCATATAGAGCGTGATAATTTGCTGAAATACATCATCCCAAAGGACTTGAAAGATTTTGGATTGATTCCTGAAATCATAGGTCGATTACCGGTTCTTACGCATATGGATCCTCTTGATAAAGAGACGTTGCGCGCAATCTTAACTCAGCCTAAGAACGCGATTATTAAACAATATGAGAAGTTGTTTGATATGGATGATATCGAATTTGAGATTACTCCGGCTGCATTAGATTATATCGTAGAAAAAGCGATAGAATATAAATTAGGAGCTCGTGGATTGCGCTCGCTCTGTGAAGCGATTTTTACAGATGCGATGTTTGATCTACCAAGTTCAGATTTAAGTTCATTCAAAGTAGATAAAGAATATGCGCAGTTTAAGTTGGAGAAATCCACTATTAAAAAGTTGAAAGCAGTTTCTTAAAACTAAAGTATTCGGTAAATCTAAAAAGCTTCTTACTATCTGGTAAGGAGCTTTTTTTATGTTCGATAATTAACTATTAAGCAAAATATTTTCTTGCTTTTTCGCAGTGAATAATTGATATACATCAGTATTTTAAATGTTACTTTTTCGCATAAAAAACTCGGGTTTTGGAGAAGAGAAGGTAAGTCCGCCGTAATTTTCTTTTCCGATAAAAAAGTCCGCTAATAAATACGGTTTTGATCAATTATATTTTCAATTACTGAAAACTTAAAAGCTTGCGACTTGCTTTGAGGAACGTGAAATTGAATGAATCAAAGCTGTTAACTTCTGCGAGTTGTTAGGGTCAATTTAGGGAGGGAGAAGAGTTTGAACTATTTTTTTGCTAAAGAGAGTTTAAAATTCGTTGAAGTGAAAGTATTATTCTCTAATTTTTTATAAACGAATTGTTTAAGATTAATAGTTCTTCAACAAGTTCTCGATTGTTACTGAGGCGAGGTACTTTGTGTTGTCCACCCAGCTTGTTTTTTGACTTTAACCAGTCGTAAAACAGATTGGTACGTGCGTAGTGAATCGTAGGGGGATTCAGCGTCATGTTGTTTTTTCGCTTAGCTTCATAATCACTATTGATTTCTTGAAGCGCTTTGTCAAACAATCTGTCAAATTCTTCCTTATCTGCAGGAAGCTCTTTAAATTCTATAAACCACTCATGTGCTCCTTTTTCTTTTCCACTCATAAAAATAGGAGCGGCGGTATAATCTACAATTTCAGAATGGGTAAGCGCTGTAGCTTTTTTCAGTGCTTGTTCTGCATTTTCTATGATCAATTCTTCTCCAAAGGCATTGATGTGATGCTTGGTTCTGCCGCTTACACGAATGCGATAGGGACTAACAGATGTGAATCTAACGGTGTCGCCCACACGATAACGCCACAAACCAGAATTGGTAGTAATAACGATAGCATAGTTTTTTCCTTTTTCAACTTCCCAAAGCGGAATGATTTTTTGATCGGGTTGCCCGTAAGAATTCATTGGTATGAACTCGTAAAAAATTCCATAATCCAGCATTAGCAAAAGATCACTCGAGCCATTTTTATCTTGAATGGCAAAGAAGCCTTCAGAAGCATTATAGATCTCATAATACTTGAAGTTGTGTCTGGGTAAAATTTTTCGGTACTGATCGCGATACGGGTCAAAACTTACACCGCCATGAAAGTACACTTCAAGGCTCGGCCAGATTTCAAATAAATGATTTTTACCGGTGGTTTCAAGCGTGTTGTTTAGCAAAACCAACATCCAGGAGGGAACTCCTGCAAGACTCGTAACTTTTTCTTGTATGGTTTCTTGAACAATCGCTTGCATTTTGACTTCCCAGTCGCTCATTAAAGATACTTCGTTTCCGGGAGTGCTGCTAAATTCCGCCCAAAAAGGCATATTGTCTATCAAGATAGCAGATAGATCTCCATAAGAAGTGCCGTTGCTTTCATACAAGCGCTTGCTGCCACCCAGGCGTAAACTTTTACCTGTGAATAATTGAGAATCAGGATTGTTGTTTAAATAGGTGCAGAGTAAATCTTTACTGGCTGCATAATGACAGTCTTCTAAAGATTCTGGGCTTACGGGAATGTATTTGCTTTTTGCATTTGTAGTACCGCTGCTCTGTGCAAAAAGTTTTACAGGTGAAGGCCAAAAGATATTGTTTTCACCGCGTCTTGCACGTTCTATAAGGTCGTGAGAAGCTTCATAATTAGTAACGGGTACTTGCTCTTGAAAATCTCTGTAACTGCGAATATCTTTAAAGCCGTATTGCTTACCTATCTCGGTATTTTTAGCTTTTTGAATTAATTTTAGAAGAAGTTCATTTTGAACATCGTGAGGATATTTTAGAAACAATTCCATCTGGTGTATTCTCTTTTTGAGAAACCAGCTGGCGATAGAATTGACTAAAGGTATCGGCATTTTGTTAGTATATTTGAGTGCTAATTTAGGTGGATTAATTCAAAATCAACCTATTTTTCTCAGGCAGTTTGATCTCAATGATTTTGCTTTCTTGAGAAAAAACCTAAGACTAATAAATTTCATTTTTAGCAAAAAATTAGGTCTAAAAATACCGTTTTTTTAACTGAAACAATTCAATAGCTATCAATTTTATGCAATACCAAGGCGTACTTACAAAAATGCAAACCGAACTTGATAAACCCATTCAATATTATCTGGTTTTTGAGAACGATTTTATTCACGTAAATCAGTTGCTCGATAAAGAAATACGTATTGAATTTTTAAAATATCAGTGTTTAGCTTGTGGAAAGAATAAGAAGATTTACCGTCAGGGTTTTTGTTACGACGATTTTTATAAAGTACCTCAGGCAGCAGATTGGATTATGCGTCCAGAACTCAGTAAAGCACATTTAGATGAAGAAGATCGCGATTTAGACTATGAAAAAAAGGTGCAATTACAACCGCATATTGTGTACCTCGCCAACTCGAGCAATATAAAAGTAGGAGTGACGCGTAAAACACAAGTGCCTACGAGATGGATAGATCAAGGCGCGCACGAAGCGATAGAAATTGTTGAAGTGCCTAATCGCTACTTGGCAGGTATCACCGAAGTCGCGCTTAAAGAACATATAGCCGATAAGACGAATTGGCGCAAAATGTTGAAAAATGAGATTGAAGATGAAGATCTGGTTGCGCAACGCGATGCGCTCAAGCAATACATCCCAGAAGATGCACTAGAGTATTATATAGCGAGTAATTCTGAAACCAATATTGAGTTTCCGGTTTTGCAGTATCCCACAAAATTAAAAAGCCTTAACCTGGAAAAGACACCAGAATACCAGGGAAAACTTAAAGGGATAAAAGGTCAATATTTGCTTTTTGAAGACGGTACCGTTTTTAATGTACGCAATTCTGAAGGCTATGTGGTAAGTATTACCGTAAGCGCTTAAACTTTCTGTAATTTTCTTAAATGGAATGAGTTGCTAGTAACAAAGCTGACAACTCCAATAAATTATATTTAAAATTTTTACAACTAATTTGTTAGTTTAACTAACAAATTAGTTATATTTGAATGAATCAAAACAAATACTAATCCCTAACTAGTTTAAGATTATGAAACAATTAACCAAAGCAGAAGAAGAAGTAATGCAGATCCTGTGGGATCTGGGAGAAGCTAATGTAGCAGCTGTTCTTGACGAGATGCCAGAGCCTAAACCGGCTTACAATACAGTTTCTACCATTGTGCGTATTCTGGAGACTAAAACTTTTGTAGGATTTAGAAAAGAAGGGAGGGGGCATATTTACTTTCCATTGGTGAAAAAATCAGATTACAGCAGTGCTTCGATGTCTAAGATGGTCAACGATTATTTTAATGGAAGCTTCAAAAGTATGGTTTCATTTTTCGTCAAGAAAAAAGAAATGAGTGCCAGCGAACTCGAATCTATTTTGAAAGAAATTAATAAAGACGACTAACCATGGTAAGATATATACTCGAAGTTATTGTTTTTCAGACGTTGTTTTTAGGAGTGTATCAACTTTTCCTGAATAAGGAAACCTTTTTCAACATCAACAGATTGTATCTGATCAGTACTGCGCTTTTAGCGTTTGCATTGCCATTTATGCAATTTGAAATTTTTCAGAACCAACTTCCCATAGCTCAAAATATTTATTTTCTGCCGGAGGTTGTAGTAACTTCAGAAAATCAAAGTGCTGCAGTTGAGCCCATTCAGCAAGAAACAGACTGGAGTATTTATTTGTTATTGTATGCAGCGGGTGTGTTCTTTAGCACGGGAATGTTATTTAGAAAATATCAGGAAGTACAACGCTACTTTCGGTTCAGACAAAAGTCAGACCACCGCATTATTAACATACCAAACAGTGATGCTGCATTTACATTTATGGGTACTATTTTTATAGGGAAGAACATTTCGCCGGAAGCTAAAGCACATATTCTCGCTCACGAAGAAGTGCACTTAAAGCAACGTCATGGTCTTGACTTGTTTCTTTTTGAAATTTTAAGAGTTGTATTCTGGTTCAATCCGCTGGTGTATATCTATCAAAATAAAGTAGCCGAACTGCATGAGTTTATCGCAGATGCTCAAGCGATGCGCAAAACCGAGACTAAATCCTATTACAACCAGTTGCTCAATACTGCTTTTGGTACGCAACACATTTCATTCATCAATACCTTTTTCAATCATTCATTAATCAAAAAACGAATTGTTATGTTACAAAAACGCTCTAAAAATCAAGCACGTCTAAAATACCTCTTGATCGTCCCGGTTCTTGCCGGAATGTTAACTTATGTAGGATGTACTGATGATAATGAAGTCGCTCAGAATAATGCAGCACTTACGTTAGAAGAACAGGTTGCAGATTTAAAAGCTACCATAGAGGCCGCGGACAATATCACGCAGGAAGAATTGAGTTCTTTAAAGGAGTTAGAAGCACAATATCGAGAAAAGCTTAAAGCTATTGAAGCTGTACCAGGCGTTGCAGAGGCAATTGCACTTCATGAAGCCCCTGTGGGTGATGGTGTAGAGATTATTGAAGTCGAAGAGACTCAAAGTCAAAAAGAATATGAGGATGTGCCTTTTGCTGTAGTAGAAGAGATTCCGACATTTCCTGGATGTGAGTATTTAAGCCGTAAAGAGAAAAAAATGTGTATGTCTCAGCAGGTTTCTCAGTTTGTAAATAAAAACTTTAATACGGCTTTAGGAAAGGAATTAGGTCTCACTGGTGTAAACCGAATCTATGTTCGCTTTGAAATTGATACGCAGGGTAAAATTACAGACATTGGGGTGCGGGGTCCTCACCCAAAACTCGAGGAAGAAGCGCGTCGTGTAGTGAGCTTGTTGCCTCAAATGACTCCGGGCAAACATAAAGGAAAAGCAGTTGGTGTGTTGTATTCACTGCCCATTGTTTTTCAAGTACAGTAATCATTTAAAATTCGCGTTATGAAAAAGTTTATTTACTTATACTTAGGTATTTCCATTTTTGCCTCGACTTCGTGTTCTTCAGATAAAAATAATAGCGACGTAGCACAGCTTTCCTTTGAAGAAAAAATCAGCAATCTTGAAGCTACTTTGGCATTAAAGTCAGCGTTGAGCAAAGAAGAGCAGGTGAAACTATCTGGCTTAAATGATTTGATTACAAGTAAAACCACTAAACCTTCCATAAAAGCTGGTGATCCCAATCACTCTTTTAATTTTGATGACTTAGGTGATGATCGTGTAGAATTTAACACGATAACAGAACCACCTTATTATATGTCCTGTGATAAGGCTGATATGGAGGAAAGACGTGCTTGTACAGAAGAAGCTGTAGCTGCCTATGTTGATACTTATTTTAATCCAGAGGTTTATAAAAGTTCAAATGTGATGGGTAGGTATGAAATGACCGCCAGTTTTTTAATTGACACCGAAGGAAACATTCAAGATGTGAAAATCAGAAATGATTCTAATAAAGCTTTAAGTGCTGAAGCTAAACGTGTGCTCGAAAGTTTACCGCAAATGCAACCCGGTAAACATAAGGGAAAGCCTATGGCGGCACTGTATACGCAACCTATAATCTATGATGTAAAGCCTTAAAAAGAATACATGCGAAGTTTTTATCTAGTTGTATTTTTAGTACTAGCCAGTCGAGCCGAAGCTCAAAACGTTTCGCCTTTGGCCGTTGGTGACAGTCTGTATGCTGTAGGGAACTATAGCGAAGCGATAGCAAACTATGAGCAGATTAAAAATAAAGAGGAATCGGTTTATTTAAAGTTGGCACGGGCACATCAGGCAAAGGGGACACTTGATGATGCATTGGCTAACTATGAGCAAGCTGCGACCAGCACGGATGAAGTAATTGCTATGAACGAGTACGGGAAGTTGCTCATTACCAAACGTAAATTCAAGGAAGCTGACTCCATTTTTACTCAATTGATCGACGTCTATAAAACCAATCCAGACTTTTATTATCAGCGAGGCCGAGCTAATGAAAACAGACCTCGAAATATAAATATAAAGTCAGCAGATAGCGTTCTTGAAAAACAACTTGACAAATTTCATCCACATATTGAAGATTATAAAAAAGCTGTTGCTTTAGACAGTACCCATCAAAAAGCCCTTGGAGAACTTGCGGTGTATTATTTAAAGCAAAAAGAATACGGAATGGTCGAAAAACTGGCATTCAAAGCTTTAGAGAGCTACCCCACGAATGTGGAAATCATAAGCACACTTGCACAAAGCTATTACCACAAAGGCTGGAATGAAGAAGGAATCGAATGGTTCGAAAAGCTTTTAGAACTGGGGCAAGACACCCAATTCATCAGAGAAAAACTGGGAAATCTATATTATAAAAAACGCCGTTATGAAGATGCGATAGCACAGTATTTAGGAGCTTTAGAGTTTTCTCCAGAAGATGATTATGTGCACGCGACACTGGCCAAATTATACAATTTTGTAGAAGATGTAAAGGCTGCTGAAACCCACGGGTTATTGGCTATTTTATATAAAGACCAACCCTTGGGGGATGAGTATTACACGCTTTCTCGTACGTATGAGATGAAAAAGGATTGGAAAAATGCGATGAAGTATGTAAACCGGTCTTTAGAAGAAGATCCTGACAACAAAAAAGCGGAATACACTAAAGTTGTTATCGCAGATAATTACTACGAAGACCGTCGTACTGTTTTAAAACTCTACAAAGATTTCATCAAAAAGTACGAGGACGGAAAATATGCTAAATACGATCCTACTTTAAGATTGGCCCGGGAACGCCGCGATAAACTCAATCGGGAGATCTTTATGGCAGATGGCGAGGAAGAGAAATAACCTACTTCCTTTGAAGGAAGGGTTGGGGATGGATGTTTAGGGCCTTAAATAATAATACCAATAACAATATCAATAATTAAAGCAGTTGCTTACTTTTAGCATTCCTAATAATGCCCTGTGAAAAACTACCTACTTTTATCGTTTAGCTTTATCTTTTTTCTTTCGTGTAACTCAGAGAAAGGGCTCAACTGTTTTCAGGCAGAAGGCGAGCGCATCGAGCGCGTATTTCCGGTAGAAGATTTTACTGCTGTTGTAGTTGAAGAGCGTTTACAACTCATCGTAAAACAGGGAGCAGAACAAAAAGTGGTTGTTGCCACGGGAGAAAATCTTATCAACGATATTGAAGTAAGTGTGACCGATGGTGTACTTACGGTTCTTAATGAGAACGGCTGTAACTTGGTACGTGATTACAACATCAGCGCAGTCTATGTGACATCGCCTAATCTTACTGAAATCCGCAATGCTTCTGGGTATGAAGTGCAAAGCGACGGCGTACTTGCCTACGATTCGTTGACCCTTACCAGCGAAGATCTGGAAGAAGAAGATGTGTATCATAAAGACGGGGATTTCCGTTTAGAGTTGGATGTAAACGAACTCAACATAACCGCAAACGGACTCACTAATTTCTATATTTCCGGCGTAGCCAAAACGGCTAATATTGAGTTTTTAGAAGGTGATATTCGGTTTGAAGGAGCGGACTTTGAAATTCAAAATGCAAACATCTACCACCGCGGGACCAATAAGGTTATTGTCAATCCTATTCAATCCCTTCGCGGAAGTGTTTTGAGTACAGGAGATTTGATCTCGGTCAACCGCCCGCCTCTTGTTGAGGTTGAAGAAACCTACACCGGGCGATTAATTTTCCAATAGCGCGAAGCGTTTTGGTCATTTCCGCGAAGTCGGAAATCTCATAGGTTCCTCCCATTTTTAAGGGGAAGGTGTTTTCGGTTATACCGAAAACGGAGGGGTTATAATTCCGCGGAGGCGAAAATCCCATTCGCTGATTTTTAACCGTATCTTTGCAGTTTAAAACCTCAAAAGACTAAATCTTTGGAATCTCAAAATAACAATCCGTTACGCCCAGAATCATCAGAAGAAAAACCGCACAAAGCTGGTTTTGTAAACATCATTGGTAATCCTAATGTGGGGAAATCTACTTTGATGAATGCACTGGTAGGCGAACGCTTATCGATCATTACCTCAAAAGCACAAACTACACGTCATCGTATTTTAGGTATTGTAAACGGAGACGACTTTCAGGCAATTTTGAGCGATACGCCCGGGATCATAAAGCCTGCGTATGAACTGCAAGCTTCGATGATGGACTTTGTAAAGTCGGCTTTCGAAGATGCAGATGTGCTGATTTACATGGTTGAATTGGGCGAAAAGGAATTGAAAGATGAAGCTTTTTTCAATAAGATTAGAAATACAGACATTCCGGTTTTATTGCTGATTAACAAAATAGACCGGGGTAACGAAGAACTGCTCGAATCCAGCCGTACCCACTGGAAAGAACAGGTGCCTAATGCAGAGATTTTTGCAATTTCTGCTTTGGAGAATTTTGGTGTAGCCGAAGTATTTAATCGTATTCTCGAAGCCTTGCCGGTATCTCCACCGTTCTATCCTAAAGATGCCTTAACCGATAAACCGGAACGCTTTTTTGTAAACGAAATCATTCGTGAGAAGATCTTGATGCATTACAAAAAGGAGATTCCCTACTCGGTAGAAATAGATACCGAAGAGTTTTTTGAAGAAGATAACATCATCAGAATGCGCAGTATCATTATGGTGGAGCGCGACAGCCAAAAAGGAATCATCATCGGTCATAAAGGTGCTGCTCTAAAACGAGTAGGTATCGAAGCGCGTAAAGATCTTGAAGTGTTTTTTGGCAAAAAAGTACATATGGAATTGTACGTAAAAGTCAATAAAAACTGGAGAAGCAGTGAAAGAGAGTTGCGTCGTTTTGGGTATAATGGGAAGTAGGGGGTATACTGCAGACAGCATCAGCAGATCCCTTAATTTTCCGGATATATACTTATGAATAGCGATTAAGATGGCAACAATAGAAAATTTAAGAAATGGTTGATTGATAAACTTCAATCTCTAAAAATAAAGCTTTTTTAGCCCTTTTAATGTTCTTAAAGTATACGTATGAATCGAGATAGGGGTGAGACTCCTCTTTACCTACTAGGCTATCTGCTGGCTTTTCTTGCCTTAATGCAAAATGCGCAAGAAAAGATTTATCAATCTGTTACTTGTGCATTTTTATTATTTTTTAACTAGTATTTGTTGGTTATTTATTTCCTAGCATAGTTAGTGTAGCCACCGTCAACTAATAGTTCTGTTCCAACAACAAAACTTGCTTCCTCCGAAGCTAAGAACAATACCGCTTTTGCAATTTCATCAGGATTCCCTACTCTTTTCAAAGCTGTTGCCGAAGCTACATAGTCTTTTGCTTCTTTAGTAGGAACAGCACTGTCAAGAATTTTTGTTTGAACAGGGCCTGGACTCACGATATTTACCCTAATATTTCTGTCAGCCAATTCGTTAGCAGCAATTTGAGCAATCTTGCTGAGTGCCCCTTTAGTGGCAGAATAGACACTTGCCCCTAAATTGGCAGCTGTTGCCGAAGTTGAGGATGTAAATAGTAGTGCTCCTCCATTTTTGATATTCGGAAGTAATTTTTGTAAAGTAAAGAAGCTTCCTTTTACATTGGTGTTGAATTGGACATCAAAATCAGCTTCCGTAACCTGTTCAATTGAGTTGAATATGGCTGTTCCGGCATTCAAGAAAAGGACGTCTATTTTAATTCCACTTTCAGTAACTATTTTTTCTAATACTGCGATACCTGCTAAATTTGAAGTATCTGAAACTACCGTATTCAATCGTCGACTATCTATTTTTGCTGCTGCTTTTTGAAGATTTTCAGCACTTCTTCCAGTGATCCATACATTTGCTCCTTTTTCGATAAATGCTTTGGCTTTTGCGAATCCAATACCGGAACTTCCACCAGTAATTATTACGTTTTTATTTTCGAAATTCATTTTATAATTGTTTATGATTTGGAGGCAAACTTAAAACAGTTTTATTTATTTTTGATACCAAGTAACAAAAAGTAACAGTAACCTTGAAGTAACATAGTAACTTATTATGGAGTGCGAAGAATTCAAACCAAACGAATACAAAGAAGAAATGATGGCCGTTCAAGATACAATGGATGTGCTGCAGGGAAAGTGGAAAATAAAGGTTTTATCATCCATTTGCTTTTACGATAAAAGAAGATTTTCAGATATCCTGAATGATGTATATGGCATATCTAACAAAATGTTGAGTAAGGAATTAAGGGATCTTGAGATAAATCAATTGATTACCCGTACCGTTTTAGATACGCATCCTGTAACTATACATTATCAACTTACAGAACACGGAAAGACATTAGGAACAATTATAGATAACTTGACAGAATGGGGTAAAAGGCACAGAAAAAAAATTATCGGAGAATAAACGCGCTTTAGTTGTAGGTCTCACTCTTTTTTATCTGCCATTAATTGTACTTAACAAGTTAAGCTTATGGTAAACTTTATTTTGGTCAAACTATTTCTGGTGAGAATTTTTTTTAGCTTCTTGCTAACGCATTGTAATTTATTGAATATCAAACTGTTTAAAAACCTATATCTTCATTAGTCAAACCAAATTTATCGATTTGTTTTCTAATGCGCTTTACCAGCCCTAGCTTTCTTTTTTTGATCCAGAAGCAAATAGCCCTCCGGATTTATATACAGCACACCCTTGACAACTATGTTCCAGATGATCACGCCAGTTTACGCGCTGTGGCACTTATAGTCGATACCCCGTCCCTTTCTAAAATTTACCCTGTGGAAAAAGTCTCTTAGTGGAGTAGATTCCTTCAGGTTCCCTATGGCATTGGCCGAATTGCGTAGGGCAATCTTTAACCTGTTACTCCCTTTGGACACATCACTTGAAAGTACTTTGCCGCCATCGCCTACAACCTCAAGAAATACCTCAAATTCACTCAAAAACGGGTAAAAAGTGGAGCAGGGATGCTCGACTTATTTTTAGAACTCAAAACCGCATTAAAGGAAGCCTATAAATCGATTTTAAGGAGTCTAATTTTTTATTGTTTTGAGAACGTCCTAAAACTAGAAAACCGCTTTAAATAAATCAAATTTTACAAGAATTATAGGCTTGCGCAAGGGTTATCAAATTGGTAACTGGCTTATTCAATTTCTATTTTTATCGATTAAGAAAGACATATGTTCAATAGCAAATTTTAAAACATCTACTTTTTCATCAACATATACATCTGGTGCCATACCATAAGGATCTATGGGGTTTTCAGCGACATCCTTGGCTCTAATAGAGGAGGGGTAGTTAAGTTCAAAACAGTTTATCTTTTTTGTAAGTACATTAAACCCATCGATAATACCAGCTGTATTTTGTCCATAGAGAATTACCTTTTCGCTTTGCCTTGTCCTATAGACAAACGTTTCTCCTGAGCTAATGGTTTTTTCATTTATAAGAACTGCTACTTTTTGATGGGGAGCAAAAAGTGTATCTGGTATTGAAGTACTGGCATATTCATCTCCATTTGGCCAGAATAATGTTCCTGTTAAAGAGGAGAGGTAATCATATTCTGCTTTGCTCTCGTCATCCAGTTCTTCAGGCTTTCTGCCATCCAGAAAAATATCAATATTGCCTTTGGAGAGCCAGAGGCCGTAATTGGGTGTTTGAATAGGCCCAGACAATATATAAGGAAAAAGAGGCTTATAAACGGCATCGTTACCTCCGTTATTATCCCGTACATCAACGATAAAAAAATCTGCATTAACCAATTCCTGATGATGTGATTTAATAAGGCTATCTACAAATGCTGGTTCTTTTTCATAGAAATTAGGGAAACGAATGTAGGGAATCTTATCATCTATCATTCGTATATGGAAATCGCTGTAAAGATCTGCTTCCTCAGCTTTTGTAACTTTATTAGTGTTTGACGGCCAAACCTTTATCCAATTATTGAAATCGATAAATTCTAAATGTTCAGGGTTTTGAAGTTTGCCTTTCAATTTTCGTCCGCTATTGTCGTCCATATAATAAATCACCTCATAATCATTTCCATAAATCTGGCTGAGCTCAAATTTCACATCTCCCTGCTTCCAAACATTATTCTTACTGCTCAATATGAAACCAATAAATTTGTTTTCATGGGTATCTTTTTTTGGCATAATACCCACTTCGTAAGCACCATATTTCCATATGCCTAAAAGATCATTTTCCTTATAGGTTTTCTTTTTCTTAATTCTGTTTATTTCTTTGAGGAAAGCATTCTTATCAATCATGATGCTGTCACGGGTTTCTTTAAGGGCACTTTTACGTGTGAGTCTTATATAAGTATGGCCACCTCTAAAGAACTGGAGCCATTGTTCAAGTACTGGAAGGCATTCTTCTATTGCAGAAACACGACCGGCTTTTTTCCTAAAAACTTCTTTATTGGCAGCATAAAGTTCTCTATTAGCCTCGGTAACCTTGATATTAAATAAAGCATAATCATTTTCATAAACCTGAACTACCTCCTCAAATGCTTCTGCACAAGTACAATCTTGAGCTCGCACAGATAAGATGCTTATTAATAAAAAAAAGAGCGCTAGTAACGGCTTTGTAATTGTTTCCATTGAAAGATTTTATGTAATTGAATTTTAATTTTTACTTCTACTTTTTAAAATAAATTGCAGGTAACGTTAGCTTGCTGCCAACAAATGGAGCTATACGTACCAAGGGTACGTATAGCTCCATTTTAGATATTCATACACAAACGATTCTAAACGAACACGATACGATTAATACGCTATAAATATATGCTTTTATACACTATGCTTTTTTACAGAATTCCCTAATCTCATAAAACCATTTTAGGGTTAAAAAACCAAAGTGTATAGTTACAACAGGACTTACATAGTAATCTGTATAGCTATTCCAGGATGAGTCAGAAAATGAGCCATGTAGGGCAACTCCCAGGCAAAGCCTAGGCATCCCCTAGGATAGTGTATGAAAACGGCTTTGAAAAAGTAGAAAATTAATATTTTATTAACAGTTTGAATGGTGCTTTACCTATTGGCCCGATATTCCTTATCACAACCTTAGGATGTCTTCGATATCCAATACAATTTGAATTACAGACAGTCGCTCAAAGCTTATACTGAAGACTACAATCACTCAAAAACGTCTGATACGACGAGGTTTTAGGCATATGCTGGCGAATTACTTCAGAGTAAAGTTTTGATGTAACGACCCGCTGTATCCTGCTTGTACCGGGAAAGAGGAAGACCCGCTTAGTTTATCCTGAGCGAAGTCGAAGGTTAGGGTGGTGTGAGACAGCAGGAGTGCATCGCAGGCTTACCGTTCACATCTGTCTACTCAAGTGTGTGCAGTTTTTTATTTCATTCGCTTTTTAAGATCCATCCTCTGATGTAAAATTCTAACGATTTCAACAATCTCATTTTCGACTTTTCTGTAAAAAAAATCAGATGCGATTTGATTTTCGTCACTCGATAGTTTTTTCGAGTTTGTTCTGCGGATTCTCCAATTAGATAGTTATCCGCTATAAATTCAATTTCTCCGATTATTAAGTCGTAATATCTGTCAGCTTGTTCTTTAGGCCATTTGTGAAAAGTATACACCCAAATATCATTTAAATCAACAATCGCTTGTTTACTGATTCGATATTTGCTTTTACTCATACGTGTTGGCGATGTAATTCAGATAAGTTTTGTTTCCGGTCAAAATTTTCAACAAACCCGCTATTTTCTCCAACTTCGAGCGCTTTAATAAGTTCTAGTTCCTTATTTTTCTTCCCGTTCCAACAAACGTAATGCGGAACGAATAACTTCGCTAACTGAACCATACCTACCGGAATTCACTTCTTCACTGATAAATTCCTCAAAGTGATTTCCGAGTGATATTGATGTGTTTTTTCCCATTTCGACTATAATTTTACTCAAATATACCAAATCTTGGTAACGCAACCCAATGGCACACAACGGCATTGGGTCTACAAAACCACCTGTTTATTCTTTAAAAGTAGTTGAAGTACTATCAATATTCAATAAAACCTGAATATTGAATTCTTTGTGTTTCAAGACTGTAGTTTAACCTCATACGTTTTTTAAAAACCATATAAAGTCCTAAAGTGAGTAGTATTAGACCGTTTACGGTCTTTTTGAAGGTTACCTCCAGATTGAAAAGCTTTTTGAGGTTATAAGCCAGAACCATTAGTCCTAAGTCTGCCGATACAGCCGGTATTCCTCTTTTGGTGCGGTAGGTCTACTTCCGGGAAAAACAAGACCTTCAAATCATTATAAGGGTTCAGTGCAGATCTCAAATAACCCATCCTAAAACAGACTAATCCCCATAGAAGGCTGATCGAATCCCGATAGCGGGACGGTTCAGTCAACACGGCGTTCAAGCTGGGTTCCCGTTATGCAACGGCACAGGCTTTACCGACCACACGAACGCTAGTTATTTAGTTATTGGCAACTGTATTTATTTTTGAAACTAAAATATGCTATTTAAATCCTGACTCCCAATTATCGCCATAATTTCTACAACATCGTTATTGATTTTATAGTAAATACTATCAGAACCACATACGCAGCGCCTATATCCTTTTTTTAGAAATTCAACAGATTCAAATGAATATGGTTGCTTGGCAATTATTTCAAAATATTCAAAGAAGGTGTCAAAATATTTATCTGCTTGATTTATACCAAATCTTTGTATTCCGTACTGATGAATTCTTATTAAATCTTCTTTAGCTAAATTACTTAATCTATATTTAGCCATAAAGACTTTGATTGCGCTAAGATTTCATCTTTACTATCGTTAGTAAAGCCACTTTTTTCAGCTTTATCCAGTCTAGATTTTATCCAATCGATTTGAATTTGTTGTTTTCTAGCTTGTCTAATTAAATCATTAACCAGTTCGCTCTTACTTGAATATTCTTTATTATCAATTTGATTTTTTAACCAATCATCATTTGGTTCTGTAAAAGAAATGCTTTGTCTTCCCATAATATCACTTTTGATGTAAATTTACACCAAAATTACATTAAACAAAATTCAATTGATGTCCCGATGTGATTTTATAGGTTGCCAACGGCAGTGAGTCTACAAAACCACCTGTTTATTCTTTAAAAGTAGTTGAAGTGCATCAATATCCAATAAAACCTGAATATTGAATTCTTTGTGTTTCAAGACTGTAGTTTAACCTCATACGTTTTTTAAAGGCCATATAAAGTCCTAAAGTGAGTAGTATTAGACCGTTTACGGTCTTTTTGAAGGTTACCTCCAGATTGAAAAGCTTTTTGAGGTATAAGCCAGAACCATCAGTTCTAAGTCTGCCAATGCAGCTGGTATTCTTTTTTTGGTGCGGTAAGTGTACTTCCTGGGAAACAAGACCTCCAAATCACTATACGGGTTCAGTCAACACGGCGTTCATGCTGGGTTCCCGTTATGCAACGGGACAGGCTGTACCGACCACACAGAATCTTAGTTATTTGGCAACGTTATTTTTTGTTTTCCAATATTTCCAAAAGTTTTTTCGGATTTTGTCTATTGTCCCAAAATGCGGTAATTGTAATTTCGTTGTCGGCAACTTTATAGTAAATGCTAAAATTACCCATAGAAGCAAGTCTTACATCTTTAAAATCAGTCGCTTTATAAATCAAAGGTTCATCGGCAATCTGCTTTGTTCTTTCAGAGACCAGTTTTACGAGTTTTTTTGAATAAGTATTGGATTTATTTCGCTTAACCCAATATTCTAAAATTCCAACGAACTGAATGTCTGCTGTTCGTGTCCAAATCACATTGCGTTTAGCCATTCCAGGTTTCGTTTGTCCATTGCCTCTTGAGAAATGAGTTTTCCATTTGTGATATCTTGCTCACTCATTTCCAACATAATTTTTTGCTCTTTAGTCAATTCGATTATTTCTGATTCAGAAGAACTTGAAGTAATTAGCTTGTCCAGAGCTACTAAAAAATCCTTATTTTTAATGGATAGTATTTTGTCAATCAATCCATTTCGTATATTATCTACTGTTGCCATTTTATTTGAATTTTGTCCTAAATATCCGAAAATTTGCTCGTTTTTCCTAATGTTGCTCAACGGCTCGGCTATGCGTAGTGCAGGATTTGAGCCCACAAACCTTTCAGGCTATCGTAGGTTTTATTAATTGCTATTGCTTTTAAATTACCACTAAACCCCGCATTATTTTATATACATTGTGTGTGTCCAGTATGAGCATCTTTTGTTTTACCGAAAGGTAAACTATTAATCTAGAGGGTGCAAGCCTGCCTTTGCCGATTATGGGCAGGGGTAACCCTTCGGCTATGCTCAGGACAGGCTCTTTGAACCATTAGTAAGCCGCAAAGCATCTGAAGAAATGCATCGCATTCACGAATACCTTATAAAGAAGAATAAAAAAGGATGAGTAAAGCGGGACTACAATCCCTATCGGGACCGGTACTGACCCTTCGGCGTTGCTCAGGATAAACCAAGCAGAAACCGTATACAGAGGCATTTATGCACGGGTAAGCAACCACATCATTGTAACGCCCCAAGAATACCAAAAGTGCATTTATGTAGATACGGCAGGGATCGGGGGAAGAAGATGTTCTTATCTGGAGGACGGAGCGTAAAGAAAATGTCTTGTAACATTTTTAGCGAACGGACCAGGCTGCCGCGTAGGACAGTCACATGATGGCTTTGTGGAGAAGTCAGCAGAGATCATAGTACCTAAAGGAAACGAGTTGCAGCACAACTGCATACGTCTTACAATTAGGGAAGGACTGAATGTATTTCTCTTCAAAATTCGCATAGGAACAACAGCTGTAGCCTATGCCTAAACTAGAAGATAGTGCTAAAGGTGGAAAGAGCTTTAGTATGATGATATACGAACCGCCGTACATACTTTGGTGTGAGGGGTGCACTTCGTCATTTGATGGCGGAGCCATCCACTCGATTGGTGGCAGTTATAGTTTTCTACCAGCTTTCATATAATCCGCAATAAAGAGAATTACTTTTGTAGATAAATCTATAAACTCTTTCGAAAGCTTTTTTACTTCAAGTCCATTTTGGTAAACTGATTCGACATCTAATTTTTTTAAATAGTCATTTAATTCTAGTGCATCTTTGGATTTATGAGCTAAGGTTTTATTCCTAATCTCTCTAAGTGGTTGCTGTTTCTCCTTTTTAAATTTTGAAAATCTTTTATGAATAGATTTGAATTCATCAATGAATTCATTCATATTATTTGTTTTCAATTCTCTCAAACAATCTCGGCCAATCAGAACACTTATATTGTCCAAATAATCTATTAAAGTTACAGCTATAACTCTGGCAAATAATTTTTTCTCTTGCTCTCTTTCAGCTATTCTTAGCTTTTCAAGTAAAATTGACAAATCAATATTTACTATATCTGAGAAAATGCACAAATTAAGAAAGGCATCATGTTTAGAATACTTATGCTTTTTAAAATCAGCTAATATTTCGCTAATATCATCTATACTAGTTTGAGAACTAGTAATATTATCATCAATCGCCTTCTTTAATTCTGACCTGCTATTTTTTAAATCTTTCTCAGCTTTTATTCTTTTAAATTTTCCGAACATCTTTAAAGTTATTCTTTATGATCTAGAACTCGATACTATAATTGCCTCCAACTTATTATATAAACACTAAATATATACAGATCCCCTTAAAATTTACGGGATATCAACACTTTAAAGTGGTGTTTATAAAAATAGCTATTTGTCTCAGAAGTAGTTTACAGAATTCCCTAATCTCCTAAAACGCTATCGTCCTTTGCAGCTTTAGAACCTTAAGTGTATCACGCTGCCAGAGTTAAAACCTCCCTTTTTTAAACTAAAAACCCGTCCTGCAAACTCCCCGGCATTTCCTACTTTTCTTCTTGATAGATACATAGTGTAACCACACTGCAACCACACTCCTACCACAGTGCAACCACACTTTACCACAAAAACTGTGGGTGATTATGGTATTATTGTGGTTGTACTTTAGTTGAATCTATAAGTATCCTGGTTTTATTTAGGTTCTAGGGATCAGATAACCGGGCTTGTGTTCCAAGGTTCCCATCACCTGCTTTAAGGCCTTTGGGGTAAGACGAAAAAGTACAATTAAAAAAGTCCCGCGTTGCGAGGCTTTCTAATTTTCGCCACCGGCTGCTAGCCAGTTAGCAGCATCCGCTACAGTTATAAAGCGTTTTTCCTGATCCTTAAAATCTTAAATAAAGGTGTTTTTTGTTTTGAATAATTATGTACTATTGCAAGCTATTAACAATTTCTTAAGACAATACATTGTAATGAAAAAATGTATATTACTCGTGCTCCTCCTCCTAAATTTCTCAGCACGCTCACAAAGTCAATCCACTTCCAGCCTAAGTATTACCGAGAGTGCAACATTTGAGGATGATAGCAAATCTTACGAAGTGGTTGCTTTAAAAACAACCGAGGATAACCAGACGGGTTTGATACGACAGGGAAAGCGCAATCTGGTATTTGAGATTTTTGATCAAAATCAGTTGCGCATATTTTCTGAGATTGTAGCTATTGAGCGTAAAGAGTCTTTTATCGGTCAGGTATTTAGCGGCAATACCATGCGAGTGATTACCGTTAACGAAGCGAGTAGATCAGATCGCGAGGTCTATTGTTATAGTTTTAACCTGAAAGATCGTAAGGTTTCTAAAAAACAACTCTTTATAGCTCAAGTAGACCGTAAGGCCGATTTGTTTTTTTTAAGTAGAAAGCGTCAGACCAGTGTTGCGATTTCAGAAAATGGAACGCATTTCGCTATTGCCACAGATGATTTTGATAAGAATGCAAATAAATATACCATAAGGGTATTTGATGCAAATACCCTTTCTTTAAAGTTTCAAAAAGGCTATCAGGATGACCAGGAACGTTATTTTGAACCCAATGATATTTTTGTCAGCGACCAGGCTGAGGTCTTTGTTGTAGGGAAACTCTTCAAAGAAGGACGCAGGCAAAAGAAGAAGAAAAAAGCAAACTATGATTTTGTAATCAATAAAGTGACCGAAACAGAAAACCGACAAGCTGCTATAGACTTAAAGGATGATTTTGTGCAATCACTTAACATCACAGAACATGATGGAAATTTAAATCTTTTTGGGTTTTACGCAGAGGATAAAGTAAGACGCATAAAAGGCAGTTGTAAATTTACCATAGATAGAAATACACTCAAAATTCTTGAAAGACAAACAGATCCTTTGCCCTTAACGGTCTTTGAGGATCTTTACGGTAAGGACCGAGCTTCAGACAAAGAGGATTCTGAATTGTCAAACTTTACATTAGATCACATTCTTACCGATAGTAACGGGAATACCTATTTACTGGCGGAAGAATTTTACGTGACTTCAACCTATACACCTACAGGAATGGGAGGTGGCATGATGGTAACTACGTATCATTTCGATGATATTATAATTTTAAAATACGATAATACGGGTAAATTAATTTGGGGGCGTAGCATTTTCAAACGGGAAACATTTCCTTCCTATAACGCTTTTCTGAAGGATGATACGTTGCATGTATTATTGAATTCCGGTAAAAGTCTGACTGAGAAAAATGATGGCCGAACCAAAGCATCCAAAGGATTTTTTGAATCAACAGCACTTTACGATTTTGAATATAGTCCAAACGGCGAAGTGTCTTACAATAAGATTCAGGATAATAAAGGCAATACAAAATACTTTCCTGCGAACGGTACCTATGAAAACAACATATTTTTAATGATGAGTGGCGGTGGTAAGGAGCGGCAGTTTATGATACTGAAGTAAAATTAGAAACAAAAAAAGCCCCGCACCGCGGAGCTTTTCTAATTTTCGCAACCGGCTGCAAGCCGGCCGGCGGTTAGCAGCATCCCCCACCGTCGTAATGAAAGGTACTTTCACTGATAAAAATAGCATCATGACCTAAAGCCGTCAAAGCTCCGGCAGTTTTATCGCAAACTGCTAAAGGCTGATTCTTCAATAAAACATGCCCTTTGTTATCGTCAAAGTGATTATCAGAACCGTAATAGATTGCAGTTTTACCGGTAAAGATACACGGACCATCTTCCGGCATCGGGTCTTTTATGGCAGCTACCTCAATAGATTCGATGTATATCAATTCGTCTGTCGGATAATTTTTAGGGTCTAAAATGCGGTAGGGTTTGCGGGCACGTATTTCGATGGTTCCAAAACCGGCATCGGTTAATGCTTTTACATAGTCTTTGATGGGTAAGCTTCCGCTAAGGCACAGCGCGCGCAAACGCTCATCGTTACGCAAGGTTTCGTTCATTTCCTGCTCACATGTAGGATCGCTCATGACCAGCCTTCCGTGAGGTTTTAAAACGCGGTACATTTCTTCAATAGCTTTCTTGAGTTCTTCCGTCTTAAAAATATTAAACAGGCAATTCTGAGCAGCCACATCGATACTGTTATCTTCCTCCGGGAGGTTCAAAGCATCTCCTTTTTTAAGATCTACAAACGCGCTTTTAAACCATGGGTTTTGTGCTTCGGCTTCCATAAAGTTTTTGCGAGAGGCTTCGAGCATTTCATCAACCACATCCACACCTACAACACCGCTTTTTTGGCGGGAGAAATAAGCGAACTGTAAAAGCTCCATACCACCGCCAACACCTACGTACAAAATACGTGGATTGTTAGTAAGGTCACGCGCATTGACCGTGCTTCCGCAGCCGTAATTCATTTCCTGCATAATCTTAGGAATCTTTAAACCCGGTAATTCCCAGATCGGATTGGTGGTGCAGCATAAGCCTACATCTGGAGTTAAAGCCGCATCGCGGTATACATTTTTGGTAGTTTCTAAATAGCTCATAATACAGTGTTTTTTAAGATTACTCGATGATCGAGGTTTAAAATGCTGAGGCTTTCTCAGAAGGTAATTTGTTTTAAAGTTGAATACCGAAGCCCTGCAGTCCGCTTTCATAAGGTGGCAAAATCTCGGTGTTGTCCCATATTCCGGTTATCAATGTTCGCGCATATTCCTGCGGTAAAAAATCGGTTTGCATCCTAGCATTTGCCAGTTTGTAATTGTATTCCATTTGATGATGTTTAAACTTGAATGTTTCCATCGAATCATCAAGAACAGCGTACCAAACATTCGGCGAACCGTCATTTGCCGGCATCCCGATTACACCGGGATTAATCCAGGTTTTTTCTTCTTTTTCCTGATGGAAAGGCAACCCGCAATGGCCTGCGATGATCACATCGGCACCGGTTGCATCAAAGTTTTTTTGTTTGATTTGCCAGTCGGTTGACTTATATACAAATTCGGATACGTTGAAATAATCGCCGTGAACTACCGTGATATCTTTTCCCGCATAGCGGAAGTCAATATGATTAGGCAACGTCGCGATGTATTCCAGTGAACTTTTACTCAGTTTACTTTGTGCATACGGAAACCACATCTGTGAAAATCCATCACAACGCGAACCTTTTCTAAAGTCACAGCCGCAATCTTCAGCACCGTCTCGTAATTGGATTTCTACATTACCCAAAATGCTTTTTACTCCCCAAATTTTAAAGAGCTGCACCACTTCTTCCGGCTGCGCACAATAGCCCACAAGATCACCGGTACAGATGCAATTTCCGGGCGGAATGCCTTGTTCTTCGGCTATACGCTTGAGTTGTTCCAATGCCTGAAGATTGCTGTACACGCCACCAAACAACAGCACTTTTCCGCTTAGCGAACCCAGATGTACTCGATTATCGAGAGTTGTAAGTGAGGCAGTTTGGTTCGAAGTAACATGCTGTTTGCTTCTAATGTCTTGTGAGCTTACCCTAAGCTGATTTACCACAGTTTTATCCATGCCGGTATCATATATACAATTAAACAACTCAATACGCCCCAGATATTCACCCAAAGCAGATCTGCATACGGACCGGTAGTTAAAATCCAAGATCCGGGGATGAGGTCAAAGATCAATAAAAATCCAAAAGCGATTCCGCAAAAAATACTCAGGTAGAAACTTATTTTTGGCGCAGGTAATTTCCAGAAAAAGAAAATAGGCGTGAGGCCAATTACCATCGTTCCCGAGATGGTTGTTGCTGATAAAATTTCAGCATCCAGAAAAATAGGAATGGTTCCTAAAACAACTAAAACACCCATCGCAATTCTACCAAAAGAAATGCTTTCTCCCAGTTTTAAATCAATAGCAGCCAATTTTGAGAATGATGAAAACGTAGAGTCTAAAGTAGAAGCCGCTGAGGTAATCATAATAAAATTAATAATCAACAGAATAGCCGTACCAAAGGCTTTGCCCACTTCTACAGCCGCCTGACCCTGCATTCCCATAGCTTTAGCATAAACGCCAATCACACTAAACAGCATGATACAAGCTCCCCCGAGAACACTGGCCAACAGAAAGCTGCGTAAGGTGACTTTAGGCGAACTTAAAAAAGCTCTATCAGTCAAAACCGGGTCATGAAAGGGATAGCTAAAGGATTGCAACAGCGCTGCAAAAAGTAAATTTAAGCCCATATCAAAACTCCATACGCCGCTGGTAACGGTATCACTCACGCTAAAATTGGTGCTCGAATAAATACTGGATAGTATGACAAACAATAAGATTGAAAATAATCCCATCTGAATGACATCGGTAAAAATAGAACTGCTGAGTCCGCCTTTTAATGAATACGCCAGCGTAAGTAAGGTAAACACGATTATGGATGCATAATACGGTGTGCTGCCCAGATCTCCAAAATAACTACCGATTACCATGGTATTACTCCAAACCTCGTTAAACAAGCGTATGGCTATTAAAATAGAGAAGATGCGCATGGCATTTTTACCAAATCGGGAGGTGAAAAAATTGTGTAGACTTTCATAGCCGCCGCGGGTACGAATGTTGTAAATCAAAATTCCGGCGATAGCAAAAGATAAATAATACCCTGCATAAGCGACCCCACCTACGATACCGAATTCGAGTCCCAGATTTGCAGCATTGGTGATGCTTTTAGCAAAAATCCAGGAGATGATGAGACTACCCGTAAGCATAAACACATTGGGTGCTTTTTTACGGTGTGTAGCTTTGAAGAAGTCACTTTTTGTTTTGGCTAATGGAGATATAACAAACAGTATCAAACTTGATACGATAATGAGTCCCCATTGCCAGATTGCTATATTCAATGTTAGTTGGTTAAGTTCAATAATTAATTATCCCACCATACCGGGGCATTCAGACTGTTATCATTTGTCGCTGCTGCTGCAGCCTGATAGTTGTCTGCATTTAAAGCTTGTTCTTCAGCAGGATAGGGCATACGAACAGGAATTAAGCCATCATTCAAACTCGCAGCAACCGGTTTGAATTCCGGGAAGCCCGTGCGGCGCCATTCTACCCAACCTTCATAGCCGTTGATGAGATTGGCAATCCATTTCTGGGTGATAATTTGTTCTAGAGGCGTCGTACCGGGCGCATTGTAAGCTGCAGGGCCAGACAAATAATCAGCCGGTAATTCGGTGAGCCAATACTCAAAAGCCAGTTGGACTCCTGAGTTGTATAAAGTTTCGGCATCGGCAGTGATGTAGCCTTTTGCTGCTGCTTCTGCGAGAATGAATTGCGTTTCCCAGGCGGTCATAAAATTGGCATCCAGTTCTGAGGTGTTTTCTCTAAAAAGCGTTCCGGCAAGGGAATAGTTTGCGGGCTCAATTGAAGTTTGCGAGGCGTTTATTCCGTTGATCAATCCGTTGAATTCAGCTGAAGTCGAATTTGCAAAAGGTCTGAAGAAAACCCCAATGCGAGGGTCATTAAGATCGGTTAAGATTTCTTCCATCGTTTCCGAAAGCACAAAGTTGTTGAAATCTCCTGCTCGCAATTGCGCAAAGCGGAAACTATTAGGAGCCGAATTGGTAAAATCAAAAACCGCATTGTCTGAATTGTTACCGATGTAATTTCCGGCAGCAAAGATGGAAGCGATTTCACTAGCCACATCTTCCCGACTTGAAATGCGAATCAAAGCTTTCAGTTTTAAGGAGTTTGCAAACTGAATCCACTTGTCTAAATCCCCTGAAAAAAGCAAATCGCCTTCTAAAGCTACTGCGCCGTCGTATGCGTTGAGTGCAGCAATACCTTTATCCAGATTGTCCAGAATACCGCCTTCGGCTAGATAGATAGCTTTCTGCGCATCATAAGGCGCAGTAACCGTTCCTTCAATACCATTAAAGGCTTCAAAATAGGGAACGTCGCCAAAAAGATCGGTAAGCCCTTGCGTCATATAGGCTTTTAAAATCAAGGACGGACCTTCATAAACTGTAAAGGTTTCGTTGCTCTGAGCCTGTTTTAATAGCAGTTCGTTATCCCTGAGATTGGTGTAACATACCGGCCAGGGATTTCCTCCTAATTGTGGAGATTTTAGCGCGTGACGATCAAATAAATTAAAGTCTAATGCGGTGCGATGTTGTGATAACAAATCGCCCGCGGCAAAACCTTCATAACTCATTTGCTCACCAAAATCATAAATGACCTGCCGAAGCAATAAACCCGGCTGCACGCTTACCGGCGCATTGGGATTGGTATTTAATTTTTCAAAATCTGCTGTACATCCGGTAAAAATAACCAGCGTTACCATCAGTATTTTATATATCGTATTTTTCATCTTTTTAAACGTTTAGTAGCCTTCAAGGCTTTAGAAATTAAAGCCCGCTTTTAAACCAATACTGCGCGTAGTCGCATAACTCATGTCTTCAACGCCGCTGACAAAACCGGTTCCCTGAACCGCGAGTTGCTCCGGATCAAAATGCGGGATCTCCGAGAATGCAAAAAGGTTGCGACCCACAAGCGCCAGATCGATGTCCATACCGTTAGCTAATCCTAAAAAGCCATCTTTTAGATTGAAGGTGTAGCCCACAGAAAATTGACGCAGCTTTAAAAAGGAAGCGTCATATATATTATTTTCTTCGTGGTTGCGATCGTAAAACTGACGGTAATAGGTTTCTGCTGAAACGGCTGTAGTATTGGATTCGTATTGCGGATTTGCAGCGGTACCCACATTTACAACGCCTTGCGGAATTATACCTGCTGCAGGGCGATTAGCCGTTTCTGCAAGCTGCCCGCCAACGGTTCCTAAAGCACGGGTACGCGAAACGAGTTCGCCACCTTGTCGCCAGTCAAATAAGAAACTCAGGTTCCAGTTTTTATAGCTGAAACTGTTGTTCCAACCCAGCATAAAATCGGGGGTGTAATTGCCTATTTTCTTGAGATTATTATCTGCGATATAGCTTCCGTCTGCGGTTAGAATAAATTGACCGTCTTCGGTTTTTTGATAGCCGGTTCCGTAGATATCGCCTATTTGCCCGCCTTCTTCAACCTGAAACCAAACCGTCTGATTGGCACTGTCGTAGATTCGGCTATACGCCAGAGTCAGTCTTCCTTCAGACTGCGGTAAGCGTTCTACCCGTGAAGTGCTGGTGCTGAAATTGAAGGTGGTATTCCATTTAAAATTCGCAGTCAAAACCGGCGTCAAATCAGCGATAAGTTCGACTCCTTGCGTGCGCACTTCACCGCCATTCACCACCTGCTGATTGTATCCCGAAGAAATCGCGATAGGTAAGGAGATGATCTGATCTTTTGTCAATGCATTATAATAGGTTGCATCCAGACGAATGCGATCTTTTAAAAACCGAATATCTGCTCCCACTTCATATGAAGTGGTTTGCTCGGGTTTTAAGTTGGCATTCGGGATAAAGTTTTGATTGCTGAAGGTGGGTTGTCCGTTATACGAAGGCTGCGAAATAAATGCGCCACTGGTTTGATAGGGTTGGGTGTCGTTACCCACTTGCGCCACACTTGCACGCAGTTGCGCATAGGAGAAGGCCTCCGGTAATTTTGCAACTTCAGAAAGTATAAAGCTTGCAGAAGCCGAAGGATAAAAGAACGAAGTTCCGTCAACTGAAAATGGCGTTGCCAAAGCACTCGACCAATCGTTACGACCGGTGATATCCAGAAATAGAAACCCGCGGTAGCCTAGTTTTGCAATTCCGTAGAACGAATTGATGCGCTTGTTGGATTCAAACTGAAAAACATCAATAGGTGATGCGGCATTGTTCAGATTGAAAATTCCCGGTTGCGCCAGATTGACGGTTTGCGATTGTTTTGTGGATGCTTTTTGATCCAGACGGTTTCCGCCCAGCGAAACATCTAAAGAAATAGCACCAAAAATAGTGTTGTAATTGATCAGGAAATCGGTATTGATCTCGCGGTAAAACACATCGTGCTCGGCGTAACCTCCATTTTTAAAACGATTCGAGCTGAACGCCCGGCGCAACTTGCGGGTTTCGCTGGAATAATCCATCCCGGATCGAAGGGATATGCTCAGGTTGTCTGTGATTTTCTGCTTGATCGACATATTCCCGAAAACACGATCCCGGTTAAACGCGTTGCGGTTTTCATACATCGTAAAAAACGGATTGTCAAAATAGGTATAGTTGAACGAGTAGTGCTGCACACCTTCAAGACCGGGTTGCCAATACTGACGCAGACTGTTGATGTCTAAGGAGCGCGGTCCCCAGGCTACTAAAGCATAATTCACATTTTCACTTCCGTAGCCGTTTGAAGGGCGGTTGTCGCTACCCGAATTTACATAGCTCACCGACGCATTGAAAGTCGTTTTGTCGGTAGGTTTGAAATTCAGTTTTGTAGCTACAGTCTGGCGATCGAGATTGACACCGGGAATGATAGCTTCACTGCGGAGGTCTGTAAACGAGATGCGGTAATTTCCTGTATTAAAGTTACTGCCGATAGCCACATTATTGATTGTGGTGACTCCGGTCTCGTAAAAATCCTTCAGATTATTGGGATGTGAATTGAAGGCTGTTGGGGTGATTGCATTCCCGGAGTATAGCGAAGTATCACCACCACGAACTACAGTTCCATCGGCTAAGGTTACCGGGGAATCAAACTGTGCGATCAAAGTGCCTTGATCCAACCGTGGTCCCCAGGAATAGGAGATCAGGTCATTAATCCCGCCGCCTAAACCGTCAACAAACTCAAACAGTCCTGAGTTTCCCTGACCGTATTGATTTTGAAATTCCGGCAGTTTGAAAGGCGTATCTACAAACAACGACGTATTGATGCTGATGCCCAGCCCTTTGCTTTGACTTCCATTTTTGGTTTCAATGATAATCACCCCATTGGAGGCACGCGTGCCGTAAAGCGCAGCAGCACTGGGGCCTTTTAAAACACTCACGGAAGCGATATCGTCAGGGTTCACTTCCATCGCGCCGTTACCAAAATCAATTTCTTGAAAACCGGCAGCAGCTTCATTACTTTCGTTAAAAACGGTGTTGTTATTAATGGGTGTTCCATCAACGATAAACAACGGATTGTTGTTGGAAAAAGAAGCTTCTCCACGAATGGTAATTTTTGATGAAGATCCCACTCCGGTTGCTCCCTGAGAAACGGTAACACCGGCAAGTTTTCCGGCTAGATTATCTAGAAAATTGGGTGCTTTTACTGCTGAAACTTCTTCGGCTTGTATGGTCTGGACTACATAGCCCAATTCTTTGGTTTCGCGCTCGAGACCTAAAGCTGTGATGACGACTTCATCTAAATCTGTAGTCGATTCTTGTAAGCTGATAGTAATGGTTTTTTGCCCGTTGATCGCGATAGTCTGGGTACTAAATCCTATTGCCGAAAAACGCAGTTGAGATGCTGTTTCAGGCACTTCAATTTGATAGTTTCCGTTTTCATCGGTGATTGTTGCAGCATCTGTGCCCACAGCAATAACATTCACAAACGGAACGGTTGAGTCATCACTTGATGCGGTTACGGTTCCGGTAATTGTAGTCTGGCCGTTTGCAAATGCACAAAGCAAGAGCATAAGCCCAAAATAAAGGTGTTTCATTTTTTTGTTTCTGATTGGTAAAAGAGAGCTGCAAGATTGTACAGTGAGCAGCGCGACAACTAGATTTTTGTCTTAACTACTTAAACTAACCGGAGAACCTTTATTGTAATAAGTAAGGGAACAGACCTTTTGAAGAAAGAGGTCTTGATAATAGGAAGTTTGAAATGCTTTTTGAATGCAATTCTTCAAAAGGTGTAGAATCTTGAACGGAAGACTTTTCCCGACTTGTAAAAGTTGGGCAATGTCTGAAGCCGTGTCTAGATCCTGAAGCGTTTCTAAGAATGCAACTTCAATTTTTTTGGAATGAACCAGATGAATAAAGCTGGTCATCAAACCCTGAGTCTGCCAGGGAAGTTTTAAAAAAGAAATCGGATTAAAATGCGACTTTCTCAGTCCCATTAAATAAAAACCACCATCCACTGACGGGCCTAAAACAAGCGGACAGGTTTTTAAATGTTCTTCGGCAGTGGTGAAATGCTTTTTAGTAAGATGCGGACTGTCGTTACCTACACTTATGATCTGATCATAGCCCAGATTGTAAATGTTTTGTATCGCATTAGTAAGCCGTTCGCCAAATGTTGATCCTCGCTGTTTTTCTTCCGAATATAAGAAATACGGAAGTCCGGTTTGTTTTACCGTTTTTAAAATCTGAGCATTGAGCGCTTCAAAGACAGGTGCCGCATTCCGGAAGCCTTTGTCTAAAGCTTCTTGCTGTGCCGAACGGGCAAAAATTAATATGGCAGTTTTCGTGTTCAATAAAAATGCATTCTATTACATGCTATGCAACAGTTCCCTGGCAGCTGCTTCCTGCGCCTGCAGTACAGCCGTAACAGTGTTGTGAGATGATGATGTCACGATCGTTAAGCAAATCTTCGTTGTAATCAGAAATATGTTTCACCTTACTGTTGACTTTTAAATCTAACATTTGGTTGAAATCACAATCATACAACCAGCCGTCCCAACTGATTGAAATCGTATTGGTACACATCACATTGGCTACTGCGGAAGGATTGTAAGCTTCTACGAGTTGATACATATAATCCTCATAATTTTCTGAAGCGATTAAGTAATCCAGAAAACGGGCGATAGGTAAATTGGTTATCGCAAACAAGTTGTGAAACTGAATCCCAAAATCTTCCATCAAGGCTTTTTTGAAATCCTTTTCCATTCCCGTTTGATCAGAAGGGAGGTAGGCACCATTAGGATTGTAAACCAGGTCTAAGCGTAAATCGCTGTCTGGCATGCCGTAGCCACGTTCATTCAATTCTTGCAAGGCTTTTATAGAAAGATCAAAAACACCTTCTCCGCGTTGTTTATCGGTTTTTCCCCGTGTCCAGTGCGGCATAGAACTCACCACGTGAACGTTGTGTTTTTTGAAGAAATCAGGTAAGTCGTAATATTTCTTATTCGCACGAATGATAGTAAGATTACTACGTACGATAAAATCTTTGATTCCTGCTTTGCTTGCTTCCTCAACAAAACGTCTAAAATGCGGATTCATCTCAGGAGCGCCACCGGTCAAATCCAGCGTGTGTGCACCGGTATTTTTAATCACTTCAAGACATTGTTCCATCGTTTCCCAAGTCATGATTTCTTTACGGTCCGGACCGGCATCTACGTGACAATGCTCACAAACCTGATTACACATATAGCCTACGTTGATTTGCAGGATTTCAAGTTTTTTTGGACGCAGCGGAAACTGATTGGTTTCTTTTATTTTTTTTGCAAAAGTGGGTAATTCCCCATCAGCAAAGATGCCACCGGATAAGATATCAAGTTGTTTGTTGGCTTGAGCCAGATCATCGTGACGTTTATGAAGGGATGTTTTTGTTTTAGTTACAGACATATAGCGTTTTTTCTTTTTCAGCAGGGACTAAGATAAGGTTCAATTAATGAACTAGTTAGTTAAGACTTACATTTCTAACTTATTAACCTTATTCATCATCATGGTACCATGTACCAAAGTCGCACCGCTTTTGATAGCAGCACCTACGTGAATGGCTTCCATCATTTGTTCTTTTGTAACCCCGCGTTGTAGCGTGTCTTTCGTGTAGGCGTCAATGCAATAAGGACATTGCTCAGTATGTGCTACGGCAAGAGCTATAAGCGCTTTCTCGCGAGCGGTAAGTGCGCCTTCTTCAAAAACTTTTCCGTAGTAATCAAAGAATTTTGTGCCTAGTTCTTCACTCCATTCGGTGATTTTACCAAATTTTCTAAGGTCTGCGGGATCGTAATAAGTATTAGCCATTTTGTTTTTTGTTTCGAGTTATTCAATATTTATAACTACACAAGTAGTTACGGAGATTTGTAAAGTATGGTTTTTATAAGACCGAAAAACCTAAAGTTTTTCGATGAGTTGCGTGAAGAGCAAGACCATATTGGGTTCGGCTTGTGCTGCAGCATTCATAATATCCTGAATGTTCACCGGCTCCAGGTTCTCAGGATCACATTCATCTGTGATTACTGAAACGGCAGCGACCGGTAGATCAAGGTGATTGGCTACGATAACTTCAGGAACGGTGCTCATCCCCACCGTATCAGAACCAATCAGCTTCAAGAAGCGGTATTCGGCGCGGGTTTCTAATTGGGGTCCTACCACAGAAGTATAAACACCTTCGTGTAAGGTGATGTTATTTTCGGTAGCAATCTCTTTTAAAAGAGTACGCATCGGCACATCATAAGGCTCGCTCATATCTGTGAAGCGAGAGCCTAATAGCTCAACACCTTTAAACGCTAAAGGAGAGCTGCCCTGTAAATTGATGTGATCTTCAATAAGCATAATTTCGCCTTTCTTAAAGTTGAGGTTAATGGCACCGGCAGCATTGCTAATCAATAGTTGTTTGATGCCCAATTCGTTCATAACGCGTACCGGATAACTCACATCGCGTAAGGTATAGCCTTCATAAATATGAAAACGCCCTTGCATAACAATTACTTTTTTTCCGCCCAGTGTGCCGTAAATCAATTTTCCGGTATGAAATTCTACCGTAGCCGTTGGGAAGTTAGGAATGTGATTGTAGCTTACAGAACTTATAATTTCTACTTGATCTACAAATTGACCCAAACCGGTTCCTAAAATGATACCGATCTCGGGAGCTTCAAAACCGCGCTCTTTTAAGAATTGCGCAGATTCTTCAATAAATTTTTTCATGGATTGTTTATTTCAAATGTTGTGGTAAAAAAGGAAAAAACGCTTCAATACCTTTTATGTCTTCGTAATAATCTACATCATTACGGGTTTCCAGCAATTTAACAGATTCTTCTTTCAAATCAGCAAGTGTGTCGTTAAGAACGGTTTCTGTTCCCCAGTTTTTATGCTGAAAGAGTTCGGGTTTGAGTACGTTCATTCCCAATAAATAATAGCCGCCATCTGCTGCGGGTCCTATCACAAAATCATGATCATCCAGCGCACTGAAAGCCTGCTCTATATCTTCTTGAGACAAGTCATACATATCGCTGCCTATGATGATTGCTTTTTTGTAGCCGCTTTTAAAAGCATCTTGAAATGCCCGCTGCATACGCAATCCCAGATCATTTCCATGCTGCAGTTTTTTAGAGAAAACGGCTTCATCCCAATAGTCTGATGTCCGTATTTTTTCGGAATAAAAAACCTGCTTATCGGCACGTAAACCGCTGGTGATTTTGACGGTGTGTTGTAATAGAAATTTATAGATATCAAGAGCAGCTTGATCACCCACTCCGCCGGCAAGGCGTGTTTTTACGTTACCCAATTCTGGGTTCCGCGTAAAAATTAAAAGGGCTTTATCTGATGTAGGGAACTGAAATTCTGCTTCGAAGTTTCTCTCTTCGTCTGTGTCTTTTTTACTGAGTAGACCCATTCGTATGTGTTAAATTGATACGTATCAAATTTAATGAACTGCAATTCCTGTTTTCAAATAATCTTCCCAATTTTTTGCAAACGTGTGTATTTGTTCAGTGGGTTTGCCTTTGTGATCGATCACTTTATAGCCTGCATCCTTCCAGGCGAAGATGCCGCCGTAGAGGTTGTAGACTTGTTTCTTGGTAGTTCGGTTCAATTTTTCACCATAATCTTCACTGCGGATGCCTACTGTGCAATAGACCACTACCGGTTTTTTTGAATTTAAAACAGAATTTAAAAGCGTTTCATGAGGTTTTTCTCCCACCCAAACGGCGCCGGGAAGATGACTCACATTAAACTCCTCTGTTTTACGCGTATCTAGAATTACATAGGCTTCCGGCTTCATTTTGAGTTCTTGTACAGAAATATAGGGGACACTGCGCGTGTTGTAAAGATCGAGCAATCTGTCTATAGATTTTTCCTGACTAAAGCCACAAAACGGAATCAAAAGCGTTAAGAATATTGTGAATTTCATTAAAAAGTTGAGTTGTTACAGGTTGCAGCAAAACTTACGAAGAAAAGCCTTTTACGGTTTGCTTTGTAAAGAAATCTACACAACAGGTATTTTGCATCTTGCTGATAAAAGAGCGTGCGAATTCCGCCGGTATCCCTTTAGTATTTTATATATTTAACTTTAAAAAAAACGTTCCATTGATAACAATTCAACCTTTTGATACCACGCAAGATGGGCATTCTGTCTCTTTAGTAATTTTAAAAAACGCATCCGGGATGGAAGCACATTTTCTCACCTACGGGGCTATTTTGCAACGTTTGATTATACCGGATAAAAGGGATTATACCGATGTGGTTTTGGGGTATAATGATCTCATCACTTATGAGAACGACCCGTATTTTATGGGGCAGTTGGTGGGAAGAAACGCAAACAGAATTGCGAATGCCGAAGTTGTTTTAGATGGAAAAAAAGTATCCTTAAGCGCTAATGAAGGTACGAACCACTTGCATGGGGGCTTTGAAGGTTTTGGTAAAAAAATCTGGAATGTTGCTGAACTCGATGACGAGGTTGTTTTTAGTTATAGGAGTAAGGATGGAGAAGAGGGCTATCCCGGAAATCTGCAAACTAAAATGTTTGTAAAGCTAACCGAGGCTAACGAGCTTATTATGCGTTTGGAAGCCACAACAGATCAGGAAACTATTGTGAATCTAACCCGTCACGAATATTTTAATCTGAATCCTCAAAGTGGCGAGGGTATCACCAAACATGCACTGCAAATAAATGGCGGAGGTATATTGCCAAAAAATGAAAATAACGTACCAACCGGCGAAGTTTTGCGGGTTGAAAGTACACCCTTTGACCTTCAGGAATTGAAAGTATTAGCAGAACCTTTGTCTGAACTTGATGGAGGTTTTGATCATAATTACGTTTTGGAAAAATACAGCGCTGAGGTTCCGGCGGCTGTTTTAGCTGCACCCGGAGGCTCCCCTAAAATGGAAGTGCATTGCACGCAGCCCGGACTTCAGTTTTACAGTGCAGCTGGTATAGATGCTGTGCCTAATAAATACGGAGCGATACAAGGGCCGTCGCCGGCATTGTGTTTAGAACCTCAATATTTCCCCGATTCTCCCAATCATCCCAATTTTCCGTCAACGGTTTTAAAACCTGATGCCGTTTACCGCCACGAAATACGATATAAATTTTTATAGATGAACACTTCATATATCATAGCTTTTGATCAGGGAACAACCAGCACCCGCTCCATTTTATTTGATGAGAAAGGGAAGATTGTTGCGGTATCACAAAAAGAATTGACGCAGCACTATCCCCAATCGGGATGGGTGGAGCATGATCCTGTGCAGCTATTTAACGATCAGCAAGAGACCTTTGAAGATGTGATTAAAAAGGCAAATGTGCCTCTTGAAGCGATAAAAGCTATAGGAATTACCAATCAGCGGGAAACGACAATCGTTTGGGATAAAAATACAGGAGAGCCGGTTTACCATGCGATTTGCTGGCTAGATAAGCGTACCGAAGCTATTTGTGAGGGATTGCGCGAGCGTGGTCTGGCTCGTTATATAGCCCAAAATACCGGACTCGTAATTGATAGTTATTTTTCTGCAACAAAGATTAAATGGATTCTGGATCATGTTGAAGGTGCTCGTAAAAAAGCAGAAGCCGGAGAGCTGTTGTTTGGTACAGTAGACAGTTGGTTGATTTACAAATTCACCGGAAAACACCGCACAGATCACACCAATGCAAGTAGAACCATGCTTTATAATATTAAAGAGATGGACTGGGATGATGACTTGCTTCAGGAGTTGGATATTCCCAAAAGTATGTTGCCTAAAGTACAAGCTTCTTCATCCGATTTTGGAAGCATTACGTATCAGAATACTTCTTTTCCTATTTATGGGGTTGCAGGAGATCAGCAGGCAGCACTTTTTGGTCAGGGCGGTTATAAATCCGGGATGGCAAAAAACACCTACGGTACAGGGTGTTTTATGCTGCTTAATATCGGGAAAAAACCTTCCTTTTCAAAAAACGGACTCCTAACGACACTTTGTTGCACGCTTGAAAACAAGAAACCTAAATATGCTTTAGAAGGAAGTGTTTTTGTTGGCGGAGCTTCTATACAATGGTTGCGCGACCAAGTAGGGATTATTGATAATGCCGAAGAAACCAACGCAATTTGTCAAAGTATTCCGCCGCTTAAGGACTTGTTTTTTGTACCGGCTTTTAACGGCTTAGGTGCTCCTTATTGGGACGGAAACGCAAAAGGAAGTATTCAAGGTTTAACCTTTAGTACCGGAAGAAAAGAACTTGTAAAAGCTACTGTTGAAGCTTTGGCATATCAGGTGAGTGATCTGATCAAAGCGATGGAGCAAGATAGCGGTAAGCAAATCAAAACATTAAAAGTTGACGGTGGCGCTTGTGCCAATGATTATCTGATGCAGTTTCAGGCAGATATGCTTGATGCTAAAGTAGATCGCCCGGAAATGTTAGAAGTTACTGCAATGGGCGCCGCGCTGCTGGCGGGTATAAAAGCAGCGATCTGGACCCAGAAGGATATCGCTTCTTTGCGTAAAGTAGCGCAAATTTTTGAAACTAAAATGGGGGCCAGAGCGCGTAATCATAAGCAAGAAGGATGGGATCTGGCAGTAATGCGCACCCGTTCTGGCTATGCTGAAAGTTTAGAAAAAGAGAAAGCGCCTTTGCGATTCAGTGTTATAGATCGCAAACGCTACATCAAAAAAGCTAAGAAGAAAATTTTTGACTTAGTCATCATAGGTGGTGGTGTTACAGGAGCGGGGATTGCTCTTGATGCTGCAACACGCGGAATGAGTGTGTGCCTCATAGAGAAAAATGACTTTGCTTCGGGTACGAGTAATAAAAGCACCAAGTTGGTCCACGGTGGCTTGCGCTACCTCAAGCAAATGGAAATCGGTTTGGTAAAAGAATCGGGTACAGAGCGGGCGATTGTTCATAAACTGGCTCCGCATTTGGTAGTGCCAGAAAAGATGTTACTTCCCTTGATAGAAGGTGGGCAATATGGTAAAACCTTGACTTCAATAGGTTTGAAAGTCTACGATCTTTTGGCTAGCGTAGCAGGTAATGATAAGCGTCAAATGCTTACTAAGGAAGAAACGCTGGAGCGCGAACCTATTCTGGATGAATCTAAAGTTTTGGGTGGGGGGTATTATGCTGAGTATCGCACAGATGATGCCCGCCTCACTATAGAATTGATGAAGAAAGCAGCCGGTTTTGGCGCGGTTTGTCTCAATTACTGCGAGATGAGTGATTTTGTTTACAACTATAAAGGCAAGATTACAAGCGTGAACTGTGTAGATCACAACACCGGTCAATCTTTTGAGATCGAAGGACGAACTTTTGTCTCGGCTGCAGGGCCTTGGGTAGATAAGCTTCGGGCTAAGGATGAGTCGATGAATAATAAGCATCTGCACCTCACAAAAGGTGTGCATTTGGTTTTTCCGAAGGAAAAATTACCCGTACATCAGTCCTTGTATTTTGATGTGCCAGACGGACGTATGATTTTTGCGATTCCGCGTGGTAGAGTGACCTATGTAGGTACGACAGATACTGATTATTCCGGTAGTTTAGATCGGGTTGTGACTACTAAAGCTGATATCAAGTATTTGCTTGATGCGGTAAATGGTACGTTTCCAGATATCAATTTAACCGAAGGAGATATAGCGTCTAGTTGGGCAGGTTTACGGCCACTCATTCACGAAGAAGAAAAAGACCCTTCTGAGCTATCGCGAAAAGATGAAACCTTCATAAGTAAAAGCGGTCTGATTTCAATCGCCGGCGGAAAGTTAACCGGATATCGAAAAATGGCGCAGCGGGTTAATGAAACCGTTAGCAAACGTCTTAAAGAAAAGTATGATAAAACGTATGACGAGTCGCGTACACAGCATATAGCGTTAACATCTCACGCACTGCGTAATTCAACTGAAGTAGAACAGTATCAAGCGCAACTTCAAGAGGTTTTAGAGTTCCTGAATATTGAGAATGCCGATTACAAAGCCTGGTATTTGACTTCGACTTATGGCAAGCAAACAGAGCTCATTAAGAATAAAATCAATTATTTTAGAAATACGGATGTAAATGATCGTTTATTGCGGGCAGAGCTGTGGTATAGTGTGCATTATGAGATGACTAATAGTTTAGCTGATTTCTTTGTACGGCGAACCGGAAGGCTTTATTTTGATATTGAAACCATCAATCAGTTTAGAGAATTGGTTGTTGAAGATTTTATCAATTATCTCGATTGGGATGAAGAGCGGGTAAGCTTTGAAAATGCAAAATTAGATGAGTTGCTTTATGATGCTACTCACTTTTACGACAACGAGATAGAAGCTTAATTTTTGTTCAAAAAGAACTATATCCTTAAATTTAAATGTTAATTTTACGCTTAAAGAAAACTACCCGATGGACAAAGGATTTTTAATAGATATGGATGGGGTTATTTACAGCGGTAATGACCTTATACCAGGAGCAGATACATTTATAAAAACATTGCAAGAACGGGGGATACCGTTTTTGTTTATGACCAATAACAGTCAGCGTAGCCCAATTGATGTTGTAAACAAACTCAAGCCGATGGGTATAAACATTAAAGAAGAAAATGTTTACACCAGTGCGATGGCTACCGCATGGTTCTTAGGTTTTACAAAGCCTAACGGAACAGCCTATGTTTTAGGTGAGGGCGGACTTCTTACCAGCTTACATGAGAATGGGTATAGTCTTGTGACGCAAGATCCGGATTATGTAGTTGTGGGAGAAGGTAGAAACTTTACACTTGAAATGGCCAACAATGCTGTAGATATGATCTTAGGCGGAGCCAAACTTATCGCAACCAATTTAGATCCTTCTCCAATGAAAATAGGTTGGTCTAACCTTGGGATTAAAGCTATCGTTAAAATGATTGAAGAAGCATCTGGTCGTAAGGCATTTTCAGTAGGAAAGCCTAGCCCCGTAATGATGCGTGCTGCCCGAAAAAAATTAGGACTCACCACAGATCAGACTATTGTTATAGGCGATACAATGGATACCGATATTTTAGGATCTATACAGATGGGGTATAAAACCATACTCACATTGTCTGGAGTTTCAAAAGCCAAGCACATAAATAATTATGCTTTTGGTCCCGATATGATTATAGATTCATTAAAAGATTTTAACATCGACGAGGCTTTAGAAAAGCTTTCCGTTGAAAATAATAAATCAGAATTTTGAGAATACTAGTAACAGGAGGCTTAGGCTTTATAGGATCCCACACGGTTGTAGAATTGCAAAATGCAGGGTATGATGTAGTTATCATTGATGACTTATCTAATGCTTCAGAAGCGGTTTTAGACGGTATAGAAGCTATAACCGGAACAAAGCCGGATTTTGAAAAATTAGATCTTCGTGATAAAAATGCTGTTTCAGCTTTTTTTAAAAAGTATGCAGATGTGACCGGAGCAATTCATTTTGCGGCTTCTAAAGCAGTAGGAGAAAGCGTGTATAAGCCTTTATTGTATTACGAGAATAACTTAAGCTCTTTAGTTTACTTATTACAAGAACTAACAGCAAAAGACGCTGCTAACTTTATATTCAGTTCGTCGTGTACGGTTTACGGGCAGGCAGATGAACTTCCTATCACAGAAAGTGCACCGGTGAAACCCGCAGAATCACCGTATGGAAACACCAAGCAAATAGGGGAGGAAATCATTAGAGACACGGCTAAAGTTTACGATAAATTCAAAGCGATTGCCTTACGTTATTTTAATCCGATAGGAGCGCATCCTAGTGTTGAAATAGGGGAGTTGCCACTTGGAGTTCCTCAGAACTTAGTGCCATTCCTTACACAAACTGCTGCCGGTTTAAGAGATCAGCTATCTGTTTTTGGAAATGATTATGCAACGGCTGACGGGACCTGTGTACGCGATTATATTCACGTAGTAGATTTGGCTAAAGCTCATGTTATGGCGCTTACCCGTTTGGTTGAAAATAAAAACAAAACCAATTACGAAGTGTTTAATCTGGGTACCGGTACCGGGAGTTCGGTTCTGGAGGTTATTGAAACTTTTGAAGCGGTTTCAGGTCAAAAACTGAATTATAAAATTGTCGATCGTCGTGAAGGTGATGTCGTTGCAGCGTATGCAGATACTGATAAAGCAAATAACGAATTAGGCTGGAAATCTCAACTAAGTCTGGCTGATGCATTAAAATCTGCTTGGGATTGGGAGAAGAAAGTTCGCGGAATAGAATAGTCTGTTTCCCTGAATAATACTAAATAAGAAGCCGATTCTAATCGATTAGAATCGGCTTCTTTATTTTAGAGTAGCAGTTTACAGCATCTAAATTGCTTTGGTGCTATTTCTAATAACAAGCTCTGTTTCTATAACTTCTTGAACAGGCTCATGTTGTTCTTTATTGTTGATGTTTTTCAGTGCGATTTGGATCGCTTTTTTGCCCATAATTTCAGCTTGCTGTTTAACTGTAGTTACTGAAGGGAAGTAGTTTCGCGCCAAATTTCCGTCTGTAAAACCAATAACACTTACATCTTGCGGCACTTGTTTTCCTTTTATTCGGAGTGTATTCATCGAATAAATTGCGCTAGATTCGTCTGTAGTTATGAGTCCGTCAATCTCATTATTTTCAATAAAAGCACCCAGGTCATTTTCAAGACTCGTCAGTTTAGTAAATAATACTTTTGGAACTAGCGAGTTGTCGTGATCACTCAACGCAGCTTGATAACCAGATAAACGTTTGTTGCCTACAGAAGTGTTATTAAGTGTAGACAGAAACGCAATATTTTTACAACCTGTTTTCAATAAATAAGCAGCGGCATCATAAGCTCCTTTGTAATCATTTATGACAACACTATCACAAGCCACATCGCTATTAGCACGATCAAACATTACTAACGGGATGTTATAGTGCAGTATATCATTAAGATGCTCTATCTCATTGGTTTCTTGTGTTTCTGAAGTGAGGCTTATAATAATCGCATCAACTGAAACATCACTCAGCATATTAAGGCTTTGCTTTTCCTTCTCTAAAGACTCATTAGAAATACAAGTCACCAAACTATAACCGTTATTTGTAGCTTCTTCTTCCATCCCTACAATAACCTTAGCAAAAAAGTTGTGCATGATATTAGGGATCACAACGCCCAGCGTATTGGTGCGACTACTCTTTAGTCCACGTGCCATTGCATTAGGCCGGTACTTGAGTTGCCTGGCTGCTGTTTTTACAACTAGCTTAGTTGCTTCACTAATCTCAGGACTGTCTGCAAGTGCTTTAGAAACAGTTGAAATAGAGAGGTTTAAATGTTCGGCAATTCCCTTAAGAGTGGTTTTAGTAGACATTTTATTTTTTCGTATAATGTGTGTCTGCTAAATTACGTAAAGTTTTTGCAGCCATCTCAGCAGTTATATCTCTTTGTGGAGTTGCAAACATTTCATAGCCTACCATAAACTTCTTTACAGTCGCTGAGCGCAGTAATGGCGGGTAAAATGACATGTGAAAATGCCAAGAATCCCAATCCTGACCATCTGTAGGAGCTTGGTGAATTCCTGAACTATACGGAAAAGATGTTTTAAACAGGTTGTCGTATTTTATGGTTACCGCTTTAATGATTTTAGCATAATCCAGACGTTCTTCTTCCGAAAGCGTTAGAATATTGCGATGTTGCTTTTTAGGAGCGATCATCACTTCGTAAGGCCATACTGCCCAATACGGAACCAAGGCTACAAAAAACTCAGTTTCTACAATAAGACGTTCCTTTAATTCTAATTCTTCTTTTATGTAATCACCCAGTAAGCTGGATTTATTATTGTTCCAGTACTCACGGAGTTGTTTGTTCTTTTTTGAAACTTCCTGCGGAATGGTGCGTTGTGCCCAGATTTGACCATGTGGGTGCGGATTGCTACACCCCATTATCGCTCCTTTGTTTTCAAAGATTTGAACGTGATTGATATCGGTTTTCTTACCCAGCTCTCTAAACTCGTGTTGCCATAAAGCAATTACCTTTTCAATATTAGAAACCTCCATAATAGGAAGCGTAAGGGAGTGATCTGGAGAAAAACAAACGACTTTACAGATTCCGCTTTCAGATTCCGCTTTTAAAAGTCCGGATTTAAATTTTGCCTGCGGCACATCGTTTTTAAGAGCTGCAAAATCATTTACAAAAGACCAAGGCTCTTTGTAGTTTTCGTTTGTGTGTCCGCCAGCACGTTCATTCCCGGGGCATAAATAACAGCTAGGGTCATAAGATGGGCGCTCTTCGACAACCACATCTTCTTCCTTTCCCTGCCACGGGCGTTTGGTTCTGTGAGGAGAAACTAAAACCCATTCTCCGGTTAATATATTATAACGTCTGTGTGAATTATCATTAAAATCTACCATGGACTTTTGTTTTTATTAGTGTAAGCGTTCACCGCCGTTAGCAGGCATTGCTGTAAAAGCGGAAAGGTTGCGGTTAAATTCTTTAAAGTAAGCTTTTTTTGCAGCTTCTATATACGCATCTGCCGCATCCTGATGAATCAGATTAATCGTGCAGCCACCAAAGCCGCCACCCATCATTCTGCAACCTAGAATAGCATCGTTGTCTTTAGAAAAATCGGTTAAGAAATCCAGTTCTTTACAACTCACTTCATATTTATGTTGAAGTCCGTCGTGAGAGGCATACATCAATTTCCCAAAGGTTTCCAAATCTTCTGCTTTTAAAGCTTTTGCCGCTAGGTTAACGCGCTCATTTTCTTCGATTACATAAGAACATCTGTTGTAAACTACCGGGTCAAAATCTGCTTTGTGAGCTTCAAGCTGTTTTAGATTTACATCTCGTAAAGACTGAACTTCCGGATACCATTTTTGCAATAAAGCTACGCCAGATTCACATTCTTGTCTGCGCACATTGTACTCGCTTGTTGATAAGCTGTGCGAGACATTAGTGTTCAGCAATAACAGTTTATAGGGCTCAATAGCAAAAGGCAATAGGTCGTATTCAAGACTTTCGCAATCTAATTTAATCACATGGTTTTCTTTACTCATCACTGATGCGAACTGGTCCATTATTCCGCATTTTGTACCCACATAATTATGCTCAGCCATTTGAGAAAGTTTTACGATCTCCAAGTTGGTTAAGTTGAGGTTGAATAATTCACTCAATCCTCTTGCCAAGCCACATTCTAATGCTGCAGAAGAGCTGATGCCGGCTCCCATAGGTAGATTGCTGAGCATCATGCAATCAAAACCTTCCAGTTTGTGGCCTAATTTTTTTAGTTCCTCAGTAACACCAACGATGTATTTGGTCCATTCTGCTTCATTGTGATCTTCAACAGCTAAATCAAATTCAAAATAGCTGTCGTAATTTAAACTGCTCACACTACAGTGTGAAGCCTTTCCGTTTTTCTTCAGATGAAATTGTATCGTTTTGTCTATCGCAGTCGGCATAACAAAGCCGTTGTTGTAATCTGTGTGTTCCCCAATGAGATTTACTCTTCCGGGAGAATTTATAATGACTTCAGCATTAAAATGCCCCAATTGAGCAAGTTGCTCAGGAGATTGAGCGCGTGTGATTTGATTTGCCAAAATATCGTTTGGGTTAAATTAAGAGTTTAAAATTTAGAGCAAAGATACATATATAAAATTAAACGTAATTTTTACGTTTAAAAAATAACACTTATTTAATTTAAAATTTTACATGCCAGAAATTTGATTGTGAACTGTTTGATTTTTTGCGATTGTAGTTTTTTCTTATTCTGGTCGTTTGATCGTGTTTTTATAACATTTATAAAAACACGGGTGTAAAATCTAATTATTGCTAAAATCACAGGTTTTTTTTAGGAGGAGTGTTAGTTTTTGCATAAAAATCAGTGAGCAAAACACGATAATTACATTACTTTAGCGCCTGAAAAATATTTAACTTCAGAATTGCCTACTACAACGGTTTCGATGAGGTTATTTTTATACTATTTAGATTATGGCATTAATATCCTTTTTAGCATTTACAATTCTTGTTGCCCTCATATCTTGGTGGTCTGTTAGGAAATCTGATGAATCTACTTCTGACGGTTACTTTTTAGGAGGTCGAAGTTTAACCTTTGGTGTAATAGCGGGTTCGATGCTGCTTACCAACCTGTCTACAGAACAAATAGTAGGGCTTAACGGAAGTGCCTACAAAGATGGTTTATCTGTGATGGCATGGGAAACCTTAGCAGCACTTTCTATAGTTGTAACAGCTGTTTTTCTGTTGCCGCGTTATTTAAAAGGCGGACTTACAACGGTGCCGCAGTTTTTATCTAAACGATTTGATAAGACTACAAAAACAATAACTTCCGGACTGTTTCTCACAGGTTATGTAGTGGTGCTTTTACCGGTGATTTTATATTCTGGCTCCGTTGCGATTAGTGGAATGTTTGACGTGCCTGAGTTGTTAGGCGTTTCAGATACTACGGCGCTGGTAATCTGTATTTGGGGAATAGGAATAATAGGATCTATTTACGCGGTTTTTGGAGGGCTTAAAGCTGTAGCGGTTTCAGATAGTATCAATGCAATAGGTTTGATTATTGGAGGGGTTTTAATTCCGGTATTTGGATTGATGGCTATTGGAGACGGTAGCGTTTTAGATGGACTGCATGTGCTTGTCGATGCCAATCCGGAGCGGTTTGATTCTACTGGAGAATCTGGTCAAGAAGTTCCTTTTTCAACAATTTTTACCGGAATGATGCTCGTACAACTTTTCTACTGGGGGACCAATCAGCAAATTATACAGCGCGGTTTAGGAGCTAAAAGTCTTGCCGAAGGACAGAAAGGACTTTTACTGGCCGCTTTTCTAAAGATTTTGGGTCCAATTATTCTGGTTTTACCCGGAATGATTGCTTATTATTACTTTGAAGGAGGTCTTTCTAGTAGTGATTTGGCTTATCCAGAATTAGTGCGAGCGGTTCTGCCCAAACCTTTAATGGGCTTCTTTGCGGCGGTATTATTTGGAGCAATCCTGAGTTCGTTTAATAGTGTGCTTAATAGTTCAGTGACCTTATTTGGTATCGATATTTATAAAGAACACATCAATAAAGAGGCTTCAGAGCGTACTGTAGTTAAATATGGGAAAATCTTTGGCGTTTGCTTGGGACTTGCGGCCATGTTTATTGCTCCGCTAATTGCAAATGCAGGAAGTTTATTTAGCTATTTACAAGAGATCAATGGTATTTATAGTATTCCGATTTTTACGATTATCGTGGTTGGATATCTAACGAAGCGTGTGCCGGCTATTGCAGCAAAAATTGGTATTATTTCAGGTTCATTATTATATATTATCAGTCAGTTTTGGATTGGTCCAAATATGCGATCTAGCGCCATGGAAGCGGCAAAAGCCAGCGGTATTACAGATGTTGAAGCATTACGAATGGTTGAGGTGGATGCGTATCCTCATTATCTTCATATTATGGCAATTTTATTTATAACTAACATTGTGATTATGTTGGTTATTGGTAAGATTTACCCTCGGAAAGAACCATTTGTTTTAGAATATACCAAGCAGGTTTCTATTGAGCCCTATAAATATGTTAAACAAGTAGGAGCGATTATATGTCTTATTGTTGTAGGTATTTACGTTTACTTCGCTAAATAGTTAATTTGAGAAATACAAGCATAAAAACGAATTTGTTTTTTTGAAGATTAGTTTTGTCGGCTTAAAACCCAAATTCATAATTATGAAAAAAATACTACTCGTATTTACGCTTATTTGTGTCCAATTTCAAAGTTTTGCACAAGAAGAAACTCCTGTTGAACCATTAGTAGAATAATCTGTATGGAATCTACAAGAAACATTATTTGGTCTTTGGTTCACCAATGAACTAAAGCTTTCTGATGAGGTTGTGTTTAGAAGTCAGGTAGGTCTTACAGGTAGTTACACACAAGGGTATGTGACAGACTACAGCTATTTGTACATGCTTGTTCCTGAAATTGAGATCGAACCACGTTGGTATCACAGCATCAAGCGCAGACGGGAAAAGGTAGAAATATCGCTAATAACGCGGCAGATTATGTAAGTTTTAAAACAACCTATCAACCAGACTGGTTTGCTATAGGAAGTGACCACAAGGAAGATATTATTGCTGCACTTGCTATCGCAGCAAATGCAGGTATGCGCAGAGAGATCTGGAATGAGTTTACGTTTGAACTAGCAGCTGGAGCAGGCTTGGCTTGTGACTTGAAAAATCAAAATGAAGACAACGTGTTCTTCTTTCCAGATTATCATTTTAGATTAGGATACCGTTTCTAATTAGATATAGTTATTCGTAAAAAGAGTCGTGACTGATTGAAATCACGGCTCTTTTTTATAAAATATCGATTGAATTATTTATCTAATAAGCCTCTTGAGATTACAATCTTTTGAATTTCTGAAGTTCCCTCGTAGATCTGAGTAATTTTTGCGTCACGCATCAAGCGCTCTACGTGGTATTCTTTAACAAAACCGTTCCCGCCATGTACTTGTACAGCTTCAACAGTAACAGCCATCGCTACTTTTGAAGCGTAGAGCTTGGCTCTAGAGCTCGATATGTCATAGTTATTTCCTTGGTCTTTGTCCCAGGCAGCTTTCATTACTAAATGACGTGCTGCTTCAATTTCTACATCCATATCTGCTAACTTGAATGCGATTGCCTGATGGTTGCAAATTTCGGTTCCAAAAGCTTTACGCACTTTAGAGTAATTTTTAGCTAGTTCAAAAGCGCCGGCAGCAATACCCAGTGCTTGTGCCGCAATACCTATACGACCACCGCTAAGCGTTTTCATAGCAAACTTAAACCCGAATCCGTCCTCGCCAATGCGATTTTCTTTAGGGACTTTTACATCATTAAATATTAAAGAATGCGTATCGCTGCCGCGTATGCCTAGTTTTTGTTCTTTTGGTCCTATTTCAAAACCTTCCCAGCCTTTTTCAACAATAAAAGCGTTAATACCGCGGTGTTTCTTTTCTTTGTCAGTTTGAGCAATTACTAAGTAGTAGTCTGCAGAGCTGCCATTTGTAATCCAGTTTTTGGTTCCATTTAAAATATAATGGTCTCCTTTATCGATTGCGGTGGTTTTTTGAGAAGTAGCATCACTACCTGCTTCGGGTTCACTTAGGCAGAAAGCACCCAGTTTTTCACCGGTAGTTAATTTTGATAAGTATTTTTCTTTTTGAGCCTGATTTGCATAAGCAGCCAAGCCATAATTTACGAGACTATTGTTTACTGAAACGATCACAGAAGCAGAGGCGTCCACTTTGCTCAACTCTTCCATCACCAGCACATAAGAGATACTGTCCATTCCGCCACCGCCAAATTCTGTAGGAGCCATCATACCCAGAAAGCCCATATCTCCCATTTTTTGAATCAGCTCTTTTGGGAAATGTTGTTTTTCATCACGTTCTATAACTCCCGGAAGCAATTCGGTTTGTGCAAATTCACGAGCTGCATCACGTATCATAATGTGTTCTTCACTCAGGCTAAAATCCATATCTAATTTCAGTTTTAGATTAAAAATATATCGTTTTCTTAATACCTTTCACCCAGTAATCAGGTTTAGATATTTGAATAGCATCCTAAAGATACTATTTACTATGCTTGCATAACACTTTGCAAAATAAATTAATTATTTTATTGAAAATTTAAAAAGTAATAATAAATATGCTGAAATTTAAATATTTAATAGTTTTTGAACAAAAAATTAAGGATTATCATAATTTAAATGGGTATGCATAGTACTTCTTATACTCTTTTAGGCGTGATGAGTGGAACTTCTTTAGATGGAGTAGACCTAGCTTACGTAAGATTTGAAAAAGAAGAAAGTTGGAGTTATGAATTGCTGGATTGTGAAACTATTGAATATGAAGATGATTGGGTAATGCGTTTGCGTGATGCGGTAGATTTATCTGCGGAAGCATTAAAATTGCTTGATGTCGATTATACTGCATATCTTGCTAAGACGATCAATATTTTTCGACGGCGTAATCCTTTAAAAATTGATGCGATCGCATCTCACGGGCATACCATATTGCATCGTCCAGATCAGGGGATAACTTATCAAATAGGGAACAGACCAGAGCTGGCAAAGATTTGTGAGACTTTAGTTGTTTGTGACTTTAGAGTTGAAGATGTGGCGCTTGGCGGGCAAGGTGCTCCGCTGGTTCCTATCGGGGATCAACTGCTTTTTGGAGATTTTGCAGCCTGCTTAAATATTGGAGGTTTTGCTAATATTTCTTTTGAGCAAAATGACAAGCGCATCGCTTATGATATTTGCCCGACGAATATTGTGTTGAATCACTTGACACGAGCGTTAGGTTTTGATTTTGACAAAGATGGCGCAATAGCCGCATCAGGAACTGTGGATGATTTATTGTTAAAACAACTCAATGAATTGGCATTTTACAACGAGTCTTTTCCAAAGTCTTTAGGGTTAGAGTGGGTAAAACGTGAAATTTTTCCGATACTCAATCAAGCAGAAACAACTATCGAAAATAAGATCGTAACATTTACTGAGCATATAGCGATTCAGCTCGCGGCGAATATAAACCTGCTTGCAAGTGACTATGGCGAAAATAGGGTCTTAGTTACCGGTGGCGGGGCTTATAATAAACACTTAATAAAACGCACGCAACATTGGTCTCCAATCACGCTTGAAATACCCGATGCGAAAACCATCGAATTTAAAGAAGCTTTGATTTTTGCCTTTATGGGTGTTCTGCGTTTGCGCAATTCTATAAATGTATTGAATTCTGTTACAGGCGCTTCAAAAAATCATTGCGCAGGTATACTCTATTCACCTTAAATTAATACGAAAACGATAGGGAAAACCACCTAAGTCGTTATATTTGTCAACCCTCTAAATAAATTCATGAAAGATTTATTAAACCGTTACGAAACTAAAGAACCTGAAATTGTATTTCATTGGAATGATCCCGAGACCGAAGCAGAAGGCTGGACGGTGATTAATTCCTTAAGAGGAGGAGCAGCCGGAGGCGGTACGCGTATGCGGAAAGGATTAGACCGTAATGAGGTAATCTCGTTGGCTAAAACCATGGAAGTGAAATTCACAGTTTCAGGTCCTGCAATTGGTGGAGCAAAAAGCGGAATCAACTTTGATCCTGCTGATCCGCGTAAAAAAGGTGTTTTAGAACGTTGGTATGCAGCAGTATCTCCCTTGCTAAAAAGTTACTACGGAACCGGAGGAGATCTCAATGTAGATGAAATTCACGAAGTGATTCCTATTACAGAAGAAAGCGGAGTTTGGCATCCTCAAGAAGGGGTTTTTAACGGCCACTTTAGACCTACTGAAGCAGATAAAATAAACCGCATTGGTCAGCTGCGTCAGGGGGTGATTAAAGTTTTAGAAAATACAGCGTATTCTCCGGATGTTTCCAGAAAATATACGGTTGCAGATATGATCACCGGCTATGGTGTGGCAGAAGCTGCGCGTCATTTTTATGATATTTACGGTGGAAGTTTAGCAGGTAAACGTACCGTAATTCAAGGTTTTGGTAATGTAGGAGCAGCAGCAGCTTATTATTTAGCTCAGCAAGGAGCTAAGATCGTTGGTATTATTGATGCCGCTGGGGGATTGATTGATGAAGCAGGTTTTTCTTTTGAAGAGATAAAAGATTTGTTCTTAGCTAAAGAGGGAAATACATTAGTAGCGTCTAAATTAATTCCGTTTGAAGAAGTGAATAAAAAGATCTGGGAAATCAAAACTGAAATTTTTGCACCGTGTGCAGCTTCAAGATTGGTAACCCAGGCACAAATAGACACCATGATCGCAGCCGGACTCGAAGTGATTTCATGTGGGGCAAATGTTCCTTTTGCAGATAAAGAGATTTTCTTTGGTCCTATTATGGAACATACTGATGCGCGTGTTTCGGTAATTCCAGATTTTATTTCAAATTGCGGTATGGCTCGCGTTTTTGCTTATTTTATGGAGCGACGGGTGCAGATGACCGATGAAGCTATTTTTAATGATACTTCTCAAACCATCAAAAATGCCATTCAGAATACATACAATCATAACAGTAATAAAAACAACATCAGCAAAACCGCTTTTGAAATAGCATTACAACAGCTGGTGTAACTTTAGAATGAATAATTAACCAACAAACAAATACAAATGTTAAAATATTTTTTGGGTAGTAGCCCGCGCTGGTTCAAGTTAGCAATGATAGCTTTCTTAGTTTTTAATGTGTTCGCATATTATCTTTTAGGTCCTATGATTACAGCCTGGATTTTTATAGGTGAATTTATTTTCACCCTAGCGATGGCTTTAAAATGTTATCCGCTACAATCTGGAGGTATTCTTGCCTTAGAAGCACTTATTCTGGGACTTACAAGTCCAGAAGCGGCTTATGAAGAAGTAGACCAAAACCTTGAAGTAGTATTGCTTTTAGTATTTATGGTTGCCGGTATTTACTTTATGAAGCCTATGCTGATGTATATCTTCTCTAAAGTATTTACGAAAATCAAGTCTAAGGTGGTGCTATCTATGCTGTTTGTTTTCCTGGCAGCACTATTATCTGCTTTTCTTGACGCGCTTACCGTAACAGCGGTATTGATCAGTGTTTCTGTAGGATTTTACGGTGTATATCATAAAATACATTCTATGGAAGATGCTGATTATGATGGGGATGATGTCTTAGACCGCAAAGCTTTAAGTGGTGAAACATTAGAGCAGTTTAGAGGATTTTTACGCAGTTTAATTATGCACGGTGTTGTAGGTACTGCTTTAGGTGGTGTTTGTACATTGGTAGGAGAACCTCAAAACTTACTGATAGGTGAGAAAATGGGTTGGGATTTTATTGAGTTTTTCCAGCGTATGATGCCTATCACGATCCCTGTTCTTGTATGTGGTTTGATCACAACGTTTATTCTTGAGAAAACAAAGCTTTTTGGTTTTGGGGATAAATTACCAGAAGTAGCTCGTTCAATTATCGAAAACTACACTGCAGAAGTTGATGAGAAAAGAACTAAAAAGGAAACTTTCGGTCTTTGGATTCAAGGTATTTCAGCGATTCTCTTAATCTTAAGTTTGGCATTACACTTAGCTCCGGTAGGATTTATTGGTTTATTCTTGATTGTGGTTCAGACTGCATTTATGGGTATTACAGACGAGCACAGCTTGGGTAAAGCTTTTGAAGAAGCGCTTCCGTTTACGGCATTATTAGTTGTTTTCTTTGTGATTGTGGCAATGATCCACGATCAGCATTTGTTTACCCCTATTATTGATTATGTGTTGACGCTTCCGGTAGAAACACAACCTTCTATGTTTTATCTGGCAAACGGTGTACTTTCAATGATTAGTGATAACGTGTTTGTGGCTACGGTTTACATAAACGAAGTTCAGGTTGCATTTGATGCAGGTAATATCACCAGAGAGCAATTTAACCACTTAGCAGTAGCTATTAATACGGGTACTAACCTTCCTAGTGTTGCAACGCCGAATGGTCAGGCAGCTTTCCTATTTTTGCTGACCTCTTCATTAGCTCCATTAATCAACCTATCTTATGGGAAAATGGTGAAAATGGCGTTTCCTTACACGCTTGTTCTAGGAGGAGTTGGTTTACTTGGAGTTTATATGTTCTTATAAAAAACTAAAACGTGCAAGGTTATATATAATTTTAAACAACTTTGCACGTTTATCACATAACTAATTAAAACAAACTATGCTTACACTCTTGTTGCAGGAAGGTGCAGAAACACTTCCTTCTCTTGCTGCCGAAGAAGAACCGGTAGAGAAGACGCTTTCACTTTTTGATCTTTTGATGAGTGGCGGTTTGCCCGGTCAGATTATCATCGTTGTACTTTTTGTACTCCTTTTTGTGGCGATATACATATATTTTGAGCGCCTTTTTGCGATTAAAGCAGCTTCTAATATGGACAGTAACTTTATGAATCAAATTAAAGATCATATCGCTAACGGAAATTTAGAAAGTGCAAAAGTATTGTGCGCGCAGCAAAACAGTCCGGTTTCAAGACTTACAGCAAAGGGCATCAGTCGTATTGGTAGTCCGTTAGAAGACATCAATACAGCTATCGAAAATTCAGGTCGATTAGAGGTTTACCGTCTTGAAAAAAATGTAAGTGTATTGGCAACTATTGCCGGTGCCGGTCCTATGATAGGCTTCTTAGGTACGGTAATAGGTATGGTTTTAGCCTTTCATCAGTTGGCGACCAGTAGTGGTCAGGCTGAGATGGGTAACCTTGCCGAAGGTATTTACACAGCGATGACTACAACAGTGGCGGGTCTTATTGTGGGTATTGTAGCCTATATGGGATACAATCATTTGGTAGTGCGTACCGATAAAGTGGTGCATCAGATGGAAGCAACCGCAGTAGACTTTTTAGATTTATTAAACGAACCTGCTTAAGATGAACTTACGCGGAAGAAATAAAGTAAGTCCAGAATTCAGTATGAGTTCCATGACAGACATTGTGTTTCTGTTACTGGTTTTCTTCTTGCTGACTTCACCGGCAATCACGCCAGATGCGCTAGATCTTATTTTGCCTAAAGCAAAAGGGAAAACGAGTAATCAGCAAAACCTTTCGGTGAGTATTACAAAAGATCTTGATATCTACGTGAATAAAGAACGGGTGACTCCAAATAATCTGGAGGCTTTTATCAATAGCGAACTAACCGGTGTTGAAGACCCTACCATTATTTTACGAGCGGAAGAAGGTGTGCCTATCGAAGAAGCTGTTACCGTGATGGATATTGCAAACCGTAATAAATACAAAATAGTACTGGCTGTAAGGCCTAATTAGTATTGGGGTGCTCTGGCTATTGCCGTAAGGCTTTCAGCTAGATTACCAATCACAATCGGGAGGTGTCGCTTCAATCCTTAGCGCATTTTTTAAAGGGGTTTGGTTTTTGAAACACTGTAGTATATACATTTTAACAACAATTCGGTCTTGAGCTTTTTAGATACAAAACATAAACGAAAATCATTCACCTTAACAAGCATTCTCTATGCCTTGTTACTGGTGATTTTGTTTTTTGCCGGATTAAACTATCTTGATCCACCTCCAGAGAGCGGTATTGCTATTAATTTTGGCACTTCAGATGTGGGTTCGGGTACTATTCAACCACAGGCGGCTGTACAATCTGCACCTCGTAATACAACTCCAGAGCCCCAGGTAGAAAAAACTTCCGAAGTAAAAGAGGAAGTGGTTACGCAAGAAGTTGAAGAAGCTCCTGTGATCAAAAATGAGCCTAAAAAAGAAGTCAAAAAACCCGTAACCGAACAGCCTAAAAAAGTTACTACAAAACCTGTAGAAGCTAAAAAACCAGATCCTAAACCAGACAAATCAACCACAGATGCGTTGTCAAGCATTTTGAATGGGCCTAAAAGTAATGGAACCGCAACCGGTGGTGAGGGTAATGATAATCAAGCCGGGGATAAAGGTGATCCCAATGGAGATCCTAACGCATCAAGTTATTACGGTAATGGTAAAGGTCTTGATGGTGATGGTAATTATCAGTTAGGTGGGCGTAAAGCACTCAGTAAGCCTAAGCGTGTACAAGACTGTAATGAAGCCGGTATTGTTGTTGTAAGTATTGAGGTAGATCGTACTGGGAATGTGATTAAAGCAACTCCAGGTGTACGGGGTACAACAAACAACAGCCGGTGTTTACTTGACCCGGCAAAGGCAGCTGCGCTGGCAACAAAATTTAACCCGGATACGGATGCGCCTTCGCGTCAGATTGGTAAAATAGTGTACAAGTTTAGTCTTTCAGAATAATGACCTATCAGCAAACGCTGCACTGGATGTTTGAACGCTTGCCTATGTTTCAGCGACAAGGCGCTTCTGCATTCAAAAAAAATCTAGACCATATTATCTTGCTGTGTGATCGCTTGGGAAATCCTCAGACGGCTTATAAAACCATCCATGTAGGAGGTACAAATGGCAAAGGTTCTACCAGTCATATGCTGGCTTCGGTTTTGCAAGAGCAAGGTTATAAAACAGGCTTGCATACATCCCCGCATTTAAAAGACTTTAGAGAGCGTATACGCGTTGATGGTCATCTCGCAGATGAATCTTTCGTTGTTCAATTTATCGAGCAGCAAAAGGCTTTTATAGCGCAAAATCAGCTTTCTTTTTTTGAGCTGACCGTAGGTATGGCTTTTCAGTATTTTAAAGAGCAAAATGTAGATGTTGCTATTATAGAAGTTGGTCTTGGTGGAAGATTGGATTCTACAAATATTATCACTCCTATTCTTTCGGTTATAACCAATATCGGTCTCGATCATACAGCGATTTTAGGAGACACGCTTGAAGCAATTGCAGCTGAAAAAGCAGGAGTTATAAAACCGAATATTCCCGTTGTGATCGGTGAGCGTCAGACTGAAACGACTTCTGTTTTTGATGCTAAAGCAGAAGCGGTGGAAGCTGAAATTAGCTATGCTTCAGACTTTGATTATCCTGAACTGAAGAGTGAGTTAAAAGGAAGCTATCAGTTTAAAAATAAAAAAACGGTTCAAAGAGCGGTTGAAGTTTTAAACCAGTGCACAGAACTTAGCATATCAGAAGAGTCTTTGGTTAAAGGAATTGAGAAAGTAACAACCAATACCGGACTTTTAGGACGCTGGCAGATTATTCAGGAAAGTAATCCTAAAATAGTTTGCGATACCGGACATAATAAAGAAGGACTTACTTATGTGATGAAGCAGCTTGCAGAAGAAATGTATAAGCAACTCCATATAGTCTTAGGAGTGGTTTCTGATAAGGATTTGGATAGCGTTCTTCCGTTATTTCCTAAACATGCTATTTATTATTTCAGTAAACCGGATGTTCCTCGTGGATTAAATTCTGAAGAATTGCAGCAAAAAGCAGCTGCTTTTAGTCTTGAAGGAAAAAAGTTTAAAAAAATTTCAGAAGCATTTGATGCTGCAAAAACAGCCGCAAATGCTGAGGATCTGATATTTATAGGGGGGAGTACTTTTGTGGTCGCAGAAATAATTTAATTATTTTCAAAAAAGTGTTTTGCAGTCTTAAATATTGGTTTATATTTGCATCCGCTAACGAGAAGGGCAATTAGCTCAGTTGGTTCAGAGCACCTCGTTTACACCGAGGGGGTCGGGGGTTCGAATCCCTCATTGCCCACAAAGGCTTCACAGAAATGTGAAGCCTTTTTTTATTGGCATCGCCAAAGGGTTTAATTGGTCTCAAAAAAGGGGGATCAAGTGCAAAATCTGGGTTTTTACGATTTTAAGAATATAATATAATTCTGGTACACAAATTGGGCATCAGCTTGAAGCGTGTATCCCATATCGAACAAAGCGAAACCTTAGAGTATGCCAAGTAGGAAGATGTCTCTAAAGTACCGCACGTGTTCCCCAGCGTTTGTTCCGGTATTGTGCTATGCGTCGGTACAGCCTGCTCCCCCTTATAAGGGAGAACCCTAAGTCTTAGCAAAGTCTAATGATCCGTAGGCTCATCTCTTGACAAGGCCTTAAAAATGCCTTATATTAGCAGAGCTAAGCTAAGACGCGTTTATCTTAACCGCACAGCCTAGGATAGGGGAAGGCTCTTTTTATAAGTTAGATCTTAAAGAGCAGCTTGCCATACTACCTGCAGCGAGTACTCCGTGCTGCCATTATTCCATTTTAAACATTTCCAGAGCTCCATTCACCCAAGGTTCACCCGTAGTTCACCCGAGGTTCACCCGCGTTTCACCCGGGGATAGAGCATAGCAAAGGCAGGGTAACGGTATGCTAACGTTATGGGAACGGCAGTGTAGCGGTTCTTATGCACTAGTTGTGGATGCCATGCTACTTTTTCAAGAAACGCAATTTCTTAAAATTCCCAATACGATAAGCTGATTTAAATGCATGCCCTTGCACGTACTTGCACGGTCTCGCATACTGCAGCATACTTTTACATACTATAGCCTACTCTCGCATAGCAATTCGATTTTTAGAGGGGTTTGCTTCGAGTCTCGTTCGGGTCTCCTTCGGGAGAGCTTCGGTAAAAGGGGGTGTTTCTCGAACAATACCCGAAGGAAACTGGAAATAGGTTCGAACAAAAGGGATCTTTTAAGGGGATTTATCCCCTTTTTTTAGTTTAAATCATGGGATTAAAGGATTCTGTAAATAACTTCTAAAACAAAGGTCTATTTTTATAAATGCAACTCAAAAGTGTTGATATCCCGTAAATTTTGAGGGGATATGTATATATTTAGTGTTGATATAACAAGTTGGGTGCAAGCTAAAAAAAACAGAAAACAAATGACGAAACAAGAAAATCTACTACAAGAAATAGAATCTAAAAAAACTGAATTTAAGACAGAAAGTTACCCGATGTCTATTGGAGAGCTTATTAATCTTCATAAAAACGGAGAATTAATAATAAATCCAGATTTTCAAAGATATTTCAGATGGTCAAATACACAGAAATCACGTCTAATTGAATCTATTTTGCTTGGTATTCCTATTCCTTCGATATTTCTATTTCAAAGGGAAGATGGTATTTGGGAAGTTGTAGATGGACTTCAAAGAATTTCAACTCTTTTACAATTTATGAGTGAGCTTCCCGAAGTTGAAGATGTTCCTAAAAAAGGAAGACTTGTGCTAGAAGGAACAAAATATTTACCACACTTAGAAGGAATGGTTTGGGAAAAAGAAAAAGATGAAGACCTTGAATTGCCAAATCCATTGAAGCTATTTATTAAAAGGTCTAAACTTAACCTTTCAATTATATTAAGTGATTCAGGAACAAATGCAAAATTTGATGTTTTTCAAAGGCTAAACACGGGTGGTTCATTTGCTTCTGACCAAGAAGTACGTAATAGTGTTATGATTATGATAAAAAAAGACACATTTACGTGGTTTAAAGAACTAGCAAATGATGAAAACTTTGCAAATACAATTTCTTTGAGTGATAGGCTTTACGATGAGCAGTACCCATTGGAATTAGTCCTTCGATTTATTTCCTTAACTAAATATGAATATACAACGAAAAAAGAATTAAGTGACTTCTTTGACGAAATCACCGAAAAAATATTACAGGATGATGATTTTGACTATGAAAACGCTAAAATAGATTTCGAGAATGTATTTAGCACAATTAATCAGGTTTTGGGTGATGATGCTTTTAAACGATATGATGGAACAAAATTCAAAGGAAAATTCTTAGAATCTGCATTTGAAGCAGTTACAATTGGATTAGCAGAGAATATTGAGCAATACGATTTCCCTGATGACAATAATCTTTTATTGAACAAAGTAAAAGAACTTCACAGTAACGAAACCTTTATAAGGTATACAGGCTCAGGCTCAAATGCAAGAACAAGAATTCCTAAAATTATTCCATTCACTAAAGAATTCTTCAGAAAGTAATGAGCAGAAATCAATTATCCTTTGACGTTTTATCTGATAAAGTTATTGGTGAATTTTCTTGGAGGAGAAAGGAATTGACTTTGTTAAAAAATAAGATTCCGTCAGTTAAAAATCCTTTACAAAGTGCTATGATTAGGGCCACTTTACCTCTTTTGTATGCACATTGGGAGGGCTTTGTTAAAGTATCACTTTCATATTATCTCGAATTTGTTTCCTATAAGGCATTAAAACATAATGAATTAAAAACTCAGTTTATTGCCCTGTCATTACAAAAGAAAATTGGTGCCTTAAAAGAAAACAGCATACAAAGTAAAACTCAAATTATCGATTTTATTTTTTCAAGCTCAGAAAAACAGTCCAACATACCAACCAAAAATATTATAAACACAAAATCGAATTTAGGATATGATGTTTTAGATGAAATCCTATTTATTATGGATTTAAAAGATGTTCATTTTGAAAGTCAAGAAACATTAATTAATGATTTGGTTAACGAACGAAATTATATCGCTCACGGAGAGCATAAATTAATTGACTACGATACATTTACAGAATTTTTTAATGATACAATTTCACTTATGGAATATTTGAAGACGAAAATTGAAAATAGTGCTCTCTTAGAAACTTATAAAAAGCCAGCACCCAACACTGGTAACCGTTGCACAAGTCCGTGATTTCTATAAAAACCTATTTATCTAAGCCGCTTTTAAGCAGTTTTCTAGTTTTATATCCTTGATACACTTGGGAAGTTCACATAGGTTAGCAACGCTTTAGATGCTACTAGCGGGGTTGTTTTTAGTCTAAAATACAAGCTGAGCATTCCTGCTCCGCTTTTTACCCGTTTTTGAGTGAATTTGAGGTATTTTTTGAGGTTGTAGGCGATGGCTGAGAGCTGCATACACTTGTTAGCTTGTTTTAAGCCTATAGTGTTTACTTTGCGCAGTCCCATAAATTGCGTGAGTGTACCAAAAACAGGCTCTACCGTGCTTTGCCGTTTGCCTTTCATATACCTGCCCTGTGTCCCGATAGCTATCGGGATCTACCCGGGCGATGTTGCGCAGGTATTCTGCACGGTAATAGGTGACACTAAATTTCTTTTCCTGAGCGCTTTTGCCTAAACAGCTGCTGCGTATAGGACAGTCAATGCACACGTGCTTGCGACAACGGTACTCTTTCTTGCGTGTGCCGGTTCTGTAATCGTTAAACTCCTTAGTAAACGGGATGATCTTACCCTGTGGACACAGGTAATGATCTTGTTCTTCAACATACATAAATCCATCAGGACCGCCCTTAAAGGTGCCGTGCGGCGGTATAAAACTCTTTAAGTCCTGAGCTTCTAAAAATGCATAGTTCTCGCCGCTACTGTAACCCGTATCAGCTACACAATTCTCCCAGACTAGACCTTGCTGCCACAAGCGGCGCTTGACGCGTTTTACAATATCGGGCAGTTGCTGGTTGTCTTTACCATCGGCGTGGTAGGCTTTAATGTCGGTGATCACATGATGACCCGTATCTACACTAAGCTGACTCAAGTAATTGAGCTTTCTGGCTTTGCCCGGTTTGACACTGATGCGTGCGTCAGGATCGGTAAGACTGTCTTGCCTCCGACGAACGGAGTGAGAGGAAGGCACTATTACTGGTGTATTTACTGCCTTTGTTACCAGCACCCGGTCGCTGATCCTGATCTTTGCTCCAACGCTTGTTGCGGGTAGTAATAGCTTTTAGCTCCTGTTCATTAGCGGTTATGCTGCGTTGACCTTGGTCTGATTTATCGACTTTACTTTTGCGAAAAGGCTGCTCTTTATCCATCGCGCTAATGTGACGAACTCTGCGCAGGTGAGACTCCAGTTCTTCCTCAGGAACTTTAAGTTCCAGACTATCCATTGAAGCGTTGGCTTTTACAGGAGCACTATCAATAGCCTGTGTATGACCGCTGACCATTCCCTTAGATACACACAGTTCAAAGACTTTAGTAAAGACTTCTTCAAAAACCTGTTCAGGAAATAACTGTCGCGTACGGCTAATGGTAGAATGCCAGGGAAGCTCATCATCGATATCATAATCCAAAAAGAATAAAATATCCAGCCGCATACTACAATGATCCACCAGCTTACGGTCGCTAATGATGTTTTCTAAATAACCCACCAAACAGAGTTTAAAGAAAACAACAGGATCAATACTCTTTTGTCCGCTACTACCATAAAAACCTTTGGTAAGCGAGTAAAGAAAATCTAACGAAATAGCACTCTTTAAACGACGATAGAAATTATCTTTTGGGACACGATCACTCAAACGGAAATTGTTGAATAACTTTTCTTGATATGTCTTTTTGCCTTGCATACTTAAAGTTATGAATCCAATGAAAAATTAATATCAATCCTATGTCAAATTTTTGCTAACTTGTGCAACAGGCACACCGTATATAGCTAATAGCTAGTAAGTTGTTTAATCGAAGTTAAGGCTTATTTGGAAAGTCGCCAAATTTTTAAATTTGACGATTTCCAATAAAAAAAGATAAACAGTAAAATTTAAAAATCTGGCTTGTGCTCAATCCGAAAATAGTTTTCTAATTTGCACGCTACGAGCCATATGTGTGCCGAGAGTAACGACCGGCTGAAAGTCGTTACGCAACTGTTTATAAGATGGTGGAACTGCCTGTGCTGAGCGCAGTCTAAGTGACCCACCAATGTTGTCCTACAGGGAAGAGCGTTAAACCACCATAAGGTGCTTTGGTTAAGAGCTAAGGTATTGAGCGTTATGGAAAAGGCTACGTCAAGAACTAGTCAGGTATGAATACTGGAGATGAATGCAAATGAACCTCTGATGAAGTGTCGAGAAAGTGCAACCTTCTGTCAAAAGTGTTTGAAGTATGACAAACATTATAAGTCCAGCGGTCACCTGTTTATTGGCTGGGCGGCAGGCGTCATTTAGGAGGCATGACCAGTATTTGGGCTTATTTACGGAACTCGGGAATCTGTGCCAAGATGCAAAGTGAAATGTACAATAGCGCAAACTAGAGGCAAAATAGCGATGCTTGGTATAGGGGCGGACTAACTCGTAGTAGTGAAGAAGCTCCTGTAATGGGAGTGGAGCAAAGGGGTTAGCTAAATTGATGTACATACTGCCAACTTGAAAAAAAAGGATGAGCTATTTTTGTATATCAGGTTAGAAGAGCCGTATGATGGGAGACTATCACGTACGGTTCTGTGAGAGGCTCGGGGTGAAATTCCCCTTGTCTACTCGACGTGTGCTGTGAGTGAAGCATAGACTTCACGCAACTATTTATGAGATGGTGGAATCGACCCACCAGAATCTGCTTATAGGAGCTGGTTCTAAACCACTTTTCTGATGCATTCAAAGTAATTTGTTTGTGTGAAGCGAGAGAAGAAAAGGCAGGCTAGATTTGTCAGGTGTTGATAAAAGAGATGAGCGAAAGCGAACCTTCCGATGAAGCGTCGAGAAGGCAAAACATGTTGCCAAAACCGAGAAACGTCGAGTTCTCAGGGACAAGGATAGCGGAAACCTATTTACTGGCTATTCGGTAACCGTCGTATAGGGGGCATGACTTTTATCTGGGCTTATAGATGGAACGCAGGAAGCCTTACATTAATGTAAAAGAGAAAGATCAAGTAGAGCAACTGCAAGATGATTACCAATGTAGTGTAAGGTGGCGGACTAATCCGTAGTAGTGAAGAGGCTCTTGTAATGGGAGTGGAGCAAAGGGGTTAGCTAATTTAAAATACAATTTGCCAACTTGAATAGAGGATGAGCTTATACTTGTAGATTAAATTAGAAGAGCCGTATGATGGGGGACTATCACGTACGGTTCTGTGAGAGGGGAAGGGTGAAACTCCCTTTTCCTACTCGACACACAACCGTTACCTGCAAGCTGCCAAAAATGCTGATATACGACAATATATTTCAAATAAGAGAAATTTTTTCAAATCGACCATTTAGGGGAGTTATAGAAAAGTATGACTTAGCTGAACCTGAAATTTCAAGAGGCGAAAGACAAATTACAGAAACGGTTACTGTAAAACATAAGATGGGTGGAAAAACACTCTATGATATTATTTGGACAACTAATGCCTATCCAGTGATAGTTAGTGAAAAAGTAATTGAATTATTTAAATCAAATAGAATCACAGGTTGGGAAACGTATAATGTGGAAATTCGCTCAAAAAAAAATGAATTGATTGATCAAAAGTTTTTCGGTTTAATAATAACAGGGCGTTGTGGACATCGAGATTACTCTAAAAGTTCTATAGTTTTAGATAAAATTGGAATTAAAACTAAACCACATATTAAAGGTTTTTTCTTTGATAAAGATTTTTGGAGTGGTACGGATTTATTTATGTGTAAGCCAGATGAAAAAGGAAATTTAAATATGAATATTTTTTGCACAAAAAAAGTTGTAGACCTATTCAAAAAGAATAAAATAAAAAATATTGACTTTAAAAATCTTAAAGAAATAACATTGGCTATTGAATTATTCAAAGTACCTCTAACTGATCAACAACAGAATGAAATGGAAAAAATAAAAGCCAGCAGGTAACACCGGTAGCCGTTGCACAAGTCCCTAATTTTTTTTAAAAAACGCACTGATTCAAATCGTCCCGATAGCTATCGGGATGAGCGATTTTCTAGTTTTAGACCGTTGATAAACATTGGAGGTTAACGAGCATTAGCATTAATTTAAAAGCCTCTTTTAGGGCTGTTTTGAGTCTAAAATACAAGCCGAGCATTCCTGCTCTGCTTTTTACCTGTTTTTGCGTGAACTTGAGGTACTTCTTAAGGTTGTAGGCGGTGGCAGCGAGCTGCATACACTTGTTGGCTTGTTTTAGTCCTATGGTGTTTACTTTTCTCAGTCCCATAATCCCGATAGCGGGAGAGTTAAGGTTTCAAAGACAGATTCTACTGTGCTTTGTCGTTTGTCTTTCAACAAGGAGAGCGGGAATGTCATAAGGCTAGTATGATTAAAAAATATCGATCTATCTTTAGGAACTAAGACTGATCAACAAAAAAACCGCTAAACTTAGATTAGCGGGTTTTTCTATTTGTGTTGCTTGCTTAGCGCAATCCATCAAGATGCTTCTGCTCGGTTTAGAGGGGTTATTTTAACGTTACATCTAGGTAAACAGAATGCCGGTCGTAGGTCTCGTAAAATGGTTTAAAAACGGTTCCGTCTATTTTAAATTCTAACTCTTCAGGATTTCCTGTGATAGTTTTTCCGAGATCAGAAGCATCTAGCGTAATTTTTCTGAAATCTGTACGGGGTTCAGATTCCTGAGCGGCTAATAATACCGGACCATAAAATAAGCTCGCAATATTTTCTTGATCCATTATAGGGTCTAGGTGAAAACGAAACGGCATTTTAAGTTCAATTGTATCACCATTTTTCCACTTTCGGTCTACGTTTAGGTAAGTGCCGGGCACAATAGAAATATTCTGAGTTTTTCCGTTAAGTTTAAGTTCAACTCCAGTTTTAGCCCAGCCGGGTATTCTGATGTTGAGACTGAATTTGCCTTTTCCTTCAATGGTGAATTTACTGTGATCTTTGTGAGGAAATGCAGTTTCTTGCTTGATTGTTACGTTTTTTTCGGTCCAGTTTAGGGTTGAAGGCACAAACAGATTTACAAAAAGCGCTTTGTTATCTATGCTTTTAAAATAGATTGAATTTTGAAGTTTGGTGCTGCTTTCAAGTGCTGTTCCGTTACAACATGTAAAACCACTCATATCAGCATTGCTAAACTGCTTTTTTGAACCCGGTCTTAAGGGGATATGATACGTGTTCGCCGGACTATCTTCTGCTACTGAAGCTAAGATCTGGTTGTACATTGCTCGTTCGTAGTAATCCATCAATTCCGGTTGTTGATTGTAAAAGAAAAGTCCGCGAGTTAACTTGAGCATATTGTATGTTCCGCAGGTTTCATTTTGTCCGCCGGCAGATAAACCATTTTCATAAAGCGTAGCCGGTTGCGCCACAAAACATTCAGCATTTGCCGGATTTCTCGCTCCTGCAACGCCACCGATACTGTACATATAATCGTTTTTGGTTTTGTACCAAAAGTTATCTGCTATATTGTAATACTCAGGAGATTCAGAATTGCGGTACAGCTCAAGAGCCCCCATGATTTGCGGGATGTGTTGATTGGCGTGCAATCCACGATAGGTGTCTACATTTTTTGCGAGTCCGTGAGAATGTTCAGCATCACCATAAAAAACTTTGATATTGTCAAATAATTGAGCGGTCTTTAAATAATCAGGTTTACCGGTAATGCGATAAAGATGCGCTAGAGATTCATTAATGCCGCCAAATTCACCGGCGATATAGGTATTCCACATCGTGATTAATGTTTCAGCGGGTAGCTTGCTTAGTCGTGTGTGAACCCATTCAGCCATTCCTTCGGCAACTTCAAGCGCTTTTTCATTTCCGCCCACTTCATAAACGTCAATCAGTCCGGCTAAAATTTTATGCAACGTATAATACGGTGCCCAAACTCTGTCTTCTTGTCCACCATATTTCGCTCCATTTTCAAGCATTATAAATTGATCTGGAGGATATGCGCTGATGTAACCAGTACCCCAGTTCCAGTAATCGGTTCTGATGCCGGTTTCGCTCAAATCAGAATTGTAAGAAGGCTTTCCCGGTCCTGTAGGCACGGCAGCAGGATCTGAAACAAATGGTCCATCTGTGCTCTCGGGTTTACCTGAAAGTTGAGATAAATCATATAAGATATTCACCATATAATTCATTTTATCTTCAAACTCTTGGTGTAGCTTTTTATCATAGGTGGTGCTTCCGTAAGCTTGTGCGATTGCTGTTAAATAATGTCCGGTTGCATGGCCTCTCAATTTCGTTTCCTGAGTGTCCCAAACCCCAAGCGGTTCTGCACCTTGAGGCTGCTTTTGCCCAAAAGCATTTCTGAACATATACAGAAAAGAATCTGGATTGGTTTCAGCAAGCGTATTGATAAACTTGTCGCGGTTCTCAATGAACTTTGAATCCTTTCCCAGAGCATTTGCATCAAGAGAAACTTCATTCAACTGAAAGGGTTCCAGAGTGCGATTGGGTGTGTCATTTGCATCGGTATCTTTTACAATTACCGTAGCCGTAGGTTTAAAATCAGTTCCTGAAACTCGACCGGTAATGGTATAGGTGCCGGGTTTTAAAACACTGCTGTTATCTTCAGGAGCCGGCCAGAGCACACGTACTTGAGGAGCTCCAACCGGAAGCTTATAGCTGCCTTCTACAAATCTGGGTAAGCGTGGAAGCTGACCAACAACCGTTTCAACAGTAACATCAGAAACAGCAGTTAAATAGTGATTGTAAAGTTGGGGGACATTATCTTCAAAAACCGGAAGGTTGTCTTCTGGTTCGGCGCGCTCATTCACCACACTTTCTCCAGTTTTAGAAGCGTTTTGATAAATACGTGCAACTTGATTTTTTCTCAATGGAATACGGTAAATTCTAAAATCGTGTAGAAGTGCATCTAAGGAGGTTTCTTCTGCAGATAATGATTTGCCAATAAAAAGCTGATTAGAATCAGAATTGAAAATCGTACTCAAATCCAGATTTGAAGCTTGGGCTGTAGCAGCAAGCTCACCATCTAAATACGTGTTGAAGCTTTGTGAGGGAAAATCTATTACGATAGCAATATGTATCCATTTTTTAACTTCTGGAGAAGATGTTGTCGTTTCTGCAATACTTACAGCATTTTTGACAAGAGTAGCTCCAAATTCACCAGTTTTTTTTGCTTTAGGGGTGGCAAAAAAATGAGAATCATCAGTAGAACCAAAATCAAATAAATATTGATTGTTTTCAATAGCATTTAAATAAATCCAAGTAGTAATGGTTAAAGATTCTATACCGTTTAAAGTTTCTTTAGGAAGCGTTAAATAGTTCTCGTTAGCTAAACTTAAAACGTTTTTAAACCTTTCGTCTGTAACATAAGTTTCAGTATTATCTTGAAGTGTAGCATGTAGATTATTACGAGACCAGTCTTTTGCGTTTCCGTCAAAAATATACCGAGCGATCAAACCAGTTTCTCCTATGCCGTCTAAAATCTGGTCTCCGCTTTGCGCGTAAGTTGTTGACTTGGAGAATAAAAAGATGAGAGTTAAGCTGAGTATGTGCCTTGTTAAAGAAGATTTCATAAGATGAATCGTAATAATTTTAGAACTTAAAGTGTATTTGAAAGTCTGAAGAATTCTCAAATTCTATTCAGATAATTGTAAATATAAATTGCTGAAGATGTTTTGATTAATTAAAAACTAATCAGTTTTGATATTTTATTACCTATACTTTTTTTGTGCTCTAGAAGACTTAAAAAGTTTGAATTACCAGAACATTTAATCAATAATTTTATCTAGTTTGATGATAGATTGAGTTCAAATCAGATAAAAAAGAATATAAAACTTACATTTTAGAGTAAATACTAAAAAAAATGTTAAAATAATTTTTATATTTAAGCGTTGTTATTGCTTTATAAGTGGAAACTTTTAGCCAATTCGATTAAATCCCAATATTCAATGATTATTCGTAAACCTCTTGTTTTAGGTACTTTTCTGGTGCTTATTTCTTTCTTCGCATTATCATCTCCAGATTTTCAAGAGACCCAATCTAAAAAGACTCATGCTATTGAATTTGTTAATCCATTAAAAATTCAAGCTCAAAAAGAAGCAGCGTATATTTATAAAAGTAGAAAAGCTGTTTTAGCAAAAGAGATTGCTGCCTATTTTGAAGGTATGATTAATAAGCGCTTGATCGTTGGTGCAGGAGTAAGTATTGTTCAGGGAGATTCCATTCTCCTGAAAGAGGGCTTTGGTAAACGTAATGTTTTTAAAAACGACAGGGTTGATTCTGAAACTGTTTTTAGGTTAGGCTCTTTGTCTAAAGGTTTTACTGGTATTTTAGCAGGAATTGAAGTTAAGGATGGCGCTTTGAAATGGGATGATAAACTGGTTGACTTGATGCCGGAATTTCAATTAAAAAGTAAACTGAATGCAGAGAAGTTAACGTTATCAAATGTGCTTTCTCATACCACAGGAGTGCCTTATCATTGTTATACTAATCTTGTAGAAGATGGTATAGAACTTCCGGAAATTGCTTCAAGATTCAATATAATCAATACGATTGCAAGGCCGGGTAAAGTTTATAGTTATCAGAATGCGATGTTTGCATTAAGTGGTGAAATGATGCATACGGCAACCGGGCAAACCATTCAGCAGTTGCTTCAGAATAAAATTTTTACACCATTGAATATGAAGACGGCTTCTACAGATTATGAAGCCTTGATCAAAACTAATAATTATGCTTATCCACATAAAAACACACGCAAAGGGTGGAATCGCCTGCCAGTCAATAAAAAATATTTTAATGCAGTTGCAGCAGGAGGAATAAATGCAAGTGCAGCTGATATGGGTAAATGGATGCGCTTTTTGCTAGGTCATAATGAGCGCGTTTTAGATTCAGAAAGTATAGCCAGAGTATTTAAGCCTCAGGTTGATATTCCTGATGCCCATAAGTATTATCAGCGTTGGAAAGGGCATTTGAGATCTTCATATGCTTACGGTTGGCGTATACATGAGTTTGTTGATGCAGAAACCGGTGATCAAAGTAAAATGATACATCACGGAGGAAGTGTAAGTGATTTTAGAAATGAAATAGCATTGTTCCCTGGTGAAGATTTAGGTATTTCGGTACTATTTAACAGCCTTACTCCCTTAGCCAGCTTTGTGATTCCGGAATTGCATGAGATTGTAAATAAGGTGATGAATATACCGGTTGATAACTTAGAATTAGGAAAGTTGGCTACAGCCAAATAGACGAAGTACGGAATATTTAGTTGTAATATACGTAAGATAAAAAGTACTTAAGGAAGTCTTTATAAATTAGACTTTCTTTTTTTTATATTATTTTCAAAAACCATCTACTACTTCTAATTATCTAGTAAAAAAAAGACTTTACTAGATAATTAGCATTTAGGAAGTGTACTTTACTAAATAACGTTAAGACCCTGCTATACCTCAGGAAGTTGGTTTAAATTAGGATTTAAAAACTAATGTATAACTTAACGTTTAAAACCTACTAAAATGCAAAAACCCAATGAACGCCTTAAAGGGCAAACTGCAATCGTAACTGGATCCAGTAGTGGTATAGGTGCAGCGGTGGCAATGGCTCTGGGAAGAGACGGAGCAAATGTGGTGGTTAATTATAATTCATCGGAAGAAGAGGCTAACGAAGTTGCAGGTAAAATAAATGAAGACACATCGTGTGGAGCGGCGATTGTGATACAATGTGATGTGAGTAAAGAAGAACAGGTACAGGCCATGTTTAAGCAAACTATCGAAAAATTTGGAACAGTAGATATTCTCGTTGCGAATTCTGGTTTGCAAAAAGATGCCCCATTACATGAAATGACTTTAAAAGATTGGCAATTGGTTATAGATGTAAATCTAACCGGTCAGTTTTTGTGTGCACGCGAAGCTTTACGAGAATTTATGCGCAGAGGGATTCGAGAAGACGTTTCTAAATCCTTAGGTAAAATCATTCATATGAGTTCTGTTCATCAGATTATTCCATGGGCAGGGCATACAAATTATGCCGCGTCAAAAGGAGGTTTAGTTATGCTGATGGAAAGTATTTGCCAAGAGTATGCGCCTCTTAAAGTACGATGTAATAGTATTGCTCCCGGAGCGATAAAAACAGATATTAATAGAGAAGCATGGGAAACCGAAAGTGCACTCAATAAATTGAATAAACTGATTCCGTATAAACGTATTGGAGTGCCCGAAGATATAGGCAGTACGGCTGCTTGGTTGGCATCAGATGAATCAGAATATATTAATGGCACAACATTATATGTTGATGGAGGAATGACGTGCTACCCAGGATTTACAACAAATGGTTAAGAAAAATACAGAAGAACAGAAAAGATTAGATTCACATTACGCTGGAAATGAAGACTGGTTGCATTGGGGCCCCTACTTAAGCGAAAGGCAGTGGGGTACGGTGCGAGAAGATTATAGTGCTCACGGTGATGCCTGGGGTTATTTTCCGCACGATCATGCCAGAAGTCGGGTTTACAGATGGGGAGAAGATGGTTTGGCAGGTTTTACAGATCGTTATTGTAACGTATGCTTTGGCCTCGCTCTTTGGAATGGAAAAGATTCTATACTAAAAGAACGCTTGTTTGGTTTGACAGGTCCAGAAGGTAATCACGGTGAAGATGTAAAGGAACTCTACTATTATTTAGAGAATACACCTACACATTCTTATATGAAGCATCTCTATAAATATCCTCAAAACGAATATCCGTATGGGGATTTAGTGACGAAAAATCAAGGCCGAAGCAGAAAGGATGATGAGTATGAGATTTTAGACACGGGTCTTTTTGATAACAATGAATATTTTGATGTTGTTACCGAATATGCAAAAGCGGGTCCTGATGATATATGTATTAAAATTTCAGTGACAAACCGAAGCGCTAAAGCTGCAGAATTACACGTTTTACCTACGTTATGGATTCGCAATTTCTGGAGTATAAGAGATATGCCTTTTAAACCTTCCATAGTAAAGAATAAGAATGGCAAATCACCTTCGGTACACATAAAGCATCCATATACCGGGGATTATAATCTATATTTTGAAAAGCCAGATCATCAACTTTTTACTGAAAATGAAACCAATGATGAGCGGCTGTATTTGCAACCTAACGATCAGCCCTATAAAAAGGACTTTTTTCATAAAACAGTAATCGAAAACGATTACCGTTTGGCAGAAAAGAAACAGGAAGGAACCAAGTTTGCACCGCATTACCAGCGTAATGTTAAAGCCGGAGAAACGGTGGTATTCAAGCTAAGATTGACTCACGCAGATTTAGAAGACGCTTTTAGTTCAGATTTTGATTCTCTTTTTGAAACGCGGGTTCAAGAATGTTTGAATTTTTATGAGGGTGTGAATCAGGTTAAAGATGAGGAGGCTAAAGAAATTCAGCGCCAGGCTTTTGCGAGTTTGTTGTGGTCAAAACAATATTATAACTACGAAGTAGAGCAATGGCTTAAAGGAGATCCCAAAGTTTCAACTCCACCTAAAGAACGGTATAACGGTCGTAACAGCAATTGGAAGACCTTAAGAAATCACGATATTCATTTGATGCCTGATAAGTGGGAATACCCGTGGTATGCTGCTTGGGACAGTGCATTTCATTGTATTACGATGGCTTATATAGATCCTGAGTTTGCAAAAAAGCAATTACTGCTTTTTACTAAAGAATGGTATATGGCGCCTAATGGTCAAATACCAGCTTATGAATGGAATTTTAGTGATGTCAATCCGCCCACACAGGCTTTTGCAGCGCTACAGATTTACAAAATAGAGCGGGATACAGCGGGGAAGGAAGATATAGATTTCCTTAAGCGTATCTTTAATAAATTATCCCTCAACTTCAACTGGTGGGTAAATCAGGAAGACCGTAAACAGAATAATGTTTTTCAAGGCGGCTTCTTAGGTCTTGACAATATAGGAGTCTTTGATCGCAGTAGTGGTATTCCCGGTAACGCAACTTTAGAGCAGGTAGACGGTACTTCGTGGATGGCGCTTTACTGCCTGAATATGCTTGAGATTTCAATTAAAATAGCACTGGTTGATTCTTCTTATGAAGATATGGCGACTAAGTTTTTTGGTCACTTTATCTTCATTGCTGAAGCTTTAAACAAACTGAATGAAGATTATGAAGGAACCTGGGATGAAGAAGAAGGTTTCTTCTATGATAAATTGGTTTTTGAAGACGGCAGCTTTCAGCCTATAAAAGTGCGATCTATTGTTGGGATCATGTCTTTGATAGCTGTTTTACATATTAAGAGAGAGACTTTAGACCGTTTGCCAAATTTTAAATACAGTGTAAACTGGTTTAGAAAATACCGGATGGCAAACCTGAAGTATATGGTAATTCAGGAATTTTCAGATGATTCAGATTTGTTATTAGCATTGGTTCCTAAAGAACGGGTTGAGATTATGCTGAGTGCAGTTTTTGATGAGAAAGAATTTTTGAGTGAGCACGGTTTGCGTTCGCTTTCTAAGATTCACGAGAAAACCTACAAGATAGATATTGACGGAGCGAACTATGAGATAAAATATGAGCCGGCAGAGTCTGAGTCTTCTATGTTTGGAGGAAACTCTAATTGGCGAGGTCCTGTGTGGATGCCCTTTAACTTTTTGTTTGTAACAGCAATCAAAGAGTTTAGAGATTATTATGGGAAAGATTTCGAGGTAGAATATCCTAAAGGTAGCGGGAAAATTTTAAATCTCAATGACATTAGAAACGATCTGATGAAACGCCTGCTAACACTTTTTCATACCGATGAAAATGGGGACCGCCCAATAAATGCACAACACAAGGAGATTTATAAAGATCCTCATTTTAAAGATTTAGTATTGTTTTATGAGTATTTTCATGGAGATACAGGTAGAGGAGTAGGAGCTTCGCATCAAACAGGTTGGACTGCTCTCATTGCAAATATGATTCACGAAATTTATTAGTAATAATTCAATCTCAAATCATGAAAATCGGTTTTATTATTCTTATTAATTTATTTTTTTTACACACGATGATAGCGCAAGATTTTAAACTTACTAAAGACCACGATGCTCTTTTGGTTAAAGACTTAGATAAAGCAGCAGCTTTTTACAGTGATATTCTGGGGTTACCAGAAATTGATAATGCGGGGTTGGGACCAAAATTTAGATGGTTTGCTTTAGATAATAAGGTTCAGATTCATTTGATAGCAAGTGAAGAAGAATTCAAACCGCACAAAGGAGTTCATTTAGCTTTGAATATTGATGATCTTGATGGTTTTATGAAGTTTTTAAAATCTAAGAATATTCCTTTTGAGAATTGGCCTGGAGAAGCTGGTACTACAAATACAAGACCTGATGGTGTACGGCAGATTTACCTTACCGATCCAGACGGATACTGGATTGAAATAAACACCAATAAGCTCTAATAAATTTCTATGGATTATTATCTAATTACTGCAATTTTAGTAGGTCTTGCCGCCGTTTTTGGCTATATCAACGTACGTTTTCTCAAACTGCCGAACACAATAGGCTTGATGCTAATAACCCTTCTGTTTACATTAGGAGTTTTGGGAATTGCTTACTATGATGATACTTTATTAGAAGCTGAAAAAGAAATAATAAGCAGTATAGATTTTGAGAAAGTTCTTCTGGATGGGATGTTGAGTTTCTTGCTTTTTGCGGGTGCGCTACATACTAATTTTGAACAACTCAGAGTACAGCGTTGGCCGGTTATTGTATTTGCAACAGTAGGTGTTCTTACCTCTACATTTCTCGTTGGTGGTGCTTTGTATTATGTGCTTATGATGTTGGGGCTTGATGTGGATTTTATTTATTGCTTATTGTTTGGGGCATTGATTTCACCTACAGATCCTATAGCCGTTTTAGGAATTCTCAAAAAAGCCGGTGCGCCAAAGAATTTGGAAACTAAGATTGTGGGAGAATCTCTTTTTAATGACGGAGTTGGTGTTGTAGTATTTCTCACCATTTTTAAAATAGCAGGCTCTTCAGAACCGGTTACTCCTGGCGATATTTTAGAGTTATTTGGCCTTGAAGTTTTAGGAGGAATCGCATTAGGTTTAGGAATAGGATTTTTGACTTATAAGTTGCTAAAATCTATAAATGATTATGATATTGAAGTAATTATCACGCTTGCTGCGGTAATGTGCGGTACAGTAGCTGCGCAGAAACTTCATATGTCTGCGCCATTAGCAATGGTAACTGCAGGACTTTTAGTAGGAAATGATACAGCACGTAAACACACGATGTCTGAACTTACCGAAACCTATGTAGATAAATTCTGGGAGCTGATAGATATCTTACTAAACACCATTTTGTTTGTGTTAATTGGTATGGAAATGCTAATCATAAGCTTTGAGATTCCGGCAATTATTGCAGGCTTAATTGCGATTCCAGTAGTGCTGATTTGTAGATATGTCTCACTACTGATCCCTATAAACTTTTTTGAAAAACACCTCAATTTTGTGCCCCGTACCGATGTGATTATGACTTGGGGTGGTTTGCGTGGTGGTATTTCAATTGCTTTGGCGCTGAGCCTCACTCAAGATATGCATCGCGAACTATTTTTAGTAATAACTTACATTATCGTGATTTTTTCAATTCTCGTACAGGGGCTTACCGTAGGTTCTGTTATTAAAAAACTTGGAGTAAGAGATAGTAAACCTGAAGAAGTATAAAGTATTAATTTTAACTGAAGTATAATTTGAAAAGCCTCTTTAGAGGTTTTTTTATGCCTTATATTGAGTTTTTAGCATTCAAAGTCATTATTTATGCATTTTAATTATTTTAAATAATAAATATGTTTATTTTTGAACAAGTATAAATTATAGGTTTGAATAAGGTAAAAGTATGTCAGGTTGGGTTTAGGGGGCTCGTTTATTATGAACATTAGACCTGACAGTTGGAGCCTCCGTAAGGAGGCTTTTTTGATTCCTTGTAATTGAAGTGATAATAAAGTAATTATTCAGCGCGCTCCAGACCTTCTTCTATTCGCTCTTCAACTTCCTCATTTATTTCAGATTCAATTTTTGGTTTTTCAACCTTTTCGCCATTTTCCAGCCATAACGTAAAGAACATAGGGTAGTGGTCAGATCCTATATTGGGAAGTCGTTGCATACAATCTACAACAATATTTTTTGAATGAAATAAATGATCAATAGGAAAACGCAAGTACCAGTAGTCTGCGTGAAATGTAGGAAATAAACCTCTACCAATTCTAGGATCTATGAGTCCGGTTATTTTTGCAAATAATCTGCTCACCCGAGACCACACCACATCGTTGAGGTCTCCACAAACAAGAATAGGATGATCAGCATTTAATTTACGTACTGCTTTGCCTACAATTAGAAGTTCTGCATCGCGTTCTTCTGAAGTTTCATTTTCAGTTGGGCTTGGAGGCGCCGGGTGAACACAAATCAATTCTAGAGGTTTGTCGCTTCCAAAATAGACTTTAGTGAAAATTGAAGGTACATCTTTTTCTACTAGGTAATTTACTTGAGTTTCTGCTAACTCGTATTTGCTGTACAAATGCATTCCGTAGAAATTATCTAAAGGAACCCGTACAACGTTAGGATAATCTTTTTCTAGTTCTTTTAAACCGTTTTCCCAGTTCTCATCAGTCTCCATAACAAGTAGGAGGTCTGGAGTGTGTATATTAACCTGCTCTATGAGTTTTTTATATTCTTTATTGGTTTGCAATACATTAGAGCTCAGCAAACTTATTTGTCTAAGAGAATCTGGATTATCAGGTTTAGAATCACGTAATGGATAAAAATGAGTGTATGGGAAAACTACATAAAGTTGAAATAAGAGAGTAGCAAGCAAACTAATAGCTATAATGTATTGCCATTCGTTTACTGGAAATTCAAAAATAGCCAACAGTGCGATAACCAAGGCCTGAAGAAAACAGGTTTGAACTCTTATAAAATCCCAGCCTCTAATAATCCAGTGAGTTCCTTGGGTAAGCGGTAAAAGGGCAATTACTATTAAAAATAAGGCGAATCCGTATAAAACCATTGGGTGTGCTTAGCTGGTGAGTTGTTGAAAAAGTTGTTCTAAAGAAATATTTATACGAGAAAGCTGTAGCGTTTTTAGTCCGTTATCATGCGCAAAATCAAATAACACAGATCGCATATCTTTTTGCGTATCAAAACTGATTTCGTAGATCAAGCCTTCTGTGTTATTCACATAATTTACTTTAGGTAAATTCTTAAGAGCTGCTTCCTCTACACGATAATCAAATTCTACTTTAATAATTTGTTCACTACCGGCTTTTAGTTCTTCTAGTTGTCTGTCTGCAACAATCTTCCCTTTATTAAGTATAATGACCCGATCACAAATAGCTTCAACCTCTTGCATAATGTGTGTAGAGAGCAAAACGGTTTTGGTTTTACCAATAGTTTTAATGAGTTCACGTATTTCTTTCAATTGGTTAGGGTCAAGACCAGTTGTCGGTTCGTCAAGAATTAGAACTTCAGGATCGTGTATTAAGGCAGCAGCCAAGCCTACACGTTGTTTGTAACCTTTACTTAATTGTTTGATTTTCTTAGTTACTTCGGGTTGTAAACCGGTAAGTGCGATAACTTCAGCTATGCGATCTTTTGAAGTGTGGTTTAGGTCAGCGTGAAGTTTAAGATACTCTTTAATATACATTTCCGAGTATAACGGATTGTTTTCTGCGAGATAACCCACACGTTTTTGAACCTCTAAAGCTTCTTTTTCAGTAGAAAAACCATCTACAAAAGCAGCTCCTGATGATTGTTTGAGGTAGGTGGTCAAGATTTTCATCATCGTGCTTTTACCGGCACCGTTAGGACCTAAGAAACCGGTGATTTCACCTTTTTTGACCGAAAATGATAAATCGTCAAGTGCTTTCTGAGCACCGTACATTTTTGTTATGGCCTCTACAGTTATAGACATACTGGCTTAAAATAAGGGAACTTTAAAAGTTAAAAGTAAACAAATCGCAATCAGACAGCTGTTTTCAAAACCTTAAAATTAATTCAATATAAAAATAGAGCTGCTCAATTAAAGCAATTAAAAAATATTTTTTAATAAAGTACCTTGAAAACTGAGTTCTATTTTATTTTCTTTAAATATTATGTGATTTTTCCTTAATATTTGTAAAAGTTCAAAGCTTTTAAAGCTCTTCTTATTTATTTAAGTACTTTAGCAGCATAATTAATGAAACACATGTCTTACGTACCTTACTTTTTTAACCGTTATTATTTCTTTTTCTTCTGGAGAGAGATGGGACCGCTATAGAGTAACGTGTAGTAATACAATATCATAGGGTCCCGATTTAAAAATCGGGATTTTTTTTGTTATAAACTGAACTAGAAGTAATTGAAACATAAAGTAGCCATACAGGGAATTAAAGGTTCTTTTCATCATAAAGTCGCTCAGGATTTTTTTGCTGAAGATGTGGAGGTGATAGATTGCCGTAGCTTTCAAGAGCTGGTGAATTGTCTGGTAAAAGGCGAGGCGACAGATGCAGTCATGGCTATAGAAAATTCTATAGCAGGAAGCATAATACCGAACTACGCATTGATTGATAACCATGCGTTGAATATAGAAGGAGAGCGCTATCTGGCAATAAGTCAAAACCTGATGGTCATGCCTGGTCAGCAGTTAGAGGATATTCAAGAAGTCTGGTCGCACCCGATGGCTTTGTTGCAATGCAAGGAGTTTTTTAAAGATAAAGAACACATTAGGCTGGTTGAAGATGATGATACTGCGGGAGCTGCAAAGCGTATCGCCGATGGAAATTTGAAAGGGGTTGGAGCAATTGCTGGAGTTACAGCTGCACAGATTTATGGATTAGATGTGATTGCTGAAGATATTCAGACTATAAAAGAGAATTCGACGCGTTTCTTTATTCTGAATACAAACGGTAGAACAGAAGCAGAAATTCCGGATAAGGCTTCGGTTAAATTTCTGGCAGATCACAAACGTGGAAGTCTGGCAGCAGTACTGAACGTGATGAGCGATTGCAGATTGAATCTTACTAAAATTCAGTCTTTACCAGTTATCGAAACACCGTGGAAGTATTCGTTTTTTGTTGATGTTACTTTTGATAATTACGCAGACTTCGAAAAAGCAAAAAAATTGTTGAATATCATGGCGCTTGAATTTAAAGTTTTGGGCGAATATAAAAATAGAAAAGGATGATTATAGAATCGGCTAAGCGGTTAAACCAGACCTCAGAGTACTACTTTTCGCGAAAGCTAAAAGAAGTTCGAGCGCTTGCAGCAGCAGGTAAGCCTATAATCAATATGGGTATAGGTAGTCCAGATTTGCCACCGCCACCACATGTGATCGATGCGTTGACCAAGTCTCTTTTAGACGGTCCTGCACATCAATATCAGAGTTACAAAGGCTTACCAGAGCTGACTAAGGCAATGTCTGAGTTTTACGAAGCGCGATATGGCGTAAGTCTAGATGCTGAAAGTGAAATATTGCCTTTAATGGGTTCAAAAGAAGGAATCATGCATATCAGTATGGCTTTCTTAAACCCGGGAGATGAGGTATTGATACCTAATCCAGGTTACCCTACCTATACTTCAGTGACACGTCTGGTCGAAGCAGAACCGGTTTATTACAATCTTGATGCTTCAAATAACTGGATGCCAGATTATGAAGCTTTAGCCAAAAAAGACCTGAGTAAGGTAAAATTGATGTGGGTAAACTATCCACATATGCCTACAGGAGCTAAAGCAACTACAGCAGATTTTGAAGAGCTTGTAGCTTTTGCAAAAACAAACTCGATTTTATTAGTAAATGATAACCCGTATAGTTTCATCTTAAATGAAAATCCACAGAGTATTTTAAGTATAGCGGGAGCAAAAGAGGTAGCTATAGAATTAAACTCTTTGAGCAAATCATTCAATATGAGTGGTTGGAGAGTGGGGATGTTGTTGGGTTCTTCAGATTATATAAATACTGTTTTAACTGTAAAAAGTAATATGGATAGCGGTATGTTCTATGGAATTCAAAAAGGAGCTGCTGCTGTTTTGAAAGAAGACAAAGAGTGGTTTAACGAACTCAATCAGGTTTATAAAAGCCGAAGAGAACACATGTGGAAGTTGGCTGATTTGATAGGTTGTACGTATGATAAAAATGCAGCCGGTATGTTCATCTGGGCGAAATTACCAGAAGGAGCTGGTGATGCAGAAGCATTTATAGATGATATTTTAATAAACAAAAGCGTGTTTTTAACCCCGGGAAGTATTTTTGGCTCTCAGGGAGCAGGATATATTCGTTTTTCACTTTGTGTAACCGAAGATAAAATCAAAGAAGCCATTGGAAGATTTTAAAAACATATTTGTTTTGGGTATAGGACTCATAGGTGGTTCGCTTTCGCGTGATCTAAAACGTGTTTTGCCAGAAAGTACGATCTATGGCGTTGATAGCAATGTAGATCATCTTGATGAGGCAGTAGGTCTTGGTGTGATAGATCACTCATCTCGTTTTGAAGCTTTGAGTCAGGCAGATCTTGTGATTTTGTCTATTCCTGTAGATCAGGCTAATTTGTTTTTACCGGCAGTTTTAGATGCAATTGCAGAAAATGCATTGGTGATAGATGTAGGTTCAACTAAAGGAAGTGTTTGTGATGCGGTAAGAAACCATCCTAAGCGCAATCAGTTTTTAGCTGCACACCCTATAGCAGGTACCGAATTTTCCGGTCCATCTGCGGCAATTGAAAACTTGTTTAAAGACAAGACAATGATTCTTTGTGAGGTAGAACAAACCCGTGAAGATCTATTAGATAAAGCAATGCAGATTTTTAAAGCATTACCGATGCAGATCAGGTATATGAATCCGCATTCGCACGACAAGCACATTGCTTATGTGTCTCATTTGTCGCATATTAGTAGCTTTATGCTTGGGAAAACGGTGATAGAGAAAGAGAAAAATGAGAAAGATATTTTTGATATGGCGGGTAGTGGTTTTGCATCGACGGTGCGTCTTGCAAAAAGTAATCCCAGTACTTGGACGCCGATATTTAAAGAGAATAAAGCTAACGTATTAGAGAGCTTAACGGAGTACATAAATAATTTAACGCATTTTAAAAACGTGCTCGAAGCAGAAGATTATGAGGAAGTTTTTAACGAGATGCACAATACAAATCACATAAAATCAATACTTAAAGGATTATCGTAATCGGTTAAATGCCGTAAATTTGTTGAATATGGAAAATAAGAAAGAACTTAGAAACTGGTTAGACGCTTTCAATTTAGATCACCCGCTTGTAATCGCAGGTCCTTGTAGCGCAGAAACTGAAGAGCAAGTATTAAAAATTGCTCACGAGCTAAAAGACACAGATGCTACTGTTTTTAGAGCAGGTATTTGGAAACCTCGTACCCGTCCGGGAATGTTTGAAGGTGTAGGAGCTTTAGGTCTTAAGTGGCTTCAGAAAGCTAAAGAAGAGACCGGGATGCTAACTACTACTGAAGTTGCAAATCCTAATCACGTAGAGCTTGCTTTAAAGCATGACATAGATATCCTTTGGATTGGAGCGCGTACAACGGTTTCTCCTTTTAATATTCAAGAAATTGCAGAAGCTCTTAAAGGAACAGATAAGACAGTTCTTATTAAAAACCCGGTAAACCCTGATTTAGCATTATGGCTAGGTGCTGTAGAGCGCTTTTATACCCAAGATGTTAAAAATTTAGGTGTCATTCATAGAGGATTTTCTACATATGAGAAGACGCGTTATCGTAATAATCCGGAGTGGCAAGTTGCTGTAGATCTTCAGAACGAGTTTCCAGATCTTCCATTAATTTTAGATCCATCGCATATCGCAGGGCGTCGTGATATTATTTTTGATCTATGTCAGACTGGTCTTGATCTTAATTACGACGGTATTATGGTTGAAACACATTACGATCCGGACAATGCTTGGAGTGATGCTAAACAGCAAATTACACCTTCGCATCTTGTTCAGATTATGAAAGATCTTAAGATTCGTAAAGAAGAAGGTACTGCAGCTGAATTCAATAATAAATTGAATACACTTCGTACCCAGATCGATGTGGTAGATCATCAACTTATTGAAAGTTTAGGGAAACGTATGAAAATTGCTGACTCTATAGGTGAACTCAAAACTGAAAATAACGTTGCTATTCTTCAGTCTAAACGTTGGAATGAGATCTTAGGAGCAATGATTCTTGAAGGCGAAAAAAATAACTTAAGTGAAGAATTTATCTTACGTGTATTTAAAGCAATTCATCAGGAATCTATTAACCATCAGAAGAAAATTTCAAGAATGGAAGAGGCTTAGAAATAAGTTTTCAAACACAAAAAGGCACTCATTGAGTGCCTTTTTTGTGTTTGAAAACTTGATTTTCAGTAAGTTAATCCTGTTCTTTTTGTCTTTTAAAGATATATCGGGTAACGTAAATACCGTTATCGTCTCCATCACCACCATAACTTTCAACACCGCTGTTTACAAAAGCGAGTTCCCATCCTTCTTCGGCCATTTCATTAATTTTAGAAGTCACAACTGCATCATTAGCTGCGATGTTTTGAAAACGAATTCCTCCAATATTAAAAAAATTGAGCAACTTGGTTTCTTCAAAGTTTTTAAGCCTTATTGAGCCACGGTCAGATGTATTGCGGGAGTCATCTTCTTCAGAACGGGTTGAGGTAAACTCTTTATAATCCCTGCTTTCTAAAGTAGAGATCATGCGTGATCTACCTATTCCATTAGGTATGATAGACTCAATTACAGTGACGGTTTGGTATTCCATTACTTGTGAAAAAACAGGGGCGCTTACCAGCATTAGAAATAAAAAGAAACGAGTAGAAATCTTCATAAGACTGATTTTGTAGGTTAAAGATTAAGATTACTCTAAAATAAAGTAGTTTTACAATCTAAATTAGTAAAAATATTTTTTGAAAGGAACTGTTTACAAATCAACCGGAAGCTGGTATAGCGTTAAAAGTGAATCAGGCAAATTTTACGATTGCCGAATTAAAGGGCGCTTTAGAATACAGGGTATTAAAAGTACTAATCCTGTAGCTGTGGGCGATCGTGTTATTTTTGAGTTGGAGCAGACGAGCGATACAGTCACCGGAGTAATAAAAGATATTGAGCCGCGTGATAATTATATCATTCGTAAATCTGTAAATTTATCCAAGCAAACGCATATCATTGCTGCTAATATAGATCGCTGTTTTCTGGTTATTACATTAAACAATCCACCCACTTTTCCCGCATTCATAGATCGTTTTTTGGTTACTTGCGAGGCTTATCACATCGAAGCTATTTTGCTTTTTAATAAAGTAGATACGTTGAGTGAAGAAGAGTTTGGTGAAGTCAAATATCTTGCGGAAATGTATCGAGAAATTGGTTATACCTGTATTGGTGTTTCGGCAAAAACCGGTAAAAATGTTGATCAGGTAAAAGATTTGATGCTAGGGAAGACCAGTATGTTTTCGGGACATAGTGGTGTTGGAAAATCTACGCTGGTAAACGCAATAGAATCTACTCTGGACTTAAAGACAAAAGCGATTAGCGATCAGCATATGCAGGGACAGCACACCACGACTTTTGCAGAGATGTTTGACCTCAGTTTTGATGCGCGTATTATAGATACACCTGGGATTAAAGGTTTTGGTGTTGTTGATATCGAAAAAGAAGAGCTGGGTAGTTATTTTCCTGAGTTTTTTGCATTGAAAGACCAATGTAAATTCAATAATTGTCTACATCTTGAAGAGCCTAAGTGTGCGGTTAAAGATGCGTTGGAAAACGATGAATTGTACTGGTCCAGATATCAGAGTTATAAACAGATTATTGAAGGAGACGAGGAGAATTACCGAAGAAATGTTTACGATCAACAACCTTAATTGATTTTTTATGCGAGTAGTTATTCAGCTGGTGAGCGAAGCTTCCGTCACGATTGAAAATGTTATAAAAGGCAAAATTGGTCGTGGTTTTATGATCTTATTGGGTATAGAAGCTGAAGATACTGAAGAAGATATAGCATGGCTAGCTTCAAAAATTTGTGGTTTACGGGTTTTTAGCGATGCAGAAGGTTTGATGAATGAAAGCATTTTAGATCAAAATGGAGAGGTTCTTTTGATTAGTCAGTTTACGTTACATGCTTCTACAAAAAAAGGCAATCGACCTTCGTTTTTAAAAGCAGCTAAGCCAGATGTGGCAATTCCGCTTTATGAAAAATTTATAGGAACACTTTCTCAAAAACTTAAAAAGCAAGTTAAGACTGGTGTTTTTGGTGCTGATATGAAGGTTTCTTTAGTGAATGATGGACCTGTTACCATCACGATTGATTCTAAAAACAAAGAATGATTTAGGAAAATATTAAGATTTTATTATCTTGCTATTTTAATTTTTATATGGCAAGAAAATTAGTATTTCTGCTATTTGTTATCCCCTTACTAACTTATAGTCAACAACTGGAGCTCGCTGCACTTACAGTAGATCCTGAGCTTGCTGATGGTGCAGATAGTGTTTTGCGTCACGAAGAAATCACCTTAGATCTTTCTGATGAAGGAAAATTGAGAACCACAATCTCAAGACTAGTAACGGTTTATAATAAATCCGGTTTGTCTGATGTAAAAGCCTACGCCGGGTATGATAACAATACTAAGGTTTTAGACATCCAAGCAATTATCTATACCCTTACTGGAGTAGAAAAAGACAAAATCAAAAAACGTGATTTTAAAGATGTCAGCGCAGTTTCCGGCGGGACTTTATACGCTGATAGCAGAGTTCTTTATCTGGATTACACACCTACTTCGTATCCGTTCACCATTCAGTTTAATTCAGAAACGCTTAGTGAAACAACTGCTTTTTTATGGCCATGGATGCCGGTTTCACGATACGCCAGCGGAACGGAATATTCTAAGTTTACCATCATTCACAACCCCGAAGATACCTTGCGGGTAAAGGAAACCAATCTGGAAGAATTTGGCATTACTAAAGAAGAAACTTCCGGAAGAACAACTTGGATAGCGAGAAATCTGGAGCCCGTTACTTTTGAATATAAATCAAAAGGGCTGGAACAACGCGTACCTCGTGTGAAATGCTTTTTCGATAAATTCTATCTAGCCGGAGTTCCTGGTATTGCGGGTAATTGGAAAGATTTTGGTAAATGGATGAATGACGAACTGGTGAAAGATACTCAAGATCTTGAGGCTACTGCCATTGCTGAAATTCAAAAGCTGACCAAAGGTTTATCTGATGACGAAGCAAAAGCCAGAATAGTTTATCAATTTGTTCAGGACAAGGTTCGGTATATAAGTGTGCAAGTAGAGATTGGTGGGTGGAAGCCTATGTTAGCTTCAGATGTGCAGCGACTGAATTATGGCGATTGTAAAGCACTTAGTAATTATACCCAAAATCTTTTAAGTGCGGTTGGGGTTAAATCATACTACACTATTTTGTATGGAGATCGCGGTAAAGAATCTTTAGAAACCGATGTGGTAGCCATGCAAGGCAATCACGCTATTTTAGGTGTTCAGCTGGGAGATGAAGTCAAGTTTTTAGAATGTACCAGTCAGGAAACTCCTTTTGGATATATGGGTAGATTTACAGATGATAGAAAAGTTCTTTTGCTTACAGAAGAGGGCGGCAAGATTGTAAAGACAACAAAATATAATCAAGAAGATAATACAGATCTACTTCAGGCGAAGCTGGTTTTAGACGAGACTGGTAATCTTTCGGGCGAAATTGTTCGAGAAGCGAAAGGTATATTTTATTCAGACCGGATGAATCTAGGTCATAAAGATGATAAAGAATTGAGTGATTATTACTACGAGACTTGGAGCGGTATCAATAGTCTTTCTGTCTCAGATATTGAGCTTAATAACAATAAGCTTGATGTTATTTACGATGAAAATTTGAATTGCAAAGTAACCAGTTATGCAACTTCAATAAGTGATGATATGCTAATCAGAGCAAATCCTTTTGCGCTTTCGCGAAATGCAATTCCGCCAAGATATAGAGATAGAAAAACCGGGTTTATAAATCTACGCGGAACCATAGAAGAGCAAAGTATTCAAATTACAATCCCTGAAGGTTATGCAGTAAATGCATTACCCGAGGCTGTTGAGTATACTGAAGAATTTGGTGACTATCAAGTGTCATATGAGCTTAAAGATGATAAGCTAATTTGTAAGCGTATTTTAAAATTTAAGGAAGGTGATTTCGGTGTGGAAGCTTACGAAAAGTACCGGGATTTGTATAAAAAGATTGTAAAGCACGACAATCAAAAACTGTTAATTGAAAAAATATAAGCTTATGCATAAAATTACATGTATCGCACTTTTCTTAGTGAGTTCAATTTGCTTTGCTCAAGATTTTAGATTTGGTAAAGTTTCTTTAGAAGAATTGCAAGAAGAGTTTCATCCTGAGGATCCTGAAGCAGATGCTGCGATTTTATACAGGGAGCAATCTTCACATATCGATTATTCACAAAGTAGTGGTTTTGTGCTCAAAACTGAAGTTTATGAGCGTATTAAAATTTATAATTCAGATGGTTTTGACTGGGCTACGCAACAAGTTTTGCTATATCAAGGTTCTTCAAGTGAAGAAAGTATAAGTGGTTTGAAGGGTGTTACCTACACAATTGAAGGATCAGATATAGCGGAAACTAAGATGCGTAAGGACGGTATTTTTTCTGAAGAGCGTAATAAATATTTTAATATAGAAAAATTCACGCTGCCCAACTTGCAAAAAGGCTGTGTATTAGAATTTAAGTATGAAGTTATGTCTCCATTTATCTCAACTATAGATGAGGTGAAGCTACAAGAGGAAATTCCTTTAAATGTTGCGAGAATAACATTTACAAGTCCTGAGTGGTTGATCTATCAAATGCACAGAAAAGGTCTTTTACCTCTTGATGTAAATGAGACCACAACTGCAGATAAAGTTATTTATACAGTAAGACCAGGAATTTCAAGTGGTGGTTCGCTTAGAACTGGTGAAAGAGGATCAATTCAAAACAGGACTATAGATTTTCAGCGTAAAGGAAATACTATTGAAGCGAGCAATGTTCCAGCTTTAAAAGAAGAGGTTTTTTCTTCTAATATAGATAATTACCGTTCTGCTATAAGTTTTGAACTTTCCTATACGCATTATCCCGGCGAGCCTTTTGAAACAATTACAAGCAGTTGGGACGCTGTATCTAAAACCATTTATGATTCAGATAATTTTGGGGGACAATTAAAAAATCAACGTTTTTTTGATGACGACATAAATGCTGTTTTAGAAGGAGCTGGTTCTTCAGAAGAGAAAGTGGTACGTATTTTTGAATATGTGAAACAGCGTATGAGTTGGAATAACTTTTTAGGTATTTATGCTGATGAGGGTGTTAAAGAGGCTTATAAAACAGGATCAGGTAATAGTGCAGATATAAATTTATTGTTGGTGAGTATGTTGCAATATGCGGGTCTTGATGCAAATCCGGTAATATTAAGTACAAGAGATAACGGAATTCCGGTTTTTCCTACTCGTGATGGCTTTAACCATGTTATTGCCGGAGTTGGGTTAGATGGTAAAATAGTGCTGATGGATGCTACTAATAAGTTGGGAGCAGTAAATCTTTTAGAGGAAGGGCTGCTCAACTGGCAAGGAAGATTAATTCGTAAAGATGGGAGTTCAGAATGGGTTAGTTTATACCCTACAAGTCACGCCACTGAAAGTACAATGGTGAATTTTGAAATAGGGGAAGATCTACTGACAACGGGCTCAGCAAAGAGTAGGTATACCGGGCATTATGGATTGTCGTATAGGAGAAAATTTAAAGGGAAAACAGAACAGGAACATTTAGAAGAATTAGAAGAAATTCATGGAGGGGTAGAAATCAATGATTTTGAGTTGAGAAATATTGATAATGTCTACGAGCCTGTTGAAGTCTCTTATGAATTTGAAATGCTTAATGGGGGTGTGGAAGAGGTAGCGGGTAAGCTTTATGTTTCTCCTTTATTTTATTTGACGCAAACAGAAAATCCATTTAAGTCAGAAGAACGTAACCATCCAATAGACTTCAGATACCCTTGGAAAGACAGATATATTCTAAAAATTAAAATTCCAGAAGGTTATAGCGTGGAGAGCTTGCCCGAAAATGGAGTTATGCGTATGGTTGATAATTTGGGATCTTTTAAATATTTAATTTCCGAAGTAACTGGCGGCATTAATATTTCAACAGAGTTTTCTTTGAATAGCTCAATAATTCCTGCAGAATTGTATCTCGATTTGAAGAAGTTCTATGAAATGATTGTCTCTAAGGAAAGCGAAAAAATAGTTTTATCTAAAATTTAAAATACATCGTGAAATCAGTAAGCCAATCAGTTCTTTGTGTACTAATATGTTTGTTTAGTAGTATTGTTTTAAATGCACAAGATTTTAAATTAGAAAAGGTATCAGAAGCAGAACTTACTTTAGATTTTTATGCGAAAGATTCGGCAGCGCCGGCAGCATACCTCAATAAAGTAAGGGAGACTTATTTTGATTATAACTCTCACGATGGGTGGATTATTGTAACGGAAGTCACAGAACGGATTAAAATACTTACTAAAGAAGGTCTAGAATATGCAACAAAAAAAATAGGGCTGTATAAAAACGATTCTGACAAGGAATTAGTCGATGACATTAAAGGAATCACGTATAATTTCAATTCAGGTAAAATAAAAGAAAGCAATCTTGATAAGAAAGCAATTTTTAAAACTGAAAGATCAGAACGTTGGGATCAGACAGCCTTTACAATGCCGGCCGTTCAGGTAGGGAGTGTTGTAGAATGGAGCTATAAAATGGTTTCGCCATTTTATAAAGTAGATGATCTTATTATTCAAGAAGATATACCAGTAATTAACTATTATGCAAGAATCAGAACTCCTGGGATGTTTCAGTTTCGCAGAGTTAAAAAAGGCTATTTTGATATAAAGCCAAAAGAATCTGTAGAACAAGGAGGTGTAACGGTAGATGGTGGTTTTAATCACAGTAACTATTTTAATTATCAAGAACTTGTTGCTGAGTATGAACAACACAATGTTCCGGCGCTTAAGCGAGAAGTGTTTGTAGCAAATCCTGATAATTATCGTCGTAGCGTTATATATGAATTGATCTCAACTGATTTTAACGACAATAAAAGGGAGTATTCTACAACTTGGGAAGAAGTGGCTCGCACCATTTTTAAACACGATGATTTTGGTGGAGAGTTGAATAAAACCCATTTTCTCAAAGCTGCTGCTGAAGAAATTTTAACAGCAAATAAAACTCAAGAAACTCAGATAAAAGCAGCTTTGCGGTTTGTTAAATCTAAAGTTTCTTGGAATGGAGATTATGGAAAATACACAGATGAAGGTATAGATAAAGCCTATAAAAAAGGAAGCGGTAATGTTTCAGAAATAAATTTACTGCTTACCGCGCTTTTGAGGGAGTGTGGGGTTCAGGCCAATCCGGTCCTGGTAGGTACTAAACGTTTTGGGATACCTCTTTTTCCTACTCTAGAAGGTTACAATTATGTTGTAGCAGGTATTCGTTCTGGGATGCAGACTATTTTGCTAGATGCTACAGACAAGTGGAGTGCTCCTAATATTTTGCCAACGCGCGTTTACAATTGGAAAGGAAGAATGGTTAACAAGAAAGGAGTTTCTCAGGAGATCGATCTTTTTGAAACCATAAGACCTCAAACAGATAGGTATGTGAAAGCTGTTTTAAATGAAGATGGAAGTCTAGAGGGAGAACTCAGTCAACGTTTTTCTAGTCTAGAAGCTCTTGAAATACGACATAGTGTAGGGGATAAAGATCTGCAAGACTGGGGTGAAAAACGGTTGGATTATTTTGGTGTAGATGAGATGAAATCCCATCAATTAAAAGATTTAAACGAACTCGAAAAACCTGTTGTAGAATCATTTCAGTTTAAAATTGATCAGGCTGTAGATCAAGTTCCGGGGCAGATTTTTTTAAATCCGTTGCTATTCTTTAGAGAAAGGGAGTCGCCATTTAAGTCAGATGAGCGAATCTCACCTGTAGATTTTGATTTTCCGTTTACGCATAACATTAATATCACAATAGAGCTACCTGCGGGATATGCCGTGACTTCACTTCCTGAAGCTATAAAAATTGCGCTACCGGATGATATGGGGAGTTTTCTGTATACGATTCATGAGCAGAATAACTCGATACAGGTTATGACACGTTTCAGTCTTAAAAGTACTTTTATACATGCAGATTATTATCAGAGTTTAAAAGATTTCTTCAAAATGCGTATCGAAAAGGAGAACGAAAAAGTGATTCTTAAAAAAAGTATTTAATTTTTAAAGACAACTTTCCTTTTTTAGCATAATCGCGACCTAGATTTTCTGCTTTACCTTAATTTAGCACTTCAGCAAAGATTAAGGTTTATGAAAATTGATAATGCACAGCAAGCTGTTGATCATTGGATAAAGGAACATGGCGTTCGTTACTTTAACGAACTTACCAATATGGCGCAGCTTACCGAAGAAGTAGGTGAGGTTGCGCGTATAATTGCGCGCAGATATGGGGAGCAAAGCGAAAAAGAAAGCGATAAAAATAAAGATCTTGGCGAGGAATTGGCAGATGTACTGTTTGTAGTTTTATGCCTTGCCAATCAAACCGGAATTGATCTTCAGGAGGCTTTTGATAAAAAGCTAGATTTAAAGACCAAGCGTGATCACGATCGTCACCACAACAACAACAAACTTCAATAACCTTTTCTACCTATAAGCTACTATTTTGATACTACGATTAGAACAAAAAGAACCAAACCTTTCTGGTGATATTAAGATTACGGGTTCAAAAAGTGAAAGCAACAGACTACTATTGCTTCAGGCACTTTTTGGAAATTTTAAAATAAAAAACCTTTCTAACAGTAATGATAGCGAGGTGATGCAAAAAGCATTAGCGTCAAAAGAAAAGACCGTAGATATACATCATGCCGGTACAGCAATGCGCTTTTTAACTGCATATTTTGCTGCTTTTGAAGGTCGTGAAACCATACTTACTGGGAGCTCTCGTATGCAGGAGCGTCCTATAAAATTACTAGTTGACGCGTTGCGCGATCTGGGAGCAGATATTACATGTTTAAAAAATGAAGGTTTTGCTCCGCTTCTCATCAAAGGAAAAAAACTGGAGAAAAATAAAGTGTCGCTAGCCGCTAATGTTAGCAGTCAGTATATTTCTGCGTTGATGATGGTAGGAGCTTCTATGCCTAATGGTTTAGAAATTGAACTTTTGGGTCAGATTACTTCGGTGCCTTATATCGAAATGACGCGTTCGTTATTGACGCAATTGGGAATAGAAAGCAGCTTTGAAGGTCAATTGATAAAAATTGCTCCTGCCCGAAAGATTACAGTCTCAGAGATGACTGTGGAGTCAGACTGGAGTAGTGCTTCTTATTTTTACAGTCTCGCAGCATTGTGTGATACAGCAAAGCTGAAGATATCAAGCTATAAGGAAAACAGCTTACAAGGAGATTCTGTATTAGCAGCGTTATACACCAAGCTGGGAGTTAAGACAACCTTTTTAGAAAATGCGGTTTTACTAGAGAAAGAAGACAAGCCAAAACCACAGCGCGTAGAATTTGATTTAGCAAACAGCCCGGATATCGCACAGACAATCGCGGTTACGTGTTATGGGATTGGAGTAGCTTGTGACCTTACCGGCTTACATACTTTGAAGATTAAAGAAACAGATCGTTTAGAAGCCTTAAAAGCAGAGTTGTCTAAACTGGGGGCACATATTTCAGTTACAGATAAAAGTTTGCATTTAGAAGGATCGACTAATTTTCAGTCAGATATTGCTATAAAAACGTATCAAGATCATCGTATGGCAATGGCTTTTGCACCTTTCGCTTTGCGGGCACCTATTCTTTTTGAAGATGCAGAAGTGGTAAACAAATCATATCCTGATTTTTGGAATGATTTTGAGGCTCTGGGGTTTAAGATTAAAGAGGTTTAGTTCATTTTCAAGTGTTTATTTCTGGTCAAAAGTGCTAATATGAGCTCAAGAATCACGCTGTTTCTAAGTGTGGTAGCGGCTTTGCAAATTAAACGGCGTTTTACTTGACAACCCCTACCTTGAGGTTGTATATTTGCACGCTATTTTAAATACCTAAAAACAGACGTCCCATGGGAATGAAACTTTCACATTTTAACTTTGATTTGCCAAAAGAGCTTCTTGCTGAATACCCTGCAGAGAATCGGGATGAAGCCAGATTGATGGTTCTTAACCGCAAAACACAAACCATCGAGCACAAGCTATTTAAAGATATTATCGATTACTTTGATGCAGATGATGTGATGGTGTTGAATAACACTAAAGTTTTTCCGGCACGTCTTTATGGTAACAAAGAAAAAACCGGAGCGCGTATTGAAGTTTTCTTATTAAGGGAATTGAATTCAGAAACGCGTCTTTGGGATGTTCTTGTAGATCCTGCTCGTAAAATACGTATTGGTAATAAATTGTATTTTGGTGATGATGAGAGCTTGGTCGCTGAGGTTATAGATAACACAACTTCTCGTGGTAGAACATTACGTTTCTTATACGACGGGTCTTATGAAGAATTTAGAAATAAATTGACAGAACTCGGTGAAACGCCACTTCCTAAATACATCAAAAGAGAAGTAGAGCCGGAAGATGCAGAGCGTTACCAAACGATTTTTGCAAAAGAAGAAGGCGCAGTTGCTGCTCCTACTGCAGGTCTACACTTTAGTAAGCACTTGCTAAAACGTTTGGAAATCAAAGGGCTTAATTTTGCAGAGGTAACTCTCCACGTTGGTCTGGGTACTTTTAGTCCGGTTGAGGTAGAAGATCTTTCTAAGCATAAAATGGATAGTGAAGAGGCATACATACACGCTCCGGCGACTGCTACTATTAATAATGCAATTAGTGAAAACCGAAGAATTTGTGCAGTAGGTACTACGGTAATGCGTGCGCTAGAAAGTTCGGTAAGTTCTAATCACACGCTTAATGAATTCAGTGGATGGACCAATAAGTTTATTTTTCCTCCTTACGATTTCAGTATTGCCAATTGTATGATTACAAACTTTCATACACCTAAGTCAACGTTGATGATGATGGTATCTGCTTTTGCAGGTCACGAGTTTATGAAAGAGGCTTATGAAGAAGCAGTGAAGGAGAAATATAAATTCTATAGCTACGGTGATGCGATGTTAATCATCTAATCTAAAAGAGCTATTCTTATAAAAAATCCCCGGTTAATTTTATCGGGGATTTTTTATGCTTAAAAGTTAGGAAACCTGTTATAGCTAACACGCTGCTAATTGGTATCTTTGCAGCGTGATAAAAACTAAAAAAGACATACGGGCACTTACACGTGATGAGTTGCGAGATTACTTTGTCGCTCAAGGCGAAAAGGCTTTTCGTGGGAATCAGGTTTATGAATGGTTATGGAACAAAGGCGCGCACGTTTTTGAAGATATGACTAATCTCTCTAAAGAAACCCGAACCTTTCTGGATGAGCACTTTGTGATCAATCACATCAAGGTTGATCAGATGCAGCGTAGTACTGACGGTACGATTAAAAATGCAGTAAAATTGCATGATGGTCTTATTGTAGAATCTGTTTTGATTCCTACTTCTTCAAGGACCACAGCTTGTGTTTCTTCACAGGTGGGATGCAGTCTCAATTGTAAGTTTTGTGCAACCGCTCGTTTAAAGCGTATGCGTAATCTTAACCCTGATGAAATCTTTGATCAGGTTGTAGCGATAGATCAGCAAAGCCGTTTATATCACAACAGGCCGCTTTCTAACATCGTTTTTATGGGGATGGGAGAGCCGTTGATGAATTACAATAACGTGGTTAAGTCTATTGAGAAAATCACAGATCCTGAAGGTCTGGGGATGTCTCCCAGGCGTATTACGGTCTCAACTTCTGGTGTTCCTAAGATTATAAAGAAAATGGCCGATGATGAAGTCAAATTCAATCTGGCGGTTTCTTTACACTCAGCTTTAGATGATGTTCGTACCGATATTATGCCGTTTAATGAGCAGATGCCGCTTCAGGAGTTAAAAGATGCATTGCAGTACTGGTATATCAAAACTAAAAAGCGCATTACCTACGAATACGTAGTTTGGCGTGGTATAAATGATCAGGATAAAGATATTGAAGCGTTAATAGATTTTTGCCTGGCAGTGCCGAGTAAGGTGAATTTGATTGAATACAATCCTATTGATGACGGCCAGTTTCAACAGGCAGATCCTGAGGCGATAAACAGGTATGTAGCAAAGCTTGAAGATAGAGGTATCACGGTTACCGTGCGTCGCTCTCGCGGAAAAGATATTGATGCCGCTTGCGGGCAACTTGCTAACAAAGAAGCCTGAAAATTATAAAAACGAATTACTCAGAACATTGAAAGTAGCCGAACAAATTAAGCAGCCTATTGCTCACGAGATGGAACTCTTTGAGCAAAAGTTTTCGCTTTCAATGAAATCTAAAGTTCCGCTACTCAATCGCATTACGCATTACATAGTGAACCGCAAAGGGAAGCAGATGCGACCTATGTTTGTCTTTCTCGTTGCAAAAATGCTGGGAGATGAGCGCCTTAACGATCGTACTTATCGCGGTGCATCTGTAATAGAGTTGATACATACCGCCACGCTGGTTCACGATGATGTGGTAGATGACAGTTACCGCAGGCGCGGATTCTTCAGTCTTAATGCTCTTTGGAAAAATAAAATCGCCGTACTCGTGGGTGATTTTTTATTGTCGAAAGGTCTTTTGCTTTCTATAGATAATGGTGATTTTGATTTGCTTCAGATCATTTCAGTTGCTGTACGCGAGATGAGCGAGGGCGAATTATTACAGATTGAAAAAGCCCGAAATCTTGATATTACCGAAGAAATTTATTTTGAGATTATTCGGCAAAAAACGGCGACACTTATCGCTGCCTGTTGTGCTATGGGCGCTTGTGCGGTTCACGCTGGTAAAAAGGATATCGAGACGATGCGTAAATTTGGCGAACTTATAGGTCTCGCTTTTCAGATTAAAGATGATCTTTTTGACTACGGAACTCAAAAAATAGGAAAGCCTACCGGTATTGATATCAAAGAGCAAAAAATGACCTTGCCGCTGATCTACGCCGTAAATAACAGTAATAAGCAACAACGCAAGTGGCTTATAAATTCGGTTAAGAATCATAATAAAGATAAAAAGCGCGTAAACGAAGTAATCGCTTATGTGAAAGAGTCCGGTGGATTGGATTATGCCGTGACTAAAATGAAAGCATTACAGCAAGAAGCGCTACAATTACTCAATAAATATCCGGAGTCTAAGTATAAAGATGCTTTGATTTTGATGGTAAACTATGTAATTGAACGAAAAAAATAGATTATTAAAATGCTGAAATTCAGTAAATTATAATTTTATTTCAAAAGTATTTTTCTTCCAGGCAACCATTTTAAAAAATGCTGCGTCTCTATACATATAAAAGCAGCTTAAAACAGGTTTTGTGAAAGTCATTACATTCTTCAATAACGAAAAACAGCTTATTAAAAGGGCGGCAAAGGGAAACCGGGAAGCGCAGCGAAGATTGTATGAGTTACATTCACCTAAAATGTTAAGTGTTTGCAGAAGGTATTTAAAAGACATCATGCAAGCTGAAGAAGCAATGTGTAACGGGTTTTTAAAGGTGTTTAAAAATCTGGATCGCTTTAGAGACGAAGGTAGTTTTGAAGGTTGGGTGCGCCGTATTATGGTAAACGAGTCTATTTCGTACCTGCGTAAAGAGCAAAAAATGATTTTTACAGATTATGAAAATCAGGGAGATGATCCTACTTACAATCCGCAGGATAGCGATCTGGAGGTTGAGCATATTCAACTTTTAATAGATCAGTTGCCAGAAGGGTATAGAGCCGTTTTTGTGATGTATGCCATAGAAGGATACAAGCATCAGGAAATTGCAAAGATACTAGACATCGCAGAGAGTACTTCAAAAAGCCAACTGTTTAAAGCCAGAAAGCTGCTTCAACAAAAGTTAAGTCAATTAAATACGTATAGATATGGCGCCGATAAAATTTGAAGAAAATATGCGTGAGCGGCTGGAGCAGCGAGAGATTAAGCCATCGTCTGATGCTTGGGAGCGCATAGAACAAGGTCTTGATACTTCCGCAAAGCGGAAAAGTAAAAAGAACTACGGCTGGCTTTTACTCGCAGCGAGTTTTATAGGAGTTTTAATTATAAGCGGAAAATTCTTTTTCAGTATAAATGAGAATCAGCATATTCAAGTTGTAGAAACTCCGGTAGAAAAAATTGAAACCGAAAGAACGACTCCGGTAGAGCAGCAACAAAATGAGCTTGTTGATAAGGAGTCCGTTAGAGAAGAAATAGTACTTGTTCAAGAAAAGCCAACAGAAAAAGAAAGCCGTCCAAAAGTTGAGATTTCTGCTAAACAAAAAGAAGCAATTGCTGCAGTTGAAACTTCACAAAAGAAAGAAACTTTAGAAGCTCCTGTACAGCAAAAAATAGATGCAGAAGTAGATGCTTTGATTACAAAAGTACAAGAGCAGCAAAACACGGGAGTTGCCTATTCTGATGCAGAAATAGATAAACTTTTGCGGGATGCGCAGCGTGATATAATTTCAGAAAAAGTATTTGATAAGGAGCGTAATACAGTAAGTGCAGAAGCATTGCTGTATGAGGTTGAAGAAGAGCTGGATCCCTCTTTTAGAGACCGCATTTTTGAAGCGCTCAAAGAGGGCTTTCTAAAAGCCAGAGAAGCTGTAGCTTCACGCAATAATTAAAACAAACATTCATTCATCAATCTTTGGGAAATTGCTCTCTGCCAACAGGGCGGAGAGCGAAATCCTGAAACTAAATCAAAAATTATGAGAACGTTACTACTACTTTTAATCGCCGGAATCAGTTTATTGCCTGTAAAAATAAGTGCTCAAACCACTAAGAAGCAGGAGACTGTTTTAGAATTACAAGCTCAGAAAGAACAGGTGGTTCTTGATGAGAAAGAAGCGCTAAAAATTGAAGTCCTCGCGATTAATAAACGCCAGGAAAGTGGCGAACTAACCGCAGAAGAGGCATCGGTTTTGAAGAAAGAAGCTGCAAAAAAACATGCCAGAAATATAGAGGATAAACTGGCTATTCTAGAAAGTAAAATTGATCTTCTGGAGCGTAATGATGCCGATTTTGAAGACGACTCTGTTTTTGGGATTTTTATAGGAAAAGAAAAGCTGCAGTTGGGTAATGATAAAAAAGAGGTTATTTATGACCGCCGTACAACTTCAGATCTTGTTCTGGCTATCGGTTTTAATAATGCGTTAATTGAAGGGCAATCTCTTAATGATTCACCTTATAAAATAGGAGGCAGCCGCTTTTTTGAATTGGGTCTTGCCTGGAAAACCCGGGTGTTTACAAACTCTAATTTTCTTCGCTTAAAATACGGGTTTAGTTTTCAGTTTAACGGGTTGAAATTAGATGATAATCAGTATTTGGTTGAGCAAGGTGATCAGACGGTTTTAGAGACTTTCCCTTTAAATTTAGATAAGTCAAAGTTCAGAATGGATCATTTGGTTTTTCCTGTTCATTTTGAATTTGGTCCTTCAACAAAACACACCGGTGATAACTATTTTAGGTATTCAACGAGAAATCAGTTTAAAATAGGATTGGGTGGTTATGCCGGCTTCAATTTATTGACTATTCAAAAACTGAAATATGAAGAAAATGGTGATGATCGTAAAGATAAATTTAAGCAGAATTTTAATACGAATAATTTTATATACGGTTTGAGTGGTTACGTTGCTTTTGGTGGGACGGCACTTTATGTGAAATATGACTTGAACACCATCTTTAAAAACAATCCGGTAGCGCAGCGCAACATTTCTGTAGGCTTGCGTTTTGATATGGATTAGGAGCTTTTTGTATCAGTAAGAAAAAAGACTTTCAAGACCTGTCGCTTAATCTCGTACAGGTTTTTTTATTGTAGTAAATTTGCAAACATTCTTTTTAATACTTAGTAAACAGCAATAATTTGATCTCTAAAACCACCATAGATACTGTTTTTGAAACCGCTCGGGTAGAGGAGGTTATAGGGGATTTTGTGCAGTTGAAAAAATCGGGTTCTAACTTTAAAGGGTTGAGTCCTTTTACAGATGAGCGTTCGCCAAGTTTTATGGTTTCGCCTGTAAAGCAAATTTGGAAAGATTTCTCAAGTGGAAAAGGAGGGAACGCAGTTGCTTTTTTAATGGAACACGAGCATTTTACGTATCCTGAAGCTATAAAGTATTTGGCAAAAAAGTACAATATAGAAGTCGAAGAAACCGAGCAGACAGACGAGCAGAAGGAGCAGGCGAATGAGCGGGAAAGTATGTATGTGGTTTCTGAGTTTGCTAAAGACTATTTTCATAAAACACTGCTGAATAGTGAGCCAGGAAAAGCTATAGGACTTACTTATTTTAAAGAGCGTGGTTTTTCTGAAGAAACCATAGGGAAGTTCCAGTTGGGATATTCTCCTGATACTTGGGATGCATTCACTTCAGAAGCAATTCGTAAAGGCTATAAATTAGAATATTTAGAAAAAACCGGACTTTCAATCGTAAAGGAAGAGAAGCAATTTGACCGATTTAAAGGTCGTGTGATGTTTCCTATTCAATCACTTAGCGGAAGAGTTTTGGGTTTTGGAGGGCGAATTCTAACTAATGAGAAAAAAGCAGCAAAGTATTTAAATAGTCCAGAGAGCGATATCTATCATAAATCCAAAGTGCTTTACGGTATTCATCACGCCAAGCAGTCAATAGCAAAAGAAGATAATTGTTTTTTAGTAGAAGGATATACTGATGTGATTCAGATGAATCAGCTGGGGATTGAGAATGTTGTTTCTTCTTCAGGAACTGCTTTGACGCCAGAGCAGATACGTTTAATAAATCGATTGACTCCAAATATTACGGTTCTGTTTGATGGTGATGCGGCCGGACAGCGCGCTTCGATACGCGGTATAGATTTGATTCTGGAGCAGGGGATGAACGTGAAAGTGTGTAGTTTTCCAGAAGGAGAAGATCCGGACAGCTTTTCGCGAAAGCATACGTTAACCGAAGTTGAAGATTTCTTAAAAGAAAACGCTAAAGATTTTATTCAGTATAAAGCTTCTTTGCTGGTGAAGGAAGCACAAGGTGATCCGGTAAAAAAGGCCGGTTTGGTGCGTGATATGGTAGAAAGTATAGCTAAAATCCCCGATGTGATTAAGCGTGAAATCTATGTGCAAGAATGCGCTCGTATTATGGATATCACCGAAAATGTTCTTTTTAATACGCTGGCGCAAATACGCAATAAAGGAAATAAGGAGGCTGTAAAAAAGGAGAAGCCTAAAGCTGGTGGTAATGGAGAAATGGTTGCGCTAAAAAATGAGGAGAAAGTTAAGTTTCGCAGGCAGTATGAGTTGGAACAAAACATCATTAAGCTACTGATAACTTTTGGTAAAGAGCCTGTTGAATTTTTAGATCTGATTATTGAAGAAGATGAGGACGGAAACCTCGTTGAGAAAGAGATCAAGCGTGAACTCATTATTTATGAGAAAATCTATTTAGATCTTCAGGAGGATGAGGTAGAATTTGCTAATCAAGATTTTCAGAATATTTATCCGGTTTTGATCGAGCATTTAACGCGTGAAGAAGGCGAGATTAAATTAGATCAGCTTGGGCAGACTCTTGAGCCTGAGATTATGGGTAAAATATCTTCCATAGCTTTTGAGCCTGAAAGACACACGCTGCATAAGTGGGATACGCATGAGATTTATGTGAAATCTTTAAAAGACAATTCAGGTTTAGAAACGGTGCAGACGCTTCTGAATCTACGTCACTTTCTTATACAGAGTAAAATGTCAGAATTTGGCGATCAGCTAAAATCTGGCGAGCTTCCTGAAAATGCTAAAGAATTTATGGAAGAGTATAAGGATTATAAAACGCTCGAGGTTCTCATTGCAAAAAAACGGAATCTGGTGATTATGCCATTTATGCGTTAAAGATCTGAAGTTTGTAAAAGACGTGCCTGTTGAATCAATTCTGCAAGACTACTGGCATCTAGTTTTTTAAGTAAGCGCGTTTTATAAGTGCTTACCGTCTTTTCATTTATGTCTAAAGTTTCAGCAATATCTTTATTACGCTTGCCGGAAGAAAGTAAGTTCAATACTTCAGTTTCCCGGGTTGAAAGTTTCTTGTATTTATAAGCAAGCGAATTGTTCTTAGAAGGATCAGAATTAGAAAGCATTTCAACAAGATTGTTGTTGAGGTAAATTCCGCCTCTGGCAACTTGTAGCATTGCTTTAAGAACAACATCGGTATCTGCAGTTTTGCCTACATAGCCCATTGCTCCGGCTTTAATGGCGCTCAATGCATACATTCCTTCAGGATGCGTACTGAAAACCATTATTTTGATTCCGGCAAATAATCTGCGTAATTCTTTAATGGCAGAAAGTCCTTGAAGGTTAGGCATGTCTATCTCCATTATTACAAGATCAGGCACGTGCTCTTCTAAAGATGGGATGAGCTGATCACCATCTGTAACAACATCTATAATCTCGTGCTGTATATCTTTTAATAGGTGCGTTAATCCATCTGTTACGATGGGATGGTGGTCTGCTATTGTAATTGTAATCATAGAGATTAAATATCTTTAGCTATCTAAATTAACACGATTTGTGTTATTTGCAAATGGTTTTCGCTGTAACAATAAATATAAAGGTTAAACGAACATTTTATTTGAATTCTGCCGGTATTTCACAAACTGGAATCGGTTTCATTTTGTGTTTGTTTGCATTATTGTAACTTTTATAAATCGTAAATACTTTTTGTTGACGGTCTTCAAAATCTGCGGCATTTTTACCTTTTTCATCTTCAAGCATTGCCCATTCCAGTTCGTCGTATGTAGCTCCTATTTGATCTTCATCACTGCGGTCATCGCCCCAAAGGCCATCTGTAGGTTTAGCAACTTGTATGCTTTCAGGAACGCCAAGTTCTTTAGCAATAGCATAAACTTCGCTTTTCATTAAATCTGCAATTGGGCTTAGATCTACTCCGCCATCACCATATTTAGTATAAAAACCTACTCCAAAATCTTCGACCTTATTTCCGGTACCAGCAACTAGATATCCGTGTAAACCGGCAAAGTAGTATAGCGTACTCATACGTAATCTTGCACGTGTATTGGCGAGGCTCAGCTCTAAAGTAGGATTTACATCTGCAACGGGTAAAGTCGCTTTAAAGGTTTCAAAAGTTTCAGTTAGGTCAACACGCACGTCAGAAACATTGGCAAAACGTTTTTTAAGTTGGGCGATATGATCTTGAGCACGGGTGACGTGGCTCTCTGGTTGGTGAATTGGCATTTCTACACAAAGTACGCGTAAACCGGTTTTGGCACATAAGCTAGATGTCACGGCGCTATCAATCCCGCCGCTAATTCCTACAACAAAACCCTTGATATTTGCGTTTGTTGCATAAGTTTTTAGCCAAGTTACAATGTGATCGATTACTTTTTCAGTTTGCATAAGAAACAGGATTTATAGTTTGTAAATACTACCTTTGCGGCGCAATTTTATGATCGTGAATTTACTAAAATTTAAAAAGTTAATCGTGAGTAGAGTGAGGTTAGTTCGTGTATTTAGCTTTTTTTTAGGGCTTCTTCCGTTTTTAGTGTCCAGCTGTAATGATGAAGCAAAATTACCCGAAGAAATTTCTCAGATTCCTATAGATTTAAAAGTTGTCCGTTTTGATCAGAAATTTGCTACGGTAGATTCTTCGGGCTTAGATGATCTAATCACTGCGTATCCGTTTCTTTTTCCGGATACATATACCCGTGAATTTTGGATTGAAAAGATAAAAGACACCATTCAGCTTGAATTGAATAAAGAGGTTGGGGAAGCTTTTCCGAATTTTGATGAAGAACAGAATGATTTAGAAACCTTATTTCGGCATATTAAATATTACTACCCTAAAACTTCAATTCCGGAGGTGATCACGATTACTTCTGATGTGGCTTATCGCACACCAGTAATTCTTACCGATAATTTATTGATTATTGGTCTTGATAATTATTTAGGTCCTGAGCATCATTTTTATGATGGAATACAACGATTTTACACGCAAAATTTTAGAAAAGAACAGTTTGATGTTGATGTCGCAGATGTTTTTGTGTCTAAATGGGTTAGAAGAAAAGATAATCGCAGGTTTCTTGATGAAATGATTTATCAGGGAAAACGACTCTATATAATGGAGCAGTTGTTGACGCTAAAAGATAAGAATGAAATAATAGGATATACTCCAGATCAGTACGACTGGGCAATTGCCAACGAAGTAGATATCTGGAAATATTTTGTAGAAAACGAGTTGCTTTTTGATTCAGATCGTAGCTTGTTAAGCAGATTTATCAATCCGGCTCCTTTTTCAAAATTTTATTTGTCTTTTGATAATGACAGTCCGCCGCGATTGGGTCGCTACATAGGCTGGCAGATTGTAAAAAGTTATATGCAGCGCAATAACATACCTTTGCAAATGTTGCCAGAGAAAAGCAGCGATGAGATTTTTAAACAAGCCAATTATAAACCCCGTAAATAAACATACAGTTGATGAAAACTGAAATTGAATTAAGTATAGAATTAGATGAAAATCGTGTTCCTGAAAAAATATCGTGGAACGCTCCTGACGGTGGTGTTTCTCACGAGCCTGCAAAAGCATTGATGCTTTCGCTTTGGGATCACAACAAACAAGAAGCGGCTCGCATTGATCTGTGGACAAAAGATATGCCGGTTGATGAGATGAAAGTTTTCTTTCACCAGACCTTGGTGAGCATGGCAAATACGTTTAAGCGTGCTACTGATGATGATAAAATGACCGCAACGATGATGGATTTTTGCGATTATTTTGCTGAAAAATTAGAGTTGAAAAAATAATATTACTTCAGTAAATCTTTCGGAATGTGATGAAATTAATTTTTGTTTATAACGCGCATTCCGGAAGATTTAATGCCTATCTCGATAGCTTGCATAAAGTTTTGAGTCCGGCTAGTTATAGCTGTAAACTTTGCGAATTGACACACGGAGTCTCTAGCGAGCGAACGCTTTGGAAAACTTTCCGAGAAAACAGTAATCTAGAGATGGAATTCTTGCATAAAGATGAATTCCTTACAAAGCATATTTCTTCTGAATATAAAAAGCTAGAGTTTCCGGTGGTGCTAAGGGAAGAAAATGGTCAAGTTGAATTGCTTCTGACTAGATTAGATTTTGATCGTTTAGAAACTGAAAAAGATTTGATAGCAGCAATAGCACAAAAAACTAAGCCTCAATAAGTTGCTCGTTAATCTGGTCGATATAGTTTAAAATTTCATCTTTCCCGGTGCTGTTAGAGGCACTACTTATAAAATAATTAGGCATTTCTAACCAAGCTCCTGCCAGCAATTCTTGCTTATAATTTTCAATATTGCGCTCTAAAGCTTTTGGCTTCAGTTTATCTGTTTTGGTGAAAATGATAGAAAACGGAATTTGTTTCTCACCTAAATACTCCATAAACTCTTTGTCAATAGGTTGAGGTTCATGACGACAATCTATAAGAACAAATGCAGAAACCAATTGTTCGCGCTCTTCAAAATACTGCGTGATAAATTTCTGAAATTCCTTTTTTACCTTTTTAGAAACACGGGCATAACCGTAACCCGGTAAATCTACCAAGTACCAACTTTGATTGATCACAAAGTGATTGATGAGTTGTGTCTTTCCCGGTCTTCCCGAAGTTTTAGCTAGGTTTTTGCGGTCAGTAAGCATATTGATCAAGCTAGACTTTCCTACGTTAGAACGCCCTATAAAAGCATATTCGGGCATTTTATTTTTTGGGCACTTGGCCACATTAGAATTGCTAACTAGAAATTCTGCAGATTTAATATGCATAACAATAAGGTGTTATATATTACGTGATTTGAGCCAGCCAGAAAGAATCTCGTTAAACTCTTGCGGGCGCTCCATCATAGCGGCGTGGCCACATTTGTCAATCCAGAATAAATCAGAATCAGGTAAAAGTTTATTGAAATCTTCAGCTACTTCAGGAGGAGTTACATTGTCGTTTCGACCCCAAATGATACACGTTGAAGTTTTCATCGTAGGAAGATCTTGTGCCATATTGTGACGTATAGCGCTCTTAGCAATTGCAAGTGTTTTGATGAGTTTATTACGGTCGTTTACGGTCTCGTAAACTTCGTCTACGATTTCTTTAGTTGCAACAGCAGGGTCGTAAAAAACGTCTTCCGCTTTCTTTTTGATGTACTCATAATCGCCGCGTTTTGGGTAACTCTCACCCATTGCGCTCTCGTATAATCCAGAACTTCCTGTAATAACTAAAGCTTTCATCACTTCGGGATAAAGCTTGGTGTGATACAAGGCAATATGTCCGCCTAAAGAGTTTCCTAAAAGAATGACTTCTTTAAAGCCTTTCAATTTGATAAAATCGTTAAGGTATTTTGCAAAAGTTTTTACGCCGGTTTTGATAAGCGGCATCGAATAAAGAGGCAGTTCAGGAATTACAATTTTATATCCGCTTTGCGAAAAATGGTCTGTAACTGCATCAAAGTTGCTCAGCCCACCCATCAATCCGTGAAGTATAACTATAGGGATTCCCTCGCCAACTTCTAAGTAGGTGAACTTTCCCTCGGTTTTTAATTGGTGCTTCATAATTATTGGTAGGCAAGAGGCTTTGCCACAAATATAGACATTTAGAGCAAATTGAAAATCTAAAAATGCTTTAGTCTGTTAAGCTTTCGCCAACCTAAGTAAACAAGAGGTTTTAAGACAGACTACTAACTCAATGTTAAGGTTTTCTCAATAATCAACAAGTGGTAAGACTTATCAACAAAGTGGTAGAAAGTGGGAGAATGTGGTAATAAATTCTATATATTTGAAGTTGTAATACCTAAAACCTACTGTATTCGTGCTCAGCCTAATAGGGACATACGAGTGTAAAGTTGACGCCAAAGGCAGGCTCATGATGCCGTCTGCGTTAAAAAAACAGCTTGCAAAAGAGTTGCAGGAGGGTTTTGTCGTTAAGCGATCGGTTTTTAATTCTTGTCTGGAATTGTGGCCAATGTCTGAGTGGGAGGTGATGATGAAAAAAATAAATGGACTCAATCGCTTCAATAAAAAAAATGTTGATTTCATACGCAGGTTTACCGCCGGTGTAAAGCTAATAGAAGCAGATGCTTCCGGAAGGTTATTGATTCCAAAAGATTTGATTGCTTTTGCTTCAATAGTAAAAGATATTGTTTTGACTTCGGGAGGAAATATAATTGAAATCTGGGATCTGGTGGCTTATGAAGTTGCAGTGAGTGATAACGACGGAGACTTTGCAGCGCTTGCAGAGGAGGTGATGGGTGATCAAAACGACGTGCCAGATGGATTATCATAACCCGGTATTATTAAAAGAAACAGTAGATGGTTTGGCTGTTAAGTCAGATGGTATCTATGTGGATGTCACCTTTGGAGGTGGTGGTCACTCAAGAGAGATTTTAAAACGTCTTGGCGAAAATGGAAAGTTGTTTGCTTTTGATCAGGATAAGGATGCGTTAGAAAATGAAATTGATGATCCTCGATTTACACTTATAAATGAAAATTTCCGCTTTGCGAAACGCTTTTTGCGTTTTTATGGCGCTGCGCAAGTAGACGGAATATTAGGAGATTTTGGGGTTTCGTCGCATCAGTTTGATGTTGCAGAGCGTGGTTTTTCGACCCGATTTGAAGCGAAGCTAGACATGCGAATGAATCAAGGAGATAAGCTTTCTGCTTATCACGTGGTTAATGAGTATGCTGAAGAGGATCTAAGCAGGGTTTTGTTGCAATATGGGGAATTGAGGAGCGCGCCTAAAATCGCCCGCACCTTGGTGTCTTTGCGTAAAGAAAGTCCTATTGAGACTACGGAAGATTTAAAGGTTGCTTTAAAACCTTTTTTACCATCTAATCGGGAGCATAAGTTGTTAGCTCAGATTTATCAGGCGATTCGTATTGAAGTGAATCAGGAGCTTGAGGTGTTGAAAGAGTTTTTGCAACAAACCGAAGAGATGCTGAAGCCTGGTGGAAGATTGAGTTTGATCTCATATCACTCTTTAGAAGATAGGTTGGTTAAGCGCTATATGCGTAACGGTCTTTTTGAAGGAGAGCCGGAGAAAGATATTTTCGGGAATTTTAGTGTGCCGTTTAAGAAGGTAGGCGGACTTATAGTTCCTGGTAAAGAAGAAATAAAAATGAATAACAGAGCGCGCAGTGCGAAGCTGCGTGTGGCAAAGAAATTATAACAGGTTTTGAAAGAAGGAATTTATAACATACTCAAAGGGAAGTTTCTTTTTAGCGATGACGCTATGAAGAACTGGCGTATGATTTTATTCTTGTCTTTTTTGGCGATTATAATGATTGGGAGTTCGCACAGTGCAGATAAAAAAGTACATCAGATTTCTCAATTAAATGCAGAGGTTAAAGAGCTGCATAGTGAGTTTGTAGATACGCGTCTGGAGGCGCGACGTCTCAAAATGGAAACAGTCGTAACCAAGCAAGTTGCGCAACAAGGGCTGGGGCCTTCCCTTACTCCACCCAAGAAGATTAAAGTAACAAAAACACCTTAAGTTCAAAATGGCTACCAGCGAAAAGAACATATTGAACCGGATGTATTTAGTGGCAGGAGGTATGTTTCTCTTCGCCCTGTTTGTTGCGTTTAAACTGTGCAACATTCAGTTGGCAGAAGGTGATAAATATAAAGAGCTTGCTGAAGCTCGCACAGAGCGCATGTTTACTATTCCTGCAAATAGAGGAAATCTCTATGCGGGTGATGGAAGTTTGCTGGCAACTTCGGTACCTAAATATGATGTTCGATTTGATGCTTTGGCTCCAAAACAGGCAGATTTTGAAGAGCATGTTCAAGGGCTTGCCAAAGGGCTGTCTGAACAATTAGGCAAACCGGTCGCTCATTATACGGAAGTCTTGCGTAAAGCCCGGGTAAATAAAAACCGTTATTTGCTTCTTGCTCGCAATTTGGGTTATTCAAAATATTTAGCAATTAAAAGATTGCCGCTCTTTAATAAAGGTCCTTATAAAGGTGGGATTATTACAGAGCAACGTACGGTGCGTGAGCATCCGTTAGATAAAATTGCAGAGCGCACCATAGGTTACGATAGATTAACGGAATATGGCAGATATAGCGAAGCCGGTTTAGAAGGTGCTTTTGGTCCGTATTTACGAGGGAAAGAAGGACATCGTTTAAAGCAGCGCATCGCTAAAGGTCAGTGGAAGCCTATAGGAGACGATAATATTGTGGAGCCGCAAGATGGTTACGATGTGATTTCTACAATAGATGTGAATATTCAAGATATAGCGCATCACGCTTTGTTAGAATCTCTTGAGAAATTTGAAGCAGATCACGGTTGTGTGGTGGTGATGGATACGAAAACAGGAGAGGTTAAGGCAATTTCTAATTTGGGTAGAACTGAAGATGGCGGTTATTATGAAGACCGAAACTACGCAGTTTACGAGTCGGCTGAGCCGGGCTCGACTTTTAAGTTGATGGCGATGGTGGCTGCGCTTGAAGATCGTGTAGTTGATACTACAGATATAATAGATACCGAAAACGGCCGCGTGCGTTTTTACAACCGTACAGTTTACGATTCGCATTGGGGTGGTTATGGTAAGATTTCAGCTGCTCGTGCTTTTGAACTTTCTTCAAATACCGCTTTCGCCAAAATGATAAACGAGGGCTACAAAGATGATCCGAAGCGTTTCTTGAAACGACTCTATAATATGGGGCTTAATGATAAGTTGGGCTTAGAAATAAAGGGAGAAGGGAGTCCAAAATTCCCGTATCCGGGTGATGCGAACTGGTATGGTACGACACTGCCTTGGATGGCTTTTGGATATGGAGTTTCGTTGACGCCTTTACAGACCTTGACTTTTTACAATGCAATTGCTAATAATGGAGAGATGGTAAAACCTCGCTTTATTAAAGAGATTAAGAAGTGGGATGTTTCTATAGAAAAATTTGAAAAAGAAGTGATCAATCCGGCGATTTGTTCTCAGACGACTATTGATAAGGTTCAGGATATGATGAAGCACGTGGTGGAACGTGGCACCGGAAACAATATTTATTCAAAGCATTTTTCAATGGCAGGCAAAACAGGAACCTGTCAAACAGAATATTGGAAAGAAGAAGGGAAATACATCGCTTCGTTTGCGGGCTATTTTCCGGCAGAGAATCCAGAATACTCGTGTATCGTAGTTATTCATAAGCCAAACAAAAAGATTGGGTATTACGGTGGTGTGGTTGCAGGACCGGTATTTAAAAAAATTGCTCAAAAGGTGTATAGTGATACGCCAATAATTGATGAGGTTAAACTTGCTGAAACTAATCCTGAACAGGTTGAGCAGGATTTTGAAACCTATTTTGAAAAAGCTCAAAAAACCGAAAAAACAATTCCTAATGTTAGAGGGATGTCTGGGATGGATGCGGTTTCCTTGTTGGAGAACTTAGGACTTCAAGTAGAATTTAAAGGAAATGGGAAGGTGAAGACTCAGTCTTTACAAGCGGGTCAAAAATTAAATAAGAATCAAAAAATCATTTTACAACTGTCGTGATTTTATTAAAAGACATATTGTATAAAGTAACGCTCAAGTCGGTCACGGGTAACCCTGGGGTGCCGGTAAATGCGATACATTTTGATTCGCGAAAAGTGGGATTGAATGATGTTTTTGTTGCGATTCGCGGTACGCAAAGTGACGGTCATGATTATATAAAGAAAGCTGAAGAGCAAGGGGCGATTGCTATTATTTGTGAGCAAATGCCAACGGCGTTTGTAAACGGGATTACTTACGTTCAAACTTCAGATACAGCTCAGGCTTTGGCTTTGATGGCTTCTAATTTTTATGGGAATCCTTCAGAGAATTTGAAGCTGGTGGGAATCACAGGGACTAACGGTAAGACGACTATTGCATCGCTTTTGCATCAACTTTTTACAAAGGCAGGTTTTAAAGCGGGATTGCTTTCTACAGTTAAAATTTTAGTAGGGGATGACGAGTTTCCGGCAACGCATACCACACCAGATTCTTTGACGATTAATCAGTATCTGGCAAGAATGAGTGAAGCCGGAGTGGAGTATTGTTTTATGGAAGTGAGTTCTCACGGAATTCACCAAAAGCGTACCGAAGGTTTGCATTTTGAAGGTGGAATTTTCACCAACCTGAGTCACGATCACTTGGATTATCACGAGACTTTTGCGGAATACAGAGACGTTAAAAAATCATTCTTTGACAACCTGCCTAAAACGGCATTTGCACTTACTAACGGTGATGACCGTAACGGTCAGGTGATGTTACAAAATACGCAGGCTAAGAAGTATACTTATGCTTTAAAGTCTTTTGCAGATTATCGGGCACAAATTTTAGAAAATCAACTTACCGGTTTGTTGCTGAAGGTGAACGATCAGGAAGTTTGGGTGAAACTTATAGGCTCCTTTAATGCTTATAACGTTTTGGCTATTTATGCTGCGGCAGAGCTTCTGGGTTTAACACAACTTGAAGCGCTTCAATATTTATCAGAATTGACGAGTGTGAACGGCCGCTTTCAGTATTTAATTTCTTCAAAAAAGATAACTGCGATTGTTGACTATGCACACACTCCTGACGCGTTGAAAAATGTGCTGGAGACGATTAATGACATTCGCACAAAAAACGAAGAACTCATTACAGTTGTGGGCTGTGGAGGAGATAGAGATCGTACAAAACGTCCGAAAATGGGAAAAATCGCTGCCGCGTTGAGTACCAAAGTGATTTTTACGAGTGACAATCCACGTAGTGAAGATCCGGAAGCAATTATAGAAGAAATAGAAAAAGGTGTTGAGCCTTTAGATTATAAAAAGATCCTTTCTGTTACCTCGCGCAAGCAGGCGATAAAAACCGCTTGCCAGATGGCAACAGAAAATGATATCATTTTAATTGCCGGTAAAGGCCACGAGACTTATCAGGAAGTGAAAGGCGAGCGTACCGATTTTGATGATTTTAAGATTGTAAAAGAACTATTAACTGAGCTAAATAAATAAGGCAAAAGCGCAGAGGCGTAAAACAAAAACTTAGATGCTGTACTACCTATTTGAATATTTAGAGCGTACCTACAACTTCCCCGGTGCAAGCTTATTTAGCTTTATCACTTTTAGGGCGGCGATTGCGATCTTGATGTCTTTAGCGATTTCTACCATTTGGGGAAAACGTATCATCTTATATCTGCAAAAGAAGCAGTTGGGCGAATCTATACGCGACTTAGGGCTTGAGGGCCAGGTGGAGAAAGCAGGTACGCCTACTATGGGTGGTTTGATCATTATTCTGGCAACCTTGATACCGGTTTTTTTACTCGCCAGACTCGAGAATATATATGTGATTCTGCTTATTGTGACTACACTATGGATGGGAGCAATAGGCTTTATGGATGACTTTTTAAAGATCAGAAAGAAGAATAAAGAAGGTTTACAGGGCAAGTTTAAAATATTTGGTCAGGTAGGACTTGGGATTATTGTGGGGGCAACTATGTTTTTTCACCCAGATATTACAGTGAAAGAAGAAGTTGCAACTAAGCCGGCTAAACAAGAGCAAGTTGTAGGTATAAACAATCAAGAATTTTCAAGAGAAGTCAAAGCCTTAACCACTACCATACCGTTTGTGAAAAATAATGAAGTTGATTACAGCATTTTGTTGAGTTGGCTCGGTGATGATTATGTGAAATATGCCTGGTTACTGTTTATACCTATCGTAATTTTTATTGTAACGGCAGTTTCAAACGGAGCAAATCTAACCGATGGTATAGATGGTTTAGCTGCGGGTTCGTCAGCGATTATAGTGTTGACGCTCGGGATTTTTGCGTGGGTATCGGGTAACATAATATTTAGTGATTATCTGGATGTAATGTACATCCCGCGATCTGGTGAGATGGTAATATTTATAACTGCATTTGTTGGTTCACTGGTAGGATTTTTATGGTACAACACCTATCCCGCACAGATATTCATGGGAGATACAGGGAGTTTAACCATAGGTGGGATCATTGCGGTAATTGCAATTGCGATTCGTAAAGAATTACTGATACCTATTCTCTGCGGGATCTTCTTTATGGAAACCCTTTCGGTAATGCTGCAGGTGAGTTGGTTTAAGTATACAAAAGCAAAAAGCGGTGAAGGCAGACGTATTTTTTTAATGTCGCCCTTGCATCACCACTATCAGAAAAAGGGGATTCACGAAAGTAAGATCGTAACCCGATTTTGGATTATAGGTATTCTACTGGCTATCATCACTATTGTCACTCTAAAAGTTAGATAGATGAAGCGGCTGGTGATTTTGGGTGGTGGCGAGAGCGGAATAGGAACCGCGATTTTAGGTAAAAAGCAGGGATTTGACGTTTTTGTTTCCGATTTCGGGAAGATAAAACCCAAATACCTCGACGTTCTTAAAGATTATGAAATTGAATGGGAAGATGGCGGTCATACTGAAGCTGAAATTCTCCATGCAGATCTGGTGATGAAAAGCCCCGGAATTCCTGATAAAGCCCCGCTTATCAAAAAGTTGGTTGAAGCAGGAGTTTCTGTGATTTCTGAGATTGAATTTGCAGCGCGATATACAAAAGCTAAACTAGTTGGAATTACCGGTAGCAATGGTAAGACGACAACGACGATGCTGGTTGCGCATATTCTGAAGCAAGCGGGTTTAAAAAGCGTAGCTGCAGGTAATATAGGCGACAGTTTTGCAAAGTGGGTTGCACTAGATGATCAGGATTACTACGTGTTAGAAATCAGTAGTTTTCAGTTGGACGGTATAGAAACTTTTGCGCCACATATCGCGATTTTAACCAATATCACTCCAGACCACTTAGATCGCTACGAGTACAATTTTGAAAATTACATCCGGTCAAAATTCCGCATAGCGGAAAATCAAACCGAAGAAGATTATCTCATTTACGATTTAGACGATCCTGTGATTACAGCGTGGTTAGATAAGCATCCGGTACGGTCGCAATTGATGCCTTTTTCAATTTCAAAAAAACTAAAAAAAGGAGCGTATTATGCTCAAGAAGAAATTAATATAATAACTGACGATACAATGATGACGATGTCAACAAAAAATTTGGCGATTAAAGGGGCTCACAATACTAAGAATGCGATGGCAGCCTCAACAGCTTCTAAGTTGCTTAGTATTCGTAAGACTACAATTAGAGAGTCTTTAGAAGGCTTCCAGGGTGTTGAGCACCGCTTAGAGCAGGTCTTGAAGATTAATAACGTGTCTTACATCAACGATTCTAAAGCTACAAATGTAAACGCAACTTTTTATGCGTTAGATAGCATGAATGCTCCTACAGTTTGGATTGTAGGTGGTGTTGATAAAGGAAATGACTATAAAGATTTGTTTCCGTTAGTGAATGAAAAAGTAAAAGCAATCATTTGCCTGGGTGTAGATAATGCTAAGTTGATGCATCATTTTGCAGGAATGGTAGAGACGATTATCGAGACCCAATCCATGTCTGAAGCAGTAAAAATCGCATACAAACTTACCGGGAAAGGAGATAATGTTTTGTTATCACCGGCTTGTGCAAGTTTTGATCTTTTTGAGAATTATGAAGATCGTGGGCGTCAGTTCAAAGAAGCAGTTCGTAGTTTATAAACAGTAAACAGTAAACAGTAATTCGTTGAGTAAAACCAAAAACATATTCACCACATTAAAAGGAGATCGGGCGATCTGGGCGATTACTGCCTTTTTAGCTTTGTTCTCGTTTTTGCCGGTATTTAGCGCAAGTAGCAATCTTGCCTATTTATACGGTAATGGGGACACGTTGCCTTTTTTGGTACGTCATTTTATGCATTTGGTTTTGGGCTTTGCGATTATCTACGGGGTGCACAAAGTACCTGCACACTATTTTAAAGGTTTGTCTATAATAGGAATTCCTATTGTGTTCATTTTGCTTTTAATCACGATGGCGCAAGGGACGACTATTGATGGAGCCAATGCTAGTAGATGGATTAAGGTTCCGTTTGTGGGAATCACGTTTCAGACCTCTACGTTGGCTTCGGTAGTGTTGATGATTTATATCGCGCGCTACCTGACAAAGATTAAAGATAAGGTAATCACCTTTAAGGAAAGTATTCTTCCGCTTTGGGTACCTGTAGCATTGATTCTGGGATTGATACTTCCTGCCAATTTTTCAACCACAGCAATCATTTTTGTAATGGTATTGACGCTGGTTTTTATGGGAGGTTATCCGTTGAAATATATTGGGGTTATCGTTGCGACCGGTCTGCTGGCACTTACATTGTTTGTGCTTGCAGCAAAAGCATTTCCAGGAGTTTTCCCTAACCGAGTAGATACTTGGATGAGTCGTATAGACAGTTTTGCAGATGATGAGGATAGCGAAGGCGATTACCAAATCGAAAAAGCAAAAATAGCAATCGCTACAGGAGGTTTAACAGGATTGGGTCCGGGTAAGAGTGTTCAGAAGAATTTTTTACCACAATCCTCTTCAGATTTTATTTATGCAATAATCGTGGAAGAATGGGGGTTGATCGGTGGGTTGATGCTGTTGTTAATGTACTTGCTCTTGTTGTTTAGAATACTCGTTGTCGCTAATAAAGCAACTACGGTTTTTGGAAAATTGGCAGCCATAGGTGTTGGCTTGCCCATCATTTTTCAGGCATTGATCAATATGGCGGTGGCTGTCGAGCTGTTTCCAGTTACTGGGCAGACGTTGCCGTTGGTGAGTAGCGGAGGAACTTCAATCTGGATGACCTGTTTAGCGATTGGGATTGTGTTGAGTGTAAGCGTTAAACGAGAAGAAGTAAAAGCGAAGGAAGAAGAAGAGATGAATCCGCTTGATATTTTAAGCGAAGCGATGTAGCAATACGAAATATATCTTTTAGAAAACGGAAAACGGAAAACGGAAAACGGAAAACAGAAAACAGAACTTGAAAAACTACAAATTCATACTATCAGGCGGCGGAACCGGGGGGCATATCTACCCGGCGATAGCTATTGCAGATGCACTGAAGGAAAAATATCCGCAAGCGGAATTTCTTTTTGTGGGTTCGCAAGATCGTATGGAAATGGAAAAAGTGCCCAATGCCGGTTATAAAATTGAAGGGCTTTGGATTGCCGGTATTCAACGAAAGTTGACTTGGTCAAACCTGATGTTTCCATTTAAATTGATTAGCAGTTTGTTTAAGTCGGCTAAAATAATTCGGCGTTTTAAGCCTGATGTTGTAATAGGTACCGGTGGTTTTGCCAGTGGTCCGTTGCTGGAAATGGCGACCCGATATAACGTGCCGACATTGATTCAGGAGCAAAATAGTTTTGCAGGGATAACCAATAAGCTTTTGGCTAAAAAAGTGCAGAAGATTTGTGTGGCTTATGATGGAATGCAGCAATTTTTTCCGCAGGAAAAAATTGTAAAAACCGGAAATCCGGTGCGTCAGGATTTGATATTTATCGATCAAAACCGTGAAGCAGGCTTGGCTAAATATGCTTTAAAACCCCAAAAGAAAACGCTTTTGATTCTAGGTGGAAGTTTGGGCGCCCGAGCGATAAATAAATTAATAGACCACGAGTTGCAATTTATCTTAGATCAAAACGTACAGGTTGTCTGGCAAAGTGGTCAATTGTATTTTGAGGAATATAAAAATCATAGTGAAACCGAACATGTACAGGTTTTACCTTTTATCGATACGATGAATTTAGCGTATGCTGCAGCAGATATCATTATCAGCAGAGCAGGTGCGGGTTCGGTATCTGAGTTGGCATTAGTAGGGAAACCGGTGATTTTTATTCCGTCACCTAATGTGGCAGAAGATCATCAGACCAAAAATGCAGAAGCTATCGTAGAGAAAGATGCGGCGATACTTTTAAAAGAGAATGCGTTGGAGGATTGTTTTGAGGAAACATTTAAGCAGTTGATTGAAGATGAAGACAGGCAAAAAGTTTTGGGAACCAATTTTAAGAAAATAGCATTGCCTCAGGCAACGCAACAAATCGTAAACGAAGTAGAAAAATTACTGAAGCAGTAACGTGAATAATCTAGATAACATATCACATCTTTATTTTATCGGCATTGGCGGTATCGGGATGAGTGCGCTTGCTCGATACTTCCACGCGGCCGGAAAGCAGGTTGCGGGTTACGATAAAACAGCTTCAACAATTACTGAGGGCTTAACTGAATTAGGAATTGAGATTTCGTTTCAAGATTCTGTTGAAGTTGTTCCTTCAGCATTTAAAAATAAAGAAAAGACACTGGTGGTTTATACACCGGCAGTTCCAAAAAATCACAGTGCGTATCACTATTATTTAGCTGAAGGATTTTCGGTTAAAAAGCGCGCAGAGGTTTTAGGTTGGTTAACACAGCAAAAATACTGTTTGGCTGTCGCCGGGACACACGGTAAGACGACCACAAGTGCGATGCTGGGACACTTTATGGCTTCGTGTGATTTACCGGTTACGGCATTCTTGGGCGGTATTGCAGAGAATTATCAAAGTAATTTAATTCAGCAAGGAGAGGAGATCGTAGTTGTTGAAGCAGATGAGTTTGATCGCTCATTTATGCAACTGTTTCCTAATATAGCAGCAATCACTTCGATGGATGCAGATCATCTGGATATTTACGGAGATGCCGAAGCTTTACAGCAAAGTTTTCGTGATTTTGCGGCTCAAGTACAAGAAGACGGAGTCCTGTTTATCAAAAACGGCTTGCCTTTAGAGGGAATTACGGTGGGCTTAGAAGATGACGCTGTGTATGCAGCTTTAACTATAAAAATAGAAAATGGCGCTTATCATTTTGACTTAAAACATCCTGATGGGCTGCTTCAAGATTTAGTGCTTAACCTGCCAGGTAGACATAATTTGTCTAATGCGATAACCGCTTTGGCAATGGCTTTACATTACGGCTGCCCTGCCGATAAGCTTGCCAAAGCACTATTCGCGTTTAAGGGGGTTAATCGCAGATTTACCTATAGAATTAAGACAGAAGACGAAGTTTTAATTGATGACTATGCGCACCACCCCACAGAGATCGATGCCGTGCACAGTGCGGTGCGTGAGATGTATCCTAACAAACGTGTATTAGCTGTTTTTCAGCCGCATTTGTACAGTCGGACTCGGGATTTCATGCAGGATTTTGCAGCTAGTTTAGCGCAGTTTGATGAATTGTTGCTGCTGGATATTTATCCAGCGAGGGAAGAACCTATAGAGGGAGTTACGTCTCAAAAATTGCTGGATTTGATTCCGCTTACGCGAAAAGAAGTCGTGACAAAAGCAGCATTACAAGAAAAAATGCAGGCTTCTAAAGCACGTATAAAAGTGATGATGGGCGCAGGGGATATAGGAGAAGAGATTTTAAAACTAACCAAAAATCTGAAGCGATGAAGATCAATTGGTTTTACATACGGATGATAGGTTTAGTCTTAGTGACGTCGTTTTTGGTTGCTTTTTCGCATAGGCGAAATGCACAACGAACCGTTAAAAATGTAGAAGTGCATTTTGAGGCTGGTGCGAACCTTTTTATAACCGCTGAAACGGTTGATAAATTGTTGATACAAAATGAGAAAGCCCTCGAGGGACAGCTTAAAGAAATTCTAGATTTGAATGAGCTTGAAGAGCGTTTAGATGCGCACGCAATGATCGCTGATGCAGATGTTTATATCACCTTAGACGGCGTGGTGGGAGCAACAGTAAAACAAAGAAAGCCTCTTGCAAGGGTGCAGGCCCAAAAACCTTTTTATATAGATGAGCAGGGAGCTGCAATGCCTTTGTCTTCTAATTACTCTGCACGGGTGCCTATTATAGCTGGTTTGCAAAAAGACCAGATTGATGAGGTTTACCCACTTTTAAAGTATATACAACAAGACCCGTTGCTTGTAAAACAAGTGGTGGGGATTTCAAGAAATACAACTGGTGATTACAGTTTGACACCCCGGGTTTTAAACTATAAAATCAGATTAGGTAAGGTTAAAGGTCTGCAAAGCAAGTTTGCAAACTATAAAGCCTTTTACCAGAAAGCGATTAAAGACAATAGTCTCTCGGCATACAAAATCGTTGATTTACGATTTAATGGACAGGTTATAGGGACAAAAATTTAAGTTATGGAGCAGAAAGACATAGCAGTAGGACTTGACATTGGTACAACCAAAATTGTAGCTATGATAGGGCGCTACAACGAGTACCATAAATTAGAAATTCTGGGTATCGGAAAATCTAAAAGTCTGGGTGTGCACAGAGGGGTGGTAAATAATATCACTCAGACCATACAGTCTATACAGCAGGCAGTACAAGAAGCAGAAAGTGTTTCGGGGATGAAGATAGAAGATGTGGTGGTAGGTATTGCCGGTCAGCACATACGCAGTTTGCAACATAGCGATTACATCACCCGTGCAGATGCAGATCAGGTTATAGGTCCTAAGGACATAGACATGCTTTGCAATCAGGTTCATAAGTTGGTGATGCTTCCGGGAGAAGAAATTATACATGTGCTTCCGCAGGAATATAAAGTAGATGGTCAAGCCGAAATCACACAACCTATCGGGATGTATGGTGGTCGTCTTGAAGCTAATTTCCACGTAGTGGTAGGGCAGGTAAGTAGTATTAGAAATATAGGTCGTTGTGTAAAAAGCGCAGGTCTTAATCTTGATAAAATAACCTTAGAGCCTTTAGCGTCTGCAAATGCAGTTTTGAGTCAGGAAGAGAAAGAAGCGGGTGTCGCATTGATTGATATAGGTGGTGGTACAACAGATCTCGCCATTTTTAAAGATGGAATCATCAGACACACAGCTGTGATCCCATTTGGAGGTAATGTAATTACTGAGGATATTAAAGAAGGTTGCAGCATTATTGAGAAACAAGCAGAACTGCTTAAGATAAAATTCGGCTCTGCATGGCCAGGAGAAAACAAGGATAATGAGATTGTTTCGATCCCGGGATTACGTGGGAGAGAGCCTAAAGAAATAACCTTAAAAAACCTTTCAAAGATTATTCACGCACGTGTTGTTGAGATCGTTGAGCAGGTTTATCTCGAGATCAAAAATTATGGTCACGAGGAACAAAAAAAGAAATTGATTGCCGGTATCGTGCTAACAGGAGGGGGTTCACAGTTGAAACACCTTAAGCAATTGGTAGAGTACATCACCGGGATGGATACGCGTATAGGATATCCTAACGAGCATTTGGCCGGAGATAGTGATTCAGAAACTACGAGTCCGCTTTATGCGACTGCAGTAGGTCTAGTGATGAATAGTCTGGAGCACCGTCCTGATGAGCCAGAAGCACAGCAAGACACGGCAATTGTAGAAGAGGAGCCTGCGCCAGAATCGGAACTAACTTCTGATGAGGAGCAGGAACTAGAGCAGCCTAAAGAGAAAAAAGTGCGTAAAAGCATTTTTGATTCTTGGGCAGAAAAGTTTAAAGACTTTTTAGATAACGCAGAATAGATTAAAAAAAAAGCAACCGATGAGATGAGAATCTGATTTTTATCTCTGAAACTGAAAAAGAAAAGCAATAGCAAAAACCGGTAAAACGAAATATTATGAGCAACACAGATTTTGAAAACATCTCGTTTGATTTACCAAAAAATCAGAGCAACGTAATTAAAGTAATTGGCGTAGGTGGTGGTGGTAGCAATGCCATTAACCATATGTTTAGTCAAGGAATAAAAGGAGTGGACTTTGTGGTCTGCAATACAGATTCGCAAGCCTTAGAAAACAGTCCTGTACCTATACGTATTCAGCTAGGTGTGAGCCTTACAGAAGGACTTGGAGCAGGAGCAAACCCAGAGGTGGGAGAGAAAGCTGCTATAGAAAGTTCAGAAGATATCAAGCAAATGCTGGGGACCAATACAAAAATGGTTTTTATCACTGCCGGAATGGGTGGTGGTACCGGTACCGGAGCTGCACCTGTAATTGCTAAAATGTCAAAAGAGATGGATGTACTTACCGTAGGTATTGTGACAATCCCGTTTCAGTTTGAAGGTAAGATGCGTAACGAGCAGGCTCAGCTTGGTGTAGAAAGATTGCGTTCTCATGTAGATTCGCTTATTGTGATCAACAACAATAAACTGCGAGAGGTATATGGTAATCTTGGCTTTAAAGCTGGTTTTAGTAAGGCAGATGAAGTACTTGCAACTGCATCTAGAGGTATTGCAGAAGTTATAACGCATCACTATACGCAAAACATTGACCTTAGAGATGCAAAAACGGTTTTAAGTAATAGTGGTACTGCAATTATGGGTAGTGCTAACGCAAGCGGTGGCAGTCGTGCTCAGGATGCCATTAGAAAAGCATTAGATTCTCCATTGTTGAATGATAATAAAATTACAGGAGCCAAAAACGTATTGTTGCTTATCGTTTCGGGAACCGAAGAAATTACAATTGATGAAATTGGAGAGATCAACGATCACATCCAGGATGAAGCCGGTCACAGTGCTAACATCATTATGGGTGTAGGAGAAGAGGAAAGTTTAGGTGATGCGATTTCTGTAACCATTATTGCTACGGGTTTTAATGTAGAGCAGCAAAACGAGATCGTTAATACGGAAACTAAAAAGATTATTCACACACTTGAAGACGAGCAACGTGCACAACACGATCTTTCTCCAAAAAGTACCGGTGGAAAATTGAATTTTGATGCTGCTCCAAAAAAGGAAAAATCTGAACCAGAAGTTAAGCCTATCGTTCATACACTAGACGATAGTGATGACCCTATGGATCTGATGGTAAATAAATCGAAGCCGGAAGCGAAAAAGCCACAAGCTGAAGTGAAAAAAAATCAGATGAACCTGATACCTACTACAGATCTCATTAGAAATCTACAGGTGGTTTATGAGGAAGTTTTAGATTACACCAAGTATGAAGAGGTAGAAGAAGCCTTTACAGATGAAGAAGATTTTAAAATAGTGAGTGTAGAAGATCCGGCAGATGAGCCGCAAATCAATCTTTTTGATCAAGAAGAAGAGCAATTTACGTTATCTTTTGACCTTCCTTTAAATGAAGAAATGCCTAAAAAGCAAGAGTTTCAACAAAAGGAGGAACTTGAAGAAGCTGAACAAGAAGAGATTGTTTACCGTTTAGATGATGCTATTAATGAGATAGAGGTGAATAATCCTGTTGAAATTGTTTCGGTTACCGAAGTAAATGAAAAAGGTGAGAAACGTTACAGTCTGGATGATTACATGGAAATGGAAGATCATTTGAATACTGCTAAACCGGTACAGAAAAAACAGCCTGAAGTTAAACAGCAAGAAGAGGAAATTGCTTTTGAACATAAGGTTGTAGAGCCAGCTAGAAAAGAAGAAGCAGGTATTAATGAAGAGGATGAGAATCCTATGAATACGCCTATTTCCCAATTGCTTACTGAGCGTGCTGCAGAACGCAGACGTATGATGAAAGAGTTTAATTACAAATTTCATAACAATCAGTCGCGTATAGACGAGATAGAAAAGCAGCCAGCGTATAAGCGTATGGGAGTGAATCTTGATGAAAATCCAAATGCGAAGGGCAGCATTTCTCGTACCTCATTGAGTACCGATGAAAATGATGAGATTCAATTGCGTAGAAACAATTCATTCTTACACGATAATGTCGATTAGTTAGTAAAAATCAGACGTCGAAAGGCCGGTGGTGAGAACTATCGGCCTTTCTTTTTTCTGGACCATATTATTTTTATTGAAAGATTCAGACTTTTTATTTTGACTAAATGTGTGGCGTTAAAAGCTTATTTTAGCTATATTCGCTGTCCTAAAAAATCAATAAAGTCACATGAGTTTACAGACAGCGGTTATGACGGCTATGAAAGCTGCAATGAAGGCAAAAGATCAAAACGCCTTAGCATCTTTACGAGCAGTAAAATCTGCTATTTTGACTGCTCAAACCGAAAGTGGAGCATCAGAGGAGTTGTCTGAAGATGAAGAGGTGAAAATGCTTCAAAAGCTGGTAAAGCAACGCAAAGACAGCGCTGCAATTTATCAAGAACAAGGTCGTGAAGCAATGGCTCAGGAAGAGCTTGCTCAGGCAGCTGTAATAGAGCAATTTCTACCAGAGCAGCTTAGTGAAGAAGAGATAGAAAAAGTTGTAGTTGCCATTATCGAAAAAACCGGTGCAACCGGAATGCAAGATATGGGTAAAGTAATGGGTATGGCTTCTGGAGAACTGGCTGGTAAAGCAGATGGTAAAACCATTTCTACAATAGTTAAAAGCAAATTAGCATAAAGACTTTTCGCGCAAGCGAAAGAATTAGGCTCCGTGGCGCTCCCGATAGTTATCGGGATGAATAGCGCATCAGATTTTGACGCTGAGAGTAAAATGTCAAAACAACTAGGCTCCGTGGCGCAACTGAATAGCGCATCAGATTTCGGCTCTGAGGGTTGGGGGTTTGAATCCCTCCGGGGTCACATGTGAAAACCGTAACACGTATATAATTAAGGTGTTACGGTTTTTTATTTTTAAAACTGTACGGTTTATGTACGGTAAATTTATTTACTCTTCATTTCTGAGGCTCTTATTGTATTTCGCCAGGTCCTTATTAACCAAACTACGAGAAATACTTAAAGCTTGAGCTATTTCAATAATGGCAACCTTTGAAGTTAATCCTTGAGCCTTTTTAATTTCAAAAAACAGGCCTATTCTTTTGATACGCTTTTTTACAAAATTCTTATCTCTATTCATTTAGATATCGTAAAATTTGACGCTCTGAAATATGCAGATAGTAATCTGATAAATCATTTACTAGAACCCGGAGCGGAGCTTCATTGTTTTGGACGTACCAATTTATAAAAAGCTTTTTTTCCTCTTCCGGATCTTTTCCAAATTTACTAAAGAATTCTTTACGCGTGTTTTCTATTACACTCAGTATAATAATATTTACGCTTTGCATACTGCAGTCGGTGTAAGTTTATCAACGTGAGTGTTCAGCATCTCTTTGAATCGCTTCTGAATAACTTCACCTTTGGTTTCTTCTTCTAGTATCTCAGTCCATTTGTAAAAAGTATTGTCAAACTCAGTGTTATAAGCTTTAGGTGTGCTTAAATGATTCATGAGTTTAGTTGATGCCTCTATATCTGAAAGCATGATAAGCAAATCATAAGGTATATTGAAATTAAAATCACCAGTCATAACATATGTAATATCGCTTAATTTATGAAGGTAGGCGCAAGCTTCATAGAATTGATTCAGGTAATGTGGTTTGTTCTCTTTTAAGTCTGGAAGACTCTGAAATACGCTCTCATACATATTATCAATTACCTGTTTTGGCTCATCCGTGTTATGTATTTTAGATGAAAATGTGTCAAAGGTTTTTTCTAAGAATTCAAGCATAGATACATCAATAAAAGTTTCTTTTTCAAACAGAATCAACGCACCGTATATAAGATCGATAGCCAGTCCTTCTGGAATATTCAACTTAACTAATTGCTGTTTTTTGGGTTTGGAAGAATATTTTTCATAGGCTTTAAGCATATAGTCTGTTTCATCTTGAAGTTTTAAAAGAATCTCCATTTGTTTGTAAATGATTTCGTTTACGGTTGCATTCTCTAATTTAAAAATCGTTTTCATAGTTATAGGTGTAAAGTGATACTTATTATTATTGATACAAACGTAAAGCAATACTTTATAAATAACAAATATTTTGTAAAGTTTTAATTAATTAATATACATTTGTACTAAACAATAAGAAACGATGCAGATATTAAGAATTAAAGAATTATTAGACGAGCAATCTATAAACTCACGTGATCTCGCTAAAGCAGTAGGCGTTAGTCCAGTCTCTATTTACAATATTGTTAATGGTGAATCTTTTCCGCGACCAGAGTTATTAAAACAAATTGCTGAGGTGTTAGATGTTGATATTCGTCAGCTGTTCAATTCTACGAAGCCGGTAGCGGGTGCCGAGGGCGTACTGAATGGCTTTATAGAGTTTCAAGGTAAAGTTTACCGGATTAACTCCATTAAGGACTTAGAAGAGCTTAACAAGGTTGTTAACCAGTAATTGAAAGAGTATGTCTAGTCCATTTAGTAAAGAGCGAGTAAAAAATATTAACGAAAAGAATGCTTTAAAGCAGTTTTTAAGTATTCCTATTGAAGATAGATACTACGGTGAGTTGTATTACAATGAAAAAGGAGAGGGATTCTTTGACACGTTTTATACTGATAATCCAGAGCCCGAAAAGTTTGAATCAGACGGACAGATCTATTACATAAATCAAAAGGGGGAAAGATTTGATGTGGTCAAAAAGGAAAAATATGTATTAAAGAATCAGACTAGACTAGCTGAAACAACAGCGGATTTTCATAAACTATATAAGCATCATTTTAAAGAAAGCAACCTCAATAATACTGAAAAGGAAAATGAGCATTACAAAAAAGAAGTGCTAAGCCCTAAAATTAAAGCGCTTATTAAGCTTCACAAAAAATCAGCAGGAAAGGCAAATATTGATGCAAAGGTTACTTATGCGGCAAATGAATATCTGAAATTCATCAGTCGAAATGCAGCATACATTGAGAACCCTCATAAGGATGTCTTTTTAGATGATAAGGCTTACTGGATTTTCAAAGAACTACACGAAATCCATAAGGACAAAAAGAGCAAACTCGCAAACTACAGTAGGATTTACTGGATCATGAAGGAGGATAAGCCACCTCAGATAATATGTTCAAACACAAGGTTTGTAGAACTTCTTAATACTGAAAATTATAATATTGGCATTGACAGAATAGACTCTAGGCATAGCGGTAGTGGCAATAAAATCCAAAGCTTATATGAACGCATTAGAGATGAAATAATTTAAAAAACACATTTCAGCACGTTTTCAACACATTTTAGCACGATAACGTTTCTAAATTATCGTGCTCACACCCTCAAATTTGCGCTATAGAAATTAAACATCTAAGCGCAATGTCAGGAACAGTAAATCTTCTCACAACAGATCAGTTACTTGAGGTTTTAAATCATCGGGATGAAAAACTGATCGATCACATTAAGCAGGCATTATCCGCACCTAATGAGCCAGAAGAGCTTCTTACCCGGGAGGAGGCTTGCAAATTCTTGAAAATAAACTCAAGCACTCTTTGGACTTGGACAAATAAAGGTACAGTTACCGCCTACGGAATTTCTAACCGCAGGTATTATAAGCGCAGCGAATTACTCGAAACATTAATCAAACTTGAGAAGTAATCCATGAGCAATATTAAAGCACATGGCGGAACCTTTATTAACACTCATTTTACGGATGGGGAATTATCAATCTTTAAAGATTTTGGAGTTGTTGATAGCACTCAACGTTTTGCGAGTAGAAGCCAAGTAAGCGAATTATATCAAGTTCCTAGAAAGACTTTAGCAGATAACATTAGGAATCTTAAACAAGATGGCCTGATCAATCCGGCGAAATCCCGCCATGTTGCTAAAGATGGTAAAGTGAGGATTCAGGAGTTGTTTACGCTTAATGAAGTTGTAGCTATAGGTTTCAGACTTAGAAGTGATGTAGCTATAAAACTTCAATCTTACGCAATACAGTTACTCTCGGAAAAAATCACAACAATACAGAGAGAAAAGCAAATACTTGAACTTGAATTGAGTCACTCCTGGAATAAAACAGACATCAAAGATCTTTATAGGTAAATAGTATGGCGATAGGATGGATAAAAATGCACCGGAAGCTTCTAGAGTGGGAATGGTATAATGATGTGCCAGTTAGGTTAACATTTATGCACCTGCTTCTAACTGCAAACTGGGAGTACACGGAATACAAAAAGTACCCAATTCAAAGAGGTCAATGCATCACAGGAACTTCGGAAACTCCTAAAAAAATAGGCATTTCTAAGCAACAATTCAGAACAGCTATAAGCAAACTCAAATCAACAGGCGAAATAACAACCAACTCAACAAACAAATTTACGGTTGTAACCCTTGTAAAATATGACGATTACCAACCTAACGAAGAAGAATCAACAACCAAACCAACACGCAAACCAACACGTGAACAACATCAAAATAACACACAACCCAACAACACTTTAAGAAGTGAAGAAGATAAAGAAATTAAGAATATAAGAAATAATCTTCTATCTGAAATTAACATTTCAGACGTCGAGGATTCAGAAAAAAAATATTTTGAAATAGCTAAATCTTTTCAGCAATTATTCATTAAAAATTTAGAAGAAAAAAATTCACCCACAAAAGATCAACGTGAAGCTACCTACAAGAATTATGTAGATCAGATTAGATTGATGTTTGAGCGAGATGAGGTAAACAAAGAACACGTTGTCAAGGTTTATAAATATCTCAACTCACCAGCCGGGGAATTTTGGAAAACTAATATTCTTTCAATAAAAACACTTAGAAAACAATTTCAAAAACTAGTAGCGCAAGCTAATCAGCCTTTAAATAAAAGTCAACATGGAAGCACAGAGCCAACAATTAACCGTCAGTCAGCAGAAACTATCAGACAGAATAGCGAAGGTTGGTAACCTAACAGAGATTGCTTTTGCTCGGAATGTGGTAGAGTTTGATAAAATCAAAAATATACCATCTGATCAGTTAGGGCCAAACTTAGCGATGGTGTTTGTAAAAGCCGCAAATCTCATTGGTCTAAAAGATCCTATAAGTAATATCAACAAGCAGGATATAAAGGAAATGATATTAGCACGTTTTAAAAACTTGTCTATTGAGGAAATTGACTACGCATTTAAACTGGAGCGTTACGGAGTGTATGGAGACAGAGTACAGCATTTTCAACTCTTCAATGCGGAATACGTATCGAAGGTTTTAGATCAGTACAAGAAATGGCTCCTAAAGACTCGTCACGATTATAACATTCCACTTTTTAAAGACAACTCTTGCGAAACAGACGAACTCACCGAAGACCAAAAAATAGACTTAATACTCAATGGTCTTAGAGAAGCACACGCTCAATTTACTGAAACGAATTCAATTGAGCCTGGTCGCATATACCTCTACGATTTTCTAGATGAGTACGGAATAATGCCAAAGGATATTAACATCAAAAAGAAGGTCAAAGAATTGGCTGAACGACGATTGGTGAAACGTCAAAAAGCAGCTTTAAATAAAGTTGAGAAGGCATTATATGAATTAAAAAAAGACGGTAAGCCATCTAACAAGGTGGTGGTTGCTTGCAAGGAAATAAGCCTTGAGCGCTTATTTACAGAGTACAAAAACGTTGATCAGATTATCAGCAAAATTAAAATCAATAATTAAACAAATGAGGTGAAAAACCTAATAAAAACAGGAGTATGGAAGCAAAAAAATTAATTCATCAGGACAACAAGGGTGTCGAAAACATCCACAAAGACCTGAAAAAAATTAAACCTCTGTTAGTAAATATGCTAACAGGATATAAGAGCCTTGAAATGGGGGACTTCTCTGATAAGGTTTTTCAAGAGATTAAAAAAGGAGGCTTGAGAAATATGGAGCAAAAGTATTTGAGAAATATCGAATCTCAAATTAAAAAAGTCGGGATCACTTCTAGTCTTATCAAAGCAAACCTAATAAAAGGGAGTAATGATATATTTCAAAAATTTAAAGACGATGTTCAAAATGTGATTTCTTTCCGGGATTATCACAGAGGTTTTAATGACAACACCCCGTTTCTAAAACTGGAAATGATTGATTACGTCGGCGGCAGTTTTATGATAACTGAAGAAACAGAAGCGAAATTCATTGAAGAGCATTGCAAGGTTTATCTGGAGACAGAACAGCAGCACAAGATTTATGAGGCAGCAAATAAATTTCTGGATGGTTTTAAGGAATTGATTTCAGAACTGGAAGCGGTTGGATACAGAGGTGCTATGAATGTGAATTCTATAGCGGAGTATTTCTTTCACGCTAAAGATGGACAATACAATTTAAAACCACACTCAATCAAATCTGCAATTGAGCAAGATGTAATCTATAAACAAAGGCTTAAAGAATTTGGAACCAGAGAGCAGAAAAGGGCTCAAGCAGCAAAAGAAAGACAAGAACGTTTAAAGTAAGAAGTTATGGAAACAACTCAAGTAGATTACACGAATAAAGATCAGGTAATAAAATTTATTGAGGCTAACTCTAGAAACGTAACTCCTTTCGTTAAAGAGTACAGAGGCGATCGAAAAATCAGAAAACTTCAAGTCGGTTACCGGGAGAACTACCAAAACAATCTGAAGACGATTGAGGCTGAGCGGCTCGTAATCAACCTGCAAAGAAAGATTGTGGAGACAGCTGCAAGTTTTTTGTTAGCCGAACCGGTGAGTATATCCGCGAATGATCCAGAAAACGAGAACGGTCAAAGGATTTTGAAGACACTTAAAAAGAACAGGATCAATAACAAACTTCTGGAATTTGCTAAAGTGGTTATGTCTGAGACTATGGCCGTATTTATATTTTCTGAAGCGGGTACTGATAAAGAAATCAAAGCCAGAATGTACACTTCAGATAACGGGAAGTATACCCCGGAATACGATGTTTATGGTGATTTGGTAGCTTTTTATTGGGAGTTTGTTATTGATGAGGTGAGTCATCTCTGGATATTCACAGATGAGTACATTCATAAATACAGCGGGCCAGGCTCTTCAGATCTGAAGTATCTAGGAAGTGACACTCATAGTTTTGGCGTTATACCAGTTGTTTTTAACGAACAGCCAGAACCGGAGTGGTATGACGTTAAAGAGATGATAGATCGTATTGAAATGATACTCAGTAAGCTTGCCGGGTCAAATAATTACTTCGCGTTTCCTATTCTGAAATTGAAAGGATCCACTGTTAAAAATAAGGACGGCAAAGAAGAGGGTTTGATTGATATCTCAGATGACGGAAAATCAATACTTCTAGGGGTTGCAGAGAAAAACGGACAAATAGTAGAGGCAGATGCTGATTTTTTGCAAAGAGATACCGGAGTTCAATCGATTGAACTTGAGATGAAGTTTTTAAAAGAATTCATTTTTAATATAAGCCAGACTCCAGATCTTTCCTTTGATAACGTAAAGGGAATCGGAACAATATCTGGACGGGCTCTTGAATTGATGCTTCAGGATGCCATTAATAAAGCGAAGTCAAAACAAGGACAATACCGAACGGTTATTGAGCGAATTATCAACGTTGTTAAAAACGGCATGGGTATAAAGGATGAAGAATTAGAATTTGATATTGATTTCAACCTATCTATACCTAGAGATATCGCGGAGGAAATAAAGGCCCTTGTAGACGCAAACGGAGGTTACCCGGTAATGAGTCAAGAAAGTTCAGTTTCTAAAAGCCCATACACCAAAGATGTTAAAACAGAAATTGATCAGATACAGAAAGAAACTGCGCAAAGATCTTCACGCTCTTTAGTCTTAGAAGATGAGTAAGCCAAACCCGTGTGAAAGAAAACTCTTCAGCTTGATAAATGCTCAAGAATGGCATTTAGACAGATTGTATGCAGAATACACCCGGGAGTTTGGAACGATATTTCGAGGTTATAACGGAAGAATGACCGATGCAAGAAAACGAGCCTTTGATAATGCGTTGATTAGGTTTAATGATGATTTGGAGAGGCTGGTTCAAGAACAGATTGAAACCAGTTTCTCTTTATCAAACGCCTGTTCAGATGACTTCATTAAAGATTACATCAAAGATATGGGTGTGCCAGGTGAACAGGTTGAAACAATGCTTGCGAATAATGCCGGGGCCGCTAAATCATTCATTAAAAGAAAAGTGGGCGGTTCATTCCTGAGTGATCGAGTTGTAAGCGTAACCAAAGGAACGAGAGAAGCCGTTAACCTGTTACTGGAAAGTGGTATTGTAAACGGGCGTAGTGCTTCGGAAATGGCAACGGATTTAAAGAAATATCTAAAGGAGCCAGAGCGAAGATTCAGGAGGTTAAGAAATGAAGAAGGGAAACTGGTATTGAGCCAGCCCGCTAAAAACTATAACCCCGGGCAAGGTGTGTACCGGTCCAGTTATAAAAATGCATTGAGGATTAGCCGCAATGAGGTGAACATAGCGTATAGGACAAATGACTTTGAACGCAGAAAGACAATGCCGTTTGTAATGGGTCAACGAATAGAACTAAGCGCGGCACATGTGGTGAGGGATATTTGCGATTTCCTTGTGGGATCTTATTCTAAAGATTTCAAGTTCGTAGGATTTCATCCGATGTGCAAATGTGTATCAAACTCTATTGTACTACCACGTGAAAAATTTAAAAGCTATCTGTCCGGGGGGAATATTGACCAACGACATTTAGTGAAAGGAATACCGGCAAAGGCTCAGAAGTATTTGAATAAGAATTCAGAGCAAATTAAAGGATGGCAAAATAAGCCGTATTTCATCAGAGACAACTTCAAACCCTCAAAGAGTGGTTTTGATTTAAACATTTAGGGAATGAAAAAATTAACCCCAAGACAGAAAAGATTTTGTGAAGAGTATATGGTTGATTTGAATGCTACTCAAGCAGCAATTAGGGCTAATTATGCAGAGTCCGGAGCGAGAACACAGGCTGTCAGATTGCTAGCAAATGACAACATTCAAAATGAAATATCAAAACTCAAGAGTGAAGCTTCTGAAATACTGAATATCACAAAACAGGACACGCTAAGAAAATTAAACGATTGGGCTTCTTCTGATATTACAGTGGCTTTAGGGTTAAGCGTTGAAGAAATAAAAAATCTTCCTTTAGAAATAAGGCAGTTGATATCTGGCTTCAAGCACACCAGAAGAAGATTCACGAGAAACGGAGAAACAATAACTGAAGATGTTGTTGATTTAAAATTCGTGAATAAAGAAACCGCTCAAGATATGATTAATCGGCACACCGGATTTTATGAGAAGGATAACGAGCAGAAAACAAATAATATAATCTTAGTAAAACTCCCAGACAATGGAAGAGGTTAAGATTATTGAAGCTCAACCCGGTTATCAGGGAATAGCGTTATCCTCTCCTGCAGATATTGTTATAGGAGGAGGCAGTGCTGGTTCGGGTAAGACAACTTGTTTGCTGCTTGACCCTTTGAGAGATGTTAATAACCCAGACTTTGGGGCCGTAATTTTTAGAAGGCTAACAACCCAGATAAAAGCGCAAGGGGGGTTATGGGATGAAAGCCAAAAAATATACAGCTACTTAGGAGCGATCCCTAATAAAACAGATTTGCAATGGAAGTTCCCGAGCGGGGCAAAGATTAAGTTCTCGCATTTAGAGCATGAGAAAAACGTAACAAGCTGGCAAGGTTCCCAGATACCGTTCATAGGTTTTGACGAGTTAACCCACTTTTCAAAACAGACGTTCTTTTATTTATTGTCGCGTAATAGATCAAGTTGTGGAGTTAAGCCATACATAAGGGCCACGTGCAACCCAGATCCAGATAGTTGGGTTTTTGATTTGATAAGCTGGTGGATTGGTGAAGATGGTTTTCCTATTCCAGAGAGACAAGGAGTCGTAAGATACTTTGTCAAGGATGGAGACACCATGATCTGGGGAGATACGGTCGAAGAGTGCTTGAAGAAAGCAGCTTATTTCGTGCAGCCATTGGTTGAAGCTTCGGGAGTAGATGCAAAGCACTTTGTAAAGTCGATCACATTTATAGGTGGATCTGTATATGAAAATAAAAAACTATTATCTGTAAACCCTGAGTATCTAGCAAACCTAGCCTCTCAAGATGAAGACACTAAAAGTCAGTTATTAGATGGGAACTGGAAAGTGTCTATAAATCCAGCTGACATTTATCAGTACAGTTCTTTTAAAGATATTTTTACAAATAACTTCGTCCTTTCTGGAGATAAATATATTACAGTCGATGTTGCCACTTCAGGTAAAGACAAGCTAGTAATATATTTCTGGGAAGGCTTCAGGATTCGGGATATAGTTAAGATTGATAAATCTACCGGCAAAGAAATAATTGATGAAATCTTAGCAATGGCTAAGAAATGGGGGGTGCCTAATAGGCACATTGCTTATGATGCTAATGGTGTAGGGGCTTTTATTGGCGGATCTGATAACGCCTTCATACCTAACTCTGTTGCTTTTGACAGCAATAGTAAGGCGATAGAAACTAAGGACGGGCGAAAGTTTAAGAATCTCAAAGCTCAATGCTATACGTTAAGCGGTGAACGAGTTGAGCGTAACGAAATATGGGTAATGCCTCATTTGCATAATGTGATGTTTAATGAAAAGCAAACCATAAGGCAACGTATGATAGCTGAGCGTAAGGCGATAAAGAAGAAAAAGAAATTGGATGAAGAGCCAGAAGCTTTGATTCCAAAAGCAGAAATGAAACAAAAGTATCTCAACGGGGAGAGTACCGATTTACTAGACCCATTTATGATGAGAGAAATATTTGAACTAATAACACTAGGGTTCACAGTCAGCAAACCAAAGCCGGTTAAAGGCTTAAGTTGGGGCGGTTGATGCTTCACCGTACAAATACCGTACAATTAAAACCCTGTTAAATATTACAAGCTAATGTTTACAGGGTTTTTTCATTTTCCATACTAGCCCCTAACGGAGTAGAATGCATCAAAAGCATACCATCTACGCGAGACCGTGGGTAAAACCCCTTGTAATTTCTTACATAATTCATCTATTTGTTTAAGATCAAAATTATTAACCATGAGTCAAGAACTAAACCAAACAGATTATAAGCGTGTTACGTTCAATGTGAAGCCAGCTTTTAAAAAGAAAATCAAAGTAGCTGCAGCACGTAAAGGAATGAGTATCACGGATTATATGATTACTCTTTTGAAAGAAAAAATTAACTAAAAACAAAAAAGCAGAATGAGCACAACAAAAGTATTATCTGGAATGATGGATGTCATGAAAGGGATGCAGGAGAAAATTGACACTCTTGAAAAAAAGGTTAACGAGTCTTCCAAAGAGAAGGAAGAGGAAAAGCCTAAAACCGAGCCTACAGCTGAGGAAATCAAGCTTTACAAACAATCAAGTCAATAACCTTAAATACCTAAAAAATGAACCAAGAAACAGGAGAAGCAATCCTTGAAGCAGTTAAAGGATTAAGCAAACGAATGGACTCAATCGATAAACGATTAGAGCAATCTGAGAAAAGCAAAACCTCAGAGAAGGACAAAAAAGAATTTGTTCAAAAAGTTATGAGTGGAATGCAAAAATAATAGTTATGACAGCACAAGAAGAAATAAAACAAATAGCAAAAGACCTAGTCGCTTACCGAATCACTCAGATACAATTTAGACGTAATTCTGAGAAAATTGAGCGAAGAAAAGAAGAGTTTAAAAACTTAGTCAATAGTAGCGCTCTTCAATCCGATGACCAAGAGCTTAATAAGTTCTTAATGTTCACGGCTAATATTGACGATTACACAGATGATGAGGTTCTTCAAATCGGAATCTCTTCTTTAAAATAGTTTACAGTTATGGCAGTACGGGGGAGTAACAGTTTGTTTTTTGCCAGTGGCATAAATAACGATGGGCTTAAACAGGGAGCGAGAGAAGCTGAGGGAATTATAGGAGGTTTAGCAAGCACTGTAAGCCGCATTAATCCATTCGCAGGCTTATTGCTCGGGGCGGCTACTGCCTTTACTGCCATAGCAAACGATTCATTTCAATTGGCAAAGGATTTTGAGAAGGCTATGAAAGAGGTTGAAACAATCTCAAAAGCGACTCAGGATAATTTTGACGATATCTCATCAAAGGTTTTTAATCTAAGTAAGATCAGCCCAGACGGACCCGTTGAACTTGCTAAGGCTTACTACCAGATTGTTAGTGCCGGTTATGATGGTGCGGAAGGTTTAAAGCTACTTGAAACAGCAGCTAAGGCCGCAACTGCAGGTGTAACCACAACCGAAACAGCAGCAGACGGTATTACAACTGTATTAAACGCATTTAAGTTAGGTGCAGAAGATGCAGAAGACGTTGCAGATGCTTTATTTCAGACCGTAAAGTTAGGAAAGACCAACTTTGAGCAGTTATCGAGTTCTTTATCTCAGGTAGCACCATTGGCGGCTGCTTCCGGTTTTGAGTTTAGAGAAGTATTGGCCGCAGTTGCTTCACTTACAAAGCAAGGTGTACCAACTGCACAAGCTATGACCCAAATCAGAGCAGCTATTGAAGCTACTACTAAAGTACTGGGAGATGGGGCTTCTGAATCCCTAACGCTTCAAAACGCATTCCAGGCAGTTTATAACGAAGCCGGAGGAAGCCAGAACAAGCTAAAGGAGCTGACCGGAAGCGTTGAAGCTATGGGGGCCATTCTGTCAACTACCGGAGAAAACGCGAAGGGTGCAGCTCAGGACTTAGAAGATCTAGGTAATTCAGCCGGAGCTTCACAAGAGGCCTTTGAAAGAAATATTTCTTCAAATGTGAATCAATTAGGTTTACTAGGGAATAGAATTAAAGCCATTACGAGAGGCATAGGGGAATCCGCTTTAGATGTAAGTAATGAGCTGGCAAAGTTTCTTAATCGCGCAATTGCAGATACCGAAAATTACAACGACGCCATACGTAAACAAGCGAATGAATTCAATATTTTACAATCCAGCATTTTAGATACAAACACTACGTACGCTGAAAAGATTGAGCTGATCCAAAAATTAGAAGATCAGTATCCAGAATACCTTCAGAGTATTGATCTGGATAAGATTAAAAATGATGACCTTGAAACAACTCTTCAAAAGGTTAAGCAAGCTCTTTCTGATATCAATGACGAGCAAAACAGAAGATTAAAACTAAGCGGACTTAATCAAAAGGTTATAGATGCTCAAAATAATAAAGCAACTCAAAAAGGACTTTATGAGCAAAGCGTTTCAGAATTCTATAAGCTTGTAGAGGAGATTAAAACTTACGCAGCTGAAGAAGATATAAAACTGAATTTCAGTTACAGCGATTCACCAACTGAAATACTAGGAAAGCTCAACAAGCAATTAGATGCAAACCCATTCGGAAAGGGAGGGCGTTTGATTGCTGATCTAAACTTTGCTAACGATGCTATAAATCTTTACAGTAGAGGGCTTAGGGAAGCAAATAATGAGCTTGACAAGGAGGAAGATGAACTTCAACGTATTAAACGTCTTACTTATGACAACGCGGAAGGGTTTAAGCAGATAGCGAAAGAAGTTGCTGCAATTAATTCTCTGGAAGCATTGAAGCCATTTGAAAAATATCAATTTCCAGACACTAAAAACTTGGTAGATGCTAGAAAGGAAATACTTGAAACTTTAGAATCTATAGACCTGGCAAAAGATATTCCTTCACTAAAGCCATTTTTAGAAAGTGAGATTGATGAGGTTAGAAACTATGCTTTAAAACGCCAACGCCTTTTAAATACTGATTATACTCCGAAAGGTGGATCTGGTGGAGACTCCAAGAAAGATGCATTTACTGAAATGCTCAATAAGAATAAGGAGGAGTATGAAAAGTACGAGGCCGTAGTTAAGCAAATAGGAAAAGAGATTGCAGATGCTCAGTTTGAAACACTTTTAAAGCAGGGATCTGATTACGGTGAATTCCTAAAGAATCAGTTAGATAAAACAAAGGTGTTTGCTGAACAGCAAAAAATAGCCTTATCGGCTGAGAAGGAAGGTATCAACCTAAATAGAGGTATTGTGACTTCGCCAAATAGTCTACAGCCAATTACGGTACCGGTTGACTTTGAAATTGATATTACTTCTATAAATGCGATTGATCGACAATTAAGAACCCTATACGAAAAGTTTTACGCAGCCCAGACCGATGAAGAGCGTAAAGCATTAGCTGAGCGAATTAAGATAAGACGATTAGAGTTAGAAGAGGCTGAGAAATATCTTAATGATGTAGAGAATCTTAACGGCGATTTTCAAGACAAGTTGTTCGATATGAATAACCGTGAATTGCGGGCACATATCAAAAAGCTAAAGACAAAACTAAAATCTGAAGAACTCACAAAGGATCAGATAATCGCTTATAATGAAGAAATATCCAGATCACAGGAAGAGTTAGGTAATAATATTCAGCAGACAGGAAATGAAATTGCCGGAATACTAGGACAGGTATCTTCTTTGTTTTCAAAATTCGGAGATGAGGACACCGCAAAATTAGTAGATCAACTCGCAGGAGTTGCAGCCGGTGCAGGACAACTAGGTAAAGGGATTGCGACAGGTAATGTTGTTGATATTGTTTCCGGAGGGCTAAAAGTATTAGATAGCGCGTTAACTGTTGAGGTTGTTTCTGATACTGCAAAATTTGAGGCAGCCATTAAAAGCCTGAATTCAGCAATTGACGATTTAGATTATGTCATTTCTAAAAGTGTAGGCCGCGACCAGATCACAAGTAGACTGGACCAATTAAAGAACCTTGAGCAGTTGCAAGAGGATATTAAAAGAGCTGAGCGAGCCGAAAAAGAAGCAGAAAAGCAGGTTAAACTTTTAGGGTTAACTGTAGGGAAAAAAGGCAAAGGAAGTGGTACAGATGCCGCGAAACTTGAAGAATTTGCAGAGCAGGCAAAGCAGTTAAAAAGAGAGGCTCAGGAACTGCAAGCAGAACTCAACGAAATTTATACCGGCACTTCGTCTCAGTCAATTACCGATAGTATTATTGAAGGATTCCGGAACGGTAAAAGAGCAGCCTCAGACTTTGCCGATGACTTTGGGGTAATGATGCAAGAAGCCTTATTGAATAATTTCAAAATCAACTTTCTTGCTAATCAAGTTGAGGACTTTTATAAAGAATTTGCTGAGGCAGGATCAGACGGTAGTTATAGTTCAGCAGATATCGAAAGGCTTAGAAATTTTTACAACACACTAATAACAGGCGCTCAAACTGACTTAGACGCGATTAATGACATACTGGAAAATACCGGTATTGGCTCTTTAGGTGCCGATACATCTAAACAGGGGTTAAGCGGTGCTATAGCTTCAGTTACAGAAGACACAGCAAATATTTTAGCAGGTACTTTAAATGCTGTTAGGTTGGATCAACGTCAAATGCTAACGGTCAACCAGCAGGCTAATATATATCTAGCTGAAATAAGCGTAAACACCAGATACAACAGATACCTAGAAAGTATTGACGGACGATTCGCAAGTATTGAGTCAGCGATTCTACAATTTCAAGCAGGAGGTTAATTTTTCTTTAGTTGGTTTTGTTTTTTTTCACTGACGGTATAAATGCCGTCAGTGTTTTTTATTTTGGAATTAAAAGATATTTAGTTGTGTTCGTTAGAACATCTGTAATTAAAGGCGAAGTAAGATGATTTGTAGTTGGTATAGATATTGTTTGTAGTATAACTAAAATTATATATTAACTTACAGGTGATAAATGAGAATGTAAAGCTATAGTTATATCCTTTTTTTGTTATATAGCATGATAGATAAAAGGTATCGTTCTTGTTTACACATATATAAGTTATACTGTATTTTTACATACTGCTTTTACAAGAAGTAATAAAACTAATATGAAAAATAGCGAAGCAAATATTGAAATAGAAAGAGGTGTTGATAACGCTTTAACTTCTGTTACTGTTTTTATGCCTATATGGGATAAAGATAATGACGATGATGAAACTATATCTATTGATATACCTTTACTTGGGCTTAAAACAATTGCAAAAGATGTTGTTGATGCTGATGCTGCAATTAAAGAAGCAATCGAGCTTTTTTGTTTAAGTTCAGAGAAATTTGGAAAAGGTTTAGAAAACGACTTAAAAGTTTTAGGTTGGAGTTTTGGTAAAAAAGATGGTGCTACTACTGTAATGAACTTTGACACTAAAAATAGTGTATTTAATCAAATATTTAGTACTGGCGATCAATTTGCTCAAAAATTTGATTTAGCTAGCTAATATGAGTTCAGAATATCACCCAAAAGTTGACGTTGATTTTATTGTTGAAAAAATTATTAGTAGTGGAAAGGTTGATGTAGATAGCAAATTAACTTCTGGTAATAGTATTTCTTTTGTTTTAAAAGGAAATAAAGCTTTTCATAAGCGTTTTGTTTTAATAAGGCATATTGATCAAAAGTTGAGTTTTGAAACCGCTATGGCTCAAGCTATCAAATTTAAATTTATAACAGGCCTTTTAGAGTGGTGCGAAAAGCATAAAGATTGGAAAGAAGGAGAGTATATAAGCAAAAATAAATAAGCCTCATTTAGAGGCTTATTTTATTTGTATTATTTTGTTTCTGAAAAGAAATGTGTTGCAAATTGAATTAAGATTTTAGGAATGGGGAAATTTTCCCTTTCGTAACTTATTAATTGAAAATCTTTCCTGCTAACTTTTACGTCTATGCAGCTTTTTAAATTGCTCACCGTAGTAAGCGGCTCTACTTTGCTCATAGGTCATATGCTCAGCTGAGTTGCCCCTTTTTTCTTTTAAGAGCATTTCTAAATCCTCAATGCTGAGGTGTTCTCTTGCTATTTGGAGGTATGGGTTCATATATTTGTTATTTAATTACCAGTCATCACCTGCGCTGTTAATAGCTTCAAATATTCCTGCGACTATCGCGTTGAAATGATTCTCTAAATCTTCTTTTGCTCTGTCAGATTTTAGTTTATCCTTCTTTCCGTAGATCCCCAAATCAGAACCATTAAAACTGAATTTAGTCCATACTAAATGTAATACTTGCTTGTGATCTGTAAAAGTGGTCAGTCCAAAAGTAGGAGCGTCAATTCTCAATTTTCCATCTTTAAATTTTAAGATGTAGTTATAGTCCATATCGAACACGTGCATCCCGTTTCTGTGAATGCTATTAGGCGCGTATCCGGCAACTGTTATCTGTTCATTTTCAATAACGCTAAGCGCTTCATCAGGATTGCTGTATATCGAATGAAGATAGGTGAGGGCTTTTTTATAAACTTGAGCCTGATCTAGTTCCGGGGATTCAATTACTAAATAGTTTTGCTCTGGATCACTGGCACTTGTAAAACCTTGAGGGGTTAGTTCAAATTTGGGAGCCTGAGCTGAAACGCTCAGAGAAAATAAGATTGCTAAAATGTAAAGTGTTTTCATAATTGGTTTTTTGTTGTTGTGAAATGTAAACTATCTAATTGTAAAAGTTTTACGCTTATCTGTAATCAAAAGAACTTTGTCATTTCAATAGCTAAATCTTTATTGCTCTTTCCTATGTAGTTCAGGAACATTGCTTCTGTAGAATGTCCGGTTGCATAGATTAGATAGCTTGTAGGGATGGTTCCGTAAAAGTTTGTGGCAAAAGACCTCCGGCCTATGTGAGAACTAACGAGTTCCCACTTTTCATAAATACCGGTTTTCTTTCTGTATTTCTTACTACCTGGTTCAGTCTCTAGTTTTTTACTGCCTGTAACTTTCTGATTGATTTCAGCAATTTTGCAAACCTCTTTTACGTAGTCGTTATATCTCTGGTCCGATATGGCTTTGGGAAATTCCCCATTTCTTTTCTCAAGTGTTTCTAATACTTTAGGGTGTAGAGGAACGGTCATAACTTTTCCAGTTTTCTTTTGAGTGAATTCGATGTAGCTTTTACCGTTCTCAATTCTTATTTGCTCTTTATGGAATCTCATAAAGTCAGAAACTCGTTGACCTGTGTAGCAGCTAATAATTAACCAGTCTCTTACATTTTCATAGCTCTCTGTTAGTTTTTCAGGATCTATTTTTTCAAGCTTCTCCAACTCTTCAAAGTTCAAATAGATATTAGGCACTTTATGGTAGCTGCTCTTTATACTGTCTAATTGGTAACTGGTTTCTAAGCCGTGAAATTTAGCATGACGGCAGAGTGTTTTGATGGTCCGGAATGCTCTGGTAATTGTATTGGGAGCATAACCTTTATCTAAACAGTAAGCTTCAAACCTCTTTTTGAAAGAAAGATTTACATTTTTGATTAGGACTTTTGAATTGATCTCTTTCTCATACCGGATCAGAAGGTTCTTTGTTACCCTATATTTCCTTTTAGTTCCTTCAGTTAATTCACTTCCTTTCATATCAATAAAAGCCTCGTGATAATTGACTACATCTTTAGGAAGTGCCTGCTCCTCATCTTGAGGGCTGTAATAGTTTTTTATTACATTCTGCAGCCATTTTTTATCTAGTTCCTGTTCCGGCTCTTTATCAAATGCCTTTAGAATAAAATTTGAAAGTTCGTTTGTCTGGCTGTTTATTTCAGTCTGCTTGTTTTGGATTTCAATATCCTTTGATCTCTTATTATGAAGCTTCGACCAGTAATGTTTTGATACTTGAATATTTGTCTTACTTCCTAAAACAAAATCTTTATAACCTTCTGGATAATCAGGACTGTTGAGCCGGTAAAGAAGCCGAGCGTTTAGAGTGGATTCGTCTTTTGTAGAACGATAAAGGAAATTTACGGTAGCCATGGAAAATTGAATTACAATACAAATTTATAACATTTGTACGGTAGTTGTACGGCTAAATAATAATAAAAACAAATGTATGCGAACATATACAAAAACAGGTGTTTGCTTTAAAGCCCTGTATATATTGGGTTCGAAGTGTTTTTAATGTGTTTTAGTGACTTTTGTTGATTATGCGTTTTGTGTTGATGGTACTCCCTCCGGGGTCACAAAAGGGATACTATTTCAGTATCCTACTTTTTCTCAATTGTGTTTTTTATTTAAGAATTTTCATTCTTTTCTTGTTAAAACCATGAATAATGAAATATTTACAGCTGGTTCAATTTTTTTAGAGAGTTAAGTTGATGGGATTCGAACCTTATGGAGTAAACTATTTTAAGTCAAAATTGGTGCGATAAATAAGGTATATTGATTATATAAAAGTTGATTCAATCCTAAATGATTTCATAGATTTAATATATAAGGACTTTTTAAAAAAATTAAGATATAAGAACAATCAATTAAACCTTGCCCGAAACTCTAATGGACTTAATTCTGTTTTGGCTTTAAACAGTTTGTTGAAACTCTGTGAATGCTCGAAACCTAATTCGTAAGCAATTTCTGAAACGGAAAGATTGGTGGTTGATAATTTTTCTTTGGCTCTTTCTATAACCGCGTTCTGAATGTATTGTTGTGTGTTTAATCCTGTTAGTGAACGTAGCATATCGCTTAAATAGCGTTGAGATAATTTTAATTCGGTGCTGATATGTTTAACAGACGGTAAGCCATCTTGCAAACTATCTTTTTCAAAATAGTTATTTAAAAGTTTATCTAAAGAATTTATGATATCGTGATTGACTACTTTTCGTGTAATAAATTGCCTGTTGTAAAAACGATTACTGTAATTCAGAAGTAGTTCTATTTGTGAAACCAGGACATCTTGGCTAAAATTGTCAATATTGTTATCCAATTCGTTGGCTATTGAAGAAAATAGATTAGCTATAACCTCTTTTTCTTTTGCTGATAAACATAGGGCTTCAGTAACATTATAAGAGAAAAAGCCATATTGATTGATGGTTTTACCTAAAGGATAATTACGTATAAAGTCCGGATGGAAATACAAAGCGATTCCTTCATAGCTTTCTGCCTCTTCGGGTGAAAAAACAATTTGTTTTGGCTTCAAAAATGCCAATCCACCTTCTTCAAAATCGTAATGTCCCTGTCCGTATTTTAGGTGTCCTGTGAAGGTAGGTTTAAAGGAAATTTTATAAAAATCAAAACTCACTTTTTGCCCTCTTGGAAACACTTTAATCGGAACATTAGTGTAATCAACCAAAGTAACCAGTGGATGCAATGGTGCAGGAAGTCCCAATATTCGCGCAAGCTGCGATATACTTTTAATGGGGTTGATGTTCAACTGTTGTTGCATAGTTTATGAATTTAATCAATTTTATTTCGACAGAGGTAACCTTTCGTTTACCGTATAAAGTGTTGTGTGCAAAGTAATTAAATACTTTGCACACGCTTTATAGTTGCTTACACTTTTTTTGCTTATTATTTGTCTATTTGTTTTGCTAAAACTTTAGGATAGCGGTCTCCCACAAGTGTAATTGCACTTACTGTTTTGTTTATTAAGGCAAGCTCATCGACTGTTAATACAATATTTGTGCTTTCTATGTTTTCTTCTAAACGATGCAATTTTGTAGTCCCTGGAATTGGTGCCATCCAAGGCTTTTGAGCCAGAAGCCAAGCTAATGCTAATTGTCCTGTTGTAATATTTTTTTGATTGGCAATTTCTGAAAGTTCATCTACTAAAACCTGATTGGCTTTTCTATTTTCTTTGCTGAAACGAGGAATGATATTTCTGCGATCGATATCCTCTAATTTTGTGTCCGCATTTATTGCCCCAGTAAGAAAACCTTTGCCCAAAGGACTGAACGGAACGAAACCAATACCTAACTCTTCTAAAGTTGGTATGATTTCATTTTCGGGTTCACGCCAAAACAAAGAATATTCGCTTTGTAATGCTGTTACAGGTTGAATTGAATGTGCCTTCCGAATAGTTTTTGCACCAGCCTCCGATAAACCAAAATGTTTTACTTTCCCTTCTTGTATCAAGTCTTTTATTGTTCCTGCAACATCTTCTATTGGAACATTAGGGTCAACTCTATGCTGATAAAGTAAATCAATGTAATCTGTTTTTAATCTTTTTAAAGATGCTTCGGTTACTGCTCTGATAGTTTCAGGTCTACTGTCTAAACCTGCTGATGGTATGGCATCTTTAAAACCAAATTTTGTTGCGATAACTACATCTTTGCGTACTGTTTGAAATGCCTCGCCAAGAATTTCTTCGTTGGTGAAAGGACCATATGCTTCTGCTGTATCAAAAAATGTGATTCCTTTTTCAACTGCGTTGCGTAGCAGTGTTATTGCTTCTTTTTTCTCAATTCCTTTGCCGTAAGAAAAGTTTAAACCCATACAGCCAAAGCCTAATGCGGAAACTTCTAATCCACTACTTCCTAATTTTCTCTTTTGCATAATTACTATTAATTGTTTCTAAAATAAGTTCATTTTCAAGTACAAAATTCTTCAAAGTTATTCTATGAAATGTATCCGAATTGGTAGTTGTTGTAGTAAAATTGTAAGGGTTTAAGACATTATTGATTCCTTCAGTAGTTTGTTTTTAGCCTTGCTGCCAATGGCAAATTGTATATTACTTAGCGGATTACGGGGCGATTTGCTGTCTCCAAGGATAAAGACAATCCGGGCGAGAATCCGCATCACGTATTCTACTACAAAAGCTATATTATACACTGGAATTTTTATTCTCCGTTACCAGTAAGTAGGATAAAAAAACAGCAGATAATTCTAATTAAATGACTGCCGAAACTCTATTGGGGAGAGATTGGTTTTGGCCTTAAATAATTTACTAAATGACTGCAAGTGTTCAAAGCCCAATTCGTAAGCAATTTCCGAAATGGAAAGCTCTGTGGTAGACAGTTTTTCCTTGGCCTTTTCAATCAGCTTTTCATGGATGAGTTGTTGGGTAGAAAGTCCGGTCAAATTTTTTAGCAAGCTTCGTAGATAACTTTTAGAAACATTCAGCTTTTCAGAGATAAATTGTACGCTTGGCAGGCCTTTTGTTATTAAGTCTTCTTGATTAAAATAATCATTCAACAAGAATTCCAGTTGATCTAAAATTTGACAATTACTTCGCTCTCTTGTTAAAAATTGTCGGTGGTAAAACCGGTCGGAATAACTCAAAAGACTTTCAATCTGAGTGATGATAATCTGCTTGCTGAACTTGTCAATATTAGATTGGTATTCCGTTTTAATGTTGTGAATCATTCCTTCCAAAATACGTTCTTCTTTTTCTGAAAGAAACAAGGCTTCATTCACTGCATAATCAAAGAATTCATATGTGTTAATGGTATTTGCTAACGAAGTTCCCCAGATAAGATCCGGATGGATAAGCAAAGACCAACCTGTACTGTTACCATCAGGATTTTCTTCTCCTCTCAGAACCTGATTAGGAGCAACAAATATCATTAAACCTTCATCAAAATCATAGTGTTGTTGTCCATAATACAATTTATTTTGACAACCTCTTTTTAAGGAAATAGTATAGAAGTCAAATAGTACATTATGTACTTCAAGAGCTCCTACTGTAGCCAAATCAATGACACTAATCAGGGGATGTTCAGGTTGTGGCAATCCAAAAACCCGATGTGCTTCTGAAATTGTTTTTACTCTTAATGGCTTCATAGTTAAAAGTTTAATTTAGTTGGTTGTAAATTACAACCTAAAAGATAATTCTTTCTCCAATTTTCATCCATAAAATTTGCTCAAGTTCTTTCGAATGCTGCTTCTTTAAAACCTGTTCTGGATAGAAGACAGGTTCTTGACTTAAATCGAAAGTGCCATAATGCATAGGCATCCACCGTTTCGCTTTCAAATCTTTGAATGCTTTTAAGGCATCGGTTGGTCCGGTATGGGCGGAACTCATAAACCATTGTGGTTCATAGGCACCTACTCCAATCATCGCGATATCAATGTCATATTCATTGCCAATCTCAGAAAAATGGTTCTGATAACCACTATCACTGGCAAAATAAATATTTTTCCCCGAAACTTTATCTTGTACCATAAAAGAACCCCAAAGATTGATATTGGTATCCGTCAGCCAACGTCTTGACCAATGATGACTGGGTAAGTAATCGATATCTATTTCTTTGGAAGTCTCATAACGTTGATACCAACCCGCTTCCTGAATTTGGTTTTTGATGCTCCACTTTCTTAAAAGCTTGCCGATTTCTAATCCTGTTAAGATTATAGCTCCCGGATTATACTTACATACTTGAATAATACTTTTTTTATCAATATGATCACGATGATTATGTGATAAAAGAAGATAATCGACATTGTTTAATTCAGGAATATCAAATGGGACTTTTGTGTATCGTTTCAAAAATTTATTTGGTACAACAACCGGATCTATGAGTAAGCGGATTTCATTTAAATCGAAGATGAAAGAAGCATGTCCTAGTGGTATAATAGCATTTTGACTTTTGTTTGAAATATCTTCAACAGTTTGCCAAATTAAAGGAGATTTTTGCCCTTTTTTTAGTTTTGAAAGAGGGCTGGGATTGCGTAACATGCGCCATGCATCCCTAAATCCCTTGATATCATCACCGTGAATATTGGTATACAAACCTTTTTCATTTAGTTTATTTCCAGTCCATCCGGCTTTCACAAAGGATAAATTTGGATTGTGCTTCTTTAAAGCCATAATATTTCTTTAAAAATTCAAAATTGTTTCACTAGGTTTAATATGAATCAGCTTTTGAGTATCCTTCCAAAGTTTAGCTGCTCTTTTTTCGTCATATGATAACTTTGATGAAGGTCTTTCAATCAATTGACTATTATTGGCTTGAAAATATTTTCCAGAAGCAGTATCGTAAGCTGGTTCAACAGTAATTTTGGCCAATGATGCTCCTGAAAAGTCCGCTGTACTTTTTGTTATCCCCATTTGCTTCATCACCCAATTCATAAATGAAGTATTTGCTAACCATGCTACTAATGGAGGCATATTTCTTAAAAAACCTGTGCCAGGTGTTGCTCCAGGATCAAACGCAATAATAGTAATTGGAATATTAGCTTTTTTCAATCTCCGGTTCAATTCATAAGCATATTGTATGATATCCAGTTTTGAAGTAGCATACATTTTGCCTAAATTAATTGGTTTTTCACCATTCTTTCCGGTATTTGCCAAATCTACAGCTGTTGCTTTATCGGCCACACCCATCATTTTTCCATCCGCAGTGTCAGGATCGTGTGTTCCACTCGAAGTAAATACAATTCGCCCCTTTTTTGAAACTAGGTCTATTAACAATTCAACCAATAAAACATGTCCCAAATAATTGGTCGCGTAGGTGGTTTCGTATCCATCATCGGTATAGGTAACTTGCCCATTCAAACGCACTCCTGCATTACAAATAATTCCATTGAGAGATTCGATCTCCCCAGATTTTAGCATTTTCTTGCATTCGGAAACACCTGCTCTTACGGATGCAAAAGATGAAGTGTCCATTTTTAGTAAGTGAACTTTCACCTCATAATCGTTCTCTAATGCTTGTGAAAAGTCTTGCATTTTTTCCGGGCTTCTACCTGCCAAAATCAGGTTGCATTGATGCTTGGATGCCAATAGCCTAGAGCAGTACACCCCAAGTCCACTGTGTCCGCCTGTGATTAGTATTGTAGCCATGATATAACTGTTTTTATTTTCCGGGTAATTTTCCTGATGATGCAAAGTTGCTTCAACCTTTAAAAACAGATTTAGCCGAAACGACTTTTGTGTTAGTCAAAAGCTATTATGTGATTAACGAGATACAGAATTTACTGATACAATGGTTTAAACTTTAAATATAATTGGACAAAAAAGAGATTATTAATACTCTGTTAGTAGATAAAACTGCTTTTATCAGTTTTGAATCAATTATGAGAAATTTCAAGAAATGGACATACAAAGCAATAACTACTAAACCTTGATTCATGATGAATTAAGTTGTTCATAGTGTAGAAAAGTGTCTGAAGCTGATTGCAACAGACACTTATTTTCTTTTCAATTTTTATGACTTACAGATCATGATTGAAAAAGGATTTTAGTCTATCTCTAGTATCACTTTACCCACTTGACTGTTCTCTTCCATAAAACGATGGGCTTCACTCACTTTTGCTAAAGGAAATGTTTTGCTAATTGTTGGTGTTAAACTTCCTGAAGTTACTCCTTCTTCAATAAACGCTACTGCGGCCTTTACTTTATCTTTGACCATCAATAATTCGGTCATGTCAAAGCCACGGATAGTTAGCTTTTTAGAAAGTACCTCAATTGTTGACCAACTTGAATATTCTCGGCTTAGCGCACCGTAAACTATTAGTTGACCTGTTATCGCAGTGGCGGCAATCAGTTTTTCGAATTGAGAGCCACCAACAGCATCAAGTACAAGTTCCACACCGTTACCTGTTATGGAAAGTAATTCAGCCGTAATGTCTTGTTCACTGCTAATAATTACGTGCGATGCGCCAGCATCCAGAAGGGCTTTCTTCTTATGGCTTGAGGTAGTAATGGCTATTGGTATCCCGCCTATTTTTTTAACCGTTTGTATAATAGCCAAACCAGTGCTGCTCGAAGCTGCATTAATTGCAACATATTGCCCTTTTTTTAAACCTCCTACGTCCATTAGTAAGCCATAGGCAGCCAGATAACTAACCCATAAACCTGCCGCTTGCTGAAAGGACAATCTTTTGGGGTGTCTTTGAACAGCATAAGCGGGCAACAGTATTAGATTACCATAGGTGCCATAATCGTCATTTGAAAAAGCACCGATTACACTCACTTCATCGCCTGGAGACAAGTGCTGAACATCACTGCCAGTAGATTCCACTATCCCGGCTGCCTCAAATCCTATCTTTGAAGGGAAATTAGGTTTTTTGCTATATACACCCTGACGATAAGAAAGGTCAACTCGGTTCAATCCTATTGCTTTAACCAATATTCTTACCTCATTTGAAGCGGGAGCTGGAACATTGATATTTGTTAATTGCAGTACCTCTGGGCCACCAACTTGATTAAACATTACCATTTTTCCTGATTTTGTTTGCGTATCCATATATTGTTATTTTTCACAATAGTAATTTAAAATGGCTATTTTTACAGGTAAAGTGGTAAATGTGCGAAACATACAATAAAGTGCGTAATGGCTAAACTAAAAGAAAATTCAACTAATAATCATAACAGGAAATTAATGGCCGATTGTGATATGACCTATGCATTACAAATGATTGGGGGTAGATGGAAATTGCTGATTTTGACAAGTCTTAATAAAGGTCCTATACGCTATGGAGAGATAAAAAATAGCATTAGTCAGATTACTGAACGTATGCTAACTTTACAGCTCAAGGAGCTGGAACAAGACGGTTTAATTATTAGAACAATCTTTCCTGAGGTACCACCTAAAGTTGAATATGAATTGACGGAACTTGGTAAGGCATTAATTCCAATAGTTAAGGATTTAAGTGCCTGGGGTAGCTTTGTTCGTGCATACCACAAAGTAACATCATAAAATGCTCAAAAACTGCGTATGATCTACTGTGTGGATTATTCCGGTACTTATACTTTTCTTCGAGTATACGATGATCGATTACATTTATGGAATCCGGGAACACTGCCAGAAGAATTGACGATTTACAAACTAAAACAATAACATTCATCCTGTCCCCGAAATCGAAATATAGCCATTGCTTTTTTAAAGCTGGCTATATTGAATCTTGTGGGCGGGGAATAAACAAAATCATTGATGCCTTTAAAGAAGCTAGATTGCCTGTTAAGCTTTGTTATTTATAAAAGAGAATGGTCGGATTAATAATGAACAATACCAAGAACTTTTTGAAATCTCCAAAAGGATGGTGTCTTATGATTTAAAAATACTTGTTGATAGGAATTTTATAACCAAAATAGGTTCTACCGGAAAGGGAACCTACTATATTCTCCAAAGGGGCAATAAAGGGGCAAAATCACCTCTAAAGGGGCAATAAAGATGCAATTGCCCCAAAATGAACTGTTTAACCATTGATAAATAAGTGATTTGAATTTTTTCAAGCAGCCAATATATCAGCTAAAAGCTTTAAATCCTCTATTAATTGGTTCGAGTTTTGTACCATATCGTTCACAAAAGGGATACTATTTCAGTATCCCTTTTTAACTTAATTCTCGATTTTATTGAGAAATTCTTATTTTTTTCTTTTAAAACTGTAAATACTAACAAATTTACAACCGGTTCGATTTTTTTAGAGAGTTAACTTGATTGGATTCAAACCTTATTATTTTCTTATTATTTTATTTATTAAAACGTCAATAAGGAAACAACATCAACCAATTCAGAAACATTTTCACCTTAATATTGAATGACATTTGTGGTATAGAAATTTAAAAACTATCACAATGAAAACTATTTTTATTACAGGAGCCTCATCCGGCTTAGGAAAAGCAACCGCTAAATTATTTCAAGAAAAAGGATGGACAGTTATTGCAACGATGCGCAATCCGAAAAAAGAAACCGAACTTCGAGAGCTTAAAAATGTTCACTTATATCCTTTAGATGTCACTAATTCTCAGCAAATAACAGATACTATTTCGCAAATTCTTATACAATTCGAAGTGGATGTGGTTTTTAATAATGCGGGTTATGGTTTAGTAGGAGGATTTGAAGCGTATTCACAAGAAGATATTCAGCACCAAATCGAAACTAATCTTCTAGGAGTGCTTAAAGTGGCCCAGCCTTTTATCACCTATTTTAGAGAGAACAAAAAGAAAGGGATTCTCTTAACCACTACTTCAGCAGCAGGAATTGCAGCAAATCCTTTAGCTTCTGTTTACAGTGCAACCAAATTTGCATTGGAAGGCTGGAGTGAAGCTGTAAATTATGAGGTAAACCCATTTGGGATTCAATTAAAAACCATCGCACCCGGAGGAATGGCTACAGACTACGCGGGTCGTTCTTTAAATTATGTCCAAAAGGATGCTTATACCTCACTATGGAATAAAATGATTGCGGGTTTTGAAGATGGAAGTACTGAAGTCCATTTTTCTTCGGCAGAAGATGTGGCAAATGTAGTATATGAAGCTGCTACCGATAATAGTCCAAAATTACGTTATATAGTTGGGCCCGACGCGGAGAAGTTAGCCAATGACCGACAAAATTTAGGTCAACAAAAACAATTTGAACAGATCAGTAAATTGTATTACTAATAAACACCCTTTTTATTTCCAGATTTAATGCCTATGCTTCACTAAATTAAGTATGGAAAAATAATTTCAGAAAATAAAAGCAATGTTCATTTAATCCTAACCTTTTACCTTTATCTCTTTATTTTAGATATGGAAAAGTCTAAAAACCTATCATTATGACTCCATTTATTTTTAATTCCATTTCAGCGTTACATACAGCTTTAGGGGTATCTAAACCTTTGCATCCTTTAATAAGTTTGTTAGATTACGGAGACGTAAAGGCAGATGTATTAGAACTATCCAAAGGAATGGTTCTCAACTTCTATAAAATTTCTTTTAAAAAGAATTTTAAGGGGAAAATAAAATACGGGCAGGGTCATTACGATTTTGATGAAGGGAATCTTTCTTTTCACGCTCCGGGGCAATTGGTAAAAGTTCTGGAAGAGGAAGCAGATTATTCGGGAATTACGTTGCTTTTCCACCCCGATTTTATCCGCGGATATGCCTTGGCAAGTAAAATCAAAGAGTTTGGATTTTTCTCCTACGGATTAACGGAAGCACTTTATTTATCGGATAAGGAAAGAGCGATCATGATAGGTATTTTTAATACCATTGAAAATGAGCTGCAGGCTTCGATAGATAATTTTAGTCAGGATATTATGATATCGCAACTGGAGCAATTGCTTAATTATAGCAATCGTTTTTACAACCGACAATTCATTACCCGAAAACTTGTGAATACTGATCTTCTTGTTAAAATGGAAATGTATTTAGAGACGTATTTTAATACGAATAAAACACTGGAAAGCGGAATCCCTTCAGTTAATGATCTAGCAGAACATCTAAAGGTATCTTCCCGCTACCTTAGCGATATGCTTCGTGCACATACAGGAAAAAGTACGCAGTTTCATATTCAACAAAAATTAATAGATCACGCTAAATACTTACTGACGGCCACCGATCTTTCTGTAGCAGAAATTGCTTATCAGCTAGGCTTTGAACGGCCACAGTCGTTTAATAAACTATTCAAGCAGAAAACAGATCAAAGTCCGCTACAGTTTAAGAATTCCCTGAATTAACATCAGATAATAATTAAAATAAAAAAGAAAATGAGTTACTGCAATGTCATTGAAACAATGCCCGAGCCTAGAAAAAGCTTACATAAAAACTATCACGACAATCATTATGGCTTTCCTATCCACGATGATAATGAATTGTTTGGACGATTAATTATGGAAATTAATCAAGCCGGATTAAGCTGGGAAACCATTTTAAAGAAGGAAGAAAACTTCCGTAAAGCCTACGATGATTTTGATATTAAAACCATTGCTAATTACTCAGAAATGGATCGGAAACGATTACTTGCTGATGCTGGAATTATACGGAACAAACTAAAAGTAAATGCCGCTATTGTCAATGCGCAGGCAATTTTGGAATTACAAAAAGAATATGGTTCGTTCGAAAAATGGCTGGAACATCATCATCCCAAAAATTTACAGGAATGGATGAAACTCTTTAAAAAAACCTTCAAGTTTACCGGAGGGGAAATTGTCAATGAATTTTTAATGAGCATCGGCTATTTACCGGGAGCACACCAAGAAACCTGTCCTGTTCATCAACAAGTGTTAAGAGAAAAACCGATGTGGAATCAATAAAAAAAGAAAAAATGGATATCGATAAATTTATACAAAATTGGCTTCAGGCCAGCAATGATTTTGATACAGAAAGATATCTTGCAATGTTTCATACAGATGCAGTATTGGATGATCCTTCGGTGGGCAAAAAATTTATAGGTCACCAAGGAATTAAAAATTATTTTGAAAGCTATTTTATTGGCTACAATACGCAGACCCGATTGGTAAAGCTAAATAGGCAAGGTGATAGTACACACCTTGAAGTAACGTTTACCGGGGATTTTCCTGAAGGAAAAATTAGGGGCACATTTGATTTTATTTTTCAGAAAGGAAAAATTTCTTTCGTGAAGGCAGATCTGGTACAATGATTTTTAAGATATTTTTCTGAAACAGTTGTTTTAAAATAAATACCTTTGTACCCAATTAAGAATAAACAATGGGAAATTTAGATTTTAAAGCACTTAAAAAACGTTCGAAAGCAATTCGGGAATCGTATCATAAATTAGAAAAGGAATATCATCAAACACAGTGGAGCGTAGAAGAAGATGCTTTGGCTTTTTTAACCGATGCTGGTTTGGTAGGAAGAAACGTAATGTCGCAACAAGAACGTTGGCCAAAAACAAATTCTCAAGAGGAATTAGAACATAAATTGGGAGAATGTATTTGGTGGCTTAGTATCCTAGCTGATCGAAGTGGTATAGATATAGAAGAAGCTACAGAAAAGTTTTTAAGCAAAACGGAAAAAATATTTTAAAAATGAAAATCAAGAACATCTTAATCATAGTGGTTCTATTTGCGCTATGTTCGTGTAATTCCTCAAAAAAATCAAATGCTGAGGACAAGGACACAACGGATAACTCAGTACACACTATCATATCAACCAATAAAAGTATTTATATAAAAGACGAAGCTATTGAGCTTTCCTTGGAAGTTAAGAATACGGGCAATAAACCTTACACCTTTTTACCTTGGGGCACCCCTATAGAAAACAAATTTACAGGAGCTTGTCTCAAAGTTACCCACAATAATAAAAATATTGATTATACGGGAATTATGGTAAAACGGGTTTCGCCAACCGAAAAAGACTACATAACACTTGAATCAGGTGAAATAGCTGTTGGAAAAGTCAATTTACTTGACGGATATCATCTCGATGAAAATGGTGTTTATACCATTCAATTTGAAGAAAGGTATAATGGTTTACCTGAATCAAATACAATAAAAATAGAAATAAAATAATAGTAGTCCGATTGCAATAACCAGAGTAAATGAATTCTAAATAGAATATAATGGCTAGAAATGTAGAATTTGACGAAGAATTAGCGGTTTCCAGAGCAATGGATGTGTTTTGGAAAAAGGGCTATAATAGTACCAAAATGCGTGATTTGACGGAAGCTATGGGTATTAATAGTAGTAGCCTTTATAATACTATTGGAGACAAACATCAACTCTTTTTACGTTGTATTAAACATTACACGGAATCCAGGATGGAGGCTGCTACAAAACAAATGCGGCTGATCAAATCTCCATTAAAAGCAATTGAAAAATTCATTCAGTCTTCCGTATATACTATTACCAATGAGCCCAACAGTTGTCTGGCTATCAAAACAACATTTGAAGTAGCCACAGGTGACGAGAAAGTCCAGAAAATTATAAAAAGTGACAATGAGTTTACCTATAATCTTTTAATTGACCTGGTAAAAAAAGCAGTGGAGCAAAAGGAAATTACCGTAACTCAAGATGCTGAAATGCTAACCGATTATATCATTAACAATTTTACAGGTTGGCACGAATCTTTTATAATTCATCAAGACAAAAAACGCATTAAAAAAATGGCCGATTTTTTAGTGGCACAAATTAGCCAATAATTTTTCAGCTGTTATTCTGAAACAAACATTTCATAATTATGAGTGCTTTAAATTTAAAAGATACATACAAAAGCTATTATACTGCGAGTGAACAGCCGGAAGTAGTGGATATTCTGGAAGCTACCTATATTTCGATTCTTGGATCAGGAAGTCCGGGAACTGCTGTTTTCTACGAAAAGAAAAAAGCATTACTGGATTTCGTAGAAGATTTACAACAGCAGTATACGGGATCAGACAAAGCATTTATTAGTAATATCGTCGAAATTTTCTATTGGTTTGACGAAGCGGAAACAGGGTTTGTGGATATAGGGAATTTTTATACGACTGTAGATCTGGACTTGCTTCATTACCGGATCGCTATCCGTACTCCGGAGTATATTTCAGATAAAAACATTCAAGAGACAATTCATCTTTCTAAGACAAATCCATTTGCGAATGATTTTAAACTTTTCAAGTATACCGCAGGAAAGAGTGTACAAGTCTTACATTTAGGGCCTTTTGCCGGAGAATTGAAAACACTCCCCATATTGCAGCATTTCGCTACAGAAAAAGGACTTAAAAAATCGGGAATGCACCACGAGATTCATTTGGTGAATTTTGAATCTGGCCAAAGCCAGGATCATCTTAAAACTATTCTGCGTGATCCCGTTGTAAAGAATAAACAATAATTTTTTTAATTAAATCTGAAACATTTGTTTTAGATAAAAAACTCAATAGTAATGGATAAACAAACAGAACAACTTAACGGCAAAATAGCTTTAGTAACAGGTGGTACCAAAGGTATCGGAAAAGCAATTGCAAATAAATTGTCCTCCGCTGGAGCAACAGTTATCGTAACAGCACGAAAACCATCCGAAGAAAAAAGTGAACACCATTTCATTGCAGCAGATTTAACTAATAGCGATGATATTGTAAAACTCACCCGCCAACTAAGTAATGAATTTGGTACACCCGATATTTTGATAAACAATGTAGGTGGTACATCCTCGCCGGCTGGAGGTTTCCAGATGCTCAGCGATGAAGACTGGAATAAGGATATTGAACTCAACCTACTCGCCTCTATTAGACTGGATAAAGCAATAATTCCTCAAATGCTTGAAAAAAAATCCGGTGCCGTGATCCATATTTCTTCGTTAAACGGCAAAATACCCTTGTACCAGTCCAATTTCTCCTACGGGGTGATGAAATCAGCCTTAAATGCTTACAGTAAAACGCTTGCCAATGAAGTTGCTAAAAATGGAATTCGAGTAAACACCGTATCCCCAGGAATGGTACGAACAACTGCGATGGAAACATTTTTGAAGGGTTTTGCGGAATCTATTGGAAAAACTGTTGAGGAAGCTGCACAACAAATTATGGATGGTTTGGGAGGTGTTCCTTTGAACCGTCTAGCCGAGCCGGAAGAAATTGCCAATATGGTTGCCTTTTTGGTATCAGATGATGCAGGTTATATCACCGGAGCCAATATGCTTGTAGACGGAGGGACTTATCCAGCGGTGTAATTAGATTTAAATCTAAAACAAATGTTACAAAATATGACTATTTATAAAAGTAAACTTATAGAGCAATGTGATGTAGAAGAAATTTTTACTGCTCAAATAATTAATTGAAGTTAAAATGGAAAAATTAGAAAACGAATTAACAGGAAAAATAGCCTTGGTAACCGGTGGAACTAAAGGAATAGGCAAAGCCATTGCCGACCGATTGTTAGAAGCAGGTGCAAATGTGATTGTAATCGCTCGAAACCATCCTGGAGATGAAAATTTGAAGCATCATTTCATTTCCGCAGATCTAACTATTTCAAGTGAAACCGATAAACTGGTCAAAGAAATCAGTGAAAAATTCGGGACAATTGATATTCTGGTCAATAATATGGGAGGCTCTAACAGTCCGTCAGGAGGTTTTGCTGTGTTATCCGATGAAGATTGGGAACGTGATTTACAACTAAATTTACAGTCTTCTGTTCGGATTGACAGGGCAATTCTTCCGCAAATGGTAGCAAAGAAGAGCGGAGTTATTGTCCATATTTCCTCAATAACCGGAGCTCTGCCGGTATATGAATCTCTAGGTGCTTACGCGGTGGCTAAAGGCGCCTTGAATAACTATAGTAAAAGTCTTTCGAAAGAATTTACGCCACAAGGTATACGTGTCGCAGCGGTTTCTCCAGGAATGGTAAGAACAGATACAATGGATAATTACTTACAATCTTTATCTGATACGATGGGAATAACTGTAGAACAAGCAACCCAAAATTTGATGAGCAGCCTTGGTGGAGTTCCGATGGGTAGAATGGCTCTTCCTGAAGAAATAGCAGAACTGGTAGGCTTTTTAGTTTCTCCAAGAGCATCCTACATCACCGGTGTAAATTACATAATCGATGGAGGTGCAAATCCTTCTGTATAAAGTTAAGATACAGCAAATAGAAGAGCTGATTTATTCAACTCTTCTTGTTTTTAAATGAACTAAAATTTCAAATGACTATGAATACTCAAAAAAGCAAACTGCTCATTTATGGAGCATCTGGATATACAGGAAAAATAATTGCAGCCAGGGCGAAAGAATTAACCCTTGACTTCGAAATTGCAGGCAGGGATGCCGTAAAAACCCAAGAGCTTGCAAAACAGTTAAATGTTCCCTTTCACGTATTTACTGTTGATGATGAGAATGCTTGGAAAAAGGTCTTAGAAAACAAGCAAGTTTTGATCAATGCAGCAGGTCCGTTTAAATTCACAGCTCAACAAGCGATGAATGCTTGTTTAAATGCTGGAGTACATTACCTGGATATTAGTGCTGAACTGGATACGTACAGACTAGCAGAATCACTCGATGGCAAAGCTAAAGAGGCAGGTATTCAGTTAATGTCTGGAGCTGGACTTTTTGTAAGCTATGACGCCTTAGCTGTTCATTTAGCAAAATTGGTGGAGCAACCCCAACAATTAAAAATTGGTTTTCAGCATTATGGAGGTTTTTCCAAAGGCTCGGTGCTCAGCAGTAAAAATATTACAGATTTAGGAGTCTTGATACGAAAAGATGATCAAATTATTCAAAATGATAACCCAGAACCAAAAGTATTCTCATTCGGAAAGAAACAGTTAGAATGTTTACCTACTCCTTTAGGAGGCATTATTTTAACTTATAAATCCACACGAATTCCCAACATAGAGGAATACTTCTCTCTGAAACTTCCCGCGTCAGATATACCAGATTTAAATCCAGAAAACCTACCTGACGGACCAACACAAGAAGAACGTGCTTCAGGAAGAAATGCTCTTTCTGCGGAAGTTACCGGCATAGATGGTAACGTGGTGAAAGCCTGGATTGATGCTCCTTCGGGCTATGATCTCACCCCACTCTCGGTAGTGGCAGTAGCAAGTCGCATTTTGAATGATGATTTTAAAGTAGGCTATCAATCGCCCGGATCTGCTTACGGAGAAGATATTATAAAAGACATTCCGGATACTCGGTTAATAGACCTAATTAATTAACTATAAAACACATTAAAACTAGAATTATGAGTAACGAACAAGAAATTTTAAATCTAATAGCACGGTACACCCATTTTTTAGATAAAGGTGATTTTGATGGCATAGGCAATTTATTTGCTGAGGGAAAAATTATTAGTACCGGCAGCAGTATGGAAGGAAAAGAAGGTATTTCAAAAAAACTGACCGAAGACCTTCAGGTATATTCAGATGGTACCACCCGAACAGCTCACGTTACCACGAATACCGTTTTGGATATTCAGGAGGGAAAAGATCAAGCGTCAGCAGTTTCGTACCTAACGATATACCAACAGGATGATGAACGCGATTTTCCCTTACAACCGATAATGATAGGAAAATACCACGATACCTTTAAACGTAAAAATGGGAAATGGCATTTTTCAGTGCGCGAAGTAGTCATCACTCTTACCGGAGATCTTTCTCACCACGCTAAGCCGGAAATTATGAAATATGTAGAAAATGGACAGCAATAAAAAAGTATTCATAACCGGTGCCAATAAGGGCATCGGTTTTGCCACTACAAAATTATTTGCCGAAAAAGGCTATCAGGTTTGGATGGGTGTTCGCAATATGGAACGCGGAGCAAAAGCACATCAATTACTAAAGGAACAAAATCTTGATGTGCATTTAGTGCAGATTGATATTTCTAATGATGAAAGCGTAGCCGAAGCTGCTAATTATTTAGGACAACATATAAAGCAACTGGATATTTTAATTAACAATGCGGGCCTTGCCCAGGATTTATCCGTTTCCCCGAGCGAGGAATCGCTTTCCGCAATTAAAAAGCAATACGAAGTCAACACTTTTGGACCGGTTCGGGTTACCCAAGCTTTATTGCCTTTACTTAAAAAAGCTCCTAAAGCCAGCATCATTATGCTCAGTAGCATTGTGGGTTCTTTGACACTTTCCAGTGATGAAAGTATAATTTATGGTCAAGTTAATTTTGCAGGATATTCCAGTTCTAAAACAGCTTTAAACGCTTTAATAGTTGCTTTTGCAAAAGAATTAAAGCCTTATGGAATACCAGTTATCGCCATAGAGCCTGGACATATTAAAACAGATTTAAATGGAAATACCGGAACAGAAACACCAGCAAGTGCAGCAAAATTAATAGCCAAATATGCTTTATCTGGCGATATATCAAATACTGGAAAGTTTTTCGGTCCCAATGGTATTTTACCCTGGTAACTTACTTGAAGTTTCAAAAAAGAAGAGATCGTTTCAAACAATTCTTTTAATTCTAGTTCAACTGTATTTGTTTAAACGGAAACAGATTATGAGAATTTGGAAACTTAAACCGAAGTAATCTTTACCAAATTTATCAAATAATAAAAAACACAAGAGTTATGACTACAAATGCAAAAGGAATCGTTTTTATTGTTGATATCAGTGGCTATTCTAAGTTTATAAATCAAATTGATGCTTCCAATGGTATCCGGATTATAAGTCGCTTATTTCATAGCATTATTGATCAAAACCACTTAGAATTTAAAATCTCGGAAATCGAAGGTGATGCTATTTTATTCTATCGGTTCGGAGCTCCGGTTTCATCAAAAGAAATCCTTAGCCAATTTAAAGCGATGCTTTCCAGCTTCGAGCAACAAATCAAAGACTTGCAAACATCATATCCCATAGTTTCCGGTTTGGGTTTAAAAGCCATTGTTCATTATGGTAAAATGAGTGAATATGCCATTCAAAACTTCTATAAATTATTTGGTAGAATTTTAGTGGATGCACATAGATTACTAAAAAATAATATTCCCGAAAACACCTATGTGCTTATCACAAAAGAGTATATGGATTCTTTGAAGGAGAGTGGAATAAAAAACACTATTTCTTGTGGTTACCAGCAATGTGAGCTCTACGATGTAGGAAGTCTATGTTACACCTATTTTCCGTTTAAGACTGAAGAACAGCTATCCAAAAATCTCAAAGTCGCCTAATTTTTTAAAACTCGTCGAATAAAATCAGCACAGATGCATAAAAAAAACCACTTATATATTCTAATACCCAAGAAATTGAACCTAATTATAAATTTAATGTCATACAAGTTCCCGCCTATGAACAAAGTTATGCCTGTAAGTCATATAATAGAAAAGGGATATACAAAATAAGTTTACATCGTGGACATAATAAGGTGTATTATGCTGATAAAATGATTGAATTTAAAGAATATGCTATTCTTTTTTCTCGTCCAAATATGGTCTACCGCTTTGAGCAAATCGGTAATCAATATCCGGGTTATTTATGTGTTTTTACGGATGAGTTTTTTGACCAATTTGTAACTATTAAAAATTATCCCCTTTTCAATCCGGAAATAGCTCCATTGATGGAGATTACCGCATCCCAAATGGAGTCTTTTACCCGAATTTTTCAGGAAATGACACAAGAAATGACACTAGACTTCAGCTATAAGTATGACATGTTAAGAACCAAGATTCTTCAACTGGTATTAGATGCGCTAAAACTCCGTCCATCCCCAGATCTTTCAACTAGGAAACCCAATAGTGCCAACCGTATTACGGCCTATTTTACTGAATTACTCGAAGGTCAATTCCCTATTGCCGACCAATCTTACAGAATGATTTTGAGGAATCCTCAAGAATTTGCTGATGAGTTGTCTGTGCATGTAAATCACCTTAACCGCTCTCTAAAGCAGGTTACAGATAAAACCACAACACAACATATTGCTGATAGGATGATTAAGGAAGCAAAAACTCTCCTTCAGGATACCGAATGGAATATAATGGAAATAGCTTGGTCTCTTCGTTTTGAAGACCTTTCCCATTTTATCAAATTTTTTAAAAAAAATGTAAAGTCAACCCCAAGTGTATTTAGAAAAAATTTAGTTGTTTGATTTTGCCTTATTTCCGCTTGAATATGACCACTGCTACAGTCCGCTAATTCGGAAATTTGTACAGTAAATTTTAAAATATATTTATAATGGAAAATCAAATAAAAACTAGTAATGAAACCGCAGATAAACTTGCGGTAATGGATGCCCTTTATCGATTTGCTGCAGGCATTGACCAACGTGACAAGGATCTCCTTATGTCAGCTTTTGCAGAAGATGCCATATCCGATTTTCGACCAGCCGGAAAAAAAGCTGGTTTTGAATATCCTGTGCTGGAAGGTCGTGAAACGATTGTCTCTGCCTTAAGAGGATCCTTAACCAACCTTGACACCACGCATTCCGTAAGTAATCCGCGTGTAAAAATTGATGGAAACAAGGCGACACTAGACGCATTAGTGGAAGCACAACATGTGCCATCGAACGATCCTACACGTCACTATCTAATGAAAAATCAATACGAAATAGAAATGATAAAGCAAGATGAGTTGTGGGTCATTAAACACGTCGTAATCGATAATGTTTGGCGTACAGGTGATCCTAATGTTCTTGCAGGTATATAACTTAAACTATGGCTCTGACGACTATTATTAAATTCTGAAACATTTGTTACATAATATGAACACTAAAATAAAGTTAAAGCCGGGCATAAATCACATTGAATTTTGGGTATCAGATATCTCTAGATCCATAAAATTCTATACTAGTTTTTTGCCCCTTATTGGCTGGGAACAGATTAGCAATAGTTCTTTTTCAGACGGAAAGATGGTAATCTACTTTGTAGAAATGAAAGGAATTGATAAAACAAAATCTCTTGGAGTAAGGCACCTCTGTTTTCAGGCAACAGAAAAGGATCAAGTAAATAAAGTATATGAGATATTGAAGACTATTCAAACCAAAATAATCCGTGGACCACTCTTTATGCCTTATTCTGAAGCTTACTATACTGTTGACTTCTATGATCCTGATGGACAGGTGTTGGAAGTAGCACACACACCATAAAAATTGAGTTTACATTAATATTTAGTACAAATGGAAAATGAATTTAAAAAATATGAATACTAAAATATTAGTAACAGGGGCTTCCGGAAATTTGGGAGCTCTGGTAGTAGCCTCATTATTACAAAAAACAGAGGCCAACAACATAGCAGTGATGTTGAGAAACGCCAAAGATGCAGAAGCGTTTATCAGTAAAGAAATAGAAGTACGTATGGCGAATTACGATAATACAGAATCAATGGCTGATGCTTTTAAAGGGATTGATAAACTGTACTTTGTTTCAGGCTCCGACCTTGAAGCCCGTTTGGTTCAGCATAAAAATATTGTAGCTGCAGCAAAAGTAGCAAAAGTAGGACATATAGTATATACCAGTTTTTCAAGAAAAGATGGGACCGTTAACCATACCTTGTCTACACTTGCACAAGGACATTTAATTGCCGAAGAAGCGATTATGAACTCAGGGATACCGTATACATTCTTACTAAATAATTATTACATGGAAGTGATCCCGTTATTTGTTGGTAAAAACATCCTTACCAGCCAAACGATTTATTTTCCAGCACAACAGGGTAAGAGTGGGTTTATAGCTCGAAAGGACATAGCAGAGCTTTCTGCAGAAATATTAACTACTGCTGGACATGAAAATAAAGTCTATGAAGCTAGCGGAGAAGAAGCATACACGTTTGATGAAATAGCGCAACTTATTTCTGATGTGAGTGGCATTAAAATTAGTTATATATCACCATCAGAAGTAGATTTCGAAAAAGCACTTAAGGAATATAAGGTTCCAAAAGCCGGTATCGATATAAGCATTTTATCAGCGAGGGCTATCCTAAAAGGTGAATTTGAAAAGACATCGGGTACTTTTCAAAAAATTACTGGTCATAGACCGACAAGCTTGAGTAAATTTTTACGTGAAACTTATGGAGTCAATACTCACTAATCGTTCTTATAGTGAGTGTATTTCCAAAAGTACTTTTCTTTTAAGTCTTCCAACCCAACTGAAAAAAAGTTAGGTGCATTTCACTTAAGTGAAAAATAATCTGCTCGTACCCCACTAATTTTGACCTGAATTAAAAAAATAAATAGTTATGAAAATTGTTAAAAATTTATTCCTAGTATTAGCAATGGTATTTAGTCTTATTTCCTGCTCTGATGATGATGATAATTCGTCTTTGGAAGTGAATCCTTCTACCCTTGTTTTGGTACACGGGGCCTGGCAATCGGCTTTTGTTTGGGATCAGGTAAAAACCGAATTGGAAAAGCAAGGAAACACCGTGATTGCAGTAGAATTATTGGGTCACGGCGAAGATAATACCCCGGTTTCTGACATTACTTTTAAAGGATATGTAGATCAGGTAAAAGCTGTAATTGTAGGTTTGGATACTCCAGTAGTTCTGGTTGGTCACAGTTTAGGCGGTGCCGTAATTACGCAAACGGCCAGTGAAATCCCGCAACAAATTGAAAAATTGGTTTATGTAGCCGGATTTATTCCTAAAAATGGGAAAAGTGTTTTAGATTATTCTGCATTGGATACCGAATCTTTATTACCTACTGCTTTGGAATTTTCTGCAGATGGAAGTACTGCTGCAATTTCTAATCCTGAAATAAATATTCCGGAAATTTTCTGCCAATACGGATCGGATGAAGACATAGATATTTTAGTGGAAAAGCTAAAACCAGAACCTGTAGGAGCCTTAGCAACACCTCTAGATTATAAAATGGATGATTATAATGCTATCGCAAAGAAATATTACCTATTTACTAAAGAAGATCACGCCATTACGTATCCCTTTCAGCAAGCAATGGCATCGGAAGCAGGTATTACCAACACCTTTGAAATAACTTCCGGGCATAGTCCCTTTGTTTCCAAACCTGCAGAACTACTTCAAATATTTGATACGATCTTAACTAATTAATTTATGGGACTTTTCAGTAAACAAAAAGGGTTAGAAGTTGGAGAGGTTATCCCCCCTTTTCAATTACAAGATCAAGATGGAAAATGGGTAAAACTCCCCAATACTATTCAGCAAAAAGGAGCGGTTATTTATTTCTATCCCAAAGATGAAAGCGGAGTATGTACAAAAGAGGCCTGTGCTTTTCGAGATAGCTTTGAAAGCTTTTCTGATGCAGGATTTGAAGTTTTCGGAGTAAATAATGGTAGCGTTGAAAGTCATAAAAAATTTCAGCAACACCATAGGTTACCTTTCACTTTATTGAGTGATCCGAGGAATGAAGTCCTCAAAATGTTTGATATAAAAAATGTATTATTTTTAACAGGTAGAGAGACTTTTGTAGTAGACAAAAAAGGCAAGGTTCTTCATAAGTTTAGGAGTTTTCTGAATGGTGAAAAACACATTCAGGAAGCTTTAGCAGTGCTAAAATAGGTTTAATTACAAAGGGCTTACCTATTTAATTTAATAGGCAAGCCCTTTTTTTATTTACAAAAACATGGAGACGTATAAAACTTTATTATACCAGCACTTAAAGGAATTCTCAGGGTTAACCGAATTAGATTTTGAAGAGGGAGAAAAATTCTGGCACTCAAGGTCTATTAAGAAAGGAGATTTCTTCAATACAAAAGGAATCGTATGTAAAGAACTAGGCTATATTACCAAAGGTATTTTCCGTATCTATCATTACGATGATCTGACCCAAAAAGAAACGAATGTCTTTTTCTTTTCCGAAAATCAATTCTTGATTTCCTTTCACAGTTTTATCCGTCAATATCCTTGCTCATATTACGTAGAAGCGTTGGAGGATTCGGAGTTTATAGCTATACGTTACGACCATTTGCAAGACTTGTATAGCAAATCTAAAGGCTGGGAGAAAATGGGAAGAAAACTAGCAGAGCATCATTATGAGTATTCTCAATTGCGTATGGAATCCTTGTTATTTTTAACTCCAGAAAAACGCTATGTGCATCTATTAGAAAAACATCAGGATATTACAGAAAGAATTCCCCTTTATCATATCTCATCTTATTTAGGGATTAAAAATCCTTCGTTAAGCAGGATTAGAAAACGAATGAATGAAAGATATAAACTACTAAACTAAGTAGTACAATGAGGATAATTGTTCCAAAACTTTTCATCTTCACAATTACAATTAGTGAAATTAAGAAAGAGGGGCAATATGGGGCACAAAGAGGACATAAAATTACTGATTACAAATACATCGCTCATTATCAATAGTTTTGAAAGACCCCATAGCTGATTAAGCAGCCAGTATATCTGCTAAAAGCTTTAAATCTTCTATTAATTGGTTCGAGTTTTGTACCATTGGGGGGCACTAAATAGCCATTTAATTGGCTTTAAAAACCACGCATTTTTATTAAATGATTGGCTTATAAACTTTTCAGGTTTCATTTGATTTGAGATGATTTCACCTTAACGGGTAGCAATCTGGTAACGTAAAACGTAACCGGGAGCAATTTTTACTACCGAAAATAAGTTTACTCATGTTTTGGTAAAATTGGATTTGACTTTGGTAACAAGCAAGTTTAATTTAAATCAAAGGTTATGCGAACTGCAGAGGCATTTTCTACTCAATTCTGGACTGATACTCGAAAAACGAAAGATGATGAGGTGCTTATCTACGCACGTATCACCATGGCCCCAAAAAACTTCGTATTCGTCTCAAGAGAAATTACCTCTGGAGCTTTGGGATTCTAAGAATAACAGAATGCTGGTTAATTCATCTTAGCTAAGCAAATGAATCAATACCTTGAACTGGCTAAATCTCAATTGTATCAAAGTTATATGGAGTTGAAAGGAGCTGGAAAGTTGCTTACGGCTCAAATTGTAAGCTTCCCCAGACTAGAACTATAAGTTCATTTGTGACTTGGAGGCTTTCTTGCACCAGTATTACTCTAAAGATCATCTAAGAGTTGTTGAGCCATAATACGGTGATGAAGCACATTCAGCGACTGCGCAAAATGATACGACTGGCTTCCACCGTGATGAATTGGAAAGTGCCAACATTACTATTTAAAAAAAAATTATAGTATTTTCAAAAACACTAGTGTCAAATAAGAATACTAACTATAAACAAAGCTTAAAATATCAAATTCATTATATGTCTTAGATGGTATTGTAATTGTTATGGCATTTTTATCGGTTATTATTTTTTTTATTAATTTAACATTTTGTTAATATGATGAAATGAAAGCGTCCAAACTAGAAAATGAATTGATTCAAGATCTTAAATCTGGGGATAAAAGAGCTTTGACAACTTTATATAATGAATATTGGAAGCCGCTTTATCTGTCATCGTATAATCTCTTAAGAGATAAAGAAACTTGTGAAGAAATAATTCAAGATGTTTTTATCGATATCTGGAATAGAAGGGCAGACTTGCAAATAAAGATATCTCTTAAGAGTTACCTGTATTCTTGTGTGAGGTATAAAGTTTTCTCTGAATTCCGGAAAAATAAAGTTCTTAGGATTGAACTTTTTGAAAATTTGGAAGAGCGTATAAATAGGAATACTCCAGAATCTGAAATCCTGCATAAAGAACTCAAGAAACAAATTAAATTGGTTGTTGATAATCTTCCTGATAAATGCAGAAGAGTGTATAAGTTGAGTAGAAACGAACAGTTGACTCATAAAGAAATTTCAGAACAACTCAATATTTCTACCAAAACCGTTGAAAATCACATTACCAATGCTCTCAATGCGCTACGTGCGTCATTGGGAATATGCAGCACGCTGTTGTTCTTTTCTACCCTATAATTTATTCCTTTAAAATTTTATTGTTAGTCGTTAGCTTTAATAGCTGAGGATTATTTGTTAAAAATAGTTATAGATCAACTTTTAATTGTGTTAAAATTGAAAATAGTTGAATTTCTTTTAGGGGGTGTCTCTTCTTTTCGACACTTCATACATAAAGGCACCAAAATCTTAAAGATTAAATCATGTACAAGTACGAGTTTCAGGCTTTGATAAAAAAGTATCTCGACGGCGATATTAGCGTTAATGAGCTTAAGAGACTCGTGAACTATTACGAAAGTTTTCAGAAAAACAATGAATGGGTTGAAGAATTAGGTTCAGAAGAGGTTCTAAAAAACAAAATGCTGATTAGCATTCTCGAGTCTATAGAAACCGAAACAAACGTTAAGAGCATTCCTTTTTATAGAAAATCGTTTTTTAAGTATGCAGTAGCAGCCTCTCTTGTTTTGTTTTTTGGAATTAGTTTTTTCTATACTCGAGAAGGGCTCAATTCTGAAAAATCGGTAGTAAATAATTCTATTGTAGTAGGTACAGATAAAGCAACATTGACTCTGGGTGATGGATCTAATGTTGTTCTCAATAAAGGGGAAACCTTCCAATCCGGAGCTGCAAAAAGTAACGGTAAAGAATTGGTATATAGCAAGAGGCCTAAAAAAGAAACAACATCAATTTTATATAACTATTTAACAATTCCAAGAGGGGGGCAGTTTAGTGTAGCATTATCTGATGGATCAAAGATATGGTTAAACTCAGACTCACAGCTAAAGTATCCTGAACATTTTATAGAAGGGGAAACTCGTAAAGTAGAATTAATTTACGGAGAAGCTTATTTTGATATTTCACCTAGTATAGAAAATCAGAATACACGATTTATTGTAGGTACAGGTAAACAGGAAGTTGAGGTTTTGGGGACTGAGTTCAATATTAAAGCCTATAAAGATGAATCTAATATATACACCACATTGCTCGAGGGTTCAATAGTATTAAATAACGACTTGCTTAAGAAAAAGGAAAAATTAATTCCCGGGCAACAAGCAATACTTAATAAATCAACTAATGATATTGTAGTAGTAGCAGTTGAAACTAAGTATGAAATAGCTTGGAAAAATGGCCTGTTTAGTTTTAAAAATAAAAGTTTAAAAGACATCATGGGAGTCTTGTCAAGATGGTATGATGTGGATGTGCAATTTGCAGATGAAGAATTAAAAGCTGTAAAATTTAATGGTCAGCTGCGTAAAAATCAAGAATTAGAAAGCATTCTAGAATTAATTAAAAACACAAATTTTATTGATGCCTATGAGATAAAAAATGACTCTATCCTACTCAGAAGTTAAAAAAATAAAAAGGAGGTAAAGCTCACACTCGCCAAAGTAAAAGACTCTATCCTCCTTTAGTTTAATCACTAGTTAAGAATCTTAACTAATTAACAACATGCAAATTTATGGCAATTAAATTAACTAATGCCCTATGCATTAATCTAAAAGTGCATATTAAAATTCTCATGAAAAGCCTAATCTTTTTATTTTGGTCAACTGTTTTCAGTTTTAGTCCAAATGTAATCTTATCTCAAAATGCTAAAATTGTTGTAGAATCAGATAAAACTATTTCTGTAGATGAAGTATTTGACTTGATAATGAGTCAGACTGACTATATATTTATTTATCAGTCAGAGATGTTTAAGAATTATCCTGAAGTTTATTTGAAGAAGGGAAGAATAAAAGTTTCTGAACTTTTAAAGGCTTGCATAACATCGAATAATCTTGATTTTTCAGTATCTAATACGAATACTATAATCATCAATAAGTCTTCAAACCTGCAGCAATTCAAAAAGCAACAAATTGAAGTTTCAGGGATTGTAACAGACAAAAGTGGAGTGCCTCTGCCGGGGGCAAGCATTTTAATTAAAGGTACTTCTAAAGGTACAATGAGCGATATGGATGGTAGGTATAGCTTAGATAATGTGCCAGAAAATGCAGTATTGGTATTCTCTTTTTTTGGTTTTAAACCTCAAGAAATACCCCTAGAGGGCAAAAATCTTTTAAATGTAATACTCGAAGAAAGTGTTGAGAGTTTACAAGAAGTTGTTATAACAGGACTTTTTGAACGTTCTGAACAGACATACACTGGTTCAGCTGTTTCTATTGACCGTGATCAACTCCAATCAGTAGATAATGATAATTTATTAAGTGCTATTCAGGTTTTAGAACCATCCTTTCAATTAACTGAAAATATAAACTTAGGGTCAGATCCTAACTCTTTACCCAATGTGGTCATACGAGGTGGTAATAGCCTACCAGACATTGCTTCATCGGGTAATGGCGATATTTTTGATTATACCAGTAATCCCAATGTCCCACTATTCATTTTGAATGGCTTTGAAGTAAGCCTTCAGCGGATTAACGATTTAAATATGAATCGTGTAAATAGTGTAACTATTTTAAAAGATGCAGCAGCGACTGCATTATACGGTTCTAGAGCAGCAAATGGTATTGTTGTGATAGAAACCATTGTCCCTAAAGATGGAAACTTTAGAGTGAGTTATAGTGGAGCACTTACCCTAGAGAATCCAGATCTTAGTAGTTACGACCTGCTAAATGCAGAACAAAAACTTGAACTGGAGCAAGCTGCTGGGATTTACAACAGCAATTTTCCATACTATAGAGAAGAGAATGATTATCTTTATAATCAACGATTGGCAGCAGCACGAGGAGGTGTGGATACAGATTGGCTTGTATTACCTACTCGAAATGGTTTAGGCACCCAGCATAACGTGTATATAGATGGTGGATCTTCAGATAATGTGCTGTATGGTATTGGTTTAAATTATCAGAATGCCAGTGGAGCAATGGAAGGATCTAGTCGTAGAAACACTTCTATAAACAGTTATCTTTCCTACAGGGTCAAAGATTTGCGTTTTCGTAATGAATTTATTGTAGCCTTTAATCGAGGAGCCAATTCCTCTTATGGTTCTTTTAGTGAATATGCTCGTATGAATCCTTATTGGGCTCCATATGATGCATTGGGGAATATTAAGTATAATTTGGAGCATATAACATCGCCAAATAGGGATGCTATACTGAATACACAAGTTAACCCTATATATAATACTACTCTTAATACAATAGATGAATCTTCTTATCGAAATTTCACGAATAACTTTGTAACAGAATGGAAAGCTACCAATTGGTTGCGTTTCACAGGAAGGTTCTCGTATCAAGTTCAAAATGACGAGAGTGATGATTTTAGACCTGCACAGCATACCGATTTTGCAGATGTTCCTTTAGAGCGTTTTTACGAACGTGGCGAATACATAAAGGGGTATGGCATGATGAAAAGATTAGATGGATCTTTAATAGGAAACATTAACAAATCTTTTGACGATCATGTACTGTATGCCTCTTTGGGGATGAACATATTAGAGACAAAATACTCACAAGAGCAATTTACCGTTCAGGGATTTCCTAATGCACGTTTAGATCAGTTGTTGGCAGGTAACAGATATCCGGAAGATGAAGGGCCAACTGGTAGTGAAAGTATAAACCGAACAGCCGGATACTTCGCTAACGGAGGATATGCCTACGATAATAGATATTTTGCAGATGCTTCGTATAGATTGGACGGTTCTTCACAATTTGGTAAAAACCAGCGTTTTGCCCCATTTTGGTCTTTAGGTGCCGGTTGGAATATTCATGAAGAAGCTGTTATGGAGCATGTAGATTTTGTAGATCGTTTAAAACTACGTTATTCATACGGTTACACTGGATCTCAAAATTTTCCGAGCTACATGGGGATTACTACTAGTGAATATTATACAGATCAGAATTACAGGTATAATATAGGAACATACTTGCTAGGCTATGGTAATGAAAACCTTAAATGGCAACGAACAGCTAAAAGTAATTTCGGGTTAGATACGGAGTTTTTTAATAGACGTCTAAGCCTTACGCTCGATTATTTTGTTGAAAAAACGCAAGGGAGTGTAATTAGTGTAACTACAGCACCTTCTTCAGGGTTCTCCTCCTATAATGAGAATATAGGAGATGTGATCAATAAAGGTTGGGAACTGAAGAGTAGATATACGCTTTTCAGGGATAGTAAATCAAGAAATCAGATCTCTCTGTTTTTAAATGCGTTTCACGTAAAGGGTACTATTGAAGCGATATCCAATTCTTTGGAGGAGCTTAACGAAACAAATGCCAATGCGCTTTCTTCAAGTCCATTAACTCGTTATGTAGAGGGGCGTTCAACTACAGCTATTTGGGCAGTGCCTTCTTTAGGAATAGATCCTTCTACAGGTCGTGAAGTATACTTAACCCGGGATGGGAATTATACAACAGTGTATAATCCAGCTGATCAAGTGGTGGCAGGGGATAGTCGTTCTGATGTGGAAGGCTCCTTTGGTACTAATATAGAATATAATGGTATAGGTGTAAACCTGTTTTTCGGATTTAGAATAGGAGGGCAAACCTACAATCAAACTTTAGTAGACCGTGTAGAAGGTGCAGATCTTAATTTTAATGTTGATCAAAGAGTGTATGATGAGCGTTGGAGGGAGCCTGGGGATGAGACTTTCTTTAAAGGGATTATTGATCCAGAAGGTTTTTCTATAACCTCAACCACCTATGCAAGCTCCAGGTTTGTGCAGGACTACAATTGGTTAAGCCTCAATAATGCTTCCATATACTATAGATTACCAGAGAAATTAAACAAAACTTTAGGTTTACAGAATACCAAAATCACTTTGTTTACCGGTGATGTATTCTTTCTATCTTCTGTAAGAAGAGAGCGAGGCCTTGATTATCCTTACAGTCGCTCTTTTACATTACAACTTCAAACCTCATTTTAAATATGAAACGAATAATAAGATTATTTAAATCAATAAGATTTGAGTACCAATTACTAATGGTATTTGCGGCATCACTACTCTTTTGTTCTTGTGAAGATTATCTGGATGTGAGTCCTTCTTCTGAAGTAAAGGAAGAAGAACTTTTTTCAGATGAGCAGGGATATAAAGATGCGCTTTATGGAGTATATCAGAAAATATCAGAGAATACAGTGTATGGTGAAAATCTAACACTGGGTTTTTTAGATGTTTTGGCGCAACAATATGATACCCGTTCATCAGGTCATCTCTTTTTTGAAACGGGTCTTTACCAGTATCAGGATATTGATGTAGAATTAAGAATAGCAGAGATATGGAGCAATATGTATACTGCAATAGCTCAAATCAATTTTATATTGAAGGATATAGATGACAACAGAAGTGTTTTTTCATCTGAGCAACTGTATAATATAGTGAAGGGAGAAGCTTTAGGATTAAGGGCGTTACTTCATTTTGATTTAGTTCGAATGTTTGGCAGCTCTCCAGTGACCTCTAGTGGTACATCTGCGATTCCTTATAGGGATGAGTTTTCAATTAAAAACGTAGCGCGTCTTAGTACAGATGAAGTTTTGGCCAGGTGTGAGCAAGACCTGCTTCAATCGGAAACACTATTATCTGTATATCCTGAAATGGATGAAATACGCAACCCAGAAGGTGAATTAGGGGGAGCTGATAATTTTCTCGCATTTCGTCAAAACAGGTTTAATTATTGGGCAGTCAAAGGGCTACTGGCTCGTTTATACCTTTATAAAAATGACAAACCTAATGCTCTTATTTATGCAAATGAAGTGATTAACAGTGGCAATTTTAGGTTTATGACCCAAGGCGAATTCAATACTACCGGCGAATTCAATGATCGGACCTTTAGTTACGAGCATGTTTTTTCGCTTAATGTTAATGAACTGCGTCTAACTTCTGATGACTATTTTCGAATCAGTGCTACTAATTCAGGAAGCTTTAATGAAAAGTTAATTGTTCCGGAAGATAAAGTAGAGACTATTTACGAAGTCTCATCAGGTTACGGGAGTGATCCCCGCTATGACAAATTATGGCAATATAGCCAATCGGTTTTGATGCATGCCAAGTTTTGGCAAGAAGATATAATGTCACCTTTAATAAGCAATTTAATGCCGCTCATACGCTTGAGCGAGATGTATTATATAGCTGCTGAAAGTGAACCGGATATACCTGCTGCCGTAGCGTATCTGAATAAAGTTCGGAATGCTCGGTTTATTCCAGAGTTGCCAACTACCATCGATGCGGCCACTCTTGATAATGAGATTTTTAAAGAATATAGAAAAGAGTTTATGAGTGAAGGACAACTCTTCTTTTATTATAAACGAAAAAATTCTGAGAACATAATTGATTCACAGATTTCCCCAATAACAAACGAGGAGTATGTTTTACCGCTACCAGTTCGTGAAATTGAGTTCGGAAATTAATTTGGGATTGGATTAAAATAATAAATAATTAGTAATACTAAATTTTACTACATGAATAAGACAATATATTATTTGATAGTGTTAGTGTGTTTTGTTAGTGGGATGTCTATAATTTCATGTTCTGATAGTGAAGAACTGATGTTTAATCTCGAAAAACCAGGTGTTTATTTTTACAAATCTGCAGGAAATGAATATACAGATAGTTTGAATTATTCTTTTGTGATATCAGCTGCATCAGTCATCAAAGACACACTTGATCAGGAACTTCGGGTTCGTATTATGGGGCAAGCAGCTTCTTATGACCGTGAAATAAATCTAATTGTAGAAGATTCTTCAACAGCTGTACAAGGAGAGCATTTTGATTTGCCCGATGCTGTGATTATGCCTGCTAATGCATTTGAGGTGTATGTACCTATCTACCTTTATCGTACGGAAGATTTGAAAGAAAGTGTGAAAAGAGCTTATTTTACTCTGAAAGATTCAGAAGACTTCATTGTAGGGTATCAAGATAATCAACAGCATATTATAACAGTTACTGATAAATTGACACGTCCTAACGATTGGAATGGTGGTCTTACAGATCTTTTTTACGGTGTTTATTCTGTAAGAAAACACGAATTTATGGTGCAAACTTTAGGTACAACTTCCATCACGATGGGAACGGGGGCTGCCATATCGCAAATGATGTCGTTTCAACAGCAAATGTTGGTCGCTTTGGCCAAATATAAAACTGAAAATGGATCTATGATTGATGAGAATGGCAATGAGGTAACATTCCCAAACTAATCCCGAATTTATTAATTCCATGAAGACAATTTAATTAAAAACATATGAAACGAATAACTATACTTTTCCTTTTTACCATTTTCACGGTATTATATTATAGTTGTGTAGAGGATAACGATAATGTATATGACAACTCAAATTTTAATAGTGTCAATGTCATTGTTGACACTACCGAGGTGCCTAGTTCAGTACTACAATTTGATACTCTGTATATTAACCCAGTGATTTCTCAAAGCCAACAGACTGATGAATCTAACCTCACTTATGAGTGGACCGTTCGCACAGATGAACAGTTTATTAATGCTCCAATTGACACGGTAGTTACCACTATTTCTACGGATAGAAACCTTGCTTATGAGGTGACTTTAACAACTGGGGATAAGAAATTTGCTTTAAGGGTGACCGACGAAAATACGGGGGTTACCTCAGTTGGGTATTTTTATGTCAACGTACAGAATCAGTTTAGCGAAGGATGGCTCGTTCTCGAAGAGAAAGATGGGCAAGGGGATCTTTCGATTATCCTTCCAGACGGAGCAACATTTCGTGATATTTACTCTAGTATTAACCCTGAAGCGCCTTTAGAAATCCCTTTACGGCAATTGGTGGTTACTAATTTTTCTTATGGAGTGGACGAAATTACCATTCTATCTGAAAATAGTGGCATTCAGTTGGATTACAGTGAGTTATTAAAATTATTTAATCTTGAGGATTTGTTTTGGAATCTCCCATCTGTGTTGGATCCTGAGTACCATGTTTGGCATGGAGCTTCTAATGGATGGATTATAAATGGTGGTCAGATTCACCTTCAGGTGCGTGGCGGATTTCCAGGAGATAAAAAGTACGGTTCAGCTATGGCCTTTCCCAATGGTGTGGGGAATGATTATTATGCTGCTCCTTTTGTTGCACAGGGAACTTCACCATATCCTGCAGTTGTATATGATAATCAGGGGCAGTACTTTACATACCTGGCAGATGGCTTGTCCCCTCTTTTGAAAAATTTTCCTCCTGCACCAGCAGGTGCTCCTTTTGATATGAATAATGTAGGCCTCGAGATGGTATATATGGAAACGGGAAATGAACAATACTTAATCAATGCGGTCTTGAAAGCTGAAAGTGAAGAATATTATATGCTTCAGTTTCGGGCTAATTTATCTGAGCCAGCACAAACTTATAAGATGATGACAAGTGCTACAGATATTTCGAGCAATACGGTATTTAAGAACTCAAAGACCTTAGACCGTATGTATTACAGTGTTGGAAATCAGATTTACCTGTATGATATCCCTTCAGGTTTAATTGTGGGCAGCCCTTTTTCCTTACCTAATGGAGAAACAATTACACACCTGGAAATTAATGCAACTGCACCCTCGGTTTTGATGGTAGCCACTTGGAATGGTGATGAAGGGCACGTATATAAACTCAATATGGCAGGAACAGGAGCGCTATCCCTTATTGAAAGTTTTAGTGGTTTTGGTGAAATCATTGATATGGATTATAAAGACTAACTTTTTTATATTAAAAACAATAAAAATGCAAAACAAATTTAATTGGTTAATTATATTAATTGCTTTAACGGCTATACAGTGTAAGAATACAGAAACATCTGAAATAGATACTACCCAACATACAGATCGGTACCAAATAAAGGGTACCGTGAGTGATATTCAAGACGGTGTTATGTATTTAGAAGAAGTTGACCGTTTAGAAGGAATCGAAGCGCAAATAGATTCGGCCCTTATAAAAGATGGAAATTTCACTTTTGAGGGTCGCATCGACGAGCCAAGAATGTTTAGAATAAAGACAGCAGATTCAACACCGTCTTCTCTATACTTTATATTATCTAATGAACAAATAACAGTTACCGGGATAAAAGATTCTCTATATAAAGCAAAGGTATCAGGAGCTACGGTTAATGCCGTCTATAGGGATTATTATGACAATAGTTTTGAAACAGTACGTGAAAAGGCAGGCCATGTGTATGCATATTCTGATTCCTTAACAAAAGGAGGTAAGGTTAAACTTGGTAAAGTACAGCGCCAGGAGATGGATCAGAAATGGGAAGAACTATCAGCATTTAATGATAGTATTACAGAGGTTTTTATTAGAACTCATAAAAATAGCCTAGCTACACCTCTGATTATCAAGGAACGCTATATTCAATATCCTAATCCTGAAAAGGCGCGAGAATTCTACGATATGTTAGATACTGTTTCTAAATCTTCTTATTATGGTTTTAAGCTAGCTGATGCATTAAAAGGATTAGAAGCTGTTGCTGTAAACAGTCCAGCCCCTGCAATTGATAATCAAGTTAATCTTGATGGTGAACTTATTGGTTTGGGGGATTATAAAGGGAAATACGTATTAGTAGATTTTTGGGCAAGTTGGTGTGCCCCATGTAGAAAAGAAAATCCAAACGTCAAATCAGCATATGATGTTTATCATCCAAAGGGACTTGAGATATTAGCGATTTCTTTAGACGATAAAAAAAATCTTTGGGAAAAGGCTATTGAAGCAGATAATTTACCTTGGGCGCACGTTTCTGATTTAAAAGGTTTTAAAAATGAGGCTGCTCAAGCATACTCAGTAAGTTCAATACCTCAGAATTTTTTAATAAATCCTGACGGAATTATAATCGCGACCAATTTAAGAGAAGAGGGATTACATACCAAGTTGAAAGAGGTTTTTGGCGAATTATAATTTTCGCAAAATTCCTTTAGAAGAAGTTGCTTGTAGTGCTTTGGGAGTAATCTCATAGCAGTTCTCAAAAAATATTCTAATTGAGCTAAATCATAATTAGGTATGAAATCTAATCCTGCTAAGCAGGGTGGGGTGTTAGTCTATACCTTCTATTAGTCTTAAGCTTTTAAACCGTTTTAAACAAAAGGTGATTCTTCTTGTATTCTCTACTATTATATTGAGGACTCATTCAAATTAATAAATGCAATGAAAATATATACAGTTAGATTTAGTACAGCAGTACTTGGTGTGTTGCTCTTTGTTTCTTGTGAGCATGAGCAAAAGGAATTTTCAAGTGAGAATTTTTCAGAAGAACAAGTAAAAACGCGTATTGATTCCTTGCTGAATCAGAAAACCAAAGCGGATACGACTCAAGTTGCTATGTTGCTAAATTCCTTAAAGGATGATAAAAAGGAACACTATGTGAATCTCGCTAGAACTTATTACTACAGATTAGGTGATCAAAAAATGGCAGATTCGATTAATGATCAGTTAACGACCAAATTTCCTCAAGGTATACAGGCGCGCCAGCTTGCTGCAACTAAGATTTATGAGGCAGAAACAACATTAGAGAAAGAGGAACTGTATACCACTTGGATAAAGAATTTCCCTCCTGAGGATTTTCCAAATGATCTAATAATAGGTGATTATGTGGTTAGTAATATAGCTTCAGCATATGCAAAGGAAAAAAAATATCGTAAAGCAATTGAGTTCACTGAGAACTTAAAAGAACCTTTTTGGGAGTCCAGCGGACTTTACCCAGTAATAAATATCTTTTATTCAACTGAAAATTATGAAGGTGCAGAAGCGTTAATGAAACGCGCCATCGCCAGTAGTAAAGTCTACGTAAACACTACCGATGATAATACAGAAAAGGCCCGCTTTGCAAGGCAAGTTTATTACGACTTATTACCCTTATATGCAAAAATATTATCGAAACAAGAAAAGGAAGTTGAAGCTTTAGCTGTTTTTGAAGAAAATTATGACAGTATGCAAAGCGTATCGGCAGAAAATAGCTTCTTATATGCAAAACTGTTACTGGATAAGGGGCAGGAGGATAAAGCTTTGGAAATATTAGAAAGTGTAGTTAAACTAGGGCAATCTAATGAAGAAGTAGATGATTTATTTAAGACTCTGTTTTTGAAAAACAAGGGTGATTCTGTAGCTTATATAAAATTTATCAAAGAGCTTAAAGAAATACGTTTAGCAGATTTAAAAGAGAAATTGGAAGCAGATATGGTTAGAGAAAAAGCCCCTGAATTTTCTCTTTTGGATTTTGATGGCACTCGCGTTAAGCTAAGCGATTATAAAGATAAAATTGTGATTTTAGACTTTTGGGCCACATGGTGTGCACCGTGCAAAAAATCGTTCCCTGCAATGCAAATGGCAATAAATAAGTTTAAAGACGATAATGATGTTGTATTTCTATTTATTCATACTTGGGAAAGAGACGATAATCCTACACAAGCAGCAAAGGACTATATAACTTCAAATAATTATGACTTTAAAGTTTTAATGGATTTGAAAGATCCAAAAACAAAGCTTAATGAAGCTGTTTCCGTGTATGGGGTTCAAGGTATCCCCGCAAAATTTGTTATTGATGCCAACGGATTTATACGTTTTAAATTAAGTGGTTTTACAGGAGGTAATGAAATGGCAGTAGATGAGATGAGTATGATGGTTGACTTGATTAAATCAGAAAGTTAAAAATGTCATTAGAATTATCCAGAATTAGTTTTTCGAGAACTTTTAGTGAATTTAATGGAAATGTAGAATATTTGATAAGAACTATCATTTCAGTATATGCGTTTAAAAGCTCCTATTTAAAAGAATTACCTCCCTATTGTTTAACAGTTTTAATCCTTAAACACTAGCTATAGCAGACTAGTGTATTATAAATAGAAATGTAAATGAAGAAGTATTTTATTGCCGTATTTTTTTTAACAGTCACCCTTGTAAATGCTCAAATTTTTGATCCGGTAAACTTTGTCAATGAAGTACACCCCATAGGAGAAGACTCTTATGAAATTTTAATAACCGCCAATATAGAAAATGGCTGGCATTTGTATTCTCAAAATGTGGAAGAAGGTGGACCTATCCCAACGACTTTCAGTTTTGATAGTGCAGCGGGTATAGCGTTAATAGGTGATGTTGAAGAGCCCAAAGGTCAGGTCGTTGATGATCCGGTTTTTGAAATGCGCATTAAGTTTTTTGAAGGTCGTGCTGTTTTTAAACAGCGTATAAAATTGACAGATCTTTCAATACAAACCCTTGATTTCTCTGTGGAGTATATGGTCTGTAATGATACCCAATGCCTTCCCCCTGAAACAAAAAATTACACGGTATCCTTAACAGAAAAACCTGAATTAGTTCGTGAAGAAACTAAACTAGCAGCTGAAGGAGATTTTATTGAAATTTCAGACTCAGAAGAAAACACAGAAGCCTTAAAAAATAATCAAGATCTTTGGACAATTTTTATCCTCAGTTTTCTGGGAGGTTTTGCAGCATTGCTTACTCCGTGTGTGTTTCCAATGATCCCAATGACGGTAAGCTTTTTTACCAAGCAGAGTAAAAATCGGGCAAGTGGGATTAAAAACGCGTTGCTTTACGGGATTTTTATTATTGTGATCTATGTCGTTTTAGGCTCTGTGGTAACTGCTGTTTTTGGCGCAGATGCGCTCAACGCCCTATCAACAAATGTGGTGTTCAATCTGGTCTTTTTTGGTCTGCTGGTTTTCTTTGCATTTTCATTTCTAGGAGCTTTTGAAATCATGCTGCCCAATTCCTGGGCAAACAAGATCGATTCTCAGGCAGACCGCGGTGGTTTACTAGGAATATTCTTTATGGCGCTGGCACTTGCTATTGTTTCTTTTTCCTGTACCGGCCCTATTGTAGGGACGCTGCTAGTAGAAGCGGCTTCAAAAGGAGGTATCGCACCCATTGTAGGTATGCTGGGCTTCTCATCTGCAATTGCCTTGCCGTTTGCCTTATTTGCAGCCTTTCCGGGTTGGTTAAACTCTTTGCCTAAATCCGGTGGCTGGCTCAATACGGTCAAGGTGGTTTTAGGGTTTCTGGAACTGGCATTAGCCTTTAAATTCTTGAGTAATGCTGATCTGGTTTTGCAATTGCACCTCTTAGAGCGTGAAACGTTTTTAGCTATATGGATCGCAGTGTTTGGTGGACTGGCTCTGTATTTATTTGGTAAAATTACCCTTCCGCATGATAGTCCGTTGCCTCATATTTCGGTAGGACGATTGAGTCTGGGGCTTCTCATATTGGCGTTCGTGGTGTATCTGATCCCCGGTCTTTGGGGCGCTCCTCTGCAATGGATCAGTGGTTTCCCACCTCCTATGCAGTATAGTGAATCTCCTTACGGGGTAGGTAATACTAAAGGAAGTATGGGTACTGCCGCAGAACTTCCCCCCAATGCAGAACTAGGGCCTTTAGATCTTATTACGTTTAAAGATTATTCGGCAGGTATGGCCTACGCCAAAAAGCAGCACAAACCGGTGATGCTAGATTTTACCGGGTATGCCTGTGTAAACTGCCGCAAGATGGAAGAAAGGGTGTGGCCAGACCCCAAAATCGTACAGATCTTAAAGAATGACCTGGTATTGATTTCCCTGTATGTTGACGATAAAAAAGACCTGCCGGAACGTGAACAATATGTTTCAGAAACTACCGGAAAAAAAATAAAGACCGTAGGCAACAAATGGAGTGACTTTCAGATAAAACATTATAAGGCCAATGCTCAGCCGTATTATGTGCTGATTGATAACAATGGAGAAAAGCTCAATGCGCCTACAGCTTATGACCCTGATATTGATTCGTATTTAAGCTGGTTGAAGGAAGGCATCAAAAATTATAAAAACTAAATATAAACGATGATACGATTAAAACCTAGTTTACAGATCCTTTTTGTACTTCTAAGCATCTCTCTGAGTGCTCAAAACGTGTCCGATACTCCCGTAAGTCCAGAAAATCTGGCTAGTGGTGTTTTAGAAAACGGGATGCATTATTATGTGTTACACAATGCGGAGCCGAAAGACCGGGTGTCTTTTTACTTTGCACAGAATGTAGGTTCTGTTTTAGAAAACGACAACCAGCAAGGTCTGGCTCATTTTTTAGAACATATGGCTTTCAACGGAACCCAGAACTTTGAGGATAAGGGGATGCTGGAATACCTGGAGAAGAATGGAATGAAATTCGGTTCTGAAATCAATGCGTTTACCAGCTTTGATGAGACGGTTTACAACATCAATCAGGTACCTGTTACCAATGAGAAATTATTAGATTCTGTATTACTTGTTTTACATGACTGGTCAGGCTATCTATCCTTAACCGATGCCGAAATAGATAATGAGCGTGGGGTGATTAATGAAGAGTGGCGTACTCGTAATACCGCAGGTTTTAGAGCCAATTCAAAAATCTGGCTGGACGGTTATTTAAAAGGCTCAAAGTACAGTAAACGAATGCCTATAGGCTTGATGGATGTCGTAAACAACTTTGAATACGATGAACTGCGGGATTACTATAAAAGATGGTACAGACCAGATCAGCAAGCTGTAGTTGTAGTTGGCGATGTTGATGTAAAAGAGCTAGAGGCTAAAATCAAGAAGGTGTTTTCTTCTATTCCATTAAAAAAGGATTTGCCAGAGCGCCCTGTTTTTGATTTACCCATCACAGCAGATTTGGTGTATATCAATTCAACAGATAAAGAACTGGGAGAACCTTCCCTTCAATATTTTGTCAAGCGTAATCCGTTAGATTTAAGTGTGGTTGAAAAGATTAAAGAAGACATGATCGGCAGCTTTGCTTCCTATATTTTAAACAATCGTTTTTCTGAATTGGTTTTGGCAGAAAACTGTCCGGTATTGGGTGTAAGTTTTGGAGTGCAGGAATTTGTACGCCCTTTAGAGGTACTCAACCTTAATGCGCGTCCTAAAAAAGACAGTTTACTTAGCGGACTTAGCTATATAGTGACCGAGTACAAGCGTTTTGCTGAATTTGGCGCAACAACGGGGGAGTTAACCAGAGCTAAAGCAGCTTTTAAAACAAATCTTGAGTCCTCAAAAGCCAATATTGCAAAGCGTAGTAATGACAGTTATGCTGCAGAAATCTATGGGGATTTTTTTGAGAAGGAGCCGGTAACCGATTATGCCTGGACGTTAGATTATCGATTAAGCCTTTTAGACCTCATTACAAATGAATCTATTCTAAACTATTTGTCCCGTTTTGATGGAGATCAGGGTAGAGGAGTGGGCATCACCGGTTCTGATACAAATACCTATCCCAATCAAGGAGAATTAGAAGCTGCTCTTGCCGAAGTGAATTCGCAAAAACTAACAGCTTTTGAAGAAACCGGATCTGAAAAAAAGCTTATAAACACAACCTTAGCAGGAAGTAAGGTTATCAAAACGGAAGCTGTTGAAGGTATTGACGCACAGCTGTACACATTAGCAAACGGACTTAAACTAGCACTTTATCCTACCGATTTTGATAAAGAGCAGGTATTTATGACGGCGTTCAGCCCGGGAGGTAGTTCATTACTTTCCGTAGAAGAATTGCCAAATACGTTTATCGCCTCCTATCTGGTTGGTCAATCAGGACTTGGTGATTTAAATAAAATTGAGCTTCAAAAATTACTTGCCGGGACAGAGACTTCTCTAGGTGTTTCTATAAATAGCTATAGTGAGAACCTTAGCGGAAGTAGTAAAACAAAAGACTTGGAGACTTTGTTTAAGCAAGTCTATCTGCAGTTTACTGCGCCACGTTTTGATGCGCAGGCTTTTGCTATTTTAAAGCAAAATATGGCAACCAACTTAATCGCTAAACAGAAAAATGTATCCAGTGACTTTCAGGATTCACTTCAAAAAGCAGCTTCAGGCAACAGTGAGCGCAGCATCTTGTTTGATCAGAAACTTGTTGATGCTATTAGTCTTGAGGGAGCAGAGCAACTATACCGCGATCGTATATCAAATGCCGGTGACTTTACCTTTGTGTTCGTAGGTGATTTTGATGAGAAGCAAGTATTAGCGTTAGCCACAAAATATCTGGGCAGTATCCCGGGTACTACCGAAACAGAAACGGCTGTGAACCACAATATGGTCCCTGCTAAAGGGAAGACCACTGTGCATTTAACCAAGGAAATGGAAACTCCTCAAGCAAGCGTTAATGTTATGTTTACTGGGGATATGGAATATTCTAAGAAGAACAACCTGAAGCTTTATGTACTTTCGCAACTTCTTGATAAGCGGTATATGGAGCGTATTCGTGAGGAAGAGGGCGGTTCATACGGTGTTCGGGTAGGTGGTTCTGTAAGCTGGGTACCTATCGAAAACTATAATTTAAGCGTGAGTTTTAACTGCAATCCAGATAAAGCAGACGATCTGTTAAAGATTGTATATGCTGAATTGAAAAAAATGGAAACCAGTATTGATGCTGAGGAGTTAGCAGAAATAAAAAGCAATTACAAGAAAGGTGTTTCAGAAAACCAACGCAACAACAGCTATTGGTTGAGTACTATCGCTAATAACCTTGAAAAAGGAATGCCGGTTTCTGACCAGGCAAGTAGTATCGCTTTAATTGAAAGTATCACGGCAGACGATCTTATGGCAACGGCAAAATTGATCAATAGTGATCCGGCTATTGTTGAGGGGGAGTTGATGCCTGCAGAATAATACAGTATTGGCTTAAAACCTTTTTTTGTTTAGAGAAAAGCAGCATATCATTGATTTTATTTATTTGAATTAGCCTTTAAATAAAGACTTTTAATTTGTGTTGATTTAAGTTGAAGGGTCTAAATCATAAATTTAGGCCCTTTTAATGTACTACAGGAAAAACTTTTAAGGAAGGCTTTCTCGAAAATTTATCTATGAATACACAAGAACAAACCACAACCAGTCTGGAAACCTATTTTGAGTATTACCGAAAAAATACCATTGGGGTGAATCATCAGTTTGAATCGGTCTATGGGACCCAAAATTTGCTCTATGCAGATTGGATCGCCAGCGGAAGGTTATACCAACCTATAGAAGCTATTATCTGTAAAAAAATAGGTCCGTTAATGGCCAATACGCATTCGTTTTCCAGTGAGAGCGGTAAAGCTTCTACCTATGCGTATCACGAGGCACGAACGATCATTAAGCAGCACGTAAATGCAGGAAGCGATGATGTGTTGATCACTACCGGAACGGGGATGACGGGTGCCCTGGCTAAGTTGCATCGTATTATGGGGTTAAGACCTAAAGGCTCTATATCAGCTTCTGCAGAGCGCCCTGTGGTTTTTATCAGCCATATGGAGCACCATTCTAATCAGGTATCCTGGATGTCTCTAGATGTTGATGTGGTACTTCTGGAGCCTAATGAGCAGTTGCAGGTCTGTCCTAAAATCCTTGAGAACCAACTTAAAAAATATGCTGACCGGAACGTAAAAATCGGTTCGTTTACGGGATGCTCTAATGTAACCGGGGCTATTACACCTTTTTACAAGCTTGCAGCGCTTATGCACCAATACAACGGACTCTGCTTCGTAGATTTTGCGGCTTCGGCACCTTATGAAACTATGAATATGCACCCAGAGAATCCGGATCAGCAACTAGATGCGATTTTCTTTTCACCCCATAAATTTCTAGGAGGTCCGGGGACCTGTGGTGTTTTGGTTTACGATAAAAAGCTACACAAAAATACCATTCCCGATACCCCGGGTGGGGGTAATGTAAAATGGACCAATCCGTGGGGTGAATATGGGTATCACGCAGCTTTAGAAACCCGTGAAGACGGTGGTACTCCAGGAATCTTACAAGTCATTCGTACCGCTTTGTGTATAAAACTTAAAGAACAAATGAATCCTGAAAAGATGAAAGCACGCGAGCACGAACTGCTGGAGTTATTTTACAATCAGGTTTCTGATTTACCAGAAGTTGAATTGCTGTGTAACCGAAATGATGACCGTATAGGTTGCGTTTCTTTTAATATAACCGGATTGCACTACAATCTCGTGGTGCGTTTGCTTAACGACCGCTTTGGAATACAAACCCGTGGCGGTTGGTCCTGTGCAAGCAGTTTGGCCCATTACCTTTTTCAGATAAAGCCCGAAGAGTCAAAAGTCTTGATGAGAAATATAGAAAACCAGAAACTCACCGATAAACCGGGCTGGATTCGTGTTTCCCTACATCCTATTATGACCGATGCAGAGGTGATTTATATAATAGATGCACTAAAAGAAATTATTAAAAATCAGAGGGAGTGGGCTTCTGAGTACACCTACAATCCCGTGACTAATGAATTTGATAGTCATAAACAGGATGACAGCCTTTTACAGCAGCGTATGAAAACTTTTTTTATTGATTTATAAAACACTTTTCAAGCTTTTGTGACCTCTCAACTGGTTAATTACTAAATGGGTAGAAGTCTTTGTGGAGAAAGTTTATATGATTGTCCCTTATTCTACCCCAAATTTGAAGTGAGTTGGCAGCATCACTGCAAAATAGCCCGATACGTCTGGAAGGGAATCCTCCCCCAACCCCTCCCAAGGAGGGGAGAAGTTTCAATCCTAGTTTTTAATTGGATGTGTCTGGAAGCGCTCTAATTTGCCAGTTTTCTCCGTCGTGCCAGGTTTTTAGTCGGCTGCATACCTTGTAAATACTCTTGTTATAAAAGAGTTAATGAACTTAAAACAATTCTGTATATTTGTTAATCATTTAAATTCAGATGGTTATGAATTGGGAAGAATACGATTTATACGAGGAGCTACCTTTTCACGATGAATTTCGTGAAGAGGTTCTTGACAAATTACTGAAACTGCATCGTCAGTTAATTTTAATTGAGAATCTTGATGGCGTATCAAGAATGCCATTTTTAAGAAATGTAGTGGAGCTTCGTCATTTCTTTTGGGATATAGGAGAATATCTACACGAAAATGAAGATCTTTTCTATATACACGCTAAGCTTGAAAAGCTGATGGAAGAAATTAAGATTTCTGTGCCCTTATCTAAAAGAACGAGAACTCATTAAATGCACATAAATAGAAGGGCATCCTTGCCGTTCCCATAGCGTTAGTATACCGTTACCCTGCTTTTGCTATGCTCTATCCCCGGGTGAAACGTGGGTGAATGGAGTTCTGGGGATGTTTAAAATGGAATTTTTCAGACAGATTTCAAATTACACTCTCTTAAAAAGCGTTGCAATGTGATTACAATTAAAGACTATTCTCTAAGTTGAGAATTTAATAGACTATTATATCATAATTATTAATTAACCATTTGTCTTCCCTGAGAGTCAAACATCCTTTAAATTCAATATTTTCAATAGAATAAAAAATCGAAAAATAGATATTATCACCTTGGCAATCAAAGTTTTTAATTTCTAAATAATTCCTATCCTTAATATCAATTTTGTTCTTGAATAAAACCTGTTTACTATTAATGTAGATCTTTGAATTCTCACTAAAGTATTTATTTTTCAATAAAATATAAGGAGATCTTTCTTTTATTTCAGGATGCAAATAATTATTAAATTCCTCGAAATTCAATATAACCTGAATAGCTTTTATCTTATCTGATTGAATATTAGATGGGATAAAATGAAAAAATAAACAACAAATAATAATAGTGAATTTCATAATCAATTATTTTTCTAATATTAAATCTGCATTTAAGCGAAAAACAGTTTGTCCATAAATGTCAAGATAGATTAAATAGATGCTCATCTAATTCTAGGTCTATTTTCTTCAATCCAATTTTCTAAATCGCCTATTTCATATTTAACAAATAACAGCCAGTTAGTTGTATGAGTTAAACCTAATTTTATAAGTTGTTCTACATACCAATTTTCGTTACCAAAAATCAAAAAATCGTAAAAATGATCAAATTCTGAATTGATATCCCATAGGGTATCTATTTCCTGTAAAATTTTTTTGACGGGTATTTTTTTATTGTTCAAGTCAGGTTTTTTCACCCAATCATAGATGTTTAATATCTCTAAATCAAACAATATTTCTAAAGTGTCAAAAACTTTTTCTCTAGCTTCCTGTAAATGATATTGCTTTGAAGAATATCCTAGCATTCCTAGAAGTTCATGTAAATATTCAAATGAATGTGGGCATAATAAATTCATATTATGAGGCTGAAATAATTCCTTTCTATTCATAAAGAAAATTTTATAACTTTTATCTCATCGAACATTAGAGGAAAATTTAAATCAATTGTCGCAGGAAAACCAGAAGATGAAACAGTCCTGAATGTTATAAAATTACCATTGCCCATAGCTGCTCTTTGAACACCTGGAGCTACTTCTACGACTTCAATAGCATTTTTAGTTAAAGAAGTAAAAAATGCTTGAGCTTTAGCAACTGGGGAAGACGTTGAAATTATTCTCACATTTACTTGATTACCCTGTACTCCAAGTTTAGAAAACACCAAAATTAATTCCGTAAGTCTATCATTTATTAAAATAAGTTCTAAAGGTATTCTACTTAACAATGGAATAGCAACACCTAATGAGGTTTCGACCAGAGCATACTCTATGAAAGGTAGTGCAGCCTCGGCAAGGGGTATGGTGACGGCCCTAAAATATTTTCTTATAAGGTTATTTTGCTGATCCACGACAAGTTTATATATATCATGAACTTCACCTATGTTCATTGTATCAAACTCGGACAGCAAACTTTCTACATAGGCAGCAATGATTTCATCATCAGGATCACCAAAAAGCCTCAAAAACTTAGTCATTCTTCTTATTCGAGACTTATAATCAAAGATATTTGGTAATTCATACACTGTATCCGAGAAGTTATAAGTCATTGCTGCAGTTGCTTCTTTAGCAAATGTCTTAGCATCGCCAGAATGAGGATAAGACTCCAAAAAATCTTTTATAGCTTCTGCATCTGTAGTATTTTCGTCTAGCCATAATAGTTCATCATAAGAAAGAGCACTATCTAAAAGATCATTTATCTCATTAGCCAGAATAACTTCCTCGCAGTCCTCGGTTTGACAAGGAGGGGGTAATGATATACCTGTATCAACTGATCCGTCCCCATCTCCGTTTCCACCGCCACCAGGACCGCTTGTTCCTGAACCCCCAGGACCAGGACCAGGACCAGCTCCTCCTCCTCCGCAATTACCATCCTCAATGAGACGAATTATGTACGTGGAGTATGGGCCAGCACCTTTTCTATCACAATCATAATATTCACCTTCCCCAGAATGTGCACCCGAGTAACAATCATGTTCAATCTCTTCGATCACATACTCTCTTCCATTATTACAGAGCTTATTAATACTTGGTATTTCAGGAGTCTCTATTTCCTCATAACCAACCATTTCAAATTGTTGACTATCATCAAACATTCCCTTTTTAAAAAAATATTTAACGAGGTAAACTCTATAATATGTACTATCAAGATGCCTTGAGAGGATAAGATTTTCTGCAATATACTTATTGCTTACACCTTCTCGTTCTATATAAAATGTATAAGACTCGGTTCGTTTTTTAGAAGACGAAACATAGGTTACTCTATCGGTAAAAATGGAAAAACTGCTAGATTTTTTAGAGCCATTATCTCTTTGCTTTTTTAAAACACGTTTCATTCCTTTTATCAGCAAATTGTTTTTTGACACAAAATCAAAATCCTTATGTAACATTTTGAAATCAGAAGAATCATCAACGATATTAGTTGTAATTTCTGGGATATTAGCAGTTACCTCTGGACTCAGATTTGAGCTATCATCACTTGAACATTTCGAGAGCAGGAAAACGAGCGAGATAAGACTTAAAAAGGTAAACATCTTAGTAGATGAAAAAAGTATTTTTTTATTCATGAAATGATTTTTTTGAGGAAAAATACTAATATCCTAAGGAATATTAATGCTTCTCTTATAAATGAGCAGCTAAGAAAAAATAGAGGGATGAGACGTTAAGTAACGTCTGTTATGAGTGTTTTTCATTTAGCACATTGTAAATAAGTAGTATAATAAAAAAGTTGAATTCGTTTCAATAAATCTCCCCATCACTGATTCGACCCTACCTGAGAGCGGTTTAGGGGTGAAACTCCCCTTTACCTACTCGACTGGCAAATCGTTATTTTTTCCTTTTTCTTAATTCGTCTATCCAACTTTCAGTTTCTGCAATCAATTCAGGTTTACTCTTGTCCGTTCTTAGTGGAATTGGATAGGACTCAAGATTCAAAGGTCTTGTTCCCAAACACTGCGAATACAAATAGAATGCTTTTTCATTTTTCATTGTCCGTTTGAGATAGAATAAGTATTCTCCTTTGTTGTCTGGGAAAAATGAAGACCCATCAAATACTCCGTCTTCTGTCGTGATTGTACCATAAATTATTTCGGTCTCGATTTTTCCTTTCAGAGTTTCAGTTACTTCAATTTGATAATTCGTCCCTGTCTTTATTACGTTTCCAATTACTACTAAATCACTCCATTCGTAGCTTTCGTTGTCCAACTCTTTTAGCTCATATTCAGGACATTCACAAGCCAATGATTTGATTGAAATTGTCAGTAGTAGAATTAATGTCGTTATTGTCGTCTTCATAATGTTTGCCAACTTGTTATATCAACCCAAATATACTCGTTTATCAAAGCTATTGGCAGGTAATCAGCACGTTTTATTACTAATGGTCAATACCTTATAGGTGAGCCCCAGTTTAGATTTTATACCAAAATAGAGCAATAAACACAGTTTGTAACCCGACGCGATTTCTACCCATCCACCTCATTATAAAGCCCATTTTGCTCCCCGGCAACTGCCAGTTTACGTGCAGGCATCGTCGTTGTGCTACCACACTGCTACCACACTGCTACCACAGTGCAACCACAGTGCAACCACACTCCAACCACATTTTACCACAGATTTTGTGGTTGAATACGGTTTCAATGTGGTTAGATGGTAGTAGCACCTAGAATGATCTCTAAACGATGCGCTAAGTAAACTGGAACTCAACCAGGAGGGGGGATGTGTAGGCTATGGAATATGGGTAGTATTTGCCTTGTAATTTGGGGCCAGGTGGCACGGTTAGACCGAAACGGCTGGCATATTAGTCCGAAATAACGACAGGGTAACCGCTTTTAGGCATCCCACTAAGCTTTGAGTGGTTTAGTTCTGGTTAAAGTCACGTAGAATACGGAATTCCTTAAAAATTAGATTTTAATCTTCAATACCTTTATCATAAAACGATTATAAACTATGGAAGATCAAGAGCGATACCGGGATTATGTAGCACAATTAATCTCCCGGAGGGAAGAACTGGAAGTACAATTTGATGCATTTTTGCTTGCACCCAGCGACCAGAAACCTGACACACTGCGTTGTTTTGCAAAACGGAATGCATGGATTCAAGTTTTTGAACAGGAATATGGATCTCAGGCCATAGCCGGCTTGGAATTAAACCCGCTTTATGAAAGTTGCGCGTATAGTGATTATGTGCTCCAATTTATCAGACTTCATAAGTTCTGTACTAACGTGATTGGGCTTTATCCCAGGGACATGGAGTAGAGAACTGTTGGAAACAAGTATATCTCATTCAATCCAAAATGGTATACTGCTTGTGCAAATCATTTTAGAACCTTAATCCAAGAGCACATTAAAGAACACTCATGAAGTCTTTTTTTAGCATACTATATCTACCCTTAAGCGCTGATTTGCAGGAAAAAATCAGTGTGGGGTTATTTATGTTCAATGAGCAGGTAAAGATTTTCAAATTCTCAGAAGAGAAACTACAGCTGCTCAAAGGATTTTTATCTTCGCAACGCTATGGCCATCTTAAAAGTTATTTAACTCATTTAAAAAATGATATTGATCCCGGAGTATAGTAGTAGTCAAAGAATAACCGGAAAGGTAATCTAATTTACCGATCTCATAATGTTTTTTAGTTCTGAAACTGTATAGGCGGGCTTTCGCTTATGTAGCATAGCATGACAATTGGGACAGACAGGAATTAAGTCTTTTTTTGGATCTACAGTGTATTTTTTCCCAATTGTTGCAATATCTATCACGTGATGTACGTGAATAAAATCCTGACCTAATTCACCATACGCATTTTTAAAATTAAAATCACAAACCTGACAGGTGAAACCATAATGTTCGATACACTCTTGTCTGGCCAATTGATTTCTTTCATAACTATTTACAATGACTTGTCTAGTTAGACCTTCGGAATACTCCTTTTTAAGTTCGACTTCATCAGGATATACGGTTGCAACCAAGTTATCTTTGATATAATTAAAGTACATATCATAAATTTCTCGTCCTTTTATTACTGAAGCACCCGAGGTATTTTCGTAATACTCTATATGTGCTTTAAGAGAAAGTAAAGCTGATCTTAAACCCTGTGCTCCCTGTTGTTTGAAAATTTCATGAAGATAATAGTTCGTTGCATAGGCGTTTATTGTTCGTGTATATAATTTGCCTTGCATCATTTTTGAATATGCATAAATATAATCAAGACTAGAACTTCTTTTTAAGCCGATTTGTTCTAATTGATTAGCTCCTTCTGAGACAGACACTTCGTTCAAGTATACCTTCTTGGCAATCTCAAAGGCTGTCTGTATTTGATTTCTTGTATTTTTACCCATTCAATTTGGGGTAGTGTATCACTAAATTTATTATCAATTTAAAACTAGACAGCCTGAGTCATTAAATCATCGTGCTTTTTATCTATGGACTTCATTAATTTTTTGAAAGAATACTCGGAAAATTTATCTTTCAAAATACAATCGTCAGGTATGGTTTCATACTTGACCAAATATTCATATAAATCTAAGCCTCCCTGTTAGATTTCTATATTTTTAAAATGGCTGCTAACAGCTTCTCCTTATGCTTTTAAATTTTCTATAATATTATGCTATAAAAATATGATTTGTAAATAAAGTATGTGGTGCACTAACCAGATTAATATCAAATTTTAATGATGGTTCAACCCTTGAACTTGCATTGTGAATTCTAAACGATATTTGCCAACCTTCGTTTAAGGAAACCAATAATGTCGTGTTGGAATTGTCTTGGTAAACTATTTCTATTAGTCTTGAGGGTAATTTCAATTTGGGTATTTTAGCTTTCGGCTTTACGTTTTCAAATGGTAAGTTTAAAGTACCGCTTAAATTGTAGGCTTGTATCTCTACCTTTTTATTTCCTTTGATTACTTTATAAAAATCTTCATTCCCTATCAAATATTGTACAAGATTTTCCGCTACGATGCTGGGATTTTCCTTGTCAAGTCTCAAAAGTTCTTTTCTGAAAGCATCTAAAATTGGAATGTAAACGACCTGATGCATATTTTCAATCGAAGTCCATTTTGTTGATTTGTCTGAAGCTTTTAGATCTGTCAACATATCAAAAACTGGTTTGATTTCATCAAAATAGTTTTGTGAACAGGGCACTCCCAACCACTTATTACCAAAATCTATATTTAAAGACAAACGCGAATGTTTAACGGCTCTGTGATTGTTCTTAGCTGAAATACCTATCTCCCATTTTTGTAAAGAACGGATTAGGAGAACATCTCTAACATCTCCTGTTTGACCTGCCTGATCACTTACAATTTCAAGAACTAAAACATCCTCTTTATTTATGGCATTTGAAAGTCGAGGCTCAATGTCTATTAAGAAATTTATGGCTGCACTTGCTGTAATTCTAAAAGTCTCTTGTTCTTTTTCCACGAAACTATCAAAACAGCCTTTAGCATTTTGATAAGGCTCATTTTCTGTAATAGAAACGCTTGTGATTTTGTTTAAACGTTCATAAAATTCTAAAAGCAAAGCATATTCAAACGCTTTTCCGTTAATTGTTTGACTAGCCATACTTTATGATAATGTGTTTTCTAACTCTAATTGTTTCTTGCTGATTTTAGTAGGTTGTTTTTCTGCTTCTTCGATTTGAGTCTTTATACTCAAAGCCATATGTTTTGCAAGATTAACAGGAACAGCATTACCTATCATTTTATATCCCGCAGCAATATGATTATAATGAAATGTGAAGTTATCTGGAAAAGTCTGTATTCTTGCGCATTCACGAACACTTAATCTTCTATACAGATGTTCTTTACCCTTTACAAACTGACGAACATTTTGTTCTATAAACTTCATTTTTGGTGCTTGTGGATGAAGGGGAGCATGTCTACCTCCCGCTTGAATGGTAAATGATTGTTGATCCCAAGTTCTAACACGATTTCTCGACATAAACATCGAGGAAAATCCACCAATCATATACTCGTGATTTGGAACTTTACAATTTTCTCTATTTGTTTTGTTACCATCTTTAGCAGGTACAACATTGCTTTTTAAATCTAAAATCGCCTGTTCAAGCGTAATTTTATCTTTTAACGGTTTTGGAAACTGGAATTTAAAATTTAAGTCTTTGCGTATGCCCACAAAAAAGACTCTTTTTCTGTCTTGGGGTACGTCAAAATCAGAAGCATTAAGCATCTGAAATGACAACTCATAACCTACTCCAGCATTTTGAAACATTTCTTTTATGTTTTTTAAAGCTTCGCTATGTCTTCCCAACAACATACCGCTCACGTTTTCTGCAAGAAAGAATTTTGGTTGTTTTGCTTCTAATATTCTTATGAAATCAAAAAAGAGTTGTCCTCTTTTATCGTTTATCCCACGTAGAGAACCTGCTTCGCTCCAACTTTGACAAGGTGGTCCGCCAATTATTCCGTCACACTCTGGAACTTCGTCAGCAGGAATATCTACAATACTCCTTTTATCAAGAATGGTTTTAGGATGATTCTTCTCGTAAGTCTCCCAAATATCTTTATCATACTCATTGGCCCAAATAACATCAAAATTTGCTTTTTGGAACCCTAAATCAAGACCGCCTGCGCCTGCAAAAAACGATACTATTTTCATAATGCTTTTTCCTTTAAAGTTCTTCTATATTCTGCTTTTTCCTCTGCAACTTGTAAAAGCTGCTTGGTGCAGTTTGTTTCGTAAATATGTTTCCCGATTTGGTCGGTAACATATTCATTCCTTAATTCTGTGAGGTCGAGTTTGAAGATTTCGGCAAGTTTCGGTAATCGCTTTTCATCAAAGTCTCGTTTTCCGTTCTCAATTTTGCTCAAGTTGGCAGAGTCTAAATTCAATTTAGCAGCAAGTTGAGTTAGAGTCAGTTCATTCTTGTTCCTTAAAAGCCGGATGTATTCTCCAAATGTAGTATTCATAAGACTTGTCATTTATTGACAAATTTATAAAAATTAATAGAATATTTAATTCCACCATACATATTTTTTTCACCCTTTTGATTATTTAGCGTAACATTTATGGATTGACACAAAGACCGAAAATGTATAGTGTGCAACTGGTCAGTACGAAACCCAAATCATTTATTGACATTAATTATGTTACAACAGTAATTTTTGATTGCATTGCGCCAAGCATTGCAGATTATCTTTTTTCACATTTAGTTTCCAATTATACTTGCAAATTTTTGGTCACCTAATATTGGTGAGAATCGCGGAGTCGTGACAAAAAGCGAAGGGCGTATACTTAATTTTCAACTGTACTTACTCTTCAAGGATTTTTCTTGTTTGCCTTACTAAATTCACAAATAGTTCTTCCTTTTCGTTCAAATCCATTTTACTTACTGGTCTACTTGGGGGATTCATGGCTTGAAATTGATTTAAATCATCAAACTCCTCAAATAAGCAAGGCTTTAAAACTATTGTTAAAATCACAGCACCTTCTTTTTCAGCAGCTTCTAGTAATGGAGGAAGTTCATCTGTAGATATGAAATCTGAGCCTAAAAAATCAGTACTAACTAATAATATAGCAACTTTCGTTTCATCAATTGCCTTCTTAATTTCCTCTTTCCATTTTTGACCTGGTTTTATTTTTGAATCATCCCAAAAGTCAATAAGATTTTTAAAAGGCTTGAAGTGTCTTTGAATTTCTGTTAAATATTCTTTGTCAAAATGACTATAACTAACAAAAACCTTTGCCCTTTTTTTTTCTTTCTTGTTAGAATATCTTTGATGTACAACCGTAGGTAAAGTTCCTAACTCTTGTTTTAAATAGAATAAAACTCTTTCGGCTTGTTTTTCTTGTTGACAATCTGGATCTGCTTTTCCACTGTGTGCTTTTTTTCTATGTAATTCTAAATTCTCTGTTATTAAATTGTTCAGTTCATCTAAGAATATTGCTTTAAATTCAGAAGAGTAAAAGTCATACAATCTGCTCTTTAAATTCCGAAGTACATCTGATGATTCAGCATATGGATTGTTAATATTAGAATTTTCATAATATTCCAGAGCTTCCTCTCTAATTATCTTCTCTTCATTCATGATTTTAAATTATTGCCAATGGTAGTCTGTCTCAAAACTATTTAGTTAATGCTTAAAAGTAGTTGAAGTGGCTGCGATTTCCAATAAGAAAAGATAATGGATCCTTTTTCTTTTTGCGGAATAGTCTAGTCTTTTGGGTATAATCCCTACCGCTATCCTTGCCGTTCCCATAGCGTTAGTATACCGTTACCCTGCTTTTGCTATGCTTTATCCCCGGGTGAAACGTGGGTGAACCTTGGGTGAATGGAGTTCTGGGGATGTTTAAAATGGAATTTTTGCAGCACGGCTTGTTTGCGGCAGGTAATTTGGTAAGCTACTCTTAAAGATCCAACTTTTCAATTAAAAAAGGAGTATATCCTACTATGTTGGTTAAGCGAAGGTATATTCGCTTTGTAAAGGACTCAGGATCAACCTCGTAGCATATCAAACTCTATGGTGTAAATGTAGGGTATTTATAAGGCCTTGTCAAGAGGTATAACTTTTAAGAGTAACTGGATTTTAGCTAGCAGTAATGACTCATACACTCCTTATTTGCCGGAGCGTTAGGGTTCCTGTTATAAAACGGGACAGGCTGTACCGACTGCAGGATCTGGAATTTTTTGGTCGCATTCGTGAAAGCCAATTATTAATCCTCTTCTTCTCGAATGCATAAAATTAACTTGCGTATTGCTTAGTCAATTTACCTTTTTCGGTATGTATTCCTGTTCTTATTAAGAATTTTTCTGATTCTTTTTTTGAGGCTGTAATTTTATCTGCATATTTTTTAAATGCTTTTAGTAATTCTTTTTGTTCCTCTTTATTCATAACCCTTAAATTTATCTTTATAAAGATAATCAAATTTTGAATTTAAAGCTTTATGCTTATTGACAAGCCATATTATGCCCAAGGTGTTCTATCAACCTTAAATATACATATCCCTCAAAATTTACGGGATATCAATCCTTTAGCGGTTTGTATATAAAAATAGCCCTTTGTTTGAGATGTAATTTACAGAATCCTATAATCCCCCGGATTTAAACTAAAAAAAAGGGATAAATCTCTTAAAACACCTTTTGGTACAATCCTATTTCTACCAAATTACCCATAACGAAAGTATGTCTAAAAAAATTATTTAGATATTGCTTAAAAGTTGTTGATTTTGAAATTAATCCATTTAAATATATATAATTACATGTCTAATAGTCTAAAAAGATAGCTAGTTCAGGCAACACGGCGTTCATGCAGGGTTCCCGATCTGCAACGGTACAGGCTGTACCGACTGCACGAACGCTAGTTATTGGCAACAGTTATTTTTTCATTAAGGCAAGTTTTATTCCAAGAGCGACAAAAATTCCGCCGGTTATTTTGTCTAACCACATTTTCATTTTATAACTTTTTCTAATTCGGTCAGATAATTTTGAAGCAAATAGAGCTAAAATTAAGCACCAAATTGTTCCAGTTAGTAAGAATGTAATTCCTAGAATTAAAAAAGGGAGTGAACTTTTTACATAATTTGGGTCAATAAATTGAGGTAAAAACGCAAGAAAAAATAATGCTACTTTCGGATTCAAAATATTGGTCATAATTCCCGAGAAGTATATCTTTTTGTAATTCGCAGTTTCGTTTTCGTTGTTCAATTCAAATTTTCCATCTGTTTTCTTAAAGATTGTTTTAAGTCCTAAAAAAATTAAGTAACCAGCTCCCAAATACTTAATAATTTCAAAAGCCATTGCAGATTTGGCGAGTATAATCGATAATCCTAATGTCGCAAAAATGATATGAAAAATTGCTCCTGTTGATATTCCCAAAGCTGATAAAATTCCTGCTTTTTTTCCTTGAGCAATACTTCGTCCAAGGATATACATTGTATCGGCTCCTGGTGTTAAATTCAAAATCAATCCAGCTATTAAAAAAGCCTCAAAGTTTATTATTCCGAACATGATTTTCTTGGTTTGGTTTTAATTGTTGCTGACGTGTTTGGCTATGGTTTCGTTGCGGAAAAATCCGCAGGATTCTTTCCTGCAGTGACCCCAAGGTAGCAAATATGCAGGAATTTCCGAGATGAAATTTTGCCGTAATGAACTATAGCCGGTGTGTGTAGCTTTTTATTTTTTAAACTTCTCAATCTAATGTTTTTAGATAATCCACTATTTCATTCGAAACCTTAATTATTTCTTTTGTATCAAGACAAAAGAACAGGAACATGAATAGAAGTTATAGGTTCTATAGGGTGTTCTGTTCATTTTCTTTGCTCGCGTCATTCTCATTTTCACGGGAGCTCGTGAACCTCCTAAAGTCGGTTTGTTCAAGAAACTCCTACGTCGTTTTAAGACTTAAGGTTCTCTTGGAACAGTGCATTTGGCTCCCTGCGGTCGTCGGATGCAGAAAAGAAAAGAGCCCCTCGCTTCGGAATTTTTCGCTCGATGATCGAGATCAAATTTTGAAGAGCTGGTTTTGAATCCTAGACTTAGTCTTGTAGCGAGTATTGTACTCCCTTCAAAAGCCGTTTTACAGTCGAAAACCGTCTTGTCAGCTCCGCGTCGCTACCGCTCCTGTCCTTCGGAGCTGCCTGTGCCTATTCTGAACCGAGGGAATTTATAATTCGTTTACCCTTCGGGTTGAATACTACCAATTTAAAAAAGTGCTTGTAAAACGCCAGTATCGGCCTACAAGAAGGTATCGTGAAATTTGAAGAGAGCGGAACGTAGCAGGCGGTTCTGTTTGAGGGCGCGATAGCGGCCGAGTTAAGCGCATGCAGTGCAGTGAACGAAAAATTTAGATACCGTCTTGTGAGCCTTGATTTTTTGTTTCTTTTGTATCAAGACAAAAGAACAGGAAGATGAATAGAAGTTCTAGTTTCTATATCATGTTTTGTTCATTTTCTTTACTCAAGAGACTCCTACGTCGTTTTAAGACTAAAGGTTCTCTTGGAACAGTGCATTCCTCTCCCTGCGGTCGTCGGATGCAGAAAAGAAAAGAGCCCCTCGCTTCGAAATTTTTCGCTCGATAATCGAGGTTAAATTTTCCTGAGTTTCTTTTGAAATCAAGCCTTTCGCATTTTAATTAATTTGGGTTGGCCTCAAAAGTAATTTCAAGGGCGAAAACCGTCTTGTCAGCTCCGCGTCGCTATCGCTCCTGTCCTTCGGAACGCCCTGCGCCTATTCTGAACCGAGGGAAGGGCATTCGTTTAACCCTTTGGGTATGAGTAATTTTTAATAGAATGGTAAAACGGCCTACTTTTTAGATCTGTAGTAAAACAAGTAAATACCGTAGCGTTGGATTTGGAGCTTGCATCCGACAAGTGTAATGAGAGGAATGCACAGGCGCAGCGGTTTGCCATCCGCAGGATAAGGGATTTGCGTAGTTTTCAAGGATGTAAAAATAAGCCTTGATTTTTTGGTTTCCAGCCGCATCAACTCGCTCAAAGACATGCTTTGCCGTATCAAGGCAAAAGAACAGGAGGATGAATAGGAGTTATAGGTTCTTTTATATCTGGATGTTTATTGTTAACGAGACTTCTCGATACATTGGCTTTCGGCTCAGGCCTCAATCCAATACTCGAAATGACATGCTCGATACTATTTTTTCGAGCTCTGGCTCTCAAAAATCGAAGTGACACTCCAGATACGTATGCTTTCGGCTTAAGCCTCATTCCAATACTCGAAGTGTCATGCTCGATACTATTTTTCGAACTTGTGCTCTTAAAAATCACTCCTATACTCAACCGTAGCAATTGTTAATAAAATCTTAAATTTTCACTTTTCAAAACCCGTTTTCATACTCTCTTCATACACTATCCTAGGGGATGCCTAGGGGTTGACTGGGAGTTGCCCTACTTTAGAGCTAAATTTGACCCGTCCTTGACCTTGAATAGTTATACAGATTAATAAATTCTGTTATAACTATACTTTTTGGTTTCTACATCCTGAAAGGATTATACCGTCTTGATGGGATTATAGGATTCTGTGAACTACTTCTAAGACAAATGTCTATTTTTATAAACACAACGCTAAAGTGTTGACATCCCATAAATCTTTAGGTCTTACTTAAGTCTATATTTTATGTTGATATAACAAGTTAGGCAACATTTGAAGAAAACTAAACTGACAAGAATGTTATTCGATGATTTAGAATACATAAGTATAGAGAACCAAACGACCGATTTTCCAAAACATTTTCATGAAACGTTTTGTATTTCGCTTATATACAGTGGAATTGAGCAAATTAATTTTGACAACCAAAATCTTTTTAGCGAAAAAGGCAGCATTTCAATTACCAATCCTTATGAAATACATTCCAACCCTTTGATAGACAAAAAAACTTGTTTGAAATTTGACACAATCTACCTTTCAAATGACTTAATGAAGTACTTGCTCAACGGGAAAAGCATTACATTTTTAAATCGAAAAATCAATAGTGAAAAAGCAAATCTATTGTTCGTGAAACTCAAGAATGCTATGAACACTAGGAATCCTGAAATCATTGAATGTTCCCTAAAAGAATTTGTAAATACACTAAAATTCCACTCTCAGGAAAATGAAACGGAATATATCAAACAGCATATTAAGGGTTTTGATGACATAAACTGCTACATAGTGGATAAGCCGGTCAAAGTGAACCACGTTCGCCGGATGAAAGTGAGCATAGCAAACTAAGTACTGGAAGTCGATTCCTTTGTGGTTAAATTTACTCTTTATTTTTCAGTTTTTTTCTCATGGATTCTCCTTTGATATCGATCCTGTGGGCGGTGTGTACCAATCGATCTAATATAGCATCGGCAATGGTTTGCTCTCCTATAATGTCGTGCCAGGCTTCGACAGGTAATTGAGAGGCGATTATAGTTGACTTTTTTCCGTGTCTGTCTTCGATGATCTCCATAAAAGAGTGTCTGTTTATGTTGTCCAGACCTTTAAGAC
>NZ_FQUN01000038.1 GCF_900129005.1 Leeuwenhoekiella marinoflava DSM 3653 | reverse complement strand
TGGACAGACAAATTCATAAAATGTATTCAAACCATTTTTATGGTGTAAGCCTCCTTTCCAGAATATAGCGAGTGAACCGTGATAGTTTCCAAAGTCTACTGCAGCCTTGATCTTTTGGTTCTTTGGCATCAAGACAAAAGAACAGAAATACAAATAGAAGTTCAAGTTTATCAAAACATCTGAATCTGCATATCAGAAGATTCTCGTTAAATTTGCAGGGAGCGTAGCGTAGCAGGCGGTTCTGTTTGAGGCCAGCGGCCGAGTTAAGCGCATGCAGCGGAGTGCATAAAATTTAGAGAACCTGCTGTAAACCTAGCCCCGAAGTTCGGGGTTGGTTCTTTAGCATCAAGACAAAAGAACATGAATAGAAGTTATAAGTTCTATAGCATGTTCTGTTCATTTTCTTTACTCAACTGAGCTAAAAAAAGGAACAGCATATGAGTATAAAAAAAGTCGCTGATTTAGCAACTTTTTTTATACTCTAGTACTCAATTTATGCTTCCTCTTCAGCAACTAAAGAATCTTCTAAAGCAAAGGTCTCATTTTCTTCATGAGCTACCGGTACAGAATCTTTTAAACGCATAAATTCTTCAGCACGTTCTGCATCCTCCTCTTCACCGGTAAAATACGGAAACACATCCATAATAGGAGATTCAGAAATTGCAGGAATACTGTATTCGCCCATGGTGTCGCGCATCACGTGCGTTGTATTTTCAAAAGCTTCTTTAACATCATTCGCTTGAACCAGCAAGTATTGATTGGTTTTACGCTCTTTTCCACTTTCCTGATCAAAAGCAATTAAAGAAACTTTAGACTTAAACCAGCGATCAGCGTTTTCAAACGGATGAATCTCCGCATAATTAGCCACTTTAATATTGGTGATTAAAATTTCTTCACCTTCACTCAGGTAAACACTCATCTCTTCAGTGATGCGAGTTTCTGCTTCAGTATAGGATATCGCATCTACCAGAAAAGGTTCCGTTTTCACTTTGCGGGCTCCAGAAGTTTCGTCTGTTTTTCTATACTTCACCTTGCATTCATACCAGGTTGCACTCATAATTTCAAATTTTTTGGACGTCAAAAATAGAATTTCACACAAGCCAAACAAGTATAAAACGCAGATAGATATTCACAAAAATCAATTAAAATAGGTAGCGGTTTTAAGCTGAGTGGATTAAAGAAAAAATGATTTGAGTTTTGTGCTGTTAGTATCCTCTTTTTTCTGATTTTGACGCAACCAAAAGTGTAGAGAACCATCTTAATAGTAAAACAAAAGTATCATGATCAAAAAATTCTTTATTCTAATATTGATTAGCGTTGCAACATCCTGTTCAAATGATGATGATACAACTCCTGAAATAAAAGGTTCATTTGCCAATTCAATTTTCATCAATAATGAAAAAGTGTTAAGTAGTGGTGTCGAATTTTCAAACACCAGAACCACTACATATTGGATCGATCATAGTGCAGTAGATTCAACCACTTTTGTCGCTGCTTTAGAAACAGGTTCCGTGTATCGTGGCACTGTAGACGATGCATTTCGCAAAGCCTTTGTAAGCAAAACATCAAGTGCGCAAGCTGATCTCTACAGTTTCAATCAGGGAGCTTTTAAAGCAGCTGGTACTATTGGCTATTTTAAAAACAGCAATTTGGAGACCACCACAATTTCAAATCCCGGCATCCTGTCAGCCATTCATTTCTATAAAAAGCAAGCCTATTTCTGTGGACACTTCAGCGAAGAAGTCGTAACGGAAGCCGGAGCAGGTTTTCGTCCGGATATTCCATTCTTCTGGGATGGTAGTGCCGAAGTGGTAGAATTACCCGTTTCGCAAGATGCTTTCTTTAGAGGAGTAAGTTGCGTTTTTGTTGATGAAGACAACTTTTATGTAGGCGGAAAAATGCCATTCCCGATGTATTGGAAAAATACCGAATTGATACAATTAGGAAGCTTATTTGGTGAAGTAAATCAGATTACAGTAAACAAGGGTGATGTGTATGCCGTTGGGTATTACAATAAAAATGACAGTAACAGTACCGGAAACACAGCTTGTTACTGGAAAAATGAAGAATTGGTAGAGTTGGAAGACGATGCTCAAGCAACTGGAATTTATATAGATGGAACAGATGTTTATGTATGTGGATCTACAGGTAGGGATCAAGCTTCCTATAAAGCTTGCTATTGGAAAAATGGGGTTAGAGTAGCGCTACCATAATGTACTTTTTGCTATACTGAAGAAAAAGAGCGCTAAAAAATAAAACTCACAGCAGCTTAGAATACATTTTGAGCCAAAAGAATTTGTAATCAGTTTAACTCTGTTACCTATTCTAAAGAATGCCTATTAAAACGTCAGTAATGGCCTATCATGAGGTTCTCGTAAAATTTGCAGTAAACGCAGCGCAGCAAGCGGTTCTGTTTGAGGCCAGCGGCCGAGTTAAGCGCAGGCAGTGAAGTGAACATAAAATTTAAAGAACCTGCTGTAAACCTAACCCCGAAGTTCGGGGTTGGTTCTTTGGTATCAAGGCAAAAGAACAGGAATCCCTTCAGATATATATAATATATAACTCCTACAAGGAATATAGTACCAGTCTAAAAAACTTTTTCGTAACACATGAATATACTTGCAAACGGCCTCAGTAGACTTTGGTTAAAACTATAGGTGAAAGGAGCGTTT
>NZ_FQUN01000003.1 GCF_900129005.1 Leeuwenhoekiella marinoflava DSM 3653 | reverse complement strand
GAACAGATGGCAGATAGAGACCATGTTCAAGCGCCTCAAGCAGAACTTCCCGCTAAAGTATTTTCTCGGGGACAACCAAAATGCCATTGAGATCCAGATATGGGTAAGTTTGATCGTTCAACTTTTGATGCTGGTGGTGCAACGTAAGGCAAAAAGAAACTGGGCTTATTCCAATATGATGTCCGTAATACGGTATCATTTGATGACCTATATTGACCTATTCAAATTCTTGAAGAACCCAGGGGCCAAATGGGAGGAAGTCACCACAAAGGACATTGGACAACTAAGCTTGTTTGCCTCTCCATAGGGAGGTTCTATTTTGAAATGACCCAGGTAACTCAACAAAAAAGGGCAGTCACAAAGGATTATTCCTTATTTTAGATTTTTACCGGACAACAATGTAATTTTATAGACTAAAAACATCTTGACAGCCAGAAAATTGTAGTATATTTGCGCCCTTATTTAGAAAAGCTATTTGCGACAAAATGTTATCAGATAGTAATTTATAAATTATAACCGGGGTCGGGTACCCCAAAAATTAATTTTTATGCCAGTAAAAATCAGATTGCAAAGACACGGTAAAAAAGGAAAACCTTTTTACTGGGTAGTAGCCGCAGACACGCGTGCTAAACGGGATGGTAAATTCTTAGAAAAACTAGGTATCTACAATCCAAACACAAACCCTGCGACTATTGAATTAGACGTAGATTCTTCAGTAAAATGGTTGCAAAACGGGGCACAGCCTACCGAAACTGCAAAACGTTTACTTTCTTACAAAGGAGCTTTACTTAAAAATCACCTTGCTGGTGGTGTACGTAAAGGTGCTTTAACAGAAGAACAAGCAGAAGAGAAATTTAATGCTTGGGTTGAAGAAAAAGCTTCTCAAGTTGAAGCTAAAAAAGACGGTCTTACTAAGGCTCAGCAAGAAGCTCGTAAAGAGGCTTTAGCTGCTGAAAAAGCGGTTAACGAAGCTCGTATCGCTGCTGCTCAGCCTGAAGAAGTAGCTGAAGAGGCTGCTCCTGAAGCAGAAGCTGCTCCTGCTGCTGAAGAAAACAACGAAGAAGCTAAATAAATCTATTCACGATGCGCAAAGAAGAATGTTTCTATCTGGGCAAAATCGTGCGAAAATTTAGCTTTAAGGGCGAGTTACTAGCGAAGCTAGATACAGACGAACCCGGAATGTATGAAGAACTGGAATCAGTATTTGTCGATTTTAACGGCAATCTGGTTCCTTTTTTTATACGTGCAAGCCAGTTGCACAAGTCTACTTTACTTCGCATAGATTTTGAAGATGTAAATACCGAAGAAGATGCAGATGATCTCATCAATGCAGAATTGTATTTACCTCTATCTATGCTTCCGCAATTGGAAGGCAATCAGTTTTATTACCACGAGATCATAGGTTTTAAAGTGAATGATATTTACTTCGGAGAAGTAGGTACAATTACCGGTGTTAATGACAACACTGCTCAGGCTCTTTTTGAAATTGATCATAAGGGTAAAGAAGTCCTCATCCCTATAAATGACGATTTTATTAAGAAAGTTGACCGGACTACAAAAACCTTAACACTCGATACGCCAGAGGGTTTGATCAATATTTATCTTTAAACAGGTTGGTTTTCATCCGCGTGAGGGATAGCAGTGTAAAGCCCACAGGCAAGCGATAGCATGCCGAGGACTTGAAGCGGATAGCCCGACCCTTAGGGTCACGCCAAAAACATTAAACATACTTTTATTTAAACGTTTTCTTTGTGTCAAAACCCTTTCAATTCAAACAGTTTAAAATAGAGCAAGATCGCTGTGCGATGAAAATAGGCACAGATGGCGTACTACTCGGCGCCTGGACTCGTGTTGATCAAAAACCCGATTCTATTCTAGATATAGGTACAGGTACAGGCGTAATCGCGCTAATGCTTGCTCAACGCTGCTATGCCGAACTTGTTGACGCCTTAGAACTTGACGAGAATGCATATGAGCAGGCGGTAGAAAACTTTGAGCAATCGCCTTGGGGTGATCGGCTATTTTGTTATCATGCCCATTTATATGAGTTTGCCACAGAAATTGAAGACACCTACGACTTGATTGTCTGTAATCCACCATTTTTTGAAGGATCTGTTGCGTTACAAGAAGAGCAAACCAACTCAAAAGCACGAGCAAATGCCCGTTTTGAGGAGTCGATGCCTTTTGAATTACTGGTTGCTTCAGTGAATCAACTTTTAAATGCTGAAGGAGTTTTTTCAGTGATTATTCCGCGAATGCGTGAAGAAGAATTTATAGAAATTGCTGCTCAAGCGAATTTATATCCCCACCACATCACGCACGTAAAAGGCAATCCTGAAGTTGCACCGAAGCGTTCTTTAATCGAATTCTCCCGCAAGCAAACTGATTTAGCACAAGACGAACTCATCATCGAAACAGGAAGGCATCAGCACACCAAAAAATACATTGATCTTGTTGAGGATTTTTACTTAAAAATGTGATCGGTTTTTAATTTTTTATTGAAAAATTAAAAGAATTGTTTTTGTTGCTTTAGCAAAATGCTAAATTTAGATAGTTACAAGACACATTCATTAAAGCATTAGTAATCGTAACGCTAATTGCTATCATTTTCAATAAGCACCTTATGAAACCTGATCTTTTTGAAGCTCCAGATTATTATAACTTAGACGATCTTTTAACCGAAGAACATAAACTCGTGCGCACTGCCGCACGAGATTGGGTTAAACGCGATGTATCTCCCATTATTGAAGAAGCCGCTCAAAAAGCCGAATTTCCTAAAGAGATTATTAAGGGGCTTGCTGAAATTGGTGCCTTTGGCCCCTACATTCCTGAAGAATATGGCGGTGCCGGTTTAGATCAAATCAGTTATGGACTCATTATGCAAGAAATTGAACGCGGCGATAGCGGTGTACGTTCTACAGCTTCGGTACAGTCTTCTCTGGTGATGTATCCTATTTATAAATTTGGTTCTGAAACACAACGTAAAAAGTTTTTACCCAAACTCGCAAGTGGAGAGTTTATGGGATGTTTTGGCCTTACCGAACCCGATCACGGTTCTAATCCTGGCGGAATGGTTACAAACTTCAAAGACAAAGGCAATCATTACTTGCTTAACGGTGCAAAAATGTGGATTTCTAATGCGCCATTTGCAGATGTCGCAGTAGTATGGGCAAAAGATGAAAGCGGTCGCATACAAGGTTTGCTGGTTGAACGCGGTATGGAAGGTTTTTCTACACCCACAACTCATAACAAATGGTCTTTAAGAGCTAGTGCCACTGGTGAGCTGATCTTTGACAATGTAAAAATTCCAAAAGAAAATCTGCTTCCTAATAAATCTGGACTAGGCGCTCCATTAATGTGTTTAGATTCAGCTCGCTTTGGTATTGCCTGGGGGGCTATTGGCGCAGCGATGGACTGTTACGACACGGCTTTGCGCTACGCAAAAGAACGGGAGCAGTTTGACAAACCCATTGGAGCATTCCAACTTCAACAAAAAAAGTTAGCTGAGATGATTACTGAAATCACCAAAGCCCAGCTTCTTGCATGGCGTCTGGGAACGCTTAGAAATGAAGGCAAAGCTACTTCTTCGCAAATATCTATGGCTAAGCGTAATAACGTAGAAATGGCGCTGAAAATAGCCCGGGAATCCCGTCAAATACTGGGCGGAATGGGCATCACCGGCGAGTACAGTATTATGCGCCATATGATGAATTTAGAAAGCGTTATCACTTACGAAGGCACCCATGATATTCATTTACTCATAACCGGCATGGATATCACCGGGTTAAATGCATTTAAATAATAGCTCTATAGAGAATATCAAGGGTTAAAATAGCATATAGTCAAATTGAATTTTCTAATTTTACAGAAAATTATTTTGGATGAGTAAGTACATCAATAAAGCTATCGCTCCGTATCAACATCAGCTTTTAAATCACAGCCTTTATAAAAATCTACGCACTCCGGCAGATTTGCAGTCATTCATGCAACATCACGTATTTGCGGTTTGGGATTTTATGTCTTTACTCAAAGCATTACAATTTGATCTTACTAAAGTTTCTACGCCTTGGTACCCTATAGGGAATCCTGAAATCAGATACCTCATCAATGAGATTGTTCTAGCAGAAGAAACAGATATCAACATGGAGGGCAAACGCCAAAGCCATTTTGAGATGTATCTGGACGCAATGAAAAAATCTGATGCTTCTTTAGAGCAAATCAACACTTTTTTAAATCATATTACCCACGGCACAGATATCTTTCTGGTTATTGCGGTAAGTGATATTCCTGAAAGTGTAAAAGAATTTCTACGTTTTACTTTTGAGATCATTGCCGAAGGTAAACCGCATAAAATAGCGGCTGCTTTCACCTTTGGTCGCGAAGACTTGATTCCGGATATGTTTGGTAAAATAATTACTGAAATCCAGAAGAACTTCCCAAAACAAGATTTGACGCATTTTAAATATTACTTTGACCGTCATATTGAATTGGATGGCGATGAGCACGGTCCGATGGCATTACAAATGGTAGAAGAACTTTGCGGTACAGATTCTCTTAAATGGGAAGAAGTTAAGCATACTGCTATAGAAGCATTAAAGCGACGTATTGTACTTTGGAGTGGCATTGAAGAAGAGATCAATAATAAGGTTTCAGCTTAATTTTCAGACAGATTTTTAAAACCGTTTAAGACAAAAAGAGCAATAATGCTTCAGGCGTTATTTGTATCTTTAGCTTAAAAGGCTTCATGTCGTTTATATCTCGTTTTGATCGGGCATTTAAAGATGCACCGGTAATTCCGTTTTCAGACAGCAGCAAGTTTATCTTGTTTAGCGATTGCCACAGAGGCGATAACAGCAGCGCAGACGACTTTGCCGATAACCGAAACATCTACTACCACGCTTTAAAGCAATACTATAAAAATGGCTTCACCTATTGTGAGTTGGGCGACGGTGATGAACTCTGGGAAAATTTAAACTTCACCACCATTTTTGAGTCGCATCAAAACGTTTACGGTTTGATGCAGTTGTTTTTTAATGAAAACAGATTGCATCTCATGTGGGGAAACCATGATATGGTTTACAAAAACAAGCATCAGGTTGAGAAAAATCTGTTTAGTTTTTTTGACCGTAAAACCGGCACAGACAAACCGCTTTTTCCAGGAATAGAAATAAATGAAGCACTGATTTTAAAGCATACCGAAACCGGACAAGAATTATTTCTCTGTCACGGGCATCAGGCAGATTGGATGAATTACATCGCCTGGCGTTTTAACCGTTTTATGGTTCGCGTTTTATGGCGACCGCTACAGGGAGCCGGTATTTTAGATCCTACCAGTCCCGCAAAAAATTATCGCGAACTCATTAAAGTAGAGCGCCGTACCAAAAAATGGATCACGCAACGCAACAATCAATTTACGGTTACCGGGCACACACATCGCCCCAGATTTCCAGAACCGGGAGCTATTGCCTATTTTAATGATGGAAGCTGTGTGCATCCACGCAGCATAACCGGTTTAGAAATAGAAAATGGAGCGATATCGCTCATCAAATGGCAGATTGCTACTAACGATGAAGGCGTTCTTAAGATTGTACGGATTTTATTAGAAGGGCCTCAAAAGCTCAGCGACTATCAAACCGAATAAAAAGCTAAAATGAAAAATTACACGCTATATCTATTAAATGCAGTTGCTATTCTAATTCTATTAGGATGTGGTGCCACTGAAGAAACCAGTAGCACTATCGAAGAGCTCCCTATGAATCAAGAAAATGCAGATTATAGCTATTTGGCCTTAGGAGACAGTTACACTATAGGTGAAAGCGTTTGCGATACCTGCAGATTTCCTATTCAATTAGAAAGCGCCTTTGAACAATTAACTAATAAAAGTATGCATACAGATATTATCGCTACAACAGGATGGCGCACAGATAACCTGATCGAGGCCATTGAAGATCAGAATCCTGATAACACTTATGACTTTGTCACCTTACTCATTGGGGTTAATAACCAATTTCAGGGAATACCTTTTAGTATGTATGAGAATGAATTTTCGCAACTTTTAACGACTGCAATAAATCTTGCGCAGGGTGAAAAAGAACGAGTTGTGGTTCTATCAATTCCAGATTACGCGTTTACCCCTTATGGTCAAACCACGTCAAATCCGCAACAGGTTTCTGATGAATTGGATGAATACAATACCTATGCAAAAGAAGTTACTGAAAATCGCGAAGTAAAATTTCTAAACATTACAGACATTACGCGCCGTGGTATAACTGAGCCTAATCTGGTTGCATCAGATGGTTTACACCCTTCTGAAGATGCTTATGCGGAGTTTGTAGACCGACTGCTTCTTATAGTTAATACAGTCGTAAAAGATTAAAGCGAGACTATCCCGGGTAAATTCTTAGTTTATTGTTTAGCTTTAGGCCTTCTTCTAACGGGGAATATTTTCGCCCAAAATCAAGAGAAAAACAAATTCCTTATTTGACTTTGAGAGATAGTTATACTGCCGGAATCCGTTTTTACCATAAATGCGCTTTCTCGATACAACTTGCTTATCTTTTAAACGAAAATAAGCCTCATGATATACAAGCTCAACCGCTACGTTGAAACCGGCTGGCGTACCAATGATTTGATCAATACATTAAAAATGAATTTATACAACTACCTGAATTTGCGATTAATCACACTAAAAATGATTCTAAAGGTGTATTTATGATCTTGATACCAAATTATATGTATATCCATTTGATCAAAAGAAACCATACCTAACGAATTTCAAAGAAAGTAAACTCATAATTTTTTTATTGAAGAAATAGTAGAATAGCGCGGAGTAAAAAAAATTAGAAATTACAGATATAACCCAGCTTGCACTTGTAGAACCGGCTCTTATTGCTGAAGACGGCTTGCATCTTTCTAAGAAAGCAAATGCAGAAATTATAAATAGGATTAAACCCTTTATTAAAAGTAAAAGAGCCTTAAAAACATACGTTATTAAGGCTCTTTTATATAATTGAGTCTGGTTTAACTCTCTGGAGCCAACTTTACTTCAAGTCCGTTAAGATCTGGCGTAATAGGAATCTGACATCCCAAACGGCTGTTTTCTTCCACATTAAAAGCTTCAGAAAGCATCGCCTCTTCATCATAACCCATTTCATTCAGTTTGTGATCAGAAACCACATAGCACTGGCAAGAAGCACACATAGCCATACCGCCGCAGGTACCTTCTACCGGCAGTTCGTACATCTTACAAACTTCCATCAGGTTTAAATTCATATCAGTTGGCGCCTCAAGTGCATGAGCTACTCCCTCGCGATCGATTACAGTTATAGTTACATCTTGCATAATACCTATTATTTAAGCCCGCTAAATTAAGAAAAATCCTTTTTTTAGAGGTTAAAAAACCTAGTGAAATAGTAGGGTTTAAATTTAGACGTCACAGATCTTAATTGCCTCATCTAAAGCAGCTATTTTATCTTCATATGTAGGGATGAATTCTTGTGCTACATAGCCCTCATAACCGGTTGCCAGAATAGCTTTCATAATCGCCGGGTAATTGAGTTCCTGAACATCTGTAATCTCATGTCTACCGGGAACACCACCTGTGTGGTAATGCGCAATGTACTGATGATAATTAGTTATGGTGCGTATCACATCACCTTCCATAATTTGCATATGATAGATATCATAAAGCAACTTAAAACTTTCAGAACCTAAACGTTCGCACAATTTTACACCCCACGGAGTAGTATCACATTGATAATCGTTGTGGTCTATTTTACTATTGAGCAGCTCCATAATGAGCACAACATTCTTTTCTTCGGCATATTTAGCAAGAGGCGCAAGACCTTCTGTACAGTTAGCAAGACCCTCCTCTTCGGTTAAATCGCGTTGATTTCCGGAAAACACAATTACATTTTTTATGTTATGAGCGCTGGCTTTATCAATAAGACCTTTATACTTTTTCTGCAAATCTTTATGATTCGCCGGGTCGTTAAAACCGTCTGTAATGCTTGCAAAAGTATCTGTCGCCACAGCACATTTGAGTCCATTTTTTTCTACACTTTCCCATTCTTCCGGTTTTAAAAGATCTATTCCTTTCAGTCCTAAATCAGCAGGACTTTTTGCAAAATCCTCTAGTGGAATACTGTTGTAACACCAGTAACAAGCAGAATGGTTGATATTTCCTTTTAAAGACTGCTCGGTTTCGGCTATTGGTTTTTCTTCGGTAGCATTATCAGATTCGGTTTTACAGCTTAGTGCAGAAAATCCCAACCCAATACCTGAAGTAGTTAAGGCAATATTACGTATTGCAGACCTTCGACCTTTAGAATGACTCATAATAGTATGTATAGAAAATTTGTTAAATATAACAATTAACTGTAACTCTTACATTTAAAACAATAAAATAAAATAAGCCGGTAAAGAATGTTCCCTACCGGCTTATCTAGAAAACTACTTCGAGGCAAGCCCGTGAAGTAGTTTACTGAACAATACATTTTTAGAACGAGACAAGTCTCGGAGCATTTAAATCTCGATTATCGAGTAAAATGAACCTTTTAATTAGGCATCACATTAATTACATGTTCTACCTGTGGAGCATGTTTTTTGATAGTCATTTCAACACCACTCTTTAAAGTCATTTGGTTTACACTACACCCCACACAAGCACCTTCTAGCTGCACTTTTACAGTTGTACCGTTTTCTTCTATACTCAATAAGGCGATATCACCACCGTCGCTTTGTAGAAACGGTCGAATTTCTTCTAATGCTGCTTCGACTTTACTTTTCAATTCTGTATCTGTCATAACTTATTTTTTAACAGCGGCACAACCTGCCATTGTAGTAATTTTTACAGCTTCTGTAGGAGGTAAACTATCGTTACGCTTCACTAACTCCTCAACACTATTGCGTGTCATGGTCTCAAAAGCTTCTGCTAATATAGTATCTTTTTGTAAAGCGGCAGGATGACCTACATCACCACCTTCACGAATACTTTGTACCAAAGGAATCTGAGCTAATAAACGCACTCCTAAATCTTCGGCTAAATTACTGGCGCCTTCTTTACCAAAAATGTAATATTTATTCTCTGGCAATTCTTCCGGAGTAAACCATGCCATATTTTCTACGATACCTAATACAGGTACGTTGATGCTATCTTGTTGAAACATCGCTACACCTTTCTTAGCATCTGCTAAGGCTACTTTTTGCGGCGTACTCACTACAACTGCACCAGTTAATGGCATTGCCTGAACAATACTCAAGTGAATATCTCCTGTTCCCGGAGGCAAGTCAACCAAAAGAAAATCTAATGCTCCCCAGGCTGCATCAAAAATCATCTGATTCAACGCCTTAGAAGCCATAGGACCACGCCATACAACAGCCTGATCTGGTTTTGTAAAAAAGCCGATGGACAAAATCTTAATCCCATAACTTTCTACAGGTTTCATCTTTTGTTTTCCGTCAACTTTTACAGAAAGCGGTTTCTCATCTTGCACATCAAACATAATAGGAATAGACGGCCCATAAATATCGGCATCAAGGATACCCACTTTAAAGCCCATCTTTTGCAGACTTACCGCAAGATTTGCAGTAATAGTAGATTTACCAACTCCTCCTTTACCAGAAGCTACTGCAATAATATTTTGAATTCCCGGAATGGGCTTTCCTTTTATTTCGTTTTTAGGAGCTTTCTCTGGAGCATCAACCTTAATATTCACCTTAACCTGAGCTTTCATATGAACTTCGGCGTGAATAGCCTTCATAATCTCAACTTCAGCTTTTTTCTTGGCTTGTAGACTGGGGTTTTTAATCGTGATATCTACGATTACTTCATCTCCAAAAGTTACCACATTTGTAACAGCTCCACTGGTTACCATATCTTCACCTTCACCAGGTACACTTATGGTTTTTAGCGCATTAAGTATTGCTTGTTTCTCTAACTTCACGTTGTCTTACTTGGATTGATTCTAAAGGTGCAAATATAGGCCGAAAACTTCAGAACTCGAAAGAGTTATTGCCTATCTAACTATCGGATTTTTTTATACTTTCCGCTATATCAAAACACCTTATATTAGGTTTTAGTTATTGGTCGTCTTGAGAATCTAAACCTATCACAATAACAGGATCCCAAAAATGCTTTTTAAAATCCTGAAGCTGGTCATCTTCTATAACATGACCTTCGCTCTCTAATAATTGTTGCATTAGATCTGTACCGGGAAAATGATGTTTACCCGTAAGTACACCGTTTCGGTTTAAAACACGGTGTGCCGGTACATCTTCTTTTTCTGAAGCTCCGTTCATAGCATAGCCTACCATTCGTGCACTTTTTGCTGCACCTAGACATCTGGCAATAGCTCCGTAAGAAGTTACTTTTCCGTAAGGAATTTGCCGTGCAACATCATAAACACGTTCAAAAAAGTTTAGGGTTTCAGGTTTTGCCATAAAGCATGCGTATGAGCGTAAGCACAACTAAGACAATCATCAAAGCCGCCATAAAATAATTAGAATATTTAGCAAAGTTGCGCGGTTCATTTTGAATGCGATTAAAACCTACCACATATAAATACAACGCAGTAAACGTTCCTGAAGCTGCTGCAAGTGTAAATAAACCAACCTCAACCCAACCGTTATTACTCACACTGGTCACATTAAATGCTGCACTAAGCGCACAGAAATACGGAATAGGTAAGACATTGATCATTGCAACAAAAACTCCTTTTGCAAAACTGCGACGCCCGGAGTGTTTAGGGATTTTTACTTCTTTAACCCTATTTTTCTTAGCAGCAATAAAAAAGTAGACCGCCAATATTCCAAAAATTACAATGCCCATGCGTAATAGCGTGTTGCGCACAACAGGATGACTAAAAATATAACGAGCCAGTAAAATAGCAACAAATGCCTGTATTAAAACTACTATTGAAGCACCTATTGCGACCAGAACTCCGTTGCGCATCCCCCGGTGCACACAGGTCTTTGCGACAGACATATTAACAAGACCGGGAGGAAGTACGCCCAGCAAAGCCGCAAAATAAGTGATAAAAAAGAGCTTCGTTATTTCCAAAAGTAATTAGTTGATCCTGAATTTGATATAGGTTATCGCTTTACCTTTTTCAAGATACTGTTTTTCGTAAAAAGTCTGTATACCTATCACTTCTTCTGGCGCTAAATGATTGATATACACATTATGATGTGCATATAAAATCTCGTGTCCCAGACCTTCAAGAAGCCCTAAAGTATACCCGTGCATATACTCACTATCTGTCTTTAAATGCATCACACCGTCTGACTTTAGAATGGTCTTATAGCGTGCAAGAAAATCAGGGTTAGTCATCCTGTGCTTAGTACGTTTGTACTTAATCTGTGGATCTGGAAACGTAATCCAAATCTCAGAAATCTCATTTTCAGCAAAAGCTTTATCTACCAACTCAATCTGAGTTCGCATAAAACCGGCATTGGTGATGTTTTCTTCTAAAGCCGTTTTTGCACCACGCCAAAAGCGCGCACCTTTTATGTCGATTCCTAAAAAGTTTTTATCAGGGTAGCGTTGTGCCAAACCAACAGTATATTCTCCTTTCCCACAACCCAGTTCTAAAACAATAGGCTTGTCGTTTTTAAAAAAATCACGATTCCAGTTTCCTTTTAAAGGGAATTCCTGTTCAGTCAAATCTTCGCGGTTTGGCTGAATTACATTGCTGAATGTTTCGTTTTCGCGAAAGCGTCTCAATTTATTTTTACTTCCCAAATCTGATAATCTCTAATCCCGCAAGCGGACGTTAATGCTTAAAAAAACTAAAATCACCGAAGCTGTTGCTCTCGCAAAATATACCTCTGCAAAAATTCGCGTCAAATATACGGGTACTCATTCACATGCGCTTCTATATTCAACCTATAAAAACATACTAACCTTTTGATAATATCGCCAATATTTATTAAGTTATTGATTTTTAACAACTTATAAATACTTAAGGATTTTTCAAATAGTATACTAAGGGGTATTTTTAATAGTTTGATAATCTAGCGGAAACGTTTAATTACCAGCTATGTTACATCTTTGTATTAATGAACAAACCAAAAACCATATTAGTCGCACCACTTAACTGGGGACTGGGTCATGCTACACGCAGCATACCCATTATCCACGCGCTTTTGACTGAAGGTTTTCAGGTTATCATAGGTAGTGATGGTCCTGCGTTGCAATTACTTCAAAAAGAATTTCCGCAGCTTGAGTTTTTAGAATTTCCATCTTATAAAATAGAATACGCTAAAAACGGGAAACGTTTTAAGTGGAAAATGCTTTTGCGCAGTCCTAAAGTTCTTAAAGCGATTAGGCAAGAACGTGAATTACTTAAAAAACTGGTTAAAGACAAAAAAATAGATGCTGTTATTTCTGATAACCGTTTAGGTCTTTACCACAACGACATACCTACTGTTTTTGTAACACATCAGTTACAGGTTTTAAGCGGAAGCACAACCCGTTTAACTTCGGCTATGCACCGCAACTACATAAAGCGTTTTGATGAGTGCTGGGTTCCTGATTTTTCAGGAAAAACCAATCTAAGCGGCAAACTAGGTCATCCTAAAAAGTTTGAAATTCCGGTAAAATATATTGGAGCGTTATCGCGCTTAGAATCTGTTGAGACGGAATCGCATTATGACATTATGGTTTTATTAAGCGGCCCGGAACCTCAACGCACAGAACTTGAAGAACTTTTAATGCACGAACTGAAGCATTACAAAGGTCAGGTGCTTTTTGTACGCGGTGTGATTGAAGAACAACAAACCGTTACTCGTAAAGAGCAGATAAAGATTGTAAACTTTATGGAAACTGAAGATTTGCAAAAGGCTATTTGTTCTAGCGACCTTATTATTAGCAGGTCGGGTTACACTACGGTAATGGATTTGTATAAGTTGGGTAAAAAAGCCTTTTTCATCCCAACACCCGGTCAAACAGAACAAGAATATCTTGCAAAACGTTTGCAAAATAAAGGCATTATACCATTTAAGGAACAAGAGAATTTCAGCTTAAAAGCATTGAGCAAAGCCAAAGTTTACAGTGGTTTTAAGCCGTTACTCAACGAGGGGAGTTTCAACAGTACCGGTTTTGGGGAGCTCTTCGGCCTTTTCAAGAGTGAACGAAAATTCAGATCCCACTCCAAAGTCGCTTTCAACATAAATCTTTTCATCATGGGCTTCAATAATATGCTTGACGATAGAGAGCCCAAGGCCTGATCCTCCTTCTCTGCGCGAGCCACTTTTATCTACGCGATAAAAACGCTCAAACAAACGCGGGATATGCTCTTTAGCGATCCCTTCTCCATTATCGGTCACACGCACAATAACCTTATTCTGAATTAGGTTTTCAATAGAAATTTCTGTCGTACCGTCTTGCTTTCCATACTTAATAGAGTTAACAATAAGGTTGGTAAGCAACTGCTGAATGCGTTCACGGTCTGCATTCACAGATATGGGTTCCGTATAATCCATATCGGTAGTCAGTGTGATATTCTTTTTAGAAGCTTTCATCTCCAGTAACTCAAAAGTATCTTTAACCAGCACGACCATATCAAAATATTCGTAACGCAAGTTTAAATCACCTACTTCTAATTTTGAAATCATATCCAGATCACTAACCAGATACACCAGACGTTCTACTGCAGCTGCTGCCCGTTTGAGGTATTTTTTTCGTACGCTTTTATCTTTCATCGCACCATCAAGAAGCGTGAGAATATAACCCTGGGTAGTAAATAAAGGTGTTTTGAGTTCATGCGCTACATTCCCCATAAACTCCTTTCGGTACTCTTCACGAATCTTAAGCGACTCTATCTCCAGTTTTTTACTGGCTGCAAATCGCTCAACCTCTTTAGTAAGCGTATTCATATCTGTAGTAACTTGCCCACGACGTAAAGTTGTCACATCAAGTAGCGATACATCATCATAAATCTTCTTGACTCGTTTGTAGATAAAACGCTCAACCCGTACCTGTATCAACACAAAAGACAATGTGAAACACACCACAAAAAACAACAACACAAAAAACCAGTCAAAGGTATTTTTGAGGTAGAAAAAAACGCTCACAAAGAGCGTTAGTGCCACAGTGATCATCGAAGATGAAAACACCGCAAAGCGATATGATTTTTTAAATTTGGCTGCCATTAAACCACAAATTTATACCCTACGCCTTTAATGGTTTTAAACTTTTTGTCTCCTATTTTTTCACGTAGTTTTCTAATGTGTACGTCTATGGTTCTTCCGCCTACAACAACCTCATTACCCCAAACTTTATCTAGAATATCTTCGCGTTTAAAAACTTTACCAGGTTTAGAAGCTAAAAGAGAAAGCAATTCAAATTCTTTTCTAGGGAGCACCATTTCCTTTTTATCCTTAATAATCTTATACTCCTCACGATTGATAACAAGGTCACCAATCTTTACAGAAGCATCTCCTTCTTCTTCCTCTTTAAGACGACGTAACAATGCTTTTACTTTGCTCACTAAAACTTTTGGTTTTATAGGCTTAGTGATATAATCATCTGCCCCGGCATCATAACCTGCAACCTGAGAATAGTCTTCACCACGAGCGGTCAAAAATGTGATGATGGTTTCTTCGTGCCCGGGTAATTTTCTAATCTGCTCACAAGCCTCAATGCCATCCATCTCCGGCATCATAACATCTAAAATTATTAAATGTGGATTATTTTTTTTAGCTGCCTTAACTCCTTCTTTACCATTAGAAGCCGTAATAACCTGATATCCTTCATTACTAAGGTTATACCCTACAATCTCCAAAATATCCGGCTCATCATCAACCAGCAAAATTTTAATCTCTTTTTTCTTCATAAGGCTAAAAATTTAATGTAATCGTAAAGATACTGTTTAAATCTTGGCACAATAATACCAAATGCATTGGTAACATTTAGATAAAGTATCCTTGCTTTAAAATTAATAAATGTTCCGCTGCTTTTCCATTTTAAATACCTTTGTAACTCTAAAATTAGCTATGCTCCCAGAATCTATTTTTAAAATTTCTAATGCTGCTGAATTTGAAACTTGCGCGCTCGCATCCTTTCAGTTTCAGTGGAAACACAATGCGGTCTACCGTAAATTCTGCGATCATTTAACTGTTAGTCCTTCAAAAATTGATCAGGTTGAAAAAATACCTTTTCTTCCTATTCAGTTTTTTAAGGAGTTTGAAATTTTAGCTGCTACAGATGCTATTCAAACCACATTTACAAGCAGCGGCACCACCGGAAGTGTCACCAGCAAACACCATGTTACAGATCTGAGTTTGTATGAACAAAGTTTTCGCGCAAGCTTTAATTTACATTACGGAAATATAGAAGAATATACGGTGCTTGCACTATTGCCTTCGTATCTGGAGCGCGATGATTCTTCGTTAATTTATATGGTAGATTGTCTTATAAAAGACAGCAAAAAGCCTAAAAGTGGTTTTTATCTCAATGATTATAATGGATTGAGTGAAACATTAAAACGCTTGGATGCTGCCGGAGAAAAGGTATTACTAATTGGTGTTTCTTTTGCATTGCTTGATTTAGTAGAGCAGTTTGACTTTAGACTTCAAAATACCATTGTGATGGAAACCGGCGGTATGAAAGGCCGGCGTAAAGAACTCATACGCGAAGAACTGCATCAAATTCTTAAAAACGGTTTTGGCGTAGCCGAAATTCACAGCGAGTATGGCATGACCGAATTGCTTTCTCAGGGCTATTCTAACGGTAAGGGTGTTTTTACATTACCACCGTGGATGCAAGTGTTTATCCGCGATACTGAAGATGCATTACAACTTATAAAACCCGGTAAAACAGGCGGAATCAATGTGATTGATCTCGCTAATCACTACTCGTGTCCGTTTATTGCCACACAAGATTTAGGCAAGAAAATAGACGATAAACACTTTGAAATTATGGGAAGATTTGACACCTCAGATATACGCGGTTGCAATCTTATGGTTTTGTAATTTTTTTGAAAACTTAGTGTAAGTTATTTATAGTATAACCGACTTAATAACTGTTCATAATTGGTTGGTTAGTTAAGTTGGAAAACCCGGTTACTTGATATTCAAGAGTACCGGGTTTTTTATGGGCTATGCCAAAGCAATTTTTTGGTTTTCAACCTAAATCTGAATCTGTCTTTCTATCTGCTGATTTAGAGAAATAAAGGTCTCTGTACGTGAAACACCGTCAATCGCCTGTACTTTTTTATTGAGTAAGTGCATCAAGTGCTCGTTATTCTTACAAAGTATTTTAATGAAAATTGACCAATTTCCGGTAGTGTAATGACATTCTAAAACTTCGGGGATTTCTTCAAGTTGTTTAACCGCTTTAGGATTGCTCATCGCGCGGTCTAGATAAATACCTATAAAAGCCATCGTATTGTACCCTAAAACCTTAGGGTCTATCGTAAATTTTGAACCGGTAATCAAACCTGATTTTTCCAATTTACGCAGACGCTGGTGAATTGCAGCACCCGAAATTCCTACTTGTCTCGCGATTTCTAAAATGGGTTTTCGTGCATCATCCATCAACTGGCGCAAGATAATTTTATCTATTCCGTCTATTGCTATTTGCTCGTTTACAATTTTCATAACCTATAATTTATCAACTAAAAGTAGTGATAAACTTATTTTACACAAGCCTTAACTGCATAAAAGTTACAATCGTAAACTAATTAAGGTTTACTGATGATGTGGATTATAACCCAGATAAGGCACTTCGTATTCTTTAAAAACAATTCCATAGGATACTAACTCATCCAAAATAGGATTGTAAACCTCTTTTGAGACTGGTAATTGCACTCCCGGCTTGGTAATGATTCCATTTAAAATTTTTAAAGCTGCTATGCCTACCGGTAACCCCACCGTTCTTGCCATTGCGGTATAGGTTTGATTTTCGCCCACACTTACCATAGTGGCATCTATTTGCTTTTGCTCGCCATCGCGTTCATAACCAAATTTATGATACATCACAATCATATCTTTATCACTGTGATCAAGCGTCCATTTATCTTCTAAAATGCGCTGCAGGCATTGTGCAGGAGTCGCCTGCTGAAGTCCAATTTTCTTGGTTTCATCAAATAAATTAAGTTCTAAGAGTTTATCCCAAAGCAAATCATCCTGATCAATCTTGAGCATATGACGCAATTTTAATTGCACAGAATCTGTTGGGGAATACGGCAAAAACAAATTGGTAAACTCACGGTAACTCATTGCTTCCGTGTCTTGCAATATATAACTATCGTCTGTCATACCCAGTTGCACAAAAAGATTCCATGCTCGTGAGAAACCTACTCTACGCATCGTGCCTCTGTATAGTGTAAGCACATCTTCAAGACCGTATATGCTTCGATATTTCAACGAATTACGATTTGCATACGCCTCAAAGCGACCATAACCTTCCACGTCCAGAAATTCTGTTCTTCTAAAGAGCCTTTGATAGGGAATATATTTATATGTTCCTTCCTGAAGGAATTCCGCTGCGCCACCTTGACCGGCTAAAACAACATTTCTGGGGTTCCAGGTGAATTTATAATTCCACAGGTTGTCATCACTTTCAGGAGCTACAAGACCACCGCAAAACGATTCAAATAAAAGAATTTTACCCCCCTGATCTCTAATGCGATCAATCACCCGCATAGCGCTCATATGATCGATCCCGGGATCCAGACCTATTTCATTCATAAAAATAAGTCCGCTTGCGGTTACCTCTTTATTTAAAGCTGCCATTTCTTCACTGATGTAAGAGGCTGTCACCAGATTTTTTTTGAACAACAAACAGTCCCGTGCTATTTCAATATGCAAACGCGCGGGCAACATACTAATAACAATAGCAGCATTATTAACTAAACACTGTCTCGCTTCAGTATTCGCGACATCTAATTGAATGGCTTCTGCACACGCCCACTCTTTTGCCAGTCGCTTTGTATTTTCTAACTCCCGGTCTGCAATGACCAAGTGTAAATCTTCTGAGGCAGCATTTTCGGCTAAATATTTTATCAGCTGTGCAGTAGATTTTCCTGCTCCTATAATTAAGATGTTTCGCATTTTAAAATGGTATTTTTGCTCTAGTTGAATTTAATCATTTGATTGCGCATTAAAACACATATTATGAAAAGAACGCTTCTCATCACCGGTTCACTTTTAGGCTTAACAGCTGTTATTCTTGGAGCTTTTGGTGCTCACGGACTTAAAGAAAGTTTAACTCCCGAAGCCCTAAATTCATTTGAAACCGGCGTTCGCTACCAAATGTATCACGCTTTTTTATTATTAATTGCCGCCACTGCATTACCCTTAACTGAAAAAGCTCAAAAAAGTACGTTTTACCTAATTGTTTTAGGCGTGCTTTTATTTAGCGGCTCTATTTATTTACTCACCACAAAATCCTTAACGGGAATCGATATTTCGGCGATAGCTTGGATTACTCCAATTGGCGGCGCCTTACTAATTTCAGCCTGGATTTTGATTACTTATAATTTTATTAAATCTGTAAAATAATTAACTTTTTTATACTTATTGATAAAAGTAAAGCATTAATTTTACCGTGTATTTACTAAAAATTCAATTTTATGGCTTCAACCGCCTTATTCACGAAAACGATTTCGTTATTGAAATACGGAATCAAAAATGCAACAGTTCACTATCAATTAGACCCGCAAGAGCTACATCAAATATGTGTAGAAAATGATCAGGGTAAAACAACAGCTTCTGGAGCTCTCGCAATAAATACCGGAAAATTTACCGGAAGATCTCCTAAAGATCGATTTATTGTGATTGATGAGCTTACCCGCGATGAAGTGTGGTGGGGCGATATCAACATCCCGTTTGATAAACTCAAATTTAATCGCCTGCGCGAAAAAATACAAACCTATCTTTCTGATCGAAAACTCTTTGTAAGAGATGCTTTTGCTTGTGCCGATACTAGATATCGTCTGGGAATACGCGTAATCAACGAGCACGCTTGGTCTAATTTGTTTGCTCATAATATGTTTTTGCGTCCTAATGAAGAGGAGCTGGAAGGTTTTAAAGAAGACTGGCTCATACTCCATGCACCAGGATTTAAAGCAAACCCGGAAATTGATGGCACTCGACAAGAAAATTTTGCAATCATCAGTTTTGAAGAAAAAACGATTTTAATAGGTGGAACAGGCTATACCGGCGAAATCAAAAAAGGCATTTTTTCGGTTTTGAACTTTTTACTTCCTACCCAACAACATACACTACCCATGCACTGCTCTGCTAATGCAGGTCAAAGTGGAGAAACAGCTATTTTTTTCGGACTTTCAGGCACCGGTAAGACAACCCTAAGTGCAGATCCAACCCGAAAACTTATAGGTGATGATGAACACGGGTGGACACCAGATAACACCGTATTCAATTTTGAAGGAGGTTGCTATGCTAAAGTGATTAATCTTTCTGAAGAACAGGAACCAGATATTTTTAGAGCAATACAAGAAGGCGCTTTACTAGAAAATGTGATTGTAGATGACAACCAGAAAGTAGATTACACAAATACATCGATTACTCAAAATACCCGTGTAAGCTACCCAATACATCATATTAATAACATTCAGGTTCCTTCAACGGGTCAAAAACCTAAGCATATTTTCTTTTTAACTGCCGATGCTTTTGGGGTTTTACCTCCTATTTCTAAACTTACCCCCGGGCAAGCTGCTTATCATTTTATAAGCGGTTACACCGCAAAAATTGCAGGTACAGAAGCTGGTGTTACAGAGCCCATCCCTTCTTTTTCGGCTTGTTTTGGCGCACCATTTATGCCATTACATCCCACGCGATACGCTGAGATGCTCATTGCTAAGATGAAAGAAACCGGAGTTAACGTATGGCTTATTAACACAGGGTGGACGGGTGGTCCTTATGGCATAGGCAAACGGATGGCATTAAAATATACACGAGCCATGATTAACGCAGCACTCCACAATGAGTTGGGTGAAATCACACAAAAAGATTATCACAGACATTCGGTATTTGGGGTCGCACAACCGCGCACGTGCCCCGGTGTTCCTGATAGTGTTTTGAGTCCGCGACAAACTTGGAACAATGACGAAGGTTATTATAAAACGGCTCACAAACTGGCAGCTGCTTTTAAAGCCAACTTTAAGAAATATGAAGCATATGCAAGCGATGTGATTATGGCAGGGCAACCGCCTTCCAAGTAAAAGCATAATGAAACCACACTCCAACCACACTTTACCACAAAATCTGTGGGTGAATATGGTTTGATTATGGACTGACTTTGGGGTTACCTATAAGCATTCCTATCTTATCAATAGGGTATGTATGGCTATACGGGATTATGGGAATAGCTTAGAATAAAGAGCATTTAGAAGAATGAAAATGCAGCATTCTATTCTTGTATAGATTAACTGCAATTTTTGCTTAAACACAACAATTAAGCTTGATCCCGCCTTTGGGCCAAATACTACGAAAAACGCTAAACTAAAAAAGGCTCCTTGATGGAGCCTTTTACTTTTATACGATGTCTAAGATCATTTCTTATTCACATCATCAATATATTTTTCGAGAGCCATCGTCATAGATGGAGTTTCTGGCGTAGGTGCCATAATGTTAACTTTAAGTCCGGCTTCTTCTACTGCTCTTACTGTTGAATTCCCAAACACAGCAATACGCGTATCGTTTTGTTTAAAATCTGGAAAGTTCTCAAAAAGAGACTTAATTCCGCTAGGACTAAAGAACACTAAAATATCATACGTCACATCTTTTAAATGGGATAAGTCACTTACTACGGTACGGTAGAAAATACCACGATCCCAAGTAAGTTTTAGATCATTAAGAACAGTAGGCACTTCAGGTTTTAAAGAATCTGAAGAAGGCAATAAGAATTTCTCAGTTTTATATTTCTTTAAAATTGGTGCCATTTCAGTAAATGTACGTTTCCCCACATAAATCTTACGCTTACGGTACACGACATACTTTTGCAGATAATATGCTACGGCCTCACTCTGACAAAAATACTTCAAACTGTCTGGCACTTTAAACCGCATTTCTTCCGCTATGCGGAAAAAATTATCAACTGCATTACGGCTCGTTAAAATGATTGCCGTGTATTTATTCAAGTCGATTTTTTGATGTCTAACCTCTTTTCCAGGTACACCTTCTACGTGTATAAACGGGACAAAGTCGACTTTTACTTTCTTCTTTTCCTGTAAATCAAAATAGGGGGAATTCTCAACTTTTGGCTCTGGTTGCGAAACCAAAATAGTCTTCACTTTCATAGACATTCTAAATTTGTGTTTAACTCACACCTCTTTAACTACCTATATAAAACTAAACACCTTATATAAAATGAAGTAGGGCGCGATTTCAAGAGCGCAAAGGTACAAAATAAAATAAAACAGATTATTGTAAATTAACTTTTCATACCTTCTATACGTGTTGAAAAGACTAATTATGTTAAAAATCAAGAATATTCCTACCACTATCTGAATTATAAGCATATTAGGATGCACAACATAAACAAATATTGCGTTTACCGGAATTAGGATCAAAGCAAAATAACTGCGGTAACTCAGCTTAGACAATTGGTAGGCATTGAGCTGTTGTTCTCCTTTAAATAACACACCCAGCATACGCTCTATAAAAAACTTTAAAGAAACAAACACTACGTATGCTAACGCAATACGCAAGTACAATAAAAAGGAAGTAACATCTGAGTCAACATCAAATTGTATAAAAGCGATATAGAGAAAAAGGGATATAGACAGAAACTGTACTGTAAAGAGAATCAAATTAAACGGATTCTCAAACTGTATGTCTTTACCGGCTTTTAAAAGATACTTTTCATTTATAAGCAACTCTGCAAAATCTACAAAACGAGACTCATAGGCTAATTTTGCCACAGTAACAAGTAGTAAACTTGTCACAAAGACCAGAGTAATCCAGTCATTACTTGTAACACTTCGTTCTAAGGCTTGCAAATTCTTACTTTTTTGAGAGGTTAAAATTACTATAATTGCGAGAGTTTAGAGAAAAGTGCTCAACAATTAACGCCCAAAATAATTACATTTGCGATTAAATCACTTACAATGGCTAGTTCGCTCGTCATAATCCCCACCTATAACGAAGCAGAGAATATTGAAAAGCTGGTGCGCAACATTTTTGCGCAGCAACGCGCTTTTGATGTACTGGTTGTAGACGATAATTCTCCAGACAAAACGGCTGCTTTAGTAAAAAGCCTGCAGCAAGAATTTATAGGTCAGCTGCACCTGCTGGAGCGTCCAGGCAAAAACGGTCTGGGTACAGCCTATATTGCAGGGTTTAAATGGGCTTTGAAACGGGATTATGCTTATATTTTTGAGATGGATGCAGACTTCTCGCATGCTCCTAATGATTTGATACGGCTGTATAATGCCTGTTCAAAAGGCGGCGCAGATCTCGCAATAGGCTCCAGATACAAGACTGGGGTTAATGTGGTAAACTGGCCAATGGGGCGTGTCCTAATGTCATATATAGCGTCAAAATATGTTAGATTTATAACTGGCTTAGATATTGCAGATACTACCGCAGGTTTTATTTGTTATAAACGCGCGGTTCTGGAGCAGATCACACTCGACAAGATAAAATTTGTAGGGTATGCGTTTCAGATAGAAATGAAATTTAAAGCCTATTTACTAGGTTTTAATATCACCGAAGTGCCTGTTATTTTTGTAGATCGCACAAAGGGAACCAGTAAAATGAGCACCGGAATATTCAGCGAAGCTGTTTTTGGGGTTTTAGGAATGAAAATTAAAAGTCTTTTTAAAAGTTACGAGATTTAAGATGGAAAAGGTACTTATCAAAGATGCACATATTGTAAATGAAGGCACCATCATGCGCGGTGATGTTTATATCGAAAATGGAATTATACAAGAGATAAGTCAAAATCTCAGTGTTAAAGGACCTGACGTACACGTTTTTGATGCTGAAGGAAAACACCTTTTACCGGGCGTGATTGATGATCAGGTTCATTTTAGAGAACCGGGTCTTACCCATAAAGCTACCATAGAATCAGAATCACGTGCTGCTGTAGCAGGAGGTATTACTTCTTTTATAGAAATGCCTAATACGATCCCGCAGACTACAACAATAGAAAAGCTTGAGGAAAAATTCAGCAGGGCTGCTGAGACTTCTTATGCGAACTACTCGTTTATGTTTGGTGGTACTAACGACAATCTGGATGAGATCAAAAAAGTTGATAAAACCAAAGTAGCCGGACTCAAATTATTTTTAGGAAGTTCTACCGGAAATATGCTTGTTGATGACGAGTCTGTTTTGCGTGAGATCTTCAAGAGCACAGATCTTCTTATTTCGGTGCATTGCGAAGATGAAGAAACCATTCGTAAAAATATGGATATCTACAAAGAGCGTTATGGCGATGACATCCCTATTAATATGCATCCTATAATTCGCAGTGATGAGGCTTGCTATTTATCTTCTTCGCGCGCAATAGCTCTGGCTAAAGAAACCGGGGCTCGCTTGCATGTCTTCCATCTTTCAACAGCGAAAGAAATGGAGCTTTTTGACAAAAAAACTCCGCTAAAAGACAAAAAGATCACAGCAGAAGTTTGTATTCATCATTTGTGGTTTTCAGATGCAGATTATGAAGAAAAGCAAACCCTCATAAAATGGAATCCTGCTGTAAAAACACAAAAAGATCAAGATGCGCTTTGGGAAGCCTTACTAGATGATCGCCTTGATGTGATCGCTACAGATCACGCGCCACATACTTTAGAAGAAAAACAAAACGTTTACACTAAAGCTCCCAGCGGTGGTCCACTCGTACAGCACGCACTTCCGGCAATGTTAGAGATGTACCACGAAGGCAAAATAAGCCTGGAAAAGATCGTAGAAAAAATGTGTCACAATCCTGCGATACTTTTTGAAGTAGAAAAGAGAGGATACATCAAACCCGGCTATTATGCAGATCTTGTTTTAGTAGATCTTAACAATCCCTGGACGGTTACTACAGATAATATTTTATACAAATGCAAGTGGTCGCCTTTTGAAGGCAGCACCTTTAAATCACGTATTTCACATACCTTTGTAAACGGTCGTTTAGCTTATAAAAACTTTAAAGTATACGATGAGCGCCATGCGCAGCGTTTAACCTTTAACCGATGATACAAAAAGTAGTTTTAGCGTTGTTTGGTTTGATTTTCATTTTGAGTTGTAACGAAGTTAAAACTCCTAAAAAACCTGATAATTTTATCAAAAAAGATAAAATGACAGCTATCTTGTATGATATCTCACTGATGCGAGCGCTCAAAACCTATAGTGTAAACGATATGCTTGTTTTAGGCCTTCAGCCAGACTCGTACATCTACAAAAAATATGACATTGACAGCTTGCAACTTGCGGAAAGCATCGATTATTATTCTGTGAATTTTAATGAATACACGGCTATGTGGGAAGAAGTTGGAGAACGACTAACCGCCCAACGTGATGCGTTACAATTCAAACAAAATGAATTAGACAGCATTCGTTTAGAGAAAAGTAACCGCAGACGAGACTCCATAAAAAAAGTCAATATGGTTAAGCCTGATTCTAAAGACATTCAGGTGAAAAACGATTCTTTATTAGAATCAGTTAGCAGTTAAATGCTTAGCAATACGATTTACCGTAGCTTCAATAGCATTATATTCAAAACCCAATTCTTTTTTAAGTTTTGAATTCTCATAAATACTCGCTGTATATGCAGATCGCGCTGTACTTTTAGTCAGCTGACGTCGCTTACCAAAGAGACTTGCAAACCAATCTAACTTCCAAGCCAGATTTAACTGCCATTTTTTTAATTCCTTAGACGGAAGCGCCACTCCTAAAGCTTTGACTATTTTATCTAAAACACTTTTAAATTTAAGATTATGGCCCACCAGAATATAACGTTCATTTTTAATGCCATGCTGCATCAGCAGATACATCGCTTGTACAACATCTTCTACATCAACAAAACCTGTAGAACCAGGAACCGTATATTTTAGTCCATTTTGTACGCTGCTGAAAAGCATCCCGCTTCCTTTGCCGTAAAAACCTTCTCCTAAAATCACACCGGGATTTACGATGACCACATCAAGACCTTCCTGAGTACCGCGCCAGACTTCCATCTCTGAAGCAAACTTAGAAATGCTGTAAACACTATTCTCCTTTGTAGCTTCCCATTGCGTTTCTTCGGTCACTTCTTTTAAACTATCACCTAAAGCCGCTACCGAACTCACATAACACAGTTTCTGAATTTTGTTTTTCAGACCAAGATTCACAACATTTGCCGTACCTTCTACATTGATTTTTTGGAGGGTATCAAAACGTTTTGGGTTGAAGGAAACCAACGCCGCACAATGATAAACTGTGTCAATTCCGCTAAATGCTTCAGTCAACGCCGGAATATCGGTAACGTCTGCCTGTACCCATTCAATCTTTGAAAAATCAGCAGTTGTCGTATTTGACAGATCATTTTTCCATTTAAAAAGATCTTCTACGACAGTAATCTTATTTTGGGTTCTATAGATTGCACGTATAGCGGTTTCCCCCTCTGCAAGCAGTTTATATAATAAATGTGAACCCACTAAACCGGTACCTCCCGTTACTAAAATCATAGCTACGAAGTTAGTGATATTCTTACTTTCTTGTCGTGGTGGCTTGCGCATTATATTTATATTTGCCAGCTAGTAAACTACCTTGGGGCAAGCCTGTCTGACAAAGGCAGACCCACAAGGCATTAAAAGGAAACAGCTTTTGACTTCGGGGCAAGCCTCGGAGCACCTGCCTAAAGGTAGGCAGGTTTAAAACTCGATTATCGAGTAAACGCAGAACACAGCAATTATGATTACCAATTTTGTAGAAGAGCTAAAATGGCGCGGAATGATTCACGATGTGATGCCGGGCACCGAAGAACACCTAATGGAACACATGCGCTCTGCTTATGTGGGAATTGATCCTACCGCAGATTCGTTACACATAGGTCACCTTGTAGGGGTTATGATGCTCAGACATTTTCAGGCAAGTGGTCACAGACCTATTGCACTTGTAGGTGGTGCTACCGGAATGATAGGTGACCCATCTGGAAAGTCTGACGAGCGTAATCTACTTGATGAAGAGACCTTGCGCCACAATCAGGAAGCTATAAAAGAGCAACTATCTCGCTTTTTAGATTTTGATTCTGATGCAAAAAATGCTGCTCAGCTGGTCAATAATTACGACTGGATGAAAGATTTTAGCTTTCTTGAATTTATACGTGATGTAGGCAAGCACATAACGGTAAACTACATGATGGCAAAAGATTCGGTAAAAAAGCGCTTGTCTTCTGAATCGGCAGAAGGAATGAGCTTTACTGAATTCACGTACCAGCTCGTTCAGGGTTATGACTTCTTGCATTTATATCGCGAGAAAGATTTAACCCTACAAATGGGTGGAAGCGACCAGTGGGGGAACATCACCACCGGTACAGAACTCGTGCGCAGGATAGGAGGCGGTAAAGCTTATGCAATGACTTGCCCGTTGATTACAAAAGCAGATGGCACCAAGTTTGGAAAAACCGCTGGCGGCAATATCTGGTTAGATGCAGAACGCACCTCTCCTTACAGATTTTACCAATATTGGCTAAACACCAGTGACGAGGATGCTGCTAAATACATCAAGATTTTTACCTTTTTAGGAAAAGAAGAAATAGAGAGTTTAATCGCAGCACATCAAGAAGCTCCACATCAGCGTGCTTTACAAAAACGTCTTGCTGAAGAAGTAACCACAAGCACACACGGTTTAGAAAACCTGGAGAATGCGGTAAAAGCTTCAGAAATTCTCTTCGGAAAATCTACTGCTGCAAATTTAAAAGCGCTTAACGAAAAGACTTTTTTAGATGTTTTTGAAGGGGTGCCGCAAGCGGAAATAAGCCGCGGTGAATTTGAAGCCGGACTAGATATTGTAGCTGCTCTTTCAGAAAAAACAGGCTTCCTTTCTTCTAATGGAGAAGCCAGACGTGCTTTAAAGCAAAATTCAATCTCTGTTAACCAAGAGAAAGTAGCAGACGGTCACACCATCACTTCTGAAGATTTAATAAACAACCGCTTTGTACTTTTACAACGCGGTAAAAAGAATTATTTTGTAATCCGTATTTTGGATTAATTAGAAATGATTCTCACTATAAAAGCCTCAAACAGAATTGCTGTTTGAGGCTTTTTTGTTTCCTGTCAGCTTAAGTCAGTTTCACATTGCGTATGATGAACAAACAAGTTCTAGATTATAAAATATACTAAGTAATTACTATTCAGCTATAAGCTCTTGATAACTGATCCAATGATCTTGAATGAAAAATTCAAGCTGGTTATCCTGGTTTTGTTGTATCAGTTCAGCAATGTTAGTCTCTTCTACGAGGTAATATAAAAATCTATTTAATTCTGCTTCCTCAATTTTTAAACTTGCTGTTATATAGCTGCTGTAATGTTCTCTAAGAAAGTCTAAGTTTTCTAATCTTCTTTCTATTTTTAGATACTCTTTCATTCTTTTAGTTCTCCCTGAAATTTTATTAATAATAGGATCCAGTTGCAGAGAACCTCCTAAAATTGACAATAAGTGTATCATTTTAAAGTCTCCAGTAGTGTATAGGCGCCTTTCATATCGCGTAGGTATGTCCACTGGATGATCTATAATTCCCAAGTCGTATGCATTAATGTGGCTAAAATCTTCAACTACAACCTCATCCAATTCAATTGACATTTGTTTTAAATCAACGTTTAGCAAGTCTTTTTCAAAGTCGCTTTCGCCTAAAACCAGTATAAAATACTTATGATCGGGGTGCGCTACAGAAAGTGAATCACCCAATCTACCGTTAATGGCAAATGTGCCTTCTTCGTCAGTTGTTATTCGCTGCCGGCTAGCCAGATTTTCGATAATAACATCCGGAACAACCTCGCCTTCAAAAGTAACAACACCGTTTAGGAGTCTAGTTTCCTGAGCATTGAGATTAAAGGCAAGTAAGCCTAAAATAAATAGGAAATAATTGGCGCTGGCAGGTATCATCGTTTTGTTATTAGACAAAAAATTACGAATAAAAACCCGGCCTGTGACAAAAAACCCATTCAACAGCAGCCTGCTGTTGAATGGGTTTTGATTTATAATACGCTTTTGAACGTTAGCGTCTTCCTCCAAAAATTTGAAGTGCGAAGTATAATAAGGTTGCCAGCGAACCGATCGCAGCCACCACATACGTACGAGCCGCCCACTTGAGCGCGTCTGCTGCACCATCGTGTTCCTGACGTGTCAACATATTGGATGATTCTAACCAAGCCAAAGCACGATTACTCGCATCATATTCTACCGGTAAGGTTATGAATGAAAACACCGTTCCCATTGCAAAAAGACCCAGACCTATAAGTGCTACGGTCATTCCTAACCCAGAACCGATGATTGACATCAAAACCACACCACCTATAATAACGAACATAGACATCCGCGAAGCTACGCTTACCACAGGTACCAATTTGGAACGCATGGTTAACCAACTGTAGGCTTTAGCGTGTTGTACCGCGTGACCACACTCGTGCGCAGCTACCGCAGCCGCAGCAGCGTTACGTTGGTTATATACCGGCTCACTCAGGTTTACCGTTTTGTTTGCAGGATTGTAATGGTCTGTCAACTGACCTTGCACTGAAATTACTTTAACATCCCTAATCCCATTATCGCTAAGCATTTTACGAGCAATTTCTGCTCCGCTCATCCCGTTTTGCAAGTGTACTTGTGAGTACTCCTTGAACTTACTTTTTAATTTATTGCTTACTAACCAACTTACCAATGCGATTGCACCTATAAGTATGTAGTAGCCCATATATCCTCCAAACATAGTTTCTAGTTTTAGTAGTTAAATCTACTCAATATTTATCAAAAAATAAGCCGAAAACGATAGGTGTCGTTTTGACGGTTACTTTAATAAACTAATATTAAAATCACACTGGGCTACTACTAGTAAACTTAAAACAGATATCAATTCGAGCGCAGTCTAAAAACGCTTTCAGTATAAAGGTCAATACATCTCAAACCTGCTTAATCCGGAAGGAATTTTGCCATTATAAATGCATAACCATAAAATGGTACACAAGACTCAATCAGTATACTTGAGTAAGTTTGCTTCGTATATTTTCACAGTATTTACCCGGTTTGTTTTAGTGACTGTTTTTTTGTTTTCATCTTTTTCAACAGATGTTTCAGAAGAATCGCTTAACCATTTTTCCCTTGGTAATCCAGAAAACAAAATAGCATCCGCGCCTACACTTTTAGCCTTTTCTAACATTACGGCTTGTACAGCTTCAGCTCTATCCAACTCACCAGGATTGCCACTATTTTCCATCTTACCCATTATTTTATAGCTACGCTGAATATCTTGAGGATCAAAGTAAATCTCGACGTTAGAAGTAGGCGCATAGGCGTTACCCAGATAATCAATAGTGGGTTTGCATGCAGTAAAATTAAAAGCTAAGACTATAGCCACGATTAAAAGTAACTTTCTGTTCATAGTATAAAGGTTTTGACAAGGTGCTTTCATCCAATTCAATTTTAATAAAGAATTCAAACTAGAGCTAGCCTGTGGTTTATAAGCGAAACCCAAAATCTGTGCCACGGAATTCATCTAAAAACCCCGAATACTTTAACTGATTAACAATCAAAGCATCCGGGGTTAAAATTATTTTAATCGAGTAACTGATCTCCAATTACCCCACAAAATTCACGATCTTCCCGGGAACGACGATAACCTTTTTAGGTTCGCGACCACCCAAATATTCTTGTGTTTTTTCGTGTGCACGTACTGCTTTTTCTATTTCTTCTTTGGAAAGATCTAACGGAAGCTCCATCGTAAAACGCATCTTTCCGTTAAAGGAAATCGGATATTCTTTACTGCTTTCCACCAAATGCTTCGCATCAAACTCCGGAAAGGCTGCGGTAGCAATCGACTCTTTATGACCCAACAAACTCCACAATTCTTCTGCGATGTGCGGCGCATACGACGAAATCAAAACAGCCAAAGGTTCCAGCACCTCGCGATTGTTGCACTTTGCAGCAGCCAACTCGTTAACGGCAATCATAAAGGTAGAGACTGAAGTATTGAAACTGAAGTTCTCAATATCTTCCTGAACCTTTTTGATGGTTTTATGCAATACTTTAAGCCCCTCTTTAGAAGCCGGTTCCTCTGAAACTTCAAAATCACCCAGATTGCCTGCATTATCTACCTGGTGGTATAGCTTCCAGAGTTTTTTAAGGAAGTTGTGAACTCCGGTGATCCCTGCAGTATTCCAGGGTTTTGCCTGCTCCAACGGACCTAAAAACATCTCATACATACGCAGCGTATCGGCCCCATACTCCTCACAAATAGTATCGGGATTGACCACGTTGTATTTGGATTTGGACATTTTTTCGACTTCGCGACCAACCTTATAAACTCCATCTTCCAAAATAAATTCAGCGCTCTCAAATTCGGGTCTCCAATTTTTAAAAGCTTCGATATCTAATTCATCAGAAGCATTTACGAACTCAACAGGCGCGTGAATTTTTTGAAAATATCGAGTTTCAATATCTCCTTGAGTCAAACCACTTAACACCTCTTCCCAATCAAAATCCTGAGGCGCAACATACTCTGGTGCATCTGTATCAACTTTGCCATCATCAATAAGTTTCAGATATAAACTTTCAGGAAGAAAATACCGCTTACCGTTTCTTGAAACTGAAAATACAAAAGCACTCTCCCCCAAAATCATCCCTTGATTGATCAGCTTTTTAAAGGGCTCTTCAACCGGCGCAAAACCGCGGTCTTTTAAAAATTTCACCCAGAAACGGCTGTATAATAAGTGACCGGTTGCGTGCTCGCTTCCGCCAATATATAAATCCACATTTTGCCAGTAATCCATCGCTTCTTTTGAAGCAAAAGCTTCATCGCGCAAAGCTTTCTCCATATACCTGAAGAAATACCAGCTGCTTCCTGCCCAACCCGGCATAGTATTTAACTCTATCCCCCAAACCCCCGAAGGGGGCTTTTCACCTTCTGGCACCGAAACAACTTCGTTAGTATTCGTATCCCAATGCCACTTTGTGGCGCGGCCTAATGGCGGTTCGCCTTCTTCGGTGGGTAAATATTTTTCGACTTCGGGAAGTCGCAAGGGCAGGTATTGTTCATCAATCATTTGCGGCATTCCGTCTACATAATACACCGGGAACGGTTCGCCCCAATACCGCTGACGGCTGAATACGGCGTCACGCAGACGGTAATTGACTTTACCTTTTCCCTGACCTAATTCTTCCAGTGCTTCAATCGCTTTAGGCAGCGCTTGTTTGTAAGATAATCCGTTTAAGAAATCAGAATCCTTCAACGGCGTATTGTCTTTTTCGGCGTAAGCCTGTTCGCTGATGTCAACGCCGTCAAAAATATTTTTAATGGGAATATTAAAATGCTTTGCAAAATCCCAATCCCGTTGATCCCCGCAAGGCACAGCCATCACCGCTCCGGTACCGTAACCGGCCAGCACGTAATCCCCTATCCAAATCGGGATAGGCTCCTTCGTAAACGGGTGCTCTGCATAAGCTCCGGTAAACACCCCGGAAATGGTTTTAACATCAGCCATACGCTCGCGCTCACTGCGTTTGGCAGTCGCCTCGATATACGCATCAACCTCCGCTTTTTGCTCTGGAGTAGTGATTTCTTGTACCAAATCTAGCTCCGGTGCAAGCGTCATAAACGTAACCCCAAAAATCGTGTCTGGGCGGGTGGTGAAGACAGATATATGCTCCCCACCTAAATCCTCCCCCGAGGGGAGGACTTGCTCTCGACGCTCTATTTCGATAGTAATCGTTTGTAAAACCTTTTCAACATCATTAAGCACCTCCTCATTTGAGAATCTAAGAACTTTGTAGCCTTTTTTCTGTTCCAATAACAGTTGACGTTCTGCATCTTTATCCATTTGATATTGATGCACTTCCCCATCAACCTCAACAATCAGTTGTGCAGATAGGCACACAAAATCAACGATATATTGATCGATTGGGTGCTGTTGTCTAAATTTAAAACCTGTTTTTTTTCCACGAAGTTTACTCCATAGCAAAGCCTCAGCCTTTGTCGGTTTATCCCGCATTTCCTGAGCACGTTCTAGTAAAACATTTACGAGTTCGGGCTTGCCCGTCATAAAACCGGCGTGGCTTGCTCCCCTTCCTTGGGAAGGGGTTGGGGGTAGGATACGGAACTTTACAGAAGCACCTTTTGACCGACCAATCCAATTGGTTTGTGAATCTTTAAGCGGCTGTGGCCAGTCGATATCTTGTAAACCGTCTAGCAAGCGCTGGGCGTAAGCGCTGATGCGCATGCTCCACTGCTTCATTTTTTTTCGCACTACGGGATGCCCGCCACGTTCTGAAACGCCATTTACAATCTCATCGTTTGCCAGTACGGTACCTAAAGCGGAGCACCAGTTTACCTCGGTTTCTGCGAGGTAGGTCAGCCTGTATTTTAACAGGATTTCTTGTTTCGCTTTTGCGGAAGCCTTCTTCCACACTTCAGCAGTAAAAGCTTCTATACCTTCATCACAAACCGCATTTACTGAAGCATTTCCTTCGGCTTCAAATTTTGCGATCAGCGTGTCTATATGCTCAGCTTTGTTGGTGTCGTTGTTGTACCAACTTTCAAAAAGCTGAATGAAAATCCATTGTGTCCATCTATAATATTCCGGATTTGAAGTCCGCACTTCGCGACTCCAATCGAATGAAAAACCGATTTTATCGAGTTGTTCGCGGTAACGGGCGATATTGGTTTCGGTAGTGATTGCAGGATGTTGCCCGGTTTGAATCGCATACTGCTCTGCCGGAAGTCCAAACGAATCATACCCCTGCGGATGCAATACATTATAACCTTGATGCCGCTTGTAACGCGCATAAATATCACTGGCGATATACCCTAACGGATGCCCCACATGCAACCCTGCCCCAGAAGGATACGGAAACATATCCAACACATAATATTTAGGCTTATCGCTGTTATTTGATGCTTCAAAGGTTTTGTTTTCTTTCCAAAACTTTTGCCACTTTTCTTCTATCGCGTTAAAATCGTAATTCATTACCGTGTATTGCTTTGCGCCAGGCGCGTTTTAATGAGCGGCAAATTTACGATTATTAAACTCCTATGCTAAAGTTTCTGAACGGTGGTTTCTTTGGTCTTGATATCAATGATACCTAGAAATTCTTTTTTATGAGTATTTACCGGATTTTCAGCATCAAATGACCCCATCTCTATTTTATAAATACCCTCTTCAACCTTTTTAATATTTGCATTTGGAAACCTATTTCTGAGACGATCTTCATTATACGTTTTAAACAACGGACTTTCACTAAACAGTTTTAAAGCTGCTACGACATCAGCTCGTTCTTTTTGAAAATCATCTTCATATTCTTGCTTCGGGGATTTAAAACCCCGATTCTCTAATTCTACCCAAACAGAATCATTGTGTGCCTCTATGAAGTCAATTTCAGATTTAAATGCAGCATCTTCATCTTCAGTTTCCCAAAATGCAGCATCTTCATCTTCAGTTTCCCAAAAGGTATCACCCGTTTTATGTACTAATTTAATTGGCCATTTTTCTGCAGTACATTCATGAGCGGTAGTATTTACAAGGTTGCCTATTGTAAACATCGTCCACAATTCTAATGAATCCTTTTCTTCTTTTTGACTGAATAAACTCAGGTGAAGTAGTAAGAAACAAAAAATAACACTTAACCGAATCATAATAAAGATAATAGATGACAAAAAAGTCTCTACAACTTCCGCGCCTCTTTTTCCATAGGCAATAAACATTCATAAATAAGCTCATTTACTGGAACCGAAACCCCAAGACGTTTCCCTTCCCGTACGATGTAGCCGTTAAAATTATCGAGTTCGCTGGGTTTCCCTTCCATAATATCGCGCTGGGTGGAAGCTGTAACGTCTGCTCCCTGATTTTGAATCGCTTCAAAAACCGATTCCATATGTTTTTCTGTAAGTGCAATGCCTTTAGCTTTGGCTACATTGAAAATTTCCTGAGCAGTATCTTTCATCATATTAAATAGATATTCGCTGGAACGAATTTTTCCCATTGGCACGCGGGTTAATCCGCCAATACCGCTTATGGTACAAATGAATAAGAATTTCTTCCAGATCTCCACCTGAATATTTTCGACTAAATCCCCCACGAAATCAGCTTCTTGAAATAATTCCTGAAGCGCTTTTACGCGGTCGGAAAGACTACCGTCGAGTTCGCCAAAGGTGATGCTAGGCTCAAACGTAAGGTGCTTTATCTTACCGGGACCGTCTTTAAAAGCAACGATTCTACACAATCCACCGAGAACTTGAGCATTCGGCAACACTTCAAGAATTTTTTCTGCATTTGCAGCACCGTTTTGCAAGGGTAAAAACAAGGTTTTAGGCTTTACATATGGCTTTAAAGCTTCAATAGTCTCGGGAACTTGCCAGGATTTTACACCTAGAATCACCAAATCCGGTGTTGGTATTTTGCTAAGATCATCAGTCGCGAGATCCGGTCCAGCAACAAAATCACCTTTATAACTACTTACCTGTAATCCGTTTTTCTGAACGGCATCGAGATGCTTTCCGCGAGCTATAAACGTTATATGATTATTAGTTTTAGTGAGTTTTCCGCCAAAATAGCCGCCTACTCCTCCTATACCGTAGATTAAAATGTTCATCAGTTTATCATTTTCAGGGTTAAGCTTTTAATTATAAGGTGTTTCAACCCTTATAAACACTGAAAGTAGCGAAAGCTTTGATATAAAAATACAAAATGCAAAAAGCGTACGTTTAAGAAGCACGAACTTTAGTATTTTTGCTCACTAGTGGTATCTAAACTTTAAGCAGCAATATGGCATCATCTTTTGAAAAGTTTCAACGTCGCAGATTGATCTCATCTTATTTTTCGGTAATTTTAAGTATTGCGTTGGTGCTCTTTCTACTTGGCTTGCTCGGACTTTTGGTACTGAATTCTAAAAAAGTTGCTGATCATTTTAAAGAACAAATCGCTCTGACAATCTATCTGAAAGATGACGCCAAAGATGTCGAGGTCAAGCAACTTGAAAAAACATTGGCTCTTGCCGATTATACAAAATCGACGCAGTTTGTTTCTAAAGAAGAAGCTGCAGAAGAGCACAGTAAAGAAATAGGTGAGAATTTTATGGATTTTCTGGGGTACAATCCACTACAGAATTCTATTGATGTTTACCTAAAAGCCGACTTTGTAGATGCCGCTCAAGTCAAAGAAATAGCTGATAATCTACTTGCAAAAGATTTTGTGGAAGAAGTAAATTACGATCAGCCGTTGATCTCTTTGCTCAATGACAACATAAAAAAAATAAGTTTGTGGATCGTGATCATCAGCGGCGTATTTACGCTCATCGCTGTTTTACTCATCAACTCTGCAATACGGCTTTCGGTTTATTCAAAACGATTTACCATAAAAACCATGCAAATGGTAGGCGCTACAAAGGGTTTCATTCGCCGCCCGTTTATCTGGTTGAGTATGAAGCTGGGAATGGTAGGCGCTTTAATTGCTCTTGGCGGGATGGCTGCAGTTTTATATTATTTAAACCAAACCTTCCCTGAGCTCGAACTACTGGCAGACCCGGTCATTCTTGCTATTTTATTTGTGGGCGTGTTTGTAGCCAGCGTGATTATAACCTGGTTCAGTACTTTTTTAGCCACACAGCGTTTCTTAAATTTAAGAACAGACGAATTATATTATTAGACTAAGATTAAAAAAAAGACAAGAGTGTCTTTTAACTCATAACATTTAAGCCTCTGAAAATGGGAGAACAAAAGCGTAAGAAGCAAAACGAACTGCACCGCAGTAGTTTTATTTTTAAGAAGAAGAATTATAAAGTGATGTTGATAGGTCTGGGTGTTATTGCACTTGGTTTTATTCTAATGTCTGGTGGTGGCAGCGATGATCCTAATGTGTTCAACCCGGAGATTTACAACTGGAGACGCATACGCCTGGCTCCGGCTTTGGTTTTAATAGGTTTTGGGATTGAAGTGTATGCAATATTGCTGAATCCTGATAAGAATAAAAACGCCAACTAACTGCTACTACAACCTTTTAAATGGATATAATTGACGCAATAATACTGGGCATTATTCAAGGACTTACCGAGTTTTTACCGGTTTCATCAAGCGGTCACCTCGAACTGGGAAAAGCGATTTTAGGCGACAGTACCCTACCGGAAGAAAGCTTACTCTTTACTGTAGTGCTTCACTTTGCAACCGCCTTGAGTACGCTGGTTGTTTTTAGAAAAGACATCTTTGAAATTGTAACAGGCTTGTTTCAGTTTAAATGGAATGAAGAAACACAGTTTTCTTTAAAAATCATCATCTCGATGATTCCTGCGGTAATTATAGGACTCTTTTTTGAAGAGCAACTCGAATCCCTTTTTGGCGGAAACATTCTTTTAGTCGGTATGATGCTCATCATAACGGCATTATTACTTTGGCTTGCAGATAAAGCAAAAGATACTCAAAAACCGGTAACTTATACCAATGCTTTTGTAATCGGTATCGCTCAGGCAATCGCAATGCTTCCGGGAATTTCTCGAAGTGGTGCTACTATTTCAACTTCAGTTTTATTAGGAAATGATAAAAGTAAAGCTGCTCGTTTTTCATTTTTAATGGTTGTTCCATTAATTTTTGGGAAGATCGCTAAAGACATTCTAAGTGGTGAGATCACTACTGAATCGGGTAATTTCACCGCGCTTTCCATAGGTTTTGTAGCTGCTTTTGTGAGTGGTCTTATCGCCTGTACCTGGATGATCAAATTGGTCAAAAAAAGCAAGCTTTCCTGGTTTGCCGTTTATTGCCTGATCGTAGGAATCCTTGCTGTAAGTTTTGGTTACTACAAGCTATAACCCACTTTTGCCTGAATAGAAATCACCAATAGAATACGTATGCAGTTTACCGAAGAACAATTTAAAGAAGGTCAGGTTTTGTTATTTGACAAACCACTGAATTGGACCTCTTTTCAATTGGTTAACAAAGTGCGCTGGCTCATTCGTAAAGCTTATAAGATTAAAAAAATCAAAGTAGGTCATGCCGGAACCCTAGATCCATTAGCAACCGGATTGTTAATCATCTGCACGGGTAGGTTTACCAAGCGCATTGAAGCGTTTATGGGGCAGGAAAAGGAATATACCGGCAGCCTCGTTTTAGGAGCAACAACACCTTCTTACGACTTAGAAACTGAAATTGAAGCTACCTTCCCAACAGATCATCTTAATGAGGATTTGATTCAAAATGCAACTGCCCAATTCACCGGAAATATTCAGCAGAAACCCCCTATTTTTTCGGCTTTAAAGAAAGAAGGAAAACGTCTGTACGAGTTTGCCAGAGCAGGCGAAGCAGTAGAAATCCCAAGTAGAGAAGTGCAGATTTCAGAATTTGAAATCACGCGTATTGAGCTTCCTGAAGTTGACTTTCGTGTCCGTTGCAGTAAAGGGACTTACATTCGGTCTCTCGCACACGACTTTGGTAAAGCATTAGAAAGTGGCGGGCATCTTTCCGCTTTGCGCAGAACAAAAATTGGTGATTTTGATGTGATTGATGCTACTTCCTTAGAAGATTTTGAAGCAGCTTTAAAACAGGCTGAGGCTTAAGACAATTACACGGCGTTTCTTCCGTTTTGTTTAACAGCCGCGCACGCGGCGTTTTTGTATTTTTGCACCGATGAAACTATCACCTGAAGATAAAGCAATGCTGATCACCTTTACCGGTGCCAGTATCTTTGTGATTGTTTTTTTGTTTCTTACGGTGACGCCCTATGACACTTCACAGGTAGAAGAATTTATTCCCATTCCTATTATTCAAGATGAACCGGAAGAAGAGGTCCCACAACTTCTTAAAGAAGAAGAGTTGCAACAAACACAACAAATGACGAATCAGGCTCAAAGCAGCAATAGGTTGATACGGGAAGCTAATCGCTATTTTAATCAGCAAAATGAGGTGGACAAGGCCTTAAAAACCGACTCAGAAAAGACCACACCTTCTGAAGATGATCAGGGAGAAGATGAGAATTACCCCGATTATCAAGCCCGAATTGCAGCTTTGCGTAAAAAAAGAAGTCAACAACAATCTTCTGGAGATACTAAAAACACTGAAAAGGTTTCTAAGGTAAATACTTCAAGTTACCGCCGAAGCACGGTTACGTATCAGCTTAAAGGACGTAATGCGATACAAATACCAAATCCTGTTTATACCTGTGATGCCACTGGAAAAGTAGTCATCAACATTCAGGTAAATGGTGTAGGCGGAATTGTGAAAGCCTATTTTAATAAAACTGCCTCCACCACAACGAATGGTTGTCTTGTGGATCAAGCTTTAGAATATGCAGAAAAGGCAATTTTTAATAAAAGTGAGCGAGATTCTCAGTTGGGCTCTATTACTTTCGAGTTTCAAGGTTAAGCACGCGTAAGATTTCGATTAAATCTTTAAGAACTGACTTTCCTTTATCTTGATTATACCACTGCTGCAAGGTTTCGATAAAAGTCGCTGTAACCACATCGTTTTCTTCCTTAAAATCATCAACCAACTTTTGAGCTGCTTGGGAACGCGAACCCCAATCGATCAAGACGGAATCATTCTTAGGATCTTGAATAATAAGCTTAGGTATAGACTTAGAACCCTTAGTCAAAAAAGCATCCATCAATTGGGGATTTTCATCCCGTAAAACCAATTTAAAGTTTATGGCCGGCTGCAATTCTGCTATCTTCTGCATAACAGCCACTGCCGACGGGGCATCACCACACCAGCTTTCCGTAATCACTAACCAGTTTAGAGGTCGGTCTAATTCAACAATTAGTTTTTGCTGCTCCTCAGTAAAACGCAAGGTTTTATCCCAACGTTTCATTCTGCGGTAATTGAGAACAGTATAATTAGATAAAGCTTCGGTTTGTGTATGGCCGGTGCTGGTAAACGACTCTGCATGGTTTTCAGCAAGTAAGCGATAATCTGTATAGGTCATCGCATTTTTAAATGCTTTGGTTACCAGATCTTGCTTTTCTAGGGTAGTTATAGTCATAAAGAAAAAGTCGCTGTTTTTTTAATGAACTTACAACCCAAAAACAAACTACTTGTCGCAGAATAAATATCTTTAAGGTCTTAAACCTGAATTATGAAAAAACACAGATGTGGCTGGTGTGTAGGCGATGCGCTTTATGAAGCGTATCACGATACAGAATGGGGTGTGCCGGTCTATGACGATGCTCGCCTTTTTGAATTCTTGATCTTAGAAACCTTTCAGGCCGGATTGAGTTGGATTACTATTTTGCGCAAGCGCGAAAACTTCCGCGAAGCGCTTGATGATTTTGACTACAAAAAGATCGCTAACTATTCTGAATCTAAACTTGAAGAGTTGCTCAACAACCCTGGAATCATCAGGAATAAACTGAAAGTCAATGCAACAGTTTCTAACGCAAAAGCTTTTATGAATATTCAGGAAGAATTTGGTAGTTTTTCAAAATACATCTGGAGTTTTGTAGCTCACAAACCGGTTCAGAATTCTGTAGCATATTATAAGGAAGCACCGACAACAACAGCGATTAGCGATGCACTTTCAAAAGATCTAAAAAAACGAGGGTTCAAGTTTACCGGTTCGACCGTAATGTATGCCCATATGCAAGCCACCGGAATGGTAAACGATCACGAGGTAAACTGCTTTAGATATACTGAAGTGAAAGCCTTAGGTTAAGAAAGATAAGAATTCTGCTCTGGATATCTCCGCTGCTCCCATACGTTCAAGATGCTCTGTATAAACCTGACAGTCTATTAATTTGTAGTTACTTTTTTGAAGTTTTTGCGCCAAAGTAATCAAGGCTACTTTACTGGCATTGCTGGTTTTTGCAAACATACTTTCGCCACAGAAAACCTTTTTTTCTTTTAAATTGATTCCATAAAGACCGCCCACTAATTTATCACCTTCCCATATTTCAACAGACTCTGCATAAGCTTGTTTATGGAGCTCGAGATAAGCATCTACCATTTCGTTAGTAATCCACGTACCGTGTTGACCGTCTCGTTTAATACGCTTACAATTTAAAATCACATCTAAAAAAGCGGTATTAAAGGTCACTTTAAACCGTTCTTCTCGCAAGATCCTTCGCATGGTTTTAGACACATGAATGTTTTCAGGAATCAGAACCATTCTGGGATCTGGAGACCACCATAAAACAGGCTGACCGTCGTTATACCACGGGAAAATTCCTTTTGAGTAGGCATCAATTAAACGCGGCACTGTAAGAGCTGCACCAACAGCAAGCAACCCGTCTGCATCTGCAAAACTGTAATCTGGAAATGGCTGATCTGGAGTTATGAAAACGATAGTTTATGATTTTAATAAAAAACGACAGGTTCTTTTGTTTAATTGCTATTTTTTATCGAAATTTAAAGGAACCTATTCGATAATTTTGTTCATCATTGCTTTTTTAGTTTATTAAATAGGTTAACCTAAAACCAATTAAAAAGCTCTGTAATCAGAGCTTTTTTCTTTTTTACAAAACAAAGCTCACAAACTTTAATAACAAAAAAATACCCCGGAAACTTATAAAAAGTATCTGGGGTATTCATTGTGTTTAACGTGCTTTTTAGAAAGGTAAATCGTCATGATCATCATCACTAAAGTCTGATGCCGGCTCAAACTGGTCTGCTGGTGGAACCGGTGGCATACCTGCTGCTGGAGCTCCTTCCTGAAGATTTTCTATTCTCCAACCTTGTATGCTATTGAAATACTTAGTTTCCCCTTGTGGGTTCACCCACTCTCTACCGCGTAGGTTGATGCTAATTTTTACATTCTGACCTACGTTAAAATTATTTAATAAGTCTGTTTTATCTTGTACAAACTCAACCATAATAGTTTGTGGATACTGCTCTTCGGTAATTACAACAACCTCTCGCTTTCTAAAACCATTGCTTCCAAAGGTTTGTGTTTCTCCTACTAATTTAATTTTTCCCTGTACTTCCATTTCTGTTGTTTTTGATGTTTTATATGCCTGTTCCCTTAGGCTAAAATTAATTTCCAGGCATCGCCTGTATTATCTTGCTGAATCAGCTTTTGAATTTCTTTGTGCAAAGCTACCGTATCACCATTAGTTAGCAAATTTTGCAGCGATGAGTTTTCATCTAAATATTTTGCCACAGCATCAGCATCAGGTATCACTTCTACATTACCCAGCCGACCTAAATCATTTCCGGTAAGAACGGTACTCATACGTATCTGTTCTGGCAAAGCATCTACGCCTACGCCTAAATTACGCAAAGGTTTTGGTACTTCAAACATTCCGTCTATAGCACGTGTATACCAGTTACCGCCCATACGAGCAACAAGATCCAGTTTATGTTCATCCAAGGTATTGGCTTCGGTCAATACCGCTTTTTGAATATGAATTTTTACAATTTCACAAATCACAAGATTTCCCGCACCGCCTTCAGTTCCTAAAGCCATCACATCTTTCACTTTACACTCTAACTGAACCGGTGATTCTTTTACCCGAAACGGCTTAACAAGCTCTGAAGTTTCCTTAGTAAAACCCGCTTTTATAAATTCGTCTACACCCGCATCATATTCTGTACTCGCCAATGACATTTGCTGAACCATCGCATAATTAACGATGTTGATCACTACCTCTTTTGTTTCTAAAATATTATCTAACGTGTGTTTTGTAGTGTTGTCTCGCCCTCTTCTTACAGGAGAAAAAACCACGACCGGCGGATTAGAACTAAACACATTAAAAAAACTATAAGGCGCCAAATTAGGACTACCTTTAGCGTCTAAAGTGCTTGCAAAAGCAATGGGTCTGGGCCCTACAGAACCAGATAACACGCTGTAAATTTGCGAATTATCAGTTGTTTCAGGATCTATGCTTAAGATTTCTGTGCTCATCTCGCAAAGGTAGTCAACCACTACTATACTTAAAACCGTTTTGAATACAATAATTCTTTAAGAAATACTTTATATTTAAGTTGCGTCAACTTTGTAATTTGGTGCCGTAATTAATCCTGAAAATGACTTTCAACTTCGAGGTGTGTCTCGAAAGATTATAATCTCGATTATCGAGTAAAAAGAACATGTCCCTATGAATTTCAATACAGATCAGCGCTTTATACGCTGGTTTATCATTTTTGCGGCAGTTGTCATCACTGCATTAATTCTTTGGAATGTCTCTTTGTTTTTTGACCAACTCAAACAGGCAGAGCGTGACCGTATGGAAGTTTGGGCATCCTCTATGGAAGCTTTTAATACCGAGGATATCAACCAGTATTATGCGCTAAGCCAGAAAATCAACTCTAAAAATCAATACATACCCATAATCATAACCGATTATAAAGACAGTATTGTAAACAGCATTAATATCCCGGAAGGTGTTCTGGACGATCCCATTCAATCACAAGAAATTTTAATGGGAATGGCTGCGGAAAACGATCCCATACGGATTGATATTTTAGGTGGAGAACTTTGGTATGCCTACTACGGACATTCTCCCGTGATCAATCAGCTGAAGTATTTTCCGGTGGTCCTTGTGATCATTGTGATTCTATTTATTGGAGTCATTTACTTTTTCTATGCCACCTCAAAAGCTTCTGAACAAAATCTGCTGTGGGCAGGTATGGCTAAAGAAACAGCGCATCAGATAGGTACGCCGCTCTCTTCTTTAGTAGGATGGACTGAAATTTTAAAAGCCGAAAATGTAAACCCCGAGTATATTGAAGAAATAAATAAAGACATCAACCGTCTCGAAACGATTACCGGCAGGTTTTCAAAAATAGGAAGTGTCCCGAAACTCAACGCTACAAATATCATCACTGAAACTCAGGAAGCCTTTGAATATCTTGCCAACAGGAGTTCAAAACTCATAGATTTTGAGATTGATGTTCCGCCAAAAGGGCAACTTTTTGTAATGCTCAATAAAGAACTCTACGCCTGGAGTATTGAAAACTTGGTAAAGAACGCTATTGATGCGATGAAGGGGAAAGGAAAATTAACTTTAACCATCAAACGCGATACGCGTTATGTTAGAATCCTGATTTCTGATACCGGTAAGGGTATTCCTAAAATGAACTTCTCAACTATTTTTGAACCCGGTTACACCACAAAAAAACGGGGCTGGGGACTGGGATTATCACTTACAAAACGTATTATAGAAGAATATCACGACGGCCAGGTACGTGTGTTAAGCAGTGAGATCAACAAAGGAACTACATTTCAAATCGCCTTAAAACTTATTGAATCATGAATGATAATGTGAGAAATATGCAGGTTAGCATCCTCTCAGACAACTGGTACACCTTAAAAAAGGTAGAGTTTGAATACCTCAACAACAATGAGCAATGGGAAAAGCAATCTCGTGAGGCTTATGACAGAGGTAACGGCGCGGTGGTTCTGCTTTACAATACCCATAAAAAAACGGTAATTCTCACGCGACAGTTCAGAATGCCTACGTATCTGAATAAAAATAAAGATGGGATGATGATTGAAGCCTGTGCCGGTTTATTGGATGAAAACGACCCTGAAACTGCCATTATAAAGGAGATTGAAGAAGAAACCGGCTACCGCATTAAAACGGTCGAAAAGGTCTTTGAATCTTATATGTCCCCGGGTTCTGTAACTGAAATTTTACATTTTTTTATCGCGGAGTATTCTGAAAAACAAAAAGTCTCAGAAGGCGGTGGCGCAGCAGATGAAACCGAAAACATTGAAGTGCTTGAATATCAATTTAAGGAAGCTTTAGATCTTATCAAACGAGGCGAAATCAAAGATGCAAAAACCATTATGTTGCTGCAATATGCTCAAATAAATCTGGAGAATCTTATGAAATAATTTAATTTCGCAAGACAATCAACCTAACGAATATGGCTTCTAACTACGTAAAATTTGGTGAATCCAAACTGCGTAATAACTGTCCCAAATGCTTTGCCCAAGATGGGCTCACTTTTTCTTTTTTTAATAAAGTAGAAGAGAATAAGCTCATGACACGATCTACTAAAGAAGTGAAGGGAGAGCTTAATTGCACCCATTGTGAGTCGATGATATATCCCGGTCTCTGGACGGATGAAATCGACCGGGTATATTTATACAATCTAAAACGTTTTGGAAATCCTGATACGTACACACGCTACAAACCTTTAGCGATAATTATCTTAATTGCTATCGTAGTTGCCGGTGCAGCTTCGGCATTTGCCATATACAAGTTTCAAACTCCTTAAAGAGCTGCCTGTATTTTTTCGGCTAAGGCTTTAAACTCTTCTGCCTCCATTTTAATTTTTGAGATAAAACGAGCGTCTTCCATTGTAGTTAACGGAATCAAATGCACATGCACGTGAGGCACTTCAAGACCTATTACAGAAACACCTATTCGTTTACAGTCAACAACCTGCTCTAATGCTTTTGCAACCTTTCGGCTAAAAGACATAAGCGCCATATAATCAGTTTCAGGCAGGTCAAATAATTTATTTACTTCCTTCTTAGGAATACAAAGCGTATGCCCCTTTGCATTAGGATTTATATCTAAAATCGCGATGTGTTGCTCATCTTCAGCAACAATATAACCGGGGATTTCGCGATTGATTATTTTAGTGAAAATAGATGCCATAATTTCTGTTTTTTTGATAAAAATAAGTCAAAATAACGCTTCTACTAGTAAAGTCCAAATAATCATAATGCAACACACAAAAAACACCCCCTTTAACAATAAATTAACCGATTCTTAGATCACAAATAATACAATCCAAATATTAGTTAAATAATAATTTTTCATCAAAAAAAAACCAAATAAACTACATAAAACTCTCCCCATCTATTCATTTATAAATGAATCAAGAATTCATTATAAGTTTAATTTTGTCGTTTGTCGACTCTCACAGGTTATCTATCTATTTATTTGTGTTTTTTTTAAGATTCTTCGCTACTTAGTTCTACTAACAATTAAATCTTATTAAAATAACATTTATGAAACAAAAACTATTGCGTATAGTACTGCCAATATTGTTTCTGTGTATGCAAGGTATACAGGCCCAGGAACAAGTGGTTACAGGAACTATCTTAGATGCAGAAACTGGCACACCTATACCCGGGGTTACCATTATTGAGAAAGGAACAAACAACGGAACAGTATCAGATTTTGATGGAAATTACAACATTGAAGTTTCTCCTGATTCTGAATTAGCATTCTCTATGATTGGGTTTATAACTCAAGAGATTGCAATTAATGGAAAGAAGAAAATAGATGTATCTCTCGCTGTAAGCACAGAAGCTCTCACCGAAGTAGTAATCACTGCTTTAGGTATAAAAAGAGAAACAAAAGCCCTTGGTTATGCAATGACAGAAGTTGAAGGTGAAGAACTCGCTAAAACGAACACTGTCAACCCTGTACAGGCCTTACAAGGAAAAGTCGCTGGTGTAAGTATTGGAGCTTCTGACGGTGGATTATTTGGTAACTCTAAAATCCAAATTAGAGGAGTATCTTCTTTAAACTCTAGCAATAACCAACCTATTTTTGTTATTGATGGCGTTATTCTTGACAATAATGTTTCTAATACTAGTGCAGACTGGTCTAGCTCAGCCAATGACTATGGAAATATTCTGAAAAACTTAAACCCAGACAACTACAAAACAGTATCTGTTCTTAAAGGAGCTGCAGCTACAGCATTGTATGGATCTCGTGGTATAAATGGTGTTGTTCTTATTGAAACTAAAGATGGTTCCGGTGCTCGTGGGATTGGGGTCTCAGTAAAACAATCTATAGGTATTGACTACGTTTACAATACTCCAGATTTACAAAACGAGTTTGGACCGGGAACACTTGCAGGTTATGTAAATTATGGTGATCAAGATACAAGTGACAATTATTATCGTTTTGACAACAATCAATTTTATTACAATGCAGATGGTCAACGTACGTTAATTAATCATGCAGGTGGCGGCTTAAGTTATGGTCCTCGATTTGATGGAGGTCTAATTGAAGATTATGATGGAAGTTTAATTCCTTATGCTGCTAGAAAGGATAATATGAAAAATGCCTATGATACGGGCATTAATAGTAATACTGCATTTTCTGTAAGTGGCGGTAATGAAAAAGGAAACTTCTACCTTTCTGACTCTTATAATAAAAGAACAGGTACTTTGCCAAACAATAGTTTTGAAAGAAATGCATTCTCCTTTAAGGCCTCATATAATTTGACCTCTTGGTTAAAAGCTAGTGGAGCGATTTCTTTTACTCAATCTAATTCACAAAACGCACAAGATGCGATCTCTCAAAACTTTTTTGAGGGATACTTTGAGAGAACCTACAATACTGAAAAATATACACAGCGAAGATTTTGGCAAGCACCTCATGGAGGAGTACCTAGCTCTGAATATGGTGATGAATTTGCATTCGCACCAAACAGAGGTTTATGGTTTAACTACAACACCTTAGACGATGAGAATAAAGAAACTGTAACCAGACCGGTAATCACCTTAACTGCAGACCCTATTGACTGGTTAACAATCACCGCACAAGTAAGTGCTAACGATTATACCACAAAATATGAGTCTAAATCATTAGGAAGTGGATATGCGAATGAAGGCGGTCAATATGCTTTAAATCATTCTAGAGATTTGACTAGAAATGGAAAGTTAACACTAAACTTTCATAAAGATATAAACCAAGACCTAACATCTAACCTATTAGTAGGTGCAGAAATATGGGATCAAGAAAAATCTTTTAGCAACGTCAGAACTGATGGAGGCTTAATTGTCCCTGGAAGATTTTTTATGAGTAACTCAAAACGAAATTTAATTTCTGATGCGGGTATCTTAGGCACAAAACAGATAAATTCATTGTATTTCCTTTCTAGTCTTGGCTATAAAGACCAACTATTCTTAGATATAACTGGTAGAAATGACTGGTCTTCAGCACTAGTTTATACCGACGGAACAGGTAACAACTCATATTTCTACCCATCTGTTTCAACCTCCTGGTTAATTAGCGAAACTTTTGAACTTCCAAACTGGATTAGCTTTGGAAAATTACGTGCCTCTTGGGCTCAAGTAGGTAGTGATACAGACCCATACGCTATCAATAATGGGTATAGCATAAACAACTACGAGATGCCAAATGGTGATTTCATTTACAATAATGGTGTTTCAACAACCTTAGTAGATAACAAAATTCAACCCGAACGTAAAAACTCTTTTGAAGTTGGTATGGATGCTCGACTATTTGGTAATCGCTTAGGTTTTGATTTTGCATATTATAATGAAACTATTGAAAATCAGATTGGCTCAGTACCTATCCCTATGGAATCGGGTTATAATAATTTATTCACAAACATTGGAACATTGACCAACTATGGTCTTGAATTGACTGTTTACGGAAGTCCTGTTAAAACTCAAAATTTTGAGTGGAATGCTACCTTTAATTATTGGAATAACACTACAAAAGTTAAGGACTTACACGAAGACTACGGTGAGTTCAAAAAACTAGGTGGTGATGTTGACTATGGTAACTTCAGAATTGGTTCTGTTGCCTTTGAAGGTGGAGAATATGGAGTTTTAATGTCTGACAGCGCTATTAAAACCTGGCAATCTACAGACGCAAATGGCAACCCTATAGACGACCCTCGTAATGGAATGAAGTTATTGACATACAGTGACTCAAGACGTGGAGCCTATTATCAACGTAGTGGTAGTGTTGAAAAAGTAGGTAAAGTACAGCCTGATTTTGAAGGATCTCTACTCAATGAGTTTAATTATAAAGGCATTACCCTATCTGTATTACTTGATGCAAGATTTGGTGGCCACATCGCATCTTATTCTAGTAAATATGGTACAGCATATGGTTATCTAGATGCATCCTTAAGAGGTCGAACTCCAGAATATGGAGGAGTAACTTGGACTTCAGAATATTCAGATACTGCAAACAGAACTTATTCTGATGGTATTATACCTGAAGGTATTTTTGAAGAAGGTCAAACCGTAACGGCTCCTAACGGAAATACTATTGACGTAGGAGGCATGACTTATCAGCAAGCTTACGAAGAAGGTTATGTTGAACCTACTCACGCCAGTTATTTCAATTATTTCACAAATGCTTGGAGTTCTGGTGTTGTTAATGACGACTGGTTTAGCGAAGTAAAGTATATTGCTTTGCGTAACATCTCATTAGGATACAATCTTCCCAAGAGTATCAGTGATAAGCTTAATGCACGCAACCTATATATTGGTATAAATGCAAGAAATCTAGGTTACCTATACAATTCTTTACCAAATAACATCAATCCAGAGAGTTTTAGGGGTACAGCAAGTTCAGATTCTTTTAGAGAACGATCATTTGCACCATATACCGCAAATTACACGATGACTATCTCTTTAGATTTTTAAAAAAAAGAAAACTAAAATGAAAAAAAATATAACTCCATTACTAATCCTGCTAATGATCTTAGTTGCAAGTTGTGACAAAGATGATTTTGCAGAATTAAACAGCGACCCCTCTTCACTTTCAGATCCAGATTTGAGATTTTCTATGACTAAATCCATAGAACAAATGTATGGCAATGATTATACGGTTTGGTTCTACAATAATTTTGATTATATCTACCCTTGGACTCAAGTAACTACACCATCTTCTGGAGGTGGAAATAGCGAAGATGTAATTGAAATGGGCGAAGTAGGGACTCAAAATATATACAATTCTCTTATCCCAAACACAAGAGATATTAGAGCTCGTATTGATGCCATGAGTGAAACAGAGCAAGAAGCTAGAAAAGCACTCAGAGCAATGACATTCCCTATTCAGATACAACCTGCGATTACCATAACAGATCTTTATGGCTCTATGGTTTATTCAGAAGCTGGTCTTGCTCCTTACACAACACCTGCTCTGCTTACACCTAAATACGATACTCAAGAAGAATTATTCGATATCTGGTTAGAAGAACTTGATGCAGCTATTGAAGATTTGTCAGCTACAAATCAATTTGAGATTGGAGATCAAGATCTTATTTATAACGGTGACTATTTAAAATGGGCTAAATTTTGTAATCTGCTCAAACTTAAAATAGCTGCCCGAATGATTAATACAAATCTTTCAAGAGCTCTTTCTATAGCAGAAGAAGTAGCAAACTCGCCAGCTGGGTATATGAATGACGTAAGTGATGACTTCATCTATAAACGAGGTATTAATTATAGGGGTACAGGTAACCCTATGGGAGCTGGAGCTGGTTCTATAGACCTTATAGATTTTATGGCTCAAAATAAAGATCCGCGTTTAAAAGTTCTTTTTGATAAAAACTCATTTAACGGCGAGGTAGTTCAAGCATTTATAGATGCAGAGCAAGACTTACCTCCATATATAGAGCAGTATGTTGTACTTGATGAAGCAGGTGATTTTGAAGGCTGGTCAGGCCCTGGAGAACCTTGGGTAAGGTATTATGGAGTACCTTTATCTCCTGATGCTGTTTTTAAAGCTGAAAACAATATTTATTTTAATCAAAATATTAATAATAGAATTAATAAGGACGGAGTTGAAAAAGTATACGCTTCAACTTCTAATTTTGCTGAACGCATTACACGTACCGGATTTAGTTTTACATATCCTACAAAACCAGGTGGTCGCGTAATTCAACGCACAGATAATTTTCCTCCACTACAGGTTATTTTGGGCACTTCAGCAGAAACAAATTTATATTTAGCTGAATTCAAACTACTTGGAGCTTCGCTACCTAATGACGCACAAGATTATTTCAATAAAGGTGTTCGCGATTCTGCTTTACGTTTAGACATGTTGGCTGAGAATAATGGCTTCCCATATTATGAAGAAGATCCTGTTTATACAGACACAGCACTTTCTCAAGCAGGAGCTACTAAATTGAAAGAAGGGGAAATTGATGACCTATTAAATCAGCCAGCTTATAATTTAAGCAGCGATGGTTTAGAGAAAGTTTATATTCAACAATACATAAACTTTGCTGCCACACCGGGAGATTTATGGACAACTGTACGTCGATCAGGAATCCCTAAAACTGCAAGTGAATACTTACCGAGAGATCCGTTTTTAGCTGGAGGTACTCCATTAACTGTACCTCGTCGCTTTACGGTAAGAACACCTACAGAAGACAACAAAAACTTTGAAAACATGAGTGAAGCTTACACAGAACAAGGCTTTACTACTGGCTCAAATATTCCTCAAGTTTTAAATACAGAGCGCATATGGTTTGACAAATCAAATCCTAATTATGGCGCAGGACCTAAACAATAGGTTATAAACATTAAATCTAACGGGTCATTATTTAATGACCCGTTTTAATTTAAACAATTACACACAATGAAATTTAGCTGGCTTTTATACAGTTTACTCACAATAACCTCTTTTTCATTTGCTCAAACCAAACAAGGAAACATTGTTCAATATTTTGGAAAAGAAAAAGTAGAAGACGTTAATGAAGGAACCATACTTCATCTATTTAATGAAGGTCTGATTTTAAATAAAAAAGGATTTTCTTATAATACTGATGCCGTTTCAAGAGACCCTGTTTTCGCTGAAATATTGAATAAAGAAGTAAATACCCCAATTCAAGAAATTAAAATAATAGATTCTTTTTCTGGAGAAACTCTTGAGTGGAAACCTATAAAAACAAAAGAAAAAAATGAATTTAATGATAAAGGTCTAAGATCTGGTTATCTATATTTAGAATACAATTCTAAAATTGAACAAACTGTTATTTTTGATGCTTCGGGCCATACCAACGTTTTGATTAATGGTCTACCTCACGAGGGTGATCATTATGATTTTGGATGGAATTTGATACCTATAAAACTCAACAAAGGTAAAAATGAATTTATACTCTCTGGTGGACGATTTAGTAATATGCGCGCAAGGCTTTTGAAAGCTGACCAACCCATTCAATTTACAAAAAGAGATCTGACACTTCCAGATCTTCTAATTGAAGAATCTAAACCTTTGTTAGGTGCGATTAGGGTAATGAATGCAACAGATGAATGGTTTATAAATGGAAAGATTCACGTAAAAGTAGGTCATGCTGAGATCACCACTACACTTCCAAATATATCTCCTCTTATCGTCAGAAAAGTTCCATTTAAAATACCGGTCCCTAACGATTTAGCAACTCAAAAAATGACAACTGCTTTTATAACATTACTTGATAAATCTGGAAATAAATTAAGCATAGACACGTTAGAACTCAGCGTTAAATCAAAGTACAAGCACCATAAAAATACTTTTATTAGTCACATTGATGGTAGTGTTCAGTATTATAGTTTAGCTCCTTCGCTGACTAAAGACAAAGATAATCAGGCCTTATTTTTATCTGTTCACGGTGCTTCTGTAGAAGCAGTGAATCAAGCAAATGCATACAAACAGAAAGACTGGGGGCATCTGGTAGCTCCTACAAATCGTAGACCTTACGGTTTTGCCTGGGAAGACTGGGGAAGACTTGACGCTCTAGAAGTTCTTGACGAAGCCGAAAAATTGCTTAAAACAGATAAACAACACACCTATTTAACAGGACATTCAATGGGGGGACATGGCACATGGTATCTGGGTGCAACATATCCTGATCGTTTTGCAGCTATTGCTCCTTGTGCTGGCTATCCCGATCTTCTGCTATATCGCAACAATTCTATTAAACGTATGAAAGAAATGCCTGCAGAAAATTTTGATAGGTTTGGCATTACAAAAGATGAGTTTTTGAAAAAGACCACACTATCTTTTAATAACGAAACTGATGCTCTTTTAGATTCCATGATTCGTAGAGCAGGTAACCCTAGCCGCACATTAAAATTAAAACGCAACTACCTCCATTACGGAGTCTATGTTTTACATGGAGAGAAAGACAATGTTGTTCCTACTTCAATAGCCCGTGATATGCGCGCAAGACTTGGTACTTTTCATAACGACTTTTCATATTATGAATATCCTGACGGGACTCACTGGTATGGAGACGAGAGTGTAGATTACCCGTTGCTTTTTGATTTTTTTAAAGCTCGAAAAATCAAAAAATCAGAAGATATCGATGAGATTGAGTTTTACACCGGCTCCCCCGGAGTCTCTGCTAGCTCCCACTATGTAAGCATTATTCAACAAGAAAAACCTTTCGAAATAAGCTCATTTCTGTTAAAAAAAGAAAAAGGTAAATTAGTTATAACCACCTTAAATACGGCTCTTTTGCAAATAGATTTACAAGACCTAAAAAATGCAAATGACACCTTAGTTATAGACAACCAACAATTAGTTACCACCTCAAAAGAGACAATTTACTTAAAAAATAATTCAAAAAAATGGACAATTACAACAGCTCCCTCAGCCTCGAAAAAAGGTCCAGATAGGAATGGCGGATTTAAAGATGCCTTTAGAAACAATATGGTTTTTGTTTACGCCTCTAACGGTTCTAATGAAGAAAATGAGTGGTACTACAACAGAGCCAAATTTGATGCAGAAAAATTTTGGTACCGAGCAAATGGTTCCGTAGAGGTAGTACGGGATCGTGATTTTAAAGCAAGTAGCTTTCCTAATCAAAATATTATCATCTATGGAAATAAGAGCAATAATACAGCTTGGAACAAACTTCTAAAAGACTGCCCTATACAGGTAACTACAAATACAATGAAAGTAGGTTCAAAATCACTTACCGGAAATACTTGGGGTGCATTGTTCATTTATCCCAGAAAACAAAGTCCTAAAGCAAGTATAGGAGTTGTAACAGGCACTGGTATTGAAGGTATGAAAGCTGCTTATGCAAATGATTACCTCGAGAACGGAACCACTTTTCCTGATGTATTAATTTTTGACAAAACCATGATTACAAAAGGGATTGAAGGCGTAAAAGCCAGTGGTTTTTTTGGTAATGATTGGTCTGTTGAAGAAGGTGACTTTATCTGGAGGTAGTTTAAAATTTAAAAGCTGAGCTCAAAAAAATATCTTAATTGATTAATTGAGCTCAGCTTTTAATACCAAAACCAACAGCATTACGCTCTGCTTATTTCAAGAATGTCAAATTTCATAGTCCCATTAGGTACACTTACTTCAGCTACTTCGCCTACTTTTTTACCTAGCAAACCTTTCCCTATAGGAGAATCCACAGAGATCTTTCCGCTTTTTAGATCGGCTTCACTTTGTGCTACTAACTTATAGGTCATTTCCTGACCATTGGTTTGATTTTTAATCTTTACTGTAGAATGCACCAACGCTTTTGAAGTGTCTAATTGCGACTCATCAATAATACGTGCGTTTGACACAATTTCTTCCATTTTAGAAATGCGCATCTCTAACATTCCCTGAGCTTCTTTTGCAGCATCATATTCTGCGTTTTCACTCAAATCTCCTTTATCACGAGCTTCTGCAATAGCCTGCGAAGCTTTAGGACGCTCAACATCCTTTAACTGATTGAGTTCGTCTTTTAATTTTTTTAGTCCTTCTGCGGTATAGTATGATACTTTACTCATAACTTCGTTTATTTATGCACAATGCGATGTATGTAATTATCGTTTAACAATTGTATCTATATTATGGTAAAGTCTTACCCTGATATATAAACACAAAAAATCCCATTAATAAACGGGATTAAGTATTGCTAATATACGAATTTATTAATTGTTACTTCTAAAATCTTATAAATTGACAATCTCATCTTCTATTAAAATTTTTAAAAGAGGGCTAATTGCTGTCTTTTGCACACTGGCTTTTTCGTGTAGCTCTGACGACAACCGCATCAACAACCCGAATATCAATCCCCTCTCATTTTCTATTGATTTAAATACAAACTTTCCTGAATATAAAATATTACAATTTCCCGGAAATGCCATTTACGTGCCTAACGCAGGAGTACGCGGGATTTTTGTGATAAATACCGGTTCTTCTATACGTGCCTGGGAAGCTACAGATCCCAATCACGTACCCAACAGCTGTTCTACGATGAATTTAAATGGCGTAGAAGCAAACTGCTCGTGTGAAGACAATAGATACACGCTTTATACTGGTCAAGATCTCAATCAAGAATTGCCTTACACACTTATTGAATACCGGGTTTCAGAAAACGGAAATAATATTATTATTTCAAATTAAAAAAGCCGACATCTGCCGGCTTTTAAGATTGACTGTAAAATCCTCTAAAATCGCACAGTAGCTCCTACTAAAAAGTTGATTTTTGCCTGCGGATAATATCCTGCTCCTTCAACAGTTGTTACACTACCTGAACTCGCATCATCATAGGTGAAAAAATATCCGTTAGAAACATATTCTTCACTGAAGATATTATTAACCAAAGCGGTTAATGTAATTGACTTAGCAAAACCTATTTCTTCTAAATCATACTGAAAGTTTAAATCGTTTATAAAGTAAGCTTCAAGCTTAGAACTTGCTGCATCTATATTACCCAGATATTGTTCCCCAACATATTTAGACAACAGTGAAAAACGCAAATTTTGAATCGGGAAAAAATCAATACGATTACCGGCAACTACATTAGGTGAAAAAGAAATATTCGTATTTCCTAAATTCTGTAAAACACCATCTCTTTGGAAGAAAAAATCTCGGTTTTTATTCGTGCTTAAAGCTATATTGGGTGAAATCGCAAATTGTCTCCCTAACTGAAAACCAGCTTCTACTTCTACTCCTAAACGGTAACTAGAACCACTATTTTGACGTATTGGTGCTCCCACATCGTCAATTGCACCAGTTAAGACTAGTTGATCACGATAATCCATATAATACACATTTGCATAAATACGCGCACGATCTTTAGTAAAACGGTATCCCAGCTCAAAATCATTCAAACTTTCCGGAATCGGATTTCCATTTTCAAAATCGGTCCGGTTAGGTTCTCGATTAGCTCTGGCATAAGAAGCATATACTTTACTTGACTCATCAACAGTAAACGTCAAACCCGCTTTAGGATTGAAAAATGAGTAATCTTTATCAATTGTAAATGGCGTTGTATCATCAGCCTGACCATTAGTCTCATAAGAAATAAACCTACCTTGCAAATCTCCAAATACACTCCACGTATCATTAATTCTCCAGGTTGCTTTAGCAAAAGTGGTAAACTCATTTTTATCTGCGATACCATTATAATACCGATAACCAGCCTCTTCTGTTTGTGAAAAATAACGCGCCCAGATAATCTCACCATAGTGATCACCGGTATAAATACTACCAAAAATACCAGCATCAAAATCGATGTTTTTATCAGAATAATTGGTAGTCAAATTCGCAACATAGTAGCGATTATCTAACCAACGACGGCGTATTAAATCGGTATCTGTTTGCAACGCTCCACCTACTTCATAAGGTTCCCAGCCTATAAAATCAAACGTGGCATCGTTAGAAAAATTGACATTGGCATAATACCAAGAGTCTACATATTCTTCAAAAAAGCCGCGCCCCATTGTATAGTTCAATGCCAGATTGGTAGACCAGCCGCCACCGTATTTTTGATTCCATAATAATTGCACGTGATCTTGTTTATAATTGTCAACCTGATTTTCATAAAAACCTTCCAGATTTCCGGCATCATCATATTGAAAACCTATGGGATTATACGTTCGATTGGTTTCTAATGTCTGCTTATCAATACCATTCCAAGACTGATACGTAATCTCATGACCTCCAAAAACGATTGCTTTAAGCAGCGTATTTTCATTACGATATTCCCCTTGTAAAAAATAAGATTTCAAGTCAGAACTCGCGCGGTCTACATAGCCATTAGATTTTATGGTTGAAAGCCTTCCGGAAAAACTAAAATGGTCGCTAATCAAGCCTGTAGCAAATTTCACATTGGCTCTGCGGGTATTAAACGATCCGCCTGAAGCACTTACCTGAGCATAGGCTTTATCGTCTGCCGCATCGGTAAGTATATTTAAACTTGCACCAAAAGCTCCGGCTCCATTAGTAGAAGTCCCTACTCCACGTTGCAACTGTACACTTTGTATAGAACTGCTAAAATCCTGTAGGTTTACAAAAAAACTACCCAGACTTTCTGTATCGTTATATGGAATCCCGTTAATGGTCACATTAATCCCCTGATTCCCTGTTCCGCGAACGCGAAAACCAGTATAACCTATTCCTGATCCTGCATCAGAAGTTGTTACTACACTAGGCAGATAATTGAGTAAAATGGGTAAATCTTGTCCCAGATTACGCTCATTAATTTCTTCTTTAGAAAGGTTGCTGTAGGTAATGGGTGAATCTGCATCTACCCTGATTGATTTTACGAGAACCTCATCAAGTTTATTGACGTCTGTGCTGTCTTGCGGTGTTTGTTGTGCGAGTGTACCAAAAGCTGTTAAGCTGGCAGCACAGGCGAATAAAAGTGTTTTCATTCGTAAAAATATTACGAATAAAAGGGGCAATTATTCCGTGTTACTATTAGTTAATAAATGCAATGTTCCTTAAAACAAACCCGATCTTAACCGGTATTTTAAGCGATTCCCTTGGCGGCATTATCCGCCCAGGTTCATTGGGTATGATCTCAGCTCGCTTTCTGTCTAAACAGAAGTTTAAGCACCCCTTTGAGATTAGGCGACAAATGTAATGCAATATTTCTGCTTTTATAAAAAATTTAAGGGGTTTTATTTTGGGGTAGTTTAATTTTAGAACTTATGAAAAACACTAAACGTTCTATAACGCTTAAGGTCTTAACGGGCTACCTCCTAATAGGTTTACTCATATTTTTTGCTATTTGGTTTATTTATCCACAGATTAAAACCTTTATATACCCTCCTAAAAAAGAACAAGCAACTAATCAGAAACTCACGTTTACCAGTAATGCGCTAAGTTATCTTTATGAGGCAGAAACCATAGGAAGAACGGCGATGGCAACGGGCTCTCAAAATCAATTTGGTCAGTATGAAGTTTTGGTAGATAGTATCACTATTCAGTTAGATTCGTTGCAAGCATTAATAGAGACTAAAGAACAAAATGAGCAATTAGACAGTATAAAAATGTTGCTCTCAAATAAGACCAGTAACATCAGATCTATGGTGCGTTTGCGAGAAGAACAATACTCCCGTAATTATTATGACGAGGCTCTTGATGAACTAGTTAAAGAAGACATTTATTTTGAAGATTATGCTAATGATCCCAGACTAGACTCTGTAGATGCATATACCAAGAAAGTCATTGTTGATATGATGGAATACATCAGAAAAGACAATGCAAACCAAGATCAGGATTTGGCTTCTATGGCTCAAACTGTTCGTAAAACATTAGCAAAAATAGAAACCCGCAAAAAAGAACTTGAAGTCAACATCATCAACCGCGAAAACACCCTGCTGGCAAACGATCGCAATATCAACCTTAAAATAAGAAATCTTCTGAGCGCGCTTGAACGCGAAGGAACTTTGACATCAAAACAGCGCGAAATCTTACTCAACACCCGGATTGAAGAAATTTCAAAAACGCTAAAAATCATAGGTATTATAAGTATTATTCTTGCTCTGGGCTTTGTTATTATGATTTTTAAAGACGCATCCCGCAGTCAGCAATACAGTAAGGAACTTGAAAAAAGTAATGCTGTCGCTCAATCGCTTTTAAAAAGTAGAGAACAGCTGATGGCGACGGTTACACACGATATGCGCTCTCCTTTAAATACGGTTTTAGGTTTTACAGAATTGCTCAAGAAAACACCCGTTGACGCTAAGCAATTGCGGTATTTAGATACCGTTCAGAAGTCTGGAGATTATATTTTAAAACTGGTTAACGATCTGCTGGATTTTGCAAAACTGGAAGCCGGTAAGATTGCTATCGAAAAAATACCCTTTAATCCCAAAGAATTGATTGCTGATGTTGTGGCGGTAAGTTTGCCTCAACCTGTAAAATCTGGTATTGAAATTATAACAGAAATTCCTGAAGAGGCGAATCAAATCTTTTTAAGTGATCCTTTTCGCATTAAGCAAATACTCGCCAACCTCATCACTAACGCTTATAAATTTACAGAGGCAGGCAGCATCACCATTGCAGTTCACGTTCAAGAAAGCAGCCTGAAATTTAAAGTTATTGATACCGGCCAGGGAATACCAAAAGAGAAACAGAAACTTATTTTTAAAGAATTCTCGCAGGCAGAAGAAACCACACAGCGTAAATTTGGTGGTTTTGGGCTAGGCCTTTCTATTTCAAAAAAGCTAACTAAACTACTCAACGGAAAATTATTTTTAGACAGCACTCCGGGCAAGGGAAGCACCTTTACACTTACTATTCCTGTTGAAAAAACTGAGCAGCCACAGCTTATTGAACCTGTTTCAATTGCCACAGAAAATCTAAATTTAATTGAACGAATTCTAATTGTTGATGATGAACCGGCACAAGTCAAGCTCACGCAAGCCACACTAGCTCCTTACGGATTGAAAACGGATACCGCAACTAATGGAGAAGAAGCATTAAAATTGCTTCAAACAAATACCTATGACCTAATCCTTTCAGACATTCAAATGCCTGTTATGGATGGTGTAGCACTGATCAAAGAACTTAAAGCATATACAAAAACAGCTCAAATACCCGTAATTGCGCTCAGCGGAAACGAGACACTCAAACAAGCAGATTATACAAATTTTGGCTTCGCAGAAAACTTAAAGAAACCTTATAAGCCAGATGAACTCATACAAGCTATAAGCGCCATAACTACATTAGAAAAAAAGAACATGGAATCAAATCCAACTGTCTCAAAATCTAACTCCGATTTATACAAACTTGATCAACTGAAAGAATTTGTAGGTGACGACACCGAAGCTTTAAACAGCATTCTTAACGTGTTTTGTAAAAGTACTGAGGAAAGTTTAGAGAACTTGGATACACAAACTATAGACATCAAGTCTATTAATGAAACTGCACATAAAATATTACCCATGATGCGTCAGCTTGAAGCCTCAGAAATCATTGCTATTCTTGAAAAATTGGAGAAATCTACACTTAAAGATGTCTCGGAAGAAGAGATAAAATCTGATATTTTAAGCATAAAAGAAAAGTCTAAAGCTTTGCTAGATTCACTTAAAGAAAATCTTACAGCTTAATGTCATAATGTTTAAGCTTGTTATAAAGTGTTTTACGATCAATATCCAGAAGTCTGGCTGCTTTACTTTTATTTCCACCGGTTTTCTCTAAAGCATCCAAAATGAGTTCCTGCTCATTTTTAGAATTAAACAACGTAAAAGCCTCGTCTTTCTTAGTCTCTTTTGAAAGCATTATTTCGCGAGGCAACAACTTAAGCGGAATAACAGCATCTTGTGTTAATAAAACCGATCGCTTTACGATATTTTTCAGCTCTCTTAAATTCCCCGGCCAGTCGTATCTTTTTAAAGCTTCTACAGCATCATCGCTAAAACCGGCCACTTCTTTCTCGAGTTCTGTATTTGCTTGATCTAAGAAAACATTTACAAAAAGCATCAAATCTTCCTGACGCTCACTCAAGCGTGGCATTTCAATTGAAAATTCATTCAAACGATGGTATAAATCCTCTCTAAATTCATTTTCTTTTATAGCTTCCTCCAGATCTTCATTAGTAGCAGCAACAACGCGAATATCTACAGGTATTTCTTTATTGCTACCCACGGGTTTTACTTTACGTTCTTGCAAAGCTCTAAGCAATTGCACTTGCAACTCGTAAGAGAGGTTTCCTATTTCATCTAGAAAAAGTGTACCGCCATTAGCCGCTTCAAAATGCCCCACTTTATCAGTAACTGCGCCTGTAAACGAACCTTTAATATGCCCAAAAAACTCACTACTGGCAAGCTCTTTAGGGATCGCACCACAATCAACAGCTATAAATGGTTGATCGCTACGTTTGCTTTTATCGTGAATACTTTTTGCAACGTATTCTTTACCGGTTCCGCTATCACCAATTATTAAAATAGACATCGTGGTAGGTGCTACGAGATCTACATATTGATTGAGTTTTGCTGCAGCATCACTCACTCCTTTAATAAAGTTGATACTTGTTGCAGATGCTACTTTTTCACTTTTATTTTTTGGATTTGGCACTGGTTTAGAAGTGTTTTCAGGCTTATTCTGAAGGTTAAGTGCCTTATGTATAATCTTTAATAATTCATCTGGTCGTACCGGTTTTGAAATGTAATCAAACGCACCGGCCTTCATAGCTTCTACAGCCTTATTGACTTCGGCATAACCGGTCATCAATATTGCAGGAGTAGCTGAATACTTTTCTTGTATGAAATTCAAAATGCTAAGACCATCATCATCTGGCAAGCGAACATCTGTAATGACCAGATCTGTCACTCCTTCTTCTAATATCTTATAAGCTTCACCAGCTGTAAAAGCACTTTTAACTTCAAAACCTTTTTTACCGAGAAAGGTCTCAAGCATTTTACAAAAGGCAACATCATCTTCTATGAGGAGTATTTTAGACAAGACAGATAGTTTTAGTAAATCACCTTGGGCAAGCCCAAAATGCATTAAAAAGAAACGCTTTTGACTTCGAGGCAAGCCTCGGAGCATTTAAATCTCGATTATTGAGTTAAAAGTACAAATACCATTAACTGCGGTAAATAATAAAATCATAAAAAAAGTTAAGAATATTCTCAGGATGAATTCATCTTAACTTTTTAAAAATACAACATAAAAAAAAGCCCCGATTCTCATCGGGGCTCAATTTTGAATTCCTAACCATTCTATGCATTAAAAATTCAAATTAGGGAAACCTAACCTACTCTTTTGGTTCGATCCACTCACCTGCAGCATTTATATATGCAGTTTCGGGCTCGGCTCCTTCTGTTGATAATGTTAATTTGTAAGTCTTATTTTCTGAGTCAACCCAAGCTTCAGTTACGTCTGCTCCAGTTTTATCTTCTTCAACTGCTTTTGTCACCGTTACAGGTAAATCTGAAACTTCAATTTTAGTGTATCCTTCTACCGGAGCTTGTAATTCTGTAGTAGCTTGTGCTACTTCTCCTGTAGTTTCTTGAGCTGTTACTCCTTCTGCTGCAAAAAACATTGTTGCTGCTGCAGCTACGGTCATTATTAGATTTTTCATAACTCTATATTTTGGGCACATATATGTGCTTTGATTAAAATTTATTTAAAACGGAGATTCTTATTATTGAATCTTTACCCATTTACCTTCTTCATTGATATATGCTGTTTCAGCTTCAGCTCCTTCAGCTTGCAACATCAACTTATAAACACTCAACTCTTCGTTAAAATATGCTTCTGAAACTGTAGATCCTGCCTTATCTGTTGCTACTGCGTTAGTAACTGCTTCTGGTAAAGCTGAAGTTTCAATTTTCTCAAAACCATCTTGTACAGGTGCCTGCACTTCAGTTTCAGTCATTGCTACTTCTTTAGATTCTGTTTCTTGTGCTGCTATATTTTGTGTAGCGAAAAGCATCGTTGCTGCTGCAGCTACGGTCATTACTAGATTTTTCATAATTCTATATTTTGTTTATTGTTATTTTGATTTGAGCTGTTTCAGTCACAAACTCATTTAAGTATATAGCAAAACCATACCATAGCAACTTTAGCACAGCCCAACCCCATTAAGTAGCTGATTACAGGTCTAATAAAGAAATAAGATAAAAAGTCATTTGTGTAGAAGAAGAGCATATTCCACAAAAAAAGTGTAGAATTAATCTACACTTTATAAAAAATACTCTAAAATATTTGGAATAATTAAAAGGAAGGCGGTTTTCGGTTGGCCTTCTTTTCTGAATTTTTCTTTTTAGAATCCAGTCTGCGTTTTTTTGAAGCCAAAGTAGGTTTTGTCTTTTTACGCTTTTTAGGCTTTATCAGAGCTTTCTCTAATAAACGTACTAAATTCTTAAAAACTTCCTGTTTGTTTTTATGCTGACTGCGGCTTTGATCATACGATAAAACCAATTTATTTTCTGAAGTAAGTTTCGAAGACAGCCGCTTTTTAAGACGCTCTTTCTGATCTTTATCAAAAACCACAGAAGCATCAAGATCCCAATGCAGCATGACTTTAGTAGAAGTCTTATTTACATGCTGACCACCGGGACCACTGCTGCGCACTGCCTTAAAATCACTTTCTGTATACAGCAGATTTTTATCCATTAAGCTTTTGCCTGATGAGAAGGTTTCAATAAATCATTTACCGTTTTAACCGGATTGAACGTTTCCAGAGGTACTTCAACAAATAGTGTATTCCAGCGTGCCATTGCACCGTTCCACAATCCCGGAAGCTCTAATGCTTTGATTTCGTTACCTCCGTCGGTCTTATAAGCGATAAAGGCCAAATCTGGATTTACATAATCAAGCAGATTGTATTTTTCTCCTTTATAATTACGCACACCGGCAACAATATCTACCGGATTAAAGTGTGTTGAATTTTTAAATATCTCTCCTTGTTTAGTGTCTTTAGTATTTACTTGTGCACTTTCAATAATTTGTAGCGCAACTTTTCCGCTTTCGTCTTCTACCCAAAAAGGGCCACCTCCCGGTTCGCCTTCATTCTTTACCATCCCACAAACACGAATAGGTCTATTTAAAAGTTCTGCGAAATAGCTTTTCTTTTCTTCTACTGAAAAATCTACATAACCTGAATCGATACGCGTACTAAAATCTTCTTCTAAGAATGTCAGCAACTCCTCAAGCTCCCCTTCAGAAATCGTATCCTTCTCTAAAAGTTCTGCATATTTAAAGACCTGAGCTTGTTTTTCTAGAAGTAAACCGGCTAAAATACGTTTGCTGCGTGCTAAATTTTGAATCTGATCCTGAACTAAAACATTATCAATATTTTTAATGAAAACAACATCTGCGTCTACATCATTCAGGTTTTCAATCAATGCCCCGTGACCTCCGGGACGGAACAATAAAGAGCCATCTCCTTTTCGATATAATTTATTATCCATCGTAACAGCTACCGTGTCTGTCTCCGGTTTTTGAAACGAATAATCTACATCAAAATTCACTCCTGTTGTATTACTCACCGAAGCATGAATTTTTTTAAACTCTTTTGCAAAAGCCTCTTTATGCTCTGGTGAAACGGTAAAATGCAGATTTGCTTTATCACTTTTTGCGGCATAAGCTGCAGCCTCGTGCAAATGCTCTTCAAAAGCTGTCACCATATAACTACCATAATAATGAAAAGGAATAAGACCTTTTGGTAAATTACCGTAGCTCTCACCATCTTCACTCATCATTGTTTTTATAAAAGCGTATTTCTTCGCATTTTCATCAGCCTTGGTTTCTTCATCAAAACCATCTATGATGTGATTGTAAAATGGAAATTTCTCATAATCGGTAAAAAATACTTTCATATGTTTATCTCCGGTGCGCTCCAGATATTCAGCTATTGTTTCTTTAGAAACATCATAGTCTTCTAGAAACTGATAAATTTTTTTAAACATACGGCTAGCAGCACCAGAAGCTGGTGTGAATTTTAAGAGATCGAGTTCTGATTTTTTATCTTCATAAAAATCTAGAAACTTCAGCTCGTCTGCTTCAGTGAGTTTAAAAATCCCGTCTGATGTTGTTGCAGGTGCTACAAGTTTAACATTAGGCACCCCATTTACAAAAAGATCAATTTGGCTTTCTACCTGTTTTGGTGTTAAGCCATGATCTTTGATTTCGTTGATTTCTTGGTCTGTAAAATTCAAATTAGTATAGAATTTAAGTGATTGGTTATTAATTGCATTCGTTCTTCTAAACTTCCTTTAACCAAAATGTAGGGGCGGTCATTCTTAATTAAAGCTTGTTTAAAATACTCGAACATTTCTTGACGTTGTTCTGGACGGTCTCGTAAATCATCTGCCTGCCAAGGCGTATCTATATACGTTAGCAAATAGAGGTCATACGTATTGTTTTTTGCAGCTTTTGCTACTTGAGTGTCGCACCATCCTTCATAGTACGACTCACTGTAAACCTTTGTTTCTAAAAGGTCTGTGTCACAAAATACTATTTTTTTTCCGGAATTGGCAGCCTCATTTTCAAGCTTCATCTGCCCAATAGCAATGGGTAGTATGTCTTGAGGTTCGCAAATCTTTTGTTCTTCGTCCCATTTCTGCTGAAGGTATTTCCGAGCAAATTCGGGCACCCAGGCACCATCATAATGTTCTGAAAGTTTCTGCGAAAGTGTAGTCTTCCCGGTACTTTCGGGACCAAAGAGTACAATTTTTATACAGTTTCCGGTATGTTGTTGAGGTATTTTTTCCACGCGATAAAGCCATAAATAGCCAGCACAGTAAAAATAAGATATTGAAAACTGGTAAATGTGAAGCCTTTGTAAAAATATAGGGGAACCGAAATAATATCTCCTATAATCCAGTAGATCCAGTTTTCAATTTTGCGCTTTGCCATCAACCACATTCCCACAAAAAATAGAGCCGTTGTAATGGTGTCTACATAAGCCGTCCAGCTGTTCCACTTATCAAAGATGGTGTACACAGCAAATACAAAAATGATGGCCGCAGTAAAAATAACAGCAGACCAAGTATGTTCTTTTTTAGTGGTTTTTGAAATTGGTGTCACGTGATCTGCATCTACTTTCCTAGTCCACACATACCAGCCATAAACGCTCATCGAGAAATAATACGCGTTGATCATCATATCGCCCAGCAAACCCCATTTTAGCAATAAATACACAAAGATAGAGGTGCTGATCATCCCTGTGGGATACACCCAAATATGATTTTGTTTAGAATACCAGACCGAAAGCAACCCAAAAATAACGCCCACAATCTCGAGTATTATTGACGAGGTCTCGTAATCTGCATATTGCCCAAAGAAAATATCTATAATTGAATTCATACGTTAAAACTCACCTTTCTCAAAAGCAGTGCCCACAACCACTAAATCTGCTCCCGCCTCATAAATCTGCTGAAGCTTTATCTGTGTGCGTATGCCTCCACCTACAATTAACGGAATAGAGATCACCGACTTTACCGCCTGAATGATTTCTGTAGAAACCGTTTTTAGAGCCCCGCTTCCGGCCTCAAGATAAATCAATTTTTTACCGGAATATTCTCCCGCAAGTGCAATGTTTACAATATATTCAATATCGTCCTGTGGCAAAGCCTGTGTGTGACTCACGCGCTGAACCGTTGTTTCTCTTCCGCCGTCAATTAAAATATAACCGGTTGGGATAATCTCAAGATCTGCGTGCTGTAACTGCTGTACTGATTTTATTTGTTGTCTGATTAGATACTCTGGATTCTCGCCAGATAGCAGGCTTAAAAAAAGTATTCCGTCTGCTTCTTTTGTAATCTGCTTATAATCTCCCGGAAAAAGAAGAATAGGCAAGTCGGTATTCTTTTTTAGAATTTGAACGGTAAGTTGCGTTTGTGTCTGCGTTGCTGTACTTCCGCCTACAAAAAGATGCGTGGTATATTTAGGTAGTTTTTGAAGTTGGTCAACCAATAAAGCTTCGGTTACTCGATAATCGAGATTTAAATGCTCTGAGGCTTGTCCTGATGTCAAAAGCTGTTTCTTTTTAATGCCTCGTGACCTTGATCCAAAGTGGTTTATTTCTTCAGGATCAAATAGAATGGCAAAACACTTTTTTTTAGTTTTTACAGCTTCTTGCAAATCTGTGTAAATCTGTTTTCCGCTCTGCGTAAATTCATCAATCATATCAAAGCGCTAAGGCGTAAACACAGGTAAACCCTTCAAACTCCAGAAAATCAATATCATATTTGCTTTGGTTGCCGTGGTAATTGATAACCGCATCAGTTTTCTGATCGTCAAAGTCAAAATCAGTCACATTAATATGTTGCAAAAAGCTAAGCCCTTTAACTCCATAAATCTTGTAAAGCGATTCTTTAGCACCCCAAACTATCGTAAGTTTTCTAATAACAGCATCGTCATTAGCCAAAGTACGGTATTCTTTTAGCGGAGTAAAACGGGATGCAATTCGTAAGATTTTATCGCGTTGCATTTCGATATCTATACCCACCTCAATAGCATCACTCACAATGATTGCGGTGAAATTATAAGAATGCGTAATCGAGATATGCTTACCGTCATGCAAGTGCGGTTTTCCGTTTTCGGTATAATACAAATCAGGATCAGTATAACCGGCAGCATGTAACAGGTGTCTAATACTTAAAAATCCACGTCTGTGCAGTTCAGACTTCATACTCTCAAAACGCGCTTTACAATGCGGTGTTAAGTTCACATTTTGAGACAGCTCCTCAAGAGGTTCTTCCACTTTCCAGATGTAAACCTGAGTGGTTGCATTAGGCGTTATAGTTTTGAAAAGTGGCACGTTAACTAGTGGATATTACGTATTTTTGCAAAAAATAAGAATTGTAAATATAAGATTATGTCAACGAAAACCGTGCAATATGTTCCTTATAAAGTCAGAGATATTTCTTTGGCTGCTTGGGGTAGAAAAGAAATAGAATTAGCTGAAGCAGAGATGCCGGGCCTTATGGCTTTAAGAGAAGAATATGGTGCTGAGCAACCTTTAAAAGGAGCTCGTATAGCAGGATGTCTGCATATGACCATACAAACTGCTGTTTTAATTGAAACACTAGTTGCTCTTGGTGCAGATGTTACCTGGAGTTCTTGTAATATTTTCTCTACTCAAGATCATGCTGCTGCTGCAATCGCTGCTGCCGGAATTCCCGTTTATGCCTGGAAAGGAATGAATGAAGAAGAATTTAACTGGTGTATTGAGCAAACCTTATTTTTTGGTGAAGAGCGCGAGCCGTTAAATATGATTCTTGATGACGGTGGTGATTTAACCAATATGGTTCTTGATGATTACCCAGAACTTGCTGCTGCAATCAAAGGTCTTTCTGAAGAAACAACTACCGGAGTTCACCGCTTATACGAGCGTATGAACAAAGGAACCTTACCTATGCCTGCGATCAATGTAAATGATAGTGTAACTAAATCTAAGTTTGACAATAAATTTGGTTGCCGTGAGAGTGCTGTAGATGCGATTCGTCGTGCTACAGATGTGATGCTTGCCGGTAAACGCGTAGTGGTTTGTGGTTATGGTGATGTAGGTAAAGGTACCGCTGCTTCTTTTAAAGGTGCAGGTTCTATCGTTACAGTTACTGAAATTGACCCTATTTGTGCGTTACAAGCTGCAATGGATGGTTTTGAAGTAAAGCGCCTGGAAACTGTTGTAAAAACTGCAGACATCGTAATCACAACAACCGGAAACAAAGATATCGTACGTGCTGAGCATTTTAAAGCGATGAAAGATAAGACCATCGTATGTAACATAGGCCATTTTGACAACGAGATACAAGTAGGATGGTTGAATGAAAATTACGGAGATACTAAAGATGAAATCAAGCCACAGGTTGATAAATATACTATTGATGGTAAAGACATCATTCTTCTTGCTGAAGGTCGTCTGGTAAACTTAGGTTGTGCAACAGGTCACCCAAGTTTTGTAATGAGTAACTCGTTTACAAACCAAACTCTAGCACAAATCGAATTGTGGAAAAACAGCGACAACTATAAAAATGAAGTGTATATGCTTCCGAAGCATTTAGATGAAAAAGTTGCTGCTTTGCACTTAGAGAAAATAGGTGTTGAATTGACTAAGCTTAACGAAGAGCAAGCTGAATATATCGGTGTAACGGTTGAAGGACCTTACAAGCCGGAGTATTACAGATATTAGTTCTATATATAAAATTTCAGAAAAAAATTTTATATAATACCCTCACAGCAATGTGGGGGTTATTTTTTTACAATAGTCATTTGCGCTTCCTCCCCTTCTTTTAGATTGGTAATGGTACGGACAAAATTACGGCTATCTTCTACTTCCAGACGAACCGTGTTAGGCGCTGATGTTCCTTCACTTACAGCCTCAATTCTAATTTTAGTTTGTTCCTTTTCCAGCTTGAATTCCAGATATTTTTTCTCGTGAAGAACCGTATAATTTTCCAATACCGGTTTGTCATCTACATACAGGTTGATGATATCTCCATCTACTTTACCGGCATCATATATTGAAAGTTTAATCTTTTGATCTCTGGTGAAAATATTGAGATTTTCGCCTTTAGCGATGATATTTCGGGTAAGCGTGTCTAAAACACGTGCTACTTTAATATTCTTTTTTATTGAATCTGAAAACTTCTTAGAACGCTGAATTACTTTGTCTATTTTCTCAACACGCTTTTTTACCTGCTCTCCAGAGTTTACAATTATCATGCCGTCAAGGCAGGAAGAACCATCTGCGTAAAGTCCTTTAAAATCACCACTAAAAGCTTTTATTTTATCTAGATTGCGCACTTTTCCTTCAAAATTCACAAAGCAAAAATCTTTCTGAACAACAGGAGATTTCGTATAAACAATGTCATATTCATTAAAACTCAGCAGCTTTTCGTCTTCATTATAAAAACCTCTAATGTTAGATTTAGTCTCGTGTTTGCCTGCAAAATCGGTTAGTGAATATCCTTGAATAGAATCATTGACCCGGTCAAATAAAACCTTATAACTAATAAACGAAGTATCGTTCAATTTAATAACGCCAAAGAATTCAAACTCCTGCGCTTGTAATGTTGTAGTAAACGTTAAACATATCAAAAACAGGATTACTCGGGAATAGAAGTTTCTCAAAATAGCGTACTTTTTGGGTAATTTAATTAACCTTAGATCTTATGAATTTCAAAATTATCTTTTCACTGGCACTTCTGCTAATGATTTCAACAACAACTTTTGCAGGATTTCCTGTAGAGCGTGTTGCAAAAACAACAATCGAAGTAAATGCAGCTTCTGAAGTTTCAAACGAACTTGTTTCTCCTGCTGCTGTTGCTGCAGATCGTCAAACTGTAGCGATTTTGCTTTGGTTATTTTTAGGAGCCTTTGCTGCCCACAGATGGTATCTAGGAAGTCCTATTTTATGGAATGTTATTTTTATTCTAACTGCAGGATTCTTTATTGTAGGTTGGGTTATTGATGGTATTGAGATTATCACCGGAACCTATCCTGGATTGTAATCTTCAATCCTATTAAATAAAAAAATCCCGCCAGTAATCTGGTGGGATTTTTAATTCTACTCCTTTTTGATTTATTTCAACTTATCTAAGTCGTAGTAATAAAAAGTACCATCATCGTTCATCGCGACAAATAACCCCGTTTTAAACGTGTCATTTAATGATACTGTCACTGCCTCACAACCATCAGTTTCAGTTGTTGCCAGATTCAATATTCTAACCAACTCATTAGTCTTACGATCGTAAATATTAAACTGACCGTGCTGCTGGTCAGAAACAATGATCATTCCGCTACCATCTTCAAAAGCAGCAATGGCGATTCCTTCAATATCTTCTAAGAAATCTTCTGAGCCAAAAGAAGCCAGTTGCTCATTTCCTTTAGAAGGTTCTGCATAATATTTTTTCACACTTTCACCCTCGTCAGAATAATACACATAACCCAAAGCATCGTCTACAGCTATTGCTTCAATCTCTTTTTTACCGCTGAAATCGCCAAACTTACGCACCAAATCAAAACCAACTAAACTTTCTGATTTAGTCGTGATTTTGTATTGATACAAGTAATCTTCTAAAGGACCTGTTTTACGACCTACAATCGCATAAAACGCTCCATCCACTGCTGATTTATACAAACTAATTCCCATAGGGTACTGAAACTCCTCGTTTGCTTCATCTGCAAAAACAGGGAATCCACCGCCGTCTAAAGGCTTCATATCTGGCACTGAATAAATGCGTAACATTTTACGCTCACGCTCAGTAAAAGCAATAATGTCGGTTTGTGTAGAATCAGTTATCGGAAAACCATATCGTAAGTCCACATTATTAGGACGCTTGATACCTCTTATGGTTTTAGATTCTATAATTTTTCCGTCTAAATCAAAGGCATAAATAGCACCATCTGTGTCTTTATCGGTACCAAACACAATGCTTTTTGAAGCATCATCCGGATTAATCCAGATTGCAGGATCGTCTGTGTCGTACTTTACGTTTTCGGTAATGATATCGGGTTTGATTTCCGGTAATTGCGATTTTTTACTTCCGCAAGAAAATAAAACCATTGCTGTGCTGAAACTAGCTATATACTTGAAATTTTTCATTTTAAAATAAATCATATTTAACACCAAAGGTTAGACGCGTACTGTAATACTCCATTTGCATAGTGCGGTCTTTTGCACCTTGATAGTAACGCAACGGTTGATTTGTAATATTATTCAGATTAGCAAACACCTGAAGATTTCTAGATAAGAAAACAGTTGCATTAAAGTCTAAGAAAAACTGCTCATCGTAAAAACGATCTTCAAAAGCATTACCTCCCAACTCATCTATGTATGCATCTGCATAGTTACTAGAAAGTCTCGCGCTAAACCATTTGTCTGCATAAGAAATTGAAGCGTTAAACATATTTGGCGAAGAACCCGGTAAAGCAAGATCACCACGCATATCACCATCTTCATTAGCAATACCTTTAGCTTCAGAATTTAAGTAGGTGTAGTTGACGTAAATCCCAAAGTTTTTCAAGAAACCGGGAAGAAAATCAAGCTGACGTTGAAAAGCAACTTCTGCTCCAAAAATACGTGCCTTATCACCGTTAAGCGGTTGATACAATCTATACCCTGTACTTTCCTCTTCAGAAATACTGGTGTAGATAAAACTATCTAAATCTTTATAGAAAACACCTCCAGAAAGAATACCTACTGAGTTAAAATACTTTTCTGCCATAAAATCAAAACTCATAGATGTAGTAGGATTCAATTGTGGATTTCCTATTGAAACCTCGTTATCCTCTCGCTGTCTGTAAGGTACTAAATCTATGTAGTTAGGACGGGCAAGTGTATTTGTCCACGCAAAACGCAATACGGTATTATCTGATGCATTATACTTAAAATGCACACCTGGTAATATATTTGTATACGAACTCTCATCATTAATTTGAGTTACGGTATCTAAGTCATCAACATCAAAGCTGTTACCCGTACTTTCTATTCGCGTATTCTCAACACGAAGACCTACTAACACACTCAATTTGTCTGATAACTTTTGATTAGTCATGACATAACCGGCATATACATTTTCAGTAACATCAAAGTTATCACCAAGATATTCATCAGGTAGTGCTTCACCTTCAAAAGCTGCAGCATCATTTAGATTAAGACCTCCTAAATATTCAGGAGAAGCAAAAACACCCGGCCTGTATTTTGAACCAGCTAAGAAGTCATCACCATTATAAGCACGCTGACTAACTAAAGACAAGTTATCTAAAGCTCCTGTAAGCGGAGAATATTCAGAGAAAGTATTGGCTCTGTTTTTATTCTTAAAGCGACCACGAATACCAAACTTTACCGAACCATCACCATTGCTGAAGAAATCTGCAGGCAACTCAAAATTTGCAAAGAAATTGACGTCTTTTTCTTCAGTGAATTGATACTCTTCGGTTAATTCATCTAATTCAAATTCTGAAAAATCTTCTGACGCAACCGGAGTATGAATAGGCTTACGAATATCCGCTATTTCATTATTAACACCATATTCTGTAGCATAAACTAAATAGCGCTCGTTAGGACGTTCTTCTGAAGCTTTAGCATAAGAACCCATCCAAGTGAATTTTAGGTTTCCAAAAAGGTGATTACCGCCTAAACTGTAATTCTGCATACGCTGATCTTCGAGTCGTCTGTTTTGAATTCTTCCACCGGGAATACCCCCTTTTGTTTCGCGTTTTGCTTCTACCGGAAAACGAGACGGAGTACCATTTACAATTTCAAAATCTCCTTCATTGATATCTTCAGCATCTAAAATCTCGCTAGAATATGCAAAACGATTCTCCCGATCATCACGCCAGTTGTACATCGTTTTTAAATAAATCTCATTGTTCTCATCAAAATTATAATCCATATTTGCTGAAAAACTGCGTCTTACCCGCTGTACCAAATACTTACGATTCTCATAAACATTTGCATACGGATTTACATCCATCTCAACCTCTTCACCTGCAGCATTCGTATATTCAAACGTATCTGCCCATTCTGCTTCTACGTTATCACTACCAAAGTCATTATCGTTAATTGATGCTGAAACCATCCAACCAAACTTTTTATCTTTAGAACGATCTCCTACTAAAAAAGAACCGGTAAGAATACGTTTGTCTGTGATAAAATTGACACCAGAACCTGCTGTCGCCGATAGCCTGAAACTTTGTGGTGTAGAACGTGTGACTAAATTTACAGATCCACCCAATGCATCTGCATCCATATCTGGCGTCACTGCTTTATTAACCTCAATAGTTTGAATCATATCAGACGGTATAAGGTCCATCTGCACATTACGGTTATCTCCTTCTGCAGAAGGAATACGGCTACCATTTAGCGTAACTGAGTTTAATTGTGGTGCTAAACCACGCACTATAATATTACGTGCTTCACCTTGATCCATCTGCATCGTAATACCGGGAATACGTTTTGTTGCATCACCTATATTCGCATCAGGAAACTTACCGATCTGGTCTGTAGAAACCACATTGGTAATATTCACATTATTCTTTTGCGTATTTAAAGCTCTGGCTTGACCACCCGTACTAAAACCAACGATTTGTACATCGTCTAACTGGGTTTCTTTAGAAGATAATAACATTTCTACTGTAATCGGCTTTCCATCTGTTACAGTAACTTCTTTTTTAGTATCTGCAAACCCCAAATACTTTACCGTTAAGGTATGATCTCCTTCAGGAACCTCTAAAAAAGTAAACTTTCCGTCCTGATTAGAAACCACCCCTTTATTAAGGTCGTCAATCATAATTGCAGCACCGGGAACATTAATACCATAATCATCAACAATTACCCCTTGTATAACACCATCCTGAGCGTATAATCCGGAATAATTTAGCGTAAAAAGAAGCGTTACAACAAGCAACTTCAGACTAGTAATTATTTTCATTTTTTTAATATTTTGTTTGCACCAAATTTACCTGAGCCCTTTAAATACAGGCTAAACTTAAGCGTAACAAATTGTAAAGAATGAAGATTTTAAAGGCTACAACAAGGCAACAATTACTTAAAATTTACATACAGGTAACCTTCTCGAAAAGAAATGAGTCTTTTTATAACTTTAGCATAAAATCAACTAAATCATCCTGACTTTCTAAGGGTAATTTTTTACGTAAACGATAACGAGCAACCCGAACACTATCTGGTGTGATTCTTAAAATAGCTGCTATTTCTTTTGAAGAAAGATTAAGCCGAAGAAGTAAGGCCAAACGAACCTCTGTAGCCGAAAGTATCTGAAGTGCTTTTTCATTCAACTTTTGTGAAAAGTGCGGGTGAATATCTTCAAACAAAATCATAAACTGCGACCACTCATCGCCCTCTTTCAAATGCACTTCAAGTTCATTAGAAAGATCGATAAGTTTTGATGGGTAATAATCAATACGCTTACGCGAACTTATTTTTTGCAAAGAAGCTGAGACGTCTTCTATAAGCTTATTTTTTTGAGCAAGACTAAGGCTGTATTTTGAGAGTGTTGCTGTTTTAAGTTGAATTTCATTTTGCAAGTTTTGCTCGTGAACAGCTTTGGTTTCCAGTTCGGCTTCTAAAGCACGTTGCTTATAGACTTGCAAATCAAGCTTAGCTTGTCTTTTTCGCTTTAAGAAATAAAAGAAAATAATGACAGAAGCAAAAAACAATAAAAGAATTATAACCAATGCTGCTAATCTGGTTTCTGCTGTATTATTTCGCTCCTCTAATAAATTGATTTGACTCTCCTTTTCTTTAGTGTCAAATATGGTTTGCAGCGCATTTAACTGATTGAAATTCTGGGAATAAAATTCCTTTTCAACTATATCTTGATACGCTAACGCATAGTGATGGGCTTGTTTATAATCTTCAGCTAATGCATAGGCTTTTGCGAGATCCTTATATGCACTTCCTATTTGATGTGCATTATCATAACTAAACGCTAACTCTAAAACGTCCTTTGTTTTTTCAATTGCTTCTGTATACCTTCCCGTTTTACGATATATATCAGCAAGGTTGTTAAGCGCATTTACCTGAGCTTCATCATCTGCCTCTTTAAAAAAGATATAGGCTGACTCAAAATAAACATAGGCTTTATCGTACTCCTCGAGATCTTCATAAATACTACCTATATTCTCAAGAACTGTAGCTTCTCCACTTAAATCTTTAAGATTGCGATAGATTGCTAAACTTTGCTGCTGAAAATCGAGTGCTTTTTGGGGCTGTTTTTGCTTTTCCCGGCAGGTCCCAAGTAATTGATAGCTTTTGGCTTTTAGACTTAAATACTCGTGTTTTTCTGAATATGAAAGACTACTATTTAAGAGATCTGTTGCTTTCTTGTAATTATTAAGAACTATGTAGATCTCTGCCAATTCATTTTTAAGCGTCGCTGTAACCTGACTATTGCGATCTGCATTTTGCGTAAGTGCCGCGTTGTAGTGATTTACAGCTTCGGTATAAATCTGGGTTTGCTTATAAAATCGGGCCAAGTCAATATGTGCCTCTCTAATTGCTGAGGCATTACGACTAGACTCAGCGTTGTCTAATTGGTTTTTATAAGTATAAAAAACAGAATCTTTAAACGCTTCAAATTCTTCTTCAATATCATGTTGAGCCCACAAGGAGGGACTCATCAAACACAAAATAATAATCAACCCAAAATAATTCAACTAACTCAATTTAATCGAGCAATATACCGATCCAATATTAGCTGAATGTTAACTTAATTTTAAACAAAAAACCCATCATCTCAAAATTGAGATGATGGGTTTTTCTATACTTATTACGTAAATCTTAAGCTTCTGCAGCAGGAACTATAGATACGTAAGACTTGTTGTCTTTCTTTTTAGTAAACTTAACAACACCGTCTACTTTTGCATGTAAGGTATGATCTTTACCACCATAAACATTATCACCTGGGTGATGCGTGTTACCACGTTGTCTAACAATGATATTACCGGCAACGGCAGCTTGACCACCAAAAATCTTAACACCTAGACGTTTCGATTCTGATTCTCTACCGTTTTTAGAACTACCTACTCCTTTTTTGTGAGCCATCTTATTCTAGTTTTATGGTTATACTTAACGTAATCAAATAATCGTTAGATTATTTTTCGATTCCGCCGTCTAAATTATCTTGTAATTCTTTAAGCTCATCCCATTTACCTTCTGCAGCTAAAGCAGCTTGCTTTGGCCAAGTATCCGTAACGATGTGACTTAATCTAGAGCTTGCTTCAGTAAGAACCTCGCTCAATTTCTCTGGAGAAGTTTTTGCCACTTTTGCAAAAGTGTCAATACCTGCAGCTACTAATGCTTCAGCAGCTTTTGGTCCTGCACCTTCGATCTTCTTAAGATCATCTCCTTTTGATGAAGCTTTAGCTTTTTTAGCCTTTGGAGCTTCTTCTTTTTTCTCAGCTTTAGGAGCCGCTTTTTTGCCTCCTTTTAGAGAAATATCACCAATTACAATCTCTGTTAAAGATTGACGGTGACCATTTTTCTTCTTATAGCCTTTACGTCTTTTCTTTTTGAAAACAATTACTTTGTCTCCTTTTAAGTGACGTGAAATTTTTGCTCCTACTAGAGCACCTTCTATAGCCGGGGCGCCTAAAGTGATGTTGTCACCGTCACCTGTCAAAAGAACTTTATCGAAAGAAACATCGTCTCCTTCTTCTCCTGCCAAGCGGTTAACAAAAACCTTCTGGTCTTTTGCAACTTTAAATTGCTGCCCTGCTATCTCTACAATTGCGTACATAGCGTAATGATTAAAAATAGTTTTTAAATTCTTAAACCTTGTGATTTAAGAGGGCGCAAATATACAGCTATTTACTTACAATACAAATGTATAATGAAAAATTAAGCCTGTGAAGTTTTAGACTTTTTTTTAGTATTCCAACTCGGCTTAAATAATTGCATAAAACTAAGAGTAAGCACCGTAGTAGTAGCAAAACCCATAATAGCAACTACAAATATCACACTACCTAAACTGGTGTTGTATGTAGTTTCCCAGGCGGCAATCATGTTACTTAGAAAATCTGGATTGAGATTACCTGCGTACAATGCAAAGAATGCGGTAAATAAAATTGTTGAAACAAAACCGGTCACGATACCTACAGAAAAGCCATCGCCGTATTCAAAATCTTTCCCTTTACTCAGTTTGTAATATTTTATAGCTTCGTAAATACCAAAACCGGTAATAACCCCATTAAAGAGACTGAATATAGGATTTGTATGCAGCCCAAAAAGAGCCAATACTAAAAAATAAGCAATAAGGCCCGCAGTTATTGCGATACCAAAACGTATAGGAAGTGCGACTTTAAGCATAATAGTAGATTTTTGATTACTCTTAAAGTTCTTAATTAAAATGTTCTATACCAGCTAAAAAGCTGTTAAAAATTAAGTCCTTGCGAATTATAAAAAATATTGTAACCAATATAACTAAAGATAATTCATTATCAATTAACAAGTTGATTCTGTAACAAATTCACTCATCACAACACTTATACGAGTAACTAAAACAAAAACTATATACATGAAAAAGACTCTTTTTTCAATTGCTTCAATTTTAGCTTTGAGCTTTACTGCCACCGCTCAGGAAGTAGAATTTGAAGAATATGATTTAGACAATGGTCTTCACGTAATCTTACATCAAGATAATACGGCACCCGTTGTCACTACAGCAGTAATGTATCACGTAGGCGGAAAAGACCGTGAAGACGGGCGTACCGGATTTGCACACTTTTTTGAGCACCTTCTTTTTGAAGGAACCGAAAACATAGAGAAAGGTAAATGGTTTGAGATCGTTAGCTCTAATGGTGGAACTAATAACGCCAACACTTCTCAAGACCGAACCTATTATTATGAAGTCTTCCCTTCTAACAATCTAGAATTGGGATTATGGATGGAATCTGAGCGTATGCTTCACCCCATCATTAAACAAGAAGGTGTTGACACACAAAACGAAGTTGTAAAAGAAGAGCGTCGCTTACGCTATGACAACTCTCCATACGGTCAATTCCTTTTTGCCATTAGCGAGCAACTTTTTGATGAGCACCCATATAAAGATCCTAACGTGGGATACATGGAAGATCTTGACGCTGCTTCTCTTGAAGAGTTTCAGTCATATTTTGATAAATATTACAAACCTAGCAATGCTGCTTTAGTTGTTGCCGGAGCTATTGATGTTGCTGAAACTAAGAAAATGATTCAAGATTATTTTGGCCCAATACCAAGCGGCCCGGCTCTTGAACGCAGCTACCCTAAAGAGGCACCTATTACTGAATCTAAAAGAAGTCAGTTTTACGACTCTAACATTCAGGTACCTGCAATTCTTACCGCATACCGCACACCAGGATACGGAAGCCGTGATGCTTATGTATTAAACATGATCTCTTCTTACCTAAGTGACGGTAAAAGTTCTAAGCTTTACAAGAAAATGGTTGATGAAGAGAAAAAAGCATTACAGATTGGTGCCATAAACTTAGAGCAAGAAGACTATGGTATGTATATCATTTTTGGACTTCCTCTAGGTGAAACTAGTCTTGAAATTTTAGTTGATGGGATGGAAGAAGAGATAAACAAACTTCGCAACACTTTAATTTCTGAAAGCGATTATGAAAAACTTCAAAATAAAGCTGAAACTAATTTTGTGAATTCAAACTCAAGTGTTGAAGGTATTGCCAACACGCTTGCCAGAGATTATATGCTTTATGATGACACCAACCTCATCAACACAGAAATTGATATTTACCGCTCCATCACACGTGAAGAAATCAAAGAGGTTGCTAATAAATACCTGAAGCCTAATCAACGTGTAGAAGTAGAATACCTTCCTAAGAAAGAAGAGCAATAGCCTGTTGTTTTCAACAAAAGAAAACATCAGAAACCTAAAATAAAATACATTTAGATGAAAAAAATATTTTTTAGCTTACTACTTATCTGCAGCTTAGGCGCAGTAGCACAGGTAGACCGTAGCACACAACCTAAAGCAGGACCTGCTCCCGAAATTAACCTGAGTAAACCCCAAACGTTTACACTTAAAAACGGACTTAAAGTTATTGTTGTTGAGAACCATAAATTGCCCCGGGTTTCTTACACACTTACTCTGGATAACCCGCCTATCGCCGAAAACGACAAAGTGGGTGCTGCATCAATTTCCGGAGCTTTATTAGGAAAAGGTTCTACAAGCATCAGTAAAGATGATTATAATGAAGAAGTAGATTATATGGGTGCCCGCGTTAGCTTTGGGCCTCAGTATGCTTCTGCCAGCGGACTTTCGCAGTATTCAGATCGCATTTTAGAACTTCTTGCAGACGCAGCGATCAATCCTAATTTTACTCAGGAAGAATTTGAAAAAGAACAGACCATCCTCATCGAAGGTTTAAAAACTAATGAGAAGAGTGTTGAAGCAGCAGCAGGCACAGTCAGTCGTGCTTTACTTTACGGTAAAAACCACCCTAAAGGAGAGTTTGAAACACCAGAAGCTGTAAAAAAAGTAACACTTGCAGACGCAAAAGCATTTTACAACAAAGCGTTTATACCAAATAACGCATATTTGGTTGTTGTAGGTGATGTGAATTTTAAAGATATCAAAAAAGAGGTTTCTAAAAACTTTAAAGACTGGAAAAAAGGAACTGACCTAAGCAATGATTTTAAAGCTCCCGAAAATTTAACTGCTACAGAAATTGATTTTGTAGATATGCCAAATGCCGTACAATCGCAAGTAATCGTTGAAAATCTGGTAGATCTTAAAATGAGTGATACAGATTATTTCCCGGTATTGATGGCTAATCAGATTCTGGGTGGCGGTGGAGAAGGCCGTTTATTCTTAAATCTTAGAGAAGATAAAGGATACACTTATGGCGCGTATTCTAACATTAGCGACAGTAAATATGGTAAGACTTCATTTAGCGCTTCAGCAAGTGTGCGAAATATGGTTACAGACAGCTCTGTAGTTGCATTTTTAGAAGAGATAGATAACATTCGTCAAGAACCTGTTAGTCAAAAAGATCTTAAAAACGCAAAAGCTAAATACATAGGCAGTTTTGTTCGCTCTTTAGAGCAGCCAAGCACAGTTGCTCGTTTTGCCCTAAATATTGAAACCGAAAATCTTCCAGAAGATTTTTATCAGAACTATTTAAGTAAGATAAACGCAGTTACTATTCAAGATGTTCAGCGTGTAGCTAAAAAATATTTCCTATCAGACAACGCGCGTATCATTATCGCAGGAAAAGGAAGCGAAGTACTTGATAATCTTGAAAAAGTACAATTTAAAGGAAAAACCATTCCTGTAAAATATTACGACAAAGAGGCAAATCCTGTTGAAAAACCAGAATATGAGGTAGCCATGCCAGAAGGTGTGACTGCGGCAACTGTTTTCAGCAACTATATTAAAGCTATAGGTGGCAAAGAGGCTATCGCTAATGTAAATTCTATCGTGATGATGGGCGAAGGAAGCGTTCAGGGAACTCCTCTTAAATTGACTATTAAAAAAACTACAAAAGATCAATTCTTACAGGAAATTTCCGTTATGGGGAATGTGACGTCTAAGCAGGTTTTAAACGGTGACACCGCTTCTATTTCTGCACAAGGACAAACGATGACTCCTTCTGAAGAGCAAATTACTGAACTTAAAAAAGAATCTGCAATTGTCCCTGAATTGAATATGATGAACAATGCTTCTATAAAACTAGAGAAGATTGAAAAGGTTGATGGAGAAAATGCGTACGTAATCGCTTTAACCGATACTAAAAAAGCATTCTACGCTACTGAAAGTGGTTTAAAATTAAAAGAAGAAACTACTCAGGAAATGCAAGGACAAACTTTTGTACAAACCGTTATTTATGATGACTACAAACCAGCAGGAGCAATTCTTGTTCCTTATAAATTATCACAGTCTATGGGACCTCAAAATATTGAGTTTACCTTTACGGAGATTAAAGTGAATGAAGGCGTGAGTGACGCTGATTTTCAATAAGCTTTAAGTACTTACTTATACCAAAGGCCGACTTAACCGTCGGTCTTTTTTTGTTTTCTGTTGGCGTTAACAAGGTAAACACCCGTTAGGATCACGAAGGCTCCTAATAGATGAATCAAAGTCAAACGCTCCCCATCCAGTAATCCCCAGAATATACCCACGATAGGAATCAAATAGGTGACAGAAGTAGAAAAAACCGCTGAAGAAATTTGAACCAATTTGTTGAATAAAATTTTAGCCAAAGCTGTACCAAAGAAAGCCAGTAATGTAATATAGATCAGTGATTCTGTAATTACAGGATCGTCAATATCAACCGACATCCCACCGGAGAAATAAAGCACAAATATCGCAGGAATCAGCATCACAGCAAAATTCCCGACTGCGATTCCCAAAGACGATAATTCTTGAAGTTTTGATTTTAAAATATTAGCGTTTCCGGCATAACATAAAGCTGCTATTACCACTAATCCGGAAAACATATAGTTCTGCTCAGGATTCACCTCAGCACCTTGAAAGATCAATATTCCGGCTCCCAACAAACCCAATAATACGCCCAAAACCTGATTTCCGTTAAACGGAATTTTAAAGACCAGATAGCCTAAGAATATTGTAAAAAGCGGAACCAGTGAATTCAATATTGAAGCAATACTGCTGTCAATTTGAGTTTCGGCGTAAGCAAAAAGAAAAACAGGCAAAAATGTACCCAGCAATGCACTCAGCCCTACCCAAAGCCATTTCTCTTTTGGGATCTTAAATAGTGTTCTGAAACCCATCAAAAACAAGAAAATTGTAGTAAAAACAATTCTAAATGCTCCGAGCTGCAACGGACTTAATCCTACTAATCCTTTCTTGATAAGGATATACGAAGTCCCCCAAATGAGCGCTAAAATAAAAAGGTAAACCCACTTTTTAGTATTGTTTTGCATAGCATACGTTGAGCCTGCAAAATTGTAATTAAAAAATAGAATAGAAGTTTAATATGGGCTTATTTCTTCCAGCGCAGGCTTTCCATCAGATGACGGATGTCGTTTTTTAAATAAGCTGCTGCAGGCAAAATACTATCGTAGTTAGGCGTAACATTGAAGTAGATAGAACCGGTGATAAAATACGAGGTGCTGTCTGTAACATAAAACTGGGACTGAGAAGCTGCATTCCCGGCAACATCATAAAACATCCCGTACACGTTATGCTCAGGATTGATATACTTTTCTTCAGCTATATTATCTGCTTTAATCACGTGCTCGTAGGTAAGCTTTTGCGCATCGGTAAGCAATTGCTTGATGTTGCCATCCACATTTCGGTACGTGAGATACAACGCTCCATCCATTTCAGGATATTCTAAAATTGCAGAACAATCGCTTTTATAACGCACAACTGCTTTGGTGTTTTTCATAAACTCATACGGGCAGTTATCACTTCCGTAGGCTGTGTACTCAGGTGTATTATAATTGAGTGCTAAAAAAGCATTGGGCTTAGGCAGTACATCATCTTTACACGAGGCAAAACTCGTAAGCACTATAAAAAGCACGGTTGTAAAGCTGAAAATTTTCAATTGCAATTAGAATTTATGCTAGTCGATATCTTTGATCGTAAGCTTGATTTGTTTGATACGCTTTTGATCGATCACCTCAATAGTAAACGCGTAATGCTCAAAATTTAGTATCTCATTTTTCCGTGGAAATCCTTTTGAAATCTCAAGAAGAAAACCCGCCAAGGTCTCTGCCTCTCCTTTATTTTCTTCAAAAGCTGAGTTATCATCAAGCTTGATAACCTTGTAAAAATCTTTAAGAGAGGTTTTCCCTTCAAAAATATAATTGTTATCGTCTAGCTTAGAAAAGATAATATCTTCATCATCAAACTCATCACTGATATCGCCCACGATTTCTTCAATAATATCTTCCATAGAAATCAATCCACTCGTACCGCCATATTCATCAACAACAATTGCCAAATGATTACGCTTGTCTTTAAACTCGTTAAGCAGATCATCTAGCTTTTTATTTTCAGGCACAAAATAAGGATCACGTAGCAAGCTCGTCCACTTAAAATCCTCTTTATCTATATGCGGAAGTAAATCTTTTACATATAAGATTCCGACGATATTATCTATATTTTCAGTAAAAACTGGAATCCGAGAATACCCATTTTCAATAATTAATGGAATAATCCCTACATAGGAGAGCTCTTGGTTGAGCGCAAAAATATCCATTCTCGGCTTCATAACCTGCTTGGTATCAGTATTACCAAAGCTTACAATTCCCTTTAATATTTTTTGTTCTTCTACAGAAGTATCGTCTTCACTGGTAAGTTCTAAGGCTTGCCCCAACTGATCTATACTAATATTTGCTTTTTGCTTACCAAATTTATCTTGCAACAACAGCGTCACAGAACGCATAGGAATACTCAATGGCGAAATGATAAAATCTAAAACCAGCATTGGATACGCCATTTTCCCGGAAAATGCTACTTTATTCCTATTGGCATAAACTTTCGGTAAAATTTCACCGAACATCAAAATCAAGAAGGTAACCGCAACAACTTCTACCAGAAAACGCAGATTAATAATCCAGAACTGGTATTTCTCAAGACCGGCAAAGAGGCTTTCCCCCAGATTAGCAAAAATGAGAACAATAGCTATATTGATAAAGTTATTAGCTACGAGTATTGTTGCGAGTAGTTTTTTAGGCTTTTCAAGTAAGCGCACAACCAGATTTTGTTGTCTGGTCTGTTTCTCTACATCGAGTTCTAGATCTGATGGTGTTAGTGCAAAAAATGCGACTTCAGTACCACTTATAAGTGCCGAAAAAACTAATAAAATAAGAACGGCAATAATTTCTACAACCGAAGTTACAGAAAAACCTTGCTGGATAATTAATAAACTTGGGGGGTCAGGATCCAATGAAATTAATTTAGTTGGTAGGTATTAAAATGGTAAATCATCTTCCTCTTCATCATCGTAAGCAGGAGACACAGGAGACGGACTCGCCTTTGGAGCTGCTGGTGCAGCAGATTTTTGTGCAGGTTGCGCACTTTGCTGCGGCATTCCACTGGCATCTTTTGGTGTTAAGAATGTAAAATCTGTACACTGCACTTCTGTACTATACCGTTCTGTACCAGCCTCATCTTGCCACTTACGGGTTTTAATGCGTCCTTCTATATAGACTTTATCACCCTTTTTTAAATACTTTTCGCAAATTTCTGCACCTTTGTTACGCACCACAATATTGTGCCACTCGGTATTACTCACACGCTCACCGGTAGTTCTGTTTGTATACGTTTCATTTGTAGCAAGCGGAAAACGCCCTATCGCGCCACCACCCTCAAAATAGTGCATTTTTACATCATCACCCGTGTGCCCTATGAGCATTACTTTATTTAACGTACCCGACATATTCTCTATATTTTAAAGGTCAAAAGTAACTAAAATTAAGGAGTTGCTCAACTAAAAACAAGTTAACCCTCACATTAAAGAAACACGCAGCAGAACAGTTTTGTGGTAAATTAGATTAAGCCAAGCAGAGCCTCATTCAATCTAGCTAATTTGACACATAATCTTTATAATCAAAACTTTCCATAAAGCGATCTATCACACGAGGCACCGCATAATTCTCAAAATCTTCAAAAGAAACGGTTTTAAGACCTGATTTATTTTTCAGTTTTATTACCCAAAACTTAACGTGAAGCTTTTGATGTGACAGTTTATGAATGATGGGATTTTGTTGTTGCAAAATTATTTCAGTTACAAGAAGCTCTTTAAATACAACGGGGTCAGCATCACCAATAACCTTTAAATCTTTTACGCTTTCGCGGAAATCTTCTTCTAGCAAATCTGTTTCAGTCTCTAGTAACGGAAAATCAAACAGTCCGCGCCAGATCCCTTTATCTTCACGTTGCTTCAATACCGTTTCCCCTTCTTGAGTTACAAATAAGAGATAATTGAAAAAACGATTCTTCACTTTGATCTTTCCTTTCTTCACCGGGAGCTTATCGATTTTCCCTTGCTGAAAAGCCACACAATCCTCACTAAAAGGACAATGCAAACAATACGGATTTTTAGGCTTACACTGTGTAGCGCCAAATTCCATTATCGCCTGATTAAAATTTGCAGCATCGTCAGGATCCATTAAATTTTGAGCCAAAGCTTTAAATTCTTTTTTACCCGGCGTACTATCTATAGGAGTATCTACACCAAAAATCCGAGAAAGCACGCGATAAACATTACCATCTACTACAGCTGCCGCTTCATCAAAACAAATAGAGGCAATTGCACTTGCCGTATAATCTCCTACTCCTTTTAATTTCTTAATTTCAGAATACGTATCCGGGAATATTCCGTCTAGTTCATACGCGACTTTTTTTGCAGTCGCGTGCAAGTTACGTGCTCGGGAGTAATAGCCCAGTCCCTGCCACAATTTTAAAACTTCATCTTCATGAGCATCAGCTAGCGATTTTATGTCAGGAAATGCCTCCGTAAACTTAAAATAATAGGGTGTCCCCTGCTCAACTCGCGTTTGTTGAAGTATGATTTCTGATAGCCAAATGCGATACGGGTCATTTATTTGCCGCCAAGGCAACTCCCGTTTGTTTTGTAAATACCAGTGTATGAGTTTTTTATAAAAGTTTAACACAAAAAATACCTTTTGGTCAATTTATGCGTTTATCTAGTTATATTTTAATCTTTTACGTTTGAAATATTGATTTAATAATATGTATATTTGCACCCTTGAAAATTTTTAACCCCCTAAAATAACAAGTAATGACAAAAGCAGATATTGTTGCCAAAATTTCTGAAAAACTAGGAATTGAAAAAAACGATGTACAAGCAACTGTTGAAACTTTCATGACAGAGGTAAAAAACTCTTTAGAAAGCGGAGACAATGTTTACCTAAGAGGTTTTGGAAGTTTTATCATTAAGACACGTGCTGAAAAAACCGGCCGTAACATTTCTAAGAATACTACTATTAAGATACCTGCACATAACATTCCTGCTTTTAAACCTGCTAAGGTTTTTGTAGAAGGCGTTAAGTCTAACGTATCTGTAGACGAAAACTAACTATTAATTTTAAATTGAGCTCTTATGCCAAGTGGTAAGAAAAGAAAAAGACACAAGGTAGCGACGCACAAGCGTAAAAAACGCCGTCGTGCTAACCGTCACAAAAAGAAAAAGTAGTCTAGCACTACTTTTTCTGTTATTATACCGTTAGTATAATACACCGTTCATTGACATCTGGAGATATTCCCTACGGCTTTTAGGGAACTAATACCTCCTGCCGAAAACACAAAATCCTGTGAAAAAAAATGTTTAATCTTTTGTCCCGATTTTTGGGATGGATATAATTTAATGAAGCGTGAATAATGAATTAATAATTCGATCCAGTTCCACTTCAGTTGATTTTGCCCTTTTAAAAGATGGTAAACTAATAGAATTACATAAGGATGAGGAAGACAACCAGTTTAGCGTAGGCGATATTTTTATCGCTAAAATACGCAAGACGGTTTCTGGTCTTAACGCCGCATTTGTCAATGTTGGCTACGAGAAAGATGCATTTTTGCATTATCACGATTTAGGACCGCAGCTTCCCACACTTTTGAAATTTGTAAAACGTGTAAGCACAGGTAAATTAAAAGATTTTTCTTTAAAAAACTTTCCTGCAGACAAAGACATAGACAAAAATGGCAAAATAGCAGATGCTGTTAAATCCAACCAGTCTCTTCTTGTTCAAGTAGTTAAAGAACCTATTTCTACAAAAGGCCCCAGAATTAGCAGTGAGCTATCTATCGCCGGGAGATATGTAGTTCTCGTACCGTTTTCTGACCGTATTTCTATTTCTCAAAAAATAGAATCTAAAGAAGAAAAGGCGCGCCTTAAACGCTTGATGCAAAGTATACGCCCCAAAGGATTTGGAGTGATTGTACGTACTGTCGCTGAAGGAAAAATGGTTGCAGAACTAGACAAAGATCTACAAAACTTGGTGGACCGCTGGACCGCCATGTGTAAAAAATTACACAATGCTCATTTACCCAGTAAGGTTTTAGGCGAGATGAACAGAGCCTCTTCTATGTTAAGAGATCTCTTTAACGACACCTTCACAAACATCTGCGTAGATGATGAAACATTGTACTACCAAATCAAAGAATACCTGCAAGAGATTGCACCTAATAAAGAAAGTATCGTAAAACTATATCAAAACAACGTGCCTATATATGAAAAACACGGCATAGAGCGTCAAATAAAAACTTCATTTGGCAAGACCGTATCTATGAGTCGCGGTGCATATCTGGTAATAGAACACACAGAAGCACTACACGTAATAGATGTAAACAGCGGTAACCGCTCAAGTAAGGCCAAAAGCCAGGAAGAGACCGCATTAGAAGTTAACTTGATCGCTGCCACCGAGATCGCCAGACAATTGCGTCTGCGTGATATGGGAGGTATCATTGTTATAGACTTTATCGATATGGGTAAGGCCGAAAATCGTAAACAACTCTTCAATCACTTGCGTGATGAAATGAGTGATGACCGTGCCAAACACAAAATTTTACCCCCCAGTAAATTTGGTCTTATACAAATCACGCGTCAGCGTGTACGTCCCGAGATGAATATTAAAACCCGGGAAAAAGATCCTAATGGAGATGGTGAAATAGAAGCACCTATTAGTGTGGTAAATCGCATACAGGCAGATTTGATCAAACTATTCAAAAAAGACTATAAAAAGATCACGTTACATACGCACCCTTTTATAGCAGCCTTCTTGACAAAAGGCTTCCCTTCAGTACGTTCTAAATGGTTTTTAGAACACAAAAAATGGGTAAAAATAATGCCTAGAGATGCTTACACGTATCTCGAGTACCGTTTTACAGATAAAGACGGGAAAGAAATTAGATAACTGAAATAACCCTCATCGTACAAACGGTGGGGGTTTTTTATTGGTTGAAATTCTCTTTCGTAGTTCTTGTGCCATATTGCATTGCTTATTTTTTTGATATTTCATAACTCATAAATGCAGTGCAGTTTAGCCTCTCAACACCCACTCTATTTTTAATTTCGAGCCTAAAGGTTTTTTAATGAGTCCACAGTGAGTCCACACTCAATCCACAGTGCAACCACACTTTTCCACAAAAAGTGTGGTAAACCATAGATCCATTGTGGTATCATATTACTAATGCTATTGATTATCTATTTAGAATCCTTACCCCTTCTATAATTCAAACGACCAGGTTCTAAACCACACAGAAGCCTAACCTAGCTTAACGACTCAAAACATATAATGATTACTATGCCAGCACTCCGTTCCAATCACCACAAATTCGTATTTTTACCGAACTTCAAACAAAACTCTACCACTACAAGCCTATTTTGAATCAACAATACGTAAAAACCTATACCGTAGAAGATGCCAAGCGCAAGCTTGAAGCCTACTGTGCCTATCAGGACCGCTGTCATAAAGAGGTGCGCGAAAAACTGATTCAAATGCGTATGATTCCTGATGCGATAGATGCAATTGTATATCACTTATTACAGCATAAATTTCTAGATGAAGAACGCTTTGCCCGTAGTTTTGCCCGTGGAAAATTTCGACATAAAAAATGGGGCAAAAACCGTATTAAGCAAGAATTGAAACAACGCGAAATAGGCACCTACCTCATCAAAAAAGCCTTTACAGAAATTCAGGAAAATGAATATAGAAACACTTTTGACGATCTGGCACAAAAACGTTTTGACCAACTCACCGAAAAAGACAAATATAAAAAGCGCAAAAAATTAGCTGATTACTTAATGTATCGTGGCTGGCCGGGAGATTGGATTTACGAGAAGGCTAAAGAGCTGATACCCTAGTAAGTCTTCAAACGTTAAAGGTAAGTTAAAGTATTGAAATTCTCTCTCTCTCTCTCTCTTCATTTTAATAATTTAAGATAATATTAATCTTAAAAACATAATATTTATGAAAAAATTATTTTCACTAATTATGCTTGGTGTTTTCACCGCAGGCCTTAATGCTAATGCTGTATCTTCAAAAGGCGTTGCAGAGGATGATACGTTTAGTTGTTATGCAAGTGAACAAGTACCAGTTAATGCTGATTGTGACGGAGATGGGCGAATGGATTATGAGTTTATGGTTTGTCCTGAATATGCTGAGGATATGGCCCTTCAATTACTAGATTCTTGCGGATAAGATTTTATTTTTTTTAATGTTCAATCAGTCCCTCAATTTTTTGAGGGACTTAATATTTCTTTATGAGAATTTTGATTCAACTGATTTTTATTTTCTTTCTAATGACCTCTAAAACTTATCCGCAAACGGGTATTGTTTCCTTTGGAGAAATACAAAGTATGGGTATGGGTGGGTCATATGGTCAAGACTATAATGCGGTTCTTGTGTTTAATAAAAATAATTCTTTATTTATCACTCGTAAAGATTCCTTAGAAGGAGGGCATCTTAGGGAACACAAAAAATTCACAGATAGCAACGGAAAACTTCTTGCTATCAGCTCAGTAGTAACAAATCCAAAAGGGTTTTTGTACTATAATGACCTAAAATCAAAAACCCTCTATTCTCGAGATTTAGGCTTTAGTTATGTTGAGGATAATACAATCCGGTTCAATTGGAAAATTTTAGCAGAGACTAAAACTATTGGAGATTACACTGTACAAAAGGCTACTGCTTCTTTTAGGGGCAGGGATTATACCGCCTGGTTTACAACCAAGATCCCCCTTCCCTTCGGACCATGGAAACTTTCAGGATTGCCCGGTCTTATCTTAGAAGCTTACGATACCCATAAAGAAATTTACTGGTACTTTAAGAATATAGAATATCCGTCAAAACAAGAATATTTACTTAAAAAAATTAAGGCACCTAATAATGGCTGGATAACCTTCGAAGAATATCGAAAGGAACAGATTAAATCATTTTTAGATTCAAGAATGGCTGGCAGGATGGCAGCTGAAAATATAGGTGCTTCAGGCGGGGCAGACAAAGGTATGACGGGGTATATTGAAATTTTTAAAATTGATTAATAAGCAATCACTGATCATATTTCTTATTCTTTGGCAATTACCGCTTCAAGGCCAAATCACTTTATCAGGAAAAATTACTGAAACACCATCACAAAACCCTGTTAGTACAGCAAGTATTTTGATCAAACAAGATGCTAAAATTCTTGCTTACGCTTATACTTCAGATACCGGGAGCTATCAACTAGAAATCAATACTGCAAAACCTGAAGATTCGCTAATTATCGAAGTAAATAACCTGGGATATCAGGACCTGTCTCAGGTTTTTCGAGTTCCTGACGCTGCTTTTATTGTACTCGATTTTGAACTTCTTCCTCAGGTTGAAGAACTCAATACCGTTGTTTTAAGATCAGATGAAAAGATCAAGATCAATACCGATACCATTTCGTATAAAGTTTCGGCATTTACCAACGAAACCGAGCAAACCGTAGAGGATGTTCTTAAAAACATCCCGGGCATTGAGATTGACGATGATGGTAATATAAAGGCTCAGGGGAAAAACATTCAAAAAATACTGATAGAGGGTGATGATCTGGCAGACCGCAACTACAAAGTCATCTCAAAAAATCTGGATGCCAACGTGCTTGATCGTGTGGAGGTCATCAGCAACTATGATGAAAATCCCGTACTGAAGCAGTTCTTAAACAGCGAGACCGTTGTACTTAACCTCAAGCTAAAAGAAAAAGCAAAATCCATCTGGTTTGGTAATTTTAAAGGAGGGGCTGGTAATGATAAGCGCTATTTAGCAGACCTCAATCTGGGTCTCATAAGACCTGAAATAAAGCTATTAGAACTCGCCAATACCAACACAACAGGTAAACAGGCACATGACCAACGCTCAAATTATGTGTATGGGCAACAGGGTTTTAATGACTTTGATGAGGATTATGAGGCTGATTTCCCTGCTATTCTTAGTCTTTCCGGTAGTTCAATGCTTATTGATGCCCCTTTTTATGTGGCGAATAAAAGTATCAGCTCAAACCTTCTGGGCAATAAAACAATCTGGAAAAATACCAAATTGAGAAATTCGCTAGTTGTATCTCAGGATCGTTTAGATAAAAGTTATGAGCAGCAAACACGCTTTTTTTTAGCTGATGAAACGATTCAATTTTCAGAAAATAATCAGTTTGATTTTAAAAACACTAACCTTACTGAAGATTTAGAACTTCGCCACCCTATAGGTAAGAATAACTACATTACCTTACAGACTACTTTCTCTATATCTGGTAATCTAGCAGAGAATCGCCTTTTGTTCAATAATCAAAACCTAATCCTTCAGAACTTAATAACGGAGCAGAATTCGGGCGCAATTCACTTGCGTTACACCAAAAAAATAAAAAATGGAGCCTTGGCTCTTTATGCATTTAGCGGTCATGAAAACAGAACTCAGAATTTCAGTATTACACCCAACACGCTAGATACCATTCAAAGTAAAAATCTATTTACTACAACCAGCAACCTAAATAATTATCAGGGTTTTGAGAGCAATGTGATTTTTAAGATCAATGAATTCTCTTATAGTCTGGGAGGAGGCATAATCAACACAGCTCAGGATCTTGATTACAATTCACGAGTTGCTCAAAGCCCGGTAATCGATTCCCTGTCGGGCGAGACTACACTTAAAAGCACAGAGGCCTTTGCAAGAATTAAAGGGCAATATGCCTTGATTGCAGAAACCCTGTTCCTTTCTACAAAACTGGAATTAAAAAACATCAACTTTAATAACCAACTTACGGCAAGCAATTATCTCTTTTTCAATCCGAAAGTACGTTTACGCCTTACCAATAATCCCTTTGGTAGTTTCTCACTTTCCTATAACAGAAATACGGACCTCCCCGAACTCAATGATCTAACTCCAACGGCTTTAGTGTATAATTACCGAAGTCTAAAAAAAGGGCTTGAACATATAGAACCCTTACCTCGTAATCAATATGCCTTTTCCTACATTTTAAGCAAAAAGAAAAAACGAATCCTGATAGAAGCCGGCTTGGCTTATTCTGAATTTGAGCGAAACTTGAGTTCCATAAGTTCGCTAAGTGAAAATCTCAATAGTTCTCAATTAATTTATGCTCCCGGAAGTAGTCTCTTTACAGCACGAGCAGGCTTTACTACATATATAGCTCCCCTTAATATGTCATTCAAAATAGGTGTCAATCAATCTACCCTTAAGAATCCCTTGGTATTGAACGGCTCCTTTTTTGATGTAGAAAACAATAGCGAAAACTATTATTTTAGAGGAACAACGTATTGGCGCGGAGCCTTTAATTTCAAATTTACAGGAGGTCTCAATAGAAGCCGAAGCAATCTAGGAGCGGTATCTAATTCAAATACCATATACAATGCCGAAATCGAAACCATTGTAAAACTCTACGACCGTATTTTTGGGAATATCAAACTAGAAGGCTTTGTAGTTAATGATCAATTTTATGAAACCAGCAGTATTAATTTAGAATACCGCCCTAAGCAAAAAGACTATTTGTTTGGTTTTCAAGCCCAAAATTTATGGAATACAGAAATGTATACGTTTAGCTCCGTTTCAGACTATCAACGCAATGATTTAGTTTACACTTCAATACCTAGATACGCTATGCTGTATTTCAAATTGCGTTTTTAAACCGCCAACCCGTGCCTTTTATGAGTTTCTGCAATCGCGCGCTCATTTTTCTCATCAATCCATGCCTGCCCTTTTCTGCGACGCATCAGATTATCAAAATGGCGCATAATAAAAACGTTATAAACCGCTTTTAAGAGGTGCTTGGGCTTACGTGGCAATGCACGAAGACTCATACTAAAACCAGGCGTTAAATACTTCATATAATGCCAATAACCCTCTGGCATATACAAAGCCTCTCCGTGTTCTAAACTACAAACCAGACCTTCAGCCTTTTTCAATACCGGAAATTTATCAAAATCCGGATTATCAAAATCGATATCTTCTCTGGTTATGAGCGAATGCGGTACTTTATATAAGTTTTCGGTCTGATCTGGCGGAAATAAAATACACTGTTTTTTTCCGTGGAAATGAAAGTGCAAAATATTTGCCCAGTCAATATCATGGTGCATAAATACTTTAGAGTTTTCACCTCCAAAAAACACCATCGGAATTTGCTTAATAAGTCTTAAACCTATTTTAGGAAACTTAAAATCCTTCTTTAACGAAGGTACTTCCTTCATAATATTATACAGAAAAATACGGTAATTAGTAGGTTCACGCTTTAGCAAATCAACATAATCTGCCATTTTCATTTTAGCATGCGCCTGATTAAAACCATCTTCGTGTGTTACCGGGCGATCATCATACAAAGGCACTTCTTTATTACCGGCAATCTCTTTGATATAATCTAAACTCCACTTGTCATAAGCAGGCCAATCCCCTATAAGATTTTCGATTACAACCGGTTTTTGCGGCTTGAGGTAATTCTTAACAAACTCCTCTTTGGTAATATTCTTTACCCTATGTATTTCGGTAAGTTTCAAGTATGCTGTAAATTAAATTAAGCTTTTGCCTTTGCTTTAGCTTCTTCGTTACGCGGAATTGTGTGTCCTGGTCTTGACCATTTTGGCTTTTCACCTTTAGGCAAATGTTTAGACTCAGCAGCTTCAACTGTTTCTGGTTGTGACTTCTTGACAAAAGGAGCCTGCGGATTCAATCCAAGCATTTTAAACATTTCCATATCCTCATTTACATCAGGATTAGGAGTCGTCAACAACTTGTCTCCGGCAAAAATAGAGTTGGCTCCGGCAAAGAAACACATGGCTTGCCCTTCTCTGCTCATTTGCGTGCGTCCTGCACTCAGTCGCACTTGTGTTTGTGGCATTACAATACGCGTAGTTGCCACCATACGTACCATTTCCCAAATAGAAATAGGTTCAATATCTTCCATAGGTGTACCTTCAACTGCCACTAATGCATTAATAGGAACACTCTCTGGCTGCGGATCTAAAGTAGCAAGAGCTACTAGCATTCCGGCACGATCTTCCACTTTTTCTCCCATTCCTATAATTCCACCACTACAAACCGTAACGTTGGTCTTACGTACGTTCCCTATCGTATCTAAACGATCTTGAAAAGCACGGGTAGAAATCACATCTTTATAATAATCTTCTGAAGTATCTAAGTTGTGATTGTACGCATACAAACCAGCTTCTGCAAGACGTTGTGCCTGATTTTCGGTAATCATACCCAATGTGCAGCAAACCTCCATATCGAGTTTATTAATGGTTCGCACCATTTCTAAAACTTGATCAAATTCTTGACCGTCTTTTACATTTCTCCAGGCCGCTCCCATACACACGCGCGAACTTCCTGAAGCTTTTGCGCGTAAAGCCTGCGCTTTTACCTGCTGAACACCCATCAAATCATTGCCTTCTATATCAGTATGATATCGAGCGGCTTGCGGACAATACCCACAATCTTCAGGGCAGCCTCCTGTTTTTATAGAAAGTAAGGTCGAAACCTGAACCGTATTTGGGTCATGATATTCCCGGTGAACTGTAGCAGCTTCATAAAGCAACTCCATTAAAGGTTTATTGTATATATCGAGGATTTCCTCGCGGGTCCAATCGTGTTTCATGGGTCTTTTTTTAAATCTTTAGCAAAAAGATATTTTCTTCATTTTAGAAAAAGCAATTCTATATCGCCAGTAGCGGTTTCAAAAATACTAAATCTGATGTTTATAATTGCGAAAAACTAAGTTCTGGTAATCAAAATACTCACAGCATTTCCTCCAAAACCAACTGCATTTACTAATATAGTATTTAATTTTTTAGGTTGTGCCTGCTGCGAAATAAAAGGGACTTCTTCATATTCTCCGCTTTGCAGCATGCGCACAGCAGCCTCAAAACTGAGTAGGCCACTGGCACCAAAGGTGTGTCCTATTTTCCATTTATTAGTTGTTAATAACGGAAGATTTAAACCAAAAATTTTTTGAATGGCTTTATACTCTGTTTGATCTCCGGCAATTGTTCCCGGAGCATGCATCACAATCGCATCAACATTTTTAGTCATTTCCGCGAAGGTTAAGAGGGAACCTTTGCTTTTATCAATTTCTGCGAATGCGGAAATCCCATCATTTCCAGTTTCTCCAAAAGCATCTTCAATCGCCATCTTCATCGACTTTTGAAAACAGGTAGCTTCCGCAGAAATTGAAACCGCATGCTTCAGCTTTTCGGTAGCATAACCTACTCCGTTGATGTAAGCTAATGCATTTTCTTTTTTTCCGATTTCTAAACAAACCGCTGCCGCTCCTTCACCCAAAACCATCGTGTTTTCGGTCTTACCCAAATCTAATGCCAAACACGGAAATTCAGCATCAACAGAAGCTCTCGTATAGGTTTTGATAGCTTTCATTTGCGCAATGGTAAATGGCGTTAAAGCCGCTTCACTACCGCCTACTAAAAACTTTCTACACATCCCGGATTGCAACCACGCAACTCCATTAAGCACCGCGTGTAATGCGGTAGAACAGGTAATTGAATGAGAAATATCCGGGCCATTATTTTGTAAATCCTGAGCGACCCAAGATGAAATATTACCCAATGTTGTAGTGGGAGAAGCTAGGGTCTCACTTTTATCGGTTTCTAAAAATGCATCGTAATATTTTTCAAAAAGCTGAGTGGCTCCACGTGAGGAACCGATGTTTATTCCAAAATCAGAATTCGCATCCCAACCGGATTGTTTTACTGCTAATCGCGAAACATACATAGCGTATAAAACCGAAGCGTCTAAAGCCTGATAATTACGATTTTCATCACGCATAGCTTCAATTTCAGCTAAGGTTTTTTCAGGAAGTTTTCCTACCCAGGCTTCTAATTTATCATCAAAACATAAAGCATGAGATCCCACAGATGTATTACTTTCTTCTGCTGAAATTGCTGAAATTCCGGTTATAGAAATAGGTTGTTTCAAATTTATTTTTTTGATTTCTAATTCAGTAGAACACTTAAAAAAACACGTCTTAAAAGACTTTCTTTTCTAAGACAATCTCTTAACATCAAAATCTATTTTATCAAGCAAAATTAATATTTCGGTAACGGACAAAATCTTAAATATGCATCTTTATCCAGAAAATTCTTAGCTTCACAGTTCAAAAATCAAACAATGAACGAATTAGAAAACGAAGAACGCAGCTGGTGGTCCCGCAACTGGAAATGGGTAGTCCCTGTAGGCGGTTGCTTTACCGTAATTCTCCTAGGAATCATCTTAATTGGCGGAGCTTTTTTCAGCTTTTTTAGTGCTGTAAAATCTGGATCTGGTGGAGATGAAGCTTTTGAACTTGTACAAAACAATGCTAAAGTAATCGAAGCCCTAGGTGAACCTATTGAGAAAAGAACTTTTGGCTCTAACTACAATGTAAAATACAACAACGGCCACAAAACTTCTGAAGCAACGATACCGATTAAAGGCCCAAATGGTGAAGCTACACTTACTGTAAAAACTTCCGGAAGCGACGATGATACGGTTTATGAGGTTTTTGAAATCTACATTGATGAAACTGGAGAAACCATTGATCTGAGGGAAAATCAATTGGGTCAGGGAGATTATTAAAACGTATCCAACACTTTCCTAATAGCCCTATAAATTTTTTCCACTTGTGCTTTTGTAGTAATGTATGGTGCCAGAATATAAATGGTCGCGCCCAAAGGTCGCAAATACACACCTTCTGCCATACAAAACTCATAGATTTTATATCTAAGATCGCCATAACGCTCCATCTCAATGGCCAATTCTAGCGCAAAAATCACACCTTGCTGACGCGTCACACGCACTTTGGGATGTTTTGCTATTTCTTCTGCAAACTGCTGGTGCCAGCTTTCTATCTGTTTAATATTTGATTGAATTTCTTCAGACTGTAGCAATTCTATCCCGGCAATGGCGGTTGCACAGGCAATAGGATTAGCCGAATACGTATGCGCGTGAAATAAGCCTTTACCAATATCATCGTCATAAAATGCATCGTAAATTTCCTGCGTACAAGTCGTGATTCCCATAGGAACCAAACCGGCAGTAAGTGCTTTTGACAAGCACATCACATCGGGTTTTACAGCAACATGGTCTGAAGCAAAAAAGCTTCCGGTTTTACCAAATCCCGTCATCACTTCATCTGCAACACAAATAATCCCAAGTTCTTTACACTTTTGCAAAATAGGTTCTAAATGTGCTGCCTGATACATTTTCATTCCGGCAGCGCCTTGTACGAGCGGCTCATAGATAAATCCGGCTAACGGCGTTTCGGCGTGAAAAGATTCTATAGCTTTTAAAATTGCTGTTTCATTTTCACCGTTAGGCAACGGGATGCGTTTTACATCTATAAAAAACTCCTCGAACGGACCGTTATAAACCGACAAGCCACTTACAGACATTGCGCCTAATGTATCACCATGGAAACCTTCTTCAAAAGCCAGAAGTGTCTTGCGCGTTTGGCCTTTGTTGTGGTGAAACTGCAATGCCATTTTAATCCCGATCTCCGTAGACGTAGAACCATTATCGTTAAACATCAACTTCTGTTGATTTTCAGGAAGAATCGCTATTAATTTTTCTGAAAGCTCAACAGCGGGCTCGTGGGTAAATCCGCTAAAAATAACCTGATCCAATTGCTGCATTTGTTGGTGCGCACGTTCAATGATAAAATCATTGCAATGCCCATACATCGCCGTATACCAGGATGAAATCGCATCTACATATTCTCTCCCATCTTCATCATACAACAAAGCACCTTTTGCCTTAACAATCGGTTTCGATTCCGGATGCAATTTGTGCTGCGTTAACGGATGCCAGATGTGTTTTTTATCGCGTTCGGTTAGATTCAAAATTCAAAGTTTAAAATTCGTATATGCCTGCGTTTTATTTATTCGGCGTCATGCTGAACTTGTTTCAGCATCGCATCTGAGATAGAGGTACCTACTCAAAAATATTTAAGGTTTGAAGTGTTGGATTCTTCTCCTTAATCAAATTTAATTTCCAACTCTTTCTCCAGTTTTTCAATTGCTTTTCTCTTAAAATTGCTTGGTCAATGCTTGTAAATTGTTCAAAATAGATTAAGTCATGTAGATTGTATTTCGAAGTAAATTTAGACCCTTTATTCTCTAGATGATCTAACACACGCTGCTTTAAGTCTGAGGTCACACCAATATAAAAAGTTGTTCTATAAGAATTCGTTACTATATAAACATAACTATTTTGCATAGCTTCAAACTTTGTTTATAACTTAAAAATCAAGACCCAATTCTAAAACCTAGCTTGTGAGACCCTGAAACAAGTTCAGGGTGACGACAAACCTTTTTCTAGAGCAAACTCTCCTTCAAAAGTTCAGCATATTCTTTCACTACCATTTTATCAAAATACGGCTCTTCATCGATTCGACCTAAAATGCGAACTCCGCTCATTTTTGCAATGACCGATTCGGTTGTGGAATGCTCTTCGCCGCTAAAAAGGATTCCGTGAATGGCTTTACCTGCCTGTTTAAGCTTATCTATAGTAAGTAAGGTGTGATTGATGCTCCCCAGATAATGACGAGAAACCACGATCACTTTATCTTCCGGCTGAATCAAATCTAATATGGTTTCCTCTTCACTTATAGGGACCAGCAGTCCGCCTGCTCCTTCAATAACCAAATGATTATCGGTTTCTGGTCTTTGTATTGCTGAAGTTTTAATAGAAACCCCATCAATAGCTGCAGCTGCGTGTGGACTCATCGGTGTTTGTAAACTGAAGGCATTTTCAAAAAAATGCGTTTTAGTATTACTGATAAACCGCTTAACCTTATGGGTATCAGAATCGTCTAAATCACCCGCTTGAATAGGCTTCCAGTAATCGGCTTCTAAAGCTTCGGTAACTATTGCCGAAGCTACTGTTTTTCCTACTTCGGTAGAAATACCGGTTATAAAAAAAGTCTGTTTTTTCATAGTGCTTGCAAAGGTACTACTGCAAGTTTAATCTGTAGAGAATCCCTTTAAAGATTTTGCAAGAAGCTCAAGTACGGTTTCTATTTCGCTTTGGGTATTGTAACTGTGCAGACAAAAGCGCAAACGCTCCTCACCAGCCGGAACGGTTGGAGACAAAATGGCTTTTACATCAAAACCAGCATCACTAAGCTCTTGAGCAATTGCTTTTACCTGCACATTACCAGGAATAACCGCAGAATGAATAGCAGAATCACTGGAAATAAAATAGCTCTGAAGTTTTTTTTCTTTGATTTCTTTACGGAAATATTGAATGTTTTCGTTGAGCTTAATTAAATCTGATTGTGGCTTCTTTGCTTCACGCGCTGCATGGTCATAAGAAGCTAAGATAGTTGCTACACTATGCGGAGAAAGAGCCGTTGTATAAATTAAGCTCCGTGCAAAATTAACGAGATATTCTTTTAAATCGGTTGAACCTAAAATTGCAGCACCATGGCAACCCGTTGCTTTCCCAAAAGTTACCAACCTCGTAACGCGCTGCCCGAGTCCCAGACAATCAATCAAACCAGTCCCAAAAACGCCAACAGCATGGGCTTCATCAACTATAAAATTTGCATTATATTTTTCGCATAAATCGACCATTGTATTGAGATCTGGAGTATCGCCATCCATTGAGAAAACCGATTCGGTGACGATGTAAATAACTGAATTGTCATGCTGAACTTGCTTCAGCATCTCATCATGTTTAGCTAAGAGCCGCTCAAGATCTTCCAAATCATTATGCTTGAATTTATAAGCCTTTGCGTGACTCATTTGAATACCGTCACGAATGCTGGCATGAATATATTCATCATACAAAATCACATCACCCCGCTGGGGCACGCTGCTGAAAAAACCCACATTGGCATCATATCCTGAGTTAAAAATAAGTGCAGCTTCTACCTGATGGGTTTTAGCAATAAAATCTTCGATAATAGCATACAACTTGTGATTACCCGATAGCAAACGAGAACCGGTTGCACCGTTATACTCCAAATTATGTGTTTTGAGGATTTCACCTGCGCGGAAGAAAATAGCTTGATTTTTAGCGAAACCCAGATAGTCGTTTGAGGAAAAATCTACCAAACCTTCAACGGATGTCTTCAGTTTCCGTAAAGCCTTGTTTTGCTTACGCTGCTCTAGTTTATGCTGTAGTTTTTTAGGTAACATGATGGCAAAGATACAGCTTGACAAGAAACAAAAAAACGAAATAAAATTATTGTTTTTCAATAATTAATCTATATTTGTTATCGTAAAACGATATTATTTAAATTATGAAAACTAAAAAAACACTACTTGCTCTGGCTATTTCGCTGGTTGTTATTTTAGGAGCGATGGCTCTAATTGCAGATGAAATCAGCATTGGTGTAACTCATTATTAAAACTATGAATCTCAACACCTTCTTTAAGCGCCTTATCGATCTGGCTTTTTACCTGATGGTACCAATTGTGGTATTCTTTCCGGGGACCATCCTGTATGTTTTGATGTTCCCGGAACAGACGATAATTAACGTAAACATACCCTACGTCGAAAATGGTTTTAGCGGCAAGGCCTTGTTGTTTAGTATGGGATTCTTTGCCTTGTTCCTGCTATTTTTTGCTGGACTTTATCAAATGCGCAAGTTTGCCGGTTTATTGCTTAAAAACAAGCTGTTTTCGCAGGAAGTGGTCAAGCGCACACACAAAACCGGAACCTTCTTTACGGCCTGTGCTTTAGGCTCTCTTATTTTTATCGGTATAAATTCGCTATTTTCTTATGAGGGTAAAATCAGCGTAACTTTTGGCTCGTCTAATTTCAATTTGCTTTTATTTCTGCTGATTGTAGGTGTACTGTTTTTATTACTCAGTGACGCTTTCAAAAAAGCTTTAGCCATAAAAGAAGAAAACGATTTAACGGTATAATCCATATACATCAATCTTAATCAATACACAATTATGAATCTTGGTAAATTATTCAAAGTTTTACTTGATATATTATTTTATATAATTGCTCTTATTACTATATATCAGGTTATAATAACTGTTTTCTCAAATGTTATACCGGAAATTCTAAAATCTGAAACAACTAATTCGATCACTTACGAAATTTCTTTCATCATTTTCCTTTTATTCCTAACATTTATACTTTACCAATTTCGCAAGTTTGGCAGTATAATAAGAGACAATAGACTTTTTTCAAATGAAGCTATTTTTAAAAGTAAAAATATTGGAATTCTATTTAATATCTTAGGGATTATAATTGTCTTAAGTCGAACCATAGATAAACTCGACAACTTAGATTTTCTTCAAATAATTTCTATCTTATTTATTCCCAATCTATTAATACTCGGCATTCCCTGTTTTGTAGTTGGTATTTTCTTTCTTCTACTAAGCGATGGTTTCAAAAAAGCTTTAGCCTTAAAAGAAGAAAATGATTTAACCGTCTAGCTATGCCCATCATCATCAACTTAGATCAGGTATTGGCAGATCGCAATATGAAGAGCAAAGAACTCGCGGAAATCGTGGGCATCACCGAAGCCAATCTTTCCATCTTAAAATCGGGCAAAGCCAAAGCGGTACGATTTTCAACTCTGGAAGCGATCTGTGAAGCTTTAGACTGTCAGCCGGGGGATATTTTGGCTTTTTCCTCCCCTAACCCCTCACAAGGAGGGGAAAGTAATTAAGAGGTTTTAAAAGGAGTGATATCCTTATCTTTACTTTTTAAAGACCTTATTATTTATGAAACTCTGGATTACCTTTCTTCTTATCAGCCTTTCTCTTCAGGCTCAAACCAATTTTTACGAAATCTCATTTGACAACGCCGTGCACCACGAGGCTGTGGTACAGGTGACTTTTCCGCATATTAAATCAAACACGTTGCGCGTGCAGATGAGTCGGTCTTCTCCGGGGCGCTATGCGATTCACGAGTTTGCCAAAAACGTTTACGGTTTAAAAGCCACAAACGGAGCCGGAGAACCGCTTGAGGTCCAACGCGACGATCCCTATAGCTGGATCATCAGCAATACAGACGGAACCATCAATGTGGAATATATTCTGTTTGCCAACCGGGGCGGCGGCACCTATTCTCAGGTTGACCTTACCCATGCCCACCTGAATATGCCGGCAACCTTTATGTATGCCGAAGACTTACAGGAACGCCCCATCAAAATCACATTCAACGCCCGCAAGGACCTGGGCTGGAAAGTAGCAACCCAGCTTAAACACGAGGAAGGGAATACGTTTTATGCGCCTAATCTGTATTATTTTATGGACAGCCCCACCGAAATAAGCAACTTTAAAGAGCGGAAATTTATAGTAGGCAGACAAACGATAAAATTTGTATTGCACGACCCGGGTACTGAAGCCGAGTTTGATGCATACTGGGATAAAGTTCAAAAAATTGTTTTGCAGGAAGAAGCCGTTTTTGGCGAATTGCCTAAATACGATTATGGTATCTATACGTTTCTAGCGTGCTATATGCCGAATGTTTCCGGTGACGGAATGGAGCACCGCAATAGTACGATTCTAACCGATACCGAAACACTCGCTAATGGCGGAATGAAAGGCAACATCGGCACCGTTTCGCACGAATTTTTTCACAGCTGGAATGTGGAGCGCATTCGTCCGGCTGATTTAGAGCCTTTTCGTTTTGATAAAGCCAATATGAGCAACTCGCTCTGGTTTGCTGAAGGATTCACCAGTTACTATACCAATCTTATTTTAGAACGTGCAGGAATTATCACTGCAGAAGATTATATAAAAGGCCTTAACGGTACTTTTAATTATGTTTGGAATTCACCAGCTTTGCAATACTTCAACCCCATCGAGATGAGTAATCAGGCTCCTTTTGTAGATGCTGCTACTGCTGTAGATCCTGTAAATCATGAGAATATGTTTATCTCCTATTATTCCTACGGAAGCGTTTTAGGCCTAGCTTTAGATCTCAGCTTACGCCAAAATGATTTAAATCTGGACGATTTTATGCAGTTGATGTGGAAACGCTTCGGAAAAACTGAAGTTGCTTATACTGTTGAAGATATCGAAAATACCTTAAGCGCATATGCCGGTACAGATTTCGCTGAAAATTTCTTTCAGCAATACATCTACAAGAGTGAGATGCCAGATTATAATACACTCTTAAAGCAAGTGGGGCTTACACTCAACCAAGCTGCAGAGAAGGCTTATTTTGGCACATCTTTAAAAGAGACGGAAACCGGGTTAGAAATCTCCAGAAACACGTTTAGAGGCAGTCCGGCATATGCAGCAGGTCTGGACAAAGGTGATCTAATTACAAGCATAGACGGAACCGTAATGGATTCAAAAGAGGCATTCAATGCGTTACTAGCTGATAAATCTATAAACGACATCCTCGAAGTAATTTTTATTCGTTTTGGAAACGAAAAGAAAACTACGGTTCGTTTAGCAACAGACCCAACGTATAGCATTGATTTTTCAGAAAAAAATAAAAAAGAAGCATTAAAAGCGAGAGAAGCATGGTTGGCAAAGAAATAATAGATCTTAGCCAGGAAATATATGACGGCATGCCGGTTTATAAAAGCTTGCCTGCTGTCTCTATGGAGGTTTATGCTACGCACGAGCAGTGGGATGGTGATGAGAACCCCACAACACAAACGCCAAGCGTTTACAAGCTATCCATGGGAGAGCATACCGGTACTCACGTAGACGCACTCAATCATATGGATCGTAAAAATATAGGGCAGTCTATAGACAAGATGCCACTCTCTATATTTTTTACTGAAGGAATATGTCTTGATTTTTCGCATAAAAAACTTCAAGAATTAATTACTGCTGAAGAAATTAAACAAGCCTGCAAAATTGCTGATATAACTATCAAAAAAGGAGACACTGTACTCCTTTATACCGATCATTATCGAAACCATTTCAATACCGAAAACTGGAACAAAGGACCAGGTCTAACTGCTGAAGCTGCTCGGTATTTAGGTGATTTAAAAATTGCTGCTTTTGGTGTGGAAACCATGTCTCCCGGTGTACCTAAAATTTCAAATACCGAGGTGCATAAAATTTGCGGAGAACTTGGCTTTACGCATTATGAAAATATGGTTAATCTTTACAAGCTGTTAGGTCGCGGAAGGTTTCAGTTTATTGCACTTCCTTTAAAGATAAAGGGCGGTACCGGATCTCCGGTACGGGCAGTCGCGGTGTTTGAACAATAAAAACATTACTTGTTTACACACGCAAACTACTTTTAATTTATAGATATTTCCTCTAAAAACGCTACCCCGAAAAAAGGCTAAAATAACAAGACACCTCTTATAGTTTTCTAAAACCTTCTTTTAAAAGGATTTCAAGTTATAACTTGTAGAAAAATAGTTCAATTTTGGCTGTAAAATACAATCCGATCAAGCACTTTATAAAGACGTCCTCCTATGGAAGTTTTATACTTATAGGATGTACTGTTTTAGCACTAGTATGGGCAAACTCGCCTTGGTCTGAAAGTTATTTCAAGCTTTTTCAGGAAAACTTTACAATTGGTTTTACAGAATCTAACTTTGCAATTAGCAAAGCTCTCTATTTATGGATTAATGATGGTCTGATGACCATCTTTTTCTTTTACGTAGGTCTGGAGATTAAAAGAGAAGTTTTAGCCGGTGAGCTATCTACCCTCAACAAAGCAGCCATGCCCATTTTTGCAGCGATTGGAGGCATTCTTGTACCTATTACATTATTTCTAATTCTCAATAATCAAGATAGCACTCTTCGCGGCTGGGGAATACCTATGGCTACAGATATCGCTTTTTCGCTTGGTATTTTAAGTCTTTTGGGAAAACGAGTTCCACTGTCACTTAAAATATTTCTGACTGCATTTGCGATTATAGATGATATAGGTGCCATCCTAATAATTGCATTCTTTTATGCTGAAAACTTACAGCTCAATTATTTAATTATAGGCTGCGGAATTATCGGCATTTTTGCCATCTTATCTCGGATTGGATTTTATTCAAACTATTTACTTTTAACGGGCAGTGTCGTAGTCTGGATTTTGTTTTTAAAATCAGGAATCCATCCTACGATTGCCGGAGTGCTAATGGCTTTGGTGATTCCTACAATCCGAATGACAGAACCTGAAAAGTTTATTTCAAAAACGAAAAAGGCAACAGAGGCTTTTAAAGAAAGTGAAGTAAAGAACGCGCTTGCTCTTTCCCCAGAACAAACATCAGCAGTAAAAGATACTGATAAATTGACGAAAAAAATTCAATCTCCTTTAGAGCGATTAGAACATGCGCTAAGCGGCTGGGTATCTGTGGTCATCATGCCTATTTTTGCGCTGGCGAATGCTGGTATTAAAATCGATTTAAATGCACTAACACATCAAGCATTAATCTCAAATATTGCCATTTCTATGGTGGTAGGCAAAGTAGTGGGAATATTTACTTTTAGTTATCTGAGCTGCAAGCTTGGATTGGCAATTTTACCTAAGGGAGTAGATTTAAAGCAATTACTAGGCATCTCTTTTCTTGGAGCTATCGGATTTACGATGTCTTTATTCATAGGCGAACTCGCTTTTAGAGAAAACAGTTTGCTGGTACCTTCAAAAATAGGTATTCTTTTAGGTTCTTTAATTGCAGGTATTATAGGCTATTTTTTATTAAAGCACTTCCTTAATCCAAATAATAAATCTGTTGTAAACAAAAGTAATTAAATCAAAAAAGTCCCTGCTTTAAAACAAAACAGGGACTTTTCTATCTTAAGCTTTGGTTAAAGCATACTAATCAACCAAAACAATTACTTTATTATCCTTCATTTCTACAGTTCCGGACTTAATAGCTAGCGTAATTTCACCAGCATCTTTTCCGGCAGTAAAATGTTTTTTAGCCTTATCGGAAAGCGTTGCTCCTTTAACTTTCACAATACCTTCCATAAGAATTGAAACGATAGGCGCGTGATTGTCTAAAAGCTGAAATGCACCATCTGTACCAGGTACGATAACCGAAGTTGCTTCTCCGCTATATAAAGTAGCTTCAGGACTTACTATTTCTAAATGCATAAATTTTTCATTTATCTTTTCCACGTAGGCGGAAAACTATTCAAATCAATACGATGAGATTTCCGTCTTCACGGAAATGAAAGCTGCAACTAATTACGCTTCAGCAAGCATTTTCTCTCCAGCTTCAATAGCCTCTTCAATAGTACCTTTAAGATTGAAAGCTGCTTCAGGAAGGTGGTCTAATTCACCATCCATAATCATATTAAAACCTTTAATAGTATCCTTAATATCTACAAGCACTCCTTGTAAGCCGGTAAATTGCTCAGCTACATGGAAAGGTTGAGATAAGAAACGTTGTACACGACGTGCACGACTTACGACCAATTTATCTTCTTCTGAAAGTTCCTCCATACCAAGGATCGCAATAATATCTTGCAATTCTTTGTATTTCTGAAGGGTCATTTTAACTCGTTGTGCACAGTTATAGTGTGCTTCACCTAAAACAGCCGAAGACATAATTCTTGATGTAGACTCCAAAGGATCAACAGCAGGATAAATACCTAATTCCGCAATTTTACGAGACAATGATGTAGTAGCATCTAAGTGAGCAAAAGTTGTAGCCGGTGCCGGGTCAGTAAGGTCATCCGCAGGAACGTAAACCGCCTGTACAGATGTAATAGATCCTTTTTTAGTTGAAGTAATACGCTCTTGCATCGCACCCATCTCTGTTGCAAGTGTAGGCTGATAACCTACCGCAGATGGCATACGACCTAAAAGTGCAGATACTTCAGAGCCCGCTTGTGTAAAACGGAAAATGTTATCTACGAAAAATAAAACATCTTTACCTTGACTGTCTCCAGCTCCATCACGGAAATACTCAGCGATAGTAAGACCAGAAAGCGCCACACGAGCACGTGCTCCAGGAGGTTCGTTCATTTGACCGAATACGAAAGTTGCTTTAGACTCTTTCATAGCAGCCTTATCAACTTTAGTAAGATCCCAACCACCTTCTTCCATAGAATGCATAAAGTCTTCACCGTATTTAATAATACCAGACTCTAACATCTCACGAAGTAGATCGTTACCCTCACGAGTACGCTCACCTACTCCGGCAAATACAGAAAGACCCCCGTGACCTTTTGCAATATTGTTAATCAACTCTTGAATCAAGACTGTTTTACCTACACCTGCACCTCCAAAAAGACCAATTTTACCCCCTTTTACATAAGGTTCAACTAAGTCGATTACTTTAATACCTGTAAATAAAACTTCTGTAGAAGTCGATAAATCTTCAAATTTTGGTGCTTCGCGGTGAATTGAAAGTCCATCTTTTCCTGCTTTAGGAAGATTTCCAATACCGTCGATAGCATCGCCAATAACATTAAATAAACGCCCGTAAACATCCTCACCTATTGGCATTTGAATAGGGGCACCAGTAGCAACTACTTCCGTACCTCTGCTCAAACCATCAGCAGAATCCATCGCGATAGTTCTAACGGTGTTTTCACCAACGTGAGATTGCACCTCAAGTACTAAAAGGCTTCCGTCTGCTTTAGTAATTTCTAGCGAATCATAAATTTTAGGAAGATCTGCATTGTTTGCAAATTCAACATCTACAACAGGGCCGATAATCTGGGCAACTTTACCTGTAACTTTTGACATTCTTAACTATTTAATGTTTAGCAAAATATGTAGTCGAAAAAAATAAATTGAACATAAATATCCCTCGTTTTTTTCGTCGTGCAAAGATAGTTTTTAATATTTAAAAACCTAAAAGACTTTAATTGAATTTATTTAGTTCTGAAAAAACATAGCCAACTAGCATTATTACCTTTATAAACAACAGGCTCACAGCAAATTAAAAATAAAATAAAATCTTGAAAAGACTAATAGATAGGAAACTATTCTACTGTAACAGACTTCGCTAAGTTACGCGGCTGGTCTACGTTTTTACCCAGCATTACTGCGATGTGATAAGACAATAGTTGAAGCGGGATAGTAGTTAATAACGGAGACATAGAATCCATTACTTCTGGCACCTCAATCACGTGATCTGCAAGTTCTTTTACAGTAACATCGCCTTGAGTAACGATGGCGATGATTTTACCCTTTCGGCTCTTTATCTCTTGGATATTACTCACTACTTTATCATAATGTCCGCGTCGGGTAGCGATTACCACAACTGGCATTTGCTCATCAATAAGAGCGATAGGACCATGCTTCATCTCTGCAGCCGGATAACCTTCAGCATGAATATAGGAGATTTCTTTAAGTTTCAACGCTCCCTCTAAAGCAACAGGAAAGTTAAATCCACGACCTAGGTACAAGCAGTTTGATGCATTTTTATAAACCCCTGCTATCTCTTTGACGTGATCATTACTCTTTAAAGCCTCCTCTACTTTTTCAGGAATCAAACGCAATTCTTCTAAGTGCATATGAAAATCTGAAGTCGAAATTCGACCTTTAGCTTTAGCTACTTTTAAGCCTAACAACGTAAGAACTGTAATTTGCGTCGTGAATGCTTTTGTTGAAGCTACACCTATTTCGGGACCCGCATGCGTATATGCACCAGCGTGTGCCTCTCTCGAAATTGAAGAACCCACAACGTTACACACTCCAAATACAAAGGCTCCTTTTTCTTTAGCCAGCTTCATAGCCGCCATCGTATCTGCTGTTTCTCCACTTTGAGAAATCGCGATAACAACGTCATCTTTTTCAATAACCGGATTGCGGTATCTAAATTCTGAAGCATATTCTACCTCTACAGGAACGCGCACCAGTTCTTCTATAATATATTCTGCTACCAAACCTGCATGCCAGGAAGTTCCACAAGCTAAAATTACCAGTCGCTTGGCATTGATAAATTTATCTATATGATCATCTACACCAGCCATCTTAATAATACCCTTGTTTTCGCGCATTCTACCTCTAAAGGTATCGCGAATAGCTTGAGGTTGCTCGTATATTTCCTTAAGCATAAAATGCGGATAACCGCCTTTCTCAATTTGCTCAAGATTCAGTTTTAATTCTTGAATGTACGGCTGACTTACAATCGCATCATCTTTAATATTAAAGACTTTAATCTCTTTACCTCTACGCACAACAGCCATCTCACCATCTTCAAGATACAGCGCATTGTTTGTATATTCAATAAAAGGAGAAGCATCTGAAGCAATAAAAAATTCGTCTTCGCCTATACCTATTGCTAACGGGCTACCTAACCGGGCAACCACAATTTCGTTAGGCTTTTTCTTATCAAAAACTGCAATCGCATAAGCACCAACAGTTTCGTTTAAGGCAATTTGAACCGCTTTACCCAGCTTAACCCCTTGCTTGATCTGCACATCTTCAATAAGATTCACCAGAACCTCAGTATCTGTATCCGATTGAAAGGTGTAACCACGCTTCGTAAGTTCTTGCTTTATGGCATCATAATTTTCGATGATACCATTGTGAATGATCACAAGATCTCCGGAATTTGAATAATGTGGATGCGAATTCACATCATTAGGAACCCCGTGAGTCGCCCAGCGTGTGTGACCAATAGCTAAAGTACCTTTAGGATTTATTGAAGTTTCAACTTTAGTTTTTAAATCATCTACTTTACCTTTTGTTTTGCAGAGCTGAATGTTCTCACCATCATAAACCGCTACCCCGGCACTATCATAACCACGATACTCCAGTCGTTGCAAACCCTTTATAACTATCGGGTATGCTTGTCTATGACCTATGTAACCTACAATTCCACACATAAAATTTAATTAGATGCTTCTGAATAAAAAACTTTTAGTTTAAGTCGTTTGGTTTCAGGAACACTTTCAGAACTTCCATAAAGAATAGTGCCTCTATTAGAAATAATCGACGAATAAGGTACTCGGTTAGGAATATCTGAAGTTGACTTACCTTCTATGCTTCCTGTAGCTGTTGAAAGCAAATTCTGACTTACTACAACTCCTAGTTTTGTTACCGGAGCATCATTATTTTCATCTAACAGCCTTTTTAGATATTCAGTAATTCTTATCTTATAACTAATGCCTTCGCCGGTTTCGGTTCTGGTTAAAGGACCTAAATGCGTAGTTCCAACTGCTGTAATTGCACCTGTAGAACCAGCTGTCGCATCTGCAGAAAAATCTACTAAAGGCTGATTCGTTTCTAAATTATAGATATAAATACGTTCTGGCTCTGAAACAGAAGCCCCCGCAAAAGAAGCTATCTTATCTTGATCTACAAAGAACTCCAAGTTAGCCTCTCTAATCAAGCGTTGCTCAGTACGCATAAAAGCTAAATCATCTGGAATGCCATCATTGTTATCATCAGGACCAAACAATTCTATAACTGCCATACTACCCTGACCACCTTTTAAATAAAGATTTTCTTCACCATTTTCTTTATCTATATCGGTAAGTTCAGCTTTAATCGAAGCATTAAAATCATTCTCATAACCAATTACAGAACCTCCACTAAAAGATAGCGTCAAACTTGCTGACCTGCGCGAAGCTTCCGCTCCATTTTTGTAATAAATTACAATATTAGTATTTGACTTATCAAAAAGAAAATAACTTCCTGTATTCTCTACAGGCTCTGCTTTTAAATAAATCCCTCTAAAATAATTCCTAAAGGCATTTGCATTAAACAACTCATCATCACCTCCTCTATCTAAAATATTAGTTTGCCAATACGTCTCTCCATAAGAATTCTGGTCTAAACGCAGGCGCAATCGTGGTGAAAGCGTAGTTCTGCTATCATCTTGATCTTCAGTATCAGCTGGCACTACAGCAACAAAAGGATCATTTGAAGGCGTAAAGGTTTCGCTGAAAATAGTATCACCCTCTACACCATTAAATTCAGCTATATCATCAGAATAATAAACCGCTCCATTTTCTAAGTCAGGAGTACTATTACTATTTAAAAAATAGTAAGATCTAAAAGCCGTTAATTTAATAGGATCAGAACCATAAACCGAATCCAATCTATATATAGTCTCTTTATCACTATTAGTACCCTGTGTACTGAAGTAAGGCATTTCAAAAACTACAGAATCAATAACAGGATTAGTACCAAATGTTGAGTTATAAACACTTAAATCAACCTGACTTAATGTAGAAGCTTTTGTTGTACCATAAATGGAATCTAAATAAAAACCTAAGGCTCCTGACCCAAATCCATTTGTTTGAACTCCCACAGAATCAAAGAAACGCTCACTATAAGCTACTACAGGATAAGTCTCACTACCAGAAGTAAAGTTACTTTCATCCACCAGCCCACTACCTATTCCTTGTATATCATCTTCGCAAGAAAAGAAGATAAATAGAAGCATTAGTACACCTAATGTTCTTGTCAACACCGTATTCAATTTCATTCTCTTTTTTTTATTTTTAGTCTAACACCTTTGTGGTATAAAACTCTTCATATGCTTGAGCGAACTCTTCTTTTTTCTTATATGACAGTACAGGAATTTTTGTCGCATTCAAATATGCAGTGAGCTCTTCTCTCAAATCTGAAGAACCAATAATTGCAGCATCAGAATTTTTAATAGCTACCTTCATCAGGTTATCATAAGAAGGTTTTTCTAATTCAGAAATAGCTTCTTTATCAATTCCGTCAAAAGCAATTTTGTCTATCATTTGCTCATTTAACGCACCTTCATAACCTGTATTGTAAACCGAAGTCACAATTTTACTTTGCTTAAACAACGGCTCACTTGCATAATACTGTTTTAAATACAACGGCAATAATGATGCTAACCAACCATGAACATGAATAATATCTGGCGCCCAGTTTAATTTTTTTACAGTTTCAACAACGCCTTTTGCAAAAAATATAGCACGCTCATCATTATCTGCAAAAAGTTTTCCTTCTTCGTCAGTAAAAGTCGCTTTACGCTTAAAATACTCTTCGTTATCTATAAAATAAACCTGTATACGTTCCTTAGGTATAGAGGCTACTTTTATGATAAGCGGCATATCAAAATCATTTATAACTAGATTCATACCTGAAAGTCGTATCACTTCGTGAAGCTGATGGCGTCTTTCATTGATATTGCCGTATCTAGGCATAAAAATTCTAATTTGACCTCCTTTGCTATTGACCATTTGCGGTACCTCAAAAGACATGGATGCAATCTCTGTCTCAGGTAAATATGGAATAACTTCAGATGATACGTACAATATCCTCTTATTTTTCATAAATGTGCTTCTAAGTTTCTGTTAAGGCTAAAAAACACGCAAAATTACGAAATTTTATGCAGATTGCCAGTAATATAGTAATTTTGCCGCCTGTTAAATAAATCCGGATGCACGTATATACCAATAGACCAGAAATTTCTGCTGCTGTTGCAAAACATAAAAAAAATGGCGCAAAAATAGGTTTCGTACCTACTATGGGTGCTCTGCATCGTGGGCATGCAAGCCTGTTTAACTTTGCTTTAAAAAATTGTGATATTGTTGTAGTAAGCATATTTGTTAACCCTACACAATTCAACAATCCTAGAGATCTGGAGACTTATCCACGGGATTTGCAGGCAGATCTGGAATTCCTAGAATCAATAAACCCTGAATTACTCGTTTTTACCCCGAGCACTACAACGATTTACGGCTCTAAGGTTGAATCTATTGACTATAATTTTGACGGCTTAGATCAGGTCATGGAAGGCGCTTTTAGACCCGGTCATTTTGAAGGAGTCGCCACCGTTCTCAACTATCTATTTGAAATTGTAAATCCTGATTTTGCATTTTTTGGAGAGAAAGATTACCAGCAGTTACAAATCATAAACAAGTTAGTAGCGATCGAAGCGCTTTCGGTAAAAATAATCGGATGTCCTATAAGCCGACACGAAGATGGTCTAGCCGAAAGCTCTAGAAACAAAAGGCTTACTCAAGATCAGCGCAATGCTTCTCCATTTATTTATAAAACTTTAACGCAAGCTAAAGCCCTTTTTAACGACCAAACTGTTGATCAAGTTCAAGAATTTGTGAAAGATCAATTTAAAGATAAAGAGCATCTACAATTGGAGTATTTTGAAATTGCAAATGCATCTACTTTAACTCACGCTAATACAAAAAAAGAGAGCGAAAAATACAGAGCTTTTATTGCTGTATTTGCCGGAGAAGTAAGACTTATTGACAATATTGCCCTAAATTAAAAACCCTATTTTTACACCATGTTAGTTAACGTTGTAAAATCTAAAATACACCGCGTAAAAGTTACCGGAGCAGAACTGCACTACATTGGCAGCATTACCATTGATGAAGATCTTATGGATGCCGCCGGCATTATTGAAGGTGAACGTGTTCAAATTGTGAATGTAACCAACGGAGAACGCCTAGAAACCTATGCAATTCCCGGGCCGCGAAATAGCGGAGAAGTTACGCTTAATGGTGCTGCCGCCCGTAAAGTTGCAAAAGGGGATATCTTGATCTTGATTACCTACGCGTTTATGGAAATTGCTGAAGCAAAAGCTTTTAAACCCTCACTGGTTTTCCCTAATGAAGAAACCAATTTGCTCAATTAAGCTTGAGCAAAAAAACACTCATAAAGCTTCTTAAAGTCATAATCCCGTTAGGAATTGGGATTATTCTCATCTATTATTCATTGAGTTCTGCCACCGAAGAAGAACGTGCGATACTCTGGGAAAACATAAAACAAGCCAACCCTTTTTACATCGTGGTATCTTTACTCTTTGGGATCTTAAGTCATTTATCAAGAGCGTGGCGCTGGCAATATTTGCTAGAACCTATGGGTTACCATCCAAAACTCGCCAACCGCTTTATGGCGGTTATGGCAGCCTATTTAGCGAATTTAGGAATCCCCAGAAGTGGCGAATTGTTGCGCGGAGCCTTGCTCACAATCTACGAAGAAGTTCCTTTTGAAAAAGCTTTTGGCACCATCATTTCCGAACGTATTGCAGACTTTTTTATGCTCTTACTTGTTGTTGCTATTGCCATTCTTTTACAGACAGATACTTTACTTGAGTACCTAAATGATCAAAATATCAATCCACTCTATACGGTAGCTTTTTTAGCTATCGCCGTTGGTGGAATCTGGATTGGCTTTAGAATTGTAAAAAATGCAAAAAATGGATTTCTACACAAGATTCAGCAGTTTATGACCGGTCTTGTTGAAGGCATGCGCAGCATTCTTAATATGAAGCACAAACTAGCATTCATAGCCCATACGCTATTTATTTGGGTGATGTATGTATTGATGTTTTGGGTCATAAAATTTACCATTCCGGAGATCGCTGAAGCTTCGATAGGAGTTATTCTTGCTGCCTTTGTTATAGGTTCTTTTTCAATTTCGGTTACTAATGGCGGAATCGGTGTTTACCCTATCGCAATTGGCGCGCTCTTTATTTTCTTCGGCTACAGCAAACAAGGTGGCGAAGCTTTCGGCTGGATTGTTTGGGGCTCTCAGACGCTTTTAGTGCTTGTTTTAGGAGCTTTGTCTTTTCTTTTTCTTCCGCTTTATAATCAGAAAAAATAGATTTTACCGCATATTTGAATCCGTCGCGTTAAAGCTTAAGGAATACTTGAGCATAATGACTAAATTCACAATCCCAAATCTATTCTCCATGAAAAAAACACTACTTCTATTCCTGCTTTTTTACAGCACCCTCCAAGCCCAAGTGATCTACGAATCTGTACCTTCGGTTAAATTTAACGAACCTCGAAATGTAAAGATTCAGCTGCCGCGCAATTACGAGGCAAATACGGATAAGAACTATCCGGTTATTATTGTTCTGGACGGTGATTATCTTTTTGAACCCGTAGCCGGTAGTGCAGATTACTACAGCTATTGGGAAGATATGCCACAAGCCATTGTAGTAGGCATAATGCAACCCAACCGCATGGATGATTCGGTTTACGATGAGACTAATTTTTTACCCACAGACCAGAGCGCAGATTTTTTTGAGTTTATAGGAATGGAATTGTTTCCATGGCTGAATAAGCAATACAGACTTGCTCCATTTAATGTAATTGTGGGACACGATGCTACTGCGGGTTTTGCCAACTATTATTTGATGAAAAGCCCTCCGCTGTTCAATGCATACATTTCTTTAAGTCCGGATCTGGCACCACAAATGACAGAGCGCCTCACCAATGTTTTAAGCCGCGCAGAACAACAAATTTTTTACTACCAAGCAACCGCAAGCGAAGACATTCAATCGCTACGGGAAGATGTGCTTGCTTTAGACCAGTCTCTAAAAGCGATCGAAAATGATACGTTTCATTATTATTTTGACGATTTTGATGATGCCACACACTATTCGCTAGTAGGTCGTGCAATCCCAAATGCTTTAGGGAAAGTATTTTCAGTATACAGACCGGTCACTAAAAAGGAGTTTACAGATGTTATACTCAAATCAGAATCTCCTTATGATTATCTGATTGAAAAATACGCGATTATTGAAACTCTTTTTGGTCTAAAAGATCAGATTCGGATTAATGATTTTATTGCCGTAGCCGCTGCTTTAGAGCAAAAATCAGACTGGGATGGTTTTGAAAATTTAGGCAAACTAGCTCGTAAAGAATATCCCGAAACAATCCTGGGAGCTTACTATTTGGGAAGATCTTACGAAGGTAACGGAGAACCTAAAAAAGCGATGCGCACCTACGAAGGAGCGCTGGTTTTAAAAGAAATTGGAGATATTAATAAAGATATACTTGTTGCCAGAGCGCAACAAATTAAAGATGATTTTGGATATTAATGGCAAAAACTAAAACCACTTTTTTCTGTCAGAATTGCGGCGCACAATTTGCAAAATGGCAGGGCCAGTGCACCTCGTGCAAAGAATGGAATACCATCGCAGAAGAGGTTGTACAAAAAGCAGAAAAATCAAGTTGGAAGACCGAAGTACCTAGCTCAAAACGTGTGGCAAAACCACAACGCATTCGGGAAATTGACACCACTAAAGACGCCAGATTAAACACGCAAAACGAAGAATTGAATCGGGTTTTAGGCGGTGGCTTAGTCCCCGGCTCGCTGACGCTTTTAGGGGGTGAACCCGGTATTGGGAAGAGTACGTTGATGCTACAAATTGCACTAACACTGCCTTACAAAACGCTTTATGTTTCTGGGGAAGAAAGTGCACAGCAAATTAAAATGCGTGCAGAACGCATAAATCCCAACGCAGATAATTGTCTGATTTTAACCGAAACCAAAACTCAAAACATTTTTAAACAGATTGAAGAGGTAGAGCCCGATATTGTAATTATAGATTCCATTCAAACGCTTCACAGCGATTATATAGAAAGTGGAGCGGGAAGCATATCACAAATACGAGAAACCACCACAGAACTTATTAAATTCGCTAAGGAAACCGCTACTCCGGTAATCCTAATTGGTCATATTACAAAAGACGGAAACATTGCCGGTCCAAAAATTCTGGAGCATATGGTAGATACCGTTCTTCAGTTTGAGGGTGATCGCAACCACGTGTATCGCATTTTACGCGCACATAAAAACCGTTTTGGGTCTACAAACGAATTAGGGATTTATGAAATGCAAGGCAGCGGACTCAGAGAAGTTTCTAATCCGTCTGAAATTCTAATTTCTAAGAATGATGAAGACTTAAGCGGAACAGCCATTGCTGCAACTTTAGAAGGAATGCGGCCACTTATGATAGAAATACAAGCTTTGGTAAGTACGGCCGTTTACGGCACGCCACAGCGTAGCGCTACGGGTTATAATGCCAAGCGTCTCAATATGATTTTAGCCGTTTTAGAAAAACGTGCCGGATTTAGATTAGGAGCAAAAGATGTGTTTTTAAATATTACCGGTGGAATTTCAGTGGATGATACTGCTATTGATCTTGCTGTAGTTGCCGCTATTTTATCAAGTAACGAAGATATCTCGGTAGCAAAAGATATTTGCTTTGCAGCAGAAGTTGGTCTTGCTGGTGAAATACGCCCCGTAACCCGCGTAGAACAACGCATTCTGGAAGCTGAAAAGCTAGGTTTTGGCACGATAATGATCTCAAAATACTGTAAAGTTCCTAAGAATAATTACGGCATTAATATCATACGGGTCGCTAAGATGAATGATGTGGTGGAGTGGTTGTTTGGATAAAACACAACTAACTGGATTTCTTATAATCTGGAGACCAGCAAACTATCTCGGGGCAAGCCCGCGAGGCATTCGTCAGAAATAAATTTTCAATTTCGAGGCAAGCCTCAGGATATTAGACCCTTTGGCGGCGCCAATAAAACTAAAAACACCCGATAGTTTTAAAACTATCGGGTGTTTTTTTATGATTTTCGTTTTGCGAAAAAATTATCCTTTTGAAGTAGCGCTTAAGTACTCACGATTCATACGAGCGATGTTTTCTAAAGAAATCCCTTTAGGACATTCTATCTCGCAAGCTCCGGTGTTTGTACAGTTTCCGAAACCTTCTAAATCCATCTGACGCACCATATTTTCTACACGCTCTACAGCCTCAACCTGACCTTGCGGTAACAACGCATATTGAGAAACTTTAGCTGAAGTAAACAGCATCGCACTAGCATTTTTACAAGCTGCAACACAAGCCCCACAACCTATACAAGTTGCTGCGTTAAACGAGTCGTCTGCATCGTGTTTGTTTACCGGAATACTGTTTGCGTCGATAGTATTACCTGAAGTATTTACAGAAATATAACCCCCTGCATGCTGAATGCGGTCAAAAGCAGTACGATCTACAATAAGATCGGTTACTACCGGGAATGCAGTTGCTCTAAACGGCTCAATAACAATAGTATCACCATCGTTAAATTTACGCATATGCAACTGACACGTAGTTACTAAACGGTCTGGCCCATGAGGCTCCCCATTGATCTGCAAAGAACAACTTCCACAGATGCCTTCGCGACAATCGTGATCAAACTCTACAGGAACTTCCCCTTTATTTATAAGCTCTTCGTTAAGAACATCAAGCATTTCAAGAAAAGACATATCACCTTCAATCCCATCTATTTGATAGGTCTTCATGGCTCCTTTTGCCTTAGCGTTTTCCTGACGCCATATTTTTAGTGTTAGCTTCATAATCTTTAGCTATTTATTTTATTAATTTCAATACCTAAAACCCGTTCACACAATTGATTTCAAGTTATTTATTATTGAGTTATTCTAAGCTTTTCTTTCTTTGAGATATTTTATATAACCATTTAGTATCAGAAGACATTTATTAAATAAATCTTTAAAATCGTTTAATTTACCTTCTTCGATATACAATTCATCCCGAGCGATAATCATATGATCTAATGTTTCGTACAATGATCCTCTTGCGATGCGACAGAATTGAATGTTTTCCTGAAAATGAAACCTTCCAAAACCCTCTGCTATATTGTTTCCTACGGAACGACTTGATCTTAATATTTGACTTTTTAGACTAAAGTTTTCTGAATTTGGCAACTGAGATTCAATCTCTTTACTCAAATACACCCTTAACTTTCGCGATTCCTGCCAACAAGCTAATTCTTCAAATGATTTATAGTTAGCCAAACCAACAATTTTTCAAATAATCAAATAACTTAATACACTATTTATACGAACGTGTTTTCACCTCGATATTCTCAAAGGTCAACTGTTCTTTATGCAATTTTGCTTCGCGTGGATTCTCATTGTATTCCCAAGCAGATACAAAACTAAAATTCTCATCATCCCGTAAAGCTTCACCCTCCGGAGTTTGATATTCTTCTCTAAAGTGACCTCCACAAGATTCATTTCTGGTGAATGCATCTTTAGCAAAAAGCTCTCCTAATTCTAGGAAATCTGCTACTCTTCCGGCTTTTTCAAGCTCCGCATTTTTAGAATCTAACGTTCCGGGTACTTTTACGTTTGCCCAGAAATCTGCACGCAATTCCGCAATCTCATCCATTGCTTCCTGAAGCTCTTTTGCATTACGAGCCATTCCGCATTTATTCCACATGATTTTACCTAATTTCTTATGGTAATAATCTACGGAATGCTGTCCGCTTCCATTCATAAGCTTTTGCATACGATCGCGTACATCTTTTTCTGCCTGATCAAACTCAGGAGAATCTGTCGGAATTTTTCCTGTTCTAATATCTTTAGAAAGATAGTCACCTATTGTATAAGGCAGAACAAAATACCCATCAGCAAGACCTTGCATCAATGCTGAAGCTCCAAGGCGGTTAGCACCGTGATCAGAGAAATTTGCTTCTCCTGCTGCATAACAACCCGGTATTGTAGTTTGTAAGTTATAATCTACCCAAAGACCACCCATTGTATAATGAACCGCAGGATAAATCATCATCGGAGTTTCATACGGATTCTGATCTACGATTTTCTCATACATCTGGAATAAATTACCATATTTAGCCTCTACTACTTCTTTACCAAGCTTGATCACCTCTTCTTTAGAAGGGTTTTTATGCCCTGAAGTAAATGCTTTTTCTTTTCCGTAGCGCTCAATTGCACTTGAGAAATCTAAGTAAACCGCTTCTCCTGTTTTATTAACACCAAAACCGGCATCACAACGCTCTTTTGCAGCTCTTGAAGCCACATCACGAGGAACCAGGTTACCAAAAGCAGGATAACGACGCTCTAAGTAATAATCTCTTTCATCTTCAGAAAGATCAGTAGGCTTCTTTTTACCTTCTCTAATAGCAATCGCATCTTCTTTCTTCTTAGGAACCCAGATACGACCATCATTACGCAATGATTCTGACATCAGCGTCAATTTTGACTGATGATCTCCGGAAACCGGAATACAGGTTGGGTGAATCTGCGTATAACAAGGGTTTGCGAAATACGCTCCGCGACGGTGCGCTCTCCACGCTGCCATTACATTACTTCCCATTGCATTGGTAGAAAGGAAGAATACGTTACCATAACCACCACTAGCTAAAACAACTGCGTGAGCAGCATGTCTTTCTATCTCACCGGTAACTAAATCACGGGCAATAATACCTCTCGCTTTGCCATCAACCAAAACAAGATCTAACATCTCATGACGGTTGAACGATTTTATCTTACCGCGATTGATCTGACGGTTCATTGCAGAATATGCTCCTAAAAGCAACTGCTGACCGGTTTGCCCTTTAGCATAAAACGTTCTGGAAACCAAAACCCCACCAAAAGAACGGTTATCTAACAAACCACCATATTCACGCGCAAAAGGCACACCTTGTGCCACACACTGGTCAATAATATTACCTGAGACTTCCGCAAGACGGTAAACGTTTGCTTCACGAGAACGGTAGTCACCACCTTTTACCGTATCGTAAAATAAACGGTAGTTAGAATCCCCATCTCCCTGATAATTCTTAGCCGCGTTGATACCTCCCTGAGCTGCGATAGAGTGTGCTCTACGCGGAGAATCCTGGTAGCAAAAAGTCTTTACATTGTAGCCTAATTCTGCTAAAGTTGCAGCCGCACTACCACCTGCTAAACCCGTTCCTACAACGATAACATCTATATTACGTTTGTTTGCCGGATTAACAAGGTTAATATCATTTTTATGTTGAGTCCACTTATCTGCAAGCGGTCCTTCTGGTATATTTGATTTTAATTCTGACATCGTCTAGTGATTAAAATGGTGAAACAACGCGATGAAAATGAATCCTGCAGGAATAGCTATAGCATAAACCTTTGCGAATTTCTTTAACCCTGTCGCGTATTTGTTATTGAAGCCAACTGATTGAAACGAAGACGCAAAACCGTGATACAGGTGAAGCGCTAAGAATACAAACGAAAGCACATATAAACCTGTTCTTACGGGACTGTGGAATTTTTCAACCAACTCCCCATAATAACGAGTAGCATCAGCCGGGTTACCTTCTATGTACTTGTAAGCGATTTCCGGAAACCAGAAGTCATAAAAGTGAAGTCCTAAAAAAGCAAGAATTACTACACCTGAATAAATCATATTACGACTTACCCAACTAGAGTTTGCACTACCCTTATAGCTCACATAACTGATCTGACGAGCAGAACGGTTACGTATTTCAAGAATAAAACCCATTACAAAGTGAAAAATAACCCCAAAAATTAGCACGGGTTGAAGAATTGCCTGTACCAGAAAATTGGTTCCCATAAAATGAGAAAACTCATTAAATGTTTCAGGACTGAAGGTCGACGTGAGGTTAATTGTAAAATGCTGACCTAAAAACAATACAAGGAACAAACCTGAAAGTGCCATAGCAACTTTTCGGGCGATAGAAGAGGAAATGATTCCCATTTATTTACGTTTTTAATTTAGTGGAACAAAAATACGGCTCAGCGGTTTGTTTCACAAACTTTACCCCTCCTTTTGGAATGGTTTTAAATAAAGCTAAAAATGTTTAAGAATTCATACGAAAACCTTTGAAATATAAGGGTTTCCTTAAACAAGGATTTGTCTTCAACTTCAACAATTAGAAAACCGAAAAGCTTTCTAAAGCGGAAAAATAAAAAATCAGACAATCGATTACACTTAGGCTTAACTAACTTAGAAAGCAAATTAATCATCCATGTCATTCAATTGAATCTCAAGCGCCTGAGTACTCAATTGCACTTCTATAAAGGAAAGCGTCAATGAAATAATAAGCGCGATTAAACTGATCCCAAAAAAGACATTAGCCCAAATTGACTTTTCAATATAGATTAAAAACATCGTAATTACTGCCAGAAGGAAACTCACAATGGCCATCGCCTGCATAGCCTTAATAATACCCAGGCGCTTGCGCAATTGTTTAATTTGTTTTTTTACCGGACTCGAAGACTGGTTCTGATACCGCTTATACAACTCTCTAATCAACGCTGCTATTGCTAAATATCTGGCATTATAAGCAAGCATGGTTAGCGATATTGCAGGAAATAGCAACGCCGGGATACTTAAGTTCAATTCCATAATAATGATTTAATCTTCTTCGGGTGCATTTGCAGCAGCCTCAGCACGATCTCTGCGACGGTTTCCTTCCTCTATTTTTAGAGCTGTAGTTTGTGTCTTTCCGGCAGTTTTGATCTCAACGTCATATTTACCCGCTGGGAGATAATAAACACCATTCTGAGCCTTTTTTATTTCTAAGTCTTTAGTTTCTTTCTCTAAATGTTTCTTTCCTGATTCTGAAATGCTCAAATCATATGAACTATAATTAAAGCCTCTACTTACTTCAACCTCCCAGGACTTTAAGGTTTTACCCGCAGCACTCTTAAGGCTTATCGCAGCATTTCCGCTCTGCGGTGCATAAAAACCAATATTGAGCTCAGGAATATTTGCAGAACTCCATGCACTCCACGAACGTCCCCAGTTTGTTGAATAATTCACCGGATCTATTTCAAAAACTTGTAAATCTTCAGCTTTCTGAGCATCAAAATTTTGAATATCATCAAGATTTGTAATGTAAATTGACCTTCCGTGCGTACCTACAACCAAATCGTTTGCTTCGGTTTGAACAACCAGATCATGAACCGCCACATTAGGCATGCTTCCGTCTAGCAATTGCCAAGTGCTTCCTTTATCTAAACTCACATAACTTGCATCGTCTGTACCTAAATACAAAATAGCTTCTTTTACCGGGTCTTCAATAAGTACATTAATAGGCGACAAGGGTAAGTTACTGCTGATATCTTCCCAGGTTTTACCATAATCTTCGCTCACATAAGCATAAGGCGTAAAGTCATCGTAGCGATAGCCATTTAGCGTAGCATAAATTCTAGATTTTTTATGCGCCGAAGCCGTAAGCTTACTCACCCACAAATCCTGAGGAAGTGTTTCTGAAATAACGCTCCAACTTCCACCGGCATCTTGTGTCACTTGAATCACACCATCATCACTACCGGTATAAATCAAACCGAATTGAAACGGAGACTCACTGATTGTTGTCAAGGTTCCATAAGGCACATTTCCTTTTTTACCTCCGGCTGTTAAGTCGGGAGAAATTGCCGTCCAGTCATCTCCCTGATTCATAGAACGCATCAATTTGTTGCCACCTAAATACAGGATATCTTGATTGTGAGGAGATAGTAAAATAGGAGTTTCCCAGTTGAATCGATAGGGTGTCTCACCTACATCATGACTGGGTTTTATATACTGACGCTCACCTGTTTCCAGATTCATTCTATTGTAATACCCAAATTGCGAACCTCCATAAACTATGTTACTGTTACGACGATCTACCTGCACCTGCATACCGTCACCACCTCCTAAATTCTCATATGGATAGTTACCATCAGCCTCCCAAGATTTTGAATACTCATAAGTACTTGGCCCTTTCCAAGTACCATTATCCTGCAAACCGCCATACACATTATACGGCTTCTCATAATCAACACTTATCGCATAGAATTGTGCTAGTGGCATCGAATTTAATTTGGACCAACTTTCACCACCATCGTATGACATGTTGAGTCCGCCATCATTACCATTAATTAAATGGTTAGGCATTTTAGGATCAACCCAAATCACGTGATGATCAACGTGTACATTAGGCTCACTGATATAGGTAAATGTTTTTCCCCCATCCGTAGATTTTATAAGCGGGACACCAACCAGATAAATTTCATCTTTATCCTGAGGGTTTACATCCATCTCTGCAAAAACATATCCATAAGAATAGAAAAAATCATCAATATAACCTTCGTGGGTTTTGTTCCAGGTGGCACCACCATCTTCAGAAAGATAAATTTCCGCACCTATCACTTCTCCTTCTGAATCGGTAGCATTTTTATCATAAGTATATAAGAATAAATCAGTAGGTTTCAGCTCATCACTTTTGATCATTGCTTTTACTTTTGAAACATCATATTGCCTCGGAAAGCGGTTATCCCTTAAATAATCACTCAACGATTCTTCATCTAAAGCTAAAAAAGCAGCTTTAGTAATCGTCTTAAAAGTTTCAGGTTTTAAAGACTTATCTCCCTTCTCGTAATCTTTTTCTTTGGATTCCTCTCTTATAAACTGACTGTCGTGAATTGCATAAATGGTATTCTCATCAACAACTGCTACACCAATACGACCAACACCTTCTCCCTGTGGAAACCCGTTACCCGTAGTTACCAGCTCCCAACTATCTCCAGCGTCTGTAGATTTGTAGATTCCAGAATTTTCGCCAGCTCCTCTAAAATCCCAAGCCATGCGCTCGCGTTCCCAGGCTGTAGCATACATTACATTTGGATTACCTGGAGCTTCAGCAAGGCATATAATCCCTGTTTCATCACCTATATATAATTTCTTATCCCAAGTATCACCTCCGTCTGTAGTTTTAAAAATACCGCGTTGCTCGTTAGGTGAATACAAATGCCCTAAAGCTCCCACAACTGCAACATCAGGATTCGTTGCATCAAGAACTATATCGCTAATGTGATGCGCATCTAAAAGCCCTTTTTGCTCCCAAGTCTTACCGCCATCTGTACTTTTTAAGATACCGATTCCTGCATAAGAAGAACGAGAAGAAATCGTCTCCCCTGTTCCTGCCCAGATTATGTTTTCTTTCCAGTTTACCGCAATATCACCTACATTTTGAGTAGGTGCGCTATCAAAAACAGATTCAAAAGTGTTTCCATTATTTACTGTATACCAAACACCACCTGTAGCATAAGCCACATAAAACTCCGTGCTATTTTCAGGATTTACTTCTATATCAACAACGCGACCACTCATTAGGGTAGGCCCCACATTTTTAAACGGAACGTTCTTTACTAAAGAATTTTCGAGCATATGCTCTTTTGAATTCAGCGCCTCTTGCAAAGCATTTACCGAAGTAGCGGGTTGTTGCGCTTGAACAGTTAATAAAAAACCAATAAGTAAAATGAATAGTAGAAATCTTGACAGCATAGAGAGAAGTTTATGCTTTTAAAAATAGGGATTTGCAAAATAAAGACCTAATCATAACACCTTTTTAAATAGAACAACATCCATCCCGAGACCTCCCTTCAAAGGAAGGAAAATAGTCTCCCATTTGAAAGGGAGGTTTGGACGGATGTTAACTTCGGGCTTTAATTTCAGAACTTATACTTTCTAAAACCTCGTTGATAGTATTAAATACTTCTTCATTTGTAAATCTTAAAATTTTTACCCCATAAGATTCAATTCTTGCTGATCGTTTAGAATCTTCGAGAAATTGCGTTTTATGAATGGGTCCGTCCAATCTCAATGGCCAGTCCTATTTCATGACAATAAAAATCTACTATATAGTCGAGCATTGGAACTTGCCTATGAAATTCAACTCCAAGAGATTTCCTCCTGATGAAATTCCACACTATTCTTTCAGATTCAGTTTGATTCTTATGTAACTCACGTGCTAAGGGCTTTAAATCTTTACGATATGGAATTTACTTTGTTTGGCATAATTAAAATTAGATAAAAGTTTAAAAAACATCCCACCCCCAGCCCTCCCTTCTAAGGGAGGGAACCTGAAACACAACCTCCCCTTTGAAGGGGAGGTTTGGAGGGGATGTTACATAATTCCTTTACCTTTGAAAAAATTCAATTTGAGATATGAAATACGACCTTATAGATCGCAACTTATTTATCAAAAACCGCAAAGATTTTAGGGCTGCAATGAAACCAAACAGTCTTGCCGTTTTTAACAGTAACGATATTTATCCCATAGGCGCAGACAGCACGATGCCTTTTCAACAAAATCGTGATTTGTTTTACTTGAGTGGTGTAGATCAGGAAGAAAGCATCTTAGTACTTTTTCCGGATTGTCCTAAAGCTAAGCATCGTGAAATTTTATTTTTAAAAGAAACTAACGAGCATATCGCTGTTTGGGAAGGTGAAAAATTGACTAAAGAAAAAGCGCTAGAAGTAAGCGGAGTAGAAACGGTGTATTGGCTTCAAGAATGGGACAAAGTTTTTTACGAATTAATGACTCAGGCTGAAACTATCTACATCAACACCAACGAGCATTACCGCGCTAATGTAGAGACCGAAACCCGAGAGGCTCGTTTCAACAAAGCGATTAAAGAACAATATCCTGCGCATAGCGTAGCCAAGAGCAATCCTATTTTACAGCGTTTACGCTCAGTAAAAGATCCTATTGAGCTTGATATTATGCAGCAAGCCTGCAACATTACCGAAAAAGGCTTTAAACGTGTTTTACAGTTTACGAAACCGGGTGTAATGGAATATGAGATAGAAGCGGAATTTATGCATGAGTTCTTGCGTAACCGTTCTAAAGGTTTTGCGTATACCCCTATTGTAGCTTCAGGTAATAATGCCAATGTGTTGCATTATGTAGTGAATAATTCTGAATGTAAAGCTGGAGATCTAATCCTACTCGATATAGGTGCTGAATATGCAAATTACAGCAGCGATATGACCCGAACCATTCCGGTTTCCAGAAGGTTTACTGATCGTCAAAAAGAGGTTTACAATGCCGTTTTACGCGTTAAGAAAGAAGCTACAAAAATGCTTACTCCCGGAAATTTATGGGGACCTTATCACGAGGAAGTTGGCAAACTGATGACTTCAGAATTGTTAGGTCTTGGTCTACTAGACAAAGCTGATGTTCAAAATGAAAACAAAGACTGGCCGGCTTACAAGAAATACTTTATGCACGGAACTTCACACCACATAGGTTTAGACACCCACGATTACGGATTGCTCCACGAGCCTATGAAAGCGAGCAATGTATTTACGGTAGAACCGGGGATTTATATTCCAAAAGAAGGTTTTGGGATTCGATTGGAAGACGATGTCGTAATACAGGAAAACGGCGAACCTTTTAACTTGATGCGCAACATCCCGTTAGAAGTTGAAGAGATTGAAGACTGGATGAATCGTTAGACGTTAGACGTTAGACGTTAGACGTTAGACGTTAGACGTTAGACAAAATTAAAAACCCTTCAAGTAACAAGCTAATTGAAGGGTTTTTTTATCTAAATACTTATGTCTAAAATCTCAAGTCTATTATTAAAACCAATTAGACCACGGAATACGAGTTAGCATCACTAAAAGCCCCAACGTATAAAAAATAGCCAAAAGTTTAAATTTAGGCTTAGAAGTCAATTTCTTTTTGTGCTTGCTATAGCCAACTGTAATAAACACAATTGTAATGATCATCGCCAACGGATGCTCTACCACATACAAGCGTAAATTAGGGTCGCTCATCGCAGCACTCATACCTTGGGAAGCAATCGCTTTTGCGCCTAACGGAGAAACAAAGTATAGCACAATACCTATGAGCAATTGAATGTGCGTTACAATTAACGTAAACAAAGCCAATCTAAAATCACGAGCAGTAAACTCTTTATTCCCGAAGTAAGAAACCAACGAGTTAATGGTAGTTATCGTAAGTACAATGAGCACTAAATAAGCCCAATAAGAGTGTACAAATTGAATGGTATTATACATAGTCTGAATTTTGAAAGTCAAAGATAGGTTTTTGCTGTTAAAAGCACTGAAATCTACATCTCATAAAAGCAAAAACCCTTTCAAAACTGAAAGGGTTTTATAAATTTTAAACTAAAAGGCAACTATTCCCAGGTATTCTCAGCCGGAGTTCCTCCCCAAATTAATGTTGCTAAATACGGATTATCAATAAACGGATTACGGTTACCTTGCGCATCCTCGATTGCTTCGTTTCGTTGTCTCTCAAAATCAGAAACCGGATCTTCACGATTCCACTTTAAGAATAAGTCTAGGTTTCCTACCAAATCAACACTCAACTCATAGCGAACATTAAGATATAAAATCATACGTGCCACATCACCTTTCCATTCATCACCTGGATAAAAAGAATTGCCACTTATAAGTTCGTATTCACCACTACCGTCTGCAAATGGATAATTAGAGCGCAAAGAATTAATCTCTATATCAGCTACACGTAAATGGTGTAAATCACCTCTTTTAACCGGCTCCCTATCAAATAAAGATTGCGGGTAAACATGCTCCGTATTAAACGTCTGTGGTGAATGTGTATTATTTCCAGACTGATATTCTCTACTATCACGACTTTCACCGCTATATAATAAAATAACATTGTCTGAATTTGATAAATCCTGATCTACATCATAAAGGTAATCATGTCGTTGACCGTAATCTAAATAAGTAGTATGCTTACCTTCAGTGATGGTACTAATTATAGTATAATTAGCATCTTTATCTGTTGAAAAAGCAATTTCTCCATAATAGTACTTTAAAGAAGTAGGAATTTCTACAGTTGCCTCTTCTATCCATGTAATTGTGATGACAGCTGAAACACAAGAAGGAATCTCATCATCATCACATAGCGAATAGGTAATCGTTTCTTCTCCAAAGAAATTATTTGCAGATGAATAGGTAATCGTACCGTCTTCATTTAAAACTGCACTACCTGAACCTGAATAACTTATTTCAGTAACTATTGCATCATCAATCAGATCATCGTTATCAGTAAAACTATCTATTATGATAACTTCATTATTTTGCTCATAAACATAATCAACATTCCTAGCAACAGGAGTACCTTCATCGATAACAGTCATTGTTATTGTTGCAGTAGAACAAACCGGAGTTTCTTCATTATCGCAAATTGTATACGTAAACGAATCCTCACCATCAAAACCATTAGGAGCCGTATAGGTAATAGAACCGTCTTCGTTTAAAACTGCTGTTCCTTTTGAATTCTCTAATCCAAGCTCTGTAACTGTATAATTTAACGGCAACTGATCATTATCTAAATAACTAGTTATTTTAAGACTATTATGCTCAACAACCTCATAAGCATCATCTTGCACCAATACTGCTAACGCATTTACTGTAATTGTCACGGTAGCTGTTGAACAATTTGCCGGTAATGAGGAGTCACATAGTCTATAGCTAAAAGTGTCTTCACCTGTAAAATTACTAGGAGGTGTATAGGTAAACGTACCGTCTCTGTTATCTACAACAACACCCCCTTTTGAAGTCTCTGTATCAATACTTGCAACTCTACCAAAGTCAAAAATAGTATCATTATCAAGCAAATCAATCAATATAAGCTCTTCATTTTCTGTCACTGTATACGAATCATCTTTCGCAACTGGCTTATCAACTTCTGGTTCTGTATCAGGAGTAACGGTTGTGTCATCGCCACTACAACTCCATAATAAAATTGCAAAAGCAATATTTAAAAATCGTTTTGACCTAAGTGTAAAATTTTTCATTTTAATAATTCAATTAATTTCTTTTACTAAGAAAAAACCTCCTACATATACATAAATGTATATGTAGGAGGTTAATTATATATACTAGAATTTATAAACTTTAGTTTTGATATTCCCAAACTCCTTCTACTTTAATTACACTACTAATTTGTGTAGTATAACCTCCGGCATAAATAGTATAAATCATTTGGTACTTCTGAGCTTCCTCAGCGCTAGGATCTATATTATTCAATACAACTCTAAACGCATCTAGCATCATAGCATCATCCCAACTTGTAGAACCACCTCCACGATTAAAGTTCCCGTAGTTTTCCAGGTTACCAGCTTGAGAAGGATACGCAACTGCCAATTCACTCGCTACCAAAGCATAATCTGCAGAAGTAAAAGTATATTGAATAGTATTATCTGGTTGCCAAACCCCATCAGTAATTCCAAATTGAAAAGAAGTTTCAATTGTATCACGAATTAAAGTGAATCCACCATTTTCAAAAACAAAGTTTGAATATTTAGTAGATGTACTACCATTATAAAAAGCATAACCAACAGTTTTATAATCACCCTCTTCAGCATAAGGGAACATATCATCTAAATAAATCCCTATCTTATAAGCAACATCATCTTCATCGTCAAAGTTAGGAAAGCTTTGACCCATTGCAGTATAATCTGCAGTTTCTAACATTATAGGCTCTTCCCAATCACCATTAACATAAGAATATAAAGTAGTTTCATCTGTTATAGATATAGAGCTATACATAACAAATGAACCTCCCTCTTTAATCATTGTCATATCTTCAGTTCCTCCACTACCATCATAAATTCTATATGTGACATTAAATACGTCACCCTCAGAAGCTGAAGCATTTTTTTCTTGTAATAAAATATCTAAAGCCTCTTCAATCATTGAAGTACTCCAATAATCACTATTATCTGCTCTTCTATCAAAATTTTTATATTCAGCAATGTTATCAGCAGGCCCAGGATAAACCTCTAATAATTCATCGCCTATAAACACATAATCATCAGGATTAACAAGAGTATAAGCTTCTCCCTGAGGAGCTTCTCCAAACTCTACAAATAAGTTTCCATCATAACGAATGATTATAGTCTCAGCAGCATTAGGACCATACGTATCAAAAGTCACATTATATAGCTGACCTTCATTGGGGCTTAATTCATCAATTAAAACTTCATTAAACCCTTCGATAATCATTTCATAGCTCCAATAACTATTACTCCCTTCATACCTACCAAAATTACCGTAATCTCCAAGGTTACCTGCTGGACCAGGATAAGTTGATATTAAAGCTGAAGCAATATCATCATAGTTTTCATCAGTCAATATATAATCCTCTCCTGCCGCAATAGTTTTATAAGTAACTTCGACTACTTTACCTTCTGCTGCTGTATCGTATTTAGAGCTTAAAAAAGATTTCACCCCAGCACTTGATGTAAAATACTTTTCTTCTGTTGTATATTCTGACTCCAATACAGTATATTCTTCTACTACAGTAGGATCAAATAGGTTGAAGTAAACATTAGCTAAAGACCTCTCAGTAAATGCAGGATATTTAGACTCTAGAAGGCTTGGTATTAAGGCCTTGGCATCATCAAGAGTATTAAAGCTATTTTCTTCAAGTTCTAGAGAAGCATAATCATCTTCTGTCAAAGTAAGATCTACCGCCCCTTCAACTTTCAAAGATGTATCAATGTCATCATAAATTTCATCCATAGGATCACAACCTACAGAAAGGACACTTATTAGCCCTACTAATATTAATAAAAACTTTTTCATTTTATTTTATTTTAAAAGTTAAGTCTAAAAGCGACACTATAGGTTCTACCTGCACCAAAATACACTAAGGCATTCTGAGCACCATTACCTTGATCATTAGCATCTGATATATACTCTGTATTAAGGGCATTGTTGATTCTACCCACAATTGACGCATCAAATGATCCTATGTTGAACCCATGTTTTACACCGATATCAAATAGTCCATAAGCTGGTGTTTTCCACGTATTACCTTGTCCTTCCTCTGTACCATCAGGTGCAAAAGAAGCATACATATCACCTGCATAATTATAGTCAAGGTAAAAACTAGAAGTTGGAGCAAAATCATAACTTAATCCTGCAGCAAATGTAGTCTGCGCTGCATCTCCTACTTTTAAACCATCTGAATAAACAGTTACTGTTCTAGGAACTTGCTCACCTTCAACCTCATCAAATATTATAGCACCATCTTCATCTCTTAAAGTTGCAGTTGGACTACTTGTCCAATTCCAATCACCTAAAGAGACCATACCGCTAAAACTAAGATTGTCAAATATATCATATGTAAAATCAAGCTCAACACCTTGATGCACGGCATTCACTCCCTGCAAGTTATAAAAAAGTATAATTGTTTGATCGTTTGGAGAAGTATACGATCCGTTTGTAGATTTATCAATCCACTCTGTACGGTATACGTTTAAATTTCCTCTTAAATTCTGACTTCTATATCCATATCCTAACTCAGCACTAAACACTTTTTCATTTACAGCTGCAGTGTTAGCTAAAGTAGAACCAGTTGCATTTGTAAAAACATTAGTTAAAAAAGGAGCTCTTTCGAAATAACCAATATTAGCAAACACATTATTACTAGCATCAAACTTATAGTTAGCTCCACCTTTAATACCATAACCCAAGAAATCTACCTTATCTGATTTTTTCTGATCAAGATCTTTTAAGAAGTTCTCTACGCTATATGTTGTATTAGAAATATCTGCTGCGGCAAATAAATTAAACTTATCATTAACTTCATATTCAGCCTGAGCAAAGAGACCACCTCTTAACACAGTTCCATCATAGTTCTTACCGAAAATATCCCCAACCCTCAGTGCTTGATTAAAGTTAAGATCTGAAGAATTATCGTTTAACCAATAAGTTCCTCCTAATAAATCATCTATCTGATAATAGTGAGAACCTATATAATATCTTCCATCAATACCACCTGATAAAGTAAGCTTATCTGTAGTGTAGTTTTTAAATGTAGATAAAATCCCGTACCATTGGTGGCTATTCACAGAGTTATAAAGAAAATCAGAAGCAGATGCACCTTGATTTCCCAACTGAATATTTTCATCAACTATTTTATCAAAATCTATAGGCTGATCAAACCCTCCTAAACGATAAGCTGTAGTACCTATTTTATCACCTTCTGTTCTACGACCTCCACCTGATCCAAAAGATGCGTAAAGAGCTGTTGTAAGACTTGTAGCATCATTAATTGTCCAATAATGATTTAAAGATATTTGAGGCTTGTGATAATAATTAAACGAAGAGTAGGCCAATTGACCATTTTTGTAACCCCAATCAGGATTAAATCTTCTTGGTCCAGATTCTGAGTTCTTATATTCTTGGACAGTAGCACGACTAAAATGCTGACCATGTTGTTGCTGAGCACCAAAAGCATTAAATGAAAGTAAATGCTTGTCATTTATTTGTTGAGATAGGTTTATGAAGTAATTATAACCCTCAAACTCAGTACCATCTACATAACCATCCCCTTGTATTCTAGAAGCAGAAACAGTAGCTGCAAAACCTTTATCTGAAAGACCAGTAGAATACGTCATTCCATATTTTAAATAACCATTGTTACCTAAAGATGTTTGAATAGTTCCGCCTTCTGTAGCATCAATTGATTTAGTAACAATGTTAATTGTACCACCAATCGAAGGCACTGCAACCTTAGAAGCACCAAGACCTCTTTGTACCTGCATTGTTGAAGTTACATCACCTAAACCAGCCCAGTTACTCCAGTAAACAGCTCCGTTTTCCATATCATTAACAGGAACCCCATTAATCATTACCGCTACGTTCTCTGAGCTAAAACCACGTATATTAACACGACCATCACCGTAACCACCACCTTGTCTTGTAGCATAAATACCAGGTGTACTTTTCAGAATTTCAGGAAATTCTTGAGTTCCTAATTTAAGAGTTATCTCTTCAGATTTAATTGTAGAAACTGCAACCGGCGTTTTACGATCAATTGCTAATGAATAAGCTGTAACCAAAACTTCATCTAAAGATCCGGCATCTAACTCTAGACCTATTGTACCTAAGTCTATCTCTTGTCCATTTGATACTGAAAATTCAACTACTTTAGGTGAAAATCCTACGTATGAGACACGAAGTTTACCTGTTGATTGATTAACATCAATCTCAAAAACTCCATCAAAATCAGTTGAAACTCCGTTAGTTGTTCCTTCAACAACTACGTTTACTCCAGGTAGCGGCGTACCATTTTCACCGTCTACTACAGTACCACGAATAGTTCCTTGTGCTTGCATAAAGGCTGTAAACAGAAGAAACACAAGTGTAATTGAACTTGTAATTTTTTTCATTGTGCTTGTTTAAATTTAGATTTTGCGCAAAAGTCTCAATAAAGACCTAATTAAATATTAACGCAATGTTAAGAATAACATCCCAACAGTGTATGTGCTATTTTAACCCCTAAATATCGTATATTAATATTTAACAGTTAAAACGCTAAATTTAAACAAGCTTATGTTTTATCCTTTAAATGCTTTTATCAAAGCTGTTGTTGAAGAATCATGTGCCGTTATAGCCTCTGAATTTAAATCAGTTAAAACATTTTTAGCCAACTGCTTCCCGAGCTCAACACCCCACTGGTCGTAGCTAAATATGTTCCATAAAATACCTTCAGTAAAGATCTTATGCTCATATAACGCGATCAACGTACCCAGACTTTCTGGTGTTAGCTTATCAATAAGAATGGTTGTAGTAGGCTTATTTCCATCAAAAACCTTGAACGGAACCAGCTTCTGAATTGCATCTGCATCCATACCAGAAGCTTCTAATTCTGCTTTGGCTTCTGCTTCCGTTTTACCATTCATTAAAGCTTCAGTCTGCGCAAAGAAGTTCGCCATCAACTTGTTGTGATGATCTACATCACCGTGTAATGAATGTTTATAACCGATAAAATGAGTAGGAATAATTTTAGTCCCTTGATGAATCAACTGAAAAAACGCATGCTGCGAATTGGTACCCGGTTCCCCCCAAACAATTTGTCCGGTTTGATAATCTACGTGCTTCCCGTTACGGTCTACACTTTTACCATTACTCTCCATAATTGCTTGTTGTAGATAAGCAGGGAAACGGTGTAAGTATTGTGTATACGGAATAATCGCTTCACTTTCTGCACCAAAGAAGTTGTTATACCACAAAGTTACAAGCGCCATTATTACAGAAATATTCTCGTCAAGCGGTGTCTTTTTGAAATGTTCATCAGCTTTATGGGCTCCGGCAAGCATACTATCAAAATTGTTATAGCCTACAGCTAAAGCGATAGAAAGTCCAACCGAACTCCATAATGAGAAACGACCACCAACCCAGTCCCACATCGTAAAGACATTATTGGGATCTATACCAAAATCTTTAACCGCAGTCTCATTTGTAGAAACAGCAACAAAGTGTTTTGCAACAGCCTCGCCATCTGATACGGTACCTGCGACTTTACCTAAAAACCACTTACGCGCAGTATTCGCATTAGAAAGGGTTTCTTGAGTCGTAAAAGTCTTAGATACAATCACAAACAACGTTGTTTCCGGATCTAAGGATTTTAAAGATTCGTGAACGTGATCTCCATCTACATTAGAAATAAAATGAACCTTTAAATGATTGTGGTAATATGCTAAAGCTTCAGCAACCATAACAGGCCCAAGATCTGAACCTCCAATACCTATATTGACCACATCGGTAATTGCCTTACCGGTATACCCTTTGTGCGCACCGCTAATAACTGTGTCACAAAAGCTTTTGATTTTTTCTTTTACCTCGTTTACTTCAGGGATAACATCTTCACCGTCAATCTTCACACTAGCTGTACTGGGCTGACGAAGCGCTGTATGCATTACCGCACGGCCTTCAGTCTCATTTATTTCGGCTCCGCCAAAATAAGCTGCCTTAGCTTCCTCAAGATTCATTTCTTTAGCTAAATCGAGCAACAAGGACTTTGTCTCTTGAGTGATTCTGTTTTTACTATAATCCACATAAAAATCTTCCCACTTCAATGTAAAGGCTACTGCCCTCGATTGATCTTCAAAGAGGTTTTTCATTTCGACATCTTTAATGTCTTCAAAATGGGCTTGAAGCGCTTTCCAGGCTTTTGTCTGAGTAGGATTTACTTTTTGCATTTTATGTTGATTTTTGGAAGGTTATTGCATCTAATTGTGCTCTCAAAGGAGCTATAAATTCAAAATATTGAGGTTGTAGTTCTTCTGCTAAAGGCTCTGAGGTAGGTAAATCTATGGCAAATGGATTAACTTGCTTGCCGTTTTTCCAAAAACGATAGCAAACATGAGGTCCACTGGTATTACCGGTCATTCCTATATAGCCTATTACTTCTCCCTGACGCACATAATCACCTCTGCTTACCGCTCGTTTACTCATATGTAAATACTGGGTGTCATAGGTTTTATTATGTCTTACTTTTACATAATTACCATTACCCCCTCTGTATTCTGAAGCGATTACCGTACCATCTGAAGTCGCCATAATTGGCGTTCCTACAGGAGCGGCAAAATCAGTTCCTTTATGTGGGCGAATGCGGTTACCATAATATGCAATTCTACGCTTTAAGTTATAGCGAGAAGATATTCGTCCAAATTTAAGCGGACTTTTTAAGAAGGCTCTTCTTAAGTTATCTGCATGCTGATCATAAAAATCTCGAATACCATCATTAACCGAATCATTCTGGTATGCAAAAGCATAAACAGGTTTACCTTTATGCTCAAACCAACTCGCTTTTATTTCTCCAAATCCTGCAGGAATGGTGTCATTGATAAACTTTTCAGTGTAAACCACTTTAAATTTATCACCTTGCTGTAAACGAAAGAAGTCAATAGTCCAAGCATAAATATCTGCCATTTTGTAGGCCACCAAAATATTCACACCAATATCATCAAAAGTAGAAGATAGGTTACTATTAATCACCCCACTTACCACACGTTCTTTAACTGTAACCGGTCTTTTTTTAGCGGCAGCCTTCACAACCTCATCAGCAAAATCAAGAACTACATAGTCTATCTTATTTTGCTCATAAATAAACACCCTTGCTTGATTTGCTGAGTCTTTGCTTTTAAGTAAGGTATAGGGTTTACCCACAACGATTTTACGCGTATCAAAAGTAGCTTGTACTGTATCTGTAATCTGTTGAATAGTCCCATAATCAATACCGTTTTCAAATAAAATCTGACCAAAACTATCACCAGACTGCACAGTATCTGAAATCACCTCATAATCATCAAGCACGTAACCAAACCGCTTATTAAGAGGTTTCTTTACTTCTATAACTTCAGGCTTTTGTTCTATTTTTTTATCATCAGCACAACTCATCAAAGTAAGCACCGCCAGCAATATGAGACTAAGTTTTTTCAATTTAGGGTATTTGAAATTTTAATGTTTTAATTTAGATATCCTGTCCCCAGTTTGCACGTTCTTCTTCAGACCACAGATCAGGAAAAAATATGCGTTTTTGATACTTGGGATGCATATATTTTACCCAATCACTACCGCCTGTTGCTTCTAAAGGTTCTTTACCTTGATTTAAATAATGCAGGGCAGTATGGTAATGTGACAAAACCCACTTGATGTTTACTGTGTAATCATAGTGACGCATCGCTTCAAGCAATGTTGCATCCTTTTGATCAGAAAGTGGCAGGGTTTTAAATCTAGCCCACAAATTTAGGGTTTTGTATTGTTTTAGAAAACGAATGAAGGCTTCCTTATATTTTAGTTCGAATGCTTTTAACGTATAGGTTTTATCGCCGGTACTATAATCTTTACCGGCAGCTTGCCAATATAAATGCTCAAAGGCTTTATCGTAAAAACGATCATCTACAACTTTTTCATTTTTGAAGCTTTCGCGGAAACGGGCATCTATAAGATTTATAAGTTCGGTAGAGCCAAACTCTATAAAACGGTATTGAGCACTTTGAAAACCACTAGCGGGGCTTAAGGTTCTTCTGAATTTGAGATACTGTTCCATATCCATCCCTTCTCGCATAATATTGAAAGAAGAAGTAAGCATATCAAAATACCTACTGATACGATTCAATTTTTTTGAAAAGAAATCTACCTCCAAGTCTTTCTCATAAGCGACTTGATCGATCTCCCATAAAATCATTTTAAAAAGCAGCTCGTTGATCTGATGGTACATAATAAAAACCATCTCATCAGGAAGAAGGCTACGCTGATTTTGAAGGCTTAGTAAAGAATCAACTTGAATATAGTCCCAATAATCAATGGGTTTACTGTGAACAAATCCTTCTAATTGATGATCCAGATTTTGCCCCATTGCCTCAAATTTCTCTCTAAGCGCTTCTAATTGTTGACCTGTATCCGGACTCCTTTTATGCGTCATTAATCTTGTATAATATAGAATGGATGCTTAAGGCCCTTATACGCTTCTATCTCTGCTTTTAATGAGCCTACCGCTAAATCTGCTTTGATTTGCAAAGGTATTTTATTTTGATCATCACTAATCCAAACAGTAAGACTTTCTTTCTCTTTAAAAACACGCCCAGCTTGCACATACGGTCTAAAGATCAAGGTATTTACCTTACCAAATTTGGTTTTTAAAACTTCACGCCCTAAAAATCTAAGTTTAAACTTAAAATTCTCCTGATCAAAAAACATATTTATTACCGTCTCATCTCCGTCTTTTAAGTTTTTAGCATCTATGTTGTTGCGCAAATAATAAAAACTGGAAACCATATCGTGAATAGAAGGCTCAGTTTTATAGGTAGTGACTTCATTATGCTTTTTATCATTAACTGTAGCTACACGATCCTGCTGATCAAAATCAATCACCTTGTCTTTGGTATGACCACCTTCATCTATCTTACGAATAAAACGGTACGGCAACGTAGATTGTTTGTCTATATACGTTTCATAATAATCTTCAACTCCAAAGAAAAGCTTGGTCATACCCGTCGTAACGCCTTTTCCTTTGACGTGATAAACAGGTTTGCCTTTGTACGTGTCATTTAAGACTGCCATAGTCGCCTCCCCTGCTTTCCACCAACCGCTATAACTTATACGGAATTTAAACCACTCTCCATCTTCAAAAGCAGGCTCCTGTGCACTGGCAGAAACCAGCACAAACAGCATAAGTAGTAAAACATAATATTTTTTCATAGCGATTTGATTTAAGCACAACAACTCTATTGTTAGCTATGCTTTTACAAGAGTTATTCCAAAAGTAGCCAAAAGCTAAAAATCCCTGCTTGAATACAAACAGGGATTTTAAAATTTTATTCTATTTCATAATAAAAATTAAAGTGTTCCGCGCTGTGCCTGCTCTCGCTCAATGGATTCAAACAAGGCTTTAAAATTGCCCGCACCAAAACCTTTTGCTCCCATACGCTGAATAATTTCAAAAAATAAAGTAGGACGATCTTGAAGCGGCTTCGTAAATATCTGCAATAAATAGCCTTCTTCGTCTGCATCTACGAGTATTGAAAGCTCTTGCAATTTGCTCAAGTCTTCTTTCATCGTATCCATATGCGCTCCTAATCTCCTCGGAATATCATCATAATAAGCTTGCGGTGGCGGTGGCAAAAACTCAACTCCTCTTGCTCTCAATGCTGAAACTGTTTTTACAATATCATCTGTGGCCACAGCAAGATGTTGCACGCCCGGACCTTCGTAGAAATCCAAATATTCCTCTATTTGAGATTTTTTGATTCCTTCTGCGGGTTCATTAATAGGAAATTTAATTCGCCCGTTGCCGTTACTCATCACCTTACTCATCAATGCGGAATATTCTGTAGTGATTTGTTTGTCATCAAACGTGAGAAAGTTAACAAAGCCCATCACTTCCTCATACCAGTTTACCCAGGTATTCATCTCGCCCCAACCTACATTACCTACCATATGGTCAATGTATTTTAAGCCGGTTGACTCGGGATTGTAATCTGATTCCCATTTTCTATAACCGGGCATAAACTGTCCGTTGTAATTTTTACGCTCTACAAACATATGCACCGTCTCTCCATAGGTATAAATACCAGAGCGCACAACCTCACCGTGTTCATCTTTCTCAACCTTTGGCTCCATAAACGGTTTTGCGCCACGTTTTGTGGTTTCTTCAAAAGCACTGCGTGCATCTTCTACCCAAAGCGCAACTACTTTGACCCCGTCACCATGTTTTACAATGTGATCATTTATAGGCGAATCACTACCTAATGGTGACGTTAAAACCAGCCTGATTTTATCTTGCTTCAACACATAGCTCACACGGTCTTTTTGACCGGTTTCAAGTCCGCTGTATGCAAAAGACTCAAAACCGAAAGCGGTCTTGTAAAAGTGCGCAGCTTGTTTGGCGTTACCCACATAGAATTCTACATAATCTGTACCCAGAAGCGGAAGAAAATCCTGCGCTCCTTCAAATATTTTTTCGAGTCCGTAATCGACTGATTTAAGTTCTTTGCTCATAATATCAATTAGTTAATGTGTCAATTGGCGAATTTGAGGATTATTGATTTCGCTTGCTTGAACTTATAATTTTGTTTAAAATTTTTAAAATTTCATTTAAATCGAAAAGCAAATTCCCTATATCAGGGTAGTGCTTTATGAGCTTACATAAAAATAGCCCGTATTCTGTCTCATCAGCCTCCTTTAGCAACTTTCATTTTGTGGATGAAGTCTGCGTTACTCTCAGCATTCTGAGCTTCTTTTACATTAGCGCCGATAGAAGTTCCCGATTTGAGTATTGGGTTTGCAAGAACAAATTTTCTTGCTATCTCAAGTTCTTCGGCGTAGAAAAATAATATCTATTGAAAGATTAAATGTCTTTTCAAGAATAATATTGTTCTTAATTTTTCGCTAAATGCATATTCCATAGCTTCTCTTATTTAACTGAATTTACTAATTCCTTAATTGGCTAATTAAACTAGCCCTGATTGCAGCGGCGTCCTTTTTGCCGACTGCTGAGTGATTTGCTCCCAGAGCAAATTGTATTGGAGCACGGTAAAAAGATACAGCGGTAAGCAGGTAACAGCTTCTAATCTTTATCAATTTCAGATTGGCATATTATATTTATCTACTTCTTATGCGCTCCCAATTTGGGGGTTGGGGGGCTTAACCATGACTTATAATAGCTCTCATCTGCAATTGGCATGGCATCTTCACAGATTTGCAGGGGTTTAAAGGTATCTACCATAACCGCCAATTCTTCGGTTTCTGTTTTGCCGATGCTTCGCTCTGTGGCTCCAGGGTGTGGTCCGTGCGGAATACCCGCGGGATGCAATGAGATATGCCCGGCCTCAATATCGTTACGACTCATAAAATCACCATCTACGTAATACAAAACCTCATCGCTGTCTATATTACTGTGATTGTAAGGTGCCGGAATGCTCTCTGGATGATAATCATACTTACGCGGACAAAAACTACACACCACAAATGCACTGGTCTCAAAAGTCTGATGCACCGGTGGCGGCTGATGAATACGCCCCGTTATAGGTTCAAAATCATGAATGGAAAATGCATACGGATAATTGTAACCGTCATACCCAACCACGTCAAAAGGATGCGAAGCATAGATCACCTCAAACAGATCGTCCTGCTTTTTGATTTTCATCAGGAAATCACCGGTCTCGTTGTTGGTTTCCAGCTCATACGGTCTTCTCAAATCGCGTTCGCAAAAAGGGGAATGTTCTAAAAGCTGACCAAACCAGTTTCGGTAGCGTTTTGGGGTATAAATAGGGTGGCGGGATTCTACGATAAACAAACGGTTATCGCTATCGTCAAAGTCCATTTTATAAATAGTGCCGCGAGGCACTACTATATAATCCCCATATTTAAAGTCCAAATTCCCTAAATGACTGCGGAATTTACCACTACCACGATGCACAAAAATAAGTTCGTCTGCATCGCTATTCTTATAAAAGTAATCTTGAGTTTTATTTTGAGGTGCAGCTAAAATTATTGTGCAATCACTGTTAGTCAAAACCGGTTTGCGACTGTCAAGATAATCTGCTTCTGGTTTAATCTCAAAGCCTCTAAATCGGTAGGATTGTATGTGATTTGCCCGGGCAACTTTTGGCGCAACATTTTTAATCTCTTTAATTTCTTTAACCTGAGTAGGACGTTGCTCGTGATACATATTACTGTACATCCCGTCAAAACCTATAGTCCCAAATAGCTGCTCGTAATACAAACTTCCATCTGTTTTTCTAAATTGGGTGTGACGCTTATGCGGAATAGCACCAAGTTTATGATAGAAAGGCATAATTTATATTTTTATTCGCAAACGTTATCGTTTAGTACAAATATCGTAAAACAGATGCCTAAAAGGACTAATTTTTTCTTAAAACCAAAATCCTAAACTGAAGTTCCAAAATACCTTATCAACTTCTGGTGAATACGAGAGTTTGGTCTGAAGTGGCCCAACTAGGGTCTCTAAACCATAACCTAGATAATAGCCTGTATAATCTGGAGTACTAAGCCAGTTACCTGAAGTAAAAAGGTCATTTTCTATATTCGCAAAATTACCTCCAAAATTCAGATGATTTTTTCGGTAAAAATTATAATCAAAATTGATTTGTGTCTTAAGCAGACCATCACCAGAAATACTGATCAAATCATAACCGTAAAAGGAAACCAGATTATTTACAAAATCATTACCCCAACCTCCCAAAACAAAGTCTAATGTAGAATTACTTGCTGCACCTATTTTAAAACCTCCTTCTGTATCTATAAGCATCGAAAATTTTGGGAATAGTGTTTTTGCATATTTGATTTGCGCTTGAGCAATAGAGAATTCTTCAAAATTTTTATTGTAATCTGAAGAAAACATATAAAAATGAAAGTCTCCATTAAAATACCAGCCCGAAGTTGGGAAGTATTTATTGTCAAAAGTATCAAGCAATAAATTGCCGTAAGTACTGTAGTAATGACTGTTATCAAAATATACTTTACTATCTGGGTCGTCCATCAACCGCACACTCTCTGTATCAATTTTTAAAAATTTATGTTCTAATCCCAAGTTCAATGAGAATTGTTTTTGAAACAAGGTCTGGAGATACACCTGATTGGTTAAATCTGTATAATCTACTGTTATAGCATTGAAACTTTCTAGAGGCAAATCACTTACCTGTTCTACAAAACGCGCATCTATTTTACGCTCAAAGCTGTTGTAATTAGATCGTAAACCAAAACCAATATAAAATCCATTATCACTGTAATAATCAAAGTTATACCTAATATTATCACCCAGAGCCAGATCAAATGAAGCTATATCATTCTTAAATAAAACGCGCTTCTTAGTAACATTCATCAAAGCGGCACTTTTATAAATATCATCGTAGTGAATGCCTGCTTTAATATAGGTTGTTGCTTCGCTTTCGCTCAGATTGATCTCCAAGTGATACTGCCCATCATCGTACCGCTCTAACTTGTGATTAATCCGCTGAAAGTTATTGCTTGCTGCCAGATTATTAATACCATCAAATAAAGCTCCGTAAGTGGTTCTTGCCGGAGTTTTAATCTTCAACTTTCCTAAAATATACGAGCGGGTATAATAGGTATTCCCATCAACACCTACACTTCTTATCATAAGCGTATCAGTCTCGTTTATTTTTAATGGAGGCTTTGTAAATTCTTTTTGCTGAAGTTGAACAAGCGCTCTAAAATCAGAGTCGTACTCTTTAGCTTTTTCTTCTCCGCCTTTAATTATGGCTGCACCTTTATCAAAATCAACAACGGTAAACCCTGCAATATTGGGTTTAATATAAATATCGGTTTGAGCTACTTTATGCTTCATAGCCTCAATAGTGCGGTAATTATTGATTTGAAGAAGCATTTCTGGAGCACTTTTGAGCTCGCTTTTACCTCTCAGGTCATCCTGCACATCAACACCTATTATAAAATTAGCACCCCTTCTGCGCAATTCTTCAACCGGATAATTGTTCACAACACCACCGTCTATCAAAATTTTATCATCTAAAATCACCGGACTAAATAAGGAAGGAAGCGCTCCACTGGCAGTGATTGCTTCAGGAAGACAGCCCTGGTCTAAAACAATGGCCTGGCCTTTTTCAGCATCTGTTGCTATGCAAAAAAAGGGTATTTCCAATTTTGAAAAATCATTGACCTCCTGAACGTGATGTGTTAATTCAGTAAAAAGATTGTAGATGTTTTGCCCTTTAGACAGCGCAGAAGGAAAGGAAATTTTAAAATGATCAAATGGTAAACTGATGGCATACTTTTCGGCATCTGCTCGTTCATAAAAAGACCGTGCACTTCTGGGTAAATCATCTTGTATAAGCTTGTCAAAATTTACCGCTTCAAAAATAGAATCTAATTGATGTGCATTGTATCCTGAAGCATAGAGACCTCCTATAATCGCTCCCATACTCGTACCACCTATATAATCTATTTTGATTCCCGCTGCTTCTATCTCTTTAAGCACACCTATATGCGCTAAACCTTTTGCACCGCCACCGCTTAAAACCAGACCAACTTTTAGATTTTCACCCTTAGGAAATTTACTGAAATCTATACTCGTACTGTCTTGCGCATAAGTTGCCCAACTTAATAAAACTAAAACGAGTAGACAGTGGTGTGCTTTCATTCTTCCTGATGATAATGCGTATAAATAATCTTTGCTTTTGCAGGGCCTATAACTTCTGCCAGAGCTTCCTCTTTGGCAGCTTTCACTTTACTTACCGATCTAAAATGCCGCAGCAAATCAACCACGGTTTTTTCTCCAATTCCACTTATGGTTTCTAATTCTGTAGTAATAGCAGCACTACTCCGTTTATTTCTATGGAAGGTTATCCCAAACCGGTGCGCTTCATTCCGCAATTGTTGTATCACTTTAAGCGTTTCACTTTTTTTATCAAGATACAACGGAATCGAATCACCCGGATAAAATAACTCTTCTAATCTTTTTGCAATACCTATGATTGCTATTTTACCACGCAGACCTAATGCTTCTAAAGCTTTTACTCCAGAAGAAAGTTGCCCCTTTCCGCCATCAACAATAATAAGCTGTGGTAAGGGTTCATCTTCATTCAGCAAACGTCTGTATCTTCTAAAGACGACCTCTTCCATAGACGCAAAATCATCAGGCCCCGTTACAGTCTTGATATTAAATTTACGATAATCTTTCTTACTGGGTTTTCCGTCTTTAAACACAACGCAGGCCGCTACAGGATTTGTTCCCTGTATGTTTGAGTTATCAAAACACTCTATATGCCTGGGTTCTACCGAAAGTCTTAAGTCAGACTTCATCTGAGCCATAAGTCGATTTACATGACGATCAGGGTCTATGATTTTGGTTTGCTTAAAGCGTTCCATCCTAAAATATTTGGCGTTACGCTCAGACAACTCTACAATACGTTTTTTGTCTCCCAGTTTGGGTACTGTAACCCGTATGCCATCTCCCAGATCTAACTTAAACGGAACATAAATTTCTGAAGATTGCGAGTTAAACCGCTGTCTGATTTCTATGATTCCTATTGCCAGTAATTCTTCATCAGACTCATCAAGCTTCTTCTTAAGTTCTAGTGTGTGCGAGCGGATAATCGCCCCATGAGAAAGCTGTAAAAAATTGACATAGCCATATCCTTCATCAGACACGATACTAAAAACATCTACATTGTTAATCAAAGGGTTTACAACCGTACTCTTTGCTTGATAGCCTTCTAAAACGTCTATTTTTTCTTTGATACGCTGGGCGTCTTCAAACTCCATCGCTTCGGCGTGCGCTTTCATTTGTGAACGAAAGCGGTGCAGCGAATCTTTAAAATTTCCCTTTACAATATCACGTATAGCATCAATATTATCATGATACCTTTCCGCAGAAATTTTATCCTCACATGGGCCCAAACAGTTTCCTAAATGATATTCTAAACAAACTTTATACTTCCCGGATTCTATCTTTTCTTTAGACAAATCGTAGTTACAAGTACGCAGCGGATAAAGTCCTTTTATAAGATCGAGCAACGTGTGCACGGTCTTCATACTGGTATACGGACCGTAATATTCACTACCATCTTTTAGTAAACGACGCGTGGGAAAAACTCTGGGAAACCGCTCGTTTTTAATGCAAATCCAAGGATAGCTCTTATCATCCTTAAGCATCACATTATAACGCGGCTGGTAATTTTTAATCATATTATTTTCCAGTAAGAGCGCATCGGTCTCACTGTTTACCACAATATGTTTAATGTTTGCTATTTTTTTTACCAGCAGGTGTGTACGAGCATTGTCGTGTTTTTTATTGAAGTAAGAAGAGACCCTTTTTTTTAAGTTTTTTGCTTTACCTACATAAAGCAACTTCCCCTTCTTATCATAGTATTGATAAACGCCGGGGCTGTTAGGCAGGGTCTTTAGTTGTATTTCTAAATCAAGGATTTTCATGCAAACCAAATTTACGGCTTCTTACTGGCTAAAAAAATTATAAACTCTAGGTATCAGATTAAATTGCTGATGGATTATGGTGTTATATTTACACCCTAATTGTAAGACATTACAACTACCTTTAAAATTGTTTAACCTAGTTTTAAATATCCCCAACTCAAAAAGAAATATGCTTTTAGTAAATTGCGATGCATGGAGAAGATAGTAATAGGACGCACAGACCGAGCAGATTTTCCTGCTCTTGGCTTGAATGATATCGATATTAAAATTGACACAGGCGCTTACACATCTTCAATACACTGCAACCACATTCGTGAAGAAGACAATGTTTTGCTGTGCACGTTTTTAGATCCCAAACATCCGGAATATAACGGTAAAGAAATGCGTTTTGAATCTTATGATATTACAGCTGTTAAAAGCAGTAATGGCGAGATACAATACCGTTATGTGGTGCAAAGCAACATCAGGGTTTTTGAAAAACTCTTTAAAATATCCCTGACTTTAAGTTCGCGGGAAGATATGCGCTTTCCTGTCTTAATAGGCCGCAAATTCCTTACTAAAAAATTTATCGTAGACACCGAACTGACCGATGTCTCTCACGCTCAGAAAGCCTTATGAACATAAAAATATTATCCCGAAACGGAAACTTATATTCCACTGCGCGACTTGTTGAAGCTGCTAAAAAACGCAAGCACAACGTAGAGGTTATAGATCCGCTCAAGTGCGATTTAATTATAGAAAAGAAAAAACCATCGGTTTATTATAAAGGAAGATACCTTTCTGAAACCGATGCGATAATCCCAAGAATTGGTGCTTCTATAACTTATTATGGTACCGCAGTAGTGCGCCAGTTTGAGATGATGGGCTGTTTTACCACAACCGAATCTCAAGCTCTTGTACGCAGCCGTGACAAACTGAGGAGTTTACAGATTTTATCACGAGCACGATTAGGCTTGCCTAAAACTGTTTTTACCAATTACAGTAGAGACGTGGCAGAAATCATAGACCACGTAGGCGGTGCTCCTTTAATCATAAAATTGCTGGAAGGTACACAAGGTCTGGGCGTGGTTTTAGCCGAAACTAAAAACGCAGCAGAATCTGTTATTGAAGCTTTCAATGGTTTACAGGCGCGTGTTATCGTGCAAGAATTTATCAAAGAAGCTAAAGGTGCAGACATTAGAGCATTTATTATAGATGGTCAGGTTGTGGGAGCTATGAAACGCCAGGGAAAAGAAGGTGAGTTTAGATCTAATCTTCACCGCGGTGGTACTGCAGAAGTGATTACACTTTCTGATGAAGAAGAGAATGCTGCTATAAAAGCCGCAAAAGCAATGGGGTTAGGAGTTGCAGGTGTTGATATGCTTCAAAGTGCACGCGGACCGCTTATTCTTGAAGTGAATTCTTCACCGGGTCTCGAAGGTATTGAGAAAGCAACAGGAAAAGACATCGCCAAAAACGTGATACGTTACATCGAACGCGGAATCTAATTTATGACAGGATTTGATGATAAAAACATATTGCACATTCTGGGTGAAAAGATCAAACCCGGCGAAAAGCGCACGCTCAACTTTAATTTGGCAAAACTCTACACGACTACTTCGGTAGAAGTGCCTATAATTATTAATCGCTCTAAAAAGCCCGGACCTTGCGTGTTACTAACTGCAGGCATTCACGGGGATGAGATTAATGGGGTTGAAATTGTACGACAGGTTATTTCAAAAAAAATAAACAAGCCTTCACGCGGTACCATCATTTGTATTCCCGTAATTAATGTGTTTGGATTTCTCAATATGGAACGCGCATTCCCAGATGGCCGGGACCTCAATCGGGTATTTCCGGGTACCCGTAATGGATCTTTAGCGAGTAGGTTCGCGCATCAGTTTTCAACAAAAATTTTACCCGTAGCTAATTATTGTCTCGATTTTCATACCGGTGGCGGCAGTCGTTTTAATGTCGCTCAAATACGAGTAGATCCCAGCGATTCTGAACTTATGGAATTGGCTAAAATTTTTGGCGCACCCTTTATTGTGTATTCAAAAAATATTCCGAAATCGTATCGGTCTACCTGCGCAAGAATGAATATTCCTGTTTTGCTTTTTGAAGGTGGAAAATCTCAAATTAGTGATAAAGATATCGCCAGAGAAGGGGTGCACGGTGCGATGCGTATATTAAAGCATCTTGATATGCTTTCTAAAGATTTTACTCCGCCAGAATTCAATAATAAAGCTATCACTATTGAAAGCAGCACGTGGATTAGAGCTAAATACAGCGGCCTTTTACATCTAAAAACTACTTGCGGAGACTTTGTAGAAAAAAATGAAATCATAGCGACAATCACAGATCCCTACGGATTTTTCAGACATAAGGTAAAAGCTTCCAATGATGGGTATATTATAAATACTAACGAAGCTTCACTAGTTTATCAGGGCGATGCTATTTTTCATATTTCAACAGCTAACAAAACAAATGGATAAGGCATTTTTCAGAAAAAAATATAAAAGCTTACGCGAATCCTTAAGCCTCGAAGAATGCGACAACAAGAGCATTGATATTGCCAATCAGCTCTTAAAATTACCGATCTGGAATGTTGAATTCTACCACATTTTCCTAACTATTGAAAAGCTTAAAGAGGTCAATACCGACTATATACTCAATATTCTTAATGGTAAAGACAAAAATAGTGTCATAGCACAGAGTGATTTTACAAATTCAACAATGCGTCACTTTTTACTTACAGACAATACGTTGATAAAAGTTAACAACTGGGGCATCCCAGAACCTCAGGGAGGTATTGTCATAGACCCGTCACAACTTGATGTTGTGTTTGTACCTCTGCTTGCTTTTGACGCAAAAGGAAACCGACTGGGTTACGGTAAAGGTTTCTATGACAGGTTTCTATCTTCTTGTAAACCTGATTGTTTAAAAATAGGTCTCTCTTTTTTTGAAGCCGAAAAGGAACTCCCGGCTGACAACAACGATATTAAGTTAACCCATTGTATTACACCTAATAAAATACATACGTTTTAACACGACAGCGATTTTTTTGCTATATTCAACCTCCCATTTCAAACGTACACAGTGCTATGTCGAACAAACCTCAAAGCGGTTTTTTTTCATTTATGAAAAAAAAAACCGTATCACCGACTCAAAATCAAGAGGAAAGCTTTTATTATGAACAGGTTGCTGCAATGGTTGGCGCCGGAGGTTGGCATATAGATTTCATCAATAAGAAGAGTTATTTTGACAAGCAAATGAAGACGATTCTTAAAACCCCTGAGCATTACAAGCCTTCTCTTAAACATGCACTTCATTTTTTTGATATGGATTATCATGATACGGTAATCAAAAGTTTTACAGATCTTTCATCTGGAAAGCCTGTTTTTGACGAAGTTATAAAGATGGTCACCTATACTAATCAGACCTTTTGGGCACACGCGATTAGTAAACCTGTTTTGGATAAAAACAATAAAATAATCGGATTAAAAGGTGTTATTGTAAACGTTGATCAAGAAAAAGAACGGGAACTCATGCTTGAAAAAGCCATTGAAACTGTTGAAGCCAACAACTCGCGTCTCTTTACATTTGCCAACTACGTCTCTCACAATATCAAATCACATGTTAACAATTTAGAACTTACCAGCGAACTTGTAGATAGCAACAAACTGCCACAAGATCAAAAAGAACTCTTCAATAATTTTAAGCAGATAGCTGCCAGTCTAAATGGAACCGTTGCGAGACTTAATGAAGTGGTATCAATTCAGAATAAAGCATCAGAACCTTTAAAAACCATTCACCTTGAAGATGCTTTTGAACGTGTTAGAACCAAACTTCAGCCTTTAACTGAGCAAGAGGAAGCCTACCTCTATTCTGATTTTTCTGAAATACCAACGATTGAATACAACCCGGACTTTCTAAACAACATCCTGTACACCCTTATCAAAAACGGTATCATCAATAAAAGTCCTAATCGAAAACCGGAGATCAAAGCCTACTGTTTAGAAAACAATAAAAAACTTTCGCTCATAATAGAAGATAACGGAAAGGGCTACGATCTAGAAGGCAAGACCGATCAGATCTTTCATATGACACGTAATTTTGACAATAATGATAACAGTCAGTCTGTAGGATTATTTATCGTTAAAAATGAAGTAGAAGCTCTAGGCGGAAAAATAGATGTAACAAGCAAACCGGGTTACGGTACTAAATTTACAATCACTTTATAAACGCTTAACTTTTTTCTTTTGCAAAAGCTCTTTTATTAAATACTAACAAAAGCCCTACTCCAGTGCTAATCGCCATATCTGCAATATTGAATACTGCATTAAAAAAGGTGAAATAATCACCGCCCCAGATAGGTAACCACTCCGGAAGATAACCTTCCCAGATGGGGAAATAAAGCATATCTACAACCCTCCCATAAAACAAACCGGCATACCCCCCGTCTTCTGGCATAAAGGTGGCTAATTGTCCCGCACTGCTGTCAAAGACAACTCCGTAGAAAATAGAGTCTATGATATTTCCAAAAGCACCCGCGAAAATTAAAGAGATCCCTACAATAAGAATCTTTGAAGCATTTTTTTTCACGCTATCATAAAGCCAGTAACCTATTAATGGCAGAATACCTATTCTAAATAATGTAAGAATTATTTTACCATAATTACCAGGTATTTTTGCACCCCAGGCCATTCCCTCATTTTCTACAAATAGTATTCTAAACCAGTCAAAAACGACTACCTGATCCTGTAAGACAAAATGTGTTTTAATATAAATTTTACTAACCTGATCAATAAGTAAAATAAGAAGTATAATGCCTACGGCCTTTTTTAATGACATGTGCTTTTTATTAATTGAGACAAACCCTCAAAGTATTATATCGAAATAACAGCTTAACTTTAAGACATGCTTTAAAGCATGTTAGTTTCGACTATCGCGTAAAAATAATTAATTTATTCAGACTGGGTGACTCTTATATCGCCATCTACGCTTTTGAGATTTAAGTGCTGACTTCCATAGGCGTTATTTGCTACTTGGAGTCTCCCATGTCTGGTCACCGCTTCTATCTGATTATCTTCGGTTTCCACCTCAATACTTCCTCTTAATGTATTTACAATTCCGCTTCCGCGAAAAGCATTCAGCTTACAATCACCTCCAGAAAGATTCAGATTTATATACTTAAAAAGACCAGTCAGCTCAACCGAAGCCAAAGAAGAATCTACCCAAAACGCTCTGTTTTTTGGAATTTCAATATTCAGAACAACCGACAAAACCTTATGCGCAGCCAGTTTATCATCTATCTTTTGAAATCCTGGAGCGCGTTTGGTGCGTATCACCCACAATCCGTTTTCTATATATGTATCTAATAAAACGGTTTCAAAAGTTTCACCTTCTATTTCGGCTTTCAGCTCAATAGCATTTGTTTCAACACTCTGAACGTGAATTTGAAACACCTCATCAGAATTCACAAAAACACCTTCCAGACCAGCTGCAGGCTGTGTATACAGCATTTGCTTCTGACTGTAAACTGAAGTTAGCGCAACAAATAGAAAACCTACAGAAAGAAGAAAACGAGATTTAAACATAAAATTCTTTAAACAAAAAACGCTCCGGAAACTCCTGAAGCGTTTTAAAAAATATGTTGATGTCGCTTACTTCTGCATGTTTTTAGCCTCAATACTCAATGTAGCGTGAGGAACTAATTTTAAACGCTCTTTGTTGATAAGCTTACCCGTAACTCTACAAATACCATAGGTTTTGTTTTGTATACGATTTAAAGCGTTTTTAAGGTCACGTATAAACTTTTCCTGACGGATTGCAAGCGCAGAGTTTGCCTCTTTGCTCATCGTTTCACTACCTTCTTCAAAAGCCTTAAATGTAGGTGAAGTATCATCGGTACCGTTGTTACCGTCATTCATATAAGCACTCTTAATAAGATCCAGATCCTTCTGAGCCTTATCTATCTTCTGCTGAATGAGCACGCGAAATTCTTCTAATTCTGCGTCGCTGTAACGTTCTTTGATATCTGCTGCCATAATCTATTTACTGTTTTTTTATAGCCAGCTTTGTTTCTACGTCGTCAAATGCAATGGCTATACCGTTAGTAACTTGCTCTGCAACTTCGAGTTTTGCGGTGAGCGTCTCCGTTTTAATATACTCTAAATTCTCGCTAACGGCTTGCTCGACCTTGCCGTTACGTTGTAATTGTACTTCTATTTTATCGGTCACTTCAAAACCAGAATCTTTTCTTAAGTTTTGAATACGATTTACCAGTTCTCTGGCAATTCCTTCATTTCGCAAATCATCATTCAAAGTAACGTCTAAAGCTACAGTTAATGAACCACTGCTTGCAACTAACCACCCCTCAATATCTTGGGAAGTTATTTCTACATCTTCGGGCGCCAAAGTAACACTTTTTCCGTTAATGTCCACAGTGATTCCCCCCTGATTTTCAATAGTTGCGATATCTGCAGCAGTCATCGCGTTAATAGCATTTGCAACCCCTTTCATAGCGCTACCAAAGCGTGGCCCCAACACTTTAAAATTAGGCTTAATATTCTTAACCAAGATACCCGAAGCATCATCAATGAGCTCTATTTGCTTAACATTAACTTCAGACTTGATTAAATCTTGAACAGCTTCTATTTCTGCACGTTGTGCTTCATCAAAAACCGGTATCATAATACGCTGCAAAGGCTGACGTACTTTTATCTTTTCTTTTGCGCGAAGCGAAAGCGTTAATGAAGATATCGTCTGTGCTTTCTGCATTTTATGCTCCAGAGCTGTAGCTATAAACGCTGCATTACTCACCGGGAAATCTGCCAGATGCACACTTTCTGAAGCTTCTAACTGCGTAAGACCATTAAGATCTTTATACAGGCGATCCATAAAAAATGGCGCTACCGGAGCTCCTAATTTTGCAACGGTCACTAAACACTGATAAAGGGTTTGATATGCCGAAATCTTATCGTGCGCATAATCACCCTTCCAGTAACGACGACGGCTTAAACGCACAAACCAGTTACTTAAATTCTCCTGTACAAAATCTGAAATCGCACGGGTCGCTTTAGTAGGCTCATAATCTGCATAGAATTTATCTACCTGAGCAATTAACGTGTGTAATTCTGAAAGAATCCAGCGATCAATCTCTGGTCTGTCTTTCCACTCGATATCTGCTTCAGCATACTTGAAGTTATCCAGATTGGCATACAACGAGAAGAACGAATAGGTATTGTATAAGGTACCAAAGAACTTACGCTGTATTTCGGTGATTCCGTCAAGGTCAAATTTCAAATTATCCCAGGGATTTGCGTTGCTTATCATATACCAGCGCGTCGCATCAGGACCGTAGGTGTTCAATGTTTCAAAAGGATCTGCAGCGTTACCTAAACGCTTAGACATTTTTTGTCCGTTTTTATCTAAAACCAATCCGTTTGAAACTACATTCTTATACGCAACATCGTCAAAAGTCATTGTTGCAATTGCATGTAACGTGTAGAACCATCCACGCGTTTGGTCAACACCTTCTGCGATAAAATCTGCTTTGCGCCACGTTTCTTCAACTTTCTCTTTATTCTCAAAAGGATAGTGCCATTGTGCATACGGCATGCTTCCGCTGTCAAACCAAACGTCAATCAAATCAGACTCACGATGCATCTCTTTTCCGCTTGGCGAAACCAACTTAATCTCATCAACCACATTCTTATGCAGGTCGATTAAATCATAATTTGCTTCACGCATATCACCCGGCACAAAACCGGCAAACGGATCACTATCCATCACACCTGCTTTTACAGCTTCTGTGATTTTTTCTTTTAGTTCAGCAACCGAACCGATAAAAAATTCTTCTTTACGATCTTCGGTTCTCCAAATAGGCAATGGAATTCCCCAATAACGCGAGCGCGATAAGTTCCAGTCATTGGCATTGGCGAGCCAGTTGCCAAAACGACCTTCCCCGGTTGCTTTGGGTTTCCAGTTGATGCCCAGGTTTAACTCGTGCATGCGGTCGCGCACATCGGTCACTTTAATAAACCAGGAATCTAATGGATAATATAAAATAGGCTTGTCTGTACGCCAGCAATTGGGATAACTGTGCACATACTTTTCAACCTTAAAGGCTTTGTTTTCTTCCTTGAGTTTTATTGCAATCTCGACATCCACACTTTTCTCAGGTGCTTCGCCGTCGTCGTAATATTCATTCTTCACATATTTACCGCCAAACTCTTTAAGCTCCGGTCGGAAACGCCCTTGAAGATCTACAAGCGGTACTAAGTTCCCGTTACCATCTTTGACAAGCATAGGCGGTACGGGAGGTTCTGCCTGCTTAGCAACCATAGCATCGTCAGCCCCAAAAGTTGGTGACGTATGCACAATACCGGTACCGTCTTCTGTAGTCACAAAATCTCCGGCGATTACTCTAAAAGCATCTTGCGGATTGTCATGCGGCTGCACATAATCAATCACCGGCTCATAATGTAATTCCAACAGATCGCTTCCTTTAAATTCAGATAGAACCCGATACGGGATCTTTTTACCTGCTTCACTAAAGTTTGTAAAATCTTCGTCGCTTTCCGCAGCAAAAAACTTTTTAGTAAACTGTTTACCCACAAGAGCTTTAGCACAAACCACCTGTATAGGCTCAAACGTATATTGATTAAAAGTTTTAACCAATACATAATCTATCTTCTTACCAACGGTTAACGCTGTGTTTGAAGGCAACGTCCACGGAGTAGTCGTCCACGCCATCAAGTATTTTTGCCCTTCAAAAGCAGCTAACGGAGAGGCTTTATACGTATCATTTTCAACCACTTTAAACTGTGCTGTTACCGTGGTATCAGTCACATCTTGATACGTTCCGGGCTGGTTCAACTCGTGCGAACTTAAACCGGTTCCTGCTTTTGGAGAATAGGGTTGTATTGTATAACCTTTATAAATAAGGCCTTTATCGTAAATATTCTTCAGAAGCCACCATACGGTTTCCATGTATTTAGGCTTGTAGGTGATGTATGGATCTTCCATATCTACCCAGTAGCCCATTTGCTCCGTAAGGTTGTTCCACACATCCGTGTAACGCATTACTGCATTCTTACAAGCTTCGTTATATTCTGAAACACTAATTTTTGTTCCAATATCTTCCTTGGTAATCCCCAATTCTTTCTCCACACCCAGTTCTACCGGAAGACCGTGAGTATCCCAACCGGCCTTACGTTTTACCTGCTTTCCTTTTTGGGTTTGAAAACGGCAAAAAATATCCTTAATCGCACGCGCCATCACATGGTGAATACCAGGCATTCCGTTTGCAGATGGCGGACCTTCAAAAAAGATATAGGGGTCGTTGCCTTCACGCGTTGAAATACTTTTTTCAAAGATGTCGTTTTCCTTCCAGTAGGCTAAAATTTCTTCAGCCACTTTAGGCAGGTCAAGTCCTTTATATTCAGGAAACTTTGTGCTCATGATATGCGTTTTCTAATAAGTGTGCAAAATTACGGAATTTAGATTAGAAAAAACCCTATAAAAACCTGGGTTAATACAGTGATAATCTCATTGACTATAAATCCGTAAAAAGAAGTGGTTCATATGGGAAAATCTTATCTCATTCACCCCATTCCTTAAAAATTAAAACGAGTACTAGGGCGTATTAGCAATCTACCTTAGGACAAGCCTGTCTAATAAAAGCAGGCTCGCAAGGCTTTAAAAGGAAACAGCTTTTGACTTCGAGGCAAGCCTCGGAATATTTAAATCTCGATTATCGAGTAAATACAAAACCCGAAAAAGTGGAAGTATACATTTAGCTGGTTACAAATTCAGCAATTCTGAGAAGTTAAACTGAAAACTCCCTTTTATGAATATCGATTGACAAAGGCTTAAAAATAGTGTATATTTGATGCTCTTCACAGTGTTCATATTCTCTGGTTAAATGTTTTTTATTAGAGCGGTTTACCTCAATTTTCTAGTTTAAGACTTTAACTTCAGTTCAAGAGTTGCATATATTTACTCCTGACTTCTAAGTGATTCTAATCTCGTTAAGGTTCACTCATAGTTCACCCGTACTTTACCCGAGGTTCACCCGACGTTCACCCGTACATAATGTATAGATAAAGTATAGATAATGCATACACACAGCCTATACAGTACAGGTACTAGTCAACTAAAGCTGCATAGGTCAGACGGATTGCACCTCTACAAAAAAGCTATGCAATCTGGAGTGAGGTGATTAAAAACGCATTGATTAAGCCGGTTTAGAGGGCTTTTAATATCAAATTTTAGTTACCAAAGAATCCTTTTAAAAAATCTTTAAATGTGGGATCGTTTTTATTGTCTTTAGAATAATCAATCATTTTAAAGAATACTGTATCCATATTCTTAATTATTATTAAAGTATCATTTCCCCTATGTTTAATTATTTTATAGGGTGGCTCTAAATCTCCTAACTTAATTAATCTGTTATTTGATAGTGAACTCTTTTTTAATATTGATTGTGTGTTTTGAGAAATATAATTTTCTTTATCTAATTTAATAAAACCACGATTAAGTGCTTTATCACTTTTTATTTCTGTATTTATAGCTTTTTCTGTACTTAATATTTTTTTAGTTTCCGACGTATTAGATAAATCACAGGCTACAAAAACTAAAAAAAGAATACAAAACATAATTTACTCATCACTACAAGATATATTTAAAACGTATACTTCACCGCCAAAATCAAATTCCTACCCGCTGCAGCAATGCCCGATGAATAGGGACGGTAGCGCTGATCTGCGATGTTTTCTAATGCGGTAGTGGCTTTCCAGTTTTGGGCGATTTGGTATTCGCTATATAAATTCAGGGTATACCATCTGGGGGAATAAGGATTTCCATCTGCATCCAGTGCATAGAGGTATGCATTGTTTTGCTGAGAAGGCGCCAACTCATCATAATCAAATTGCCCGTTATACTCCACTGAAGCATCAAATTTCCATTTTTTAAGTCGGTAAATCAGGTGGGTGCTTCCAAACAAAGGTGCTGCGTGACGCAAAGGTGCTGAGCTACCATCATCTTCTTCCTGACTGCCTTCGGTGATTGTAAGGTTTGAAGTCAGTTTTACATGCTTATTGAATAAATATTCAAGACCGGCTTCAAACCCATAAACCTTGGCACGCGCAGCATTCTGAATCGCTTGTACATTACTGGGTTCTCCCTGGTAATCTATTGTGATTTGGCCATTCAAATTAAAATCCCGACGCACCAGAGCATTATTTAAATGGGTATAATAGGTCGCAACATCCAATCGTAATTTTTCACCAATTCTCCAAGTCGCTCCCAACTCAGCATTATAAGCATATTCTGCTTTTAGATCAGGATTGGGAACCACAACAGAACCGGGTTCACTGTCAAAAATCTTTCCGATATCGTCAATGTTGGGCGCTCTAAAAGCAGTGCCTAAATTCAGTTTTAAATTGAAATTTTCTGTGGTTTGCCAGTTTAATCCTGCATTACCGGTGAGGTTTCCAAAACTCACATCAGCATCCTCAAACGGGAAATCATAGAAGGTATCCTCAAAGGTCGCATTGATCAAAATAGGATTGTAGCGCATGCCCGTTTGCAAGGTTAAGCTTTCAGCTAGATTGAATTGTCCGCTTAAATACGCAGCCAGTGATTGCCAGCTGGAATCATCAGGATATCGGCTAGCCGTTGCAGTTTCGGCACCAGACTCGATATCGGTTTGTTTTCCGTAGGAACCTATTTTGTTATACACATATTCCACTCCATAAAAAAGACGGTTATCACCCAATTTTTTAGTAAAATCCAGATCAAAAGAATAGGCATTTACCTGTTCCTGTGAAGTAAAAAGTATAGGATCGCCAAAATCACGATCGTTACGGCTTTCTTCAAAATATTGAATGGCAGCGGTAAGTTTTGCTTCGTCGTAAAAGTCACCGTTCCCTTTTTTGTCGATTTGTAAATTCCCCATAAACCAGGTTTGCGGACCATAATACCAGGCTGCCGAACGCAATTGATCGTTACGTTTACGCGTCAACCGATCGTAGCGCGCATAATCTGAAGTAGTACTGTAATGCAGTCCCAAATTAAAATCCCAAATGTTATTCGGCATAAAACGCACTTTTTGAGTAAGGTTTATGAGATCAAAACCGGTAGGTGTTTGTACACGGGGATTCTCATTTTCAACAATGGCATCTACGCCATTTTGAGTGACAACATATTCGGGACGCAAGTAATCGCTCGGACCGCTCCCGCCCATACGCAAATCGTCAAAATCTGAATAGCTTATACTGGTTAAAAACGCCCATTTTTTGGAGCCGATATTAAAATCAACGTGACCTGTTTTTTCATTATTTGCCGTTGCATATCGGGTAAGAGCCATGCCGGAAAATGCAGTGCCTTCTCCAAAAGAAAAAACCGGTTTTTTCGTATAAAAATTCATTACCCCTCCAACAGCATCACTTCCATAAACCACAGAACCCGGACCTAGAATAACTTCAGTTTGATCTATAGTAAACGGATCTATATTGATCACATTCTGCAGATTTCCGGAACGGAAAATAGCGGTGTTCATACGCACACCGTCAACCGTTAAAAGCAACCGGTTTGTAGAAAATCCACGTATCATTGGGCTACCACCGCCCAACTGACTTTTCTGAACAAAAACTTGTCCGCTCTGCGTTAAAAAATCTGCTGCCGTTTGCGGATTCTTAAGCGCTATATCTTCTGCATCAAGGCTCACTACTTTTTGCGAAACACCTTTAGCTCGTTGCTCAAATTTTGAGACTGAAAGCACCACCTCATTCAGCTCGTTTTCATTATCCGCCAAATAGAGTACATTTCCTTTAGCAATGAGCGCAGCCTTTGTGGTTTTTAGCGTGAGATGAGAAACATGGGTTGCTATAATTGTTTCAGACTTGCTGAATGCTGAGATATCTGCTGTACCATCTGCCCCACTCACTACATAAGTAGATTTTGCGATAGTGTATAACACAGCATTTTCTACAGGCTCCTGAGTTTCTTGATCCAAAACTTTAATAGTTTGGGCCTGCAAAAAGCTCATGAAACAACTAAAAAACAGTAGGGTAATCGTTAATCTCATCAATTAGGGTTAGTTAAAAAGTGAACTGAGAACAGCCAGTGATTTAGGTTTTTTAAAGCCGTGTAAATGCAATTCATAATAGGCCAACAGCATATTTACAAAGTCTGCTCGCCTTTTCTGATTGAGTTTTACACCAGAGAGTGCATCAAAATTTATACCCAACAATGCTTTTAGGGTTTGTAAATTTTCTTCGGAAATACTGTAAAAACGCTCAACGGATTCAAAAGTGCCCGTCTCTAAATTAAAATGCGCATTTTCAACAGCAGAAGTGTCCGGGTAAAAACCTAAATATTTAGTGAGTTCAAGCAAGAAAAATAAATGAAAATTGGCCGTTTGTTGATGCAGGTCAAGCCAAAGAAACGCGTGTTCTAAGAAAGCATATAGTGCCCGGTTCTCCTCTTCTTCTTGTATCGCATTGCGCAGCATTTCAGAAAGAAACAGCACGACACTCGATTTTAAAATATCTGTGTGCAAACTTATATAAGGCTGTATCACTTTTGCCTCGCGAATGCTCTCAAGGGTACCTTTATCTTTATGCATCGCGACAAGTTCTAACTGGGTTGCCGGCTGAAACATAGCGGTACGAAGCTTTCCCTTTTTTGATTTTAAAATACGTCTTAAAATGTATGATTTAACACCGGCTTCTTCGGTAAAACAACGCACAATAAGATCTGCCTCGCCATATTTTAATGCTGAAATTACAATTGCTTTGGTATTGACTAGCATTAGCGAATAAGCATCAGTTTAACAATTTTAGTTTCCACAGCATCTTCGGCAGTAATTAAGATAAAATAAACCCCAGATCTTACCGGATACCTTCCAAAAGCAGTCGTATCCCACTGAATACTCCCGCCCTGCGAGACTTCTTCATAAACCAGATTTCCGTTCAAATCTGTGATTTTTACATTCGCTCGATCTGTTAAGCCATCAACAGTGACCTGCCCGTTAAAATCAGGACGAACCGGATTGGGAAAAACCCGTGCTTTTTCTAAAGTTTCTTGCGCACTTACCGCAGTTCCTGAAAAAGAAACCAAACCTAATGGCGTTGCAAAAAAAACTTCACCAGACGCATTATCGATGCTGATATCCTGAATCGTATTAGAAGGAAGTGGCGAATTGGAGCGATTAAACTGTTGTAAGGTTTCCTGACCAGTAGCGCTGAACTGAAACACACCGCTGTTTACCGTTCCTACCCATTTATTATTATTTCCGTCAACGGCGATAGTTTGTACAACCTGATCGTTAAGCAATTCTAAAGCAACACCATTCTCTTCTATAATCACAGGTTGCGTCTGCACCTCCGGATTTTCAAAAACCTGCGCCGGATTTACTAAAATCCGCAGCCCTAAAGTGGTACCAATCCATAACGTGCCGTTTGCATCTATAGCCAAGGTCTGCACATTATCTGAGGGCAAATTGGAACGTTCTGCATTTAAAAGCTGAAAACTCTCTGCATCAGGATTGTATGCTATTAATCCGCGGTTTGAAGAACCAAAATAAATAGTCCCCAGCCTCCCAATTACAAGTTCTGAATATCCATTTACCTGATCAAAATCCGGTAAAATATCAGCTACGGAAATCCCTTCGATCTGATTTCCGGTTTTATGCGCCAAAGCATTTTCTACCAGGCTGTTCGTCATCCACAAGCTGCCATTACGATCAAAAGCAGCTCCATTTATGCGCACATCTGTGGGATTAATCGAAATATCGCTCAGTCCACTATTTGTCTCATCGTACAACTGCACCGGTATTTCTTCTGAAATTTCAAGAAGCCCGGCATTATACGAACTCATAAAAACCTGATTGGCATCCGCCGGATTGTAAGTGATATTTGTGATGCTGTTTGTATTGAGTAACTCTTCAAAAGGGATATTATACCAGCCGTTTTCTTCGGTTAAATGACTCACTCCGCGCTGCTTCAAAGGATACGGGTTATAAGTCGAAGAATAATCACCGTAAACCATCCAAAGCTGTCCCGGTGCCGCTTCAATATTAAACGGATCATTACCCAAAGGGCCATCTGGCAAGATCTGCAAAGCGCTGGTTGTATTGGTTTCTGAAGCGATTAGGAGTCCGTTAGATTGCGTTCCCAAATAAATCTGACCATCTACTGCCAACCCCGTGTTGTAGGTATCCGGATATTCAGCAAATGTATTAACCGAAGTAGTCAAAACTCCCGCATCGTTGTATATCAAAACCCGATCCTGAAAAGTAATCACTAAAGAATTGTTTGATGCGTTTAGCAATGTGGGAACGGTCTCAAAAGTAGTAATCATGCTGAAGCTGTTTCCATCAGATTGCTGTAAAGTCTGATCTCCTTTTATCCCAAAAAGATCATTTTGTAAGGTTAGAATTCCTAGCCAACTCCCGGGATTTACAGTCTCCCAATTATTAAAATCGATTAAGTTTTCTGCAGCAGACAACGCTCTTCTTAAGCCACCTGTTGGAGAAGCTGCATAAATATAGCCTTCATAAATAGCAGTTTGAACAATATTTAAACGCGCACCATTATCTCCTATAAAATAAGAGTCATCAAACTCCAAACGGGCTAGATCAAACAAGGAAATCCCAAAGCCTGTAGCGATGTACAAGGTATTTTCAAATTCGGTAAAGCTGTTGATTATTTTTTCTGACGGAAGGATCACCGGTTTATCGCGTATGGCAACTACGCTAGAGACTATGCCATTTGGTCTTAAAATATCAATCACTCCCGAGACGTAACCCACAAAAAGAATACCCGTGCTTTCACTAAAATGAATGGCACTAATAGCAGAACCCGTTAACCCGTTTACAGTAGAAAACGTTTCAACTTCATTTGTAACAAGCTCATAACTAAATACTGAATTCTGAGCGGCTGCATAAATTTTAGTATTAGCTTTTGCTACTGCTGTAATGGTATTGTATGAGAAATAACCCGTCCAATTTTCAGTAAAGTCCTGTGCCTTCATCTGGGTAAGATGAACAATCAAAAACAATAAAATCAAGATGCTGCTTCTCATAAAATGCATTTAGCACGGCAGTTAAAAGTACAATTTATGATATAAAAAAAGGCTTGGGTAATTACCGAAGCCTTTGACTAATACTTTTTATGAAATCTCGATTATTTAAACAATACCTTGAGCAAGCATTGCTTCTGCAACTTTTACAAAACCTGCAACATTTGCACCTTTTACATAATCAACAAATCCATCTTCTTGTCTACCATATTCAACACAAGCATTGTGAATATCATACATAATCTCGTGTAACTTTTTATCTACTTCTTCTGCAGACCAGTTATATCTGATGCTGTTTTGCGACATTTCTAATCCTGATGTTGCTACACCACCTGCATTTGAGGCTTTACCCGGAGAGAATAAAATCTTTTCCTTAATGAAAACCTCAATCGCCTCTGGCGTAGAAGGCATATTCGCTCCTTCACCTACAGCCATGACTCCGTTTTTAACGAGCAATTCTGCATCCTCTTTATCCAACTCGTTTTGAGTAGCACAAGGCAATGCGATATCACACTTAATTCCCCAAGGTGCTTTACCTTCGTGAAATTCTGCTTCAGGATATTTATCTAGATATTCTTTGATACGGCCGCGACGCTCATTTTTGATCTCCATGATATACGCGAGCTTTTCTTTACCTATACCGGCCTCGTCATAAATAAAACCATCAGAATCAGAAAGTGTTACCACTTTTGCATCAAGTTGTGTTGCTTTTTCTGCAGCGTACTGCGCCACGTTACCAGAACCTGAAATTACAACGGTTTTTCCGGCAAGTTTTTCACCGATGTTATTCAACATATATTTTGTGAAATATACGTTACCATAACCGGTAGCTTCAGGACGAATTTTAGATCCTCCGTAAGAAAGCCCCTTTCCGGTTAAAATTCCGGTAAATTCATTTTTGATACGCTTGTATTGACCAAACATATAACCAATCTCACGACCACCTACTCCAATATCTCCTGCAGGAACATCTGTATTAGGACCTATGTGACGGTATAATTCTGTCATAAAACTCTGGCAAAAACGCATAACCTCAGCATCGCTTTTACCTCTGGGGTTAAAGTCAGAACCTCCTTTACCACCGCCCATAGGCAATGACGTAAGACTGTTTTTAAACACCTGCTCAAAACCTAAAAATTTTAAAATACTCAAGTTTACAGAAGGATGAAAACGCAGTCCACCTTTATAAGGTCCAATTGCTGAATTGAATTCAATGCGGTAGCCTTTATTAATTTGTGTTTCTCCTTTATCATCTACCCAAGGCACTCTAAACAAAATAGCGCGCTCTGGCTCCACCATGCGCTCTAAAAGCTTTTTACCCTGATATCTAGGATTTTTTTCTATAAAAGGAATAACAGTTTCTGCTACTTCCTGCACAGCCTGAATGAACTCAGGCTCGTTAGGATTAGCTTTCGCAACAGAATCAACAAAGTTTTTAATGCTATCTGTCATTATATTATTATTTTTTGAATTTATAATTTTAAATGCCCTTTGGCAGCGCAAATATATGATATTGATAAAAATTAGTATCTAAATTTTAGAAATTCTTAATATTGATCCTTCATTTTTAATATATCTATCATAGAATTTTTGATGCAAGGACTATTTTAGGTTAAATGCTCAATTTCACTATATTTGTTTCACTTTAAGTCCCAAACCTAATGAATACCAAAATTTTAGTTGCGGTATTAACACTTTGTCTAACAACACCTTTCACAGGTAAGGCACAACTTACATTCTCAAATGAAGTAGGTGTTATTGCAGGTCCATTACTTTTTCAATCAGATTTTGGGCTGCGTTATGATACAGACACTAATTTAAACAATCAAGCTTGGGGAATTGGAATTGTACACTATTTTAACTTCTCTTATAGAGCAGATTGCAATTGTTACACCCGAGATCGCTATTTTAATGATCATTTTAAGCTGCGTTCTGAAGCTGATCTTCATTATACCCCACTTACCCATGAAGGGAAAGAATCTGAAAAAGACACCCCAGAAGGTCGAGATTTAAGAGACCACAAGGGAAGTTCACTTGTTTTTGAGCTAGGTATGCAGCTTGAGTACTTTCCACTAAGCTTACGAGACTTTCAAGCTGGCGCTTATAAGATTGCCCCTTATATAAGCTTAGGAGCACATTTTGTTTCATTCAAACCAAATCATTCATCTGTGCAAGATATTCCTGGCGCTACGCCACAAGATATTTACTTTGACCCCTTCCTTATTGGTGACGGAGGCGATTTGGGAGGTATAAGTAGTAATGCCGGTACCACCTGGGCACTTACCGGAAGTATTGGTATACGCTATAAACTCACAATATTGAGCGATCTCAATTTAGAATTTAGATACCATAAATACCATTCGGACTGGGTTGATGGGTTAAACCCTGATCCTGAGTTTTACTCACCTAATAAATACGATGATTCTATAGTATGGTTAAACATAGGATACATCTATTATCTGAATTTTTAAAAAAACAAGCTTCTTAAGCTAAAGCTTGTTTCAAATCAGCTAAAAGATCTTCTGCGTCTTCTATACCTACACTTAAACGTATCAACGAATCTTTAATACCTGTTTTTTCGCGCTCTTCTTTTGGAATACTGGCATGCGTCATACTAGCAGGATGCCCGGCAAGACTTTCTACACCACCCAAACTTTCGGCAAGGGTGAATACTTTTAATTTTTCAACAACCTCAATGGCTCCTTCAAGAGAATCTTTTTTGGTCGTAAATGAAACCATTCCACCAAAATCTTTCATCTGTTTTTTAGCAATATCGTGATTGGGATGATCTTCAAAACCCGGCCAATAAACCTTATCCACCTTAGGATGATTCTTTAAAAACTCAGCAACTGCTTTACCGTTTTCACAATGACGCTGCATACGCACATGCAATGTTTTAATTCCGCGAAGCGCTAAAAAACTGTCTTGCGGTCCACAGACAGCACCACTTGCATTCTGAATAAAATACAGTTTATCTGCAAGGTCTTTATCTCTTATAATAAGACCGCCCATGACCAAATCGCTATGACCGCCCAGATATTTTGTAACACTGTGCATAACCAAATCTGCACCTAAATCTAAGGGCTGTTGCAAATAAGGCGTCGCAAAGGTATTATCTACCGCCAGCAAAATTTTGTGCGCTTTAGCCACCTGAGCAACGGCTTCAACATCTATGATATTCATCATAGGGTTTGTAGGCGTTTCTACCCAAATCAACTTGGTTTTATCGGTAATTGAAGCTTCAATTGCAGCAGTATCTTGCATGCTTACAAAATGAAATTTCAGACCAAAATCTTCAAAAATTTTCGTGAACAAGCGGTACGAACCGCCATACAAATCATTAGTAGATATGATTTCATCTCCCGGTTTGAATAACTTTAAAACTGCATCAATTGCTGCAAGACCGGAACCAAAAGCTAAACCAAACTCACCATTCTCTAAACTTGCTAAAGCATCCTCAAGCGCTTTACGCGTAGGATTTCCACTTCGCGAATATTCAAAACCTTTATGACCACCCGGCGTTGACTGTGCATAGGTAGATGTTTGATAAATAGGAGGCATCACACTTCCGTATGCAGGGTCTGTATTGTGTTGACCGCCGTGAATGGTTTTGGTATTGAATTTCATAAATCTTAATCTTTATTTGCTGCTATTCATAGATGCCTTGCGGAAAGTCCACAGGATTTTAATCTAAAAAATTAAATCTAAAGGACAAGTTTTAAATTTTTAATCTCGATTATCGAAGTAAATGTAGGAAGCAAGAAACCTATTCCCAAAATTGCTTGTACCTTTATTCTTTGTTTAACACCAAAACTAAATTTGCTTTGAAGAAATTTGTTTCAATACTGACTATTTTTATTATCCTAATCAGTTGTGAGAAAAAAGAAACTCCGCTCGTATTTGATACTAAAACCTATAATCCCGAAAATTTAAACGCTTGCGAAGAGGGTATCTGCCCTGTGATAAAAATCGAAAAACTCACCGCTTCCGGTAACGGTGGTTTTTCAGACACAATTAATAATGCTGTAGAGCAAGTACTCGTGAATACACTCAGTATTTCACCGGAAGACATCCCGAATATCAAAACACTAGATGAGGCTTTAGACAATTTTATCACAAGCTATCGCGCTTATCGTAATGATTTTCCCGAAGCTTCCGTAGAATATAACATAAACAGCACATCCCAAATAAGCTATGAGAGTGAAAAAGTATTGAGCATCATTTTTGACAATTACTCCTATTGGGGCGGAGCGCACGGTTATGGCAGCACGACCTATATCAATTTTGATAAAGAAACCCACGAGCAACTTTCTAAAGAAGCTTTATTCTCTGATCAAGCCGGTTTTTTAAAGTTTGCCGAAACTCAGTTTAGAAATCAAAAAGGTATTGCTGAAGATGAAAACATCAACAGCAGGGGGTACTTTTTTGAAAATGACAGCTTTTCTTTACCCGAAAACATAGGTTTTAAAGACGACAAGCTCATACTTATTTACAATCCGTATGAGATCGCATCCTATGCAGATGGCCAGATTATTTTAGAATTTCCTATTACTGAAGTGCAAAAATACCTTAGACCAAACCTATAGCGTGACGCAAAGCCAACACCGATCCTAAATGGATTCCTTCGTGAAAATTGTTATAAGAGATCGCCTCCTCAACATTGCTCAGTGTACTATCCATTGATGTTGTGATGGTGTTATACGTTTTAAAAAGACCTGCATCATAATCTGTTGCAGTCTGATCAAGTGTACTGAATAACAATTCTTTTATTTCAGCTACTTCTGCTTGAGAAGCATCAGCTTCAGGTTTTGTACCTTTTCGATATTTATCGATAATTTCATCAGAAACTAACACCGGTACATTTGAGAACTTATAAACCAATATTTGCTGCGTAGCCACAAGGTGCGCTATATTCCAAAAAATATTGTTGTTATACCCCTCTGGTATTTTATTTAAATCTTCGAGAGAAAGTGTCTCGAGGTAGTTTTTTAAAATTACTCGAGTTTTATAAGTGATTTTTAAAGCGTAGTCAAAAGTGAATGCCATCTGTATAATTTTAATCAAAAATACCTTTTTACAATGAAAAGCAATTACTTTGTACCTGCAAACTGTGTTTTAAAAAGTAATACACGGTTTGGCTTTTTAAGTGATTATAAATTTTAAAATCTGTTGTTTTGAAAAAAATATATTACCTCTCTACCTGCGATACTTGTAAACGAATTATGAATGAGGTTGAATTGTCAGCTGCGTTTATCAAACAAGATATCAAAACAGATCCCATCACTGAAGAACAACTTGACGAACTCTATAATTTAAGCGACAGCTACGAAGCTTTATTTAACAAGCGCGCTCGTTTGTATAGAGAACGTGGTTTAAACAATGAGAATCTTGGTGAAGATGACTTCGCAGAACTTATTCTGGAGCATTACACGTTTTTAAAAAGACCGGTGATTGTGAATAACGATCAGATCTTTATTGGCAACAGCAAAAAGACCGTTGCCGCTGCTAAAGAGGCTATACATTCTTAAACAGCTTATGAATAAACGCGTGCTTGCACTTGCTGCAGCAACCGGAGCCAGCACTATTTATGGCATTAATCACACACTTGCTAAAGGGGTGATGCCAGACTACATAGGTGCTTATGGCTTTATTTTATTGCGGGTAGTGGGAGCTTCTGTTCTATTCTGGACGATAAGCCTATTTACAAAATCAGAAAAAGTTGAGCGTGTCGATTATTGGCGCTTTCTGGGATGTGCCGTTTTTGGGATGTTTGTAAACATGCTCGCCTTCTTTAAAGGATTGAGCCTGTCAACACCTATAAACAGTTCGGTAATTATTACGCTGAGTCCGGTCATTCTATTGATTTTATCGGCGCTTTTTTTAAAGGAAAGAATAACCTGGATAAAGACAATTGGTATTTTTACTGGAATGCTTGGCGCTCTGGTTCTAGTACTTTTTGGGGCTTCAGAACAACCCAATGCTCCTAATATTCCATTAGGGAATTTACTGTTCTTTGTAAATGGAGCAACGTATGCCGTCTACCTAATTCTTGTAAAACCTATAACCTCAAAATATTCAGCCATCACTTTAATGAAATGGTTTTTTCTTACGGGTGTGGTCTTAAATCTTCCGTTTACGCTTTCAGAATTTACAGCCGTAGACTGGCTAGAGCTTCCGCTACGCGCAATATGGATTATGATATTTGTGGTTGTAGGCACAACTTTTTCAACCTATTTACTCAACTTGTACGCGTTAAAAACACTCATAGCTTCTACCGTAGGTGCGTTTATTTACCTGCAACCGGTAATTGCTGTGATATTTGCAATGTTGGTAGGTGCAGATAAAATGACGCCGGTGCGTGCAGGAGCAGCGCTTTTAATTTTTGCCGGGGTTTACCTTTCTACCCGAAATAAGCCACCTTTGGACAAGCCCACAAGGAATTAAAAGGAAACATCTTTTGACTTCGAGACCCGTTTCGGAACACCCGGCCGGTAGGCAGGTTTAAATCTCGATTATCGAGTAAAAAAAGCTTAGCTTAAATCTTTTGGCTTTTTACCAAATTTACGCGTGTCCTCTTTGGTGATGATTTTAAAATCATCCGTATGATCTAATGACGAAAGATTCTCATACAGTTCCTCTGGTAAAGCAATGAGTTTACGCTCTTTTAAATCTATCCAAGCTCCCATCATTTCACAACTTGCAAAATTGCGCCCTTTGTAATCGTAGAAGTTATGTACAAATTCAAAATACATTCCGTCTTCTGATAGGCCTTTTAATTGAAGCGTAACACGCACAGGCTTCCCGGCAAAGACTTCTTTAAAGTAATACATATGTTCATAGAAAACTACCGGACCTATATTATGTTTTGCCATCTCTTGTTGTCCAAAACCGTTTTCCATTAAAAAAGCCATTCGGGTATGGCTCATAAAGTTGATATAAGCACTGTTGGCAAGGTGTCTATTAGCATCTATATCACTCCAGCGTATCTCAAATTCTTTAGTATACATAATCCTCTTAATTAGAAAAACAAAGATACCTAAAAGTGCTGTGCGTGCATACTATTTTAAATTTACCTTAATAGTTCTGACTATTCTATACATTCAAAGTATCTTTAAAAACAAAAAAAGCAACAATGCTCATCAAAAGAAATATTAGCTGGAAACTTATTCTACGCTATACCTGGAAAAACCTCGTGTTTTTTCTCATCTATTCGCTTATCCTATTTTACTTATATCACGATCTGGGTTGGGAATTTATAGATATCCCTTTTGAACCGCTAACGGTAATTGGTATTGCTGTATCTTTTTATCTGGGTTTTAAAAACAGTCAGAGTTATGATCGTTTCTGGGAAGGAAGAAAAATCTGGGGAATGATTGTGAACTGGAGTCGCACCTGGGGAATACGCGTACTGAGCCTCATAGAGTTTGAAAACAAAGAAGTTGAAAAAGAAATTAAAAGAGATTTGATCTACAGGCATATCGCCTGGTTAAATGCACTTCGCGTTCAACTGCGCCAACCGCGTTCTTGGACATTACAAGAAGGCAAATTGGTAGAACGTTTATTTGACCGTCACGCAGAACGAAATATCGAAAGCAATCAAGCGTATCAGTTTGTAGGGCAGGATGAATATGAAGAAATTAAAAAACGAGAAAACCCGGCAACGCATCTTATAAAAAATCAAAGTTTAATCATTCAGCGTCTCAGAAAAGATAAAGTGATAGATGGTTTTCAGGAAATGCAACTTCATGAAGCTCTGGCTAAGTTTTATGATTTTCAGGGTATGTCTGAACGTATTAAAAACACACCGTTCCCCAGACAATATGGTTATTTCTCAAAACTATTTACTTGGATTTTCGTCCTTTTGCTTCCATTAGGCTTACTCAATATTTTTGAAATTCATGTAACAGATTCGGTACATCCATCGCAACAAATTTCACTTTTATTCCTGCAAATGATTCCATTTACGATTCTAATCATGTGGATTTTTACCACCATGGAATATATTGGAGACAATAGTGAAGACCCTTTTGAAGGAAGAGCTAATGATGTACCTATGACGGCTCTTTGCCGAACTATAGAAATTGATCTACGCGATATGCTTGACGAAAAAGACTTACCGCAAGGAATAAAACCAAAAGGAGAAATATTGTATTAATGCCACTGATCTCGTCTACATACAAACCTAAAACTCCATTTACAAACGGTCATTTTAATACCATTTATGCGGCAAAAATAAGACGCATAAAAGGAGTCAATTACAACAGAGAACGCATTACTCTAAGTGATGGAGATTTTCTGGATGTAGACTTTAGTTTTTCGCAAAGCGAAAAAAAGAGCTCTAAAATCACGATCATCGTTCACGGTCTTGAAGGTCACGCCAGAAGACCTTATATGCAAGGCACAGCTCGTATTTTAAACCAAAATGGCTTTGACTGCGCTTCTATTAACCTTAGAGGTTGTAGCGGCGAAGACAATACAAAAATGCGCTCTTATCACTCCGGTGCTTCTGAAGATCTGGCAGATGTGATAAACTATATTGTCTCAAAGAATAAATACAAAGCAATCTACTTATGCGGATTTAGTCTGGGTGGCAATATTATTTTAAAATATTTAGGTGAAAATCGAGATCGACCTAACCTATTACAAGCTGCTGTTGCGGTCTCTACTCCAGTGGATCTTTACGATTCTTTAGGAGCATTACAACAACGAACCAACTGGGTATACCGCTGGTCTTTTCTTAAAGATCTAAAGAAAAAATACAATGCAAAATTAAAGGTATATCCTAACGAACTGAGCAAAGAAAACAAACGTAAAATAAAGTCGCTTTTGCTTTTTGATGAGCTGTACACAGCACCTGCCAATGGTTTTGAGAACGCTCTAGACTATTATAAAAAAAGTAGCAGCAAGCAGTTTTTAGCTAACATTAAGATTCCTACATTAATCATAAATGCGCTTGACGATTCATTTTTAAATGAAAAATGCTACCCAAAAAAAGAAGCCGAACAGAATAAGAACCTTTTCTTAGAAACACCTGCCTTTGGAGGTCACGTAGGCTTTATGACCTTAAAAGAGGTAAGTTATAATGAAAAACGAACCTTAGATTTTTTTAGTAAACTACCTCGGGGCGAGCCCACGAGGCATTCGTTAGAAACAAATTTTCAATTTCGCGGCAAGACTCGGGGGTATTAAACCCTTTGGCGGTGCCAATAAATAGAAAAGTAAACCATCTTGTGCCAAGCTCACAAAGCAACGAAAGGAAACAGCTTTTAACTTTGAGACAAACCTAAGAGCATTAAATCTCGATTATCGAGTAAAAGAGCCACAGATAAGTCTTGCAGTGCGTTTATATCTTGTGTATATTAGCGATTACCTAAATAAATACTAATGAAAACTTTAAAAATCACCCTTCTTTTTGCGCTTTCCTTAATTTTAGTGAATTGCGGAGATGACAAAAAGAAAGAAGAAAAAGAATCTGTAAAAATTGGAGCAAGTTCTTCTTCGTCTTCAAGTGCTAAAAAATCTGACGAGAATGTAACCGAAGTTGTTCTTCTTGCCACAGATATGATGCAGTTTGATAAAAATGAAATACGCGTTCCTGCCGGTAAAAAAGTAAAACTTACGCTACGCCACACCGGGAAACAACCTGTAGAAGTTATGGGGCACAACTTTGTGCTTTTAACTATGGGGACTGAGATTCCTGCTTTTGGAGCTAAAGCTTCTGCTGCACGTGATAACGGTTATATCCCAGAAGATACAGACGCTGTAATTGTTCACACAAAAATGATAGGAGGTGGTCAATCTGACACTATAGAATTTGAAGCTCCAGAGCCTGGAACTTATGATTTTATCTGTAGTTTCCCTGGTCACTATAGCGTGATGAAAGGGAAGTTTATCGTAGAGTAAACACTGCTTTTTCAAATATAATTTAACGCCCAAAAGTTATCCAAAGCGATTAATTTTTGGGCGTTTTAGCTTTAAAAAGTAAACGACCTTGGGAAAGCCTGTATGACAAAAGCAGGCCCGCAAGGATTAAAAGGAAACAGCTGTTAACTTCGAGACAAGCCTCGGAGCACCTGCCGGTAGACAAGTTTAAATCTCGATTATCTAGTAAAAATTATGGTCACTAATTATTTTAAAATACTCCCCTTTTTATTGGTACTTATTCTTTCCTCTTGTAAAAATGAATCACAAACTGATGCTTCAGATCAGGCTGTAAATTTTCCTGATAAAAACCTCAATCCTATTGATCGCTATGGGGATTTACTCATGGCTGTACAGACTAATCGTATTTTTCCAGATGGAAAGACTTTTGTAGACTGTGAGCCTAAAATTCCATCAGAAGAGATTTTAAAGAATTATAATGCACAGAAAGGCAAAGAGGGTTTTAACCTTAAATCTTTTGTTTTAGAGCATTTCACCTTACCCGAAACGCCCACTTCAAATTTTGAATCAGACACCACGCGTTCTACAAGCGAGCATATCAATGCGCTGTGGTCGTATTTAAAACGGGATGCAGATGCCGTAGAAAATGGCTCGAGAATAGCCCTACCCAATGCTTATATTGTTCCGGGAGGTCGCTTTCAAGAAGTATATTATTGGGATAGTTATTTTATTCTTTTAGGGCTGAAAGAAGCCGGTGAAATCGAATTGATAGAAAATATCCTTGATAATTTTGCGTATCAAATAAATACCATCGGTTTTATCCCTAACGGAAACCGAACGTATTATTTGAGCAGATCTCAACCGCCATTTTTTGCCGAAATGGTAAACCTTCTAGCCGGCATTAAAGATGAAAAAACAGTTTATCTAAAATATCAAGAGGCTTTAGAAAAAGAATATGAGTTCTGGATGAAAGGCGCGAATGCATTGACCGAAAAAGGAGCTACAGGTCGCGTAGTAAAATTAGCTGACGGTCATATGCTCAACAGGTATTTTAGCAACACACAAACTCCGCGAGCAGAGAGCTATCTTGAAGATATTACCACAGCAGAAGAGTCTGGCCGTGAAGCTTCAGAAGTATATTTAAACATCTCGGCGGCTTGTGAGAGCGGTTGGGATTTTAGCAGCAGGTGGTTTGCAGATCCTAACGATATTGTCACGATCCAAACTACAAATATCATTCCGGTAGATTTGAATGCATTGCTGTATAATCTTGAAGAAACCCTTGCAAAAGCTCGCAGATTTAATGAAAATATTGAAGGTGCAGAGCAAATGGTAAAAGCTGCTTCTGACCGTAAAGATGCAATTGACACCTATTTATGGGATGCTTCACAAAACACCTATGCAGATTATAATTTAGTTTCAGAAATGGTTTCACCAACTCTTTCACTGGCGATGGTTTATCCGCTTTATTTTAAAGTTGCATCTCCTCAACAAGCTGAAGCCGTAAGCAGAACTTTAAAAACTCAATTTTTAAAACCGGGTGGACTCGTAACTTCTTTGGTAAAAAATAAGCAACAATGGGACAGTCCTAACGGATGGCCTCCACATCAATGGCTTGCGGTACGCGGACTTCAAACTTATGGGTTTAATGATCTAGCCGAAGAAATAAGCACAAGATGGTTGCACCTCAACGATCGAGTTTATAAACGCACCGGTAAAATGCTAGAAAAATACAATGTTATTGACACCACTTTAGTTGCCGGTGGTGGGGAGTACCCCACACAAGACGGATTCGGGTGGACAAATGGAGTTTATTTAGACCTGAATAAAGATTAAACTTCAAAAGACTAATCCCAAAAAAAAGCTTCGATTGAAGCCTCTTTTTGGGGGTAAAAGCTGTTTACAAAAAATCATCACAGCTTACATAAGCAGCTATGACAGCCCGTTCTCCTGCTGCTCCCGGCATAGAATTACCGTGTTCCATGCCCAGAACACCGGTGAAGCCTTTTTCATAAATGTGCTTAAAAATATTTTTATAATTAATCTCACCTGTAGTAGGCTCTTTTCTTCCCGGGTTATCTCCCATTTGAAAATATGCAATCTCATCCCAGGTGGCATCTATATTAGGAATCAAGTTTCCTTCCTGAATTTGCTGATGATACACATCAAAGAGAATTTTACACGAAGGACTATTTACCGCTTTACAAATTTGATAGGCTTGTGGACTCTCCTTCAGGAACAACCCCGGGTGATTGTAAAAATTAAGAGGCTCTAAAACCATTGTGATTCCGTGAGGTTCTAATAAAGCAGCAGCTTGCTTTAAACTCTCTACTACATGAGCCGTCTGATAATTGATATCCTGCGTCATATCTACATAACCCGGCACAACGGTCACCCATTTTGCATTAACGCGCTTAGCCACTTCTATAGAAGCTTTAATATCTGCCAGAAACTCGTCGCGCTTATCTTCTTTACCACTGGTAAGATTAGGCTCCGTCCAATAGATCTTATGCGCTACAAACACGCCCATTTGTAAACCCCGTTTTTGCATCACATCTGCCATTTGCTTTTGCAAAGCCACAGATCGCTCACGCATCGTATTATCTTCAAAAGCAGTAAAGCCCTGATCTGCCATAAAATTCAACTGATCTATAGGGTCATCTCCTGCCAGGTTTTTAAACATCCCTAAATGAGGAGCATAATTCAAGTTGAATTGATGATTAGAAGTCCCGTTTAATTGCATCGCAAAAAGGTTTGGCCCACTTAAAGCCAAAAAGGAACCACTAAGGGCTCCTTTTTGTATAAAATTTCTACGCTTCATTACAACGACATTACTTTGCCACCACCAGCTTCAGATTCGGGTAAACAACCTATATAAGCTCCCGGGATCGGATCGTACCAAAGTACGTTTTCGCCCACAGCTTCACTGTTTTTCCAAGCCCAGATACCTAAATCTCTTACTGCATTAAGATATGCATAAGAACCGGCATGCGCATCAAAATCTGCTTCAGGAGCATCAGGATCCTGAGTTTCTGAAATTCGCTTCACATAACCATCACGAGTTTCTTTATCTGCTCCTAAATATTTAGCAACAGCTTTTTCAAAATCTACAGCTTCACCGTCATTCACTTCTTTATCAAAATTTTCTTTAAAACTCAACGCAAATGCATTTGCACCTGATTTAAATTCTTCTTTTTGATTATCACCCGCAACTTCGTTCATATAGCTATCTATAAACTGAGCTATATTTAATTCGGATGCTCCTGGGGTATCAGTCTTAGGAAGAATCACATCCAAAACCTGAGTTAAAGCAAAACCGTTAGCAACATTTAAGAAAACAGGTTGCCATTCATTTTTTGGTTCGCTCTTACAACTTTGCAATAAGCTAAAAACTGCTGGAGCAACGGCTACATAACCAGCGCCCAGACCTATATTTTTTAATACTTGTCTTCTTTTCATAATTAAGCGAATTTTCCGTTTTTAAATTGTTCTGCTGCGTGGTTAGCTGCTCTTGCAGTAAATGCCATATAGGTTAATGAGGGATTTACACAACTCGCTGAAGTCATAAAAGAACCATCTGTAACATACACATTAGGTACAGCATGCAGTTGATTGTTTCCGTTAAGAACAGAAGTTTTAGGATCTCTACCCATACGAGCGGTTCCCATCTCGTGAATACCTAGACCAGGTGCACCCGGGTTATCGTAAGTCTGCACATCTTTAAAGCCAGCATTAGTTAGCATATCTGCCGCCTGCTGTTTCATATCTTTACGCATCTCCCATTCGTTCTCTTTCCACTCAGCGTCAAAAGTAATAGTTGGCAATCCCCATTTATCTACTTTATCATAATCTAAGGTCATTTTATTCTCGTGATAAGGCAGACATTCACCAAAAGCATTGATCCCTATAGTCCATCCTCCTGGTTCAGAAATAGCTTTCTTAAGATCCTCACCGTATTTCATTTCTGAAATTGCTTCGGTCCAGTCTCCACGACTTGCTCCACCTTGATATCCATAACCACGCTTAAAGTTTGGTTGATCTGAATCTCCACCTACATTTCTAAATCTGGGAATATAAAGTCCGTTTGCACGACGACCTTTGTAATACTTATCTTCAAAACCATCAAATTTTGCAGACGCTCCTACATTAAAGTGATGATCCATAATATTGTGACCCAATTCTCCACTATCATTACCCAATCCTTCAGGGAAACGATCTGATTTAGATTGCATTAAAATAGACGCTGAAGCGATTGCTGATGCACACAAGAAAACAACTTTTGAATTGAAAACCAGCTCTTCTTTAGTCTCTGCATCAATAACTCTAACTCCTGTGGCAAGCTTTGTAGTGTCATCATAAATAACCTCACTTACAATACTAAAGGGTCTTAACGTCATATTACCGGTACGCTCTGCAGCTGGTAAAGTAGATGAATTAGAGCTAAAATAAGCCCCAAAAGGACACCCACGCATACAGCGATTTCTGTATTGACAAGCAGAACGACCCTCAAAAGTTTTATCTGTATAGGTGATATGCGCTGTACGTCCTATAGTAAGTAAGCGGTCTTTATAATTCTGCGCCATGTTTTTCTTGAGGTGCTCTTCAACGCAATTCAATTCCATTGGAGGCCCAAAATTACCATCAGGCAATTGTGGTAAACCTAAGTTTTCACCACTTACACCAATATATTCTTCAACCTTATCATACCAAGGAGAAATATCTTTATAACGTATAGGCCAGTCAACAGCTATACCTTCTTTTTTGTTTGCTTCAAAATCAATATCACTCAAACGGTAACTTTGACGTCCCCACATAATAGAGCGACCACCTACGTGATATCCACGCATCCAGTCAAAACGCTTCGTCTCGTTATAAGGATGCTCTAAGTCATTCACAAAGAAATGGCTGTGAGCCTTGTTTGTAGTATAACCGGTACGAGCTTGCTTAAACTGCTTAGCTTCTTCTTCTTTAGTGGGTTGTCCTTTATATTTAAAATCCCAAGGATCCATATTCATGGTCGGGTAGTCTTCAATATGTTTTACCATACGACCCCGCTCAAGAACTAAAGTCTTCAGACCATTTTCACACAATTCTTTGGCGGCCCAGCCACCACTAATTCCTGTACCTACCACAATGGCATCGTACATTTCTTCAGGTTTAATACTACTCACTTTTATTTAGTTTTTGATAATATAATCTAGCCTATGCTATCAAATATATAAATTTTAAGTTATTTTTTAGTTAAACCAAAAAAAGTATAATTTAGAGAACTTATATATTTCATCAGTGTCGGGTTCCTTTAGACACCCCCACTGAAACAACCTAAATTGCTTATTCAATGAACGTTAAACTCGCATTGGCAGCTCTTATTTCAGTAGCTGTCTTATCGTGTAAAAGCGAAAAAAAAACTGAAAAAAATACAAATGAAAGCGTTGTAGTAACCGAAAAACAGCCTTTTTTTAAAATTTCACTTGCTCAATGGTCCCTAAATGAAGCCATAAGAAGTGGTGAAATGGATCCCTTAGATTTTGCTGAAAAAGCACACGAAATGGGTTTTGAAGGAATCGAATATGTAAGTCAATTGTATACTCCTTTAATGGAAACTTACGATAACGATAAAATTGCACTCGATTCTATTCTTCCTAAAATGAAAGCCAAAAGCCAAGAATTTCAAGTAGAAAATGTACTCATTATGGTTGATGGCGAAGGCAATCTGGCAGCAGCGTCAGAATCTGAACGCAACCAAGCCGTAGAAGATCACAAAAAATGGGTAGACGCTGCAAAATATTTAGGCTGTCACGCCATTCGTGTAAACCTCATCGGTGCTGCAGATAAAGAAGTCTGGAAAAATAGTGCCATTGATGGTCTGGGTAAACTTGCAGATTATGGGGCTAAACAAAATATTGAAGTTACTGTAGAAAATCACGGCGGTTACTCATCAGATGCAGCACTCCTTATGGAAGTCATCACTGCTATTGATAAAGAAAACTGTGGCACATTACCCGATTTTGGAAACTTCTGTATGGAACGGGAAAATGGTGAAATGTGGGGTGCTCCTTGTGTTAAAGAATATGATAAATACAAAGGCATTGAAGAAATGATGCCTAAAGCTTTAGCTGTTAGCGCTAAAACGTATGACTTTAATGATTCCGGCGAAGAAACTTCAATGAATTTTACCCGCATTCTGCAAACCGTAAAAGATGCCGGTTACACCGGTTTTATAGGTGTTGAATATGAAGGTGAAAATCACACACCAGAAGAAGGAATACTACTAACTAAAGAATTGCTGCTTTCCGCAGCTCAAAAACTTAACTAATATTTTATGAAATCATTTATTCGCGTACAACTATCCATTATGATGTTCCTCGAATTCTTTATTTGGGGCGGCTGGTTTGTTACACTAGGAACTTTTATGGGTCAAAATCTTAATGCCAGTGCTGGTGAAATAGGAGCTGCATTTTCAACACAATCTTGGGGTGCAATTATTGCCCCGTTTATAATTGGCCTAATTGCAGACCGCTATTTTAATGCAGAACGTATTTTAGCAGTTCTACACATTATAGGTGCATTTTTAATGTATCAGATGGCCTATTCAGAAAACTTTACAGAATTCTATCCTTACGTCTTAGGTTATATGATTGCATTTATGCCCACTTTAGCTTTGGTAAACTCTGTTTCTTTTAGACAACTTAAAGATCCTGCAAAAGAATTCTCTTATATCCGTGTTTTTGGAACCATAGGATGGATTATTGCCGGTCTTGTAATTAGCTACGTATTTTTCTGGGATACTACAGAAGCGCTCGCTGCTGGTGCTCTTAAAAATACATTCTTGATGACTGCAATTGCTTCAGCTGTACTTGGAGTTTTCAGTTTTACGTTACCTAAAACACCACCAGTTATAGCTAAAGGTGAAAAAGTAGGTTTACGAGATATTCTTGGTCTTGACGCACTTTCTTTATTGAAAGACAGAAACTTCTTAGTATTCTTTGCTTCTTCAATAATGATCTGCATTCCGCTTGCTTTTTATTATCAGAATTTAAGTCCGTTCTTAACCGAAATAGGAATGGAAGGTTCAACTGCAAAAGCAGCAATCGGTCAGGTTTCAGAAGTATTATTTATGCTTTTGCTTCCGCTTTTCTTTAAAAAATTCGGTGTTAAATACACCTTATTACTAGGTATGGCTGCTTGGGCCATTAGATACTTACTCTTTGCGTATGGTAATGCAGACGAACTCGTATTTATGCTCTTCATTGGTATTGCGCTTCACGGGGTTTGTTATGATTTCTTCTTTGTTTCTGGTCAGATTTACACAGACAGCAAAGCAGGAGAAAAATTCAAAAGTTCTGCTCAAGGTCTTATCACACTGGCGACCTATGGTGTAGGTATGCTTATAGGATTTTATGTAGCTGGTAAAGTGACTGATAGCAATCTCTTAAGCGAAGGAGTTCACGACTGGAATGGCATTTGGACATTTCCGGTACTATTTGCTGTAGCTGTTATGGTTCTTTTTGCTATATTCTTCAAGAACGAAAAAGTAGAAGAAAAACATTTATAAAATGAAAAAATTGAAAATGGGAATGGTCGGTGGCGGCCAAGGCTCTTTTATAGGCGATGTACACAGACGTGCATCTAGAATAGACGGAATGATTGATCTCGTTTGCGGTGCTTTTAGTAGTAATCCGGAACGCAGTCTAAAATCTGCCGAAGCTTTAGGCGTTGCTCCAGAGCGTGCTTACAAAAGCTTTGAGGAAATGGTCGAAAAAGAAGCAGAACTTCCTGAAGCAGAACGTATGGATTTTGTGGCTATAGTGACCCCTAATCATATGCATTTTCCTCCGGCTAAATTGGCTTTAGAAAAAGGCTTTCATGTGATTTGTGACAAGCCTGTAACCCTAAGTCTGGAAGAAGCTTTTGAGTTACAAAAAGTAGTAAAAAAGAGCGGAAAAGTTTTTGCTTTAACACATAACTACACCGGTTATCCAATGGTCAAACAAGCTCGCTTGATGATAGCAAATGGCGAACTGGGTGATATTCGCAAAGTAGTTGTACAGTACCTACAAGGGTGGATGTCTACTGCTGTTGAAGAAACAGAACACAAAGGAGCTTCTTGGAGAGTAGATCCTAAAAAATCTGGAATTGGTGGTGCGCTTGGAGACATTGGTACTCATGCCGAAAATCTAACCGAATACATTACCGGAAAGAAAATCGTAGAACTGGCTGCAGATCTAACTAGTTTTGGTGCCGGCCGTGTACTGGATGATGATGGTAATATTTTGTTACGTCTAGAAGACAATGCAAAAGGAACCTTGAGTATCTCTCAAATTGCAACCGGTGAAGAAAACAATCTTGCCATTCGCGTTTACGGTACTAAAGGTAGCGTGGCTTGGTGTCAGGAAAATCCTAATGAATTAACCGCGTATTGGTTAGATAAACCAAAACAAATATTTACACCTGGCGGAAACGGTACTTACGCAGAATCTACCGAATATACACGTGTTCCTGCGGGACACCCTGAAGGATATCTGGAAGGTTTTGCTACAATTTACAGAAGCTTTGCCAAAGAAGTACTTGCGGTAAAAGAAGGCGCAACTTTTAGCGAGCGACCAGATTTCCCAACCATTGATGACGGCCTAAGAGGTATGCAGTTTATTTATGCTGCTGTTGCTTCTAATGATAACAATGCCGCCTGGGTAAGCTTAACGGAATAACAACTTAAAACAAGCGTCTCGCTGAGGCGCTTGTTTTTTATAAAATTTAAAAAACTATGAAAACCATTAAAGGCCCTGCAGTCTTTCTTGCTCAGTTTATGGATGATAAAGAACCGTTTAATACGTTAGACGGATTGTGCAAATGGGCGAGCGAATTAGGCTATAAAGGGGTTCAAATACCCACTTGGGAAACCCGATTAATAGACCTTAAAAAAGCCGCAGAAAGTAAAACGTATTGCGACGAACTTAAAGGTAAGGTAAACAGCTACGGACTAGAAATCACCGAACTGTGTACACACCTTCAAGGGCAGCTGGTTGCTGTGCATCCTGCGTATGATGAGATGTTTGACAATTTCGCTCCAGACGGTTACAAAAACAATCCTAAAAAACGTCAGGCCTGGGCAGTAGATCAATTGATGTATGCTGCAAAAGCAAGTAGAAATTTAGGGATAGACGTTCACGGTACATTTAGCGGCGCCCTGCTTTGGCATACCTTTCACCCGTGGCCACAGCGCCCACCGGGTTTGGTTGAGCTTGGTTTTAAAGAACTGGCAAACCGCTGGACGCCTATACTCAATGCTTTTGATGAGCAAGGTGTAGACGTGTGTTATGAAGTGCATCCGGGAGAAGATATTCACGACGGGGTGACTTTTGAGCGCTTTTTAGAAGCTACCGGAAATCACAAACGTGTAAATATCTTATACGATCCCAGTCACTTTGTGCTTCAGCAATTAGATTACATTCAATACATAGATTTTTACCACGAGCATATAAAAATGTTCCACGTAAAAGATTCAGAATTCAATTCAACCGGAAAAAAAGGAGCTTTTGGTGGTTATGGAGATTGGATTGACCGCGCCGGTCGCTACCGCTCTCCGGGTGATGGTCAGATAGATTTTAAAACAATTTTTACAAAATTAACTGAATACAACTGTGACGTTTGGGCTGTTATGGAATGGGAATGCTGCATCAAATCTCCTGAGCAAGGAGCTCGAGAAGGCGCTCCATTTATCGCCAGTCATATTATTGAAGCTACAGAAAAAGCCTTTGATGATTTCGCAGGAGCGGAAACAGATGAAGCTAAATTAAAACGCATTCTAGGAATAAATTAAATCAAACTATGAAAAAACTAATTTTATCTGTTGGTCTGACAATGGCGCTTTTTACTTCTTGTAAAGAAAAAACAGAAAAGACCGAAGCAAAAAATATCGCAGAAACAACAACCGAAGAAACCCAGCCCGAAGATAACGATTGGGAGGTTTTATTTGATGGGAGTAATCTAGACAAATGGCACGCATATAATGGCCAAGCGCCAACACAATGGAAAATTGTTGATGATGCCTTAGTTTTTACACCTGCTGAAAACAGAGAAGGAACAGAAAACCTGGTTACCAATGAGAAATACACAAGTTTTGTTTTAACCCTAGACTGGATGATTTCTGAAGGCGGAAACAGTGGGATTATGTGGGCTGTTGAAGAAAACCCTGAATATCACGAACCGTATTACACAGGTCCTGAAATCCAGATCTTAGATGATGAGCGTCATCCAGATGCAAAAGCAGGAACTACACACCGTTCTGGAGCTTTATACGATATGATTGCTGCCCCTGAAGGTGTGGTAAATCCGGCAGGAGAGTGGAATAGTTATGAAATCACAATTGACTACACTAACAATGAAGGTATTATTGTAATGAACGGTGAGGAGGTTGTGACTTTTCCTGTAAAAGGTGAAGAATGGAAAGCGATGGTAGCTGACTCTAAATTTGCAGATTGGGAAGCTTTTGGCAAAGCCGAAACCGGCCTTCTTGCATTACAGGATCACGGACATCAGGTTTCCTTCAAAAACATAAAAATTAAAAAACTTTAAATTATGAACAGAAATCTAATCCTTCCTTTTCTTGCTGCAGGTATGCTTTTCTCCTGTAATGAGTCCGCAGAAAAAAAGAACGATGAGGTAACCACAACTACTGAGGATACTACAACAGCAGCCGCAGAAGCACCTATCACAGACCCTGAAGCTACCGAAGTATGGGAGCCAGAACCGGCTGTAGTTTCTTTTAACGACAAAGGTGTCCCTTCTGATGCAATCGTTTTATTTGACGGAGAAAACTTAGATGCCTGGGAAAGCACTAAAGAATCTGTTGTAAATGCCCCTTGGCAAATCAATCAAGATGGTTCTATGACTGTTGTAGGAGGTACCGGAGATATTCAAACTAAAGAGAGTTTTGGAGACATGCAGCTGCATATAGAATGGCAAGCTCCTCAAGTTATTGAGGGCGAAGGTCAAGGTCGTGGAAACAGCGGTATCTTCTTACAAGGTTTGTATGAAGTGCAAGTGCTTAACAGTTATGAAAACAGAACCTATTCTAACGGACAAGCAACTGCAATTTACAAACAAAGTATCCCGTTAGCAAATGCTACAAAACCTACTGAGCAATGGCAGACGTATGACATTATTTACCATCAACCAGAATTTGATGCTGATGGAACTAAAACTAAATCGGCTACTGTAACAGTTTTACACAACGGAGTTTTAGTACAAGACAACACCGAGATAAAAGGAACTACAGAATATATAGGAAAGCCTAAAAATCCTGCACATGGGGAAGGTCCTATCAAATTACAAGATCATGGTAATCCTGTAAGTTTTAGAAATATCTGGTTGCGTAAGTTGTAACAAATAGTTTCATTATAACATAAGATAATCCCGTATATTTTATATGCGGGATTTTAATTTAATTGATAAAATTAACCATAAGAGCAACCCGATAGGTTTTGCTATCTTTGCGTTTTTAAAATTATTGCATGATTAAATCTATGACCGGTTTTGGGAAATCTGTAAGCCAGCTTCCCACCAAAAAAATTACTATTGAGATTAAATCCCTGAATAGTAAAAACCAAGACCTTAATGCCAGAATTCCTTCTTTCTATAGAGAGAAAGAACTAGAATTGCGAAATCTGGTTGCTCAAAAGTTGCAGCGTGGTAAAATAGATTTTAGTCTCTATGTTGAATTGAATGGCGAAGAAACTAGCAGTTCTATAAATACTGATGTCGTCAAACAATATATGAAGCAGTTGCAAGCGCTTACTCCTGACGCTGCATCTATTGAGCTTCTTAAAATAGCAACACGTTTGCCTGACGCCCTCAAGACAGAGCGTGACGAGATTGACGAAGAAGAATACCAAACGGTCTTAGACGGTCTTAATGAGGCTTTAAATGCGATAGAAACATATCGTGCTGATGAAGGAAAGGTTCTTAAAGAAGACTTTGAACTTCGTATCAAAAACATCTCTTCAAATCTTGAGGAAGTCATTAAAATAGATCCAGATCGTATGCAAGGCGTGCGTGAACGTCTTACAAAAGCCATTAGCGATCTTAAAGCCGAGGTTGATGAAAACCGCTTTGAACAAGAACTCACATACTATTTAGAGAAATACGACATCACTGAAGAGAAAGTACGCTTAAGCAATCATCTGGAGTATTTTATAAGCTCTTTGAATTCTGAGGATTCTAATGGTAAAAAACTTGCTTTTATAAGTCAGGAAATGGGAAGGGAAATCAACACAATAGGCTCTAAGTCTAATTATGCGCCCATGCAACAGATTGTAGTGCGTATGAAAGATGAACTAGAGAAAATTAAAGAACAACTTCTAAACGTACTTTAAAATGGCTGATACAGGAAAACTCATCGTTTTTTCTGCACCTAGCGGAAGTGGTAAAACCACCATCGTAAGATGGCTTCTTGAAAAAAAAGAATTAAATCTAGAGTTCAGTATTTCTGCAGCATCACGCGAAGCAAGACCTAATGAAAAACACGGAGTAGATTATTATTTTCTCTCACTCAAAGAATTTAAAAGACGTATTAAAAATGATGAGTTTTTAGAGTGGGAAGAAGTTTATCGCGATAACTTCTATGGAACTTTAAAAAGTGAAGTAGAACGAATCTGGAAGCTAGGCAAACACGTGATATTTGATATTGATGTTGTAGGTGGCTTAGATATTAAGAAGTTATACCCAGAGCGCACACTGGCTGTTTTTGTTAAGCCTCCAAGTATTGAAGAGCTTAAAATAAGACTTAAAAAACGCAAGACCGAAAGTGAAGACCGCATCAACATGCGCGTTGCAAAAGCCAGTATAGAGCTTGCCACAGCCCCACAATTTGACTATATCATAGAAAATAATAATCTAGATACAGCACTTGAAGAAGCTTATGAACTAGTCACAAAGCACATCAAAGAGTAGTTATGAAAATTGGGCTTTATTTTGGGACCTTTAATCCGGTGCACGTAGGTCATCTAATCATTGCGAATCACTTTGCAGAATACAGTGACCTTGACAAGATCTGGATGGTAATCACCCCTCACAACCCATTTAAGAAGAAAAAAACACTTCTGGATAACAATCATCGGTATCAATTAGTGCTAGAAGCTGTTGAAGAATACCCTAAGATTGAAGCAAGCACAATTGAGTTCAATTTACCACAACCCAACTACACAAGTAATACGCTAGCGCATTTAAAGGAAAAATACCCACAACACGAGTTTTGCCTAATCATGGGCGAAGACAATCTGCGCACACTTCATAAATGGAAGAATTATGAGGTAATCTTAGAACATCACGAGATTTATGTATATCCACGTATTGCAGACGGTGAAGATCAAACGCAACATGAATTATTGAATAACGATCGCATTCATATTATTGAAGCTCCGGTTGTTGAGATCTCGTCTACAGCTATTCGTAAAGCGATAAAAGACGGTAAAAATTGTCGCCCTTTATTGCCTCAACCCGTTTGGAGCTATATAGATCAAATGAATTTTTACAAATAAAAAAAACTTCCGTTTAAACGGAAGTTTTTTTTTATATGGTTTTATACTTAATCCAAATTTGGAATTCGCAGCATTTGACCAGGATATATTTTGTCTGGATCTTTAAGCATTGGCTTATTAGCTTCAAATATTACAGGGTATTTCATGGCATTTCCATAGAATTTCTTGGCGATTTTACTCAATGTATCACCAGATTCTACTGTATGAAATTGTGCTTCCGGTTCTTTATGCTCAACATCCATCTGATCATCTACCTGAGCAATACCTTCTACGTTACCCACAACAAGTACAACTTTTTCTTTTGTAGTCTGGTCAGCAGCTTTCCCCGTTACTGTTGCTTTCTCACCATCAATAGAAATATTAAGGTTTTTAACCTCAAGACCTAAATCGCCTATAGTTTCTTTTAAAGAAGCCTCTGCCTTCTTATTTGCTGCGGCGGCTTCAGCCCTTTTTTCTGCAGCTTCCTCAGCAGTACTTTTACCGATACCTATTTTTGCTCCGGCATTTTTAATGAATGAAAATAATCCCATTTTTGTGTTCTTTAGTTAGAGTTAGTTTGCGTTATAAAGATTCAATTTACAAAATACCGTCTTAAACCCTTAATAATGCCTACCTAAAAGTATGTGAATGTTTACAGCTGATTCTTAGTAAAATACTTCGGGGAAGGCTCACGAGGTATTCGTTAGAAACAAATTTTCAATTTTGAGGCAAGCCTTGGGGTATTAAACCTTTTGGCGGTGCCAATAAAAATCGCCCTGAGAATAACTCAACAGGGCGATCTCAACTAACCAACCAAAAAAAAATCTTCTATTGCTTATTTAGCTAACGCTTTTATCGTCTTAATATTTTGTTCTATTTCGCTTTGCTTTAAACGACTCTTACCTTCTGAAGGTGTTTTATATTGAATGTAACCTTTACCTCTAAAACGGTATTCTGTTCCTGAAGAAGGGTGGTACAAAGCAATCGTTGCATCATCTACTATTGAAAGTTCAAAAAACTCATTTGCGAAATAGTTATAGTCTAAAGTCAACGTTTTTAATAACGCATTGTTCTGCACATTCTGCACTTCGTAAATACCGGTATAATCCCAATACAAGTTATTTGTAGATGTACCGCGAACATCCTGTGAGCTCTGAAAATTTCCTCCTGAATTTGCTGGTAAAAACTGCAAGAAGTTTTCTGCATCAAATTCATTAATTGAGCCCGTAGAACTGGTATATATTTTTTCCCAAGCAGCGTATTCCTGCAAAAAGAAATGAATGTTATCATAAAACAACCGGTCATAATCAAACGTATTACGCTGGTATCCTTTCAATATAAATGAAGTATTTGAAAAGCTGTTGTACAACTCAAGTGTGTTGTTATTCAATACTTTTATTTCAAAAGAATAAAAACCATCTATATCGTGACTGATGTCTAAATCATAATCAAAGATATCATAATAACCCACCTCTATACCATAACCCCTACCCTGATCACCTATCCCTGCCAGATTGTTATTTGCCATTACGGTTCCGTTTAAAAAAGACAGTGTGAAAGCTTTTTCCATAAAAGGAATGTTGCCATTACCTTGAGTCTGGTTGATATCTACATACCAAAGTTCATAATCACTAAGCACTCTAGAAAGTGGCACAACCGGTTCTAAAACCTCATCCGCTACATATACATCTGTATAACACGAAGTAAATAGAGTAAATATTAATAAAAATCCGCTAAGTAGTTTTAGTGTTCTCATAATCGTTCGTTTTTAAGTTTATTACTCTCACTGTTGCAAGAGCTGCAATTACATTCTTAGCGTTGACGTCATGCTCTGAATTGTATTTTAACATATTCAAACCGCGTGCCAAAAAAATATTAAAGTGGTTTTCAAGATTTTAGGTGCGGTCTAAAATCTGTACCTTTAGATCTTAAATTTTGAATAATGAAATTCAGTTAAAACCTTGCGGTAACTGAGTTTACAAGTGGTGTAGATCACGATCTATTTTAATTCCACAATGTGGAAAAATCAAAAATTATGGCCTTAAAATTTGGTGTTATAGGAGGTGGAAGCTGGGCTACAGCGATTGTAAAAATGCTTTCAGAAAATGTGGAAGAAGTAGGCTGGTATATGCGCAGCGTTTATGCTCTTGAGCATCTAAAAAGAGAAAAACACAATCCTAATTATCTGAGTGCCGTAGAGTTTGACACCACCCGATTGAAACTGAGTAATGACATTAATGAGGTTATAGAATATGCAGATTACCTTATTTTTGTAGTTCCTTCTGCTTTTGTGGGTAAAGAATTAGAGAAAGTCACCGCCAGTTTTAAAGACAAGATTATTTTTTCGGCAATTAAAGGAATTGTGCCCGAGACGGGTCAGATTGTTGGTGCTCATTTTCACAAAGAATATGACATTCCTTTTGAAAATATCGGTGTGATAACAGGCCCGTGTCACGCAGAAGAAGTAGCGCTTGAACGTCTTTCTTACCTAACGATCGCTTGCGCTGATGAAGAACATGCTCAAGTGGTTGCTGACCACCTTAAAAGCTGGTACATCAAAACCACCGTAAGTGATGATACCATAGGTACAGAATATGCCGCGATGCTTAAAAATATCTATGCAATTGCTGCCGGAATCGCACACGGCTTGGGTTACGGTGATAACTTTCAGAGTGTATTGATGAGTAACGCAATCAGAGAGATGAAAAAATTCATCAAGAAAGTCCACAAAATGAAGCGTAACATCAATGATTCTGCCTACTTGGGAGATTTATTGGTAACCGGTTATTCTGTTTTTAGCCGCAACAGAATGTTTGGCAATATGATAGGGAAAGGATATACGGTTAAAAGCGCTCAAATGGAAATGAGTATGGTGGCCGAAGGGTATTATGCTGCGGAAAGTGCGTATAAAATAAATGAAAAATTAGGAGCTAAAACACCGATCATTGATGCCGTTTACGAAATACTTTATAAAGGAAAAGATCCTAAAAAGACGTTTATTAAGCTTACAGAAAAGGTTGATTGATAATTACTCAGCCAGCACACCTTCTTTCAGCATCGAAGGTACCGGAGCTTTGTTTTCATCTTTGATGCTTCCGGCTTTAAAGACAAAGGTTTTTTCAAACATTTTTCCGTCTAGGAAATAAGTGACTGCAAATTCATTAGTGAGCTCTAAAACACTATCTTCTATAAACTCGATTTTAGCAAAAGACTTCGCAGGAAGAACTTGCAATTTATGACGCATCAGGCTGGTTTTCTTCTTCTCATTATAACCATTAGAAACAATGAGAACAAGTTCTAATGGTTCGTCTGAATCGTTTACGATATAAGCATTCCAATCATCTGTGCGATGTGTCTCGTTAAATTCTTTGACCGCTGCCACATAAACGTCTGCAACTTCAGGAATGTTGATGTCTTTGCGCATAACTAGTCGTCGTTAACCTTCCACATAATCCATAAGGCTAATAGCGCAATCGCCATTATACCCAGAAAAATGCTTCCTATAACTATCTTAATCGCTGCTATGACAAAAGTCAGATAGGCTACACCAGCTAGCGCGATAAGAAGTATCGCAATTACAATATACTTTTTCATAGTAAATTTTTAAATTTTCTAAATTGAATCAGGTATTACAAGGCACTCTTAAACTGATTTAAGAAACGCAGATCATTTTCGCTCAACAAACGTATATCTGATATTTGATGCAATAATAAGGCGATACGGTCTATCCCCATTCCAAATGCAAAACCGCTATACTCTTTAGAGTCTATACCGCAATTTTCTAACACATTAGGATCAACCATACCACACCCCATAATCTCTAACCAACCGGTTCCTTTGGTCATTCGGTAATCGGTTTCTGTTTCTAATCCCCAATACACATCAACTTCTGCACTAGGCTCTGTAAACGGAAAGTAAGAAGGTCTTAAACGTATTTTACTCTTACCAAACATCTCTGTGGTGAAATGCTGAAGCGTTTGCTTAAGGTCTGCAAACGAAACATCTTTATCTATATACAAACCTTCAACCTGATGAAAAAAGCAGTGTGAACGCGCCGAAATAGCTTCATTACGAAAAACGCGACCGGGAGAAATCGTACGTATAGGCGGTTTATTGCCTTCCATATACCGTACCTGTACAGATGAAGTGTGCGTACGCAACAGAACGTCTGGATCTGTCTGAATGAAAAACGTATCCTGCATGTCACGAGCCGGATGATATTCCGGTAGGTTTAGCGCTGTAAAATTGTGCCAGTCGTCCTCAATTTCCGGTCCTTCAGAAACATCAAATCCTATTCTTGAAAAGATATCAATAATTTGATTTTTTACAATCGAAATAGGATGACGTGAACCCAAAGTGATAGCAGCACCGGGTCTGGTCAAATCACCATAAACACCTTTTTCTTCTGAGGATTCTAGACTTGCTTTAAGCGCGTCTACTTTATCTTGAACCACAGTTTTAAGCGTGTTCATCGTTTGCCCAAACTCTTTCTTCTGCTCATTAGGGATATGCTTAAATTCAGAAAAATACTGATTGAACAATCCTTTTTTTCCTAAAAATCTAATTCTAAAAGCTTCCGCTTCTTCAAGTGAGGTTGTGTTAAAGGCCGCTGCTTCGGCAATTAATTCTTTTATTTTATCTAACATAATTCTGCTTCAATCCCGTCTTCGGGTTTTAATCTGCTTCATTTTTGCATTACAAATACCTTTTTGGGGTATTGCTTTATGCGATTTCAGAAGCCACAAATTTAGGAAATATCAGTGGCTTGGGCTTTATTGTCCCGGTAAATATATTGCAGAATAAAGAATACTGCAGTACCACCCAGAAGATGCCAAAGCCAGTGAGTTCCCATCCAGAAAAATTCAAAATCAAGCCTTTTATCTAAAAAACGAAATAAAACTGCAAGACTAAAGATTACAAATGCTGTTACCACCGGTCTAAGGTGTCGTCCGTTCGTTTTTATTAAATACCCTATGACAGGAATTAAAATACTCAATGCACTTATAAGATAACCTATGTTGTGTTCTAATTTAACCGGAAGCGGTAAATACCTCAAGCCGATAAATGCTGCACCTATTAAGCCAATAAAAACAAGACGTTTTCTCCAGGTTTTTTTCCATTTAAAAATAAAATACAGCACTGCTGCAAAACTCAATCCCCGAATAGGAACCCAATCTAAAAGCAACCATGCTTCTTCATTACGCAGCCCGTGATATAATGTACCGCCCACATAGCCTATAAATATAAAAGGCAAAGCGATCATCAAAAACCATTGATTTTTAGGCTTCTTGTAAATTTTTACACCAAAGTAAACGACAATAAACAGAAAGACTAGATTGCTGTACGTATTAAACGGCTCAACAGGAAATCTACCTGCAATTGTCTCTTTATATATTGGACCCGTATCGTTAGGAAAAAAATCCTGAATTAGATTTAACAGCATGGTTTAGACAAACTCAAAGGTTTCAATTCTTTAGTGAACGAGTTCTTTTTCAACAAAATATTGAACTATCGCTTCTTTCATCAATAACGTCTGTTCACCAGCCTTTAGAGGAGGTAAAGCCTCTAACATCTCATAATGAGGCCAACCATCTTCATCTTGAAAATCAAACTTATAAAACCCAAAAGGCTCCAGTAATCTGCATATTGCTATATGCATCAAATTGAGTTTATCATCTTTTTTAAAACGCATCCCCGGCTTGCCCAGTTCTTGAACACCAATTAGGTAAATAATAGCATCCAGATCTAATTGTTCTCCATCTGCAAAACGGGCAGAAAGTTTATTCACGATCTGCTCCCAACGCTCTTTTAATTGTTCATCTCTTGCCATGCCGCAAATATAGGTAAGAAGCTACAATCTAATACCACACGTAGGTTTACTAATCATTAAACCCTTATAATTTAACTAATGATTAAGTATACTCCTCGTGACTTCAGCATTGCAAGATGGTATATTGATCAAAATAGTATCTTTAACTTATGAATTATCTGGATATCGTAATTGGAATTTTACTGATTTTTGGTCTTTTTAAAGGTCTAAAAAACGGACTGCTTATTGAAGTAGCTTCTCTTATCGCCTTAATTCTGGGTGTTTATGGCGCTATTCATTTCTCATATTATGCTGTAACATTTTTGAACGAAAAAGTAAGTTGGAGTGAGCAAACCATAAATCTCGCTGCTTTTGCAATAACCTTTATTATTATTGTTTTTGTGATCACTTTAGCAGGAAGAGTTCTTACCAAAGTGGCTTCATTTGCAATGCTGGGTATTGTAAATAAAATTTTAGGTGGAATTTTTGGCCTATTGAAAACTGCTTTTATTCTCAGTGTCATCATTATGTTTCTAGCTGCAATGACAAACAGTTTAAATATTATAGATGAAGAAACAAAAGAAGAATCTGTTCTCTATAAAACCATACAACCTTTAGGTCCGTCATTCCTTCCCAGTATTTTAAAGGAAGTTGATGAGTTTAGAGACAGAAATGATCAGGATCAAGAAGACTCCTTAGAACTACAATCTGCGTAAAACTAAAAATCCCCGAGCTAATTACTCGGGGATTTTTAATGAAGGTTTTATCCGGTAACCTTTAAATTTTCTTTTTTGTCTTTATTGAAAAACTTCTCATAATCATCCGGGTTTTCAATAGTTCCACGCTCTGAAATTACTTTAATGTCAATATTTTTATCGTTTGCCCTATACCTAAAGTCATCAAGAATTTCAATAATATCCTGATCTAGATAGCGCGTTTTACGCACATCAATTTCAAGAAATGAGTGCTCACCCAACTTATTTAATTCTTTTAAAATAGCACCTTTATTTATAAAACTTACCTCTTCGGCTAAAGTCATTTTCACTACTTCTTGACCCGTTTTTTCTTCTTTTCTGATATGCAAGAAATGAGAATTCTGATAATTTTTAATAAGAATAATTACAACTCCTACTGCGAGACCCAAGCTGATTCCTATTAATAAATCGGTAAAAACAATACCAACAATGGTCATTATGAATGGCACAAATTGTTTCCATCCTAAACCCCACATGCGTTTAAATGTTGCTGGTTTTGCCAGCTTATACCCCACAAGTAATAGCACAGCAGCCAAAACAGACAAAGGGATTAGATTTAAAACATTAGGAATAAAAATCACAGAAATGAGCAATAAAAAACCGTGAAGAATAGCAGACATTTTTGTTTGCCCTCCTGATTGAATATTAGCCGAACTGCGCACAATTACTTGAGTAACCGGTAAACCACCTATCATTCCTGAAATAATATTACCAGCTCCTTGTGCAAAAAGTTCTCGATTGGTAGGAGTTGTTCGCTTCTTAGGGTCTAACTTATCTGTTGCTTCAACACACAAAAGGGTTTCTAAGCTCGCAACTAATGCAATTGTAAAAGCTGTTATCCAGATTTGTGGTTCCCCTATAACTTTAAAGTTAGGAAATGTAAATTGACCAATAAATGAATTAAAATCATCTGGAACAGGCACTTTTACGAGGTGTTCTTTTGATATACCCCAAGTTTCAGAATCCTGAGTAAAAACAAAGTATAATATACCCAGAACCACAGCCACTAAAGGCCCTTGTACTAATTTGAAAATCTTCCCTTTTTTACCTAAAATCGACTCCCATAGAACCAAAACTGCCATACCTATTACAGCAATTAAAGTTGTTCCAAGACTTATTCCGTCAAAAATTCTAGCTATTTCAGAAAATGTATTTCTTCCATCAACCTGAGCAAATGCTAAATCTCCTACAGGATCTGCATCATACCCAAAAAAATGAGGGATTTGCTTTAAGATAATAATGATACCTATGCCGGTGAGCATTCCTTTAATTACTGAAGAAGGAAAATAATACCCTATTATCCCTGCTTTAAGTACTCCAAACAACAATTGAATGACTCCACCTAAAACTACTGCAACTAATAAATTCTGATAACCTCCTAAACTTGAAATCGCAACTAAAACGATTGCGGAAAGACCCGCAGCAGGACCACTTACCCCCAGACTAGATCCACTTAAAGCTCCTACTATAATACCGCCTACAATACCTGCAATAAGACCTGAAAATAAAGGCGCTCCACTAGCAAGTGCTATACCCAAACACAACGGTAGCGCTACAAAAAATACAACAATACTTGATGGTAAATCGCTCTTTAAATGTTTAAACATAGTAGTAGTTTTTAATAGGTTAATTACGCTTCAATACAGTTATAAAAGGGATAAAGAACCGAGAACAAATATTCTGCTCTCGATTCTTTATTATGTTATTCATCTAATCTATAAATCTCCATAATATGCTCTAAGATAGCATCAAAATCAATTTTAAGATCAATTAATTTTCCTGAATGAATATCAAATACCCAACCATGAACAGTAAGATTTCTGTTGCGAATCGCCTTCTGCACATCTGCTGTTTTGATCACATTCACACACTGCTCTTGAACATTAAGCTCTACAAATTTTTTGTAGCGTTCTTCTTCATCCTTAATAAGACTCAACTCCTCTTGATGGATACGATACACATCACGAATGTTTCTCAACCAAGGATTTAAAAGCCCTAAATCTGCAGATTGCATAGCAGCTTTTACACCACCACAATAATAATGACCACAAACAACCACGTGTTTAACCTCTAAATGCTCTACAGCATAATTGATTACAGACATAGAATTAAGGTCTGTATTGGGTACCATATTTGCAATATTACGATGCACAAAAACGTCACCAGGACCTACGCCCATTAGCTCTTCAGAAGAAACACGGCTATCGCTGCATCCTATGTAAAGAATTTCCGGAGATTGCCCCTGAGATAATTTTTTGAAGTAATCTGGCTCTGTTCCCAAACGCTCCTGTACCCACTCTTTGTTGTTCTCGAATATTTTCTTAATATCCATGCTATTTATTTTTTGGTTAAAAATCAGAATGTAAACATTTTAAAATGCCTCATTCTTTAAAGATGCTTGAAGCTATTAATAACTCTTAACATCTTCTAATAAAAAGAAGATAAAAATAATAATTAAATATATTCAGGCGGAGGAGACAGCTTATTAAGATAAATAGGCTCTTGTAATAACATTTGAAAAGTTAATGTCTTGTGAATTACATATTGTTCTTTAAGAACGGAAAAGCATTTATTAAAGTGAATTTCAAAATTTTCTTCAAAATCAAAATCTACTTCTAGAATCTCATTAGAAGCTATCAATACCAATTCAGCAGTATCTTTATCATATTGTACTAATGACACAACAAGAGGCATTACTGAAAAAACAGCAAAAATTAGATGTATGACACAATATTTAAGCAGCAAAATGATTCATTTTTTATTATATTCTTAAATATAACAAAGAAATACCAATAATAAATCGAAAACACAAAGCAATCTATAACAACTTCACATCGGCTTTAGGTATCCAACCTTCTTGACCGTCTGCAAGGCGTATCATTTGCCAGTCACCTTGTTCTTCAATCACACGCACTTTGGTACCTTCATGCAGAACAAAAACCTCATCGCTACCTATATTTGGAGCATTTTTTATTTCAGCCTCCGGCGAAAAAACCACAGCAAATCGCTTGTTTTTTTCATTAGATTGCGCCTGAAACGCTAAAGTTAAACTGAGTAATCCTAAACCTAAAGAAACGAAAGCAATAGTGAAAAAGGAGCGCTTTAAAACGGTCTTATTCCCAAAATAATATACAAGAAAACTTAGCGTAAACAACATAATCAACACTACAGTAATAATTGCCCAACCGTCTAGGGAAAAAAGATTTAAGAGTTGATTCCACCATTTTTTAAACGTGTTTTCAGGTAAGGGTGTAATTGCATCAACCGTCATGTTCTGAGCAAACTGAAGGTTGTTCTTAATCGCTTTATCATTAGGTTTTAGCACCAATGCTTTTTCATAATTATAAACACTAGGTGCAATTCTGTTGAGTCTGTAATTGGCATTTGCCAGATTATAATACAATTCAGCAGACTCATAGCCGGCATCTAAAACCTGCTCATAATTCTTAATCGCCTCTTCAAAATTATTCTGCGCATACTGTGAATTACCAGTCTCAAACAACTGTTGCGGAGTTTGAGCGCTTGCTAAAAAAGCACTACAAATCAAAGCCAGAATAACAATAAGGCTTCTGTATTTTAATTGTAAATCCTGTGTTTTCATAACTGTTTATCTATTTCTGAAATTACACGGGAAGCCTGCTCATAATCATGCTGCATCGCATCGCTACTTGACGGTGTATATCGTGCAAACTCGCAGCTTTCTAATAGCTTCAAGAAATCTGCAGTAGTTTCAACTGTAGCGCCACGTTCTTGAAGCAACTTGCTGATACGGTCTTTACTCATATCACTAGTTTGAATATTAAGACGGGCTTTTAAGAAATTATGCAGACACTTTTCTAGAGCCAAATAAAAGGCAGTCTGATCTCCCAGGCTTTTCTTAGCATCTCCCAAGTATTTACGAGCCAGCTTATCTGCCTTACGCAGTCTGTTTCCTTTTACATCATTCTGATATGCTTTGCGCTTACGACCAAATAAAATCGCTAACGGAATTAAAATAACCGGTGTCGCCAGCATACCCCAGAAGGTTATAGTTGCAAAGAATGAATCTTTATTTTGAGCGACCAGATTGGCATCAGACTTTATATAATTGAATTGATTTACAGCCTTAACAGGAACTTTATTATCATCCTTAGAAGCCAATGCTGCAGGCCCATTTTCTACATCGATTATGATCTCATCACTACTCAACGTCTTGTATTGTTCTGTTGCAGGATCAAAATAAGAAAAGCGTATCGGTGGAATAGGATAGTTCCCTTTTTGCTGTGGCACAATAGTATATCGTGCAGCGGTAGAGCCAGCCATTCCGTTTAATGAAACCCGAACATCTTGATTATTCTCAGGCTCATAAACCTCTAATGAACTTGGTAATTTTGGCTTTGGAAGATTAAACAGTTTAAGATTCCCGTTTCCTTTAGCCGTTAACGTCAAATCAAGAGCTTCTTGTGCATCCAATTTGGTTTTACTGGCAATAACATCAAAATCAAAACTGCCTACAGCACCGGTAAAGCTTTCAGGTTTACCATCTTCAGGCAATCTTTTTACATTAACTTTTCGGGTTGGAGCGGTGACCGTAATTTTTGCCGGTCTGGTAATGCGCATCCCAAAAATATCTCTACGATTGGTTGGCGCTTCTACATTAATATTTAATGCAAGCGGCTCTATAGTTAACTCTCCTGTTTTCTGCGGATAGAGTAAGGTTCTTCTCAATATCACATAGCGATAAGGCTTCCCCTTGTACGAACCGTCATAGACTTTAAATTGTTTCTCGTCTATACTCTGGCTCCAGAAGTCTGCAAACTTAGGTGCATCAAGCTCATTCCAACCATTTACAGCCGTTTCACGAGAAACATAGAGCTTATAGACCACCGTAAAAGCTTCATTTAGATATGGGTCAGATTTAGAAACCTCAGCAACAAGATGTACATTTTCGGTAGCTGCAACTTGAGGATCATTAGGGTCTTTCTGCAAATCTACAGCTCCCGTGACATTGATTTCTATGGGGATGGTTTTATAAACGGTGCCATCTATTTCTATCTCGGCTTGACCTATTTTTAGTTTTCCGGTAGCTTTGGGTTGTAAGAAATAAGAAAAAGTTTTTGAAAAACTTGCTTTTCCATTAATCCATTGCTTGCTGATTGACTGATTAGGACCACCTACTACGGTAAACCCTTGAAAACTGGGAGGTCTGAAATTATCCCCATCTTTATTCATCTCAAAGTCTACACGCAGGCGCTCATTAACGCCCAACGTTTCTTTACTCACCACGGCATCAAACGCTACCTGCGAGTATGCAGAGAATCCTGCAAAAAAAACAATCAGCAAAAATTTTAACTTCATCTTCATCGTAATTGCTGCTTTATCGCTCAGGCGTGGCTTACCAGTCTTTATCTGTTTTGACCTTAGTACCTTTAACTTTCTGAGCATTCATTTTATCTTGAACTTTATTTTCTTCGTTTTTCATAGCCTCTAGCAAACTCTTGACTTGCTGAGGAGATAACTGCCCCTGACCGGGTTGTGGCTGAGGCTGTTCTTGTTCTTTATCACCATCTTTACCCTTGTCTTTCTGATCACCATCTTTGTCTTTAGGCTTGCCTTCATCATCTTTTTTATCGTCGCCCTGATCCTTCTTCTCATCACCCTGATCATCAGAATCCTTTGGCTTACCGTCATCGCTTTCTTTATCGTCACCATCACCTTCCTGATCTTTTTTGTCTTCATTCTGATCTTGGTTTTCGTCTTCTTTATCATCGTCACCACCGCCACCGCCGTTCTTCTCTTCTTCTTTTTTAGCTAAAGCCAGATTATAACGCGTTTCTTCATCTGTAGGATCATTACGCAACGCATTCTTGTATGCTTCTACTGCTTTCTTAAAATCCTGTTGCTGATAAAATGCATTCCCTAGATTGTGAAATGCCTTATGCTTTTCAGTCTTTGTTTGCGCTACTTCTGCAGCTTGAAGATATCTGTTCATACCTTCACCATATTTTTTATTTCGGTAATAGTTATTACCCATATTATATTTTGCAGTCGTATTTGCAGGGTCTTTAGCTACCGCCTTTCTGTAATTAGATTCTGCAGCAGCAAATTCATTAGAAACAAAGGCATCATTTGCCTCTGCAACATAATCCTGTGCCTCTATAATTGCAGGATCTGGCTTTGCGCTTTGCGCGAAAACAACACCCACAAAAAACATAAAGAATATGCCGAGTAGTTTATGTAAATTTTTAAAATGCTCCATCTTCAATCAGATTAAGATTTAGTCTTATTTTCATTAAACAGATTCAGTTTTCTAACCCAGGCAGTTTTACGCTCAAGCAAGAATACATCTATAAATAACAAGAATAATGCCGCAGCTACAAACCACTGAAACTGATCTTTAAAATCTGCAAACTGCTTGGCCTCAAACTCTTTTTTGTCCATCTGGTTGAGGGCAGTTTTCATTTTATCTACAACCTCTTGCGTGCTATTTCCGTTTATGTATTCTCCGTTAGCTTCTGCTGCTATTTGCTGAAGGGTTTCCGCATCTAATTTTGTAATCACGGTTTCTCCATTCTGATCTTTTTTATAAGACTGTACAACTCCATTTCGCTTAATAGGAATGCGGTCACCCGCTTCAGAACCTACACCAACTGTAAAAATACGAATACCTTGCTCGGTTGCAGATTCAGCAATTGAAGCGGCATCTCCCTCGTGATCTTCCCCATCAGAAATAATCACCAATACACGATTGGTCTGCTCTTCATCATTATAATAGGTTTTTGCAAGCTCTATCGCATCTTTTATAGCAGTACCCTGACTCGACAGCATATCTGTATTCATCGAGTTGAGAAACATTTTAGCACTGCTGTAATCTGTAGTTATAGGCAACTGTGGATAGGCGCTACCGGCGTAAGCAATAATACCAACACGGTCACTCCCCAAGTTATTGATGATCTGCGTTACCAGTTGTTTTGCTTTATCTATACGGCTGGGTGCAATATCTTCTGCATCCATACTTTTTGAAACATCAACCGCAAAAACTACATCTACTCCTTCGCGTTTAACGGTTTCTAATTTCATCCCAATCTTAGGATTCACCATGGCTACAGCCATACAAGCCAGCGCGAGGCAAAACACAACAAGCTTCAATACGGGTTTAAAAACCGAACGTTGCGGCGTTAATTTCTCCAGCAATTCACGGTTTACCACAAATCGTTTTTGCGCAGTGCGTTTCCACAGGGTAACTGCAAAATAAAGCAGCACCACTACCGGAATAGCTAACAATGCCCAAAACCATATTTTTTCTTCTAGTAAATACACAAATTAAAATATTACTGTTATTACTAATCTTTTAAACAAAACTCTTAAAAACGGTATACCTCAGCAACAGCTCAAACATGAGCAACAAACCGGCCAATAGCACTAGCGCTCTGTATTTCTCCTCATAATTGGTATACTTAAACTCTTCAACGTCTGTTTTCTCTAGTTTATTGATCTCATCGTAAATATCTTCAAGAGACTGATTATTGGTTGCTCTAAAATACAAGCCGCCGGTTTTATCTGCGATTTCCTTTAAAAGTTCTTCATTAATCTCAACCGGAACATTCCCATATTGAAAACCTCCATCACCGCGCAATGCTATCGGAGTAAGCGCAGTCCCATTAGTACCTAGACCTATGGTATACACTTTAATTCCAAATTCTTGTGCCAACTCGCTCGCTGTGGTAGGTTCAATAAATCCTGCATTATTTACCCCATCAGTCATCAAAATAATCACCTTGCTTTTTGCCTTACTGTCTTTTAATCGATTTACCGAAGTTGCAAGCCCCATTCCTATAGCTGTTCCGCCTTCAATAATATTGTTATACTGAATATCATTTAACGAACTCAGCACAATACTTTTATCGCTGGTTATGGGTGTACGCGTGTAGCTTTCGCCAGCATATTCTACAAGACCAATACGATCACTGGGACGATCTGCAATAAATTGTGACGCAACATCCTTAAGCGCCTCCAAACGGTTAGGTTTTAAATCTTTTGCCAGCATACTCGCCGAAACATCTATCGCAATCACGATATCAATCCCTCGGGTTGTATTTGTCCGGGTTGAAACATCTACCGTACGCGGTCTTGCTAAAGCAGTAATTAAAAAAGCTAAAGCCAGCAAGCGCAACACAAAAAGTATAGGTCTGAATTTTGCCAATAAACCACTACCGGCTTTAAAACCTTTTAAGCTGGAAATTTTAACCTGAGCGGTAAGCTTATTGCGTTTAAAAAAATACCAAACCGCTACTATCGGAAGCATTAAAAACAACCAGAAAAATTCAGGACTTTGAAATTCAAAATTACTTAACATCTGTAGGTACTGTTTTTTGAAGTTCTACTGAATTTATAATGCGAGCGGCCATTTCTTTAGCATACTCATCATCTTCCCGATGCGCTACCACGATCTGCTGCAGAACTCCCGGAGCTGTAAAAAGCAACATCTCATATGCCCCCGGACTGAATTTCTTGGCATTTACACTGTCTGGGAATTCTCCTGTACCATAAACCCTTAAACCTTCGGTGCCTTCTGGTGTGGTATATTTTTCAGATTTTACTATCAGATTTTTAGCTCCACTTGCTTCCATTGTACTGATAAATCCTTGTGAAGAAGCTTCTAAATCAGCTTCGTTTTTTCCGGCAAAACGGGTATTATTTACCACAACATAAAACTCATCAATGAGGCTTCCATAAGTAAAGGTGCTCATATCCATCTGCGTCTTCAATGAATCTGGCAGCGCAATCTCGTCACGTTCTAAAACGCGTGGTGTACTCACAATCACAGGCGGATAACCGTATTCACTACGCACCCAATCACCTTCTAATAAATCTTTAGAAGGATGCCCAATGAAATTATCTTTTACATAATCAAAACCTTTAGTAGCAATCAAAATTCCAGTGGCGATCACTAAAATTCCAAACACACCAATAAACGAAGTTAAAATGAGTTTGCGCTTACGACGCTTTGCTAATGCTTCACGATATGCCGCATCACGCATCAGCTCTTCTTCAGTAGGTTCTGGGATTGCTTCTTTAGTTTCTTTTACAATCTCTTCAGCAACAAGTCGGTCTGCTTCAGCCTGACCGGTTCCCGGAGATATACGGGCAAACTTCGTTAGATCGGCACGCTTTAAGATTTTATCCAATTTGAGAATCGTTTCTTTACTCAAATCTATCTTGCCTTCTTGTTTTTCCTGCATCAAGCGATCAATCAACTCAGAAGATGTACTTTCCATAGAGCGGTTATAAACTTCTTCATCCAGATAGCGTCTTACAATGTCTGTAAGTTTTGAATAGTACGCTTTAGTGACATCACGCTCCTCAACACCACGAGCAGGCTCTTTATATTCCTCGTCTAGTTGTTTAAGTGAAAATAAGGCTTGTTCAAAAGGAGGTAATTTCTTTTCGGCTTCAGCCTTTTTGCGACTTCTACGGATAATGAAATATAAAAATCCGCCTATTAAAGCTGCTAGAATTAAAAAGTACAGCAAATACGTCCAGAATTTACTGGTGGCACGTTCTACTGAAACAATATCTTTAATATCATACAATCCTTGCTTAGTCGTGTCAATTACTACATTATTCACTTCAATCGCAACAGAATCCGTATAAAAAGGTTGCTGATTTATAGAAACCAACTGGCGCGGAATGGTATACGAACCACTATCAAACTGGGTCAAACCGTAACGTTTGATTAAATTGATTTTCGCCCCGGTAAACGAAGTGTCTATTTTATAAGCCTCAATCATTTCTAAGGGCTGAAAGGTTTGCCCTTCGGGAAATAACACAAGGTCTGTAGAATCTGCTTCTACTGAAACTTGATAGGTAATCTGCTCTCCTATACGAATTGCAGTCGTATCAACAGCTCCTGTGACCTGCTGCGCCTGTACCTGAGTCAATGCAAAAATTGACAGTACAAAACCTAAAAAAATAGATTTGCATTTTAAGAAACTGGTTGTATTTTGAAGTGTATTAGGGTTACTATTCATTGTGTTTTTATCCTCTTCGTTTAAAATAACCTAATAGTTTTTTCACATAACTTTCATCAGTACGCACATCGATCACACCGGCACCACTACGGGTAAAGCTCTCTTTGTAATAATTAACACGCTCCTGATAATATTTTGAATAATTACTGCGTACCTTTTTTGAAGTAGTATTGACCAAAAGTAACTCTCCGGTCTCTTCATCCTCCATCTGCACAACTCCAAGGCTGGGGATTTCTTCTTCCCGTTTATCATAAATGCGAATTCCCGTAATATCGTGACGCTTTGCTGCGATTTTCATAGTATCGCGATAGCCGTCTGCAATAAAATCTGAAAGCACAAAAACAATGGCTTTTTTCTTCATTACACCAGATAAAAACTTCAAAGCCTGAGAGACATCTGTCTTTTTACTTTTTGGTTTAAACTCGAGTAATTCACGTATGATTCTCAAAACGTGAGATTTTCCCTTTTTAGGTGGAATATAAAGTTCTATCGCATCAGAAAACAAGATGAGACCTATTTTATCATTATTCTGCAATGCTGAAAAAGCAAGGGTTGCAGCGACTTCGGTAACAATTTCAGACTTAAACTGCTGATCTGTACCAAAGAATTCAGATCCACTTACATCAGCTACAAGCATCATTGTGAGTTCGCGCTCTTCTTCAAAAACCTTTATATAAGGTTCATTATAACGCGCAGTAACATTCCAATCTATATTACGCACATCATCGCCAAACTGATACTGACGTACCTCACTAAAAGTCATACCCCGACCTTTAAAGGTAGAATGATATTCCCCACCAAAAATGTGATCAGACAACCTTCTGGTTTTGATCTCAATCTTGCGTACTTTTTTTAGAAGTTCTTTAGTGTCCATGATTATAGAGAATCAGTAAAGAGATCAGCGAGCAGCACTCACCATTTTTCAGGCAATAGCTGCAAGCTGATTCTATATCTGGTTTATGGTACTTCGATCTCGTTTACGATCTTGTTTATTATTTCTTCTGTAGTTACATTTTCGGCTTCTGCTTCATAGGTAATTCCGATACGGTGACGCAATACATCGTGTACTACTGCACGTACATCTTCTGGAATCACATAACCACGACCTCTTATAAAAGCAAAACATTTAGAAGCTGTAGCAAGGTTAATACTACCACGAGGCGAAGAACCAAAGCTGATTAACGGCTTTAAATCTGCAAGTTTGTAATTCTCAGGGTAACGTGTTGCAAAAATAATATCGAGAATATATTTCTCAATTTTCTCATCCATATAAACTTCTTTAACTACTTCCTGAGCACGTAGAATTTGCTCAACAGAAACCACCGGATTTACTTTTTCATAAGACCCTTTTAAATTTTGTCTTACAATAAGTTGCTCGTCTGCTAGCTTAGGATAGTCAATTACAGTCTTCAGCATAAAACGGTCTACCTGAGCTTCAGGAAGCGGATACGTCCCTTCTTGCTCCACCGGGTTTTGAGTTGCCATTACTAAAAAAGGCTTGTCTAATATAAAAGTCTCATCACCAATAGTAACTTGCTTTTCCTGCATTGCCTCCAATAATGCACTTTGCACTTTAGCAGGAGCACGGTTAATCTCATCTGCTAATACGAAGTTTGCGAAAATGGGACCTTTTTTAATGCTGAAGTCATTCAGCTTCATGTTGTAAATTAGTGTTCCTACAACATCAGCAGGAAGTAAATCTGGTGTAAACTGAATACGACTAAAACTACCTTGTACCGCTTGAGAAAGCGTGTTAATTGCTAAGGTTTTTGCCAGCCCAGGAACTCCCTCTAATAAGATATGACCCCGGCCTAAAAGACCTATTAGCAAACGTTCTATCATGTGCTTCTGACCTACGATGACCTTATTCATCTCCATCGTAAGAACCTTTACAAATGCACTTTCTCTTTCAATTTTTTCGTTAATCGCTCCTATGTCTACAGATGCGCCTGTATCTTCCATATGTATATGCTGTTTAAAATATGACTCTGAGGTCTACAAGGTTAAATTTTATTACTAATGATATTGTTAATCAATCGTTAAAAACCCCATATTTTAAAGGCTTCAGGAAGCTGAATAGGGGTGGTTTTAAAGACGGTCTTCAAAAATAATTGTTGCAAAAAAAAAGCAATCTTTTTGGGATTGCTTTTCAAATATACGTGATATTTAGATTTTATTCAACGGTAATGCGCTCCAGTACTGTAGTTTCTCCATTAACAACGGCTACTTCTTCAATAGTAATACTTGTAATAACATCTGCTACAAGCTCTGCATCTATGGTTAAATCATAAACACCTTCTGGCAAACCATTCAATACAAAGTCTCCATTGCTGCTTACATTAGTACTCACTACAATACCTTCTCCTGCTGCAGTTATCGTTGCATGCACATTAAGCGGTAACAAAGAACCAGAAATCATACCTGTTGCTTCTATTGCACTTGCGCGAAGAACAGGTTTTAATAAATAACCACCATTACCTTGCTCTACAATAGACTCTTCTACATTAAAGTCAAGCACTACAGTATAAACAACACCTGCTTCTAAAGTTTGATTAAACTGAACTTTAAGTCCAGATTGTTGTGCACTTGGAGTTTGTAACGGGAATGTTTCACCATCTACAACCACAGTATTATCATCACCAAGAATAAGTCTCACTTGGCTGATAGAACCCGCAGGGATATCTTCATCTGCAAGTATCGCATAAGTTCCACCTGTAAGCTCGAGAAGATCGTAAATCTCATCATCAGTATCCAGCTCTAATTCACCATTAACAATCATATAATCATCGTCAAACTCATCATCGATGAAATCATCATTATATTTTACAACAACAGCTTTTACATCTATAAAAACATTATCATAATCTCCAGGCGCATCTACGAGACGAACAGCCACCTTAGAAGTTCCGCGTTCTGAGCTTGAGTTAGCATCATCATCACTACACGAACTTAATCCAAGTATTCCGGCTAATAACAGCCCATATTTAAAAGTATTTTTCATAATATTCTATTTGAGTTTTTTATATATTTTCAAATCTGAAGTAATTTCTTACAGACCCAAAAATGTTTAACGGCAATTAACGAAGTTTAATATTCTTTTAATAAACTCTAGAAACCGAATCACCAATTTTATACTCACACAAAAATAAAATCATGTCTGCTAAAACAGCTTTAATTACAGGTGCTACAAGTGGTATTGGCGCTGCCACCGCAAAATATTTTGCAAAAAATGGAATCCATTTAATTCTCTGCGGAAGACGTCAGGAACGGCTAACTACTTTAAAAGAAAAATTAGAAAATCACGTAAATGTTCATACGCTAAGCTTCGATGTAAGAAATAAATCAGCAGTTAAAGAAGCTATTGAAAACCTGCCGGAAGACTTTCAGAAAATAGATATTCTCATCAACAATGCCGGAAACGCTCACGGTCTCGACACTATTCAAGACGGTAATACAGATGACTGGGATGCAATGCTCGATATTAATGTAAAGGGACTGCTTTATGTAAGTGATAGTATCATCCCAAAAATGATTGCTCAAAATAGCGGTCATATTATCAATATTGGCTCAACCGCCGGCAAAGAAGTCTACCCAAAAGGTAATGTGTATTGTGCCAGCAAACATGCCGTAGATGCCATCACCCAAGGGATGCGCATAGATCTCAATGGCTACAACATACGCGTAGGTGCTGTAAACCCGGGAATGGTAGAAACCGAATTCAGCCAAGTACGCTTTAAAGGTGATTCTGATAAAGCAGACAAAGTATACAAAGGTTTCAAACCTTTGCAAGCAGAAGACATCGCAGATATCATTCACTTTGTAGTTACCCGCTCATACCACGTTAACATTGCAGACCTCGTAGTAATGAGTGTTGACCAGGCTTCTTCTACCATTGTGAATAAGAAGTAGAAGTATTTATTATTTTTATTGTAATTCTTATTTGATAAAATTCTGAATAATGGCACATTACAATTCGTTCGAAAATCTAGAAGTTTTTAAAAAAGCTCGTATACCCTCTCTGAATGTCTGGGAATTAATTCAAACTACTGCGCTAAAAAAAGATTTTGAGCTGAGAAATCAAATCAATGCTTCTTCAGGATCTATAATGGACAATATTGCTAAAGGATTTGGCAGAGGAGGTGGTAACAAGGAGTTTGTAAATTTCTTAGGCTATGCCAGAAGTTCATACCGTGAGACTAAATCACAGGTATTAAAATGTTTAGATCGTAACTACACGAGCGAAGATTCGTTTCAAAAGATTAATAATCAAGCTCAGGAATTAACCGATCAATTAGGTGAATTTTCAAACTACCTTAAAAATTCCGAAAAACGAAGAAGTAAATTTGATTAATCAAGATAATAGCAAGAATCCCAACTCTGATTATTTATCCATTTACACATAACCTGTACCTTTAAAAAATGATCAACAAACGCCTTCTCATTAAAAACTTACTCGCTCATAATGACGAGAACAGTTTTTATGACAAGAAGCGCAAGGTTGATATCAGCAACAAAGAAGGTAAAGCTAAATTTTTAAAACACGTCTGCGCGCTTTCTAATTCAAACCCCAAGAACAACAGTTATATCGTAATTGGTGTTGAGGATGAAACCAACGAGATAAAAGGTGTTCCGTTTTTTGACGATAGTAAGATTCAAAATCTGGTTAATGCTTACTTGACAAACCCGCCTTTGATTTCTTATGAAAACATTCCTTTTCCGCATTTACCATCAGATCAGGTTGTGGGTCTGGTTACCATTAGACCCATTAACAAACTCACTGCTCTGAGAAAAAATATCTGGAAATATTGGGGCGGCACTGCCTTTTTTAGAGATGGTAGCATTTCTATGCCTAAGATCTTTGAGAGCGAAATCACGGATGTTAACAGCGAGATTGTAGCGACTATTGAGAAACACGCACACAACAGTATAGAACTGACTCTTGACGGGGTCATTGATTTTATCAATGTCCGCCACGCAGATCTATTTACACAATATAAAGTTTTTAAAGAGCAATTTGTGGTTTGCTGGGCAGGAAATAAAAAAGAGGTAAAAGGCAACACCTATTTCAGTCGGGTAGATATAGAACTTATAAACGAACAAGTGCGGCTTTTTTATTCTGCTTTAGACGAAGTCTCTATCACGATAACTGATGATCATTTTAAGATTCTTGAATATGTCTTACTCGGTATACAAAATGATTACAAATATTACCCACTAGAAGAACTTACCATTAATTTTAAGGAAAACGGTTCTTATATAATAGACAGCAACCTTGTTTTTGAACCTCCTCAATTTGATAAAAAATTACTCTACCACGTTTACAACAATAACAATTCGATTTTAAAAAAAGTACTGGCAAATAAAACGCTCAATAAAGGCGAACTCGAAGACCTATACAATCTACCGGCGACCTACCTCATTTGTTACTTAAATAGATTTGAGCCAGCGCTAGATAAGCTTGAGAGCATAAGACCTTATTTACGTAAATACGGCACCAAACTTTATAATGCATACAAAGAAAACATTCGCATACTGCGAAAAGTAAAATACAATTCATGACACGCACATTAGCTATAGGTGATATTCACGGCGGACTAAAGGGCCTAAAACAAGTTCTAGGTCGGGCAAATGTTACAACAGAAGACACGCTAATTTTTTTAGGAGATTATGTTGACGGATGGAGCGAAAGCGCAGAAACAGTCTCTTTTTTAATCGATCTGGTCCGAAAACAGAACTGCATCTTTATAAAAGGTAATCACGATGAGCTTACATACAATTGGTTAAAAAAGAACGACCTCAATGAAGTCTGGCTCAATCACGGTGGTAGAAGCACTATAGAATCTTATAACAAGCTGACCGAAGAAGATCGCAAAGCACACATAACCTTTTATGAAGCTTTATTGAATTATCATATTGATGATCAAAACAGAATGTTTGTTCACGCAGGATTTCAAAATCATAACGGACCGGAACATGAACATCACAGCACTGCTTTTTATTGGGATCGAACGTTTTGGGAAATGGCTGTTAGCCTAGATAAAAAAATTAAAAAAGACGATCCTTTTTACCCGAAACGCTTAACACATCACAAAGAGATTTACATAGGGCATACGCCTGTCACACGCATCGCAAAAGACAAACCCACGCAGATGGCAAACGTTTGGAATATAGATACCGGTGCGGCATTTAAAGGAGCGCTCTCAATAATTGACGTAGATACTAAAGAGTTTTGGCAAAGCGATCCGGTTTATACCTTATATCCTGATGAAAATGGACGTAATTAAAATAATTTGAAACAATTACAGCATTTTGGCTACTAACAATTTGAAACCTAAAAACATATCATGAAAAAACTGATTTTTACTGCCCTACTCATTACAAGTTTCACATTCACTATTCAAGCTCAAGAAGCAGACCCGTATAAAGACACGCTGGTTGCATCTGGGAGTATGGGTACTTTTCAAGTAGCAATTAAACAGGTTTTTAATATGTATAAGCAGCAAAAACCTGGTGTTCCTGATGAAGTTTGGGGAGAGCTTGAAAGTTCATTCAGTAAAACTTCTATAGACGACTTAGCCGAAATGCTAACGCCGGTGTACAAAAAAAGTCTAACTCAATCTGATTTGCAAGCTATAATCGGTTTTTACCAAACTCCAATAGGTCAAAAATTTGCCGAAAAAACACCAGCAATTACTCAAGAATCTATGCAGGTAGGACAACAATGGGGAATGAAACTTGGCCAGGAAGTAATGAGCAAACTACAGGAGAAAGGGTATTAATAAGCAAAAATAAGTTCAGCCTTAAAAAATATAGATTATGGGAATATTTGACACAATAAAAGAAAAGCTAAGCCACGAGTTTATTGACATCATCGAATGGCTGGATTATACAGATAATACCATCGCACACCGTTTTGAACGTTATCAAAACGAAATTAAAAACAATGCAAAACTCATCGTACGTGAGGGACAAACCGCTGTTTTTATAAACGAAGGTCAGCTGGCAGATGTTTTTAATCCCGGAACATATACGCTAAATACTCAAAACCTACCCATTCTTACAACACTAAAAGGTTGGAAATACGGTTTTGATAGTCCATTTAAAGCCGAAGTTTATTTTATTAACACCCACTTATTTACCGATGAAAAATGGGGAACAAAAAATCCGATCACGCTAAGTGACGATCGTTTTGGTTTAGTAGAAATCAGAGCTTTTGGGACCTATGCATTTCGCATCAGCGATGCCGGTAAATTCATCAAAGACATTGTAGGTACTGATGCAAACTTTACCAACTTTGAGATCAACGAGCATTTAAAAAGCTTGATCGCTACTCGATTTACAAATACAGTTGGTGAAGCCAATCTTCCTATAGAATTATACGCAGCAAATACTACAGAGCTTTCTGAGACGTGTAAAGAAGTGATGCAGCCAGAGTTTACTTCGGTAGGGATTTCCTTAGAGAAATTCTATATCGAAAATGTCTCTATGCCCGAAGAACTCAAAAAAGAGATCTTTGAATACAGCCGTATTGACAAGTTAGATCTTGATAAGTTGACCAAGTTTAAAACGGCAAAAGCTATTGAAGCTGCTGCTAATAATGAAGGCGGAACTGCTGGTGCAGGTATGGGAATGGGAATGGGCTTTGCCCTTGCACAACAAATGGGTAATGCGATGAGCAAGCCACAAGCACAGCAACCACAGGCCGCAGCAACACCACCGCCTATGCCCGTTGCAACACAATATTATTACGCCAGTAACAATCAACAGCAAGGACCTGTAGGCTTTGACCAACTTCAAGCATTGTTTGCTTCACGCACCATCAATAGAAATTCATTGATCTGGAAACAAGGAATGAGCGAATGGAAAGCGCTTCAGGAGGTTGAAGAATTAAAATCCTTCTTAGGCGGAAACACACCTCCACCTTTACCTGGACAATAATCTTAAGCTTCTATTACATTGTCTGAACCTGTAATCAAAAAATCTGAACTAAAAAAAGCCTGTAAAAATTGTGGTGCCGAACTTAAATACAAACCCGGTACCACAACGGTTACTTGTGAATATTGTGGCCATCAGGAGAAAATAGATCTTGATACAGATCCTATAAAAGAACTTCCATTAAGACAGTATTTAAAAGATCAGGGGGCGCAGGTAAACAGTGAAGAAATCAGCATTTTAAACTGTAAAAATTGCGGTGCAAATCAGCATGTAGAAGAAAATTATAAATCGTTACATTGTGTGTATTGCGGCACACCTCTTATACGAGAAGACATCAAAACAGAACAATGGATTCTTCCCGGAGCAGTTTTGCCATTTCAGCTTACACAAGATGAAGCGATACTGCGCTTCAAAAAATGGGTAAAAGGTTTATGGTGGGCTCCTGATGACTTACAAAAAGCAACACTAGATCCACAATTTACAAAAGGTTTGTATTTACCCTATTGGACGTTTGACGCCCAACTTTACGGAAAATACAGCGGTGCACGAGGCGATTATTATTACGAGACACAGTCTTATAAAGACAGTAATGGAAGAAGACAGACCCGACGTGTGCGCAAAACCAGATGGATACCTGTAAACGGAAACATTCAGGGGTTTGTAGATGACACGCTGATCAATGCATCTAAACAACATACCGGTAAAGTTCCGCGTGAGGTCGCACTATGGAACCTGAAAAAACTACAACCTTTTGAAAGTAGTTTTCTCGCTGGTTTTGTGACCGAAAAATATACGATTCCCTTAAATGATGGTCATCTTGAATCTCAGGAAGAAATGCGTCGTATTGCAAACACTTGGGCGAGAAGAGACATTGGCGGTGATGAACAACGCATAAACAACCTCAATATAAATCTTAAAGAAGAAACTTTTAAACACATTTTGCTTCCGGTTTATATTAGCGCCTATCGCTATAAAAACAAAAGCTACAGCTTTTTTGTAAATGGTGAAAACGGAAGCATCTCAGGCAAAAGACCGTATTCTTTCTGGAAGATTTTCTTAGCAGTATTAGCTGGTCTTTTACTTTTTGTTTTGGTTTATTTATTTGCTCAATAAAAAAGAGTCACTTAAAAGTAACCCTTTTTATTCTTTACTATTTTGACCAACTGCTACAAATCAAACTTGATCCCCTGCGCCAGCGGAAGCTGGGTTGTGTAATTAATCGTATTAGTCTGGCGACGCATATAAACCTTCCAGGCATCAGAGCCACTCTCACGACCACCACCGGTTTCTTTTTCTCCACCAAAAGCTCCTCCTATTTCCGCACCGCTGGTACCTATATTTACGTTTGCAATCCCACAATCACTACCCGCAACACTTAAGAAACGTTCTGCTTCACGTAGGTTATTAGTCATAATTGCAGAAGAAAGTCCTTGTCGCACTCCGTTTTGCAATTCAATAGCATTTGCTACATCACCGCTGTATTTCATAATATAAAGTACCGGTGCAAAGGTCTCATGTTGTACAATCTCAAAATGATTTTCAGCTTCTGCAATGGCAGGCTTTACATAGCAACCGCTTTCATAACCTTCCCCTTCGAGAACCCCACCTTCAACTAAAATTTTACCACCTTCAGCAACTACTTTTTCTAAGGCATTTTGGTAATTTTTAACCGCTTCTTTATCAATAACAGGACCTACATGGTTGTTTTCATCCAGCGGATTCCCTATGCGCAATTGCTTGTAAGCATCTACAACCGCATTTGTAACTTTATCATAAATGCTTTCGTGAATGATTAATCTTCGGGTTGATGTACAGCGCTGTCCGGCGGTTCCTACAGCACCAAAAACTGCCCCGATTACTGTCATTTTTAAGTCTGAATCTGGCGTAACAATTATTGCATTGTTTCCACCTAATTCTAAAAGTGACTTACCCAAACGACCTCCTACAGTTTGCGCAACTTGTTTTCCCATTCGCGTTGAACCCGTAGCAGATATTAGCGGAACGCGCTCATCTTGAGTCATCAATTCACCAACTTTATAATCGCCATTTATTAAACACGAAATTCCCTCTGGCAAATTATTTTTTGAAAAAATGCGAGCTGCAATCTTTTGACAGGCAATTCCTGTTAAAGGTGTTTTTTCTGAAGGTTTCCAGATGCACACATCTCCACAAACCCAAGCCAATGCTGTGTTCCAACTCCATACGGCAACGGGAAAATTAAACGCTGAAATAATTCCTACAATTCCCAGCGGATGGTATTGCTCATACATACGATGCCCGGGACGCTCAGAATGCATCGTCAAGCCGTGCAATTGACGTGAAAGCCCAACAGCAAAATCGCAGATATCTATCATCTCCTGTACTTCGCCTAAACCTTCTTGATAGCTTTTACCCATCTCATAAGAAACCAATTTTCCTAAAGGCTCTTTTAAGCTGCGCAATTCTTCATTAAACTGACGCACAATCTCTCCACGCTGTGGTGCCGGCATCGTTCGCCAAACTTTAAACGCTTCTGCCGCAGTTTGCATCACTTGCTCGTATTCTTCTGATGTGGTTTGCGTAACACTGGCAATGACCTCGCCATCAACCGGTGAAACCGAATGGATCACTGCACCAGCATTCATCGTTTTTGCACCAGTAGAAGTCCCGGCATTTTCAGAAGTGATCTCTAGTGCTTTTAAAGTTTCAGCGATTGCTGTATTGTTGCGGGTATTTGCCATTATATTGTAGTTTTCTTAGAATTATATTTTAAACCTTTCGAAGTTAATAAATCTCAAAAGGCTTCTAAAGTATTATTTAGCATATTCGCAATAAAAAAAGTGCGCCATGTAGCACACTTTTAGTTGATTATTTCATAAAACTTAATCCGTAAAACGAGGATCAGTTTCCATTACCGTACCGCAATTCTCGCACGTACGCAAATCTTCACTTCTGTAGAAGTCTTTAAAATGTTTCAAAAAGTCTTTTTCAATATCATTTAGCGGAAAATAAACTTCATACAATTTATGATTGCAGTTATCACAAAACCACATCAAGCCGTCTTTACCGTCCAAGTCTGCGCGTTTTCGTTCAATCACAAGGCCTATCGACCCTGGATTTCGCACCGGTGAATGTGGTACTTTTGCCGGGTGTAAATACATATCGCCAGGCCCCAGTTTCATTGTACGCTTTTCTCCTTCATCCTGTACATGCACTTCAATCTCGCCTTCTAACTGGAAAAATAACTCTTCGGTTTCGTTATAATGATAATCTTTTCGGGCATTTGGCCCGGCAACCACCATCACAATATAATCGCCTGCATCTTTGTACAAATTTTTATTTCCTACCGGCGGTTTTAATAAATCTCGGTTATCTTCAACCCATTGCGTGAGGTTAAACGGTTTTGAAATTGCCATAATAACATGTTTAGGCTAAAATTACAATTTTATGCTACGGCAAAAAATATTCTTTAGCCCGAAAATTGATCTTTAAATGTCCGCTCTTTATAGGTTACACCGCTGCTTTTTCTGTATTTTAGAAGTTCAAAATTCACTTTATGAAGACTTTTTATTCCCTATTGCTTTTTGGTTTTTTAATCATCTCGTGTAAACAGAATGCTACACACACTACTAAAACTCCTCAAGACACTCCAAAACAACAGAAGTTTGCCATAATCATTCACGGCGGAGCCGGCACGATTCTGAAAGAAAATATGACCGATTCTTTAGAAAAAGCCTATAAAGCAAAGCTTACTGAAGCAATACAAACAGGCCATAAAATTCTTGAAAATGGTGGCACCAGCCTTGAAGCTGTGCAACGCACCATAAATGTGATGGAAAATTCGCCGCTGTTTAATTCGGCTAAAGGCGCTGTATTTACCCATGATGGCAAAAACGAACTAGACGCTTCTATTATGGATGGTAAGACGTTAAACGCCGGGGCCATTGCCGGGGTAACTAATGTGAAAAACCCTATAAATCTTGCTTATGAGGTGATGACCAACTCAGAACATGTGCTTCTTAGCGGTAAAGGTGCTGAGGCTTTTGCTAAAGAAAAAGGAATAGAGCAGGTAGATCCATCCTATTTTTTTACTGAAAAAAGATACAATTCGCTACAACGCATATTAGAACGTGAAAAGCAAGACAGTATCAGTAAAGCAGCCGCTTTTTATGATCCTTTTATTAAAGATGAAAAATTTGGAACCGTAGGCTGTGTTGCGCTTGATAAAAATGGAAACTTAGCCGCCGGGACTTCTACTGGCGGAATGACCAACAAGCGCTACAACCGTATAGGAGATTCGCCAATTATCGGCTCGGGGACGTATGCAAACAACACCACTTGTGGTGTTTCTTCAACCGGATGGGGCGAATATTTTATACGCGGCCAGGTTGCCTATGACATCAGCGCGCAAATGGAATATGCTAAAAAAACACTTACTGATGCGACTCGAAATGTCATTCAGGAAAAACTAACGAAACTGGGCGGAACCGGCGGTATTGTCGCTTTAGACCACTACGGAAACCCTTCAATGGAGTTTAACACCAAAGGAATGTATCGCGCTTACATGAATGATCAAGGTGAGTTGACTTTAGGTATTTACGAAGAAAACGAGAATTAAGCAACTATGCAGTTATCTGAAGAAGAAAGTTATTATGCCGTAATCTTTACTTCAAAACAAACGGAACATCATTCCGGCTACGCCGAAATGGCTAACCAGATGGAAGAACTCGCTAAACTTCAGCCCGGATATCTGGGAATGGATCACGCACGTAGTGAACTGGGTATTACCATTTCTTATTGGAAAAATGAACCAGCCATACTCAATTGGAAAAATCAGACAGACCATCTAATAGCTCAAAACAAGGGCAAACGTCACTGGTATTCTGCATATAGCGTTAGGGTCTGTAAAGTAGAACGTGAGTATCATTTTAATAAATACTGATCAATCTAAAAAAGAAAAATCCCTTAAAGGCATGAGACCTTAAAGGGACTTTCATAAAATTGATCCCCACAAAATGTAGGTAAAAGCGAAACAGCAGGCCCCCGCCTGCTGCATCTAACATAACAAAACCAACTTAAAGCTGTCTATTTTGTGATATGTTGAATATTGTTATTGATTTGTAACCCGCTGGGTTATGGGGGATTTTAAAAAATTGTAAATGAACTTATAATCAATTATGATTTTGGGTAAATCAAAATAGATTAGGGTTTTTATTTTGTAATAAAGATCTGCGTAAAGAATGCAATTCCACGCTCATCTTTTACTACCGAAATACCACTATGTGTGAAATTTCCTTCAAGAGCTTCCTTGTGACTTTCACTCTTTAACCAAGCAGAGACCACTTCTGAAGCGTTGCGATAGCCGTAAGCTACATTTTCACTAACACGACCTGCGCCCTTAGCCTTAAGATAATCTGATCTTTCTAAAAAATAATCGTGGCTAATTTGACCTTTAGTAGCCATATATTTAGTGTGCTCTGTAGCTTTTACTTTAGAATCTGTATTCGGTTTAAGCTCAGCAAGACCAATGCTGGAACGGTGTACATTTACTTCTGCAAGAATTTCTTTTGCAAAAGTCTCTTCTACTGTAAGATTTGCAGATACTTCTAATGTTGCTTCTTCGATTTGCATAAGCTCTTCATCTTGTGAACAGCCAGTTAAGAATACGGCGAATGTTAACGCCAACAAGTTGGTAGTAAAGGTTCTCATGATTTGGGGTTTTATGAGTTATGTTGATACAAACATAAGTAGGATATTCCACTCCTACAACACTTAAACTGTTATTTTGTGCGGTTCATCGATTATAAGGAATTTTTTAACACTAAAACAATAAACTTTAACATATTTCAGCGATTATAAATTGCATTTTATCGTTAAAAATTGATTTGACACAATATTCAAATTTCATAAAAAAGTGTATTTAATCGGTTATATTGTCGTTTTATACCCCTTGTAGCGATATTTCAAGTCGATTTGTAAGACTAAAAATGCATTAAATTGAATTGTATGATTTTACTAGTATATTCATAGCCATTAGAATTACATAGATCGTTCGTATTTTTACTTCTTAAACCCTGCACGCCTCAAACTATTTTAAAGCAAAATTATCTGGGTAGATTTAATACAGATTACTCATTAAAACCGTTAGAATAATAATGTTCCTTAAATCTTATCTCCCCTGCTAGTTCAGGAACTATAAAAAAAGTATTTTACGGCATCCTCCGGTTTTAATAATGATTCAAAAAAAAGGTTTTTATGAGAAGAATTGAAGTACTTTTTAGTTTGTGTATTTTACTGATTATTCAATCTTGTAACACCAGAAAGCATCCTGATGCCGACAATATTTTTAAGTTTAAAGAATACATTTCTTTCAACACCTTTGGCAATACTTCTATTACAGAACAAATACGTGTAGAACTTGCGCAGCAAACCACACAGTTTGAACTGTCGCAAGAAATTCCTTCAGAGTATTTAATTATAAACCCAAAAACCGAAGGAACGCTTCTTATCGAAAACGGTACCACGCTAACCTTTCAACCCGAAGAAAATTTACGTCCGGATACGGAATACAGTGTCACCTTAAAGCTGAGTAGATTTTTTGAAGATATTGATCCAGATTATAAAAATTACACCTTCACTTTTAAGACTATAACACCAAATTTTAAAATCAACTTAGGCAATCTGCAGTCTTATAATAAAGAGTGGCAATACCTCACCGGTTCTGTAGAAACAGCAGATTGGGTCTCCGCAGAAGAAGTAAAAAAACTGGTGCAGGCAGAACAAGAAGGAGATAAACTGCATATAGATTGGCCTACAGAAGAATTAAAAGGAACCTACTTCAATTTTACAATAGACAGCATTCACCGCAAAGAAGAAAATTCTCAAATACGAATTTCGTGGGATGGAGCACCTATTCAAAGTAAAACACAAGGACAAAGCACACTCAACATCCCCGGCCAATCTAATTTTACTGTCGTTGATGTCGTAAGTGCCTTAAGTCCTGAAACTGCTATAAGCATCAATTTTTCAGACCCTCTAGAAATGTCTCAAAATTTTGACGGACTGGTACAATTGGATAGTTTGACGGGTCTACGCTATGAAGTTCAGGGCAATGTTTTAAACGTTTATCCCAGACAACCTCTTTCTGGTGAACTCAATCTAACTCTAAATAAAGGAATCAAAAATGCTTCGGGTTTCAGCTTACAGCAAGCGTATACACAAAGCGTATCTTTTCAACAACTGAAACCACAAGTGCGCCTTATTTCCAAAGGAAATATTCTGCCTGCTTCTATGAAAACACCTATTTATTTTGAAGCGGTAAACCTTTCTGCTGTAGATGTGCGTGTTATTAAAGTGTATCAAAACAATATGCTGCAATACCTGCAAAGCGCTAATCTCAATAATACAGACACCTATGATTTGAAGCGGGTAGGAAGAAGAGTTGCTAAAAAAACCATACCACTTATCAGCAACAGCATTGGTCAATCTGGCTTATGGAAAGCATATGCCGTTGATCTTTCAGAATTGTTTAAGACTGACCCTGGAGCTTTATATCGTGTTGAGTTCAGCTTTAATCAGAGCTACAGTCTTTATCCTTGCACCAATGAAAATGAAGAGACTTCCCTATCTAAAGAAGAGGCTTATCTTGAAGAATCTTATGAAGAGTATTACCATACCGGTACAGAGAGCGACCAGGAACAGCGCGAAGAACGCTATTGGGATGACGAACTTTATTCTTGGAGAAACAGGGTATATAACTGGGAGGAAGAAGATAATCCATGCCACCCGGCTTATTACAACGAAGATCGTTTTGCGCAGGCTAATATTATAGGCTCAGACCTGGGACTTATCGTTAAAAAAAGTGAAAACGGAGCATACGATTTTGTCACTACAAATTTATTGACCGCAAAGCCCGAAATGGGCGTAGACATTAAACTCTACAATTATCAGCAGCAACTTATTAAAAGCATAAAAACAGATCTTAACGGACTTGCTTCTTATAAGAGCTCTAAAAATGCGGCTTTTGCAATTGCCCAGCAACGAAACGATTTTGCATATGCAAAACTTGATGATGGCAACGCATTATCCCTAAGTAACTTTGATATCAGTGGAGCCAAGCTTCAAAAAGGTTTAAAAGGATTTATGTATACCGATCGAGGTGTACATCGCCCCGGCGATAGCATACACCTTAGTTTTGTTCTCAATGATCTGGCCAATCCTTTACCTGCAGAACACCCTGTAAAACTTGAAGTTACAGATGCTCGTGGAAAACTCGTACAGCGCAGCCTATTAAGTTCTACACTTACTAATCAAAACATTGCTGGTGGAAGCAATCATGGGTTTTACTATTTCCCGATACCAACAAATACAACAGACCCCACCGGAAACTGGAATGCCACCATCTCCGTAGGTGGTGTTAAATTCAGTAAAACCTTGCGGGTTGCAACGGTTAAACCCAACCGACTTAAGATAAACCTTGATTTTAATCAAGATTTATTAAGTGCGACAATTCCTGTTAGCGGTACGGCAAAAGCAACTTGGCTTCACGGCGCTCCTGCACGTAATCTCAAGATTGATATGACAGCTACGTTGAGCAGTACAGTGGCATCATTTAAAGACTTTAAAAATTATGATTTCACTGATCCCGTGAGACGATTTAATGAAGTTGAAATTCCCATTCTCAATCAAAAAACATTAGATAATTCTGGAATTATAAACTTCTCTCAGAAAATAGACCTCAGCAATAAAGCTCCAGGAATGCTCAAAGCCACTTTTCTCACCAAAATATTTGAGGGTGGTGGTGACTTTTCGGTAGATGTGTTTTCTAAAAACTTGGCTCCTTTTACCCATTTCACTGGTGTTAAAGCTCCGGAAACTCACGAGTATAATTCTTATTATACAGATGAGGATGTAACTTTTGATCTGGTTAGTGTAGATGTAGATGGCAAACCCGCTTCAGAAAGAACACTTAACGTTCAAGTATTTAAAATCGAATGGCGCTGGTGGTATAGTCGTGGTGGTGATAATTTATCCCATTACGAGAATAGTTCGGTTTATAAGCCCGTGCAAGATTTTGAAGTAAAAACCAATGCTAAAGGAAAAGCTCAAGCAAGTGTGAACATTCCTGAAAAACAAGGTGGGCGCTATCTCATTCGCATCATCGACAAAGCCTCGGGTCACGCAACAGGACTCACCACTTATTTTTACAGAAACTGGAGCAATGCACCGGCAGGAAGTTCAGAAAGTGCAAAAATGCTGGTTTTTAAAGCAGATAGAGAAAATTATAAAGTTGGTGATGAAGCGGTAATAACTTTCCCTTCTGATGCTTCAGGCAATGCTCTGTTGAGTATTGAAAATGGCACCGAAGTACTTTCTAAACAATGGGTTAAGACCAAAGCCAAAGAGACAAGCGTGCACATTCCGATAACTAAAGAAATGGCACCTAATGTGTATGCACACATCACTTTATTACAACCTCACGCACAAACGCTAAACGACAGACCTATCAGGCTATACGGAGTCATTCCGTTGCTTGTTGAAGACCGTTCGACCATACTTCAACCGCAACTCAAGATGGCAGAAGTTCTCAAACCTGAGCAGGATTTTACTATAAAAGTTAGTGAAGCTTCCCAAAAAGCCATGACCTATACCGTGGCTGTTGTAGATGAAGGTTTATTAGATCTAACCCGTTTCAAAACTCCAGAAATTCATAAGTCATTTTACGCACGTCAGGCACTCGGCGTTAAGACTTTTGACATCTACGATTATGTCATAGGTGCTTATTCTGGCAGTGTAGATAATATTTATGCGATAGGTGGTGGTGACATCGCCGCAGGTGCAAAAAACCGAAAAGCAGACCGCTTTAAACCGGTGGTTCAATTTTTAGGTCCTTTTCATTTAGAAGCCGGTAAAACTGCAAATCACAAATTACATATGCCTAATTATATTGGTTCGGTTAGGACGATGATTGTAGCTGGTAATAATGAAACCGGTGCTTACGGCAGTGCAGACAAAACCACAGCTGTAAAAAAACCATTGATGGTATTGACTTCGCTTCCGCGGAAGTTAGCTCCTCAGGAAAAACTAACCCTTCCGGTGACAGTTTTTGCGATGGACAACAAAGTGAAGCAGGTTTCTGTTCGTGTTAAAACCAGCAATGCATTGAAAGCCATAAACGGAAGCTCTAAAACTATAAACTTCAACGAGCCCGGTGAACAAATTGTAAACTTTGAATTTGCCGTAACAGCTGCCAAAGAACCGCAAAAGTTTGAAATCACAGCTTCAGGTGGTGGTGAGACCGCTTCTTATTCCATAGAAATTGACGTAGAAAATCCGAATCCAATTTCGCAGAAAGCGACCTATTACACGCTTCAAGCTAATGAGTCGCTTAACATTGACTATGAGAATTTCGGAGTAGCCGGAAGCAATTCTGCAACCCTAGAACTCTCAACCTTACCGCAAATTGATTTTACAAAACGCTTACAATATCTCATCAGTTACCCATACGGATGCGCAGAACAAACAACGTCAAGCGGTTTCCCTCAACTGTTTTTAGGTTCTCTTTTTGATCTGGATAACAATCAGCAAAAAGAAGCCCGACAAAATATCGAAGCGACAATAGCACGTCTGGGAATGTTGCAAAATCCATCTGGCGGTATCAGCTACTGGCCGGGAGAACGTGATTCTGATGCTTGGGCGACTTCTTACGCCGGTCACTTTATGCTCGAAGCTCAGAAACAAGGCTACACGCCGCCGTTAACCTTTTTATCAAATTGGTATATGTATCAAAAAAACGCGGCAAAACAATGGCGTAATGGAGCAACCTCATATAACAGCAGTCTTACACAGGCTTATCGCTTGTACACACTGGCTCTAGCCGGTCAACCGGAACTTGCAGCGATGAACCGCCTGCGGGAATCTGGTTATCTTAATAATGATTCGAGATGGCGTCTGGCAGCGGCTTATGCGCTCGCCGGTAAAAAACAGGTAGCAACAGATCTTGCTGCAAAGGCTAATTTTAATTTTGATACAGATCGCGATCTACAATATACTTACGGTTCTGTATTGCGCAATAAGGCAATGGCTTTAGAAACACTTGTTTTATTAGAAGACAAGCGCCAACAAGACTTAGCAAAATCTATTGCTAAAGACCTTACAGTATCCAGCTGGTATAGTACGCAGACTACATCTTATGCGTTGTTAAGTTTAGCAAAAATGCTTATCGCAAATGGCGGAAAAGCAATTGCTGTTGCTGCAAACAACACTTCTTTAAAAACCGAAAAAGGCTTCATCAAAATGCCATTAAAGGTTTCTGAATCTAAAAATACGGTTGAGCTTAAAAACACAAATGATAACACGGTTTATATAAGCATTATTCAGCAAGGTAAATTGCCTCTTGGAGAAGAACTTACCGAGCAAAATAATCTGACTGTTTCTACTGAATTTTTAGACGGAAATAATAAAAAGATAGCGATTGAACAACTCCGTCAAGCAACAGCAATTAAAGCGCGTATTACCGTTACAAATCCAACCTCAAATGCAATAGGTAATATAGCCTTATCTCAAATTTTCCCGAGTGGATGGGAAATTGTAAATACCAGTTTCACCAGCCTAGGAGGTGGTGCTTCCGGGAAAGCGCGATACAAAGATATTAGAGATGACCGGGTGTATTTTTACTTTGATCTAAAACCTAAAACCACCCGAACCTTTGAGGTTGACCTCAACGCATCTTATTTAGGCTCCTATTATTTACCGGGAACCCAGGTAGAAGCGATGTATGATCACGACTATTTTGCGCGTACAAAAGGAAAATGGATCGAAGTACAGCAATAAGTAATTGACCTTGGGGCAAGCCTGGAAGGCATTAAAATGAAACAGTTTTGACTTCAAGGATAATCTTAAACATTTAAATCTCGATTATCGAGTAAACTTTGAAAACAACACTGAGAAATCGAATATTCCACTTTATAAAGCGCTATAAATTTGTAGTAGGCGGACTCCTCATACTGGTTCTTCTCTGGCTGTTTTGTTTGCCTAAACCACTTTTTAAAGATCCTACAGCTACAGTGGTTGTAAGTGAAGAAGGTAAACTTCTAGGTGCTCGCATTGCAGCTGATGGTCAATGGCGGTTTCCTGTGGTTGATAGTGTCCCGTATCGTTTTAAAAGCTGTATTCTGGAGTTTGAAGATGCCTACTTTTATAAGCATCCCGGGTTGAATCCTGTGGCGATGAGTAAAGCTTTATGGAGCAACTTCACAACCGGTAAGCGTCGTGGCGGAAGCACGCTGACTCAACAAGTGGTTCGGCTTTCTCGGAAAAACCAGAAACGCACCTACTTTGAGAAAATCATCGAGACTTTTATGGCGACTCGGGTTGAAGCAAGTTATTCTAAAGAAGAAATTCTCAACTTCTATGCTTCTAATGCTCCCTTTGGCGGTAACGTAGTTGGCTTAGAGAGTGCCTGCTGGCGGTATTTCGGGATTCCTTCTAGTGAATTGAGTTGGGGCCAAGCAGCAGCTTTAGCGGTTTTGCCCAATGCACCGGCACTTGTTTTTCCGGGGAAAAATGAAGTTCTTTTTAAAGCGAAACGCGACCGCTTACTTAAAAAATTAAAAGACGAAAATTGTATAGACAAAACTACTTATGAGCTAGCTATTGCTGAAGACCTTCCGGGAAAACCCAGAGAATTGCCTGATGAAGCTCCGCATTTTTCCGAACGTATGGCACGGGAACAATCTGGCAACTATGTAAACAGCACAATTCAATTCAATTTACAAAAACGCATCAACCAGATCACTGCTGAAGCCTATTACCGGCTAGATCAGAATCAGATACACAATCTTGCTGTTTTAGTTCTAGATGTCAATTCTCGTGAAGTTTTAAGCTATGTGGGCAATGCTCCCACTACTGCAGAACACGCCAATTATGTAGATATCATCACCCGTGAACGCAGCACAGGAAGCACCTTAAAGCCTTTTCTCTTTGCATCATTATTAAGTGCCGGTGAATTATTACCTAACAGTCTGGTAGCCGATGTTCCCACCAGTATAAATGGCTATAGCCCGCAGAATTTTAATCGAAGTTATCACGGTGCCGTTCCGGCTTCGGAAGCTTTGGCTCGCTCGTTAAATGTACCGGCTGTGAGCCTGTTGCGGGAATATGGACTGAAACGTTTTTACAACAAGTTGAAACAGCTCAACTTTAAAAGCATCGATAGGTCTGCAGATTATTATGGTTTGTCTCTCATTTTAGGTGGTGCAGAAAGTAACTTGTGGCAGTTGACAAACGCTTACGCAGGGATGGCAGCTACGCTTAATTTTTTTAATAGTACGTCTAGTGAATATCCCAAGCAAACTTTTAGCGAACCGGTTTACTTAAAAAGTGACGTAGAACGTTCGTCCACAAAGAATCAAAATCCAGAGCTTTTTGATGCAGGAGCCATTTACCAAACCTTGCAAACCTTACGTGAGGTAAACCGTCCGGAAGGTTCAGAAAACTGGGAATTCTTTAGCGATGCCCAACCGCTTGCATGGAAAACCGGAACCAGTTACGGGTTTAAAGATGCCTGGGCAATAGGTGTTACCGGCGACTATGCAATAGGCGTTTGGGTAGGTAATGCAGACGGTGAAGGCAGGCCCGGTATAACCGGAATTCAAGCTGCTGCGCCCATACTATTTGAAGTGCTTGATGTGCTTCCTGATTCAGACTGGTTTGAGATGCCTTATGACGAACTTGTAGAAGCTGAAATTTGTCCGCAGAGCGGAAATCTGGCAGGATTGTATTGCCCTGTTTCAAAAAAAGAATGGATCCCAAAAAAAGGAACACGTATGGAAGCCTGTCAATTTCATCAGCAGGTTTTTCTCAATCAAGAAGGAAATCATCGCGTAACAGCTTCTTGCTATCCGCTAGGCAAAATGCTTTCAAAAGCATGGTTTAGTCTTCCGCCGGTTTGGGAATATTATTATGCTCCCTTGCATCCTGAATACAAACCGCTACCAGAATTTGCCCTGGGTTGTTTCCGCGAAAGTGAGAAACTAATGGAATTTATTTATCCTAAAAGAGGTGAAACTATTCTGCTACCTAAAGACTTTCACGGCGAACAAGAGGTAGTTTTAAGAGTTGCACACCGAAATCCTGACACTAAACTTTACTGGTATCTAGATGGTATTTACATAAGTACCACAACTAAGTTTAACGAACTCTCTTTAAAGCTCTCTCCTGGAATTTATAAACTCCTCGTAACTGACAGTGCTGGCAATAGTATTGAACAACAATTAAGTATTGATACAGCTTCTTAAAAATATCCCACCTACACAAATCCTTACGAGCTCTACGATAACGATAACTTACATTTAACATTCTTTTAAGTTTTGTCAGTTCGGTAAAAACCGAACCAATTGTAATTTTGTCGGTTCAAATGATTTACAATGGAGTGGGAAGAGCTTAATGCGGAAAAAGAATTACTAATTGAACGTTTAGGAGTACATATAGAAAAGAAGGATAACATTCCTCCTTTAGCAGCGCGTATTGTTTCTACATTGATATTAACAGGGAAAAGAGGTTCCACTTTTGATGAATTGGTAACCAGTTTACAAGCGAGTAAAAGTACTATCTCTACACATTTAAACAACCTACAACATCTTAAAACCATAACCTATTATACGATTTGTGGTGATCGCAAAAAATACTTTGTCATGAACCCAAAAAGTATGATTATACATATGGGGGAAACACTGGATACTTGGGATAATGAGAAGCAACTGCATGTTTCTATTATGGAATATAAACAGCAAATAAATCAAATAAATCCTGAGAACGAAGATCTACATTTTGATCTGGAGTTTCATTTAGATTACCTCCAGTATCTGGAGCAAGCCAGCGATTCTCTCAGAAAGATTCGAGAAAAACTTACAGCAAAAACAAATAATGAATAAACCCTCAATGATGAAAAAAAGAATTTTTATTTACATAGTTCCCGTGTTCATGGGAGTTTTTATTACCACAACATCATGTGGTGATGACAAAGCTGCTCAGGGAGCAGGCCAAGCACAACAGGCGCAGCAGCTACCTGTTATAACTATTCCTCAGAAAACAGTAACTGGTTATAGTAGTTTCCCCGCAAAAATTGAAGGTATCGTTAATAGTGGCGTAAGAGCCAAGATTCAAGGCTACATCTCAAATGTACTTGTAGACGAAGGTGAAAAAGTTCGTAAAGGGCAGCGTCTATTCAAATTAGAAACACAATCGCTAACACAGGATGCTAATGCAGCTAAAGCTTCTGTTAATGCTGCACAAGTTGAGGTTGACAAGTTAAAACCTTTAGTTGAAAAAGGCATTATAAGTAACGTTCAGCTAGAAACTGCAAAAGCACAACTTGAACAGGCAAATAGCAATTATGAAAGTATTGCTGCAAATATAGATTATGGTTCTGTAAAAAGTCCGGTAGATGGATTTGTTGGTGCTATTCCTTTTAGAGAAGGAGCTCTTGTGGGTCCTACAGATACAACACCGTTAACTACAGTTTCTGATATAGAGAAAGTGTATGCATTTTTCTCAATGAATGAATCTGATTACTTGAGCTTTTTACAAAATACAGCAGGTAATTCTCTTCAGGAGAAAGTAGATAATTTTCCTCCAGTACTTTTACAATTAGCCAATGGAGAAACTTACGATCAAGAAGGAAAAATAGAAACAGTTACCGGTCAAATAGACACACAAACAGGTACGGTAAGTTTTAGAGCTGTTTTTGAAAATCCTAATCAGCTTTTAACAAATGGAAATAGTGGTGTTGTAAGAATACCTGTAACCTATGAAGATGCTGTGATTGTTCCTCAAAATGCAACATTAGAGCAACAAGGGCAAATTTTAGTATATCAATTAGATTCTGAGAATAAAGCTTCTTCAACTGTTATAACCATTAAAGACGAAGTTGAGAATTATTATGTCGTAAAAGACGGTTTAAAAAAGGGTGATAAAATTATTGCTAACGGCATAGGAAAGCTGAGAAACGGCACCCCTGTTAATCCTAAAGAAACATCTTTTGACAGTTTAAAGCCTGTTCAAAAAGTATTCAAATAATAAAATAGCGCATAAATCATGCTAAAAACCTTCATAGAACGTCCGGTACTTTCTACCGTGATTTCGATAATAATTGTCATTTTAGGGGTTTTGGGTCTTACCACCCTTCCCATTGAACAATATCCTGATATTGCTCCTCCTACGATCAAGGTTACTACAACCTATCCCGGGGCAAACGCAGAAACAATTCTAGAGAGTGTTGTCATTCCCTTAGAAGAACAGATAAATGGTGTAGAAGGTATGACCTACCTTACCTCTACAGCAGCTAATAATGGTTCTGCAGAAATTACTGTTTATTTTGATCAAAATGTAGATCCAGATATTGCAGCTGTAAATGTGCAAAACCGTGTTGCTCGTGCAAATCCTCTTTTACCAGCAGAGGTAAAACAGACAGGAGTTTTAACACAGAAACAGCAAACAAGTTCGTTGATGTTCTTGTCTTTTTACACAACTAACGAGAACTACTCTTCAACCTTTTTACAGAATTATCTGAAAATTAATGTAACTCCAGAATTACAAAGGGTAAGCGGTGTAGGTGATGTAAATGTGTTTTCGCAAGAGGATTACTCCATGCGAATCTGGCTAAAACCAGAAAAACTTTCTGCTTATAACTTAATGCCTTCTGATGTAACCGCTGCTCTTAGTGAGCAAAGTTTAGAAGCTGCAGCAGGTTCCCTAGGTGAAAATAATGGTGAGTCTTTCTCCTATGTAATTAAGTATCAAGGTCGCTTTAAGAATGAAGAGCAATATTCTGATATCATTATTAAAGCATTAGGCAACGGGCAGTACCTTAGGTTAAAGGATGTCGCAGATATTGAATTAGGTGCGCAATCTTATGGTAAAAAATCTATTACCAAAGGATTTCCTAGTGTCAACATGGCGATATACCAAACCAAAGGATCTAACGCTCAAGAAATAATCGAAGAGATTAATTCACGCCTTGATGTTCTAAAAGATGATTTTCCTGATGGAATTGAAATTTTTATTCCTTATGACACGAATGCCTTCTTAAATGCTTCTATAGAAAAAGTGGTTCATACACTTATAGAGGCTTTTATTCTGGTTTTTGTAGTAGTTTTTATTTTCTTACAAGATTTCAGATCTACTTTAATTCCGGCAATAGCAGTTCCTGTTTCAATTATAGGTACTTTCTTTTTCTTAAATATATTTGGGTTTTCTATTAACCTGCTCACGCTATTTGCCTTAGTCCTCGCCATTGGTATTGTGGTAGATGATGCCATAGTTGTTGTGGAGGCCGTTCATGCTAAAATAGATGAAGGAGCTAAAAGCGCCAAGAAAGCTACTCTAGATGCGATGCATGATATTTCTGGCGCAATTATCTCAATTACTCTGGTAATGGCAGCAGTATTTGTTCCCGTAACGTTTGTACAGGGTCCTACTGGTGTGTTCTACAAGCAGTTTGGTATTACACTTATCGTTTCAATTGTAATTTCAGCTCTTAATGCCTTGACTTTAAGTCCGGCGCTTTGTGCATTGTTTTTGAAACCACATAACGAAGAAGAGCATAAAAAAACCTACCTGCAACGTTTTTATGACGGATTCAACCGCGGTTTTAATGCTACCATTCATAAGTATGGAAAATCACTGCACTTCCTTTATAAAAATAAATGGATTACAGGGGTTATTCTTATCCTTTCAATTGTTGGAATCTGGTGGTCTGCGACTACTACACCTACAGGGTTTATACCTAATGAAGACCGTGGAATTATCTTCGCAAATATTGAGCTTCCGGCGGGTGCAACCTTAGACCGTACCCATGCTGTAAACGAAGACTTATATAACCGCATTAAAGATATGCCTGGTGTGGATGGGGTTTCTATGATAGACGGAATAAGCTTACTTAACGGTGCTGGTAACAACTATGCATTAGGATTTATTAAACTTAAAGATTGGTCTGAACGGGAAGAAGACTCTCTTTCTACTGATGCTATAACCGGTAGATTATTTGGTTTAGCAGCAACAATACCTGACGCTAATATAATTTTCTTTGCACCTCCAAGTGTACCTGGATTTAGTGCTTCTGCAGGTGCGGAGGTGAATTTATTGGATCAGTCAGGAGGTTCTTTTAAAGAATTGGATCAAAATAATCAAGATTTTATTCAATCTTTAATGAAGCATCCAGAGGTTCAGTATGCACAATCTTCATTCAACACGAGATATCCTCAATATGAAATGACGATTAATGTGCCGGTTGCTAAAGACAAAGGAGTTTCGGTAAATGATATTTTCTCAACCCTACAAGGTTATGTAGGTGGTCTGTATGCTGCAGATTTTGCACGATTTGGTAAACAATACCGTGTTTACATACAGTCGCTTCCTGAAGACAGAGCTAAAGAAAGTGATCTTAACAAGTTGTTTGTTCGTACTAATGACGGGCAAATGGCTCCGGTAACTGAGTTTATCTCACTAAAACGAGTTTATGGTCCGCAGGCGGTAACTCGTTTCAACCTTTTTAACTCTACAAAACTTACAGTGGCAATGAACCCCGGCTACAGTACTGGTGATGCGATAGGTATTATTGAAAGTGAAGCTAAGAATCTACCTAATAATTTTAATACAGCATATTCTGGTCTAACAAGAGAAGAGGTCAATGCCGGAAACCAAACAACAATGATTTTTATTCTTTGTATTGTTTTTGTGTATTTCTTACTATCTGCTCAATATGAAAGTTACTTACTCCCCCTATCGGTATTGTTATCACTACCTCTAGGAGTTTTTGGAGCTTACTTCTCTATCAAGATAATGGGGCTAGAAAATAATATTTACTTTCAAATTGCCCTGATAATGCTGATTGGTCTCTTAGCCAAGAATGCTATTCTTATTGTAGAATTTGCGATACAGCGAAGAAAAAGAGGTGAGTCTATCGTAGATGCGGCAATAGATGGTGCAAAAGCGCGTCTAAGACCTATTTTGATGACTTCTTTTGCCTTTATTCTAGGTCTTATGCCTCTTGTGTTAGCAAATGGAGTAGGTGCCATAGGTAACCGCTCTATTGGTACTGGTGCTGTAGGTGGGTTACTTATAGGAACTCTCTTGGGTGTTTTTGTAATTCCTATTCTATACATCCTCTTCCAATGGCTACAAGAAAAAATCACAGGAGCTCCCACTGTTGAACCTCAAGAAACTAATTAATATGAAAAAGCACACATTATATAGATTATTCATACTTGGTGCCGTTCCTTTACTGCTAGCTTCTTGCTTTGCAGCAAAGGAATATGAAAGGCCTGAGGAAATAATTGACGAGACGTATTACAGAACTGATGCTATTGAACAGGATAGCACAAATATGGCTGTAGTATCCTGGAGAGATATGTTTTCTGACCCTGTATTGCAACAACATATTGACACCGCATTGGTAAACAATATTGACATTCGGGTTGCGCTCCAACAAATACTTGCTGCTCAAGCTTATTTTAAACAAGGAAAAGCAGGTTACTTTCCTACCCTTAACGGTACAGCCCAATACACGCATCAAGAATTGTCTTCAAACAGTCAGTTTGGAGGATTGTTTTCATCACTTGATCAATATGAATTGAGTGGTAGTCTATCTTGGGAAGCTGATATCTGGGGAAAAATAAGAAGTAATGAGCGTGCTTATCAAGCACAATACTTACAAACTGTTGAAGCCCATAAAGGAGTAAAAACTCAATTGGTAGCTATGGTTGCTTCTAATTACTTTCAACTTCTTGCATTAGATGAGCAACTACGAGTTACCGAAGAAACTATCAAAACTCGTGAAAGTAGTTTAGAAACAACTAAAGCTTTAAAAGAAGCTGGTAATGTAACTGGAGCTGGCGTAAAACAAACAGAGGCTCAGCTTTATACAGCTCAAGCCTTACGTATAGATTTGATTAATCAAATTCGCTTGTTAGAAAATAGCTTTTCTATATTACTTGGCAAGCAGCCTGGTACTATTGAGCGTAATGATTTAGAGCAACAAAAAATAACTACATCTTTAAAAACAGGTGTTCCGGCACAATTATTAAGCAACAGACCTGATGTAAAAGCATCTGAATTTGCTTTGATAAATGCTTTTGAGCTTACTAATGTTGCGCGTAGTAATTTCTACCCTTCGCTTACACTATCTGCTACAGGAGGTTTTCAAGGACTAGAATTTGACCAGCTTTTTAATGCAAACTCACTATTTGCTACCATAATAGGAGGTCTAACACAACCTATTTTTAACGGAAGAAAAATTCGTACACAATACGAAGTATCTCAAGCACAACAAGAACAAGCTAAACTTCAATTCAAGCTTTCGCTTTTAAAAGCTTCTCAAGAAGTCTCTGATGCTTTATACACTTATGATGCTTCTACAGAGAAATTGGAGATTAAACGTAAAGAATTTGACGCTTATAGCATTGCTACAGAATATTCTGAAGAGCTTCTAGATAACGGTCTGGTAAATTACTTAGAAGTTTTAACTGCGCGTGAAAATGCATTAAACTCAAGCTTAGATGTGATTAACACAAGACTTGCTCAACTTCAATCAGTAGTAGACTTATACGAAGCGCTTGGAGGAGGTTGGCAATAACTCATTAAACTTAATGTTGTCTTTTACCCTTAAGTTAACAATGACGAAAACCATCGATAGAAATATCGGTGGTTTTTTATCTTAATGGAAATCCTTTTGCTGCCCACCACGGGTGCAACTCAATCTCTAATCTGCCTGCTTGTACCATAGGATCTAGATTAGCTAGACTATCTGCCATCTTCAAGGTTGGAGTATTATAAATCGTAATACCACGTATATCCCCATCATCGCCAAAAGGCCCCGAAATATCTGCATAACCCAACTCATACATCCTACCTAAATGTTCTAAATGCAATTTCTGAAGACTGTCTGCCTCAGCTTTAGATTGGTCGCGATTAGGACCACTTTTAAGAAAAGCCATAAAATACTGCTGCATAATAACCGTATCTTTTGTTTTTTCATCTACGTAATTCATCGTGAGATAACCCGCCTCTTTGAGTTCAGCTTCAATATCTGAAATAATACTCTTTTTATTTTGTGATTCATTCCTAAGAACAGGCACTTCTTTTACAGGCTGCTCTTTACACGACACCACAATAACCAATAGGGAAAACAGCCTAAAAATTAATTTTCTTTCCATAACGTAAACGGGTTTTTACTCAGCTGTGAGTTGTAGTACCGCACGTTACCGGTTACTTCTACCCCCAGCCAATCTGGTTTTATAAAATTTTCATCTGCTGTATTCAGTTCTATTTCAGCCAAAACAAGTCCTGCATTTTCATCAAAAAATTCATCCACTTCATAGACATGCTCATCAACTTTAACCTCATATCTTATTTTTGAAATCACACCGGGCTCACACAGTTTGAGTAAGGCTTCAGCCTCCTTTTTATCGATCTTTTTCTCCCACTCAAAACGCGTTGTACCAGACTCATCAGACTTTCCTTTTATGGTAAGATATCCAGTATTTTCTCTAATTCGTATGCGCACCGAGCGCTCGGGATTACTATTAAGATATCCTTGTTTTATTTCGCTTTGCGAAAAAGCTTCAGGTTTAAAAGCTTCTGTTTTTACTAAAAATTTACGTTCTATTTCAAGCATGTTTTGCTGCAAGTTTTTTGATTACATCAGATTCTATTCTGTTTTCTGTATACCTGTTAAAGGAAAGATACTGCATTGTCGCTACTAAAGCTTCCGGTTTTATACTTTGAAATTTCTTTAAAGGTCCTATCAGAAACAAGTTAAAAATCTTAAAAGCTTGTATGGCCAGTTTTTCTGTCGTTCTTTTTTCTTCACGATCTCCTGCTAATAATGCCGGCTGCAATAAATACGTTTCCTGTAGATTTTGTTTAAGTACATCACGTTCCATTTCCCCTTTTACTTTATTGTAAAAAACACTGCTTTTAGGATTTGCGCCCAGTGCAGAAATAGCAATAAATTGCGGAATATTACTTTGCTTACACAACCGGGCAGCACTTACAGGAATCCCGTAATCTATTTGTTTATACGTTTCTTTATCACTCGTTTTAGACTGAGTCGTCCCAATACAACAGAAAACAATATCGCCTTGAAATAGAGACCCTTGTTTTTCTAAATCAAGAACATCTACAACATGCTCTTCTAATTTAGGATGCGCTATACCCGATTTCCTACGGTGAAAGCTGATGAGTTTGTCATATCTAGAATCTGCTAAAATTGTTTGTGCAAGAAGGTTACCGGTTAGTCCTGTAATACCCAATATAATTGCTGTTTTGCTCATTTTAATTATTTTTCGGTAATGAATATTGAAGTATTCTGAAAGTTCTTCTAAATCATTTACCAAGCCAATTTACAATTTTGTCCGTTTAAAAATAGAGCTGAGCGCAAAGCGCTATGATGTATTTTTGTAAGTGCTATGGAAGAAGAACCTAAATCCAGAAAGATTATTCACGTTGATATGGATGCATTTTATGCGTCTGTAGAACAGCTAGACAATCCAGAGCTGAGAGGAAAACCTGTAGCTGTAGGTGGTGGTTCTGAACGTGGGGTGGTAAGCGCAGCGAGTTATGAAGCTCGTAAATATGGCGTGCGTAGTGCAATGGCAGGGGGTCTGGCGCGCAGACTGTGCCCAGAACTCATTTTTGTAAAAACCCATTTTGATCGATATCGAGAGATAAGTGCTCAGATTAGGCAGATATTTTATGAATATACAGATCTGGTAGAACCCCTTTCTCTTGATGAAGCCTATCTGGACGTTAGTGACAATAAAAAAGGAAATCCTAGTGCCTCGCTCATTGCAAAAGAAATACGCGCTAAGATCAAAGAAAAAACGGGTCTAAATGCTTCTGCAGGGATTTCAGTCAATAAGTTTATTGCAAAAATTGCCAGTGATATAAATAAACCTAATGGTCAAAAAACCATTGGTCCAGAAGATGTCATTCCTTTTCTCGAAGCATTAGATATCAGAAAATTTTATGGCGTAGGTAAAGTCACTGCCGAAAAAATGTATCAAATCGGAATTTTCACAGGCAATGATCTTAAAACTAAATCGCTGGAATTTTTAGAGGAAAAATTCGGTAAGAGCGGAAAGCATTATTATAACGTGGTACGCGGTATTCATAACAGCCCTGTAAAACCAGATCGAATTAGAAAATCTCTAGGAGCAGAGCGAACATTTAACGAAAATATTTCTTCTGAAGTTTTTATGTTGGAGCGTCTGGAGAATATTGCCGAAGAGATTGAACGCCGCTTAAAAAAGTCTAATGTTGCGGGTAAAACAGTAACTTTAAAAATCAAGTATAGCGACTTCACACTAAAAACCCGAAGCAAAACACTCTCCTACTACATCAGGTCTAAAGAAGTTATTCTTGAAACTGCAAAAGAGCTGCTCTATCAAGAAAAAATGGAAAATAGCGTACGCCTTCTTGGTATCACATTAGCCAATCTCAACACAGAGGATAAAAAAGAAAGAGTAACCGATAAGAAAGAAATCGTTGTTCAGTTAAAATTTGAATTTTAAACACAAAAAAGCCCTTTTCAATTGAAAGGGCTTTGCTATTTATAAGGAAGAAATCTTAAAATTAATTCCCTTGTATTTCACGAACGCGAAGCGTGTTAACCATTCCTTTTTCGGTAATAGGCATCGCTGCAAGGCTAATTACCATATCACCAATATTTAGGTACCCACTATCGCGAGCGATTCGGTTTATATCTCGTACAGTTTCATCTGTAGAAACAAACTTATCGTAATAGAACGCTTTTACACCCCAAAGTAAGTTAAGCTGACTTAAAATAATTCGGTTTGAAGTAAACACTAAAATATGTGAATTAGGTCTCCAAGCTGAAATTTGAAAAGCAGTATACCCGCTATTAGTAAGTGTTGTAATCGCTTTTGCATCAATCTCGTTCGCCATAAGCGCCGCGTGATAACAAATTGCTTTTGTTATGTAACGCTTTGTACGAATATGCGGAGGCGTGTGTGGTACTTTGATCAATTCTGAATCTTCAACTTTTGAAAGAATTGAAGCCATACGCTCAATTACCTGTACCGGATATTTACCTACTGAAGTTTCACCACTCAACATTACTGCATCTGCACCATCCATAACAGAATTTGCAACGTCATTCACCTCAGCACGAGTTGGAGTTAAACTATCTATCATAGTCTCCATCATCTGCGTTGCAATAATTACAGGGATACGTGCTTTTTTAGCAGCAAGTACTAATTGCTTTTGAATAAGCGGTACTTCTTCTGCAGGAATCTCAACACCTAGATCTCCACGAGCTACCATTAAACCGTCACTATACGCAACAATCTTATCGATATTTTTTACTGCTTCTGGCTTCTCTATTTTAGAAATAATAGGAATCTTATACTCAGAATGCTCTTTTATTAAGTCTTGAAGTTGAATTAAATCTCCTTCGTGACGCACAAAAGAAAGTGCTAACCAATCTACTTTTTGGCTTATTGCAAAAATCGCATCTTCGATATCTTTTTCTGTAAGTGCCGGAAGTGAAATGTTTGTGTTAGGAAGGTTAACTCCTTTTCTAGACTTTAAAGGTCCACCTTGAATCACTACAGTTTCAACTTCGCTTTCATTATCGGTCTTTAGAACCTCAAACATCAATTTACCATCATCCAAAAGAATACGTTCCCCTTTATTTACATCTCGAGGAAAATGCTGGTAATTCATATAAACACGTTCTTTTGTGCCTTCAAATTCCTCTTTAGTTGAGAATATAATTTTATCTCCAGGATTAACGACTACTTCATCTTTCATGATCCCTACTCGCAATTTAGGACCTTGTAAATCTGCTAGTATTGCTGTATTGTATCCAAATTCTTCGCTAAGGCTTCGTATCATTTGGATACGTTCTTTTACTGCATCATAATCTGCATGCGAAAAGTTGATTCTAAATACATCTACACCGGCCTTAATCATATCATGAAGTACTTCCTTCTTGCTGGTTGCAGGTCCTAGTGTAGCAACAATCTTAGTTTTCTTAGTGTTTGACATTATTCAAAAATTAAATTTTGTTTAGACTTTAAGGAGCTTACCTCTACGTTGTAAGCTGTAATTATTTGTGGTATTTGGTTTAGTTGTGCTAAAAGTGCTAACCGTGGTATTTTACTAGTATCACTTTCTATTTTAAGTAAATAATCTGCATTTTTAACTTCAGGGACTAAGTTAAGTATTTTGTAATGTTCTGAATCAGATTCTGTAAACAGGTCGCTGTTTACTACCTGCTTAGCATACTTCAACTTATACTTATTTGATATCAATGTATAGCTCTGATAATTTTTCTGATCGTCAAAACGCATAGCAGCAAAGCTATACTTGTCATTTTTTACAAAAAAATCTACATCCTCAGAACTTTTCAACCTCAGACCGGCATATTTGTTAATCAAAAAAGCCATACGATACTCTTCTAAAGAACAGTGTATTGCAATGACCGAAAAGTCAAAATCAAAAACATCATCCAGTAAAAGCTTTAGAGCAGCCATATTCTTAAATAGGCGTTAAATATAATCAAACTCTGAGAGATATTCTCAGCATTTAGCTTTATCTAAATGTAAATATGACTATACCTAAATCATTTTAGTTAAAGCGGTGTACATCTATTTTATCTTGAAACACATAGTACGCCCGCTTAGCTGCTTTTTCTTCTGCCTTTTTCTTTGAAGTTGATCGCGCCTTTGCTATTTGCTTGTCATCTATGGATAGTCTTACCGAAAAATGACGCACTACATCCTGACCAGAATCTTCATAAGTATTGAAATCAAATGTCCTTTTTTCTTTTTGGCACCATTCTATCAAAAGACTTTTATAGCTTATCACACGTCCTTCAAGCTTTTCGATATCTACATAAGGATCTATAACCCGTTTATTAATAAACTTTCGGGCGTATCCATAGCCTCTGTCTTGATAAATAGCTCCCACAAGAGCCTCAAAAAGATTACCGTGAATGTTAACTCCAAAATTTTCTTTAGGAATAGCCGACTTCACCAAACTGAGTAAACCCAGATCTCTTCCCAACTCATTAAGATGTTCACGACTAACTACTTTAGAGCGCATTTTTGTAAGATAACCTTCATCGCCTTTGCCTACTTCATCAAATAAATGTGCCGCGATAACCGCACCCAGCATAGCATCTCCTAAAAACTCCAGACGCTCGTAATTAAAAGCGTGTCCCTTTTTATTCTGAAGTGCCATAGATCTATGTGTAAAGGCCTCTTCATAATGCTGAATATTCCTAGGCTTAAATCCTATTATTCTCTGAATGGTGACAAAAAAATTCCCGTCCTTGACAGAACGGGAAGTAAATATGTTGCGAATCACACTCATATGTGATTATTCGCTATACTTTTTAAATAAGACGCAAGCATTGTGACCTCCAAAACCAAAGGTATTGCTCATCGCCACCTTAACCTCACGTTTTTGTGCTTTATTTAAAGTGAGGTTTAAAGAACCATCTATATTTTCATCAACAGTGGTATGATTTATAGTAGGAGGCACTAAACTATTCTCCATAGCTAAAATTGAAGCAATTGCTTCAATAGCTCCTGCAGCACCTAGTAAGTGTCCTGTCATAGACTTTGTTGAATTGATATTGATATTCTTAGCATGCTCACCAAAAACTTTGGTAATTGCTTTAAGTTCGGCCACATCTCCTAATGGAGTTGAAGTCCCGTGGGTATTTATCGCATCTACTTCTTCTGGTTTGATGTTAGCATCACGTAAGCAGTTAAGCATAACGCGCTCTACACCTATACCTTCAGGGTGTGGTGCTGTCATATGATAAGCATCACTAGACATTCCACCTCCTACAACTTCGGCATATATTTTAGCTCCACGTGTTTTAGCGTGCTCATATTCTTCAAGAATAAGAGCTCCCGCACCTTCACCTAAAACAAAACCATCTCTTGTAGAATCAAACGGTCTTGAAGCTGTTTCTGGACTTTCATTACGTGTAGATAAGGCATGCATTGCATTAAAACCTCCCATACCCGCTTTTGTCACCGCAGCTTCACTACCACCAGTTACAATAATATCACAATGTCCTAAACGTATATAATTTAAGGCATCTATCATTGCATTAGCAGATGATGCACAAGCAGAAACCGTTGTATAATTAGGCCCCATAAAACCATGTTTGATTGAGATATTACCTGGGGCGATATCTGCAATCATCTTTGGAATAAAAAATGGGTTGAACCTTGGAGTTCCGTCTCCTTCGGCGAAATTAATAACCTCGTCCTGAAAGGTTTCTAAACCGCCTATACCAGCTCCCCAAATAACACCTACTCTAAATTTATCAACAACATCGAGATCTATTCCCGCATCTTTGATAGCTTGATCAGAAGACACAAGCGCATACTGCGCAAAACGGTCTAATTTACGAGCTTCTTTGCGGTCAAAATAATCTAATGCATTGAAGTTTTTGAGCTCACAAGCGAATTTGGTTTTAAACTTTTCTGCGTCAAAATACGTAATAGGGGCACAGCCACTCTTACCTGTGCTCAATCCTTCCCAATACTCTTCAATATTGTTCCCGATTGGCGTTAGCGCACCAAGACCTGTTACAACGACTCGCTTTAACTCCATAAGGTAATTTGCTTTCTTCTTACTTTGCTTCTTCTATATAGGAAATAGCTTGACCTACAGTAGCTATATTTTCTGCCTGGTCGTCTGGAATCTGAATATCAAATTCTTTTTCAAACTCCATAATAAGCTCAACTGTATCTAACGAGTCTGCTCCTAGGTCGTTTGTGAAGCTAGCTTCTGCAACAACCTCGTTCTCATCAACGCCAAGTTTATCTACGATGATGGCTTTTACTCTTGATGCAATGTCTGACATAATATTTAATTTTAAATTTTAATTAGGAGGCAAAAATAGCAAACTTTACCGTTTTACCACATTACCTGTCTAAAATGTATCGTTAATTTAAACATTTCCTTTTTAAGATTCAACGTAAAGTGCTTATTTAAACGAATAATAATCCGTTGTTTTACACCTTCGCAACACATATAATATATGAAAAGAATAGTAATTTTTGCTTCAGGGAGCGGTACTAATGCGCAGCGTATCACAGAATTTTTTAAAAATAGAGATGATGCGCAAGTTATTCAAATTTTAAGCAATAAAAACACCGCAAAAGTACTAGACCGTGCAAATAAACTTAAAGTAAGCGCTTTTAGTTTTAACCGTACAGCATTTTACGACACTACTCAAGTTTTAGATTTAATAAAACAAACACAGCCAGACCTTATTGTATTAGCAGGCTTTTTATGGTTGTTTCCTAAAAATATAATAGAAGCATTTTCCGGCAAAATAATTAATATTCATCCGGCTTTACTCCCGGCTTATGGTGGTAAAGGTATGTACGGCGAGCGCGTACACAAAGCGGTTGTTGAAGCAGGTGAAAAAGAGTCAGGCATCACCATTCACGAGGTTACTGCCGAGTATGATAAAGGCGCTATACTCTTTCAGGCCAAAACGCAACTTGAAGAAGGAGAGACCGCAGAAAGTCTTGCAGCAAAAATTCATGAATTAGAATACAAGCATTTTCCGCAAGTGATTGCTGAAATTCTAGAGAAACAGTAAATCACTATTAAGATTTCCGCCTACGCGGAAATGAAAACCCATTTTCTATGGCTAAAAAGGAAAAATTTTACGTGGTTTGGCAAGGTAAAAAGCCCGGTATTTACACTTCCTGGAAAGAATGCAAAGCAATGATTGATGGTTTTGCGGGAGCACAATACAAATCTTTTCTTTCATTTGCTGAAGCTAAAACAGCTTATAATAAAGACTTCAAAGATGTAAAAGGAAGTTCTAAGAAAAAGAAAGTCCTTTCTGCTGAAGAAAAACGCAACTATGGTGATCCTAATTTATATTCCATAGCGGTTGATGCTGCAAGCTCTGGCAATCCCGGGATTATGGAATATCGCGGAGTAGATACCCAGACCTCCAAACAGCTCTTTCATCAAGGTCCTTTTAAACAAGGCACCAATAATATAGGGGAGTTCTTAGCACTTGTGCACGGTTTAGCTTTTCTTAAAAAGAATAATAGCGATCGCATCATTTATTCTGACTCGCGTATTGCCATTGGTTGGGTCAAAAAGAAGAAGTGCAATACCAAACTCAAAGAGAATTCTAAGAATAAAGATGTTTATGAATTGGTAAGACGTGCAGAAAATTGGTTGAAAACCAATACTTATAAGACGGTAATCGTAAAATGGGAAACGAAAGCTTGGGGTGAAATTCCTGCAGATTTTGGCAGAAAATAATTCATTTATAAAAAAGGCTTTATGTTTTTAGTTTACCTGTTAGCATAATCGCAACCAACTTCTTTTCGGCTTAATTTCAAATTGCGCTTCATAAGTAAGTTTAGAAACAGTCTTACGACCATTGTTTAAAATTGCGTTATCAAAACTGTATATTTGCTTAAAATTTTTGAATGCAAAAACTGGTAATTGTAGGCACATGTGCCTTTGATGAAATTGAATCTCCTTTTGGTAAAACAGGAAAAATTTTAGGTGGCGCCGGTACCTTTATAGGTCTTGCCGCTTCAAATTTTGACGTTGATCAGGCAATTGTATCTGTTGTAGGATCAGATTTTCCGCAAGAATATATAGACTTACTCAAAAACAAAGGCATCAATATGGAAGGCCTTGAGGTGGTTGAAGATGGTAAAACTTTTTTCTGGAAAGGACGCTACCACAACGACCTTAATTCACGAGACACTTTAATCACAGAATTAAATACACTAGCAGACTTTAACCCTGTAGTTCCTGAAGATTATAAGGACGCAGAGATTGTTATGTTAGGGAATTTGCATCCACTGGTACAACTTTCTGTATTAGATCAGATGAATAAAAAGCCAAAACTTGCTATTCTAGACACGATGAATTTCTGGATAGACAGTGCTCTTGAAGATCTTAAAAAAGTTATTGCTCGCGTAGATGTTATTACTATTAATGACGAAGAAGCTCGCCAACTAAGTGGTGAATACTCTCTTGTTATCGCCGCAAAGAAAATTTCTGAGATGGGACCACGCTTTGTCGTTATCAAAAAAGGAGAGCACGGTGCTTTATTATTTGAAGATGATAATATCTTCTTTGCTCCCGCGCTTCCGCTTGAAGAAGTTTTTGATCCTACCGGAGCCGGTGATACATTTGCCGGTGGCTTTGCTGGTTATCTAGCAAGCAGCGGAGATGTTTCCTTTGAAAATATGAAAAGGGCAATCATACAGGGTTCTAATTTAGCTTCCTTCTGCGTAGAAAAATTTGGAACGGAGCGTATGCAAAATTTAAAACCTGACGAAATAGAAAAGCGCTTACTGAGATTTAAAGCTTTAACGCAATTTAATTTAGACCTATAAAACAACGCGCGCCCTCTTCTTAACAGAAGGGGGCGCAAACATTAGAACAAGCTATGAGTGATGCAATTAAGCATGAATGTGGAATTTCGGTAATACGACTTTTGAAACCTCTGGAGTATTATAAAGAAAAATACGGCAGTGCATTTTATGGTGTAAACAAGATGTATTTAATGATGGAAAAACAGCACAACCGTGGTCAAGATGGCGCAGGTTTTGCCAGTATTAAATTAGATATGGCCCCAGGAGAGCGCTATATCAGTAGACAGCGATCTATTGCCCAGCAACCTATTCAAGATATTTTTGCGCAAATAAATTCTCGCATTAATCAAACATTATTAGAGCATCCGGAATATGCAGATGATGTGGCACTACAAAAAAAATACGTGCCTTATATAGGTGAGTTACTTCTTGGTCACGTGCGCTATGGTACTTTTGGAAAAAACAGTGTTGAGAGTGTTCACCCGTTTTTAAGACAAAACAACTGGATGCACCGTAATCTTATTGTCGCTGGTAACTTCAACATGACCAACGTATTTAAGCTTTTTGATAAGCTTGTAGAGTTAGGTCAGCATCCTAAAGAAAAAGCTGACACCATTACTGTGATGGAAAAAATAGGTCACTTCCTGGATGATGCAGTGGCTAAGGTTTATAAAAAATTAAAAAAAGAAGGCTTTTCTAAATTTGAGGCTTCACCTCAAATTGCAGAACGTCTTAACATTGCAAAAATTCTAAAGAAGGCTTCTAAAGACTGGGATGGCGGCTATGCTATGGCTGGCTTATTAGGTCACGGAGATTCTTTTGTTCTACGCGATCCTTCAGGAATAAGACCAGCTTATTATTATAAAGATGATGAAGTTGTAGTTATTGCCAGTGAGCGCCCTGTTATTCAAACCGTTTTTAATGCAAATTTTGAAGATGTTCATGAGTTAGACCCAGGTCATGCAATGATCATCAAAAAAAGTGGTGCAACTTCAATCGAGAAAATTCAAGAACCTCTAGAGCGTAAAGCATGTTCTTTTGAGCGTATTTATTTCTCAAGAGGAAGCGATGCCGAAATATATCAAGAGCGTAAAGAACTTGGACGCTTATTAATGCCTGAAGTTTTAAAGCATATTCAGCACGATACTCAAAATACTGTTTTCAGCTATATTCCTAATACTGCCGAAACATCCTTTTACGGTATGGTTGAAGCTGCACAGGCAGAACTAGACAAGCAAAAAGCAGACGAAATTTTAAAACGCAGAAACGAGCTTGATAAAGAAGGACTTGAAGATATTCTTTCAAAAAAATTACGCACCGAAAAGATCGCTATTAAAGATGTAAAATTACGCACCTTCATTACCGAAGACAGCAGTAGAGATGACCTCGTAGCTCACGTTTATGATGTGACTTATGGTGTTGTTAAAGAATCTGACAATCTGGTAATTATTGATGATAGTATCGTACGCGGCACAACACTCAAAAAGAGCATCATTAAAATGCTGTCTCGATTGAACCCTAAAAAGATTGTTGTAGTTTCTTCTGCACCGCAAATACGCTATCCAGATTGTTACGGTATAGACATGGCTAAGCTTCAGGATTTTATTGCATTTAGAGCTGCTATAGACCTTTTAAAAGAGCAAAACAAAGAAGACATAATAGATAAGGTTTATCAAAAATGCTTAAGTCAGGTAGAGTTTGAAGATACACAAGTAATAAACTATGTAAAAGAGATTTACGAGCCTTTTACTGACGAAGAAGTTTCAAATAAAATTGCAGATCTTCTTAAAGATGAAACCACTAAACCAGAGGTAAGTGTGATCTATCAGAAAGTAGATGATCTACACAAAGCGTGTCCTAAAAACCTAGGAGACTGGTACTTTACAGGAGACTATCCTACCGCAGGTGGAAATCGTGTTGTAAACCGTGCTTTTATCAATTATGTAGAGGGAAATTTGAAAAGAGCGTATTAAAACAACTCTTTAACCAATAATTAAGCACTTAATCTAAAAGATTTGGTTCTAGATTAGAACATATACTACCTTAGTAACTGCCATAACACAAGTAGGTTAAGTTCATGGTAGATTTGGGGCAAAAAAGGTGGATTTATTCCACCTTTTTTATTTGTCCAAATCTCAGGGGTGGTGAGCTATCTAATACTGAATACGCTCATTTAGAATCTTATAAAGAAATCCTTAACAAAACATAATACTCCAAGTGAGCCGTCTTAACCTTACTTGTACTATTCCACCTTTTTTATTTGTCCAAATCTCAGGGGTGGTGAGCTATCTAATACTGAATACGCTCATTTAGAATCTTATAAAGAAATCCTTAACAAAACATAATACTCCAAGTGAGCCGTCTTAACCTTACTTGTACTATTCCACCTTTTTTATTTGTCCAAATCTCAGGGGTGGCGAGCTATCTAATACTGGATATGCTCATTTAGAATCTTATAAAGAAGAAATCCTTAACAGAACATAATACTCCAAGTGAGCTGTCTTAACCTTACTTGTACTATTCCACCTTTTTTATTTCTCCAAATCTCAGGGGTGGCGAGCTATCTAATACTGAATACGCTCATTTAGAATCTTATAAAGAAATCCTTAACAGAACATAATACTCCAAGTGAGCCGTCTTAACCTTACTTGTATTATTCCACCTTTTTTTTATTTGTTCTAACCTAGAGGAGGAGGGCTAATAAACACAGTTCCCGAAATAACAAAACATAAAAAAGCCCGGCAAAACCGAGCTTTAACTACTTTAAAAAAGTTTTCTTATTTGTTCTGAGCATATCTGCTAGAAACTTCTTGCCAGTTGATCACATTAAAAAATGCATCAATATATTCTGGACGTTTGTTTTGATACTTTAAGTAATAAGCATGTTCCCATACATCAATACCTAAAATTGGAGTTCCACCGCAACCTACTTCTGGCATAAGTGGGTTATCTTGATTAGGAGTAGAACAAACTTCTACTTTACCACCTTCATGAACACATAACCAAGCCCAACCTGAACCAAACTGAGTTCCTGCAGCACTGCTAAATTTATCTTTAAACGCTTCAAATGACCCAAAAGCAACGTTGATAGCTTCTGCTAATTCGCCAGTTGGCTCACCACCACCGTCAGGAGACATTATTTCCCAGAATAAACTGTGATTATAAAAACCACCACCATTATTACGAACAGCTTTGTTAGACATATCAAGATTGATTAATATATTCTCGATAGTCTTTCCTTCTAAATCTGTTCCTTCAATAGCAGCGTTCAATTTACTGGTATAACCTGCGTGATGCTTATCATGGTGAATTTCCATAGTTTGAGCATCAATATTTGGTTCTAATGCATCTTTCGCGTATTTTAATTTCGGAAGTTGAAATGACATTTTTATTTAATTTTTTTGTTAATAGAATAGTTGATAGTCAAAGATAGTGTTTCATAAGCCTTATTTAAAAGATGCTGTGTTATAATACTCTTAAGGTTTAACCTATTAGCAAATAATCTTTAAAATTCGCAGAAATTAATCTCAAAATAAAAGCACATCTCTACAATTAGCCTGCAAGCTTCCACACGGTAATTTATTATCTTGAACCCATGCAAAATCATCCTTCAATTTCTATATACAATGCCTCTGCCGGGGCGGGTAAAACCTTTGCTCTTGTAAAGAATTATCTCTGCATCTTATTTAAAAGTAATAACGAATTTAAATACCGTCGTATTCTCGCCATCACTTTTACAAACAAGGCTGTTGCAGAGATGAAAATGCGTATCGTAAAAAACCTTCAAGAGTTTTCAGAAGAAAACATTTTTGAAGAACCAAGCCCTATGCTTCTCACAATAGAAGAAGAAACAGAACTCAGCAGGGAGGAAATCCATCTAAAATCAAAACGCTTACTTAAAAACATTATTCAGGATTTTGCCTCTTTTGATGTGGTTACCATAGATAATTTTACCCATCGCATCATACGCACGTTTGCTCACGACCTTAAAATCCCTCAAAACTTTGAAGTCGAACTCAACACTCAGGATGTTTTAGAACAAGCCGTAGATAATTTGATTGATAAAGCAGGAAGAGATCCGCTTGTTACACAAGTCTTACTGGATTATGCATTTGAAAAAATTGATGACGATAAAAGTTGGGATATTTCACTCGATTTTTATGAAATAAGCAGATTACTCCTCAGTGAAAATGACCGCGAGTTTTTAAAGAGAATAAACGGCAAATCTTTAGAGGACTTTGCAGAACTTAAAAAGCATTTAAAAGCTTCTAATAAAAAACTTGATGTTCAGATTAAAGAATCTGCTAAATCCTTATTAGATTTTTTCAGTATAAATGGTCTTGAAGAAGCTCATTTTAAAGGAAAATACCTTCCTAAGGCAGTAACCAAATTTTCGGAAGGAATTTTTGCCCTGAATACTTCGTCCGGTTGGGTAATGAATTTGGGCGAAGAGCCTATGTACACCAAAACTCAGAAAGACATCATAAAACAAACTTTAGATCAGATCGCTCCTGAAATCACCACTAGATTCAACACTATAAAATCTGATATTTTTCAATTGAAATTTCAGGAGGAACTTTATAAAAAACTAACTCCGCTTTCTGTTTTACAAGCCATTCAAAAAGAAGTGAACATCCTAAAATCTGAAAACAATCTAGTCTTGATTTCAGATTTTAATGAACTTATTCATAAAAATATTGCTAATCAACCTACACCTTTTATATACGAACGATTGGGCGAACGCTACGAGAATTACTTTATTGATGAATTTCAAGATACTTCTGTCTTGCAATGGAATAATCTTGTTCCATTAATTGACAATGCAGTAAGCACCAATCAGCCCGAAAGTCTTGCGAACAGCTTAATGCTTGTTGGTGATCCTAAACAGGCGATATACAGGTGGCGCGGTGGTGATGCCGGGCAGTTTATAAGTTTATCAAAAGACGAAGTGAACCCTTTTCAAAACAGAGATAAAAAAACCATAGACCTTCCTTTTAATTACAGAAGCTATGATCAGATCATTCATTTTAATAATTCTTTTTTTACTGAAATCGCATCTGTTTTTGCTTACGACGAGTATAAAAATATTTATACTTCCGGCAATGCTCAACAGGTAAATTCCAAAACAGGGGGTTATGTTTCCATTTCATTTGTAGACGCCGACACGAATACAGATGCTGAACCATTATACCTGGATGAAGTCATAGACTCAATAAAATCTTGTCAGGAAAATGGATTTCAACTCCACGAACTTTGTATTCTCGTTAGAAGAAATGCCGAAGGTGTCTCGATCGCACAACGGTTACAGGAAGAAAAAATACCCGTTATATCTAGCGAAAGTTTACTTCTTAAACAGTCTCCTCAGGTTCAATTTATAATCAATTTATTGCATTTTACTCTGGAACCAGATTCTAATGCAATCAGCATCAAGCTGCTTGAATATCTGGCAAAATTTCATTTAAAAATCGAAGACAAACATGAATTTTATAAATATAATTTAAAATACTCCGGAGCTGCTTTATTCAACAACTTATTGGAAGATTCTGATGGTTTTAATTTTAACTTATGCTCTTCCTTACCTATTTATGAAGCTGTAGAATATATAATACGCAGCTTTAATTTGAATCAAAAAGGCGGATCATACCTACAATTTTTCTTAGATGCTATTTATGATTTCTCACAAAAAAATTACGGAGGCATTCCCGAATTTATAATCTGGTGGGAACGCAAAAAAGATAAATTGAGTATTAGTACACCACCCGCTTCTGAAGCTGTACAGATCATGACTATACACAAGGCCAAAGGACTGGAATTTCCGGTAGTGATTTATCCTTTTGCACATACAGATCTTTATCCTTTAAAAGCTGATTCTTACAATTGGTATTTACCAGAAGAAAATGAATTTTTGGGTTTTGAAGCATTGCTATTGGGTCAAAAAAGTGAATTGCTAGATTATAATGAGCAGACTTCCGTTTTATATCATCAAAAAAGAATTCAACAACAACTTGATCATATTAATGTATTATATGTAGCTCTCACCAGAAGTGTTGAGCAATTATACATTATTAGTAAAACCAGTAAATTTAGAGGAGAACCCAAAAACTTTTCTGACTTGCTTAGGCTTTATCTTGAAAGTCAAAATCTATTTAATACAGATCAAAATAAGTATTCGTTTGGTAAGCAACAGCGTATTTCTCATGCCGAAGCGTTAGTAAACAATTCAAATGATTTGACACTTATAAGCACAGCTAAGGAAGCTCATGATCTTGTATTTGTCACACAAGCTGAAGCTTTATGGGATACCGAACGCCTAGAAGCCATAAGTTTTGGTAATATCATTCACGAATTGATGGCAGGTATTAAAACTGAAAGCGATATAAATTCTGCTCTAAAAAAGGCCGTCACTAAAGGAATGATTACAAATGATCAACTTACTCCCTTAGAAACAAAACTCAGAGAACTAATTTTGGACTTACAAAAACACGGATTTTTCAATCCTCAACATCAAATTCTTAATGAGCGGGCTATTCATGTTTCCGGCAATACACTCAGACCAGATCGAGTAGAAATTAATACAATGAATCAACTTTGGTTATTAGATTATAAGACAGGAGACCCTCAAAAAGATCACAATAATCAGCTCAAAAATTACGAGAATGTATTACTTAAAATGAATTATCAAGTAGTAAAAAAGGCTATAATCTATCTAAATTCTTCTAAACCCGTATACATTCTTTAACATTTTATAAATAATTAAAAATCTTAAAATATTTATAATCAGACGTGTCAATATTTGTATTTAAAATGCTAATTATAAGGCGTTAAAGTATTTTTTTTATAATTAAAACACACTTTAACACTGTCTTACAGACATTTACAGAAACTATAATTACGAGTAAAGGTTTAATAAAACTTTATCACTTGTGGTTTTGCAAGTATATTTTAACAAACTACTTTTACCTCACTATTTTAACAAAGCAATCGATTATGATTAGAAATACAAGTTTATTATTAGTTTTCATTGCATTATTTGCAGGATCACTAAATGTAAGTGCACAAGATGAGAACAACCCTTGGTATATAAGTATTGGCGTTAATGCAGTTGATACATACCCTGTGGGTGACGATAACAGACCATTAACAGGTGGTTTTCTGAATGAAATGTATAATGTTGATGACCACTGGAACATTCTACCATCAATTTCTACATTATATGTAGGTCGCTACATAGGTAGTGGTTTTAGTTTTGGCGTTAGAGGTTCCTTAAACAAAATTGAAAAATTAGGTGATGCTCCTGCGAATGATCTAGCTTATTATAGTTTAGATGGTATGTTTTCGTACAGTTTCCGTGATGTTTTATTTGAACAAGGAAGCTGGTTTGATCCATACTTAGGACTAGGTGGTGGTTATACTTTTGTAGGTGATCAACCAAGTTTTGGTACTGCCAATGGAACTATTGGTTTAAAAATATGGTTAAGTGATGCTATAAATCTTAATTTATCTACCACTTACAAACATGCATTTGAAGATAGATACACAAAACATATGCAACATACCGCTGGTATAGGTTTTAGTTTTGGAGGAACTGATACTGATGGTGATGGCATTTACGATGATAAGGATGAATGTCCTGACACTCCTGGTTTAAAAGAATTTAATGGATGCCCTGATACCGACGGTGATGGTATAAAGGATTCTGAAGATGAGTGTCCTGATGTAGCTGGTTTACCAGAATACAACGGATGCCCTGATACTGATGGTGATGGTATCCCAGACAATAAAGATGCTTGTCCTGATGTAGCTGGTCCTGCAGAAACAAATGGTTGTCCTGATGCTGATGGTGATGGAGTTATAGATTCTGAAGATGAGTGTCCTAATGAGGCTGGTCCTGCAGAAAACGATGGTTGCCCATATGAAGATCAAGACAATGATGGTGTCTTAGATAAAGATGATGAATGTCCAACAGTACCGGGTACTGTTGCTAACAATGGTTGTCCAGAAGTTACAGTGGAAATTCTGGAAGAAATCAACGTTCAGGTTAGAACTGTATTATTTGATTTAAATAAAGCTACAATACGCGCTGAATCTTATGAAGCATTGAATGCTGTTGCTGAAACTATGAACGAATATCCTAACACAAGATTCTTAATAGAAGGACATACTGACAGCCAAGGTTCTGATGCTTATAATCTGAAATTATCAGATGAAAGAGCTGCTTCGGTTAAAGATTATTTAATCAAACAAGGTTTACCAGCAACAAGACTTTCTTCCGAAGGATTTGGAGAGTCTAAACCAGTCGCTACAAATGCAACTGCCGCAGGAAGACAACAAAACAGACGTGTAGAAATATCACTTATAGAATAATGTAATCTTAAAAGATCTGGCAACAGAATCAAGTTGAGAATCATTCCATTTTAATTACAAAATGCGATTTTTATTAAATTTGACTTTGTTGCTAGATTTTAACAAATTACATTTGCTTCAATTAACACTTAAATTTTACTTACTTAACATGAAAAATCTTACTAAATTATTTCTGTTTGCAGTTTTGACCTTTGCTGGTTTAAGCACTGCAAACGCACAAGACAAAAACAACCCGTGGGCTGTTAGTATTGGTGTAAACGCGGTTGATACATATCCAGTATACCCACCAGACAACAGACCTTTAACCGGAGGTTTTCCTGATGAATTTTATAATGTTTCTGATCACTGGAATATTCTTCCTTCAGTTTCTACATTATATGTTGGGCGTTACATTGGTGCTGGTTTTGCTCTAGGTGTAAGAGGATCTATCAACAAAATTGACAAAATGGGAGATCTTCCTGTTGACGATTTAGCTTATTATGCTGTTGATGGTATGTTCTCTTATAGCTTTCGTGACCATCTTTTTGGAGAAGGCGGTTGGTTTGACCCTTACCTAGGTGGTGGTGGTGGTTACGTGTTTATTGGTGACATGCCAAGCCACGGAACCCTTAACGGTACTGTAGGTTTAAAAATTTGGTTGAGTGATCACATCAATTTAGATCTATCTTCAACTTACAAGCACGCAATGATGCCTGGTACTTATTACACAAGACACATGCAACATGTAGTAGGTGTAGGATTTACATTTGGCGGAACTGATACTGACGGTGATGGTATTTATGACAAAGATGATGAATGTCCTGAAACTCCAGGTTTAAAAGAATTTAACGGATGTCCTGATACTGATGGTGATGGTATCAAAGATTCTGAAGATGCTTGTCCTGAAGTAGCTGGTTTACCAGAATTCAACGGATGTCCTGATACTGATGGTGATGGTATCCCAGATAACGAAGATGCGTGTCCTGATGTTGCTGGTCCTGCTGCAACTAACGGTTGTCCTGATGCTGACGGTGACGGTGTAATTGACTCAGAAGATGAGTGTCCTAACGAGGCTGGTCCTGCTTCTAACAACGGTTGCCCATTTGCTGATGCTGATGGCGACGGTGTTGCTGACAAAGATGATGACTGTCCTAACGTAGCTGGTCCTGCTTCTAACAATGGTTGTCCTGAAGTTGACGCTAGTGTTTTAGAAACTTTAAATGGTGAAGCTGGTCGTATTTTATTTGATACTGATAAAGCTACAATTAGAAAAAGTTCTTACGCAACTCTTACTACAATCGCTAATATCGTAAAAGAATATCCTACTGCTTCTTTTGAAGTTGAAGGTCACGCTGATAGCCGCGCAAGTAACGCATACAACATGGATCTTTCTGAAAGAAGAGCTCAATCTGTTGTTGATTACTTAACTAGTAAAGAAGGTGTAAACGCAAGCCAATTGTCTATCAAAGCTTACGGTGAAGAGCAGCCTATCGCTCCTAACACTACAGCTGCAGGTATGCAACTTAACAGACGTGTGAAACTTACTTTAAAGTAAGATTTGATTCAGATTTAAATCTGAAATAATATATTTGGAAAACGCCCTGAGAAATCAGGGCGTTTTTTATTTTTAACCTATGACTACATTCATTGATGAAGTAATTGAAGACCTCTTAAAATCTGAGCTACCACTAGCTGAAACTGTGGTGATTTTACCTTCTAAAAGAGCAGGAAGCTTCTTTTTAAAGAAATTAAAAGAGCAGCTTAAAGATCAAGTATGCTTTCTTCCACAAGCAATAAGTATTGAAGAGCTCATAGAGGAAATTTCCGGACTAACGGCTGCTTCTCAAACACAACTTCAGGTTGAATTGTATCACGTGTATCAAAATCAATTTGACGGAGAAACACCTGAAGCTTTTTTAAATTTTTTAGGCTGGGGACAAACACTACTAGGCGATTTTAATGAGATTGATCGCCATCTGATTCCTACTGACAAATTCTTTGATTATTTGTCTGCTGTAAAAGAACTCAACCATTGGTCTACAGATTCTAGTTCGCAATTTGTTTCAAATTATCTCCTATTCTGGAAGTCTATAAGTACCTATTATACTAACTATAAAAAACATTTAGAAGAATTAGGCCTAGGCTATCAAGGTATGCTTTACCGCAAAGCAGTTGATAATATTGCTTCTTTCCTAAATGAGGACGATCAGCAGTATATATTTTGTGGTTTCAATGCCTTAAACACTGCAGAACAGGAACTCATTAAAAGTTTCTTAGAACGTTCAACAACAAAAATTTACTGGGATATTGACCCCTACTTTTTAAATGATAACAACCACGTTACAGCAACTTTTATAAAGTCCTATTTAAAAGAATGGACAGGCTTAAAAGAAAAAAGCCTACTGCTTCCTAAAGCAAAATCAAGCTTCAATACTTCAAAAATCATCACCGCTACAGGTATTTCTCAAAATATTGGTCAGATCAAATATACCGGACAACTCCTTTCCGATTTTTCAAAAGAAGAATTAGAAAATACCGCAGTTATTCTGGGTGATGAAGCTCTACTTCTACCGTTGCTGAACTCTTTACCAACTTCGGTTAAGAATCTTAATGTGACGATGGGACTTCCATTAGGCCAAGTCGCACAAGCCGCCTTTTTTGAAAGTTGGTTTCAATTACAAATCAATCACAAAGAACAGGGTTACTATTATAAAGATGTGCTTTCCCTTTTAGATCAGCAGTACACCATTTTTCTTTTAGGGGATGAACGAAAAGATCTTAAAAAAGAAATCACACACAAAAATCTGGTATTTGTAAAACCGGATCATCTTACTGAAAATGCTTCAAAAAACTATAAACTGCTTTTTGATTTCTGGAATGATAAAAGCTCAATAGCTTTAGAACAGATTTTAAATAGTATTCAGCAATTAAAAGAGGTTTTGTTACCCCAGCAAAATTGGCTTCAGCTTGAATTTCTTCACGCATTTTTAGAGTTGTTTACACGCTTAAAAAACTTAAACGACTCTTACCCATATCTCAACAACATTAAAACCCTTAAACAGTTCTATAAAGATTTATTGAGTCAGGAGACTTTAGATTTTAGAGGAGATCCTTATCAGGGACTTCAAATTATGGGTGTTTTAGAATCTCGAGTTCTTGATTTTAAAAACATCATTATCACGTCATTAAATGAGGGCACATTTCCGTCAGGAAAAAGTCAAAATAGCTTTATTCCTTTTGATTTAAAAATTGAATATAAACTTCCCACCTATCGCGAAAAAGATGCTATTTACGCTTATCACTTTTTTAGACTTTTACAGCGCGCAGAACATATAAACCTCATCTACAATAATGAGGCCGGTGGTTTAAATAGTGGTGAGAAAAGCAGGTTCTTATTACAGCTGGCAACAGATCCTGAGGCAAATTACAAATACGTAGAGCAAAGTGCTTCGGCATCTGTTAGTCTTGAGCCTCAAACGATTAAAGAAATAGAAAAAACACCTGCTATAATTGAAGCTATAAAAAAACATGCAGCTTCCGGATTTTCACCTTCGGCATTAACGACCTACATACGCAATCCTATTGATTTTTATTATAAATATGTTTTAGGCATCAAAGAACTGGATGAAGTTGAAGATGTTATCGCGCATAATACTTTAGGAACCGTAGTTCACGAAACGCTTGACACCCTTTACAAACCTTATTTAAACACTATACTTTCTAAAGAAATTTTAGAGGAAATGCTGAGTCAGATTAATACTGAAGTTAAACACCAATTTGAGCTTAACTATAACGCAATCAATATTAAAACGGGTAAAAACCTCATTATCTTTAATGTTGCAAAGCAATTTGTAGCAAACTTCCTCAACCAAGAATTACAAACCCTAAACTCTGGCAGCGAGATTGTAATTAAAGATTTAGAAACAAAATATGTGGCTCAACTAAATGCAGGTATTTGTATAAAAGGAACTGTTGACCGCGTTGATCAGGTAAATGGTGTAACTCGTATTTTAGACTATAAAACAGGTAAAGTAGACACCCCGCAACTTGCAATTAAAGATTGGGACGAACTTATCTCTGATTATGACAAGCAATCCAAAGCCTTTCAGGTGTTGTGCTATGCTTTGATGATCTCTAAAAAAGAGCCGCTACCTGAGCACGTTGAAGCCGGCATCATTTCCTTTAAAAATTTAAATAAAGGATTTTTAAAACTTACCGAAAATAAAAATTCTAACATCACTCCAGAACTTCTGGAAACCTTTGAAACTTATTTACTCAAACTCATTAATGAGATATTAGATAGCACAATCCCCTTTACTGAAAAAGAAGTTTAATACTTAAATACTTTTCTAGTTTATTAAATGCTCAAGCATTATTGTCGCTTTAATTTTTCGATAAACGAAAGAGAACTTATACTTTTAGACCAGTGTAAATGTATTGGGCTTACCCTTGTCTATTTATTTACAGAAATAATACTGTTTTTTAAATCTCGTAATTCGAGTAAAACCTTTTATTTAATGAATTTTTTGAATCGAAAATTAGTCTTAGCAACTCTTGTTTTAGGAGGTGTTGCAATAGGCAACGCGCAAGAAGCGCAAGGCAATCAACAACTTTTTAGTGAGTTCTTAGAGCACAGTGGCAATGAGTTTCGCACCGCAACCGGTAAACCCGGTGAACACTACTGGCAAAACGAAACCGATTATAAAATTGAAGCTACACTAGATGACGAAGCACACAGCATAACGGGTAAACTCACTTTAGAATATACCAATAACAGTCCGCAGGAGCTTGATTTTATCTGGATGCATCTGGAGCAAAATCGCTTCAAAGAAAATTCTCGCGGAAACCTAACAACCCCCATAGGCGGTAATCGTTACAACGGTGATGTAGATGGCGGGTATACCATTACAAATCTTGAAGCGAAAGTAAAACGCAGCAACTCTTCAAAACACATCATTACCGATACACGCATGCAAGTGTTTTTTGACGAACCTATCGCTGCTGACGGTGGTAAAGCGACCGTTTCTATGAATTTCACCTATAAAATTCCGGTGAAAGGTATGGATCGTATGGGACGTTTAGACACTAAAAACGGAACCATTTATGCTTTAGCACAATGGTTTCCGCGTGCAGCAGTTCTTGATGATATTGAAGGATGGAATATTGAGCCTTATTTAGGCGCTGGTGAATTCTACTTAGATTACGGTGATTATGATTTTAAAATCACTGCACCGTTTAACCACATCGTAGTGGCCTCTGGAGAATTACAAAATGAAAAAGATGTGCTTTCTGCTACAATGCGCGATCGCATGGAAAAAGCAGAAAAGAGTGATGAGACTGTTTATATTGTTAAGCCTGAAGAATTAAATGATATGTCTTTGCGTGCAAAACAAAGCGGTACCTTGACATGGAGTTTTAAAATGGAAAACACCCGCGATGTAGCCTTTGCTTCTTCTAAAGCTTTCATCTGGGATGCAGCAAAAATTAATTTACCTAGCGGAAAAAAAGCAGTAGCACAATCTGTCTATCCTATTGAAAGTAACGGTCAGGAAGCATGGACACGTTCTACTGAATACACAAAGCACTCTATTGAAAACAATTCTGAAATGTGGTATGAGTACCCTTATCCTGTTGCAGTAAATGTAGCTGCTGATATAGGTGGAATGGAATATCCTGGATTGAGCTTTTGCAGCTGGAAATCTACAAGTGCCGGACTTTGGGGCGTTACTGATCACGAGTTTGGTCACAACTGGTTTCCGATGATTGTGGGCACAAACGAACGTCGCTATGCGTGGATGGATGAAGGTTTCAATACTTTTATCAACTATTACAGCACCATGAAATTCAACAATGGTGAATATCCTGCACGACTGAATCAAACTCGTAATTCTGTAAGCTGGTATACGAGCCCATCGCGCGAGGGAATAGACACCTATCCAGATGCTGTTAATTTACGAAACTTAGGGATGATTGCATATGCAAAACCTGCACAAGGTTTGCTTATGTTGCGGGAGTATATTTTAGGGCCAGAACGTTTTGATAACGCATTTAAATCCTACATCAAAACTTGGGCATATAAACACCCACAACCGCGTGATTTCTTCAACCATATGGAAAATGTAGCCGGTGAAAACTTAGCCTGGTTCTTTAAAGGATGGTTCTACGGTACCGGAAATATAGATCTGGCCGTAAAAAGCGTAAGACCCTATCAGGATAATTATGTGATTAGTATTGCTAACGAAGGTGATATCCCTATGCCGGTTAAAATGCTGGTGACTTTTGACGACAACACCACGCAATTAGTTGAGCTACCAGTAGAAATCTGGCAACGTGAAAACAGCTGGAATTATATGTTGAACACAGATAAAAAAGTAAGCAAAGTAGAGCTAGATCCTAACAAGATCTTACCAGACGTAAACTTTTCTAATGACAGCTGGCCGGTATCTCAATACCAGAATTAAAAAATTGAATTTTATAGCTATAAACCCCGAATTTTCAACATTCGGGGTCTATATGCTGTTATGTGAACTGTAACAAACTTCTGTCTTGCAAGACCTATAGTTGAACAAATCATCAATCAATTATGGAAATTCAATCGAACAACCTCAGTACTTTTAGAGTTCTTTTTATCATAAAAGGAATCTTCAATCTTCTTGGCGCTTTATTCTTTGTGGGTTACGGCTTTTTTATGAATATGCTTTTTAGTGAAGTAGGACACGATGCTTCGGCTCCTTTTGAAATGTCTACCCTCTTTGGTGTCATAAGCGGTTTAGGCTTTGTTGTCTGTCTTATTTTTGGGGTTGTGACACTCATAGCGGCTAAATACATTGGTGAAGCGCGTAACTATACTTTTGTACTTATCGCTTCGATAATGAACTGCCTTACCGGAATTCTAGGTATTCTACTCGGTGTTTTCGCTATTCTAGAAATCAACAAACCACACGTTAAAGTACTCTTTAATCAGAATCAATAACACCTTTTATTGAAGTACAATTCAATATCAATTGATTTTAGAGCATTGAACAGGTTGCTAACGTATGAAAATTGAGTTTCATCAAAATCCTTTCAAGTTTTCTGTTATCTTTGCGCTTTCAATTACAGGCAATGAGGTCTGCCTCAAACCGCTTCTTATGAAGCTGATGACTTCTACTAAAAACGGCCACAAATGTGAGTCGCAGTAGAATCATTTATATACGGCAGTATGAACATACATAAATTAAAGCGAGCGCTTTCTTCCATAGAGCAAATTCCTACTCTGATTTACCTTTTTAAATGGATTATCATTTGCACCTTGATTGGGGCAATTGCTGGTAGTATTTCAGCATTTTTTCTACTCAGTCTGGAGTGGGCGACGAACTATCGCGAATCGCATTTATGGATCATCGCCTTACTGCCCATCGGCGGTTTTATCGTAGGCCTTTCTTATCATTTATACGGAAATAGTGTTGTAAAAGGTAACAATCTCCTGCTGGAAGAATTTCACTCACCAAAAAAAGTGATACCGTTTAAAATGGCGCCGCTGGTACTTTTTGGTACGATTGCTACGCATCTTTTTGGGGGTTCTGCCGGTCGTGAAGGTACTGCTGTGCAAATTGGAGGTGCGGTTGCAGATCAGTTTACCAAACTCTTTAAACTGAATAATCAAGACCGAAAAATATTGCTAATCGCAGGTATCAGTGCGGGTTTTGCATCGGTTTTTGGAACGCCACTCGCCGGTGGAATTTTTGCACTTGAGGTACTTCTTTTAGGTCGGATTCGTCTGGACGCTATTGTTCCCAGTTTTTTAGCTGCCGTTCTAGCTGATTATTTTTGCCAGGCTTGGAATGTAGGACATACACATTACCACATCAATTCTATCGCTGAAATGAGTCCGGTAAATCTGCTGTGGGCATTGCTTGCAGGAGTCATTTTTGGTTTGGTAAGTATGCTGTTTTCAAAAAGCACACATTTCTGGGGATCACAATTCAAAAAGTACATCAAGTATCCGCCTTTGCGGCCCTTTATTGGCGGTGCAGTGATTGCAGTTGTGGTGTATTGCATCGGCACCACAAAATACATTGGGCTTGGTGTACCTACCATCGTAGATTCGTTTAGCGAAACGATGAACAAATATGACTTTCTGGTAAAAGTATTGTTTACCTCATTCACCCTAGGTGCCGGTTTTAAAGGCGGTGAAGTAACACCTCTATTTTACATTGGCGCCACGCTGGGTAATGCATTAATCTGGTTTATCCCGTTGCCTATGGATTTGCTCGCCGGGATGGGTTTTGTTGCCGTTTTTGCGGGTGCGACTAACACACCTATTGCGTGTACCATTATGGGTATTGAACTTTTTGGTATTGAATCTGGCGTGTTTATCGCCATCGCGTGCAGCACTGCTTACCTCTTCTCTGGCCATTCTGGAGTATATTCATCACAAATCATCGGAAGCCCTAAGAACACACATTACAATAGCGAAAAAGGCATCAGCCTCTCTGAAATAAGTAAAAGAAGGGAAAAGAACGAATCTTAGATTATCGTAAACGCTTCTGGCTTTCTAAAATGTATAGCAAGCATGGTTGTTCCTAATAAAATGGTTTTGTTATATAAAAAAAACAATACAAGACCCGTTAATATGAATATGCCGACAGTAATCATGACTGCACTGCTTTGCTCAATTTTTCCCGTTTGATTAGCTTCTGAAACTTTTACTTTAAAAATCTTCTTCTTAGGCTAGAATGAAGCTTTCACATATACATAAAATATTTTCGGATCAAGTCTAATTGTTATGTTTAAGCAAAAAATGTAGTTAATCTGTACAGAATAGAATGCTGCATTTTTCACTCCTCTAAATACACCTTATTCTAAACTATTCGCATAATCCCGTATAGCTATACATACACTATTGATAGGATAGGAATGCTTATAAGTAACCCAAAAGTCAGTCCATACTCAAACCACATTCACCCACATATTTTGTGGTAAAGTGTGGTTGGAGTGTGGTTGGAGTGTGGTTGGAGTGTGGTTTCAGTGCGGTTTCATTATGCTTTTATTTGGAATTTCACCTATAGTCTTCTAGAATACTAGTGTACCTATATCCCCTGAAGCGAGTGCCACTAAAAGATTAGAATCATTGATCTGCACCTGAATTTTTTTACTTGTTTTTGAGGTGTTTTGAATGATAACAACTATTCCTCCATCAGGAGTTTTATACGCTACATTAGGAATCTCATTGGGCATTGTAGACGCTATACGCACTGAGCCCGGCTTAACAAATTTTGAAGCTTGCCCTATGATATAATACGCGGGCTCTCGGGTAACTGCATCTCCATTAATAGTTATTGCCCCTAAACAGCGGTCACAGCCACCCCGGTCTGTATGGGGGTCTTGATTTTGATCTGCTGCCAGATTCCATTCTAAAACGGTTTTACACCAGTTGCGAGGCGCCCCTATAATCAAGTTTTCAGTATGCCAAGAAAGTTCCTTAGCAAAATCACCGGGCGCACCTACCCACTGTTCTGTAAAGTAGAGGTTTTTATCAGGATGCGCTTTATGCACTTCCTCTAAAGCACTTATAGTTCCCCCATATAAATGAAACGCAGATCCATCAATATATTGAGCTGCTTCCGGGTCATTTAATATGGTAATGGGATAATCTGGGCGGTCTGCATTGTGATCATAAATAATGATCTTCGTCTCAATGTTTTCTTTTTTAAATACAGGACCTAAATGATTTTTAATAAATGCTGCCTGTTGCGGAGCTTTCATTAGAAGACTGGGATTATTACCTGGATGTAAGGGCTCATTTTGTATGGTTATCGCATCTATCTTTATACCGTTAGCTTTCATTGCTTTAATATATTTCACAAAATAGGCAGCATAAGCATCATAATATTCTGGTAACAGACTACCTCCGCGGGTATCTCCGTTATCTTTCATCCACACAGGCGGTGACCACGGAGAACCTAAAATTTTGATATCTGGATTTATATTCAATATTTCTTTTAAAATAGGAACTAAGTGTAAAGTGTCTTGCGCTAAAGAAAAATGCTCAAGCGTTTCATCTGTTTCACCACTAGGTAAATCATCATAAGAAAAAGGAGAAGCATCAAGGTCAGAGCCACCTATACTCAATCTTAAATAACTCACTCCTAATTGAGTGGTATCAAAAAGTTCATTAAGCAAATTTGCACGTGCAGTATCGCTCATCTTGTGAATGTGTAAGGCACTACCACCGGTAAGTGTATAACCAAAACCATCCATGGTTTGATAAGTGATAGAATCAGATAGAGTTATAACCTCATCAATTAATGAAGTATCAATAGTTTCTGAATGAATTTCACGCTTTTCAATCAAGGATTTCTCATCAAGAGAAGTTACATAAATCGCAGCTTCATCAGATTTTTTTTCTGAAACAGAACAACTCTGAAAAAAGCTGAACAAGCACAAAAGCAAGTAGGGGTGTTTATTGAATTTCATCTATGTTAATTCTTAATTTATTTACTGATTTTAAGGCTTTTTAGATTGAAACCTTCTTGTTTGATTTGAAGCCTAATAGTGTTTTTCCCACTATTAAGTTTTATTTGATGCGGTTGAGTCCAGGTCCACTCCTTTAAATTCTTTAAAATTTTAAAACTTGTTGTCTCAAGATTATTTACCAAAACAGAAATCTGCGCTGATTCATTCTCTGAATTTACTTTCAAGGAAATAGTATAATCACCTGCTTCTTTAGCTTCTAACGTATACTGCAACCACTCCTCACGCTCAAGATCTCCAACATATAAAAGCCCTTTGTTGTTTTTAAAAATATCCACTCCGTCGTTGCGATACGTTCTTCCTAAATTCCAGCTTTGACGCTCTTTACCCGTTGAAATATGATAGTTTGCAGACACCGTATCGTGATAAGCGACGCCATCTGTACCCAGATCATAATCAGTTGCTTGAATTATTAAATCTTGCTTTAGAGAATTTGTTTTAAAACGGATAGCCCGCCCACTTTTAGGCTGTCTAATCATCGCATCCAATACATCGTAATGCACGATACAATTTTCTATTTTAGTATTTTCTGCCAACTGCATAAGCGCTTCAAAAGCATTTTGTTCAGATGGTTTTTCTGCGTTACCTTCCCAATAATCCAATAAGTCCTGATAAGCCTTATTTACTTTAATCTCTAATGGATTATTAAAACCTAACTTTTTAAGAGGCCACCAGCACCAGCCAATGTTATTTTTTTCCATCAGCGCAATGGCATCCCTGAACCAGACATTAGAATTCTCACCAGATTCACCTAACCAAACCGGTATAGTATATTGTTTTCGATAGTCTAAAAACTGCTGTATTGAGGCAGAATCATTATAATTCCAATACTTATGAAAACTCAGTACCATATTATCATCCCAGGGTGGCAGTATGCCTTTGTAATTGTTACCCCATCCGTTACCTTCGATTATTACAATATGATTTTTATCTATCTCACGCACTGCCTTTGTTAGTTTTTCAAGAAGTTGACGTAAGGGTTTGTTTTCTACATCTTCAATCCCATTTTTGTTTTTTCCTTCTTCAAAAGTCCAGTTTGGCTCATTGATTAAATCATAAGCTGCTATCCAAGGTTCCTCTTTGTAACGCTGAGCTATTCTTTGCCATAAGGCGATAAGTTTCTCTTGATTTGCTTGACTTTCCCAAAGCGAAGGTTTTGAAGGATCTCTATCTGAAATATTCACATCATGACCTTGTCCACCGGGAGCGGCGTGCATATCTAAAATCAAATACATCTTATTTGTTTTACACCAAGAAAGCAATGAATCTGTAAGTTGAAAGCCTTCTTCAAGCCAAGTGTTTTTTCCTTTAATAGGTTCCTCTTCTACAGAAAGTGTAAACAGGTTATAATGCAAGGGTAATCGTATAGAATTAAACCCCCATTTTTTCAAAGAATCAACATCACGTTTTTGCATATGGTTTTTGCGCCAGGCTTTGTAAAAAGTTTCTGTTTTCTCTTTACCTACCAGTTGTTCTATATGTTTTTTAAAAACATATTGTTGACCAGAAAACGGAACTTTGAGCATATAGCCTTCCTGCAGCATATAACCGCCTAGACCAATACCACGAAGCAATACATTTTCGCCTTTCTCATCAACTATTTTAGTATTTTCTGCTTTTAAAAAACCCTGACTAAAACCGCTTATACCACACAGTATAAATACAAATAGTGCAAACTTCAAATTTCTCATAGTTCTATTTTACTCCCAAATAAAAGTACCTACCGCTCCTGCATCTAAAGAAGTGACTACCCATTTACCTTTATATTTTATATTGAATGGAAGGTTAGTAGAACCGTCATTTTCAACAATAAGTACTTTTTTGCCTTTAGGGGTTAGAAAAGCAACATTATGTAAATCACCTTTGATAGCACTATCTATACGCACCGATCCCGCAGGTACAAATTTTGATGCTTGAGCTACAATGTAGTAGCCAACATTTCGGGTAACCGTAGATCCATTTAGGGTTAATGCTCCTTTACACACTGTGCATCCACCATCTGTATGCGGGCCAAATCCAGAATCGTTAGCTAAATTCCACTCCAGAGCATTTTTACTCCAGTTGCGCATAGAGCCAATGATTACATTTTTTAAATGCCATTTTAAAGTTCCGCCAAAATCATCCTGAGAAGAATTGTACTGCTCTGTGAAATACACATTTTTATCAGGAAAAGCATTGTGCACTGTACTCAAAGCTGCGATATCCCCTGCATAAAGGTGAAAGGCAGATCCATCTACAAACGCATTAGCAGTTGCGTCATTTAAGATTGAAATGGGATACTGTGGATTATCGCAATTATGATCATATACCACTATTTTTGTAGGTATTGAAGCTGCAGACAATGCTGGTCCTAGATTGTTTTTTATAAAATTTGCTTGCTCAACAGCAGACATTTCCATACTAGGATTATTACCCCCATGTAAAGGTTCGTTTTGAGGGGTAAGCGCATCTATGATTATCCCTTCCGCTTGCATAGCATTTAAGTATTTTATCCAGTAACTTGCATATACCTCATAATATTCCGGCTTTAAACTTCCGCCTACAAAGCTGTCGTTATCTTTCATCCAAACAGGTGCCGTCCACGGGGAGGCCATAATTTTAATTTCCGGATTAATGACTCGTATTTCTTTTAGCAAATCAATAACTTCACGATCTTTTTCTATACTGAATTCTGAAAGATCTTCATCCGTTTCACCCCTAGGCATATCGTTGTAAGTAAATGGAGCTTCATTAAGATCTGAAGCACCTACACTTATTCTCAAGTAACTGATGCTAATATCATTTGTACCTGTACCAAAAAGCTCTTGAAGCAAATCTTGCTTTTTATCAGCTGGTAATGCATTAATAACCTGAGCACTCCCGCCGGTTAATGAAAACCCAAAACCATCAACCGTCTGATAGGTTTTAGATTCATCTACCTCTATATTTGTATAGCCATTAGGACTAGAGCCAAAACTTAAATTACCTGATTGTTTAGCCAACTCTGCACTGCGATCACCTTTAGTCAACCAGAAATCCATATCATTTGTAGATCCTGAAGGTTCTGAAGGTGTCGAGGGGCTCTCCGGATTTTCAGGGGTTTCCGTTAGCTCTTCATCTGTAGAAGAAGAGGAGCAACTTAACAGAAATGCAAGTATTAGCATTAAATAAATAAGTGTATGAGATAATTTATTATTTGTTTTCATTTTCTGTAATTTTTTATAGAGTAAACTACCTCGGGGCAAGCCTACGAGGCATTCGTTAGAAACAAATTTTCAATTTCGAGGTAAGCCTCGGGGTATTAAACCCTTTGGCGGTGCCAATAAAAAAAGCAGTATTGGATAAATACCCAATACTGCATAATTTGACTAATTCGCACTTCCTCTAAACTCAATATTGGTTACAGAAATACCGGTAGAACCCAAGTTTTCTCCACCACTTTTTATAACTAAGTAAACAGTGCCGGACTGCTCAAAGCTCACGGTGTTGCCAGAACCTACACAGCCTACATTAGACAGTTTTCCTTCAAAAGCTCCGTTAGCACAACCGTCCCAGGTGCTTAGACCCATTCTGCGACCCTCTGCGGTATAATCTTGATTTTGTACGGGTTGTACCTGAGAAACATAAACTTCAAACCAGGTGTTTGTAGCACCGCTTCCAAAGACTTTCATATCTACAGTATATTCTTTATTAGCTTCAACTTCTATAGGCTGAAATAAACCTTGCTGATTGTACCCGGAACCCACCACATTTGCACTCCCTTCATTAAAGGTCCAGTATGTGCCTGAGTCACTAATTTGTAAGATGCTCCATTCATCGTGATCTGCCTGATTTTTAAAACCTCCACCTTTTATTAGGTTTCCTGCAACAGGATCAGAAGTTGCAACCGTTACATCTTGAGAGGTTTCGTTTATAATTCCACCACGGCCATAAGCCTGATGTGTTATAGTATAGGTGCCTGCGTCTGGTAAGAATATTTCTTCTGAAAATGAACCTCTATAAAAGCCATCTCCGGTATTCCAAAGTGATTTTAAAACATTATCCCGATTTGCATCTAATACAAAACGGTTAGGTTCACCACTTACAGCTTCTATCGTAAATGAAGCGTCTACATTAGGATCGCTAAGACCATTACCATCTGTAACTTCATCTGGCTGGCAAGCTGTTAAGCCAAGGAAAGCAACAAAAAGACTTGCAAAGCCAATATATTTTGATTTTATAGTTTGTGATGTCATATCTAAAACGCTTGGATTAATAATTAGGATTCTGAACGATTAATGTATTTTCTAATTCATTAAGTGGAATAGGTAAAATTTCATTTTTACCCGCAGTGAACCCACGGTCTGCCAGAACAGATGCCGCTCTACCTGTACGAACCAGATCAAACCAACGGTGACCTTCTCCTGCCAGTTCACGTCTGCGCTCTAGCATAATATTATCCATAGAAACAGGAACCGCAGCCAGACCTACGCGCGCACGAACAGCATCTAATAAGGCTTGCGCACGGGCACCCGAAGCACCCAGAGCTTCCGCTTCCATTAAATAGGTATCAGCAAGACGTATGATGTATACGTTTTGTCTGTAGTTAAGTTCTACATTTCCGCCACCTGTAGATTTATCTGCATTAAGTGGCATAAATTTTTTAAGGAAGTAACCGGTGTCTTTATTACCCGGTGTATAGGTAGCTTCTCCCGCAGCTTCTAATGCTTTTAAATCTGCAATTGTAGCATCAAATCTGGGATCACCATTTAAAACATCATATAGACCTTGAGTTACAGTATTAAAACTCCATCCCCCTGCATAGTCAGGAGCAGAAGAACCTGCAGTAACAGAGTATCCTCGAGGACCTACCATTTGGTTTACCGTATTTCCTTCATTTTGACCACCACCCCAAATGTCATAATTAACATTGGCAAGGCTAGTCGCTGCAAGTTCAAGTATAGATTCTGAATTAAACGCATTGTCAAGGCTGAATAAATCAGCAAAATTATCTACTAATTGATAACCATATTTACTCGTTCCACCAGGAGTACCATTTACTTCAGCTAATTGTTGTGCAGCCAGCTGATTTTTGCCTTCATACAGATATACTTTTCCTAATAAAGCCTGAACGCTACCCTGTGTCAAACGCCCTGCTTCATTTTCTAAATCTGTGATGCGTGCTGGTAAGTCAGGTAATGCTTCTGTTAAATCAGTCTCAATTTGAGCATATACATCCTCAGGTGCTGCTTGCTCTACATTGTAAATTTCACTGGTTAAAATGGGTTCCGTAAACAAAGGCACATTTCTAAATAATCTAACCAATTCAAAATAGTAGTATGCCCTTAGTGCCTTTGCCTCTGCTGTAAACCGTGTACGCAAAGCATCATCCATGGGTACATCAGGTAACTTTTGCAGTAATATATTTGTTCTAAAGACACCTTGAAAATAATCATTCCAGAAACTCCCCGGAATAGTTGAAGCATCTATACTGTAATTAGAAAAAGATTGAATGCCAATACCGTCTGAAGGACCTCCTCCACCGGCAAAATGATCATCAGAGCCAGCATTCATCATGGTGATCATATTTTCGAAACTTTTTGACTGCTTACCTATAATATCATAGGCGGCGATTAAGCCAGAATAGGCCTCGCTTTCATTGGAATAATAGCTATCTACCAATGGCTGCCCTAATGGATCCAGCTCTATATATTCTTTAGAACATGAAAGCAAAGATGCTGCCATAAAAAGTCCGACAGCCGGATAAAAAATTGTTTTTAGTTTCATAACTCTAGTTTTAAAATTGAATATTAACACCTACAAGACCCGTCATAGCTTGTGGGTAAAAGCCTCTGTCTATTCCAAAAATTCCTCCACCTATCTCAGGATCAAAACCAGTATATTTTGTGAACGTGAATAAATTTTCTCCTGTTAAGTAAACTCTCAGACGAGTAAGGCCTATGTCATCAATAACATTTTTGTTAAGAGAATAGCCTAATTGAACCGTTTTGATTCTCAAATAATCTCCCTTTTCTAAATAAAAATCAGAAGGGTTGGTGAAATTGTTATTGCTATCAACATTGCTTAAACGAGGAAAGGTATTAGAAGTTCCTTCCCCGGTCCATCTATTTAATGCTTCGGTCTGATAATTAGCGTTACTGATGTCAAGACGTCTTAGACCCTGAAAAATTTTATTCCCTGCAGCTCCCTGAGAAAACACCAATAAATCAAAGTTTTTATAATCCAGATTAAGCGTTAAACCAAAAGTATATTTTGGAATGGAGCTTCCTAAGAACTTTCGGTCATCAGAAGTTATAGAACCGTCATCATCAATGTCTTCATATCTAAAATCTCCAGGAACAGCATTAGGCTGAATAACCACACCTTCAGAATTTACATACGAATCGATCTCTTGCTGATTTTGAAAAACCCCGCGGGTCTGGAAACCAAAAAATGAATTATATGCTTCTCCTACGGCTGTTCGGGTAATGGGATAGGTACTAGACTGAAAACCGGCACCTCCAGATAAAAAATCGATGTTATTACCCAAGAATACTACCTCATTCTCTAAGTAAGAAAGGTTTCCGCTAAGCGATACATTCAACTCACCAAAGGTTTTAGAATACCCCAATTCTATATCATAACCTCTATTTACCATATCTGCAACATTTGCTGCAGGACTGCCTGTTGCTCCTACATAACCGGGTAAACGAACATCTTGTAATATACCTACTGTCTTTTTATTGTAAAAGTCAACGGTCAATGTCAGATTATTAAAGAGTCGTGCATCAAAACCAATGTTACTCTGTCTGGTTTCTTCCCATTTTAAATCGGGGTTAGCAGGTGCATTAGGACTGTTACCTATAACTACTGCAGATACGTTACCAAAGGTATAATTTCGACCTGCACCTATTGTTGAAAGATATCTAAAATCTCCAATTGCATCACTACCTACAACTCCGTAACCACCTCTTAATTTAAACTGATTAAGTACATCATTTTCTTTCCAGAAAGCTTCTTTTAAAGGGTTCCAACCTAATGAAAAGGAAGGAAAAAACCCGTATTTATTGTTTGAACCAAAACGAGAAGACCCATCACGACGTACTATACCTGTAAACAGGTACTTTTCCTTATAATTATAGCTAAGTCTGGAGAATAAAGAAGTTACTCGATGCTCTATGCCTATATAGGCACTCGCAATTATCTGATCATCGGGAACCTGAATAAAAGCCGCATCTTCTCTGCTGTTAACTGGTATATCATTATAGGTAACCGTTTCACCTTTTGTATCATTTTCAGAATAAGAACCCTGGCCTAACAAAATCGTGAAGTCATGGTCTCCCAACTGTTTTGTATAAGATAAAGTATTTTCAATATTCCAACCAAAACCTCTATTTGTTGATCTTGAAATATTGTTTTGAGATACTACCGAAGAGGTATTTAAAAATGAAACCGGTGTGAAACTCTCAGAACCGTAGTAGGCTAATTTTCCACCTAAAGTACTTCTAAGATTTAATCCCTCAAGTAATTCAAGATTCACATACACATTACCTACAAAGTTATCTGACCAATTATAATTACCTAAACGGGTTTGTATATAAGCTAGTGGATTTGCCATCTCCTGAATAACAAGATTTGAAATTCCGTATGGATTTCCGTTAGGATCTCTTACTACACCAGGGTTAGTGTATAAACCAGAATTTGCAACTGCAGGATCTGTAATCACCAAAGGAGTTGTAGGATCAAGATTTATGGCAGAACTTAAAGGTCCACCAAACTCACTATTTGTATTCCCTATACCTATACTTTTTTCATTAGAATAGCCTATCGTTTCACCAACAGTGATAAAATCATTGATATGATGAGTAGAGTTCAAACGTATATTCTGTCTTTTGTAATTTGAAATGTCTTTGGCAACAATACCTTGCTGATCAAAATATCCAAATGACATATAGAAAGTTGACACTTCGTTACCGCCACTCAGACTAACCTCGTGGTTTTCTTTTTTAGCACTCGAGTTAAAAATCACATCCTGCCAGTCAGTTCCTTGACCTAAACCCTGTGGGTCAGGAAATGGTAAAGAAAAATCTTGAGGTGAACCTGCATAGTCATTAGCATATTTTTCATTAAACAAGGTCGCATATTCAGTAGCATTTAGCAGATCAAGTTTTCTGGCAGGGCCAGATAATCCCGTATAACCGTTATAGCTAACAGTCAGTTTTCCCAGCTTTCCTTTTTTAGTAGTTACAAGAACAACACCGGCGGCAGCTCGTGCTCCATAAATGGCTTGAGAAGCAGCATCTTTTAATACTTCTATAGATTCGATGTCAGACTGGTTTAGATAACCTATACCACCTGCATCTACTATGACACCATCTACTACCCAAAGAGGTTCATTATTACCAAAACTAGTAATACCGCGCACACGTATTGTAGATGAAGAACCAGGTTGACCTGAGTTTGCAGCAATTGTAATACCAGAAGTTCTACCCTGTAAGGACTGCTCAATACGGTTATTGGGCAAATTTTCTAGCTCACTAGCCTTAACACTGGAAATAGAGCCGGTAACCACACTTTTTTTCTGGGTTCCATAACCTACGACGACAACTTCATCAAGTGCAGCAGAATCTTCTTCTAAAGTAATTTCAATAGCAGTTTGCTGCCCTACTGATAGTTCTACAGATTTAAAACCTACATATGATACAATAAGTATATCTTGAGGCGTGGCTTCAACAGTGAAATTACCGTCAAAATCTGTCTGTGTTCCCTGACTTGTTCCTTTAACTAGAATATTTGCCCCGGGTAAAGGCATTGCATTAGCATCTAGTACAGTACCGGTAATTGTATTTACTTGCGCACTCATGGAGCAAACTGCAAATAAAAACAGTACCAAAAAGTAGTTTTTAATTCTCATTCGATTAAAATATTTGTTTGTTAAACAACTAAGACGAGAATTTTCCATTATCATATTCTTAATAACATGTACAACGAAAACGTTTTCTTGTCATAATTATGTAGCTCAAAATTATAATCTAATAATGCGGTACTTAAAAAAATCACTACACTTGCATTACGCCATAATGTTAAACAGATACGTCAGGCATACTTCAAATAATTTTTTACAACTGAAAATCAAATACTTGACAAATTAATAAAATATTAAATTTGTTAAGAGAACTCAAAATAGCCTTCATGCAAAACTATTTACTCCTAAAAAATTCATTTCATCTGAAGATTGTCATACTACTAATGCTATTCTATTTTGAAAGTTCTGCTCAAAAAAATGAATCTTTTGAAAAGATAATACCCAAAATCACCCACTATACGCGTAATGATTTTGAGGCTGATGGACAATTCTGGGTCATGACAGAAGGTGAAGAGGGAATTCTATATTTTGGTAATAATGACGGTATTTTAATTTATGATGGAGAGCGCTGGCAAAAAGTGGCTTTACCCAATCACTCTACAGTGAGAAGCCTTATAAAAGATGAAAACAATGTAATTCACGCAGGTGGATATAATGAAATAGGAATTGTAAAAAAAAAATGGAATGGAACCTATTATTACCACTCCCAAAATGAAGAACTAGAAATAGAATCTGAAAATCTTGAGAATTTTTGGCAGGTTCATGACTTTAAAAACACGATCATTTACAGATCATTTAGCGAACTCACTGTTCTTTCTAATAAGAATACTTCACACATAAAAGCTAATGCAAATTTTTTACACTCAGGTATAGTAAATGGTCATTTTTACGTTCAGGATCAAAACACCGGAATCTTTGAATTTGATCCGGAAAGCTTCAGTCTTCAGAAGCAGTTTGATACTTCAATAATCAATAGCAGTATCGTTGCCTTTCTACCTTCTCAAAATATAGAGGAGGTATTGATTGTTACTAAATCTGGTGAACTCTTTCTAGCAAACCGATCTACGCACCAACTTCAATTTTTAAAAAGTCTATTCCGCAAAGAAGAACAAGAACAAATAATAACCGCCGTCTATTTTAACGGAAATTATCTTCTGGGTACTTTATCTAGTAAAATTTTGAAACTAAACAGAGCCCTTGAGATAGACCCTGGTCATTCAACCTTTGATAAACTAAGCAACTCTACAGTTCTGGCTATCTATCCTCAAGAAAAAAATAACCGCATCTGGGCCTTGATGAATAATGGGATAGACTTGGTAGAATTTGATTCACCGGTATCACAACTCTTTGACAACTCTTCTATTGCAGACATTTATATTTATGAAGACATCTTATATCTGGCTACAAACACCGGTGTTTATTATACTCCTTTTAACTCTGAAGATTTCTCAATTAAAGATTTGAGATTCAAAAAAATTCCCGATCTGGAGGGGCAAGCCTGGTCTGTCACACAGCAAAATGGGGATGTGCTTATAGGTCACGACAAAGGTCTTTTTCGTTTAAATAACTTTCAACCAGAGCGTATAGGAAGTACAAATGGGATCTGGAAAATAATTCCTCTCAAAGGTTATACAAATCAATTTCTAGCCGCAGGGTACTCCGGCTTATATCCGCTAAAATATGAAAGCGAATGGCAACTTGAGGAGAAAATTAAAGGTTTTGATGAGTCTAGCCGTGACGTTTTGCAAATAGGCTCTACAAACAGTTTATGGATTTGTCATGGTTACAAAGGTGTCTATAAGCTCAAGCTAGATGATCGCTTAGACCGCGTATACGCTCTAGAACATTATACAGATCAAAATGGACTTCAATCTTCATTCAACGTAAATGTGGCTCTATATAATGATGCTATTGTGTTTACGACAAATACCGGTATTTATACTTTTGACGATGAGACTTCAAAATTCACAGCCTATACACCTTTAAATAAAGTATTAAACCCCAAATTAAATACGCGTAAACTTTTACAACAAGATTCAAGAGTATGGTTTGTACAGGATGATGAAGTAGGATATTTTGAAACCGAAAAACAAGGTAGTGAACTGCGAAAAAACCTTTTTCTAAACCTTAAAGGAAATTTAAATAGAGGTATGGAAAGTATCTTACCTCTGAATAATCAACAGGTTTTAATAGGAGCTACAAATGGTGTTTTTTTATACAATCTTGAAGAAAAGGCTGCTCAATCTGCAAAAACTAAAATCACGGGGGTTTATGTTCAAGGAAAAAAACAAATCTCAACCTCTATAAATTTAGAAAATAATGAGCAATTACCTAATGCTGTAGATGTCTTACGATTTGAATTCGCTGCCCCAGGTTTGACCCCTTCATCTCAAAAAGAATTTCAATATAAATTAGAAGGAGTAGATACAGACTGGTCTGCGTGGACTACAAACCCCTTTAAAGAGTTTACTCATCCTAATGCCGGTAATTACACTTTTAAAGTGCGTGGTCGCAATTATATGGGACAAACAGCAGATGAAACTTCTTTAAGTTTTATCATTCCACACCCGTGGTATCAAACAACTCTAGCTTATATTCTATACATAATAGGCTTGCTTGGCATTACACTTGTAATCGTAAAATTGGTCAATAAAAAAATTGAAAAAGAGCGCCAAAAAGAAAAACTGGCTGCTCATAAATCAAAAAAATTGCTTGAATTAGAGATTGAACAACTTAAACTAGAAAAAGACAAAGCTCGAATTAAAAAACACAAAGAACAGCTGGAAGAGGATAACCTCATAAAAAGTAAAGAGCTTGCAAATTACACGATGTTACTCGTTAAAAAGAAAGAGATTTTTACAGACACTTTTAATGCATTAAAAGATTTTAGAAACTCATTAAAAACTCAAGCTGCTCGTAAAAGACTGCAAGAGGTTTTATTCAACCTCAATCAACATAGAATGGGCGAAGAATACCTAAATGTTTTTGATGTTCATTTTGAAAAAGTGCACGAAAACTTCTTCAATCAACTTAAAGAAATTGACCCGGGCATTACAAAAAGAGAATTACGCTTGTGCGCATTTGTAAAAATGAATCTTACGAATAAAGAGATAGCTCCGCTTCTAAACATCTCTACACGAGGAGTTGAAACTGCCCGATATAGAATACGCAAAAAACTCAATATCAATGATGAAAGTTTTAACGCGTATCTGGAGAATCTAGCAAACGCACAAAGCATTTAATGAAGGTATTCGGAATCTTAAAATAAAAAAACTGACACATCAAAAGCATCAGGTTTTTAAAATTATCAAATAAGTTCACTTCTAAGTTCTTGCAATTATTTACCATATTCATCTTTCATCCAATCATAAGGCTTTCTACCAACCCACTGGCCTCTTGTAAAGTCTGGGAAGTCTTGTGGTTCACCATTGTTTTCTATAGAAGCTTCAGATAACGGAGTAATTGCGCTCCAGGCTGCAGCATCATACGCATCAATAGGAGGAGCTACATTGGCTAAAGCAGATTCTACAAAGGATTTCATCACAAAATAATCCATACCACCGTGACCAGCACCAGTGGCTTCTTCTCCATATTTTTGCCATACCGGGTGATCATATTTTTTAAGCCATTCTTCTGAATCATCCCAACGGTGTGGTTGAGATTTTCCTTCAATGTAAATACGATCTCCATCTTTTTCCCAAAGACCGTTAGCACCCTGAACTCTAAATCCTAAGGAATATGGTCTGGGTAAATTGGTATCGTGCGTTACAATGATGGTTTCACCATTAGCACACTCAATCATAGAAGTGATAACATCTCCCTGCTTGAATTTTACTTTTGCATTGGGATGATCGGCTCCGCCTTTATCTAATACATATTTATGCAAGCCTACAGCTTTAGTAGCATTTGCAGTCATACTCGTAAACCGATTACCCCGATTGATGTCGGCCATTGCTGCAATGGGGCCTACTCCGTGTGTGGGATAGGTATCACCATTACGTAAAACGGAATGCTTGGTTCTCCATTTAGCTTCAGAAAGCCCTTTATCACCAAACTCTACTCCACCGCCGTAAGGTTGTTTGCCATTATTAAATTTTACTTCACGTAAATCGTGTTGATACCCACAGCGGTAATGTAACATTTCGCCAAAAACGTTTTGCCTAACCATATTGAGTACTGCCATTACATCTCTTCTGAAGTTTACGTTCTCCAAGAACATCATATGCGTACCGGTAGCCTCGTGGGTGTTTACCAAGTCCCAGCATTCTTCAATAGTTTGTGAGGCAGAAACCTCAAGACCTGCATAAACCCCTGCTTTCATAGCCGCGACAGCCATTTTAGTATGCCACAGCCAGGGTGTCGCAACCACAACAGCATCAACTTCAGATGAATCCAAAAGGTTTAAATAATCATCTTCATCTTTACCAAAAACCAAAGGCTTTTTTCGACCTGCTTTATTAATTAAATCCAAAGCAATATCAATACGTTTTGGGTCTATATCACAAATTGCAGTGATCTCTGTATCCTTTCTGTGCATAGCGTTAGTGAGGTGATTTGTTCCTCTAAGCCCCACACCTATAAATGCTATTTTTAATTTATCTGCAGCAGGTTTTGAATTAGAAGGAAATACAAGATTAGGAGCTAATGTTAATCCTGCACCCACAACTGCTGATCCCTTGATAAAACTTCTTCTTGAATTCATATTCTGTGATTTAATTAATTGATGATCTGCTGTATTTTTTGCTGATTTTTAGAATCGCTTCATATTGCTCTTCAAAACTTTCTATAAGTTTAAACTGATTCTTAGCCCGGTCTAAGTTGTGCGCATCGTATGAAGTTTTGTAATACACATCTCCCGCCAGATAATCGGTAAGAAATCGCAATCCCATTATAAATATAATCGTTTTTGCGCCTCGTGCTAAATACTGAATTTCCAGATCAGATAGCGAGTCGCGTAATTCTTCTAAAAATCCTTTGAGATACGCCTCGTAGTATACTACATTAAATTTCACCAGACTCAAGTCTTGCTCATCTTCTGCAGCAATATTGCAAATGGTTCTAATAGCATCGCCAAAATCATTATGCACAATACCCGGCATCACCGTATCTGTATCAATCACGCACAAGCCTTTATCGTTTTTATCAAAAAGGGCATTGGAAATTTTGGTGTCGTTATGTGTAACTCGGGTAGGAATTTTACCTTCATCCTTAAGATGCTGTAAAATCACCATTTCTTCTTTTAAGGCTTCTACTCTTAGTCTCTCTGTGGAAGTTTTTCTTATTCGTTCTGCGGAAGCTTTCTGTTTTGCGTGTTTAAACTGTAATAACCTAATCGGTACATTATGAAAATCAGGAATGATCTCTACCAATTCTGAAGCATCAAAATCACGGGTTTGACTTATAAATTTTCCAAATAATTTTCCGCCTTCATAGGCAATCTCCTTATTGGTTACTGTATCGTATGAAATGCTATTGGATATGTAATAAGTTAAATTCCAAAACTGGTCAAATTCGTCTTGGTGATAATAAGCGCCTGTTTTAGTGGGTAAAAAAGTAAGTACGCGTCTGTGTTTTTCTTCGATTGGTAATTCAGGAAGTTTTGAAATCAAATGGGTACTCACTTTGACCTTGTTTGCTATAAGCTCCGGTACATTTTTAAAAACCTCAGCATTGATACGCTGTAAAACAAAATATTGCTGCCCTGTTGTACGAATTAAATAGGTGTCGTTAATATGACCGCTGGAAAATTCTTGTATTTCAGTAAGCGTGCAATAATGATTAAATGCATTAAATACTGTAATTAAATGACTTGTGTTCAATCCCATAATTTCACGGGATATATAGCATCGTCCTTTAATTTTTGAATCGCTTCTTGTACGACGGCTTTGTCTTCTTTGTAAGTAACGCCAAACCATTTTGCTGTCGTGCTCAATACGTTTACGCTTACTTCATCAGAACGCAGCATCTCATTCACTACAGTAGGAATATAAAATTCGGCTTTTAGATTGCCTGTATTTTGCTCGAGAAACTCGTTAAAAAGTTCCCAGCCAAATTCAAAGCATTTAGGTGTAAAACCCCAGAAATTCATGGATACAAAGGTATCAGGATCAATAGGATTTAAAGCACCTTCTTCAGTCTTTACAAAAATTTCATCTCCTTTTTTCTCGATATGCGTGCGTTCGGTAACCTCTTTTAAGAATCCATTTTCAGAAACTGTACATTCCCCGCGTGACACATAACCGTATTCTGAAATTGTATTTTTTAACTGATAAGCAACCATATTAAACTGATACGATTTGGGATCAATAGCTTGGAGAGCAGCAGCCATTTTTATAAAGGAATCTCGTCCGTAAAAGTCATCTGCATTGATAATTGCAAAATTCTCTTTTACAACATCTTTTGTCATCAAAAGGGCGTGACCCGTTCCCCAGGGCTTGGTGCGATTAGGATCAATATATTCTTTGGGCACGCGGTCTAATTCTTGAAAAACATATGCTACAGCTACTTTCCCCAAAAGCTTAGACTCAAAAATGGCTTTAAAGTCTTCTAACAAATGTTCTCGAATTACAAAAACAATCTTAGTAAAACCTGCATGTATGGCATCATAAATCGAAAAATCTAAAATGGTTTCATCTTGTACTGAAAAGGTATCTAATTGTTTTAAACCACCATAACGACTTCCCATCCCGGCAGCAAGTATCACAAGTGTAAGATCTTTAGTGTTTTGTTTATCTATTGACATAAGGGCGTTTAAGATTCAAATCTAAATATCCCAAAAGATTCTGGAATATGAAAGTCTGGCCTAGGGGTTTTAGGATCAACCCAAGTTATCCAGGTTGGATGGTTATAACCGGCATCGTCTGTAGTGTATTTTGCGCGATAGACACCAATTTCCATAAACGTTCCTTCGGAATCTTTCTTGAGTAAATGAAGTTCTTCTAAAGATTTTAGACTGATTTTTCCTGCTACTGAAAAACTATCGCTCAGAACAATAGATTTCACTTCAATCTGATCTTTTGGCCAATTCCAGCTTAGATCAAAATCACGATTAGGCATCGCTTTAAAATCCATAATACGCGGCTTTGTATCTATTTCTAAACAGTAATACGGGCTCATTCTTGAATCCGCTCTCATAAAAAGCTCCACCCGATCAGATTCTGCAATGCTGGCTTTACTGTCATCTTTGAGTTCGGTAAACACAGCTCCATCTTGTACGTTAAAACTAAAATAAAAGTATTCTGAATCGTATAAGGCTCTAAAAGCAATAGGCTTTATGGGTGCTAGATCCCAAGGTGAAACAAAATCTTCTAGCGTGTTTGCAACAGACCATTGTTTAGCATCACATCTCCTGGTAATCGCTAAGGACTGAGAAGCAATATGCTTGACTTTATATTCTAAATTATTCATCATTTTCTTTAATTAAAACAGTGAAATTACCCATTTAGAAATTAAAAATTTCTGAAACAAAAAAAGGGTTTCCAAAGCAAAACTCTGGAAACCCCTGTAAACACTAGTGGAGAAGATGGGATTCGAACCCACGACCTCTTGACTGCCAGTCAAGCACTCTAGCCAACTGAGCTACATCCCCATTTATTAAGGGCGTAAATATAACCAAAATATGCAATAAACTTCTGCTTATTCAATTTTGCTACAGATGCTTTTTCGTTCAGCATAAATACGTGATTTTTGCATAAATCCCATTAAAATGATACGACAAGCCAATCTCGCTGATGTAGATGAAATCTTGCAAGTCACCGCTGCATGTGCAAAGGCTATGATTTCAAAAAATATTCATCAGTGGAACGAGCATTACCCCTCTCGCGCTGCTTTTGAAGAAGATATTAAACGAGACGAATTGTTCGTTTTTACTGAAGAAAAGCACATCATAGGTACTGTGGTGGTTTCAACCTTAAAAGATGAGATTTACGATACCATTACATGGTTGACTCCTGCTGATGCTCACTGCGTATATATACATCGTCTGGCGGTGCACCCTGATTTTCAAGGTCAAGGTATCGCACAACAACTGATGCAGTTTGCAGAAGAATATGCCCGTGATAATGGGTTTGCGTCTGTGCGTCTGGATACGTTTAGTAAAAATGACCGTAACCATATCTTTTATACAAAACGCGGCTATGAAAAGCTTGATCCGGTTTATTTCCCTAAACAAAGCAAGTTTCCTTTTTATTGCTATGAATTGGTTTTATAAATCCTGATTAAGAAACAGTAATTTCACAGCAAGCTCCACTTTATGTCGAAGACCAATCCGCTTTCTTTTAAAAACATCAATCGCTTGGCGGTTCCGGCATTGCTGGCAGGTATCGCAGAACCCATCCTTTCTGCAACAGATGCGGCTGTGGTGGGCAACGTACCTGAGCATGCTACAGAAGTTCTGGCGGCTGTAGGAATTGTAGGTTCGTTTTTATCAGCACTTATTTGGATTTTAGGACAAACACGAAGTGCATTACAGGCTATTATTGCACAATATTATGGTGCAGATAAAATTGATGAAATCAGTACGCTTCCGGCGCAAGCGATCTATTTCAATATTTTACTCAGTGTTATTATTTTGGTCACCACACTTCCATTTATTGAAGCTATTTTTTCGCTATACAATGCTTCAGGATTAATCCTTGACTATTGCGTGCAATACTATTCCATTCGTGTATGGGGGTTTCCGTTAACCTTGTTCACCTTTGCTATTTTTGGAATTTTTAGAGGTTTGCAAAATACCTTTTGGCCTATGGTAGTGGCGATAATAGGTGCCGCTGTGAATATCCTTTTTGATTTTATTTTAGTCTATGGAATTGACGGCTATATCCCCGCAATGCAAATTGAAGGTGCTGCTTATGCCAGCCTGGGCGCTCAGGGGCTTATGGCTGTTTTGTCACTTATTCTGGTTCTTATTAAAACCGATGTAAGCTTGAAGCTTAAATTCCCTATTCATCCGGAATTGTGGCGACTCGTGGGTATGGCGCTTAATCTTTTTGTACGTACCATCGCATTGAATCTCGCCTTATATCTGGCCAATTCTTTTGCTACAGATTATGGTGCATCGTACATTGCCGCACAAACCATTTTGATCAATATCTGGTTATTTTCAGCATTTTTTATTGATGGTTATGCGGCTGCAGGAAACATTTTAGCAGGGCGTTTTCTGGGAGCAAAAGATTATAAAAGTCTCTGGGAACTGAGCAAAAAACTGAGCAAATACAGCCTGATTATAGCAGGCGGACTCATGCTGCTTTCGGCGCTTTTTTATGAACCACTAGGACTGATTTTCAGCAAAGAGCCTGAAGTAATTACACGATTTACCGCACTATTTTTTCTTGTAATATTAATGCAACCGCTCAATGCTTTAGCTTTTATTTTTGATGGTATTTTTAAAGGAATGGGCGAAATGAAATACTTGCGCAACGTATTGATGGCTGCGACCTTTCTAGGTTTTGTACCCGCTATTTTTATTGGTGACTATTTTGGCCTGAAGCTTTACGCCGTATGGATTGCCTTCTCCGTATGGATGCTGGTTCGCAGTGCTGCCTTAATCCTAAATTTCAGAAAACGCTTTAAACCGAAGATCCAGTAATCCTGCTTACTGCAACTACCTTGTCTTCAACCACCCCGTAATACTCAAACGTTCAGAATTTAAAACCGGTTTTACCTCATGCTCCAGAATCTGACTTTCAAAAATTACCACACGTCCCGGTCTGGGTATAATGTCTAAAGCCTGCTCACCGGTTTCATCAGGTAAATAAAGCGTGAGTTCGCCGCCATTAGTAGCTAGCCAACTTGCATCATTTAAGTAACAAACCATAGAAAGTTTACGACGAGAATCGTTTTGAAAAGTATCGAGATGACGCTTATAAAAAGTTCCTTTAGGATAGACTGCATAATGAAATTCTTTCTGCAAAATTCCTAAAAAACATGTACGATTTAAATAAGCAACCAAGTCATTTATCTTAGTGAAAAACAGGCGTTCTTCAGCACGACCTTCAGCTTCATTGATCCATTTGATAAAATCCCCGCGAATGGTTGTATCTATTTCTTCATTAAACTTGTTACCAATTGCTGCCTTCTTAAAACAGTCTGCCTCATAAACCGTCTTAAGGGATTCTCGCAATTCTTCAATCTCTTCAGTGTTAAAAAAGTCATCAACAATAGCATATTTCTGATCTAATAAAGAGGTTATAACCTGTTCATATACGGGATTCTCAACAAAATCTACCTGTTCAAAAAGCTGTGTATTCATGCGCGCAAATAACGTTTAAAAAACCTTGCGAATTTCACAATTTTTAAGCCTTTGATTATTTTCTAGGTACGCCGAATATACTTTGTTACTTTTGCCTAATTAAACCACATTTGAGGAATGGAAATTTTAGAGTTTTTAAGCGGTACGGGAATCTATCTGATTTTTGCAATTGCGCTTATCGTTGTTGTACTCGTTAGAAAATTTAAAAAATGACAGAAATATTCTGCACACTCGTTTTAGACAAAGAAAAGGGCGGCAAGTTCTATGAACTGGGATATTTTATAGGGAGTAATTTATTTTATATTTTACTCGTTCTTGTTTTAATAATAGCAGCTATTTATGTCTTTAAGGCATTTCGTAAAAACAGATTTAGATGAGCAATATTCGTATTACCAAGCAGTTTTCTTTTGAAACTGGTCACGCGCTTTACGGCTATGATGGAAAGTGTCGCAACGTTCACGGGCACAGTTATAAACTTTCAGTTACCGTAATTGGAACTCCTATTTCTGATAGCGAAAACGTCAAGTTTGGGATGGTAATAGACTTTGGTGATCTCAAGAAAATTGTAAAAGATGAGATTGTAGATGTTTTTGATCACGCGACTGTTTTCAACAAAAACACACCGCACGTTGAATTGGCAAAAGAACTGTCTGACCGTGGGCATAATGTACTTCTTGTAGATTATCAACCTACCAGCGAAATGATGGTGATAGATTTTGCTGAAAAAATTCAAAAACACTTACCTCAAAATATTAAACTGTTTTCTTTAAAACTACAGGAAACAGACAGCAGCTTTGCTGAGTGGTACGCTTCAGACAACACAAACTAAAAGGATAAAAGGGATTTAGCCTAAATTTACAGCATGAAGCAACCGGTAGTTCAACTCACTATTCCTCAAGGTAAAAAGGTCTATTTTTCTAGTGACAACCATTTGGGAGCTCCTGATGCCGCGGCGAGTAAACCTCGTGAAAAAAAGTTTGTTTCCTGGTTAAATACTATAGAAAAGGATGCTGCTGCTATCTTTTTATTGGGAGATCTTTTTGATTTTTGGTTTGAATATAAAACCGTTGTACCAAAAGGTTTTGTGCGTGTTTTAGGCAAATTAGCCCAACTGCGCGATTCCGGTATTCCTATCTTTTTTTTTGTGGGTAATCACGATTTATGGATGAATGATTACTTTAAAACCGAACTCGACATCCCCGTTTATCACAGTCCACAGCTTTTTGAATTCAATGCTAAGCGCTTTTTTATAGGTCACGGTGACGGTCTGGGTCCCGGAGACAAAGGCTATAAACGCATGAAAAAAGTGTTTACCTCCCCGTTTTTTCAGTGGTTGTTTAGATGGATGCATCCTGATATTGGCGTGCGTGTGGCGCAGCATCTTTCGGTAAAAAATAAGTTAATTAGTGGTGATGACGATCAGCAATTCTTAGGAGAAGAAAATGAGTGGCTTGCGACTTACGCAAAGCGGAAGTTAGAAACCGCGCACTACGATTATTTTATTTTTGGCCACAGACACCTGCCGATGACTATTGAAGTGGGTAAAAATGCAACCTATTACAATCTGGGCGACTGGATCAATTTCTATACCTACGGTGTTTTTGATGGAAGTAAATTTGAACTAAAAACCTTTGAAGATTAGTTAAGTGCCGTTTGCATAAAGGCCTGCATTTCCATTCTTAAAATAGTCTGATCCAAAAGATCTTGTATTTCATAAACCTCTTGACGGCTCACTGCAAGGTCTACATCATTTAACGGAGTTTTGAGTAACAGAGACCTGCAATCGCGAGGCGCAGGACAATCTTTACACGTCTGTTGTACCAAGGTTTCTTCACTTAAATACGCAAATTTTTTGAGCTGATCTAAGGTAAAATAAAAACCCATATCCCTAAAAATAACCTGAGCTTTTAAAGTACCCTGTTTTGAAGTTTTCCAGTAAAAAGCAATTCCACTTTCATTGCGATAGATGATATCAATGTTTTTCATAGCTGCCGATTTACAACAAATATAAAAAACTAATTTAGAACAAATCTAAATAGATTGTGAATTATTCCTGAATATCCCGCAGTTTGAGTTGAATACTCACGTTTCCATTCCATTCATTGAGGTCAAGAGAATACGCTGCTTTAAAGGTCTTTTTATGCTGTATCAATTCGCATTTGTCTCCTAGATTAAAGCCGATTGCTCCAACAGTTGTAGTGTTTCCGCTTTGCGTAACGGCGCATTTTAAATGAGCATCATCTGCACCCACACACTTACCATAGCCGGTATCCTGAAGCTTATCTGTCATAAAAACAGGTGTCATATTTCCGGGGCCAAATGGTGCAAACTGACGCAGAATTCGGTAGAATTTCGGTGTAATCTCATCTAAATCCAATGCTGCATCTATTGAAATTTCAGGAATGAGCAAGCGCTCATCTATAGAACTGCTAACTACTTCTTCAAATTTGTTTTTAAAATCATGGTACTGATGCTCGCCCAGTGTAAGCCCGGCGGCGTATTTATGACCACCAAACTGCTCTATATGTTCTTTACAAGAATCTAGCGCTTCATAAACGTCAAAACCCTTTACCGATCGGGCGCTGGCGGCAAGTTTTTCGCCACTTTTTGTAAACACCAAAGTAGGTCTGTAATAGGTTTCAGTAAGTCGTGAAGCCACGATACCTATCACACCTTTGTGCCAATTTTCCTGAAAAACTACGGTGGTTTTTCGATCTTCTTCTTTGTTGGTTACGATTTGTAAAAGTGCTTCTTCGGTTATTGCTTTATCGAGATCTTTCCGCTCTGCGTTAAAAGCTTCTATACCCGCTGCCATTTCCTGAGCCCGCGTATCATCTTGTTCAGTAAGCAATTCTACTGCGTGCAGCCCATGTTTTATTCGCCCTGCTGCATTGATACGCGGTGCGATGATAAAAACGACATCGGTAATCGTAAGTGTATCTTTATTTACATTTTTTACCAAGGCTTGTATACCGGTACGCGGTAACGTGTTGATGACGTCAAGACCATAAAAAGCGAGCACTCTATTCTCTCCGGTAATAGGCACTATATCTGCGCCTATAGCGGTGGCAACCAGATCTAGATAAGGCACCAATGTTTTAACAGGCAAGCCTTTTTGTTGTTCCATTGCTTGTATCAACTTAAAGCCCACACCACAGCCGCATAATTCTTTATAGGGATAGCTGCAATCTTCGCGTTTGGGATCTAAAACGGCAACTGCATCTGGAATCTCAGCACCCGGACGGTGGTGATCACAAATGATAAAATCAATACCTAATTTTTTAGCATAATCAACTTTCTCTATCGCTTTTACACCACAGTCTAAAGCGATGATTAAACTCACGTCATTATCGTGTGCATAATCGATTCCGATATAAGATACACCGTAACCTTCAGCATAGCGATCTGGAATATAAGTCGCCACCTGCGAATAGTGACTGCGTAAATAACTACTCATCAGCGCGACACTGGTTGTACCGTCTACATCATAATCACCATAAACCAGAATATTTTCGCCCTGCGCTATCGCCAGATTGATGCGATCTACTGCACGATCCATATCTTTCATCAAAAACGGATCGTGCAAATCTTCTAGAGAAGGTCTAAAGAATTTTTTAGCTTTTTCATAGGTGTCAATGCCTCGCTGTTGCAAGAGTATTGCTATTTTTTGGGGTATTTGTAAAGATTCTGCAAATGATTTTACAGTTTGAGTATCGGGTGTTGGTTTTAGCGTCCAGCGCATTAATCTAAATTTACTTTAAGGATCCAGGCCTCTTCGAGGTCATCTAATTTTCTATATTCTAATAGCCTCTCATACAAGGCATCGGGATTTTCACCATAATCTAAATAGATATAGTGATAGTCATTAACGGGGTTTACAAAACGTACGGGTGAAAGCCCTTTTAACTGCATTTTTTCTTTCCATTTTAAAGCATAGCTGCGTTTAGAGAAAACATGATTTACCACATAATAACCAGAATTCATATCCGGCACTTGTATCGACGATGCGCTCAACATATCTTTTAAGTCCTGACTTCTGGAATCTTCTAAAATTCTATCTCCACTTTTTGAAATTACTGCCTTTTCTTTTAGCCTTTCGCCATCTTTACCATATAACTGTACATCTTCTTGCGGAGTTAATTTTTTATGCCGAATTTCTTCTGCTATTTTCTCTTGAGCAGCTTTAACGATTGTATCCGGTTTACCTTCAACCACCACACGCTGATAATAATCAGTACTGATTTCGGTTTGAAAAGCACTAAAAAAAACAAAAAGGCGGTCTGATTCTGTTTTAAACTGAAGCTTTACCTGTTTTGCATCATTAGAAATCACTTCATTATTTTTATTAGGAATTTGCACTTTAGCCAAATCAAAACCTAATGTATTTAAATTTGCCGGAACGCGATTGATATACTTTTTGTCATTAATGGTAATACTGCTATTGAAGAAGTTATTAGCATAGCGTACACTACTTTTTAGTGGAATATACTCTTCAGTATCTTCTTTAAAAACCGAAACGCCATCTCCAGACAAAATTAAATCGCCTTCTAATGCCGCTAAGGTTACTGAGGTTTTAACAGCTCCACTTTCTACTGCTCTAAAGTTTTTAAAGTCTAGTTCTTGTATATTATCAGGTTTGATAAAGCTAAAACCATGATAACCTGTGAAGTACTGTAGTGGCTCCGCCTCATCTTCATAAATGAGGTATAACATCCAGCCTGCAGAACTACCCCCATACATATAACCTTCTAATGCCGTGACATTAGCCAGTGTGTAAGCTCCAGATGTGGCATTTTTACTGATTAATAAATCTGTAATATCGCTGTAGCATACATAAGGAGCGGTGTTCTTGAGTTCGATAACCGCATCTCGCATACCATCGTAAATGACTTCACCTTGAACTTGAGTATATCCGTCACTTCCGGGAAACTGAAGTTTCACCAAATCAAATGGACGATTTCGTTTTTTCTTAATATCATACACAATTCTATTACCACGGGTTTTCTGTTTACCCTTTGCGCCGGGATAGGTTGCAGCCCAGTATAAACCGGCATATTTAATTTTTGCATCTACCGGAATATCCAGACTAGCAGTGCTTGAGCTAAAGGTGTCAGAATCAGCATCAATATCTACATATACCATGTCGGTGCGGTCGTTTAAACCTTTAGGATGCACATATAGTTTTGTGGGGTGTTCACTTAAAATGGTGTTACCTATAACTCGTGTACCCCCTTTTAGATAATGCTCGTTAACCCGTCTAAAAGACTCTCTCTGACAAAAACAAGAACCTGAAACAAGAAAGAAGAAGGCTAATAATCTGAAGTACATAGTATTGAAGTTAGACTTGGGAAGAGCCAAGTTACAAATTAGCCCGGTTTTTTAATTAAAAGCTTTTGTGTAATTTGTTCAAAAATCACAACGTATGTCTAAGAAAATCACATTTATCAATCAAAATAAACCGTGGCGTCTTGTTGTGCCTGCTATTGGTTTGATCTTATTTTTTACAGCTATATTGGGTTTTAAAGAAAATATACTTGGCAAAATCTTACAACCTATGGGTATGTTATTGACGTTTATACCGCTTATTTTTCCTTTTAAGATGCGTGATTTTTTGAAGTATACTCAAAAAATAATTTCCTTTAAATTAGATAAAGGAGGAACATATAGCTACCGATTTTCTCAAATACAATACGTAGAAGCTTATGAAGATCACCTCGTTATTTATAAATCTAAAAAGAAATTTGAAAAGGTAAATACCGCCAGTTATGCTAAAGCTGATGTAAACAGGCTTATTGATTTGCTAAAACCTGAAACTAAAATTGCTCCTGAAGCAAGCTAGTCTTTAGGTTTTCCGGCAACTACAATTACAAGTTCACCTTTAGGAGGTTTACTTTCAAAATGCTGTAGCACTGCTGCTGCTGTGCCGCGCACCGTCTCTTCGTGAAGTTTAGAAATCTCTCTGGAAACAGAAACCCTTCGGTCTGCACCAAAATATGCTGCCATATGTTTTAAAGTCTTCAATAACTTGTGCGGACTTTCATAAAAAATCATGGTACGTTCTTCTTCGGCTAAAATTAAAAAACGGGTTTGACGCCCTTTCTTAACCGGAAGAAAACCTTCAAAAATAAATTTATCATTCGGTAAACCACTATTAACGAGCGCAGGAACAAAAGCGGTTGCGCCCGGCAAACAATCTACTTCGAGTCCGGCTTCTACACAGGCTCGCGTTAATAAAAATCCGGGATCTGAGATAGCCGGTGTACCGGCATCACTAATTAAAGCTATGGTTTGACCATTTCTGATTCGGTCTACCAAACCTGTTACAGTTTTATGCTCATTGTGCATATGATGCGAATGCATCTGGGTGGTAATCTCAAAATGCTTTAAAAGCTTACCACTGGTGCGGGTATCTTCAGCAAGAATAAGATCTGCTTCTTGCAAGACCTTAACTGCTCTAAAAGTCATATCGTCCAGATTACCTATAGGTGTGGGAACTAGAAAAAGTTTGGCCATACTGCCTCAATCAAATTTACTCGAGATTCGAGATTAAAAAATTACACGTTTTGACTTAAGATAATTTTCGAGCAACTAACTCTTTAAATCGGGTTTCAAAAACCTCTTTACCTTCCCAATTGTTATAGTCTGGTTTTACCATATGGTCTATTAAATCAAAGGCCTCTTGCTGACTGTTTACCGTATTGAGTTGTGATAAGACACGATTGTAATCAGAATTACTACCGTTAAACAAATGTTTGATAAATGCGATACGGTCATTAAGCCCAAAAGAAAGTCCGCGCGATACACTATCGTTTAATTTTCTAGGTTTTATTGGCTCATCGGTTTTAGTATCTTCAAATTCTGCAATGCGACCGTATTCCCCTATCTCGTCTTTATCATTCTTTACCGGTTGCGGCTCTCGCGTAATTTGCTGAAACATCGCCTCTATTGCGTCTGCCTCCGGTGGCATTTGAGCTACGATATCTTTTATTTTTTCCATCACCGGCTCGTGTAAAGAAGCCTGATTGATCTTTTCTTCAGGTTTAGCTTTAGCTGAAGTTTCTTCGGTCTTAGACTCGTTTTTAGATTCTTGTGGCTGAGGCACTCTTAAACGTTCAAAGAGTTCTTCGTTAGCCGCAGCAATACGGGCTATACGCTCCAGGTCTGTTTCTTCTTCTTCTTTTTGTGATGTTTCGGCAGGTGCTACAAATTCTAATTGCTGTTGAGCTTCTTCGATACTTTCTTCAATAAACTCCGTATTTTCATCCTCAAGTGCAGTTATGATTTCGGCTTTGCCAATAGTAGGTTTTGCTGCATCAAAATTGGCTTCTACATAAGCCATTATAGATAAAGCTTCATAAATCTTCTGGGCTTCTAACTTGAGGCTGTTGTAATCACTCTCTGAGTCAAGTTTTAAAATCTTGTGCGCCAGGCTCACCAAGTCAGATTTTAATTTCTTCTTCATAAGTTTTTTGTTTGCTCTGTTTATTTGCTGGGGTTTTTAATAAATTTGCTTAGCCCTCAAAGAATAGCACCTTTGCCCTTTAAGAGGTTGAAAAGTACGAAATGTTTCTCGAAAATACCGTTAATCATAAAGAGCAATTTGGATGGATAGAAGTCATATGTGGCTCTATGTTCTCTGGTAAAACCGAAGAATTAATTCGCCGGTTAAAGCGTGCCAAATTTGCAAAACAGAAGGTTGAAATCTTCAAACCATCTATAGATACCCGCTATGATGAAGAGCTGGTTATCTCTCATGACGCTAACGAAATTAGATCTACACCGGTTCCTGCAGCTGCAAATATCCCCATTCTCGCAGATGGCTGTGATGTAGTAGGTATTGATGAAGCTCAGTTTTTTGATGACGAGATTATAAAAGTCTGTAATGACTTAGCCAATAGCGGAGTCCGGGTTATTGTCGCAGGTCTTGATATGGATTTTAAAGGAAATCCTTTTGGCCCTATGCCGGCACTTATGGCTACGGCAGAGTATGTGACTAAAGTACACGCGGTATGTACGCGTACCGGGAATCTGGCGCAATTCAGTTATCGTAAAGCTACCAGTGACGATCTGGTTTTATTAGGAGAAACAGAAGAATACGAACCTTTAAGTCGCAGTGCTTACTATAAAGCGATGCTACGCGAACGCCTCAAAACAATTGAGGTTAAAGACCCTGAAGAACTCAAAAACACTAAAACAAAAGATTAAATGGCACATACTGTTCTCGAAATAGACCTTAGCGCACTAGAACATAATTATAATTATTTAAGGTCTAAGTTGAGACCTGATGTTAAAATGTTAGCCGTAGTTAAGGCCTATGCATACGGAAGTGAGTCTGTATCCATTGCAAAAAAGCTTGAAGAAAAAGGAATAGATTATTTTGCAGTTGCTTATACCGCAGAAGGAATCACTCTAAGAGAAGCAGGTATCCAAACACCTATTCTGGTGTTGCATCCACAAATTGAAAATTTTGCTGAAGTAATTCAGCACAACCTGGAACCCAGCATTTATAGTTTTAGGGTACTAAAAGCTTTTACTGAAGTCGCTGAGGCTAAAGGTTTAAAAGAGTATCCTATTCATATTAAATTTAACACAGGACTGAATCGTCTTGGTTTTAAAGATGTAAACGAAAAAGATATTCTGGAGCAACTTGAAGCAACAGAGGCGCTAAAGGTTAAATCACTATTCTCCCACCTGGTAGCGAGTGAAGATATGAATGAGCGTAGATTTACCCATCATCAGATTGAGACTTTTGAGAAGAATGCTAAGCATATGATTGATGGATTGGGATATACGCCTATGATGCATCAGAGCAATACTTCGGCAATTATAAATTATCCAGAAGCACAATTTGATATGGTGCGTAGCGGTATTGGTCTTTTCGGGTATGGGAACACACAAGAAGAAGACCTTAAGCTAAAACCGGTTGCGACCTTAAAAACTGTTATTTCACAGATACACGATGTAGCAGTAAATGAGACTGTGGGCTACAACAGAGCACACACTGCTGCAAAATTAGAGCGCAGTGCTACATTACCCATTGGTCATGCAGACGGTATTGCACGAACCTACGGAAAAGGACGTGGCTACGTTATGATTAATGGTAAAAAAGCTCCAATTATAGGTAATGTTTGTATGGATATGATTATGGTAAATGTTACCGAAATAGATTGTCAAGAAGGAGATGAAGTTGTTGTTTTTGGAAAAGGTGCATCTGCTGTGGCACTCTCTGCACGTATTAACAGCATTCCTTATGAATTAATTACAGCAATTTCTCAACGTGTAAAACGAAAAATTATAGAATAAGTAACAGCTATAACTTTTATAACCTTTTTTAATTTCAATATATTAGCCCTTTAATTAACTAAAACCAACTAAATTCATGGCATTTTTAAAAGATTTCAAATCCTTTTTAATGAAAGGCGACATCATTGCTCTTGCTACAGCAGTGATTGTAGGTGGAGCATTCAATAAAATTGTAGGTTCTTTAGTAAAAGACGTTATCATGCCTGTTATTGGTGTAATAATGGGAGGTAAAAACGTAAACAACCTGTTTTTTTCACTAGACGGTGGTCAATATGATACTGTTGAAGCTGCTGTTGAAGCTGGAGGTGCAATTATGACTTATGGTAACTTTTTACAAGCTGTAATTGATTTTATCATTATTGGTTTTGTGATTTTCTGGTTGCTTAAAGGTTATGAAAAAACCAAGAAGAAAGAAGAAGCAAAACCTGCTGCTCCAAAAGGACCAACTCAAGAAGAATTACTTATTGAAATTCGCGACGAATTGAGAAAAAAGTAAACTACCTCGGGGCAAGCCTGTATGTATCTGACAAAGACAAGCCCACGAGGCATTCGTTAGAAACAAATTTTCAATTTTGAGGCAAGCCTCGGGGTATTAACCCCTTTGGCGGTGCCAATAAAAAGTTTCGTGCGTCAAGCACAAACCGCTACACTGCAGACTTTATTTTAATTAAACCCTCAGAGAAATTTGAGGGTTCTTTTTTTGTTATATAAATAACAAAATGTATTTAAAATTCACAAAATGTCACTTTTTAAACAAATGTGTATATTTTTAAGAAGTTAGTCTACTATTTTATAAAGTGTTACTACTTTTGGCCTCCCCGAGGTAAATCACTTTGTAATAAGGCAATCTTCGGTGTTTAGCTGGTTTTTCAGCTTAACTATTTAAACCAATTAGTACACTCAATTTTTTGAGCTTATAGATACGCTAAATAATAGATTATGAAAGTAGCTGTTGTAGGCGCTACCGGGATGGTAGGCCATGTAATGTTGCAAGTATTAGCAGAACGCAACTTCCCAATAACCGAATTGATACCGGTAGCAAGCGCGCGATCGGTAGGTAAAACTGTTTCGTATAAAGGTAAAGACTATACCATTAGCTCTATGGAAGATGCTATCGCTGCACGCCCGGATATAGCTATATTTTCTGCCGGTGGAGCTACCTCATTAGAATTTGCCCCTAAATTTGCAGCAGTGGGTACTACAGTTGTAGACAACTCTTCTGCCTGGAGAATGGATCCTGAGAAAAAGCTTATCGTTCCTGAGATCAACGCTTCAGAATTAGAAGATACTGATAAAATTATTGCAAATCCGAATTGCTCTACAATTCAGATGGTTTTAGCATTAGCACCGTTGCATAAAAAATATAAAATCAAGCGTCTGGTCATTTCTACATACCAGTCTATTACAGGAACCGGTGTTAAAGCCGTTCAGCAATTAGAAAATGAGTACAAAGGTGAGCAAGGCGAAATGGCTTACCCATATCCTATTCACCGCAACGCGATTCCTGCTTGTGATGTATTTACCGACAATGGCTACACTAAAGAAGAAATGAAACTCGTTAATGAAACTCAGAAGATTTTAGGTGATAAATCTATTGCGGTTACCGCCACAGCTGTGCGCATCCCGGTTGTGGGTGGTCACTCTGAAGCGATTAACGTGCAGTTTGAGAATGATTTTGATTTGGCTGAAGTACGTCAGATTTTACAAGCTCAGGAGGGTGTTACGGTTCAGGATAATCCGGATACCAACACCTACCCAATGCCTATTTATGCAGAAGGAAAGAATGATGTTTTTGTAGGGCGTTTACGCCGTGATTTTTCTCAGGAAAACACCTTGAATATGTGGGTTGTCGCAGATAACTTACGCAAAGGTGCTGCGACAAACGCAGTACAAATCGCTGAATATTTAGCAGCTAAAGAATTGGTGTAATCTGATTTGATATAAAAAATAGGTTTTAAAGAGAGAAACCTCTTGAGCACGGTGTTCAAGAGGTTTTTTTATTGAGTATATTTGAAATCAATTCAATTTGCTTAAAATGAAAAAACTAGCTTATTTAGGCGCTTTTACCTTGTTGTTTAGCGCTTGTGAAACCAAAGAAAAAAAATCTCCTGAAATGGCAGTGAATTATCCCGAAACTAAAAAAGTGGATACCGTAGATACGTATTTTGGCACCGAAGTTCCCGACCCCTATCGCTGGCTTGAAGACGACCGCAGCGCAGAAACTGAAGCTTGGGTTAAAGCTGAAAACAAAGTTACTTTTGGCTATTTAGATAAAATTCCTTTTAAAGAGGAAATCAAGCAAAAACTTGAAAAAATATGGAATTATGAGAAGATAGGAGCTCCTTTTAAAGAAGGTGATTACACCTATTTTTATAAAAATGACGGACTCCAAAATCAATATGTCATTTACCGCTACAAGACCGATGAAGACCCTTCTACTGCAGCAATATTTTTAGATCCCAATACTTTTTCGGAAGATGGAACCATTTCTCTGGGCGGACTTAGTTTTTCAGACAACGGAAAACTAGCGGCTTACAGCATTTCGGAAGGTGGAAGCGACTGGCGTAAAGTTTTGGTAATGAATGCCGAGACTAGAGAAATTACCGAAGATACTTTGGTAGATATCAAGTTTAGCGGAATTTCCTGGAAAGAAAATGACGGCTTCTACTACTCGAGTTACGACAAGCCTGATGGTAGCGAACTTTCAGCAAAAACAGATCAGCATAAAGTGTTTTACCATAAATTAAATACACCTCAAAAAGAAGACGAATTAATTTTTGGCGGAACGCAGGAACAAAAACATCGTTATATTAGTGCCGGTACCACAGAAGATAATAAATACCTCATTTTAAGTGCTAGTAATGCAACTTCTGGTAACAAGCTTTTTATTAAAGATCTTACAAAACCCAATGCTGATTTTGTTGCGATTGTAGCTAATGAGGATACAAATACTTCCATTATTGAAAATGTAGGTTCTAAGCTGTATATCGTTACCGATAAAGATGCGCCAAACCAGAAAATTGTTACGGTTGATGCTTCAAACCCTACTCCAGAGAACTAGATAGATTTTATTCCCGAAACCGAAAATGTACTTTCACCCAGAACAGGTGGCGGTTACTTTTTTGCAGAATATATGGTTGACGCGGTTTCCCAAATCAAGCAATACGATTATGACGGAAATTTAGTGCGTGAAGTTGAGTTACCGGGTATAGGTAGCGCAGGCGGTTTTGGTGCTAAAAAAGAAGAAACCGAATTGTATTACAGCTTTACCAATTATACCACTCCAGGAAGTATCTATAAATACACTATCGAATCTGGAGAATCTGAATTATTCCGCAAGCCCGCGATTAATTTCAATCCGGAAAATTACGAGAGTAAGCAGGTATTTTATACTTCAAAAGACGGTACAAAAGTGCCTATGATTATTACCTTCAAAAAAGGATTGAAGCTTAACGGTAAAAACCCGACTATTCTATACGGGTATGGCGGATTCAATATTTCATTAACGCCTTCTTTCAGCATCACCAATGCAATCTGGATGGAAATGGGTGGTGTATATGCAGTTCCTAATTTACGTGGTGGTGGTGAATATGGTAAAGAGTGGCACGATGCAGGGACTAAACTGCAAAAGCAAAACGTGTTTGATGATTTTATCGCTGCTGCAGAATACCTGATTTCAGAAAACTATACATCTAGCGATTATCTGGCCGTTCGCGGGGGTTCTAACGGCGGTTTACTCGTTGGTGCTGCAATGACACAAAGACCCGATTTGATGCAAGTAGCATTGCCCGCTGTTGGCGTGATGGACATGCTGCGCTATCATACGTTTACTGCTGGTGCGGGTTGGGCGTACGATTACGGTACTTCAGAAGACAGCAAAGAGATGTTTGACTACATCAAAGGTTATTCACCTGTTCACAATGTAAAAGCAGGAACAAAATATCCCGCAACTTTAGTTACTACAGGTGATCATGACGACCGTGTAGTACCGGCACATAGTTTTAAATTTGCTGCAGAACTGCAGGAAAAACAAGCAGGTGACGCTCCGGTTTTAATCCGAATAGAAACTGATGCCGGTCACGGTGCAGGAACTCCCGTAAGTAAGCAAATAGAGCAAACGGCAGACATTTTTGCCTTTACGCTCTACAATATGGGATTTGATGTACTTCCCGAAAAAACAAAATCAGAAATTAAAGGCTAGGCCCCTATCCCCCAAAGGGGGAACTCTTAAATAAAAGACCTCACAGCTTTTAACAGACTGTGAGGTTTTTTTTGTTTAAGTAAACTACCTCGGGGCAAGTCTACGAGGCATTCATTAGAAACAAATATTCAATTTCGAGGCATCTCGATACCTATCGGAACGCGATATTAAACCTTTTGGCGGTGCCAATTATCTTGAAAAATAAGTACTCCTTTTTCTATTCCTGTTCTTAAATTGAAAATAGATTATAGAGCCTATCACTGGTAGAACAACGAGTAGAATCAACAGCACTGCTTTCTGATTTCTTTTTAAATTATGATTTTGTACTAAATCAATTAAAGCCCACATCAGAAGAGCTAAACCAAGAACCAGATATAGTATGATAAAATTATCCATAAGAAGCTATATTTAAATTACCATTGAGTATGTTTAATATAAAAGGATAGAGTCAGATTATAAAATGTATCAACTGCTAATTTTTTATAAATGCTAAACGTTAAAATACAACACTTTGGGTACACCGAAGAAATCGTTTTAAAAAACCTTGATTTTTCAGTTGAAAAAGGAACGCATATTTCCATTCTGGGGGAAAGTGGCTGCGGTAAAAGCACGCTCCTTAAAATCATTTATGGCCTGCTTCACGTAGAAAATGGAACGGTTTCTTGGGATGATAACGAACTTTTAGGTCCTAATTTTAATCTTGTTCCCGGCGAACCTTTTATCAAATATCTCGCTCAAGATTTTGATTTGATGCCTTATATTTCGGTAGCAGATAATATTGGAAAACATCTTTCCCGCCGATTTATGCAACATCGTAAAGAGCGCATAGCTGAATTATTAGAAGTCGTAGCTATGACTGCCTTTGCTGAGGTTCACGTTAAATTGTTGAGCGGTGGTCAAAAACAACGCGTAGCGCTAGCGCGTGCTATTGCTAAAGAACCCGAATTGTTATTACTGGATGAGCCTTTTAGTCATATTGATAATTTTAGAAGGAATGCCTTGCGACGAAATCTTTATGCATACCTGAAAAAAGAAGAGATTACCTGCATCACAGCCACGCACGACAGCGAAGAAGCGCTGTCTTTCTCTGACGAAATCAAAATGATGCGTGACGGTACATTTATACAAACCGACACTCCGGAAGCTTTATTTCAAAACCCAAAAGATGCCTATGTAGCTTCATTTTTTAGTGATATCAATGAACTAGAAATTGACGGCAAAACCCTTCTGTTAATGCCGCATCAGCTAAAAATTTCAGAAGATGAAACCGCTATCGAAGTTGAAATTTTAAAAAGCTATTTTAAAGGAAGTTATTATTTAGTTGAAGGAATTTTCAATAACGAAAAAGTCTATTTTAACACAAATAAAGCCTTTGAAAAGGGTGAAGATCTTTTCCTGAAAATTGATGTTTAGTTTTAAAAAAGTTTATAACCTCCATTATTTGTATAACCAATTGCTGAAATCACCCACGGTTTTCCGTAACAGGTTTAAGCATTTGACGCACATTTTTATAAGCTGAAGCAATTCTTCTTCATTATGCTTGCCTAAATCTGCAATATGCTCTGAGAGACTTCTAAAACAAGCGAAGCCTGCATTTTTTGTACTTGCTCCCTCCGGAAGATTGCCGCGCTCCAAAATTAAAATCTTTGCGAAGGATGAAGCACACGCAAATATAATGCACACTTGAGACCTGTGATCCCGCTGCCTAAAATTGTAAAATCTACTTTAGAAAACCTGGATTTATATTCTCAATAAGAAAGAGTTATTGTGTTTACATGCATAACAAACCAAAGATTGCAGAAAGCGAGCCGTGAAAACCTGCCTTTGCCGGCAGGCCCGACCCAAACGGTAGTAGGTAATGCCCAAAAAGCAAAAAACCCGAGCATGATGCCCAGGGTTTTAAATATAGTTATGTGATTTTTTTATTCCTCTACAGGAGGATTCATCACAAACGTGTCCATAAAAGCAGTGGTGTAATTTCCTGAAATATATGCAGGATCATCCATCAACTGTCTGTGGAATGGTATTGTAGTTTTGATTCCTTCAATAACGAACTCGTCTAACGCACGCTTCATTTTGTTGATCGCCTCTTCACGGGTTTGAGCCGTAGTAATCAATTTAGCAATCATAGAATCGTAATTCGGTACGATAGAATACCCACTATACACGTGTGTATCTATACGAACCCCATGCCCACCCGGTGCGTGCAAGTTCGTGATCTTACCCGGTGAAGGTCTAAAATTATTATAAGGATCTTCTGCATTGATACGACATTCAATAGAGTGCAGTTGCGGATAATAGTTTTTACCAGAAATAGCAACACCTGCAGCAACTAATATTTGCTCACGGATCAAGTCGTAATCTACAACCTGTTCTGTAATAGGATGCTCAACCTGAATACGCGTATTCATTTCCATAAAGTAGAAGTTGCGATGTTTATCTACTAAGAATTCTACCGTACCAGCTCCTTCATATTTAATGTATTCTGCGGCACGAACGGCTGCAGTTCCCATTTTTTCACGAAGTTCATCGGTCATAAATGGAGATGGAGTCTCTTCAGTAAGTTTCTGGTGACGTCTTTGTACCGAACAATCACGCTCAGAAAGATGACACGCTTTACCGTTACTATCTCCTACAATCTGAATCTCGATGTGGCGTGGCTCTTCGATAAGCTTTTCCATATACATACCGTCGTTACCGAAAGAAGCAGAAGCTTCTTGTCGTGCAGAATCCCATGCTTTACGCAGTTCTTCTTTTTTCCAAACGGCACGCATACCTTTACCACCACCACCTGCTGTTGCTTTAAGCATTACAGGGTATCCGGTTTCTTCAGCTACGCGCTCACAATCTTCAAAATTTTCAAGAATTCCATCACTCCCCGGTACACAAGGTACACCAGCAGCTTTCATAGTTGCTTTTGCCGTAGCCTTATCTCCCATTTTTGAAATCATATCCGGAGAAGCTCCGATAAACTTCACATCGTGTTCTTCGCAAATTTTTGAGAAGCGGGCATTCTCTGAAAGAAAACCATATCCCGGATGAATGGCATCTGCGTTTGTAATTTCGGCGGCTGCCATAATATTTGCAATCTTCAGGTACGACTCACTACTAGGAGCCGGGCCAATACAAACCGCTTCGTCAGCAAAACGTACATGCAAACTTTCTGCATCTGCAGTAGAATATACGGCTACCGTTTTGATGCCCATTTCTTTACAAGTTCTAATCACTCTAAGAGCGATCTCTCCTCGGTTTGCTATAAGTATCTTTTTAAACATATCTATTGTGCATTAAAGTTGAAGCCAGAAGACTTTAACCTTTAAAAATTGATCTGGTTTACTCGATATCGAGACTTTATATACTAAAACATTTTTACCTCTTATCATAAGGAAATAAGTCTTTAGCTTACTTCGAAAAACATATCCCGATAGTCTTAAGAACTTCTTTTACCTAAAGTTACGAAGGATCTACCAAAAATAATGGCTGATCAAATTCAACCGGAGAAGAATCGTCAACAAGAACCTTAACGATTTTACCGCTAACTTCACTTTCGATCTCGTTGAATAATTTCATTGCTTCAATTACACAAAGTACGTCTCCTTCTTTAATACTTGCTCCAACCTCAACAAATGTAGGTTTGTCTGGAGCAGGCTTTCGGTAGAAAGTACCTATGATTGGCGACTTTACAGTAATATATTTGTCGCTTTCATCTGCCTTAGGTGTTTCTGCCTGAGCAGGGGCCTGAGGTGCTGCTACAGGTTGAGCTGCTGGTACAGCCGGCTGTTGCATTGCAGAACCCATCATAGGAACTTGCTGAAGAATCGTAGTCTCACCTTTGCTTTCTTCTCCAGTTTTAATAGTGATTTTTACATCATCCATCTCAAGTTTTACCTCGCTTGCGCCAGATTTAGCAACAAACTTGATAAGATTCTGAATTTCTTTTAAATCCATAATTAATAACGTTAGTTAGATTATAAAAAATTAAGCGTTGTAGGCCCACTTTAGGTAGATGGACCCCCAAGTAAATCCGCCTCCAAAAGCGGCAAATATTAGGTTATCTCCTTTTTTGAATCGTTTTTCAAAATCATTCAATAATAAGGGTAATGTCGCAGATGTAGTATTTCCGTACCGCTGAATATTCATAAGCACCTTACTGTCGTCAAGTTGCATACGTCTAGCAGTCGCATCTATAATACGTTTATTAGCTTGATGTGCTACAAGCCAGCTAACGTCATCATGAGACAAATTATTGCGTTGCATAATGCGTTCACTTACATCTGCCATATTAGAAACGGCAAATTTAAAAACTGTTTTACCGTCTTGATATACAAAGTGTTTCTTATTTGCTACAGTTTCTGCAGTAGGTGGCATTAATGAGCCCCCACCTTCTATTCTTAGAAAATCTCTACCTACACCGTCTGATCTCAAATACTCATCCTGCAATCCTAAACCTTCTTCATTAGGTTCAAAAAGTGCAGCACCACCCCCATCACCAAAAATGATACATGTGGCACGATCTGTATAATCTATTATAGAAGACATTTTATCTGCTCCTATAAGCAATACTTTTTTATATTTTCCGGATGCTATATAGGCCGAAGCAGTAGACATCCCGTATAAAAAGCTTGAACAAGCAGCTTGTAAATCGTAAGAAAATGCATTAGTCGCTCCTATTTTTGTAGCTACATAAGATGCTGTAGATGCTACAAGTAGGTCTGGAGTTGCGGTGGCCATAATGACCATGTCGATTTCTGAAGGGTCGACACCGCTTTTGTTGATTAAATCTTCAGCAGCTTTAATTCCTAAATAAGAAGTTCCTTTATCAGGATCTTTTAGAATTCTGCGTTCTTTAATTCCTGTTCTGGTCGTGATCCACTCATCGTTGGTCTCGACCATTGTTTCCAAAATTTCATTGGTAAGCACATATTCTGGCACATAAGCGCCAACAGCAGTTATGGCTGCAGTGATTTTACTCATATAAATCTGGTTTCTGCGAAAAACAGGGTTTTTCGCTTAAAAATGGAAGGAAAAGTACTAAAAATAGCGCAAACAAAGCCTATAATTAACTTTTTTTGCTCATTCCAAAAAATAAAAAAAACTCCCATTTCTATGGGAGTTTCACTAATCTATAAGTCTTTATTAAGCAACCTCTTCGTTTGCTGTAGCATCAATTACAATCTGCCCTCTGTAATAGAGTTTACCCTCATGCCAGTGAGCACGGTGGTAAAGGTGAGCTTCACCAGTAGTGGCGTCAACACCAATTTTTGGCATTGCAGCTTTGTAATGTGTTCTTCTCTTATCTCTTCTGGTTTTCGAGATTTTTCTTTTAGGATGTGCCATTACCGTTTATTATTTATTATCTGTTAAAAAATCTTTTAGTTTTTCCCAACGCGGGTCAATCTCCTTTTTTTGAGGCTCCTCGTCTGATTCTGCCTCATTATTCTTTATACGCAACTCTTCAAGCTTATCGAGTATGTCTGATTCTAGCGTACCATCTTCAACACCGGGATGAACCCGCTTTGCCGGCATAGCTAAAACTATCAACTCATATATATATTGAGCGATGTTCACTTCATATTCCCCATGAGGAATAATCAAAATATCATCTATCTCATCATTATATTCCTGCCCAAACTTTACTACCAATTTATAAGTAGCTTCAAGGGGCTGATCGTAAGGTTCATTTGTGAGGTCACAATTAACGTTTACAAGACCCTTAGCGTCAAAATAAAATTCCAACAAGGTGGATTTTTTAATGAGTTTGATGTCTAATTCTATAGCTATAGAATTAAAATCATCATATTCAAAATGCTCAAAGAACGTATTATCAATATTGAATTGAAAATCGTGTTCCCCTTGTTTTAAACCAACAAATTGAATGGTATACGTTTTCAAATGCTTCATTACCTTTCTCTTTCCTATAATCCTCTCTTCCGCAAAAGGCGGGTGCAAAGATATAAATTTTTATTAAGCTGTTAATTAAGTGTGGATAAATTTTTTAAATATCTTTATTTTCCACGTGAGCGTCCCGAATATTGCTTTTTTCGGGGCTGTTTTTGCAGGACATTTTCGGTTAATTCTCCATACTCACAACGCTTATTATAAATATCTAAGGCTACAAACACGGCTTCTTTAAAAGAATTTATATCTGCTATGCCTTTTCCTGCAATCTCAAATGCAGTACCGTGATCTGGCGAAGTACGTACTTTGTTCAATCCGGCTGTATAATTCACGCCCTTACCAAATGCCAAGGTTTTAAATGGAATTAAGCCTTGATCGTGGTAAGCAGCAATAATCGCATCAAAGTTTTTGTAGTTTCCGCTGCCAAAAAAGCTATCTGCAGCATAAGGACCATAACTTAAATGTCCTTTATCACGTAAACGCGCTAATGCAGGAATCAAAACTTCATCATCTTCCTTCCCAATTACACCATGATCACCTACGTGCGGATTTATGCCTAAAAAAGCAATTTTGGGTTTACGTATCCCAAAATCCTGAACTAAAGAATGGTGAATAGTCTGAAACTTTTGCGTAATTAGTTCTGCAGTAATCTTATCTGAAACATTTTTTACCGGAACATGATCGGTTAAAAGACCAACTTTCAACTTTTCGGAAACCATAAACATCAAGCTATTTCCTTCTAATTCCTGATTCAGAAAATCTGTATGTCCCGGGAATTTAAAGTCATCAGCCTGAATATTAGCTTTATTAATAGGTGCTGTGATCAGAACGTCTACCTCCTCTTTCTTCAAAGCATCAACAGCAGCCCTCAAAGATTGAATAGCAAAACTTCCTCCTTCAGCAGTCTCTTCCCCAAATTGTATATGCGGATTATCATTCCAGATATTAACCACATTAATCTTTCCGTGGATGGCTTTGTCAGCACTCTTCACCCCTTGAAAATTCATATCAAGGTTGAAATGCTTTAAAAGAAAACTTATGGTTTTCGCAGAGGCGAAAATTACCGGAGTACAAAAATCAAGCATTCTCAAGTCTTCAAGAGTCTTTAAAATGACCTCGCCCCCTATTCCGTTTAAATCTCCTATGCTAATTCCTAATTTTATGCTTTGTCCTTTCATGCTAGACCGCTTTGGCTTTCTTTTGTAAATTGAAATGTAAAAGTACTCAATTAAAACGCAAACATGTTTACAGGTATTATTGAAGATTTAGGTATCGTTAAAAATTTACAAACCGAAGGCTCTAATTTACACATCACCGTAGCTAGCAAGCTAACTCCTGAGCTTAAAATAGACCAAAGCCTTGCGCATAATGGCGTTTGTCTTACCGTGGTTTCTATAAAAGAAAATGAATATACGGTTACCGCGATCGAAGAAACGCTTCAAAAGACAAACCTAAATACATTACAAGTAAATCATTCTGTAAATCTTGAACGAGCAATGATATTAGGCACCCGACTTGACGGGCATATCGTACAAGGACATGTAGATCAAACCGCAAGCTGCATCAACATAGAACAAAAAGACGGAAGCTGGATTTTCACCTTTGAATATGATTCCTCTTTAAACAATGTTACAATAGAAAAAGGATCAATAACCATAAATGGAGTAAGTCTGACGGTTGTCAATTCTCAGAAAAACAGTTTTAGCGTTGCTATCATTCCTTATACTTACGAGCATACTACATTTAACTTATTTAAAACAGGTACACCTGTAAATTTAGAATTCGATGTTATCGGAAAGTATGTAAAACGTCTTATGCGTTTGTAGCTTGTTTCTTATCAAGCCTACTGTAAAAATAAATACCGGCAATAAAAGCTATAAAAAACAAAGAAGGGATATAATCATCTATTGGAACTTGTGCACCTACTGGTGGAGGAATAGGTGGAGGTGGAGCTCCTTTAGAATACCCCATACCTACAAACCCTATTGCAAAAGCTAAGGCAACTACATATTTAGTATATAGTTTAACGTTCATAGAAGTAGGGTCTTCATTTTAAAGAATATACAAAATTAAGAAAATATGCAGGTTTTTAACTACATAACAATGTTCTTTATCGATAGAGCAATTAAAAGAACTAATTCTTTACTTACTTAACCGAGTAAGTATACTTAATTAACTTATCTACGTAGAAATCAGCTGTAGCGATTTTTTTATTTTCATAAAAAACAGTAAACTAGCTCGGGGCAAGCCTGTCTGTATCTGACAACAGCAGACCCGCAAGGCATTCGTTAGAAACAAATTTTAAATTTCGAGGCATCCCGAGCTATCGGGACGGAATATTAAACCCTTTGACGGTGCCAAAAAAAAGCATTACAATCTCTCGTAAGGCTTCTCTTGTGGTCAAACCGGGGCTCGAACTAGGAATCACCTGATTGTGAAAATTTTAAGGAGACCTGAAAATTCCGTTTACAACAGCTTAATTTATAAAGACCTGCACCGCGCCCGCCGCGGCTACAACTTAAGTCTACGTAAAATTGACGAAAAGTACCAGATTCAACAGACCCTATCAGAGCTGTTAGGGCATACCAGCCTGTATATCAATCAGGTTTATTTAAAATCGCCTCCAGTACGAATTGAGACGCTTATTAAGGAACGCATCGTGATGATTTGATAGCGGTTCAGATATCCACAGCTTCCCCGATAAAGCCAAATGAGTCCACAGTAAGTCCACACTGAGTCCACACTGCACCCACAGGTTGCCACACTTTTTGTGGGCGGATCTGGGTTCACGTTGGAGGGAACAAAGGAGCACAAGGCAGTATCCTTGCATTTAGCCTGTTGTATCCGGGGGATTGAGATAACCGAGGTTAACTAAAAAGACTTCTCGATGCAAACCGAGGACACGAGGTTCACGAGCTCCCGTGAAATAATAATCACGCGAGTAAAGAAAAGTAAGGAAGACACTATAGAACCTATTACTTCTATTCGTGTTCCTGTTCTTTTGTATTGATACGGCAAAGCATGTCTTTGAGCGAGTTGATGCGGCTGGAAACCAAAAGATCAAGGCTTATTTTTACATCTTTGAAAACTACACAAATCCCTTATCCTGCGGATGGCAAACCGCTGCGCTATTCCATCCTCCGCTCCCACCGCTGCGGTATTTGCTTGTTTTGCTACAGATGTAAAAAGTAGGCCGGATTTAAAATTAGAACTGAAAATTTTATTCTTTGATTTTCTTTTTCTTAAGTATAGCAAGAAGTACCCGGAATAAATTCACAGAGGGGTCAACATGCTCCTGAATATATATTCTTAAGCTAACGCTATGCTTCAACCATTCGAAGTGACTTTTTTGTATTTTGAACCGGTATTCAAGGCAAATTCAGCCCCCAGGAAGGGCAACTCCCAGTCAACCCCTAGGCATCCCCTAGGATAGTGTATGAAGAGTGTATGAAAACGGGTTTTGAAATGCTAGAATTTAAGAATTTATTAACAGATGAAACCTGATTGATTTATAGCTCCAAAACTGGACAAAATGCTTCCTTCTCAAGGCAGCTCCTAATGTTCTCGGTGCAGGAAGTAGCTTTTGTTTACAGGATCTGGCGGAGATTGAGGTGTAAAATAGATGTATAAAGGGTTTTGTTAATCAGATGTTTAGAGTTTGACTTGTTGCCTAATAGGTCTTCAGGTTTTAAAATTTTGAAAGACAATTTTTACCGCCCTGCAGTTGTCAAAATTTTGTAACAATTGAATGTTGTTCTAATTTTCTACTTAAAATATTGGACCGGCTAATGGCAAAGATTAATTCAACTTATTTGAGAATAAGTCTCTAAAACATCAGGAGCTTTTATGCTTGTGCTTACTTATGCTTCATTAGTCAAAGACTAGCGGAAGCAAGGTGAATCGGTAAAAAATGCCAGATTCAACAGACACTCACGGCATATGTAGCCCGACACAGCTTTGCTACACAAGCGATATCAGAGCTGTTAGGGCACACCAGTTTGAATACTACACAGATTTATTTAAAGTCATTGCTTAGTACGGTATTGGATGACTATAATGAACGGATTGTGATGATTTAGATTGTGTTGTTGATATTTCTTAGAACTTCAGCCTTGATCAAAGGTTATTTTTTGTTGTAAAATTTTTTCTATTTTTCAATCCACTCTCTAAAAGAGGCTGTATTACTTTGGCTAGTTTTAAGATGGTTATTTAAACCTTTAACTATTATTGCTAAAGTGTTTTTTGTGTAGCGTTCTATTTTCTCTACGTTTTGTTTATTTAACAGTACACTACGGTTGATTCTGAAAAAATCTTCAGAACTAAGATTCTGTTCTATACTTTTTAAAGAAGATTCGCTTAATAAATGCTTTTTTCCAGTTATATCAAATGCAAAAATAACGCCCTCATTAGCTTCAAAGAAGCTGATGTTTTCTGTTTTTAAAAAATAAATCCCCTGTTGTTTATGAATTGTAAACTGTTCTTTATATGCCTTTTTTGTAAAAGTTTGGTGGATAAGGTTTGTCAGTATATTCAGTTGTTGATTTTCTTCGGAAGCTGACTTTTTTAATAGTAAAAATTTATCCCAGGCGGCTTGAAAACGATCTCTGGAAAATGGCTTTAATAAATAGGCTATTCCGTTAGTTTCAAAAGCATTCATCAAAAACTGATCATAGGCTGTGGTGAAAATAATTGGACAAAAAACTCGAACCTGTTTGTAGACTTCAAAAGCATTACCATCTAACAATTCAATATCCGAAAAAATAAGATCTACGTTAGTAGTATTAAGAACGTCAACTGCTCTTGCTACGGTATCAAGCTCTGCTACAACTTCAGTTTTTGTGTCTAAATCCTTTAAAAATCGTTTCAGTTTCTTTCTGGCTGGAATTTCGTCTTCTATTATTAGTACTTTCACCACTAGTTTAAGATTTTAATTATAGGAAGGTTTACAGAAAATATACTGTTAGCTTTCTCAATTTTAATCGGAGTCTTTGTTAGTAATTTATATTGCTCCTTTAGGTTGTTCAAGGCTCTACCAGAAGTCAATTTTGCATTTCGTTTAGGTATGTAGTTGTTGATTACATTAATGTTCCTATCGATATTAATTTGAATATAAATAGGTTCTTTTACCGTTCCCAAATTATGCTGAACGGCATTTTCAATTAGTAATTGTAAGGTAAGCGGTACGATGTACCCGTCACTATTTTGATTTTCAATATTCAATTGGTATGCGTTTCCATACTTGTGTTTTATTAATCTAAAGTAATTTTCGGCAAAAATTAATTCTTCCTTGAGACTAATAAATTTTTGTTCTGAGGCTTGTAAAACATATCTATAAATGTCTGCAAATTCATTCAAAAAATCAGATGCTTTGTCTTTATCTTCCTCAATCAATTGATCCAATACATTCAGATTATTAAATAGAAAATGGGGGTTGAGTTGTGTTTTAAGCTGATTGATTTTACTTTCTGAAATTGTCTGGTTGTAACTAATTAGTTGCTTCTGTTTTTTACTATTTTGTTGGAAATAGTAATATACCAGAAAAAAGCTACCGTAAATTATACCGTCTAAAAAAATAGAAAACGTAGACAAAATAAGCGTTTGTTGATTAAAATTTCGTTCAATAGTATCAAAAAAAAAGGCTATCACGAACCCGATTAAATGCGTAACAATTAAAAAAGTAACGAGCGAAGCACTGAATATTTTTATCATTTCTTGTACTCCAAAAACAATAGACGTATTCCATTTTCTGATAAAAAAGAGCATAATTAAAAAAAGGATACTTACTGAAATGAGCGCAGCAAATGCAGCATCTGGCGTAAAAACATAGGCATTAACACCTCCTCTTACTACTATACGGATATAAATAGATTGAAAATATGCAAACAGTAAAATGAACAGTAAAAAATACCGGTTCACATATAGAGTATGTAGCAGTTTTTTCATTGCGTCAAAAATTAAAAATAGCATTATATCTCTATAATGCTATTTTAATAGATTTATTATTTTTTGTTTTCCGGGAATGACGCAATCGTGTTTCCTTGCTCGTCATAGAAATCAAGTTTAGCATTGTTTTCTTTGTCTACATAAAACATCGCCTTTGGCAGACCTTTATCATCAAAAAGGAATAAGCCGTTATTCTGACTTCGTGTTTTTCCTAGCATTATACGAGGAACACCCCCTATCAAACCCTGATTTTCGTATTCTTTTTGCTTTAGCCGCATAGCCTTGGGATCTTTCATACGAAGCTCTTGCAACTCCTTCATAATCTCTGCTGTTTTGATTTGAGATTCTTTACTTGGGCGATCGTTAAAGGCCAGACTGCTACTCACAAACCTATCGCCTCCTTTTTGATAATCCTGGGTGAGTAGTTGCATCACCTGATCACCGTCATATTGGTCATAGGTTAATGATAATCCGGAGCTATGTCCGTTTTCATTTTTTTGTCCATCATAAATAAATCCACCACATTCTATTCCATCTTCATTGAAAAATAACATCCCTGAACGCTTTTTCCGCTCCTCATTTGTAGGTCTCGCATTGATTTTATCGGTTCCGTTAGGAAAGCGCTCAAAGTTTGTAATAATCATTTTTACGGTTCCGTCTGCTTCCACAATATTGATTCTTTCGACATCAATTTCACTGAATTTTTGATTTTCATTTTTTTTGAAACCTGAAGTGGTTATTAAAATCATTCCGACTACAATCGTTACAGCAAAAGCTCTTAAAAAAACTAGTTCTCTTTTCATGGTTTTTAATATTTATTTTGTTGATGAAGCAAACCTATTTCAAGTGCACTTTTTGTGAAATAAGAAAACAATGAGCCAAGGAAAAAAACTGATGAGTTAAGGAATTTAATGTTTGAGTTTAACTGGGTTTTTAAATAAGGGGCTATTTTGGAGTGATTATCCACCGAGTTATCCAATAAGTTTATTTTGTATTAAAGGTGCTTGTTTAACTTTCAGATGCTGGCAACGATAGGCACTAAATTTAACGGGCATATACAACGGACGTGATTTAGCCTTAAAATGTACAATCGAAAACATTTAATGCTGATGAAAAGGAAAAAAAGAGCCCTTCCAGATTGAATTAATTCTATTTCGGTAAGGTTTTGAATCAAAAATCATTGCCTTCCAAATCTTAAAAAGCTAGCTACTCTTTCTTAAAATTTATCCGCTCCACAAGCAAGGGTTCATCACTTTTTTGAGGACGAAATAAGCTTTCCAATGCTCTTTGATTGACTTCAATTGCTCGGCTTCAATTCTTCGTTAGATAGCCTCAACAGCATCCATTCGCTTATCAATTAAGAGGTGTAAACTGTGAACGGAATCATCAAAAGGTACAAAAGAATTGATCGAATACTTCTCAAAAAAGTCTAAAATGGCATTCTAAAGTTTCTGTATAATTTGCTATGGCCTACTTTTTAAAACGCTCCACTGTTTCTATATGAAAATTGATTCTAGAAAATTTAGGACTCATAGCTACAAAATTTAAGATTAGGATAATCATTCGCTCTGTTTATACTGAAATTATTCTAATCTAGAAAGACAAATAGAATTCTCAACTAAGAAGGGTTAAGCGAACTCAATCCCTTTTTCTGGGATTGGGTTCAAGATTTTGGAATGAACCGCTTTTACCGCAATGAAGCCTTTTGCGGGATAGAGAAAAACGGCGTAAAATTTAGATATAAGATTTAACAAGCTTTTCAATTATCAAACCTACTTGTCGTCTTTTCTCTTCTTGAGCTGTATCTAGCAGACCTAGTTGTATACAGGTATAATCCGTTAACAATTTAACAACTAACAGATATCTAGAATTTTTTATATGACTTCGGTTTATTGAAATTTTAGTTGTCTGAAGGATTGAATCCTCCTTTTTTAATTTGAAAGGACCCCAAGAGCTGACTACTTCGATAGTTTCGGGGTTATTTGATTTTAATTGAGCAATCAACGTAGCTGTATCAATAAAATCAATTTTGTTCTCAATTTCTTTTTGATAAAAGGAACTGACTAAAATTCGATTTGCTTTATTGACAGCTTTATTTGTGAAGCTCTGTTTTCCAGAATAATGTAGGTGCATATTGTTTAAAATTTGAGAAGGCGAAAAATGAAAACAATAATTTATCAAAATTAATGATTAATATACTGAAAAACAAAGATGTATGTATTAAAGCAGATTTTTCAAAAACTTTAAATTTGATGGGGCTTGTTTCATTACAATCATCAAATATTTGGGAGGATTTTTAAAGAAATCTTTAAAAATCGTTCCCGATAAAACTGAAATTATTCTAATCTAGAAAGACAAACAGAATTCTCAACTAAGCAGGGTTAAGCGAACTCAATCCCTTTTTCTAATACAACTATTTTATCAGCATTCACCACAATACTTAATCTATGTAAAACTTTTTACGAGTGAATTGCGCTATCATAAATGCTTTATTTAACTCCTAAATTATCGAGAGTTAAGTAGTAATCAAAATCAATAATTATAGTTTTCGTTACAGTTAATATTTAAGTAATATCTAATATCCGGATACAGGATATTATTATGCAAAAAACAACAGAACTTACTGCAATTGATATAGCTATGCTTCTAAAATTAATAGCTAATCAAGATAATCCGCTTATGCAAACTCAGCTTTCGGAGCAATTATATATTGCCCAGTCTGAAGTGAGTAGATCTTTATCACGTTTAGATTATGCCCAGTTATACAGTAAGCATAACAAGTCGGTAAGTAGAATGAATACTTTTGAGTTTCTTGTTTACGGAGTTAAGTATGCATTTCCTGTACAGCCCGGTTCAATTGTAAGAGGGATCGTTACAAACGCTTCAGCAGAATCCTTTAATGCCAAAGTAAAGGCTTTTAGATCACAATTCAGAGGAGTGAGGAATACCGAATACTTCTTATATCGATTGATTAAATTATGTATGGCATATGCTAAAGGAAATCTAAGAGGACAGAAAAAAGCGGATCAGATTTTGGACTTACCCCAAAACAAAAAAGCCTTACGATCTCTCGTAAGGCTTGTCTTTACTAGTGTGGTCCCACCTGAACCATAATTTACTTAACTCTGATTAATTGTGATTTATTTTAATTACTCATAAATACCTTTATAACTGGCATATAGGAGATTTAAAGTGTAATTGAAATTCAATAAAGTTAATATTCATTAATCATTTTAAGCACCCTTTCAAGCACCCTATAATGTATTTTACGATATTTGTATAAAGTATTTAAAAATGGCAAAGACAATAAATAGAACTAGAGGGGTTGTAAGGTTTATGTTTAAGGATGCAATTAAAAACTTAAAAATAAAACCAACTAAACAAAGTCTCATATATCTCAATTTTTCATATGGAGGAGGAAAAAAATTTAAATACTCAACTGGATTTAAAAGTTGTTGGGTAGATTGGAATGAAGGAAGACAGCGCATTAAAGAAGGTAAAGCGGGTCTTTTAGATGCTGATAAAATAAATGAACACCTTTCTAATCTTGAAAATGACTTAAAAAAAGAATACTCAAGATTGCTTGCCGAAGGATTGCCAATTAGTAAAGAAGGGTTGAAACAGTTTTTAGATCTAAAAACGGGGAAAATTGTAATTAGTGATGAAAAGAAAATAACCTTTTACGATTCATTAGAAAAATTTGAGAAAATACGAAGTGCCAAAGAATCAAAAAATACAGCAAAGCAGCACAAGCAAACTATTAACGTTATAAAAAAATATGACAAAAAAAGACAAATAACATTTGATTCTTTTGATAAAGAATTTTACAGTCAGTTCATTACCCACCTAGAGGAAGAAGGTTATGCTCTCAATACTATAGGAAAGCATATAAAAAACCTTAAAGCCTTTCTTAGATTTGGGCTTGAGGAAGAATACCACACTAATATTAAGTTTACAAAATATGAGGTTCCGAAAGAAGACTCTATATCTGTTTATTTAGATGAAAATGAAATCGAAAAACTGCATAAAACAGATTTATCATTCGATAAACGTTGGGAGGTTACAAGGGACGTATTTTTAATAGGGTGTTATACAGGTCAAAGAATAAGTGATTATAATGGTCTAAATCTTAATGATATTTCTACTATAAATGGAAAAGAATATTTTCAGATATTTCAGCAAAAAACTGGAAATGAAGTTTCAGTACCTATAACTACTGAAATTAGAGAAATAATGCAAAGATATAATAACCAACCACCCCCAAAGATTTACGAACAGGATTTGAATGATGATATTAAAAAAATATGTAGAAAGATTGGTTTAAAGAATAAAGTTAAAATCATAAAAACTAAAGGAGGTAAGAAAACTACCGAAAGTATAGAAAAACATAAACTGATTAGTTCTCATACTGCCAGAAGAAGTTTTTGTACTAATCTATATAAAAAAGGTATGCCAACGATAGATATTCGTTATTTTTCGGGTCATAAAAGTGAAAAGGAATTTTTCAATTACATTAAGATTAAAGATCAAGAAAGAGCGTCTCATATTGTAGAAACAGGAAAGTATTTTAATATTTAATTATTTGCTACAGGAAACTTTAAATAGGTATCTAGACAATTTAAGTTTATTGCTTAGTGATATACCAAGCTCAATAGATAGTATCAATAAATTTCTATATGAGAATTTTAATGTTCAACAATCTTCGAAAGGGGTTGATGAAGCTATGATAAGAAAGCATTTAGAGATTAGAAGTGATCTAGGTTTGAAGGTTGAATACCCTTCAAATTCGTTTGAGTATGAAGGTGAAATAAGTGATCTTATCCTGAAATTGAGGGTAAAAATTCAGTCCGTACAACTTAAATACGCAGGCATTCTTCAACAAATAGAGGATTTGAAAGACTTTGACTATTTAATTGCCGAAAAAGGACTTCACAAAGCAAAAGGAAAAATCAAGTTGAAAGCACTCGAATATAATTCACTCGCATTTATTGATGCCTTTTCTAACAAAGAATTTTATAAAGAATCATTTAATCTATTTAAAGACTGTATAAGTGATTTCAATATTCTTACAAATAAAAGGCTTAAATTTTTCAATGATCATTACCAGGCATTGCGATATGAGCTAGCAAAAGCAGTTCCTTACAGTCCATTTGGTGACAATCTTTTCTATGTGAAAAGCCTTTATCAATGGCTTAATGAGTACTTATTTGATGAAAATATTAATGAATTTGATTTTTTACTAATTTTCAATCCAAATTATAAAGGTTCATTCCGCAAAGTCAATTTAAATGGATATAATTTAGCAGACTATGCTTATCTAATTAGGGAATTACAAAATTACTTTATACCAGAAATTAAAGCAGTTACTAAAACTTATTATACTTGGTGGAGTGACCGCGTTACATATAATGGTTCAGAAAAATCTTTAGATGACGTTTCTAGACTGGTTTCAAAAATTAATTCAGGAGAAAATAGGCTGAAATTACAGGCTGAAATAGATGGATTGATTACTTTATTTAAAACTACTCCCTAAAAACTCCCTTTTTATTCCATTTATGAAATTCGCATTATCCCAGATATACAAAGTTCTTTCATAGAAAATCAGGACATTTTTATAAACATTTATATACCTGAATTACTCTTCTTTACCTCCCTCAATCTCATTCTACATTGCGGTTATAATTTTAAAAAAATATAAAAATGGTAAATGTAGAAAATCAAATCCCCCTGTTCCTAAGCAGACAGGAAGTAGCAAAAATGCTAGGAGTATCTTTAGTAACACTTCACAATTTAAAGAAAAGTAAAATTGTTGTTCCAACTCACAAAATAGGTAGAAAGCCTCTTTACCTATATAGTGAGCTTCTTAAACAAATTGAATTGTCTAACTATAAAACTGCTGCGTAATGGATTTGATAAAATTTAGAATGCTAGACAAAGAAGCTTTTGACTTTAGAACAGAAACTAAGAAAACAATTAAATTAACCTCTAGGTTTGATTATGAAACAGGCGAAATTTTAGAGTTTCCTAAAAATGGTAAGTATTATAATATGGAGGCCAATATCACGAAAAATGCTTCTTATTTAAAAGGGAGCCTTCAAAAATTTGGAAATCTATATCAAGGGTTAGGAAATCAAAATTATAATGATTTTTCATTTTGCGACTGTAAAGAATATCTACAGATTTTATGTGATGACCTTTACATAATACCAGATAAAACTAAAATTACAAATCTCGAATTCGGTTTAAATATTGAAGTACCTTATGATCCTAAAATCCTTATAGAAGATGCACTTTTAATGTTTGACTTTAAAGATCATAACATTAGAGAGGGTTTTAATGGTAAAGGAAATTATAAAGAGTTTAAAAAAAGTGATTACTCGATTAAGGTGTATAATAAATCAAAACAGTACAAACAGAGCACCCATATTTTGCGTATCGAGCTTAAAATAATTAGGGCTAGAATCTTAGAGCGCAATAATATATTTTCTTTAGCCGATCTATCCCGCGAAGAAACTCATGAAACCTTATTTGAGCTGCTTTTAGCTAGTTTTGAAAAATTAATGATTATAGATGTGGATAAATTAAATAAAGCTCTTAAAACAGATGAAATCAATCATTTGAAAAACTTTACAAATCCAAATTATTGGAATCAGTTACAAAAGGATTTAAAACCAAACCAGTTTTACAAAGCTAAAAGAATGTGCAATGCTCATATTGAAAAATATAATTCTAGTAGAATGAAAGAATTCATTAAAAAAGCACTACAAGCTAAATTTAAGGAGCTGATGAATTGTTATTCTCTAAGCTATTCAAAAGCCGCTTAGGGTGATAATGTACAGTATAATACATTATACAAAGTGTTTAATCCTTAAAAATTATATTCCTTTGCTATTGTAATTAACTCATAGTAATTTGAAAGTATTTTTTTAACATCCTCAGGAGAAGTACTTCTATCAACTATTGCTAGAGTGTATCGATTCTCAATTATTGGAATACTTATTTTACTATTAAATTTATAACAGCCAGGTAGAGTACAATTCCCTAAAAAATATATTCCATCAGGCAGATATTTTGCTTTAATAGAAGGATCTAGCTTAGAAAAATAAAAGGTCGTATCTGATTTTGAATCGTAATCAGTTATTCCATTAATATTTGGTATATATTCTATAACTGAATTATTGTATTCACATTTAAAAGATACCCTGTAAAGCATATTATCAATAGAAATTGAAGTCGAATTTATATCAATTAACTTATCAAGACTGAAAGATTTAATATTCATTTCTAATCGTTTATTTGCCTTATCCTGCAAACTTATTTCTCGATTATTAGATGAAGACCCATTTATATATTCGACTTCATCGATTCTTGAATTTAATTCTTCGTTTTGCTGTTTTAGGTCTTCCAATTCATTTTGTAATTCGTTTTCTCTATCCTTGTTATTACAAGAAATCATAGAAAGAACAAACATTAAAAAAAATAAACATCTCATTTTTAAATTTTAAAATGAATTAATCAACTTACAAAAGTTGTATTCTAATAATCACAAACTTTATACGGGTAAATATATTCATTGAAGGATTTTCCTGCGCTGTATCTTCCTGCTGATTTATAATTATTCCAGTAGTTAATATTAGTATTGTATAAATATCCATTATTACTAGAGGTGAAAATAATATAAGCATAGTACACATCCTCTAATTCTAATAGATAAGACTTAGATATAGCCGTTGAACTATCAGGAAAAAATTTATCTATTATATTAGAATTTTTAATCACATAATTTATCAAGTCAATACACTCTTTCTTTTTCTTCTTATCCTCAAGTTTTTGCATTGTATCCCAAATAAGAGCTGTATTAAGTGGTTTCTGCGGAGCTTGCCTTTTTCGCAAAGTACCATATTGAGAATGTACCTGATAAGAAATTAAATATATTAGGATTGTAAAAACTAACTTCATTTATCTCCGTATTTGCCCTTCGTTCCTACTTTCCTCGCACATTTCTTTTGCAACAGATTTAGAAACCCCTTTACTTTTCATAACATTCTCAACACAATCATTCATTTGATTTCTACAAGAGAATAGCATAAGAGCCATAATTACCATTAAATATTTCATATCTTAAATTTTAATATTCGTGAATCATTCTAAGGGGACAGGTTAAAAAAGGTTTATTTGTACTAACTTTTTTTCTCTTACCCCCTAGAAATCTAGCAATAGAATTCGACAGGACACACTAGCAAAGAGAAAAATTTATTAAGAAAGAATTTTATAAATATATCTTTTAGCCTAGTTATATACTATACCTTTTAAGGTACAATTTATTAGTTTTTATTCTGTAGGTCTTCTTTCATTTTTTCCGCTGCTCCCGATTCCATAAATACTGATCCTACTTGCTTATAAACCATTCTAGTACCACAGACGTCAAGACTATATGTAGCACCTTGCCAGGTTTTTACTTTGTCTAGTAATTTAATATTCTTTACTTCGCATCCTTGCTCTACTGAAACTGTTTTAATCATTGTCTTTTCAGTATTTCCTGTTAGGGTTCTTGAAACTGAGCCGCAAGAAGATAACAACAGTAGAAAACTAGATAATAACATCAATTTTTTCATAATATATGGTTTACGTACAAGGTTAATACTTATAACTCTTTAAATTTTACAGATTTACGTATTTAGACAGATTTTTTTGTAATTATAATATAAAAATAAACATAACACATATATGTGTCCGATTAAAATTGTAGTTACTCTCAATTTTGATTCGTGTTTACGAATGAAGAAATACAGCTTTTAAACTCAATTGGAGGAAATATAAAGGAACTACGCCTTAAAAAGAACTATTCGCAACACGATCTGGCAATAGAAGCTGAAATACCTAAGAACCAAATAGGCAGAATTGAGCGGTCAGATATAAATACTACTATCCTTACTCTTCAAAAAATCGCAAAGGCATTAGATGTTGAATTAATAGAATTAATGAAACATCCAATCTAAAAAGCACCCTTTCAAGCACCCTAAAACAAACAAAAAACCCGTAAATAGCTGATTATAAGCTAAAAACGGGTTTCATTTAGTGGTCCCACCTGGGCTCGAACCAGGGACCACCTGATTATGAGTCAGGTGCTCTAACCAACTGAGCTATAGGACCAGCTTGCAATGCGTATTTCAGCATCAAAGCGGGCGCAAAAATAACATTATTTTTTATTTACTACAAACATTTATTCCTCCTTATCATTTTCAGGGGTTCTTTCTTGACATAATTCAATTAAAACACCAGCTGTACTTTTAGGATGCAAGAAAGCAACCCATTTATTATCTGCTCCTTTCTTAGGTTCTTCGTTAATCAATTCAAAACCTTCTGATTTTAGTCGTTGCAACTCCTGCTTAATATCATCTACCGCATAAGCGATATGATGTATCCCGGGTCCGTGCTTTTCTAAAAATTTTGCAATCGCACTTGTTTCTGTTATGGCTTCAAGCAATTCTACTTTACTTTCTCCCATTTCAAAAAAAGAGGTATTTACTCCTTCAGAGGCTACTTCTTCTATTTTATAAGGTTTTACTCCCAGCAATTTCTCATACATCAAATTAGAATCCTTAAGACTTTTTACTGCAATCCCTATATGTTCAATTTTTTTCATCACGACTGTATTAAAACTGTAGAAAGATAGTAAACTACTTTGGGGCAAGCCCACGAAGCATTAAATTGAACAATACATTTTTAAAATGAGACATCCCCGAGCTATCAGGACTCAGATCATTTAAATCTCGATTATCGAGTAAATGACACAATTGCAAAAGTAAATGCAATAAGAAAAAACGTACTTTTGCACTATGGAAACAAACAGACAAAAAAAGGTAGCAGGTGTTCTGCAACGCGACTTGGTAGATGTCATTCAAAAAGCATTGATGCAAGCCGGCGCTAAAAGCATCATTGTTTCTGTTAGTAAAGTAAACGTGACTACAGATTTATCTCAGGCTAAAGTGTATATGAGCGTGTTTCCACATACTCAAGCCGAAGCCATGCTCAAAGAGGTTAAAGCGGTAAAGCCATTTATTAAACATGAAATTGCAAACCGTACCAGACACCAGTTGCGTCGTATGCCAGAGCTTCAATTTTTTATTGATGACTCTCTAGAATATATAGACGGTATTGACAAGTCTTTAAAAGGAACAGAAGATCCTATTGAAAATCCCGATTTGCTTCCGCGTCGTAAAAAATCATAAGACTACATTTTTGAAGTTTTCAGTATTTATCGCAAAACGTTACCTGTTTACAAAAAGCAGTAACAATGCTATAAATATCATTACTCTGATTTCGGCTATAAGTATTATTGCAGGCTCTGCTGCACTATTTATAGTATTGTCAGGATTTTCAGGATTGAAAGATTTCAGTCTATCTTTTTCTTCAGTTTTTGATCCTGATTTAAAAATAATTCCTGCAAGCGGAAAAACCATTTCTTTTTCTGAGAAACAAAGGGAAGACCTCAAGGATATTGAAGGTGTTGCTGACTATACGCAGATCATTGAAGAACGCGCTTTTCTTGAATTTAGAGGGAAAAATCATATTGCTTACATCAAAGGTGTTGATGAAAATTATATGCGTGTTAATAATATAGACAGCACCTTACTTTACGGAAACTGGATTACGCCCGAAGAACCGGTAGCTGCGATAGGTTTTGGCATTTCACGTATTCTTTCTCTAGGCGTCAATAATTATACAGATTTGCTCAGGGTGATGGTACCCAAACCGGGAACCGGACAATTTACAGATCCCAGTCAGGCATTTAACACTTCGCAACTGGTAGTTTCAGATATCTTTCAAGTGAATGAAGAAATCGACCAGAAATACATCTTTACAAATCTGGAATATGTGCGTCAATTATTACGCTATGATGACACTACCCTCAGTGCGTTAGAGCTTAAAATTAAGCCGAATGCAGATCCGCTTGTGGTTAAAGATTCTGTTCAAAGACTTTTTGGAGATCAAGTTGAAGTAAAAACGCGTTTTCAACTTAACGACAAGCTTTATAAAATGTTGAATGCTGAAAATCTCGCGGTTTACTTAATTTTCACACTGGTATTAATCATCGCGCTTTTCAATCTGGTGGGAAGTATTATTATGATCATCATTGATAAGAAAGCGAATATTAAAACCCTGCACAGTCTGGGCGCTTCCTTAAAAGAAATCAAAAAAATATATTTTTTACAAGGAGCAATGATGACCGTTTTTGGCGGACTTATAGGCATCTTTTTAGGAGCTTTAATCGTGGGAGCTCAATTACAATTTCAGCTTAAAATGATTACCCCTACACTTCCCTATCCTATGGAATTCACACTGGTGAACTTCTTAGCGGTCTTCTTTACAATTTCAATTTTAGGAATTCTAGCCTCCTATTTGGCTTCTTCAACTATACGACCTAAACTGTTAGAAGATTAACTAGTTTGCTGAGCAAAATCGTAATCTGCAAAAAGCGCTTCTACTTCATCAAAAGCAGCAAAAACATCTTCAGGAGCATCACTGGTTACCATTTTCATACGATACGGTTTAAAACCGGGAATGCCTTTAAAGTAATTGGTATAATGACGACGGGTTTCAAAAACGCCTAGTTTCTCACCTTTCCAGTCTATAGACATTTTAAGATGTCTGCGCGCAGCATCTACGCGCTCTTGCATTGTGGGCGGAGCTAAGTGCTCACCGGTATTAAAATAATGCTTTACCTCTCTAAAAAACCAAGGATAGCCAATGCTTGCACGACCTATCATCGCTCCGTCTAAACCATATTCATCGCGCATCGTTACAGCACGTTCTGGAGTATCAACATCTCCGTTTCCAAATACCGGAATATGCATACGTTGGTTATTTTTCACCTCAGCAATCGGTTTCCAGTCGGCATCTCCTTTATACATCTGTGCGCGGGTACGCCCATGAATGGAAATAGCTTTACACCCCACATCCTGAAGTCTTTCAGCAACCTCCACAATTTTAATCGAATCGTGATCCCAACCTAAGCGGGTTTTAACCGTAATAGGAAGATTGGTGTGTTTTACCATGGCTTCGGTCAACGAAACCATTAGATCAATGTCTTTTAAAATACCGGCGCCGGCACCTTTAGAAACTACTTTCTTTACAGGACAACCAAAGTTGATATCAATGATATCTGGCTTTGAAGCTTCAACAATCTCAACACTTTGCAGCATAGACTCCAGATTGGCTCCAAAAATCTGAATACCCACAGGACGTTCTTTTTCGTAAATATCAAGCTTCATAACGCTTTTTGCTGCGTCGCGTATCAAACCTTCACTCGAGATAAACTCCGTATACACCACATCTGCTCCCTGCTCTTTACAAAGCGCACGAAATGGTGGGTCACTCACATCTTCCATAGGTGCTAAAAGCAACGGGAAGTCTCCTACATCTATATCTCCTATTTTAGCCAAAGCAATAATTTTAAGTAAATACCTTTAAGAAAAACCTCAAGGTAATCGCATCGCGATTATCGCGCAAAATTAAGGAATGTTTCTTTAAATAGGATATATGAAATTTTTAGAAAAAATATTCTTAATTAGAGCACATTATTGAAGACGCGTTTCTTCTTCAGCCGAAGTTTCTCTACTGTTGTCACGCAATTTAAAGTTCCCGAATTTGTAACGTAAGCCTACGCGTATTTTCTGAGATTCTGGTTTTGCAAAAAAGGAGTTGTTTTGATTTGAATATCTGGAAGTAAGCGGAATATTATAGGTATTAAAAAGATCTTCTGATGCCAGATTTATAATCAATCTTCCATCTAAAAATCTTTTTTGAATATCTATATTAAGTCTGTATTGCGGTCGATTATATTCATAAGATCCCGATAAAAAATTACTCAAAAAATCATTTGCTACCGTTACCGTTAAATCGGGTTTAATAATTATATAATTCTGAGTCTGTAGGAACATGCCATTTACTCTCTTAGCTACAGTTCCTTCAGTTTCATCAAGGCTATTGAATTCATTTTCAATTCTAAAACCAGAAGCATATACACTCATCCACATCCAGTTATTCACAAACTCACTATAAGTAAGATCAAGACTAAATTGTTGCTCATAATTCAAATTAGTATTTACACTTCTTAAGGTTAGGTTCTCGTTATCCTGAAATGGTAAAACACTCATCGCATTATCTATACGATCCCAATACAAATCAAAGCTCAACTTATTTTTATAGGTATAGTTGAACTTTATTTTATTAGCAATAGCCGGTTGAATATTAGGATCTCCTTCCTGAAAATTATTTTCATTTAAAAAATACCTGTACGGGTTTAAGCTTTGAAAACGTGGACGGTCAATTCTACGGCTATATTCAACTCCAAAAGAATGATTATCAGAAGGAGTATTTATCAAGTAAATAGTTGGGAACAGCTCAAAATACTGTTGAGTATTCACAACACCCAGAGTTCTGGAGTTTCCGTTAGCATCTGTATATTCACTGCGCAGACCGGCTTTAAAACTCCATTTGTTCCAATCTTTAGCAAAGCTGAAATACGATGCGTAAATAGCTTCGGTATAATCAAAATTATCATTCAGTATCGCATCAGACTCGTTTACATCGCCTGTTGTATTGAAAAACTCCTGTCTGCTTTCAGAATTAATCCCAGAAAACTTTCCGCCGGCTTCAAATCCCCAGCTTCCTAAATTGCCGGTATAATCTAACTGACCGGTATAAATTTTTGAGTTTTGAGTAGGTATGGTGCTGAATGCATTCGCGTTTAAAAGATTGCCTTGCGGTGAAAGATAACGCGTTGCAACAGTTTGGGTTTGATCATTAGTATAATCAATATAATTAGCGTTGGCAGATAAACTGGCTCCGTTATCTCCTAACTGTTTTTCATAACTCAGATTAAACAAGAAATTATCATTTTGATTCTCCAACCTGCTCTGCGTAGTATACAGCGAATCTAATTGGCCTTGAGGATTATAAATTTCTGTTCTACCGCTAATATCTGAATTTGCTCTAGGTGTATGTAAAATATTTGCGCTAAAACTCAACAATTCTGTTTCACTTAAGGTGAAATCTAATATGGTATTTAAGCTGTGCGAAAAAGTACGTGTATCACGTTTAAATAAATCATCCCAAGTTGTTTTTTCGCTTCCGTTAGGGTTAAAAAACTGAATAAAACCTTCATCGGTTTTTGTGTCAAAACGAGAATTGAAGGTATAACTCGCATATGCATTTAACCAATCTGTTTTATAATATTGGCTGGTTCCTACTGCATATTTAGGCAAAATACCCACTGTGTTTGAAGCGTTAAAGCTTCCCTTGTAACCAATTGATAAATTCTTTGAAGTAACAATATTTAAGATTGCTCCTCCTTCCGCATCGTATTTTGCAGGAGGTGTGGTAATTACCTCAACAGATTTTACATTGACTCCAGCAAAACCTTCTAACAATTGTTGCAATTCATCACTAGTTAAGTAAACCTTTCGATCGTTTATGTAAACCTGAGCTGGTCTGTTTTTTACCAGAAGTTCTCCCTGACTCAAAATAACTCCCGGAGTGCGTTTTAAAATATCAAAAGTAGTTCCTGATGATACCACAGTATTTTCAACATTATAAATATAGCGGTCTATTTTCCGCTGCACTACAGGTCGTTTAGCAGTAACCGTCACAGCATCTAAAAACTCTGTATTCTCTGCTAAAATTAAATGTGGAAGTTCAACAGCGTTTTGAACTTCAAAAATTTCGCTGTAAAAATCTTTGTATCCAACAAAACTGGCTTTTAATAAATAGCTTCCTTGAGTAACATCATTAAAAATAACGCTACCATTTTCATCACTCATAGTACCCTTTACAAAACTTGAATCTGCTGCATTAAGTAGCAGAACATTTGCATAACCAACAGCCTTTTTTTTATCATTGATGGTCTTAGTTTTTACTTCATTTGATTGAGCAAAAACGGCAAAGGGCGCAATTAAAATGGAGAATAATATGGTATACTTCATATATTTTCAAAACTAATGTAAAATCTTTGTTAAAATAAAATTAAACTCCGGATTTTTAGTAAAAAAAACCTATTTCGTTTGAAAACATATTTATTAGAAAATGCATTTTCTAAACTGTATATTTGCGGGCTAAAGTTCGCTTACTGCGAACATTGATGAAGAACGTCTATGAAGAACATTCGCAATTTTTGCATTATCGCTCACATTGATCATGGTAAAAGTACTCTGGCAGATCGCTTACTCGATGCTACCGGCTCTGTAACTGCCCGTGAAAAACAAGAGCAATTACTAGATAGTATGGATCTGGAGCGCGAGCGTGGTATTACCATTAAGTCGCACGCAATCCAGATGAATTATATACACAACGGTGAACCTTATATCTTGAATCTTATTGATACTCCGGGTCACGTAGATTTCTCATATGAAGTTTCAAGGAGTATTGCTGCTTGCGAAGGAGCTTTGCTTATTGTAGACGCTGCACAAAGTATACAAGCGCAGACCATTTCTAACTTATATTTGGCTTTAGAGAATGATTTGGAAATTATTCCGGTGCTGAATAAGGTAGATTTACCTAGTGCAAACCCTGAAGAAGTTACAGATGATATCGTAGATCTTTTGGGCTGTAATGCTTCAGATGTGATACCTGCCAGTGCAAAAACAGGTTTGGGAATTCAGGAAATATTAGATGCAATCATCGAACGTATTCCGGCTCCCAAAGGTGTTGTTGACGAACCACTGCAGGCTCTTATTTTTGATTCGGTTTACAATCCGTTTAGAGGAGTAGAGACTTATTTTAGAGTGCTTAATGGCGAGATCACAAAAGGGCAGCACATTAAGTTTATGGCGACCGGAAAAACCTATTATGCTGATGAAGTAGGAACGCTAAACTTGAAACAAACTCCTAAAAAAGTGATTAAAACAGGTGATGTGGGTTACCTCATTACCGGTATCAAAGAAGCAAAAGAAGTAAAAGTAGGGGATACCATAACCGATGCTAAGAATCCTACTACGAATATGATTGAAGGTTTTGAAGATGTAAAACCGATGGTATTTGCCGGTATTTACCCTGTAGATACTGAAGATTATGAAGATTTACGTTCTTCAATGGAAAAACTACAGCTTAACGATGCGTCTCTGGTTTTTCAACCGGAAAGTTCTGCTGCATTAGGTTTTGGTTTCCGTTGTGGATTCTTAGGAATGTTGCACTTAGAAATCATTCAGGAACGTCTGGAACGTGAGTTTGATATGACCGTGATTACTACCGTACCTAACGTATCGTATCAAGCCTACACCATAAAAGATAAAGAAACACCCATACTGGTTAATAATCCTTCAGATCTGCCAGATCCTTCAGGAATGGATCGTGTAGAGGAGCCTTTTATTAAAGCTTCGATTATTACCAAGGCAGATTTTGTAGGACCGGTTATGTCGCTTTGTATCGAAAAACGTGGTCAAATAACAAATCAAACGTATCTGACTCCAGAACGTGTTGAATTGAGTTTTGATATGCCGCTAGCGGAAATTGTTTTTGACTTCTACGATCGTCTTAAAACCGTATCTAAAGGTTATGCTTCCTTTGACTATGCACCCATAGGAATGCGTGCTTCGCACCTTGTGAAAGTTGATGTACTGTTGAATGCAAATGTTGTAGATGCGCTTTCGGCTTTACTGCATAAAGACAACGCGTATGACATAGGTAAAAAGATGTGTGAGAAGTTAAAAGAACTCATTCCGCGTCAACAATTTGATATTCCTATTCAGGCGGCTATCGGAGCCAAAATCATTGCAAGAGAGACGGTAAAAGCACTTCGAAAAGATGTTACCGCAAAATGTTATGGTGGTGATATTTCGCGTAAGCGAAAGCTATTAGAAAAGCAGAAAAAAGGTAAGAAACGTATGCGTCAGGTAGGTAATGTTGAAATTCCGCAAGAAGCATTTATGGCGGTATTAAAACTGAATGATTAAATGAAGCGTATTCAACTCATCGGGCTTGGTCTGATCATTAGTTGCGGGGCAATCAGTCAATGGACGGCTGCAAATCAAAATCAGTTTGCAGTTTGGGTATTAGCCATTGGCGCCGTAGCAGGAATTTTTATGGTAATCTCTGAGTATTTTACCTCTAAAAAAGAGTAATCTTTCAATCATATTATAACCTTGAACACCACCCTCCATTAATTTTGCGAGGGTGTTTGTTTTTAATACTGTTTCAGTTCTATTTTTTTACCACCGTTGCGACCCGATTCTAAAGCAGCTTCTACTATTTGAATATCTCGTAAACCTTCAATCCCGGGAGCTATTAGCGGTTTATTATTCAATATTGCCAGTGCATCATCATCCATTTGTATCGCTTGTTGATTGCAGTTGCACGGAGCTAAGGTTTTACCATCGCTCGTGCTACCTTTTACGCCATTATAACTTTGAAAAGGTGACAATTCATAATTTCCGTCAGTACAATTCACTTTTAGAAAATTGACGTTATCTGCATAGGTAACCCGACCTTTAGCTGTAATACCATTAGGGAATTCCAAATCAAAATAAGTAATCTCAGGAGCACCATTTAAAAATAAGTCCGGTCGCTGCGTTTCATGTGTGGCAGTAAGCGAGATCGGTTCTAATCCTGTTGCATAGCGCATTGCATTAATAGGATACACGCCCATATCGTAAATTGCGCCACCACCTTTGGCACCATCTAAACGCCAACCTCCGCTAGAATCTATTTTAAATCCGGCTTCGGTATGCACATGTTCTAGTGCTCCATAAGGTTTTGTTTCTGCCCAATTTATAATGGTTTGAGTATTTTCCTCGTGTTGCATACGGTAGCCAATAGCAAGCTTCACCTTATTTTTATCACAAGCCGCGATGATTTCCTGACATTCTTCTACCGTCATTGCCATTGGTTTTTCACAAAAAACATGTTTACCGGCATTGGCAGCCATCACACTGTATTTTTTATGAAGAAAAGTAGGCGTTACGATATATACAACATCAATATCCGGATTGTTTGCAATCTCTGGTAAGGTCTCATAGTTGTAGACATTCTCATCTTTAATACCATATTTCTCTTGCCAAACAGGAATCTTTTCAGGACTTCCGGTTACGATGCCGCGTAATTCTATATGCTTTGTTTCATTCAAAGCCGGAGCGAGATTATTAATCGCATAACCGCCTAATCCTAAAAGCGCAACGCCAAGCTTTTTTTGCGGTTTTGAGCATGCAAAATAGGGTAGTGGCAATGTTGTTGCAGCCAATGCAAGTCCGGTATTTTTAAGAAAAGTACGTCTGTTTTTCATAGCATTCTTTTTTAGAAAGTTACTTAACTATTTCTAATCAAATACATGAAACATAAGTATTAATAAAACTTTAATATACTGAAAATCTGATATTTCATTAAAAATAAAGGATGCTCACGAGCATCCTTTAAAACTTAAAAACCAACTTGTTTCTTACGAATCGAGGTCTGATTCTTCAACTTCTTTTTTAGCTACAGCTACTTCTTCAGGATCAAAAGGTTTTCCCAGATAGACTAATTTTGTGTCTGTAAAACTATCTACATCTACCTCATTCAGATTAGACTTAAGAATCTCGAGTTCGCCAGATTCTTTTTTCAAGAAAATTGGAATGATATTTTCGTCAGCACGGGTGCTTTTAACCAGTTTTTCAAAAGCTTCTTTTGATTCAATATTAATCTCCTGAATCGTAGGGTGTGCCCGGGCAACTTCAGTAAGTCGAATAAAATCGTCTGTGGGAGAGAAGAGTCCTTCGTGCGGAGAAGCATCAGAACTTCTCATTTCTTCTGGTGTAATCAATCTAAATGAACCGTTTTCTCCAAAAACATCTTTAAAACGGTTTATCGCATAATCGTTGATGTCTCCGTTTCCGGTCAAGGCCATTAAATAGCCCACATCATTCAACTCAATATTATTCATCAGACTATCAGAATAAATACTTTCTTCTATAGCTTCTAGACCGCGTTCTTTTGCTTTTTCAATATTATAACTGTTGCTGTCTACAAGCACAACGTGACGCCCATTTTGCATCAGATATTCCCCAATAATACGAGAAGCTTTAGAAGCACCAATGATCACAATACCTTTAGATTCCGTAAGGAAAACACCTACTATTTTAGCAAACAATCGGGCAGTAGTTGCATTTAATAAAACGGTTCCCAGCACGATCATAAACACCAATGGTGTGATGTATTCTGCTCCTTCAACACCTTCGCTTACTAGTTGTAAACCAAAAAGAGAAGCGATACCTGCCGCAACAATACCACGAGGTCCTACCCAGCTTACAAAGAGTTTTTCGTTGAATTTTAAACCGGAACCTTTTGCACTTAGGAAAACACCAATGGGTCGCAGTACAAAAACTACAACTGCAAAAAGCAAGGCTGCCTTCCAAGTGTAAACCAGATACAGATCTTGCATTTCAATATTTGCAGAAAGCAGGATGAATAAAAGTGATATTAAAAGAACACTCAATGATTCTTTAAAGTAGAGTAGTTCTTTAATGTTAGGCAATTTCATATTCCCCATAACCATCCCCATAACTACCACAGAAAGTAATCCACTCTCGTGTGCAAACATATCTGAAAGTACAAAAACGCCCAGCACACAAGCAAGCGTAAATACATTCAATAAATAATGCGGAATCACATTGCGTTTGATACACAAGGCTAAGGCGTGTGCAAACGTAAAACCGAAGGTAAAACCAAAAAGAACGATTTTACCAAATTCTTCAAGTGCCGTCAAGGTAAACTCACTACCGGCACCTACGCTGATGAATTCAAAAACCAATACGGCAACTAATGCACCAATGGGATCTATAAGAATCCCTTCCCATTTTAAAATAGTAGAAATATCTTTCTTAAGCGGAATATTACGCAGAATAGGTGTAATCACGGTTGGTCCCGTAACAATAATCAAGGCTGCAAAAAGAAAGGAGATTCTTAGGCTTAGATCAAAAATATAATACGCAGCAGCACCGGCTCCAAAAAAAGTAACCAGCGAACCTATGATTATAAGTTTGGTAATAACCGGTCCTACGTTCTTAATCTCGCTAAAGCGTAAGGTAAGTCCACCTTCAAAAAGAATAATCCCAATGGCAAGCGAAACAAAGTTAAACAGCCGCTCTCCGGGAAAAATCCCTACTTCGCCATCCCAGATAGGTTCTATCCACTTAGACCCATCATAGGTGAAAAGTGTAGATATAGGACCCACAAAAAGTCCGATTAATATAAGGGGTAAAATTGCTGGTATTTTAAATTTCCAGGCAACCCATTGAGCCAATATACCTAAAATAATGATTCCTCCTAATTCTAACATGAATTCAATTTTTTGCTATGATACGGCTTTATTAATCGATTTTAAAGCACATATGATTCATTCTTTGTTAAATATAGCTTAATTACACCGGTCAGAAAATTTGATTTAACGCCGTTTTAGTAATTTGCAAGACTTTACCCTTTTGAATAGGGTTATTTTGAGGTCTTCCTCAACGAAAAATAAAACTTCTAATAGACGAACTTACAACAGTTCTAGATTTAATATTTTATGACAATACACGAGATAGATGCCGGCAGCTTCAAATTAGATGGCGGTGCTATGTTTGGTGTAGTTCCTAAGACGTTGTGGACGCGTACAAATCCTGCAGACAGCAACAATATGATAGATATTGGTGCGCGGTGTATGCTTATAGAACACAGCAACAGACTTATTTTAATAGATACCGGAATGGGTGATAAGCAAAGCAAAAAATTCTTTGGTTATTATCATCCTTGGGGTGGAGCTACATTAGAAAATTCACTGAAAGAAAAAGGGTTTCACCCGGATGATGTTACTGATGTTTTTCTAACGCATTTACATTTTGACCACTCTGGTGGTTGTATAAAATGGGCTAAAGACGGAAAAACATTAGTTCCTGTTTTTAAAAATGCCATTTACTGGAGCAATAAAGATCATTGGAAATGGGCTACAAAACCCAACACCCGAGAGAAGGCTTCGTTCTTAAAAGAAAACATTTTACCTATTGAAGAAAGCGGTCAGTTGCGTTTTGTAGATAAACCTCAACATGGCTTCTCCGAAACTTCAGAATTAGATTTTGGTATCTTATTTGTTGATGGTCATACCGATAAGCAAATGATTCCACATATAACCTACAACGATAAAACTCTGGTTTTTGCAGCAGATCTATTACCTACCGCAGGGCATTTACCTTTGCCGTATGTAATGGGTTTTGACACCAGACCTTTGTTGACTTTAGATGAAAAAGAATCGTTTTTAAATAAAGCAGCAGATCAAGAGTATTACCTCTGGTTACAGCACGATGCACATAACCCTGTTATCACCGTAAAACATACTGAAAAAGGCGTGCGCTTGGCTGAAAAATTTAATATTGCAGATGTTCTTTAAAAGTGAGGCTTTAAAGAACATAAATAAAAATACCTCAACCTATTTCAGGTTTAGAAAATCAAAAATTTTAAACAAATAACCCTAAGAAATGAAAAGAATATTTCTTGCAGCCTTTAGTGTTGCAGTACTTATGTCAAGTTGTGATACTACAGCTCCATTAATAAATATCCCGGCTGAAAATGTAGATCAACTTCCTTTAAAAGTTTCAGATTTATCTGAAGACCAACTTAAAGATTGGCCTGCAAAAGACATTCAAGAAGACACAATCCCCGGAATGAGTGTTGAAAAAACTTATAATGAATTAATCAAAGGAAAAGGTACTTCTGTAATTGTTGCAGTTATAGATAGTGGTGTAGATATTGACCATGAAGATCTTGAAGGAGTTATTTGGACAAATCCAGATGAAATTCCAGGAAACGGAATCGATGATGATAAAAACGGTTATATAGATGACGTACACGGATGGAATTTCTTAGGAGATATCGTTCAGGAACAATTAGAAAAAAGCAGAATAGTTCAGAAATATGATGCTCAGTTCAAAGGGAAAACTTTAGAGCAGATTCCTTCGGCACAAAAAGAACTTTTTAAAACCTATACAAAGGCTAAAGAAGAAGTTGAAACAGAACGTGATGAGTTGATTCAGCAAAAAACACAATACGAGCAAATACTTGCAGCCGTTAAGAGTGCACACACCGCTGTTTCTCAAAAGTTAGGTAAAGAAGATTATACTGCAGAAGAAGTAGAAGCCTTAGAAGCTACAACAGATATGGAGCAACGTAATAAGGCTATCTTGACTCAGATGCTTAATTATGAAGATACCATCCCTGAATTTATCACAATGATAGGTGAGCAGCTGGAGAGTATGGCAGATCGCTTAAATAACAACTATAATCTCAACGGAAATTACCGTGCGGCTCTTGGAGACAATCCTGATGATATTAAAGATACCAAATACGGAAACAATAATGTTATTGGTCCTGACCCGGAATCTGCAATGCACGGAACGCACGTTGCCGGTATTATCGCTGCAGAGCGTGATAATGGTATAGGGATGAATGGTGTTGCAAACAACGTGCAGATTATGAGTGTACGTGCAGTACCTGACGGTGATGAGCGTGATAAAGATATCGCACTCGCTATTCGTTATGCAGTAGATAACGGTGCTAAAGTGATCAACACCAGTTTTGGTAAATACTATGCTACCAATCCGGAATGGGTTTATGACGCAATCAAATATGCAGCTAAAAAAGATGTGTTGATTGTAAATGCTTCAGGTAATGAAGGTATTGATCTGGATAATGGCGATACCGTTTACCCTAACGATCAGTTAGATAATATCACTGAATTTGCTGATAATGTGATTTCAGTAGGTGCTTTAAACTTTTCTTACGGCGGTAAACTTGCAGCAAGTTTTTCTAATTATGGGAAGTCTAATGTAGATGTATTTGCACCAGGTGTTCAGATCTGGTCAACCGTGCCGGGTAATGAATATCAATTTTTACAAGGTACTTCTATGGCAGCACCAGAAGTTGCAGGTGTAGCAGCAATGTTACGCTCATATTACCCACAGTTTTCTGCAGCTCAAATAAAGCAAATCATTATGCAGACCGGTGTAAGTACAAACATTCAGGTTTCTGCAGGTGGTGATCCTGAAAATGTAAAGTCATTTTCTAGCCTTTCAAAATCTGGAAAAATGATCAATATGTACAACGCCTTTAAAATGGCCGAATTATCAAGTAAAAACTAATTATTTATGAAGCTAAAAACGTTAATAAGTCTTTCATTCTTTAGTGTTTTCGCTTTCGCGCAAGCACAAAATAACACCTCTTACTGGCAACAGCATGTTGACTATAAGATGAATGTTGATATGAATGTTGAAGATTATAATTACACCGGAAAACAAGAACTGGTTTATACTAACAATTCTCCAGATACCTTAGATCAGGTGTTTTATCATTTGTATTTTAATGCGTTTCAACCGGGTAGTGAGATGGACATGCGTTCATTAACTATTAAAGATCCAGACCGTCGCGTTGTAGATCGTATCTCTAAATTAGAGCCGGATGAAATTGGTTTTTTAAAAGTAAATACACTTTTTCAGGATGGCACTGCACTAACCTATAACGTAGCCGGAACTGTTCTTGAAGTAAGTCTGGCAAAACCTATTGCGCCGGGCGAAAGCACTACTTTTAAAATGGACTTTAACGGACAAGTACCGGTACAAATCAGAAGAAGTGGCCGCAATAACGCAGAAGGTGTAGCACTGTCTATGACGCAGTGGTATCCTAAATTAGCTGAATATGACTTTGAAGGTTGGCATGCAGATCCTTATATCGCTCGTGAATTTCACGGGGTTTGGGGAGATTTTGATGTAAAAATCACGATTGATTCAGATTATACAATTGGTGGTACCGGTTATTTACAAAACCCGGAAATAGGTCACGGTTATGGTGAACCTGGGCAAAAAGCTGTGAAGCCTACAAAAGGAAAATATACCTGGCATTTTGTTGCGCCTAATGTACACGACTTTACCTGGGCAGCAGATCCTGACTATATTCACGATAAACTAACTGCTGAAGACGGTACGGTATTACACTTTTTCTACAAAGACAATAAAGAAATTGTTGAAAACTGGAAAAAAATGCAGCCTAAAACTGCAGAGCTTTTGGCATATTACAACGAGCATGTTGGTCAATATCTTTACGATCAATACTCGGTGATTCAAGGGGGTGACGGTGGTATGGAGTATGCAATGTGTACTCTTATTACCGGTGAAAGAAGCTTTGGAAGTTTAGTAGGCGTTACCGCTCACGAATTTGCTCATACTTGGTTTCAGTTCTTGATGGCTACAAACGAGCAAAAACATGAGTGGATGGATGAAGGTTTTACCTCTTACATTTCTGATGAAGCGATGAATACCGTTATGGAACAAAACAAGCCTAATCCCCAAGCAGGTAATTACAATTCATACTTCAGATTGGCTACAAGTGGTTTTGAACAACCGCAAACCACTTATGCAGATCGCTATGCTTTAAACGCAGCTTATGGAGCTTCGGCTTATTCTAAAGGAGCAGTATTTTTAGCACAGCTGGGTTATGTTATCGGGAAAGAAAACCTTGATGAAACGCTAAAGCAGTACTTTGATAAATGGCACTTTAAGCATCCTACGCCTAACGATTTTAAACGCGTGGCAGAAAAAGTGAGTGGGATGCAGTTAGACTGGTATTTAATAGACTGGACACAGACTACAAATACCATAGATTATGCTATTAAAAACGTTGAAGAAGTAGATGGTAAAACTCAGGTAACTTTAGAGCGTAAAGGCTTAATGCCAATGCCTATAGACTTTTATGTGAATACTACAGATGATACAAATGAAGCTTACTATATTCCGTTACGTATGATGCGTGCAGAAAAGGCAAATCCGTTTCCTGAAATGACGCGTACGCAATTAGAAGATTGGACTTGGGCTAATCCTACCTATACGTTTACTATAGATAAGCCGCTTGCTGAAATCAAAGCAATGACAATAGACGCTCAGCAATTGATGGCAGATATTGACCGCACTAACAACAGCTGGTCAAAAGAAACGGAGTAACTACTCAATAATCGAAATTTACTGTTATTAAATTATTTCAAAGCCGCTTTCAAAATTGAAAGCGGCTTTTTTAATTCTTAGAACCACGGCTTTTCACGATATTTAGCGCAATCAAAATTATGCCTCCCTAATGACAACCCGAATTTTACTTTCAATTTTAGTTTTAAGCCTTTTTTCTTGTCAGAATACCTCAGAAGAAGAAACACTCCTCAGTCCCGGAATTTCTATAGAACTTGCAGATTTTAGAAAAGAACAATTGAGTGATATTGTTTATAATTTAAGTTTTTCCATTCCTGAAAAAATTGAAGATTCAATCCCGGCAACATTAGATTTAGAAGTTACTATTAGCGATACTTCACAACCACTTTATCTTGATTTTAATGTTGAAAAAGGTCGCGTCAATAGGGTAGTAGCAAATACTGAAGAAATCGCTATTCAGCATAAAAAAGAACATCTCATTATTCCTTCGGAATATTTAAAAACCGGTGTTAATAACTTTAGTATTGAATTTATTGCGGGCGAACAATCACTAAACAGAAACGAAGATTTCTTGTATACGTTATTGGTTCCCGATCGTGCGAGCACTTTGTTTCCGGTTTTTGATCAGCCTAATTTAAAAGCGGTTTATAACTTGAAGATCACTGCACCTAAAGACTGGGAAGTATTGGCCGGGGCTCCTGAAGTTGATAAGACTTCAGAAGGAGATTATACAACGCACAACTTTGGAACTTCAGATAAAATGAGCAGCTATTTATTCTCATTTGTCGCGGGGAAATTTAACGTAGTCAATCAAAAAATAGCTGATTTGGATATGAAAATGCTCTACCGCGAGACCGATAGTGCCAAGATACAAGCGAGTATGAATCCTATTTTTGATCTTCACGCGGGTGCCGTGGCTTTTCTAGAAGACTACACCGCCTATCCATTTCCGTTTCAAAAATTAGATTTTGCTGCGATTCCTATTTTTCAATATGGTGGGATGGAACACGTAGGTGCTATTCAATACCGCGAATCTTCATTGTTTTTAGACAACACCGCTACCGAACGTCAACAATTGAGCAGAGCGAAACTCATCGCACACGAAACCTCGCACATGTGGTTTGGTGACTTGGTAACGATGAACTGGTTTAACGATGTCTGGATGAAAGAAGTGTTTGCCAATTTTATGGCAGATAAAATTGTGAATCCGGCATTTCCTGATGTGAATCACGAGTTGCTTTTTGTGTTGAGCCATTATCCCAGCGCATATGGGGAAGACCGTACACAAGGTTCTAATCCCATAAGACAGCAACTGGACAACCTAAAAAATGCCGGTTCTTTATATGGAAATATCATCTACAACAAGGCGCCAATTATGATGCGTCAACTTGAATTGGCAACCGGTAAAGAAGCTTTTCAAGAGGGAATTCAAGAGTATATAAAAGCATACGCAAATGACAATGCGGTATGGAATGATCTTGTTTCGATTTTGGATACAAAGACCGATGTAGATCTTAAAAAATGGAGTGAAGTCTGGGTTAATCAAAGCGGAAGACCGGTCATTTCTGAAGAATTAATCTATGCTGAAAATGGAAGTATTCAGTCATTTAACTTAACGCAGCAAGCCGAAGATGGTAGTGCTAAAATCTGGCCACAAACTTTTAAAATTGGCTTAGTTTACCCAGATTCTACACAGGTTATTACCGCTGCATTTGTTGATCAAAAACTCCAATTAAAACAGACTGAAGGTTTACCCAAACCTCAACAGATCATCTACAATTATGACGGAATGGGTTATGGGGTTTTTCCGCAGCAAGAACACGATTTATTAAAAATTGATTCTTTAGAAGATGAAGTGGCCCGCGGTTACAGTTACATTAACACACACGAAAATCTATTGAATGCACGCCTAGATCCGGTAGTAGTTTTTGATTTGTATACAAATGGATTGACTACTGAAAAAAATGCACTGATTCTTAACCGGATTTCAAATCAAACTCAAAATTTATTCTGGACTTATTTTACCAAAATACAACGGGAAAGTCATCAACAGGAATTGGAAGATTTAGTTTACAACCAACTTCAAAAAGACCTGCCGGCAAATAGTAAAAAAACACTTTTTGGCCTGTTTAAATCCGTTGCATATTCAGAAAGTGGGAAAGAGCGTTTGTATGCTATCTGGAATCAAGAAACTGAAATAACTAATCTCAAACTCAATAAAGACGATTATACCGGTATGGCGATGACTCTGGCGCTTTACGATCACGAGAATACAGCTGAAATTCTTCAAAAGGCAGAAGCTGCAATCACAAATCCAGATAAGAAAAAAAGATTTAAGTTTTTACAACCGGCCTTGTCTGCTGATGAAGCAACTCGCGATGCATTTTTTGAAAGCCTGAAAAATTCTAAGAATAGAGAAAAAGAATCCTGGGTACTTTCTGCATTAGGATATATCAATCATCCATTACGTCAGGAAAGCAGCGTAAAACACCTTAAAACAAGCTTAGAATTGCTAGAAGAAATACAATTGACAGGAGATATTTTCTTCCCTAAAAACTGGTTGAATGCAACCATAGGAAATTATTCTTCAGAAGAAGCTTATCAAATACGAAAAGCGTTTTTAGAGTCAAATCCTGATTTAAATCTTGTGTTGAAAAACAAATTGTATCAGGCCACAGATGATCTGGACCGTTTGCATCGTATGCGTTCACAACTTGAAGATTAAATGAGCAATACCAGCTTCTGAAGATTGCCCGGAAGAAGTTAGTTATCTTTACACTTTTAAATTTCGCCTTCGGCAAAAAAATGAAGCAAACCTTTCCTAAAAAAGAGCATTTAAAGCGTAAGAAATTGCTGGATGAATTATTCAGTACCGGTAAAAAAGCAAGTGCTTATCCGCTGTTGCTTTTTTATGTAGAAACCCCCTTACCTGAAAAAAATATTGCTATACAAGCCGGAGTTTCGGTAGCGAAACGCAATCACAAACTTGCCGTTACCCGCAACCGCATAAAACGCTTAATGCGCGAAGTTTACCGAAAAAACAAGACGCAGTTTCAAACAAATGACAAGACTTTTGGGTTTATTTTTATCTATACCGGCAGAGAAGTGGTAACGATTGAAGAACTTGAGAAAGCGATGTTGAAACTCGCTGAGAAGTTTAATAAACGACATCTACCCGAAAACCCTTAAATTTAAATGCAGCAACTATGAAAATACTTGGTTTTTTAATGTTGAGTATGGTTTATATGTGCTCAAGTGGTGTTTCAGAAAGTAATACTGAACTTGCATCTCTGGAAATGGAAGAAGCTGCATATGATGATGCATCGTATCGAGAACAAGATTCATCAACAGACTCTGATAAAAATATAGAGCACAAGATTATCAAAACCGGGAATCTGCGTTTTAAAACTCAAAATCTTACAGAAACAAAATCAACTATTTTAAAAGCAGTTGAAGCTACAGATGGATATATTCAGAATGAACGTTCAGGTAAAGCTTATCAAAGCAATTATCAGGAATTACAGTTACGCATTCCTTCTAAAAATTTTCAGCAGGCATTAACGATCATCTCAAAAGGCGTTGAATTTTATGATGAGAAATCAATCAGTCAACGTGATGTAACTGAAGAATTTATTGATTTAAAAGCACGCTTAAAAGCAAAACGAGAACTTGAAAACAGGTACCTTCAACTTTTAGAAAAAGCCAAATCAGTAAAAGAAATTCTTGAAATAGAACGAGAACTTTCCACAATACGTGAAGAAATAGAAGCCAAAGAAGGCAGACTCAATTACCTAAAAAAGCAGGTTTCATACAGTACGCTCACTGTTTATTTTTATAAAACTACTGTAGAAAGTGACGTAACGCATTCTTACGGTTCTAAAATTATTCAGGCTTTAAAAGGGGGCTGGCAAGGTATTTCAACGTTTTTATTAGGCATACTTTATATATGGCCCTTTATAATCTTATTGATTCTTGCTATCTTTCTAATACGACGCTGGCAACGTAAAAAAGCATTAAAAAAATAATATATGAAAAAGCGCATACTCATATCGGCTACTGCTGTAGTGATCTTGTTTACGACCGTTAGTTTTAAAAGTGATTTTTTTGAAATCGCTAAGCAAATCGAAATTTTTACCACACTGTTTAAAGAACTCAACATGAATTACGTTGATGAAGTGAATCCTGCAGAGTTGATGGATAGTGCAATTGAAGGTATGCTTGCAGATCTGGATCCCTACACTAAATACTGGACTGAACAAGAAGTAGAAGATGCACGAATTAGCAACACTGGTGAATATACAGGTATTGGTGCTTCGGTTTTAACACGTAATAAAACTATTACCATTCTAGAAGCTTATAAAGATTATCCTGCTGATAAAGCTGGTTTACAAGCTGGTGACGAGTTGATAAAAATAGGAGATATCAACATTGCAGATTTTGAAGATGATGCCGGTGATTTGTTGCAAGGTGCTCCCGGTACCAGTATTCCCATCACTTATAAACGCCAGGGAAAATTGCAAACCACATCATTGAAACGGGAAGAAATTGATATTGAAGCAGTACCTTTTTACACACTTATTGACAATAAAGTGGGGTATATTGTGTTGTCAAAATTCAATAAAAAAGCATCTTCAGAAACTGCTGCTGCGGTAAAAGAATTAAAGAGTGAAGGGGCAACTTCAATCATTTTAGATCTTAGAGGAAATCCTGGTGGTTTACTAACCGAAGCAATAAATGTGAGTAATTTATTTCTTCCAAAGGATAAACTGATTACCACAACAAAATCAGTAATTGAGAAGTACAATCAGGAATATTATACACGCAATGAACCTCTGGATACAGAAATACCGGTTGCTGTGTTAATAAACGGCCGTAGTGCCTCTGCAAGTGAGATTGTTTCAGGCTCTCTGCAAGATTATGACCGTGCAGTTGTTGTAGGTGCTCGTAGTTTTGGTAAAGGACTTGTACAGCGACCTAAAGAGCTTACTTACGGTACCCAATTGAAAATTACTATATCAAGATATTATACACCTAGTGGACGCTGTATACAAGCCTTAGATTATTGGAATCGGGATGAGAAAGGGAACGCAGTGCGTACAAATGTTGCCGATTATAACGAATTTAAAACCAGTACGGGTAGAAAAGTTTATGATGGAGGTGGAGTTTTACCGGATATTCAAATAGAATCTGCAGGAATGAGCGCTATTACGGAAGCTTTATTGCGGGATCAGGCGATTTTTGATTTCGCCACAGAATACTTCTACAAGCATGATTACAGCAATCTGCAGGATTTTGATTTTACTGATTCAGATTATGCTGCCTTTAAAAGTTTTCTGGATAAGCAAGGATTTGCCTATCAAACACAAACCGAAAGAGATTTGGAAGAAGCGTATATCGTTGCTGAAAAAGATAATCTGCAAAGTGAAATCAGTACCGAATATGCGAATTTGATGAAAAGAATCGATGCTGCTAAAAAACAGCAATTGGATAAAAAAGAGCGGGAAATTTCAAAATTGATTATTGACGAATTAGTCAAAAGATATTTTTATAGAGAAGGTTTGTATGAATATCAACTTACGCACAACGAGGAGATTGCTGAAGCTAAATCTATTTTAAACAACAGCAGTAAATACTTAAAAGTATTGAATCGTTGATTCTATGCTTAATTAACCAAAAGAGTAAAATATACTGTAAATATTTTAGAATATAGTATAATCACCTCACTAATTAACATTGAAAATCAATTATTTAACCTTAAGTTAAGAGTTTTTTAATATCTATCTCTTATATTATATTTATGATAACTATAGATAAGGATACCGATAAGAACACAGAAATTTTAGGAACTGCGATAAGCTATTTAGAAGATAGAGGTTTTGAAAACATCAAAGCCGATACAGATGGATTTGAATCTCCTAAATCGTATATCAGACGCGGAAGCGAAGTGTCTATAACACCAGACATTGTTGCGGAACGCGATGGCGAGAAACACATTTTTGAATTGAGTTTAAAGTCGAAAAAACCCAGACTCTTAAAGTCAAAATGGTTATTTCTAGACACTTTGAGTGGTATGAAAAATTTTAAATTTAAAATCTTTACTACCAGAGGTCATTATAAATTTACCGATGAAACTTTAAATAGTATCAACTTAGATAAAACCCCAGTTAAGATTTAAAAGCATTTTACATAACAAAATAAAAAACCGCCAGCTGGCGGTTTTTTAGTGTTTAATCATACGTATATGTGGTATATCATCTTCCAGATATCCTTCTCCTACTTCTTCAAAACCTAATTCATTATAAAACTTCTTAAGATAGGTTTGCGCGGATAACTCTATAGTTTTTGAATCAAAAATACGTTCTATATAAGTTATAGAATTTTGCATAATCACTCTACCATAACCGTATTGACGCTGATTCTCTTTAACCAAAACTCTGCCTATGCTTGCATTATTAAAATAAGCACCTGATTTAAACAAACGCGTATAGGCGACCAGTTTGCCATCTTTATATCCTAAAACGTGTAAAGCTTTCTGATCTTTACCGTCTATATCTTGATACGGGCAGTTTTGTTCAACAACAAATACTTCAGCACGCAACTGTAGTAATTCATATAAAGTATGAATGGTTAATTGGTCAAAGCTTAGTATTTTAATTTCCATCAGTTACTTTTAGAGGTGATGCAATATCTGCATTAATTGAAAATATTCCTTATCAAATGATGATTTAGAAGTAGCATAAATACCATGTGAATAACCTAATGAGCCTTGAGTACTCGTTCTAAAGAACTTACAGCTTTTTATTCAACTTAACAATCTAGGATCAAATGAGTTAACACTTAGTTAACATGATTGTTTATAAGTTGTCATCAAAAAAGTAAAATGAAAATTGCTTTCTATCAAAAAAATTACAAAGCAGATCATGGGTAATACTATGCAAGAAAATCTTTCTAAATTTTGTTGGTAGTTTATGAGCAATTCAAAGCTTCATTTTTAATAAATGTTAGTAACATTTTATTCAAAAATAACTGCTAATTGTAGTTATCAACAATTGTTAACAGCCTTTCTAAATTCGTTGAAAATCAACAGCTATTTAATCTGAAAACATCTGTATAAACCGTTAATATCTACCCATAATTAAAATTCCAAACTTTAGATAGTTAAACTTATACCGCTATTAACAAACAATAATAAGCATCAGATTTAATTTAAATTTTAAAAAAGAAAAATGATTATTATATATACTGTTAACAACTGAAATTGCATTGAAAGAAAAATTGAAGTTTTGAATTCTAAGATTAAAAAAAGGAACCCTTTTTAGAGAGTTCCTTTTTTTAATCTTAGAATTGATGTATCTTTTAAAAAATTGAATTGACGTACGATAAAACTCCTAAGAATCCTAGAATAAAAATACTAAGAAAGAGGAGGATGATCGTATAGCGCTTCAACAAAAACGTTTTCATATTGAAAAAGTTTGATTAATGAATACAACAAATTTAGCATTTATTTAACAAGTGACCCCTTTTTAAAATTAAATATTGGTCATGTAACTGTTAAATCTGTATTTATTTGATTTTTAAGGACTAAGATTAACTTAAACTTCACGTAATACACTTAAGTTTTTCAGCTTTTAAAGCTAATTTTGAACTAATTAATACAAAGCATTGAATGCCAAATAAAAAAAAACGAAGATCCAATATACAAATCGGTAACCTTACTCAGAAAATTATCTCTATTTTAAAACGGGAACCCGGTAAATTATTCAACCATAAACAGATTGCGGCAAAACTACAAGTAGATGATCCTAACAGCCGCAATGAGATCGTCAGAGAATTAGCACAGCTTACAGCAAAAAAACACATTCAGGAGAAAGAACGTGGAAAATATATTTTTAGTGCAGAATCTCATTATCATGCCGGTAAATTAGATTGCACCAGTAAAGGAGATGGTTATGTAATTGTTGAAGGGATGGAAAATGATATTTACATTCCTAAAAATAACATGGGTAAAGCTTTAAACGGGGATATCGTAAAAGTTTATGTTTATAAGCAACGCAGAAGCAAGAAACACGAAGGTGAAATTGTAGAAATTATAGAGCGTAAGACCGATGAATTTGTAGGCGTTGTGCAAATGCAAAAGAACTTTGCATTCATAAATACTTCTGCGGAAGGTAAAATGCGTACTGATGTTTTTGTTCCGAAGAATAAACTCAATGGAGCTGAAGATGGTGAGAAGGTTTTAGTAAAAATTGAAGATTGGCCAGAGAAAGCAGATTCGCCTTTCGGTAAAGTAATTAAGGTTCTCGGAATGCCAGGAGAGCACAATACAGAGATTCATTCAATTCTGGCTCAATATGGTCTACCGCATGATTTTCCTAATGAAGTAGAAGAATATGCTAACAGCATAGATACCAGTATTAAAGCAGATGAGATTGCAAAACGCCGTGATATGCGTGATGTTCTCACATTTACGATAGATCCAAAGGATGCAAAAGATTTTGATGATGCATTGAGTTTTCAGGTTTTAAAAAATGGGAATTACGAAGTAGGTATTCACATTGCAGATGTTTCACATTATGTGATTCCGGGAACCATTTTAGATGAAGAAGCTTATGAACGTGCAACTTCGGTTTACTTGGTAGATCGTGTGGTTCCTATGCTTCCGGAAATCTTATCTAATAATGCTTGCTCGCTAAGACCTAATGAGGAAAAATATACATTTTCTGCAGTTTTTGAATTAGATAAATCTTCAGGTAAAGTAAAAGAACAATGGTTTGGTCGCACGGTAACTTATAGTGATGCGCGTTTTGCTTATGAAGAAGCGCAACAAATTATAGAAACGCGAGAAGCAACCATTCCTGCAGAAGTTTCAATTACCGGAAAGTCATATAACGTAGATCCGGCTTTAGTAAATGCAACTTTAGAGTTAGACAGATTAGCAAAAATCATGCGCAGACAACGTATGAAGAATGGAGCCATTTCTTTTGATAAAGTTGAAGTAAAATTTGAATTGGATCAGGAAAATGATCCCGTTGGAGTTTTCTTTAAAACTTCTAAAGATGCTAATAAACTTATTGAAGAGTTTATGCTTTTGGCTAATAAGAAAGTTGCAGAGTTTATAGGTAAGCAAAATCCTAAGAAAACATTTGTATACAGAATACACGATGAACCTAACGATGAAAAGCTTGCTGCTTTACAAACCATCGCCGGTCGTTTTGGATATAAAATGAATTTTAAAGACCGAAAAAGTACAACTGCATCTTTAAATAATTTATTGACTGATGTTGCCGGTAAAAAAGAACAGAATTTAATAGATACACTCGCGATACGTACGATGAGTAAAGCGGTGTACAGCACAGATAACATTGGCCATTATGGTCTTGCATTTGATTATTATTCTCACTTTACTTCTCCCATACGGCGTTATCCAGATGTTATGGTTCATAGATTGTTACAGCATTATCTAGATCAGGGAAAATCTGTAAACGAAGAAGAATATGAAGAGAAATGCAAGCACAGTAGCGAGATGGAATATCTGGCTACGAGTGCAGAGCGTGATTCTATCAAGTATATGCAGGTTAAATTTATGCAAGACCACAAAGATGAAACCTTCTTGGGCGTTATTTCAGGAGTTACAGAATGGGGAATCTATGTTGAAATTGTAGCTAACAAATGTGAAGGAATGATTCGCTTGCGGGATATTAAAGGTGATCATTTTGATTTTGATCAGGAGCAATACGCGATTGTAGGTCGTAAATCTAAACAAGTAATCACTTTAGGTGATGAAGTGTTGGTAAAAGTTAAAGAAGCAGATTTAGTCAAGAAACATTTAGATTTTACGTTAGTAGAAGTAAAGAGTGCAATAGAAGCTTAAGCAACTGTAACAAATTGAGTTTTGTATTGTCTTTCTAATACTAAAATTAAAATCTTATGAAAAAACTAATCATTGCATTATTGCTGGTTGCTACAACCGCTACTTATGCACAAGAAACTAAAGCTGTTGGAGATTTTACCGAGGTTAAAGTTTTTGACCGTATGCGTGTAAACCTCATCAAATCTTCAGATAACAAAGTAATCCTAAAAGGAAAAGATATCGAAGATATTGAACTTATAAACAAAAACGGAGTCTTAAAAATACGTATGGATATCAATAAGATCTTTGATGGTAATGAGACTTTTGTAGAAGTACATTATAACAATCTAAGAGTTATTGATGCTAATGAAGGTGCAGAGATCGTGGTAAATGAACTTATAGAACAACCTAGAATAGAAATACGTGTTCAGGAAGGTGCACAGGTAAAAGTGGGTCTTGAAGTAGAAAATGCCGAAATGCGTGCTGTTACCGGTGGAATTATAAACGCAAGCGGAACTGCTAAAAATCAAAATGTAGAAGTGAATACCGGTGGTATTTATGAAGGTAAATCTTTAGAAACTACAGATACTACCTTACGCATTCAGGCAGGGGGAGAGGCAGATATTTTTGCAAGAAGAACTGCTGAAGTAAAGATCAGAGCCGGTGGTGATGTACACGTTTACGGTAATCCTACAGAACTTATAAAAGATAAATTTATTGGAGGTCGTGTGACGGTTATGAAGTGATTTGATTCAATTTAGTTACTTTTGTGAGTACAGGCTTCAGGTTTGTCTGAAGCGAGAATCTTAACTGAATTATTCTTAGAATACTTTTAACCTCTAATCAGGTAAAAAGATTTCATACTCCTAAATGTTACAAGACTTATCAACTGCAATACCACTGGGTTTTCTACTCGCATTTCTTGTAGGACCCGTGTTTTTTGTACTACTGGAAACAGCTGCTTTAAAAGGTTTTAGAGCAGCTTTTATATTTGATATAGGTGTTGTAACCGCAGATACCATCTTTATTTTTATTGCTTATTTTAGTACAAATCAGCTGCTAGATAAACTTAAAGATGATCCGGCTTTATTCATTTTTGGTGGAATGTTGCTCACCGTATACGGTGTTATTTCCTTTTTAAGAGTGCGCAAAAACAAACTTGATGATGATGAGCATCCTACAGTTGTGATGAGCAAACGCAATTATCTGGGGCTTTTTGTAAAAGGTTTTTTACTGAATTTTATCAACATAGGAGTTCTGGGTTTTTGGCTTGTTATTCTTATATCTGCAGGACCACAGCTCGATATGAATTCTGAGCGTTTACTTATATTTTTCGGTGGAATTTTAGCTACTTATCTATTTATAGATATTATTAAAATTCTTTTAGCTAAAAAATTACGGAGTAAACTTACACCCCAGCGTATATCGGTAATTAAACAAATTATAAGCGTTTTAATGCTGGCTTTTGGATTATTGCTGATATCAAAGGGATTGTTTCCTTCTAAAATACATCAGATAGAAAAGCGTATCGAAGAGATCGCTCCAGAAAGTCAGTTTGGCCTGGATGGGGATTCAATCTCCCTTTGAATCACTACTGATTTTTATTTTTTTAGGTTTTCTAAAAATCTTGAATACATTCAATTTTATTAAAAAAAAAGACCCTTCAGTTAGGAAGAGTCTTTGTTGAGGTGTCGAGCGGATTCGAACCGCTGTAGATGGTGTTGCAGACCACTGCCTAGCCACTCGGCCACGACACCCTTTTTTAATAGGACTGCAAATTTAAGGTTTTTCTTTAGATATAAAAGCTATTAACGTTTTTTAGTCATAGTTACTCCTACAGAAGCTACATCTCCACCTATTGGTGGGTTTATTTTACGTACGGTAACCTTAGCCTTAGTGATTTGTAATATTTCTGATAATGAACGATTTAGAATCCTATCACATACATGTTCAAGAAGTTTAGAGCGCTGTGCCATTTCTTCTTTAATTATTTTATTGAGATGTACATAATCTACTGTATCGCTTAAATTATCTGTTACAGCAGGTTTAATAAGGTCTGTTTTGATCTTTAAATCTACCAGATAATCAGATCCTATCTGGCCTTCTTCAATAAGACAGCCGTGGTAAGCGTATACTTTTACCCGGTTTAGTTTTATAGTTCCCATAGTTTTTAAGCACTTTAAGACTGTAAAGATATTATTTCTAATTACAGAAATAGGAGAATGACCAGCTTTAAATAGCCTTTTTAAAAGCCGTAAACACGTGTATTTTTTAGTAATTTTACGCACCTAATGAGTCTGTAATTTTATTAAAATTAGGAAGGACTCAAGTATAGCACGACACAAACTATGGCAGAAGAATATGTAGCTCTCAATTTTTTAGAGCAAATAGTAGAAGAAGATATAAATAACGGTTTTCCTAAATCTGATTTACGATTTAGATTTCCACCGGAGCCCAATGGTTATTTACACATAGGTCATTGCAAAGCTATTTGCATAAGCTTTGGTCTTGGTGAGAAATACAATGCTCCTGTAAATCTTCGGTTTGATGATACCAATCCTTCAAAAGAGGAGCAAGAGTATGTAGATGCTATTCAAGAAGATATTAAATGGCTGGGTTTTAAATGGGATAAAGTTTGTTATTCTTCAGACTATTTTCAGCAATTATACGATTGGGCAATTCAGCTTATAAAAGATGGTAAAGCCTATATAGATTCACAGTCTAGTGAAGTTATGGCTGAACAAAAAGGAACTCCTACAGAACCGGGTAAGAACAGTCCGTATCGGGATCGTTCTGTTGCAGAAAATCTGGAGCTTTTTGAGAAAATGGCAAAAGGTGAATTTGCTGAAGGTGTACATGTCTTACGTGCTAAAATAGATATGAAATCCCCTAATATGTTGTTGCGAGATCCTATTATGTATCGGGTTATTAACAAAGCACACCACCGTACGGGAAATACCTGGAATATCTACCCGATGTATGACTGGGCTCATGGAGAGAGTGATTATGTAGAACAGGTTTCTCACAGTTTGTGTTCCTTAGAATTTAAGCCACACAGACCGCTTTATGAGTGGTTTGTTGATAATGTATTTACAAATGGGGTAAAACCTAAACAACGTGAATTTGCGCGCTTAAATCTCAGTTATACGATTATGAGTAAGCGTAAGTTACTTAAGCTCGTACAGGAGGGAATTGTAAGTGGCTGGGACGATCCTAGAATGCCTACTATTTCCGGAATACGCAGACGGGGTTATAGCCCGGCGGCTATCCGTAATTTTATAGATACTGTAGGAGTTGCAAAACGCGATAATGTAATTGACGTTTCGCTTTTAGAATTTAATGTTCGCGAAGATCTTAACAAGACGGCTCCGCGTGTGATGGCTGTTTTAGATCCTGTAAAACTGATTATAGATAATTATCCTGAAGATCAAGTAGAATGGCTCGATGCTGAAAATAATCAGGAAGATGAAAGTGCGGGTTACAGAAAAGTGCCTTTTTCTAAAGAACTGTATATAGAAAAAGATGATTTTAAAGAATCTGCAAACAGCAAATATTTCAGACTTACTTTAGGTAAGGAAGTTCGTCTTAAGAACGCTTATATCATAAAAGGTGAATCTCTAGTTAAAGATGATGCAGGAAATATCATAGAAATACATTGTTCTTATGATGCAGATTCACAAAGTGGAAGCGGTACAGAAGCAAGTCTGCGCAAAGTAAAAGGAACACTACATTGGGTTTCTGTTGAGCAAGCTATTAAAGCAGAAGTACGTTTGTATGACCGTTTGTTTAATCATGAGTCACCAGATGGGGATAAAGAGGTAGACTTTATGCAGCACCTTAATCCTAATTCATTAGAAACCATTACCGGTTATTTAGAACCCAGTTTGAGTAATGTAAAACCCGGAGATATTTTTCAGTTTCAGCGTTTAGGATATTTTAATGTTGATAAAGACAGCACAGCAGAACATTTAGTTTTTAATAGAACTGTAGGTTTACGCGATACTTGGTCAAAAGTAGAATCAAAAACAACGCATCAAAATCAGCCAAAAGCGGCTCCAAAAAAGCAAATTCCGCAGATACCGGCTTTAAATGAAATCAAAAAAGTAGGTAAGAAGTTAGCACAGCTTCCTGATGAAAAGCGTGTAAAAGCAATCACAAGAATTAGAGAACTGGCAAAAGATGTAGATTTTCAAGAACTGAAAGAATTATTCAATACTTCAGCTAAAAAAATAGGTACACGATTAGCTGTTTTAGAAACTTTAATTGTGCTTATAAAATTTGATAAGGTAAATGCAAATGATGTAGAAGTAGCTGCTTATTTAGAAGAAATGAAAACTTCTGATAATGAATTGCTTCAAGAATCACTAAATCAGCTGTAACTAATTAAAGTTAGAAGCTTATTTTAAAAGAGCGTTTCATTAAAGTTAACTCTTAAATTACCGTATATCAACTAAAAGGAGTCTCAATGGCTCTTTTTTAGCATACCTTTAAGGTTAATAGTCAATTTATTAACCGGTTATTAACGGAGATTAGATTTTAACATTCTTACTTTTGATTATAACTAAAAACAATCACCATGTCAAAAACAGGAAATACAATTTTAGCATTAATAACAGGAGCAGCAATAGGAGCAGGTTTAGGTCTATTATATGCACCAGAGAGTGGAGATAAAACAAGAAAAAAAATCTCAAAAAATGCTAAAGACGCTAAAAAGAAATTAGAAAAGCAAATTCAAGAAACTTCTGAGCATTTATCTGCTTCTGCAAAGGATGCTAAGAAATCTTTTGATGCTAAATTAGAAGACACCTTAAAAACGGCAAGTTCTAAAGCTGATAACATTTTAGTTTCAATGGAAAAGAAATTAGAAGAATTAAGAAAGAAAAATGCTAAAACTGCTGATGAAGTTGTTGAAGAGGTAAAAAATATTGATGTACCAACTGCAAAAGCATAAGCGTGCATGTCTATATTTAATATTTCAGAGCACATAAATAAAGTATCAGATGATGCAAAAAAATATCTAAATAGTAGTTTAGAATATTACAAATTAGATAGTTTTAAAAAAATGATGGATGGTGCCGTATCATTAGTAAATCTAATGGTAAGCGGTAGTATTTTTCTTATATTCATACTTTTCATTTCTGTTGGGATTGCTATAATAATAGGTGAATCTTTAGAAAGTTTGAGCTATGGCTATTTTATCGTAGCGGGTATATATCTAGTGATATTTATACTTTATAAACTTTTTGGAAAATCTTTTATAACAGAAATTGTCTTAAGAAAATATTCTAAGGTCTTTTTTAATGAGTCTACTCAAGAAGAAGTTTTAGATGAAGAATTTAAACACTTAAGAGAATAAGTATGAAAGTATATAAATCATTTGATCAGATAGATAACGATCTTAAAATTTTAAAGTTGCAACAGCAAATTGATGAAGAGCAACTAAAATTAAGTATAAATGATACTAAAAATGCCTTTTCACCCGTAAGTCTGGTAGCAGGTTCTTTAGGAGCTATTGTTCAAAAAGCAGTTGTTCTTAAAGCAGTTAATAAAATATTAGGTATCAAAAAAGTGAAAGTCAAGAATATTGACGATAAGAAATAAATTGCTATTGAAATAGAAAAATAAAAAAACCGAGGTGAAAGCCTCGGTTTTTTTATGGGTATCAATTTGAGCTATAATCTCGATAAATCGTCGTCTAAATCTGTGAAATCATCATCATAACCAGACTGTGATTTAGGTTGCGATTTCTTTTTTGCTTTAGCTTGTATTCCCAATTCGTCATTGCGCTTTTTCTTCATTTCTTCTCCTATTTTGTTAGAAGCGACAAAACTCGCAATCATATTGTTGAGCATATCACTACCGGCTTGCGGAGAATTTGGCATCAAAATAAGATTAGAATTGGTATTTTCTCCTACAGATTGTAACGTATCATAATGTTGCGTAACTACAATTAAAGCCGAAGCTTCTTGCGAGTTGATACCAACGTTATTTAAAACCTCTACAGACTCCTCCAGACCGCGTGCAATCTCTCTACGCTGATCTGCTATACCTTGACCTTGTAAACGCTTACTTTCAGCCTCTGCGCGCGCTTTAGCAACTATTTTAATACGTTCAGCCTCTGCTTCATACTCTGCAGCTACTTTCTCCCGCTCAGAAGCGTTAATACGGTTCATAGCGATTTTAACTTGCTGATCTGGATCTATATCGGTAACAAGCGTTTTAATAATGTCATAACCATAGTCTGTCATAGACTGGTTCAATTCACTTTTTACAGCAATTGCGATATCATCTTTACGTTCAAAAACATCATCCAACTTCATTTTTGGCACTTCAGAACGCACCACATCAAATACATAAGAAGTTATCTGATTTTGTGGATCTTCAAGCTTATAAAATGCATCATATACATTAGATTTTACTACCTGAAATTGTACAGAAATTTTCAATCTTACAAAAACATCATCTTTAGTTTTTGTTTCAACAATCACATCTAATTGCTGAATACGTAAGTTCACGCGACCCGCAACTTTGTCTATAATCGGAATTTTTAACTGAATACCGGAATTACGTACGCTGGTAAATTTTCCGAAGCGTTCTATAATTGCAGCTGTTTGTTGTTTGACAATAAACACTGCCGAAATCAAAATGATTAACCCAAAAAAGAGAATGATGGGTAAGATAAATGTTGGTGACATATTTTAAGTTTTAATTAATTGAAAAATTAAAGAATAGGATTATCAATAATATAATACATTTGTCGTCTTTTTTAAAAATATGTAACGTTTTGAAGCATTTTTTCTTTTCTCTGCTAATTTTTTATTCAATTTCAATTCAGGCTCAACGTAAAAGTTACTCTTCCAATAGAATAGGTTTACAAGGGCAATATGCTTTATTAGACTTAAATACGTCCAATTTTCAAACCACTCAGGAATCGGGTTTCTTAGTTGGTTTATCTAAGCGTTCTGCTTTTTACAATGATTTTGATTTAATCTTTGGAGTTGATTTTATGCAGACTTCGATTGCTGTAAATGCTGAAAGTACTACAGCTATTGAACAAGTAGGATATACTTGGAGTGGGGCACAGGTTAAATTATTGTTGAGTTATTTGATTGCCGGTGATCACTTGAGTATTGAAGCAGGACCTGTTTTACAAGTAAACGGAAAAATGAAATTAGATACTGGAGATCAAAGCAATCTGATTGTAAAAGGATATACCAATTTACAAGCTGAAGATCTACAAGAATGGTCTCGGGTAAATGGTATTGTTATGACCGGTATAAGTGCAGGTTTTACGCATGTACGTTTAACAGTAAATTATCAATACGGATTTACAAATGCACTGAATAAACTAAATGACCAAGATCTTGAATTAAAAGATCCTGCAGCAATAAACTTCAAAGGAAATCTAGGGCTTATTACTGCAGGAATCGTTTTGTATTTATAGAGTCTCTATCGCAAATCTGATGCGCTCTAAGGTCTTTTCTTGACCTATAGTTGAAGCAATCTCAAACACATCTGGTCCAGACATAGAGCCTACCAGACTCAATCTTAGCGGTTGCATAACCTTCCCAAAACTTAAACCTTCGGATTGAATCCAATCTTTTACGTTTGCAGATAGATTTTCTGCTGTAAAATCTTCAGTTTCTGCGATGATTTTTGTTAATAAAGTCATGATGTTTCCGGTATCTTCTTTCCAGGCTTTTTTAGCTGCTTTTTCATCATAAGATGTTGGTCTTTCAAAGAAGAAACTGCCTTGTTCCCATAAATCTGCGATGAAAATAGCACGATCTTTTACCAAATGAATAACGTGTTGCACATAAGCATCATCACAATTGATTTGTTTTTCTGCTAAGATAGCCTGCAAACCAGACACCAAAGATTCATCTGTTGCTAAATGCAAATGCTGCTGTTGAAACCATTTTGTCTTTTCAGGATCAAATTTAGCTCCTGATTTATGAACACGTTCTAGATCAAAGTCTTTTACCAGCTCTTCTAAAGTATAAATCTCTTTTTCAGTTCCCGGATTCCAACCTAAGAATGCCAGCATATTTACCATTGATTCCGGTAAATACCCATCTTCTCGATAACCGGAAGCCTTATCTCCTGTTTTAGGATCTTTCCACTCTAAAGGAAAAACAGGAAATCCCATTTTGTCTCCATCTCTTTTGCTCAATTTTCCTTTTCCTACGGGTTTCATAATTAAGGGTAAGTGCGCAAATTGAGGAGCTTCCCAACCAAATGCACGATACAACATCACGTGTAAGGCTAGTGATGGCAACCATTCTTCACCACGAATAACGTGAGAGATTTCCATTAAATGATCATCTACAATATTTGCCAGGTGATAGGTAGGCATCCCGTCTGCTTTAAAAAGTACTTTGTCATCAAGAAGACTGGTATCTACTTCTACAGAACCCCGAATGATATCTTCGAGTTCTAAAATCTCACTATCTGGAGATTTAAAACGTATTACATAGTCTTCGCCTGCTTCAATTCTTAGCTGTGTTTCTTCAGCAGAAATCGTAAGTGAGTTATCTAATTTGTTGCGATTATGCCAGTTGTAGATAAATGTTTTGCCATTCTCCTCGTGTTCTTTACGATGGGCATCAAGTGCTTCGGCGGTATCAAATGCATAATACGCATCACCAGAAACGATTAATTTTTCCGCGAATGCGAAATATTTATCCTTGCGTTCACTTTGTCTGTAGGGACCAAAACCACCTTCTTTACCGGGACCTTCTTCAAAAGGAATTCCACACCAGTTTAAAGCTTCAATTATATAATTTTCAGCACCTTCAACATAACGATTTTGGTCTGTATCTTCTATTCTCAAAACAAAGGTTCCCCCGTGTTTTTTAGCAAATAGATAATTATATAAAGCTGTTCGTACACCGCCTATATGCAAAGGACCGGTGGGACTGGGTGCAAAACGCACACGTACATTTTGAGACATAGTAAAATTTTAGGATGTAAAGGTACTTAATAACCCTAATTGACACACACTAGAACGTTTCTGTTTTACTCGATAATGGAAATTATAAACTGGAAAGGATACTTTGTAGTCATTCTATGCAATAATATCTTGTAACTTTTAGTATAACCCACTACACTATAAAATTGTAGTTTTAGTTATTAAATGAGAGAGACCAAAAAACCAAGTGGTTTATGAAAGTTTTAGAGCAAAAATTAGAACAGTTTATCAAGAAATATTACAAGAATGAGATTCTTAGAGGTTTACTGTTTTTTATTGCGATTGGGCTTACTTATGTTTTACTGATTGTAGGTATTGAATATTTTTTCTGGTTTAGTAGGTGGGGAAGAGCCTTTTTATTTTGGTCTTTTATTGGAGTAGAATTATTGCTCCTTGTTAGATTGATTTTAATTCCGTTATTCAGATTATTTAAACTTTCTAAAGGAATTGATTACAACAGCGCTTCAAAACTTATAGGAAATCATTTTCCTGAAGTGCGTGACAAATTACTAAACACATTACAGCTTAAAAATACTTTTGGTGATTCAGATTTGATTCAGGCTAGTATTTTACAAAAAAGTAAAGAGCTCGAGGCGGTTCCTTTTTCACTTGCGATTAATTATAAAAAGAATGCAAAGTATATTAAATACGCTTTGATTCCGGTTTTAGTCTTTGTTGCTATAAGTCTGAGTAAAGGCACTTCTTTTTTTAGCGAAAGCGCAGAACGTGTTTTGGATTATAAAACAGAATACATTCCGCCGGCACCTTTTCAATTTGTGCTGCTTAATGAAGAGCGAAATATTATTGAAGGAAAATCTGTTGAAATTCTAGCTAAGGTTGAAGGAGATAAAATTCCTGAAGAGGTAAGTCTAGATCTTAACGGTATAACCTACCTAATGAAAAATAGGGGAGGAGGTCGTTTTTCTTATACCGTAGAACAAGCAACTGAAGATTTAAAGTTTCAGTTTTCAGGTAATGGTTTTAATTCTTCCACCCATAATCTTCCGGTTGTTAAGACGCCCTTGATTTCAGATTTTAAAATGCATTTGGATTTTCCGGTTTATTTAAATCGAAGCGCTGAAACGATACAAAATACCGGTTCGGTCGCTATACCCGAAGGAACCAAAATCTCTTGGAATATTGATACCCGTAATGCGGATAGGTTAGAATGGATTAGTGATTCTATTTATTTGTTTAATCAGCAAAAGAAACAATTCGTTTTTTCAAAACGTTTTTTCAACAATACAGATTACAGTATAGCAACAAGTAATTCTAACCTGCACCGCTATGAAGAACTGAATTATAAAATTGACGTTATAAGAGATGCGTATCCAGAATTGGAGTTGACCATAAAAAAAGATAGCCTAAATGACACACAAACTTATTTTAGGGGTATTGTTTCTGACGATTATGGTTTAAAAGATTTAAAATTAGTTTATTATATTGATAATCAATTAAATAATAAGAAAGCAGAACCAATTTCGATAAATCAAAGTACAGTTGATCAATTTTACACTGCATTCCCTGGAAATTTAGATTTAGAGAAAGGAGTTGGTTATAATTATTACTTTGAAGTTCGAGATAATGATGCTCCAAACGGTTATAAAGCTATACGGTCTGATGTACAAAGCTATGCTTCATTATCCCAAGATGAAGCAATAGAAAAACAATTAGAACTCCAAGAGAACAGTATTAATGGTTTAGATATATCTGTTTCTAAAATGCAGGAACAAGAGCGCGACCTAAAAGAATTACAAAATTTACAGAAAGAAAAAAACAGTCTTGATTTTAACGATAAACGTAAACTGAAATCCTTCTTACAGCGCCAGAAATCTCAGGAGATTTTAATGAAAAGTTATTCTGAAAAATTAAAGAATAGTCTTAACGAACTTGATAAGTTAAGTGAAGAAAAATCCCCTGCAAATGAACTTTTAAAAAAGAGGATCGAGAATAATGAAAAGCAGTTAGAAGAGCAAGAAAAACTACTTGATGAGCTCGATAAATTGCAAGATATGATGGATGATGAAGAGCTTAAAGATCGCCTTGATAAGATGAGTAAGAATAGTAAGAACTCTAGCAGAAGTATGGAGCAGTTACTGGAATTAACCAAGCGATTTTTTATTCAGACCAAAGCTGACCGTATAGGAAGACAACTAAAAAAGCTGGGTGAAGAACAAGTTCAGGAGGGTCTTAAAAAGGAGTCTTCCTCTGCTGAAAAACAAAAAGAGTTGAATAAAGATTTTCAAGATTTAAAGGAAGAATTGGATAATTTGGATAAGGAAAATGAGGAGTTGAAGCAACCTATAGAGCTTCCGGATAACAAAGATCAGAAAAGGGATATCGAAAAAGAACAGCAAGAAGCTTTAGATAAACTTAAGTCTGAACCAAAAGATACTGAAAGGGAATCTCAACAACAGAAAGATACAAAATCGAATCAAAAAAATGCTGGTAAGAAGATGCAAAAAATGGGGGAGCAAATGATGCAACAGATGAGTGCTGGAGGTGGAGGCGCTCAACAATTAGAAGAAGATGTTGAAATGCTTCGGCAAATATTAGATAACCTTATGGTGTTCTCTTTTGATCAGGAAGATCTGAAAGATATGTTTCAAAACATCAACAATTCAAATCCGGCATTCTCAAAATATTTAGTGCATCAGAATACTTTAAAAGAAAATTTTAAGCATATTGATGATAGTTTGTTTGTGCTTTCATTGCGCAACCCAATTCTTGAAGAAGACATCAATAAAGAATTGACTTCGATTACTTATAATTTGGATCAAACCTTAGAGCGATTAGCAGATAATGATGTTGTAAAAGGGGTTTCTAGTCAGCAATATGTGTTTGCGGGGGCTAATAAATTAGCAGATATGTTATCTGATATTTTAGATAATATGAATCAGCAATTATCTCTTGCTATGGGTTCTGGTTCTAGTGGTATGCCGATGCCAATTCCTAATGCAGGCGGAGGTGCCGGCAAGCAACTTTCTGATATTATAATGTCTCAAGAGGAATTGCAAAATAAATTAGGAGAAGATGGTGATAAAAAAGCAATGGGAAAAGAAGAGGCTAAAGAAGGAAGTTCTGGAGAGAAAGGTAGTAAAGGAGAAGGTGAAAATGGAGCAAATTCTGGACGCCAAAATAGAACAGGTGGTGCTGAAGAAAATGGAATTTCTGAAACTGAATTGGCCAGACAATATGAAGTTTATAAGCAGCAAGAAGCGATACGTAATCAGTTGCAAGATTTGATTGAAAAGAATGGATTAGAGGAAGAGGCAAAAAAGGCCTTAGAGCAATTAGATCTGATTCAAGAAGATCTTTTATCTGGTAATTCTCAGAATGCCAAAAAGCGTATGAGTGATGTGATTCAGCAATTTTTAAAGTTAAAAGATGCTGAAAATAAAAAAGACAAAAACAATCAAAGGGAATCTAATTCCAATACGTCATCTTTTCAAAATAATACGACTAATGAACTTCCTGAAATTAAAAAGTATTTCAATTCTCAGGAGATATTAAACCGTGATAAATTGCCCTTGGATGGATATTATAAACGTAGAGTAAAAGAATATTTTAAAGAAAGTAATGATTGAATTTAGTAGTCAAAATGATTTCGTTCTTGATAATGAAGAACGCGTTACGAAGTGGTTAAAGGGTATTGCTCTGAAAGAGTCTTATGGTATCGATTTATTAGGTTATGTTTTTTGCTCTGATGATTTTCTCTTAGATATAAACAAGAAGTTTTTAAACCATGATACGCTTACTGATATAGTCACTTTTGACTATACTGAAAATAAAATTTTGAATGGCGAGATCTATATAAGTACAGATCGTGTAGCTGAAAATGCTGAGCAATTTGAGGTGTCTTTTAATACGGAATTACTTCGTGTAATTTCTCATGGGTTATTACATATGTGTGGATATGGTGATAAGACAAATAAAGAAAAGAATATCATGCGAGCTAAGGAAGATGAGTGTCTTATTCTATGGAATACCTAAGTTATTGCTAGCGCCTTTATTTTAAGTATCTTTGCGCCCATTTTTAAAGGAAGTATAATTAAATGTTTCACGTGGAACAATGAGTTTTTTTGATCAGACATATGATGTTATTGTAGTAGGAGGAGGACATGCTGGTTGTGAAGCCGCAGCTGCTGCAGCTAACACAGGGAGCAGCACCTTATTGGTTACTATGAATTTGCAAAACATTGCACAGATGTCTTGTAATCCGGCTATGGGGGGTATTGCTAAAGGGCAGATTGTACGCGAGATTGACGCAATGGGAGGCTATAGTGGTATCGTTTCAGACCGTACAGCTATACAGTTTAAAATGCTCAATAAAAGTAAAGGTCCCGCCATGTGGAGTCCTCGTGTGCAAAGTGATCGTATGCGCTTTGCAGAAGAGTGGCGTTTGATGTTAGAAAACACTCCTAATCTCGATTTTTATCAGGAGATGGTAAATGGTCTTTTAGTAGAAGGAGATCGCGTAACTGGTGTTCGTACTTCTTTAGGAATTGAAATAAAGGCCAAATCTGTTATTCTTACTAACGGTACTTTTCTAAATGGATTAATTCATATTGGAGATAAACAATTTGGTGGAGGTAGAGCAGGAGAACGAAATTCAACTGGTATTACAGAGCAACTTATTGATTTAGGTTTTGATTCCGGGAGAATGAAGACCGGAACTCCGCCACGCGTTGATGGTAGAAGTTTAGATTTCTCTAAAATGATAGAGCAACCTGGGGATGACAATCCGCAGAAATTTAGTTACAGTAATGTGACTAAACCACTCACAAATCAACGGTCTTGTCAGATGAGTTATACAAGTCCTGAAGTTCACGATTTGCTTCGCGAAGGTTTTGATCGTTCACCCATGTTTAATGGAAGAATTCAAAGTACAGGACCTAGATATTGTCCTTCTATCGAAGATAAAATTAACCGTTTTGCAGATAAAGATCGTCACCAACTTTTTGTTGAACCTGAAGGATGGAATACGATTGAATATTATGTGAATGGTTTCTCTACTTCTTTACCAGAAGAAGTTCAATTTAAAGCATTGCGTCAAGTCGCAGGTTTTGAAAACGTGAAGTTTTTTAGACCCGGTTATGCAATAGAATACGATTACTTTCCACCTACACAATTGCGTCATACTTTAGAGACCAAATTGGTTTCTGGATTATATTTTGCAGGTCAGATTAATGGAACTACAGGTTATGAAGAAGCAGCTTCTCAAGGATTAGTTGCAGGTGTAAATGCTAGCTTAAAAGTTCAGGAAAAAGATCCTTTTATTTTAAAAAGAGATGAAGCTTATATCGGTGTTTTAGTTGATGATTTGATCACTAAAGGAACTAAAGAACCGTACAGAATGTTTACATCTCGTGCAGAGTATAGAACCCTTTTACGTCAGGATAATGCAGATAGTAGGTTAACGCCTTTATCTCATGCAATAGGTTTCGCTAATGACGAGCGTATGCGTGCTTTAGAACAAAAGGAAAGTGAAGCTCAAAGTCTAGTAGATTTTTTCAATACTACAAGTATTGCTCCGGAAGAGGCAAATCCTGTATTAGCTGAGAAGGGTACAACGCCAATGAAGCAATCTGATAAGATGGTTAAAATCTTTAGTCGTCCTCAGATTGATCTCAATGATATGTTATCTTTTAATGATGTGAAAGATTACGTTGCAGAACATAATCTGGATATTGAAGTTTTAGAGCAAGCAGAAATTAGAATTAAATATTCTGGTTATATCGCAAAAGAAAAAGCGAATGCAGATAAACTACAGCGCTTAGAGAATATAAAGATTCCTGCTGATTTTGACTATACGAAGTTGAAATCATTGTCTTATGAAGCGCGTGAAAAATTAACCAAAATCCAACCCACAACTATTTCTCAAGCTTCACGAGTTAGTGGAGTTTCACCAAGTGATATTTCGGTTATGTTGGTTTACATGGGAAGATGAATTTATAGTTCCACGTGAAACAATCAGTTTAAAATTCAGAAAAAAGTAAACATTCCTTGAATAAAAAATCTAAAATCAATATCAAAGATCATTCTGTTTCTAAAGAAAAATTTGATCTTATTTATAATGAAGAATTGGATATGTATAGTACAAATCCAATTCCTCAGAATATTGAAAAGTATTATTTAAGCGAAAATTATATTTCTCACACCGATTCCAAAAAAGGCGCTGTCGAAAAATTATATCAGCTTGTAAAAAGTTATATGTTGAAGAAAAAGCTGAAACTTATCTCTAATTATTCAATAACAGGATCACTTTTAGATATTGGTGCTGGTACCGGTGATTTTTTAAAAATTGCAAAAAATGAAGGCTGGGAAGTTGAAGGAATAGAACCCAGCGAAATCGCAAGAACTCATGCAGCGACAAAAGATCTTTCATTAAATGCAGATGAAAGTGGACTAGGGGAGCAAACTTTTGATGTGATTACAATGTGGCACGTTTTAGAACATGTACCCGATCTTCAAAAACAAATGAATTGGTTAGCTAAGCATCTTGATAAAAATGGAACACTTATAATAGCAGTTCCCAATTTTAATTCTTACGACGCTAAAGCTTATAAAGAATTCTGGGCAGCTTGGGATGTGCCTAGACATTTGCATCACTTTTCAGCTAAAAGTATAAATGAACTTTTTAGTAAAAACGGATTTGAAGTTATAGATCAAAAACCTTTAATCTTTGATTCATTTTATGTGAGCTTACTTTCAGAAAAATACAAAGGTTCTCAATTAAAATTTATTCCGGCATTTATTAATGGTTTACGCTCTAATTTAAAGGCAAATCGTTCTGGCGAGTATTCTTCCCTTATTTATGTACTCAAAAGAATCAATTTAGATAAATAAGCCTCTTTAAAGCTGTTTTAAGGCTAAAGCTTTAGTTATTATTTAGAAATCATCAAAACGTTCTTAGATAAGCTCTGAGGGGTTTAATTTTAATAGGAATTTGTTATTTTTGATTAAATTAAAATAGATTTTATAAATAGATATTATTTCTGAAGAATAGAGTTCTTATTTAAACCAACTAATTACTTTTACGCCAAATTTTAAAAAACTTATGAAAACTACATTTAGCATTTTATTAATTGCACTAAGCCTTATCGGTTGTTCAAAATCAAAATCAGCTTTTGTTGATACTCAAAAGTTATTTGAGGATTATACAGAAATGACAGAAGTTCAAGATAAATACACCAAACTTACAGATGATGTACGAGCTGATTTAGAACCAAAAATTCAAGCTTTTCAAATTAAAGTAGATTTGTATCAAAAAAACGCACAATCCATGAGTGTTGCAGAACGCCAGGCAAAAGAGCAAGAATTAGGAACACTTCAACAAGAAATTCAACAAATGCAACAAAGCCGTGGCGGTCAGATTCAACAAGAGAGTCAGATAGCTGTAGATTCAGTAATCAGTAAAGTAAGAAAGTTTATTGATAACTATGGTGAAGAAAACGGTTACGATTTTATTTACGGTAAAAATGAAAGTGGTAATGTGCTTTATGGTAAATCTGAATTAGATATTACAGACAAAGTTTTAGAAGCTTTAAATAAGCATTATTCGTCAGGTTCAACTGAACCTGTTAAAACGGAAGCTTCTGCAGATACAACAGCTGTAGAATAATTTGTTTTAAAAAAGAAACTGAAAAGCAGCTCATTGGCTGCTTTTTTTATGCTTTAGTGTGTAATAAACGGGTAAGTTTTATAGAAAGATCTGTAAGAATGATTTTCGCATTTCCGTTGCGTTCTATGTGGTAAGCAGCAGTTTGCAACTCTTCAATAAGAGATTCTATATTGTTTCCGTGAATAAATGGAGCAAATTTTGCGAGTTCAAATTGGGTTACCGGTTGTAAATATACGAGATTGGTAGCACCGTAATTCAGTAGCATGGCTTGCCTAAAAAAATCTTCACAGTAGCCTAAAAAATTCTTTTGAGTTTCTCTTCCTTTTGAGGCAATACTTTCACTCCAGGATATTAGATCAATGATAGATTTTTTATTTCCGCGAGCTTTAAATGCTGTACGGACCCAGCTTACAAACCAAGTTTCAAATTCTTCTTCATCACTGCTGTGATCTAGTAAATGCATTGCCAGATTGTAATCTCCGTGTGCCTTTATAGCTAGTTTTTTAGCTTCCGAAGCATTGCAATTGTGCTCATTTATGAGTGCTGTTTCTAAAGCTTCTGCTGCTAAAGGAGGAAATTTAAGTATTTGACAGCGTGATTTTATAGTGTCTAAAATGAGATCTTCATTTTCGGCAATGAGTATAAAAACCGTTTTTTGTGGCGGTTCTTCTATAAGCTTTAGCAATTTATTAGAAGCAGCGCTATTCATCTTATCAGCCATCCAGATAATCATCACTTTAAAACCTCCTTCGTAGGATTTTAAAGAAAGTTTTTTGACGATATCATGGGCTTCATCTACACCTATTTTTCCCTGTTTTTTATCAATACCTATGTGCTGATGCCAGTCATAAAGGCTTCCGTAAGGATTTTGCTTTATAAAACTGCGCCATTCTTTTGCAAAATTATCAGATACTGGATGCGATTTTATGCTATCTGTGGTTGCCACAGGATAGGCAAAATGCAAATCAGGATGAGCCAGATGGTCAAACTTTAAATTGCAAGAAGTAGAGCCACCGGTATTTTCACCTTCGGTGTTGCTACAAATTAAATATTGTGCGTAAGCGATGGCACACGGTAAGACGCCGCTACCGCTGGTACCTACAAATAATTGGGCGTGAGCCACGCGTTTGCGGTCAACACTGGTAGTGAGGTGTTTTTTTATAAAATTCTGACCGAGTATAGTTTGAAATAACATGGGCTCAAATATAACAGAAATGTAACGTATTTTTTGAACCTATCTGTTATATTTGTTAGCTACAGCACGCCCTTGAATGGCGTGTTTTCTCTCAAAGAGAAACTACTAATTAATTACTGAAATCACAAATAACGAATTCATGAAAACCATCGAAGATTTTAATTTTAAAAATAAAAAAGCACTAATTCGTGTAGACTTTAATGTTCCTTTAGATGAAAATCACCAGGTTACAGATGCTACTCGTATTGAAGCTGCAAAACCTACAATTTTAAAAGTTTTAGAAGATGGTGGTTCTGCTATTTTAATGTCTCACTTAGGAAGACCGAAGGATAACGAACCAGAATTCTCTTTAAAGCATATCACTGCTAAGATTTCTGAAATCATAGGTGTTCAGGTTAAATTTGCTGAAAATTGTGTAGGTGCAACTGCAGAAAAAGCAGCAGCTGAATTAGAGCCGGGAGAGATTCTTCTTTTAGAGAACTTACGTTATCACGAGGAAGAGACAAATGGAGATAAAGATTTTGCTGAGCAACTTTCAAAATTGGGAGATATTTATGTGAATGATGCCTTTGGTACAGCTCACCGCGCACACGCTTCAACGACTATAATCGCTCAGTTTTTTCCAGAAGATAAATGCTTCGGATACCTTTTAGCTAAAGAAATTGAAAGCATTGATAAGGTGCTTAACGACAATGAAAAGCCAGTATTGGCTATTTTAGGCGGAGCTAAAGTTTCTTCTAAAATCACGGTTATTGAAAATGTATTGGACAAGGTTGATGACCTAATTTTAGGTGGTGGTATGGCTTATACCTTTATCAAAGCGCAAGGCGGAAAGATAGGAAGCTCTATCTGTGAAGATGATAAACAAGAATTGGCATTAGAAATTCTTAAAAAAGCAAAAGAGAAAAATGTAAATGTTCATTTACCTGTAGATGTTCTTGCGGCAGATAGCTTCTCTGAATTTGCAAATACAAAAGTAGAGCCAATAGACAGCATTCCTGATGGATGGCAAGGTCTTGATGCAGGTCCTAAGTCTTTAGAAAATTTTGCTCAGGTTGTTGCAAACAGTAAAACAATTCTTTGGAATGGTCCTTTAGGTGTTTTTGAGATGGAGCCTTTTGCAAAAGGTACAATCGCTTTAGGAAATGCTATTGCAGATGCTACCAAGAATGGAACCTTTTCTCTTGTAGGTGGAGGTGATAGTGTGGCTGCTGTAAAACAATTTGGTTTTGAAGATAAAGTAAGTTATGTTTCTACAGGTGGTGGCGCAATGCTAGAAATGCTTGAAGGTAAAGAGCTTCCGGGTATTGCTGCAATACGTGATTAATTAGCTTCGCAATACTGAATGAATTTGGCGTTTTAGATTTCGATTTAAAAATACGACTTTCGCATTTTTATCGTTGTAAAGAGGTATGAAAAAACGTTATCGTCTAGGTTGTGCACTTGTAGTCATGACCACAATGAGCTTAAATGCTCAAAAGAAACCGACAAGTCTTGATACATATGATGTGTCTAGAACACTTCCAATAGTTGATACTATAGAATTAAAAGAAAAGCTGCTTTTAATGGAACAGGAAATTGCTAGAAGCAATACTGCCCAGAAAAAGCAGCCTTTTTTATATAAAGAAGTGGTGTGGGACAGTACCCTGCAAAACCTGAATGATCGTAAATATGCCGCAAAGATTGATAGACTCTGGATGGAAGAGCTTACAACAGGTACACTTTACGACTCTATATCTGCTATAGTAAATGATATTGACTATGAAGATGTAGATTATCCAGAACTCACTACCGAAGTTCTTAAACAACGCTTAGCAGAGCTTGATGCACGCACTCCATTTAATGTGGAGTACAATCGCTCACTTGAGAATGTCATAAAAGGCTATTTAAAGCGTCATAAACCTACTTTAGAGCGTTTGATGGGATTGTCCCATTTTTATTTCCCAGGCTTTGAAGAAACGCTTGATAAGCACAATATGCCGCTCGAATTAAAATACCTAGCAATTGTAGAATCTGCTTTAAGGCCACGCGCAAAATCTCGTGTTGGAGCTACGGGTATGTGGCAATTTATGTTCAACACCGGTAAGTTATACGGTTTGGACGTTAGCTCTTATGTAGATGAGCGTATGGATCCTATTCTTTCTACGGAAGCTGCAGCGCAATATTTATCTAAGCTCTATGAGATTTTTGAGGATTGGGATTTAGCATTAGCCTCTTATAATTCAGGTCCTGGTAATGTGAGTAAAGCCATACGCCGCAGTGGCGGGCGAACTAATTACTGGAATATTCGTCATCATTTACCACGTGAAACAGCGGGTTACATTCCGGCATTTTTGGCCACGATGTACATTTTTGAATATGCCGAAGAACATGGGTATCATCCGGCTCAACCTGATGTAAATTATTTTGAAACCGATACCATTCGGGTTAAAGAGACCATCACCCTTCAGCAAGTTTCAGCGTATACAGGAGTTTCCTTAAATGAAATTCAGTTTTTAAATCCTGCTTATAAGCTAGATGTAATTCCTTATGTTAAAGAAGAAAAGTACTATTTGCGTTTGCCTATTACTGCAATAGGACCTTTCGTAGCTAATGAAAAAAATATTTACAATACTGCAAAAAAGGAGCTGGAGCGTGATGAAAAAACGCTTCTCGATATGGTGTAAGCGTTTCGCAAATAAAACGATGGAATAACCTTAGATCTAATAATCTAAGAATAGGACAGCGATTGAGCTTATACCCAAGTAAACCTATGGCTACAAACCCTTCTAAAGGGAGTTCAAAATCTGTTGTAAGTAGTGGTGAAAAGAAATATGTAGTGCAACGTGGAGACAGTTTATGGAAGATCGCCCGTAAATTTCCTGGCGTAAGTGCAGAAAATCTTAAAGTTTGGAACGATATTAGTGGTACTAAACTAAAACCAGGGATGACCTTGGTTATAGCTAACTAACTACAATAGATTTTTATTATGCAAAAACTACTTTTAGCCTTCTTTCTTTTTGCTCTCGTAGCTTGTAATGACAAACCTCAAGGTAAGATATTATCCGCATCTTCTGGCGGATTGAACAATCTTACGGTTGTAATGCCTAATGATTTATGGTCTGGTCTGGTAGGTGAAAATATCAGAGAAAAACTAGCAGGTCCCGTAAATGGTCTACCTCAGGTAGAACCTATGTTTGAGATCAATCAGATGCCCAATGAGGCATTTTCTGGTTTTATGCGGAAACAACGTACGTTTCTAAAAGTGGAACAGGCAGATACTGCATCATTAGAAGTTGTTAAAGACGAATATGCACGTCCTCAAACGGGTATTATTCTTAAAGGCCCTACAGAAGAAGAGATTATAAATCTCATCAAAAAAGATAGTGCTAAGATTGTTGACACGTATAAAAATGCTGAGATTACAGAAAAAATTAGACGTATAAGTTTATCACTTAAAGAAGACAAGCCTCTAACTGAAGCTTTTGGGATTACTATGAAGTTTCCGTCAGCGTATCGTTATGCAAAAGAAGACCCAGACTTTTTCTGGATTAGAAAAGATATTCCTAATGGGGATATGAACATCACAGTTTACGAAGTACCTTATAATCTCATCAATAAAGACTCTAATATCATAGGCTCGTTGATTAAAATGCGTGATTCTATAGGCGGCGATAATATCACGGTAACTGAAGGAATGCGCTTTATTACTGAAGAAGCTTTTGCTCCTTATCTAAGTGAAACTACAATAGACGGGAAACCGGCCTACCAAATGAAAGGTATGTGGGAAGTAAAAGGTCGCTTTATGGCAGGACCTTTTGTAAACTTCACTGTTGACGATAAAAAGAACAACAGATATTTAGTTTTAGAAGGTTTTGTGTTTAAACCTTCAGCAAATAAAAGAGATAATATTTTTGAATTGGAATCTATTTTACGCTCAGTAGAATTTGTAGACTAATCCATAAAATAGAACACAAGAAAAAAGCCCTTTAAGTAAAACTTAAAGGGCTTTTTTTATACTCTTAAACGCGTTAAGAGTTAAGACTTTTTTTCTTCGATTGTTTCGTCAGATTTATGTGGAGCATCTTCATCTTTAGAAGCATCTTTAAACTCTTTAATCCCGCTTCCTAACCCTCTCATCATCTCTGGTATTTTCTTTCCTCCAAAAAGTAAAAGTATTACAACCACGATAAGTCCTATCTGCCAAGGCCCTACCATTCCTAAAAATATTGCTAATGCATTCATATCATGATAATTTAGACCGTAAATATAACAAGAATTCGTAAGAATAGACATTTCCTTTGAAAACTTTAGCAGTCGGGTTATGCCTTTTAAATTTTATATTTGCTTAACTATTGATTTTTATGGCAAAATCTAAAGAAAGAAAGAAGTTTAAAAAGCGCCTCTTACACAAATACAGGCTACTTATTCTTAATGAAGATACGTTTGAAGAGCGTGTTTCATTCAAGCTTACGCGCCTCAATGTTTTTATAGTTGTTGGCTTTTCGATTATAATTCTTATCGCGCTAACCACCTTTTTAATTGCTTATACTCCGCTTCGCGAATACATACCGGGTTATTCTTCGGTGAAACTCAAACGCCAAGCGACAGAATTGATGTTTGAGACTGATTCTTTAAAGCGTCAGCTAGATATAAACCAGCAATATTATTCGAGCATAAAAAAGGTACTTACCGGTGATGTGGATGAGGTAGATTTTAATAAAGACTCTATTTTACTTATCGAACCTAGAGATACCGGCGGACTCGATATTCAGATTTCTAAAGAAGATAGTTTGTTGCGCGAACAGGTTGCTAATGAAGATCGATACAATCTTTTTGAACCCGCATCTTCAACAGTTAGTTTTTCATTATTTCCACCAGTGAAAGGTAATATCACCCAAGGTTATGACGCAGAAGAAAAGCATTATGCCGTAGATGTAGTTGTCCCTAAGAATGAAGCCATAAAAGCTGCAGCTGATGGTATCGTTATTTTCTCAGAATGGACAGCAGAAACAGGTTATGTGATTATTTTAGATCACGGTAATAATTTGATTTCGGTTTATAAACACAACGCTTCGCTCACAAAAGATCAGGGTGATTTGGTAAAAGCAGGAGAGGTTATCGCAACCGCCGGCTCTACCGGAAAATTATCTACCGGACCGCATTTACATTTTGAACTCTGGAACAACGGGTACCCAGTAGATCCTACTAATTATATTTCATTTGAATAATGTCTATTAAATCTTTTTCAGCAAAAATCTTTGCTAAATACATTGCTAAGCAGACACGAAAATGGAGTGCAAATCCTGAAGAAACTCAGCAGAAGGTTTTTGAGTATTTGATTAAAAATGCTGCAAATACCCATTTTGGAAAAGACCATAAGTTTGACAACATACAGTCTTATAAAGATTTTGCAAAACAGGTTCCTATAAGGGATTATGAGGCGTTGAAAAGCTATGTTGAAGAAGTAGTTGGCGGCAAACCTGATGTTTTATGGCCGGGATTGCCAGAGTATTTTGCTAAAACGTCAGGGACAACTTCTGGAGCAAAATACATTCCTATTACGAGTGAATCTATGCCGATGCACGTTAACGCAGCACGTGATGCAATTTTGCATTATATCGCCGAAAGCGGAAAAAGTAAGTTCGTAGATGGTAAAATGATTTTTTTACAAGGAAGCCCAGAGCTTCAGGTAAAAAATGGCATCAAGACCGGAAGACTATCTGGGATTGTGGCGCATTATGTTCCCGGTTACCTTCAGAAAAACCGAATGCCAAGTTGGGAAACTAATTGTATTGAAGATTGGGAGTCTAAAGTTGATGCAATTGTAGCAGAAACTCTTCCTGAGAATATGAGCGTGATTAGCGGTATTCCACCTTGGGTGCAAATGTATTTTGAAAAACTTCAGGCTAAAACCGGAAAAGATATTGGAGACATTTTCCCAGATTTTAACCTGTTTATTTATGGCGGTGTTAATTATGAGCCGTACCGCAAAAAGTTTGAAAACCTCATAGGTCGTAAAGTTGATAGTATCGAGTTGTATCCCGCAAGTGAAGGTTTTTTTGCCTTTCAGGATTCACAACACGAGAAAGGGATGTTGCTGCTTTTAAATTCAGGTATTTTCTATGAGTTTATAAAAGCAGACGAATTTTTTAATAAGAATCCGCAGCGTTTAACCATAGGCGAAGTCAAAATCGGTGTAAATTATGTGATGATTATTTCTACAACCGCCGGATTGTGGGCTTACAATGTGGGTGACACGGTGATGTTTACTTCAACAAAACCTCATAGAGTTGTTGTTACGGGACGTATAAAGCACTTTATTTCGGCTTTTGGAGAGCATGTAATAGGTAAGGAGGTAGAAGAAGCTCTGGCGAGCACAGCGAGCCAATTTAAAGCTCAGGTAAGTGAATTTACCGTAGCACCGCAAATCAATCCGGAAACTGGCTTACCGTATCACGAGTGGTTTATAGAATTTGATACTCAGCCAGAAGATTTTGAAGCTTTCGCAAATGCGATAGACAAAGAGCTTCAGGAACAAAACAGTTATTATAAAGATTTAATAACAGGAAAAATTTTAAAAACATTAGAAATCAAAGTAATTCCGCAGGGTGGCTTTAATGCGTATATGAAGTCAAAAGGAAAATTGGGCGGACAAAATAAACTGCCTAGATTATCAAACGATCGCACTATTGCAGATGCCCTCGACAAACTTGATTTTTAAAAAAGTATATTTGATTTAATGAGTTTAATAAAACAACAAGATCGAACCCGTTCTCAAGAAAGCTCTGCAGCTATTGAGCGTATGTATATTACCATGCGGCATTTGTTTAACAGAGGTTTTTATAAACCAATGGGTGTTTCTGGCGAAACGTTACGCGAAGCACTTTTAATTCTTCGTCCTGAAATCTACGGTACCATTGCCGAAGAAAAAGTAGAATTAAATGGATTGCTTTATGTAATTGATCGCCTTCCGGAAGGTATTGAGGAGTGCAGGTATATCAATCTCACAAGTGATGAAGGTTATAAAGATTCACATTTTAAACCTATTGTTCCGCCTAAGCGTCGTCGCAATTGCTACCGCATAGATGATGAGCAAATGAATATTGAAATCACCAGAGGTCGCTCTGAGATTTATGATATTTTGACGCACCTTACATTTCTTTTTGTAGAGTCACACAAGATTATGAAACGTGTTGTGATTAATGAAGAGGGGCATACCACCCGCGATTGGCAAAAACTGGAGAAAGCCGTTCTTGCAGAAGAGCCACTTTCGCAGCAAGATCGCGAGATTGCATTAACCCACACCGCAAATATTTTAGGCCGAACTTTTCACGAGGTTTCTTCGATTTACAGCAAATTTTCGGCACCTAATAATGAAAAGCGTTTTTTAAAACTAGTGTATTGGCTGGGTAAACGCGCAATTGAAGAAATTGTGGAGAACGATAAGCGTTTAGTTACTTTTTCACCGGTTTTACGGGAGCGTCTTGGACATCACATTCACGGAGAAGTTTGGGCTGATAACATTAAAAAAGAACTAGAAAATAAAGATCTTTTAAGAAGACCTATTCATATCATTAGTGCCAATATGCACAGTGTGATGAATACGCTTTTTGCTCCGGTTGCATTAGCTAAAGAAATGGTTAAAAAGAACAACCTGGAGATTTACGAGACCTTGAGCAATGCCGGCAGTGGCAAACTGCGTTCACGCGTTGAGAAAACCGCACAACAACATGGGATGCTCTTCATTCCAGATCAGAGTGGGACCAACATTGACGTGCAAATATTTGACACGGCAAAGCTAGATTTGGCTCAAAATAATTTCTGTTCAAAAACGGAGTATATAAAAGGAAAAGAGCCGGTTATTATCGTGATGGATTATGCATTTGGTGAGCAGGCATACGAGACGATGGAAGAGTTGCTGAAGCCCTATGAAGACAAACGTAAAACGGTGCATCTTGATGTAAAGTCGGTTTCTATAATGGGTAAAGCCGGAATTTTAGAAGGCGGAAAAGGCGATATTATGATTCCTTCTGCGCATTTATTTGAAGGGACTGCAGATAATTATCCGTTTGAAAACCAACTTAAAAAAGAGGATTTGGAAGGTCACGGGATTTCAGTATTTGATGGAGCGATGATTACCGTACTAGGGACTTCACTTCAAAACAGAGATATTTTGCGCTTCTTTTACGAGAGCACCTGGAATGTTATAGGTCTGGAGATGGAAGGCGCACATTATCAAAAAGCGATTCAGGCAGCTGCAAAATTACGCGGAAGTATCAGCGATGAGGTGAAAGTACGTTATGCGTACTATGCTTCAGATAACCCGTTAGAAACAGGAAGTACACTGGCTTCAGGGGGATTAGGAACTACGGGTGTTAAACCAACTTATTTAATCACTGAGCAAATTCTAGAACAGATATTTAGAGACTAAATGAGCCAAGACAAAAATCAAGATATAGATCTGTTTGATCTTTTTAGAGGGATGCGAAATCTGTTTAAAAAGTGCTTGATTTATGCCTATCGTTTTGGTCGGTTTATTGTTAGAAAAGCGCTCATCATTATTGGTCTGATTATTCTGGGAGTGGTTGTGGGCTATGGTTTATCAAAGCTCATTAAGCCCTTACAAACTGCAGAAATACTTGTTGCTCCTAATGTAAAAAGCACCGCTTATCTCTATGGAAAAGTTGAGCAAATTGAAAAAAGCTTAAAAAATGAAAATCACAAATTTAGTACTGATTTTTCAACCGAAAATCTAAAGAAAATTGCTGTTGAACCTATTGAAGATATTACAAGTGTTTTAAAGAATCTGGAAGATTTGCCGCAGGATATTATTCCCAGAATTTCTGAGAATTATTCAGATAAATCTGCGTTTTACGATAAACCTTTGTATGCTCCCGCTTATGATTTACATCGCATTGTCCTCGTCGCTTCAGATTCTTTAGTAGATCTGGATGCAGTTATGGCATATCTTGAATCCAATACGTTTTTACAGCAAAAAAGAATAGCAGCTGTATCAAGCATGAAAAAGGAAATAGAAGCTAATAATTTTTCCATTCGTCAGATAGACAGTGTGCTTACTAATGTTTCTGCCGCCTTAAAACAGGGAAACACATCGCTTAATGTTTTAGCAAATAATGAGAATTCATCAACAAGTGCGATTCTCAATTCTAAGACAGAATTACTGCTTAATAACAGAATTTTAGAGCAAAAAGTAACAAAATTAGATGCTGTTTTCAAAGTATATTCTAAGTCCGCTTGGGTTGAAAAGATATCTTTAAGAAGTGTATTGGTTTTAATTATTCCGGTTTTACTGGTCTTTTTGTTTGTTTGCTACCATGCATTGAATCGCTTTAAAAAGCGATTCAAAAACGAATTGTAAAAGATTTCAACCTCAACCCGTTTTATAATTTGATGACACTTTATGCGGAATAGATTCAGAAATCAGCTCAGCAAATTAGGAGATCTTTCGGTTCTGCGAGGTGGGTTTCAGGTTTTGATATTGCGTGTTTGTGGTGTGATTTTTCTTTTTGGAATTACCTTATTTCTTACCAATTTTTATCCTGCAGAAGAAGTAGGAGCTTATGAGTTTACGCGTTCTGCACTTTTTTTAATCGGTGGTTTTACCATTCTGGGCACAGATCAATCTATTTTATTTTTTTCCGGAAGGTTTTCAAAAAAGGAACAACTAGGTGCATTATTCAAGGTTTATTTCAAAATGGTTTTATTGCTATTGGCAGGCGCTATCGTTCTTTTAATTCTAGCCTGGAATATCTCTGATTCGGTTTATAAATCTGTTTTTAATGATGAAACTTCGGGCACGTTGATTCTTAAAGCTGCGGCTTGTCTTTTTTTTTATGCCATCACACTGTTGAATACAGAATTCTTCAGGGGTTTTGCATTGCACCCAAAATCAGAATTATACCGCGGCATTTTCAAACAGCTCCCTTTTGGGATTGGTTTACTCATTCTGTTTTTGCTTCGGGAACAGCATTATGTAGTTGAGGTATTTTTACTCAGTTATTTTGTTTTGGCAATTATATCTTCCATTGAGGTGTTTTTTCAGTACAAAAAACGCGTTCAGCGTAAAAATCAAGATTTAGAAATACCCATTAAAAGTGTTTTAAAAGCCACGCTTCCCATTGCTATAAGTGCGCTGGGCTTTTATTTATTGATCAGTATCGATGTATTTTTCTTGAAACGCTACACAGATTTTGAAACGCTGGCGTACTACGGGACTTCTATAAAAATCATTTTTTTGATTTCTACGGTGGTTAATACAATAAGCTCGTTTATAGCAGTTAAAATCGCTAATTTGTATGCGGTAGATAAGCAAAAATTGCAAGCCTTGGTGAAAAACGGAGTGCGTGTAATTGTAATCTTGACGACTGTACTTTCGGTTTTTTTAATGCTTTTTTCAAAATCTATTTTGCAGGTTTTTGGAGCTGCATATGAACAGGCCAATAGTGCTTTATTAATCTTAATTACAGGACACTTTTTGAGCACTTTATGTGGTATCACACAAGTGTATCTCAATATGACTAAGAAGCAAGTGGTTTTACAATACATCTTAATTTTTGCTGTGCTGCTCAATGCGCTTTTAAACTTTTTATTAATACCAAAATACGGAATGGAAGGCGCTGCCATCGCTTCGGCACTAAGTGTGATTTTCTGGAATTTACTCGCGGCGCTTTGGGTTTACAAAAAAGATAACATCAAAATTTTTCTACACTAATGCAGCTCTTTATTTCAAGATCGAAATTGGTTTATTGGCTTTTAGGACTGGCGGTTTTGATACTCGGAATTTTAGCACCTTTTTACTTACCAGCACGTTTTTTTTATGATGCGGTCGTTATTGCTGAAGATTTTTACAATGAGAAAGGGGTTTGGCGCAGTTACCCGGTGACCATGCTCTTTTACGATATTACGGGATTAGGTAGTTTAACCTTTTCATTAGTTGCTTTGATGCAGCTTCCGGTGTTGTTGTTTATCATTTACAAATTGGGAATTCCTGAGTGTTTTGCAAAGTTGACCGTGCGTAATGCTTTAGCCTATTCTTTGATATTGATGCTTGCTTTTTTTATCTCGATGCCTTCCAAAGAGTTCATCACATTTATCTTTATTTCGTTTGTTCCTTTTCTTCTAAAAAAACAGTATTTCAGCCTTTCAAAAACCATTGTTTTAATCTTTTTGAGCCTGTTTATTTTTGGTGTTTGGTACCGCCCATATTATGTTTTGATTCCCATAATTGCAGGAGTGATCTATCTAACGAGCTTGATTAATTTTAAACGAAAAGTGCTTACCGGTATTTTTTCGGGAATTTTAATTGCAATTTTTTTAAGCCTGTCATACGGTTTTGTAAAGGGCGAATATTTGTCTCAAAGCACACGCGAAACGCTTAATGAAGAGCGTCTGGGAAAAGAAGCTACAAATTCTGCTATTACATCTCCGCTAAAGACTGATACTTGGTATGGGGAGACCTACGGTATAATTTATGGTTTTGTGTCTGTAAATGCGCCTGTAAATGGCTTTAAACACTTATTTGAGCCGCAGATTGTGACCTTTGTCTTCTGGCAATTGATACTTACGCTGTATCTGATGTTTTTATACCGAAATTGCCTCGCAAAGCGAAAAAGCTATTCTTACGAAATCTGGGCTTTTTACCTCGTTTTCGCTTATTTTATCATTCAGGGGATTTTTGAGCCCGACTTAGGTTCTGCGGTTAAACATAAAATAGGGATATTGCCGTTGCTTTATTTTGCATTGTACTATGATAGTTTCAGAAAGAACATACCGGTTTAGTTACAATGCATGGCTTACTATTCTCGCAGTTTCTTTGATTTTCAGAGTTCCGGCAACGATACTATTGATTGTTTTTACGGCGTATAATCTTGTGTTTTTTAAGAGATTGAAATTTACCAGAAAACGACTTGTTTTTATGCTGTTTATTGCAAGTCCTTTTTTGTTAGATCTCCTGTTTTTTTGGAATAATGACGTCTTTGCTGAAGGAATAAAACATGCCGAAAAGCGCGTAAGTCTCTTGCTTTTGCCGCTTTTTATTTTAAGCCAAAATCACCGTCTCAACACCGTTCTAATCTTACGCTATTACGCTTTGATTACTACGGCAATTCTAAGTTTTTGCCTAATTAGATTTGCGATAATTTCTCCTGAATTATTCAACAAATATCTCAACGGAACCGACCTTTGGGAAATGGGTTACGAGTTTGCAAGATCAATAAATATGCACGCTCCAGCACTCAATATGCACGTTGCATTTGTGGTAGTGATAAACTTCTACTTTTTTAAAGAAGCTTTAGGCCAAATTAGAAAAACACATATAATTTGGCGTTTTGTGTTTTTTCTACTTTCACTAATCGTACTGTTTTACATCAACACCAGACTGGCAATTGCAAGCGCTTTCTTCGGAATTATTTTAGTCAGTTTCTTTGGAAATAAAGCTGTTTTTTCGGCTAAAACCTTTACAAAGCTCACAGTTGGTTTAGTGGTTTTTGTACTGCTGGGAATTGGCTTTATAAAGCTTTTTCCATACAGTATTCAAAAATTTTCTGATGTTACGTTTGCACATCTAGATAAGGTGGGAAAATTAGACCAGTTAGAAAACCCCGAAACTGAAGCATTTAACGGCTTAGTAACCCGACTGAGTATTTGGAAATCTAGCTTAGAAGTTGCCCTTAAAAATCCGGTGATTGGAGTAGGGGCAGCAGATGGAAAGCGGGAGGTTGTCAATTATTTTAAAGATACAAAACAGCAGTTTTTAGCAAAATATGAGTTCCCGGTGCATAATCAATATTTGGATTTTTGGATAAAATTTGGCGCTCTCGGGCTTCTGGTTGCGCTGCTTTATGTGTTCTTATTCTTGTACATAGGTATTGCTACGCGAAAAGTTTTATGCATATTTTTCTTTATACTTTTTGCTAGCGCAAATTTTGTAGATGATTTTCTAATTCGTTTTGACGGGATTGTCTTTAGCGGAATCTGGCTCTCGATTTTTACTAAAAATGCGTTAGATATTAAGCTTGATAAATTGAAATAAGCTTTTTAAAGTTTAGATTACTGTTGAATAAAAGTGCTGTGCGCTTTGCCGCTGCGCTGCCCATTTGTTCTCTAATCGTTGCTGGTTTTAGAAGCTCTAGCGTTTCGTTAAATTCCTTCAGATTTTCAAATAAAAATCCTGTTTTTCCAGAAGTTATAATGTCTTTATTCCCAATAATATTTGTAGCCAGAATAGGAATTTCACATGCCGAAGCTTCCAGTAATGCAAAGGGTAAACCTTCCCATAGCGAAGTTTGCAAATACAGATCTAATTTTTCTAATTCATGCAAACCTTCAGGTTGTGTATTAAACCATCCTGTGATTTCAATATTGAGCGCAGTTAAAAGCTTTCTAAGTTCGCCATCACCTATCCAAACAAAGTTAATATCCGGATTTGCAAGCGCAATTTTATTAAATAAACCGGGATTGCGGGCATACGTGATTCGACCAAGAGTTCCTATTTTCTTAATTTCAGTATTTGCTTTTAGACGCTTTTTGAGCTCAGGATTGTACTTAATTCCATTTCTTACAAGTAGTGCAGGGCCTATTTTTTTAGCATATGTCAATTCGGTATCTCCGCAGGCAATGAGGGTTCCGCCACTCAACTTTTGACTTATAAATTCAATGAGATAGAAAGCTAATCTTTTTAAGGCACCAATGTCTTTCCGTAAGAATGAAAATCCGTGTGGCGTATAAAATAATTTTACCTTAAGCGAAGGAGAAAAAATATAAGCAAATCTACCAAGAATTCCCGCTTTAGAAGAATGCAAATGCAGCACATCTGGCTTTATTTTAAGAAGAGTTTGTCTGATGTTTTTTAAGGCATTCCAGTCTCGTTTAAGACTGATTTCGCGTTGCATGGGCAAACTGATCAAGCGTGTATTAGGATGAAAATCTTTTGCAATTTGTTTGGGATTAATTTCTTTACGTTGATCACTATAAATGACCGTAACCTCAAGATTTGGATCTTCACAAAGTACGTGAGTCAGATTGATAAAGTAGCTGTAAACACCACCGCCTAAAGCTTCTACAATATGAATTACGTTTAATTTATTCATGTAAAAAGGTGTAGATCTTAGAGGTTATTATTTGTGTAAACATACAAGATTGCAAGAGAATCTTATAATAAACAAGTAGTAGACAGATTTCGTTTTTTTATCTATTGGTAAATATTAGCATTACAAACCTATTTCTTTTATTAAATTTGATTCGTTTAACCAAATCCAATTTGCTCCAAGCTGCCCGCTTATGAATGTAAAAGGAACTAAGCATAATCACCTATTACAACCTATCGTAGGTTTTATAGATATAAGTACACTCCTCATTCTAGGACTTTTATTTGACTTATCTACTCCTAATTATAAACTTTTTGCGGTTTATATAACCTTTGCTTGGCTTGTAACAACAGTAGGTTTTGGCTTTTATAAGGTATATAGATTTACACCATTTTTAAAAATCTTATCTAAGATTTTTAGACAATTCTTATTATTGATTTTATGTCTTTTTACTTTTTTTGGCATTTTTAACGAAATCGATATAGTTGTTTCAGCAGTTTTAGAATATGCGTGTTTAGCACTAGGTATAATAGCCCTGATTAAAATTTTAATATTTAATCTGCGAAAGAAATACCGAAAGCAATTAGGTGGAGATACTATTCGGGTAATTATTTTAGGGAAGAACCCAAAAACCGAACAACTCAAAAACTTTTTCAGGTACAATCCGGCATACGGGTTTCAGTTTGTTGAAAATTTTGATTTGAGAAGTAAAGAAGCAAGTGTTGATGACGTGATCAATTTTACGCTAAAAAATTCAGTTCATCAGATTTACTGTTCTGTGGCAGAATTGAAGAATAAAGAAATTAAAGAATTGATTCAGTTTGCTGATAACAACCTTATTGCCTTAAAATTCCTACCGGATAATAAAGATATTTTCACCAAGAAAATGGACTTTCAATACTACGGAATCACACCCATTTTGGCATTGAGAACCTTACCGATAGACACACCTGTCAATTTATTTCTGAAACGTTTTTTGGATATTGTGTTTTCGTCTTTGGTTATTGTATTTATACTGTCTTGGCTTACACCGTTATTGGCGCTTATTATTCCGTTAAGCTCAAAAGGACCACTCTTTTTCAGGCAAAAGCGAAACGGTATTGAAGGTACAGAATTTTACTGTTATAAATTCCGGTCTATGACTGTAAATAAAGATGCGAATAACCTACAGGCTTGTAAAAACGATATGCGCACGACTAAACTGGGTAAATTTTTAAGACGAACCAGTATTGACGAGTTACCTCAATTTTATAATGTATTTATGGGTGATATGTCTGTGGTAGGGCCGCGACCACATATGGTAAGTCACACACATTCATTTAAAAATCAAGTCGACAAATTTATGGTGCGTCATCTGGTTAAGCCCGGGATTACCGGATTAGCGCAAGTAAGCGGGTATCGCGGTGGGATAGAAACCAAGCTCGATATTAAAAACAGGGTACGTTTTGATATATTTTATGTAGAAAACTGGTCTATTCTAATGGATCTGCGTATTATAGCCAAAACCTTTTTTCAAGTGATTTATGGCGATAAAAAAGCCTATTAGCGACCGACCGTTGGTTTCTATTGTTACACCCAGTTTTAATTCTGAAAAGTTTATTGCTGAAACCATTGCCTCTGTTCAAAATCAGACCGTGACAGACTGGGAAATGCTCATTGTTGATGATGCTTCATCAGACGATACCGTTGCGTATATACAGAAATTACAAGCTGAAGATACCCGTATAAAATGCTTTCCACTAACTGAAAATAAAGGTCCGGCAAACGCTCGAAACTTAGGAATAAAACAAGCACAGGGAATCTACCTGACTTTTCTAGATGCTGATGATATTTGGTTTTCAGAGTTTTTAGAAACGAGTATTGCTGAAGCAAAAAAACATCGTTTTGTTTTTGCTTCCTACCGGCGTTTAGATGAAAATTTAAAACCTTATTTATCCGATTTTATCGTGCCGCGAAAGGTGAGTTATACAGATATTTTAAAAAGTAATTCCATCAGTTGTTTGACAGCTTTTCTAGACATTGAGAAGTTGGGCAAAAAGTATATGCCGCTTATTCAAAAACGTCAGGATATGGGTTTATGGCTACAATATTTAAAGGAAATTGATTTTGCTCACGGCATTCAAAAACCGTTGGCGATTTACAGAATCAGAAGAAATTCACTTTCCCGAAATAAAAAAAGTTTACTCAAATATCAATGGAAATTCTACCGAGAAGTTGAAGGTTTATCGTTTATAGACTCCGTATATTATATGAGCTGCTGGGCATATAAAGGCTTTATCAAATACCGAAATTAAAACGTGCGTCTAAACTGTTCCAATTTACCGCGTTTGCTTCGGTCTAAGCTGTTTTTTTTATTGACAACTACCTGAAGATTTGCATTTAAATGAACAGTTATCGCTTTTTTTATTTTTTCAATTTCAGCATTTGAAAACTCAGTATCAGCAACATAATCAATGGTAAAAGTATCCGGCTGATTTTGAATAATTACAAACTCTTTCACATTTGCAGTGTCTTTGATGATTTCTTTGGTCACGTAATAAAAAGCCAGCGCCGGGATTTTTTTTCCGTCAGGAAGCAATGCAAAATCACCTAATCTCCCTTCTAATTTGGTTAGAACCGGTTGATCATTTACAAGACTTAAAGTTCCTAGATCTCCTATTTCATAGCGAATAAAGGGATGCGCTTTGTTGAATAAAGAAGTCACAACAATCTTTCCCGAAGTTCCATTTGCAACCGGTTTATTGTTTTTATCAAGAATCTCAATATATTGTAATCTAGTATCAATTTTTAGCGCTTCTTCGGCGGGGCCAAAAGCTAAAATACCGGTTTCTGAAGAACCGTATTCGTTGAGAATATTTACACCAAATTGTTTTTTTAATAACTTCAGATCTTCTTTGAAAAGCATTTCTGCAGTCACAATACAGTGTGTAAGGCTAGGGCAAAGGTCTTTTAAAATCAGGTTTTTTTCAGCCAGATACTTTGCAAACAGAACTAAGGTACTGGTGTAGCCGTTGAGGTGACCAAATTTATTCGATTGAAAACTATTAATAAACTGTTCAAAATTTTCAGAAGAGGTATTAAAAATTGAAAACCGGTAGCGATTGCTCAGTAAATCTTTTAAACGCTCTTTATAATGCACTAATCCCTGATTTGGGATGCCGTAAAAACGCGCTTCGTGAGAAGTGTTGAGGTCTAATCCCTTTGACGCGTATAAATCGCTAATAGAAGCCCAAGTGAGCGCGTGAGCAAATTTGTCTTTGGCAAAGATAAACGGCTGTCCAGACGAACCGGAGGTTTTGTGAACGTGTGTATTTTTTGCAGAAAAACCTTTTGATAATCTATTTTGTAGTGGTTGCTGCAAATCTTGCTTGGTCAACACCGGCAGCTGTTTCCAATTTTGAGGTTTATTTCCTACCAAAGCTGAATAGAAAATATTGTTTTTAAGATGAAACGCTAAAATTTCAGCTTTTTTCTCTTCAATATAATCCCGATAATCTTTAGTTATGCGCTGCTGGTGCCCCTTCAGTTCTTTTTTCGCGGTAGTGATATCATATCCGGTAAGCTGTAAACTGAGGTTGGTTAAATTCACAAGACTAAAATTAGTAGGTCAATTTACAAACATTTATTTTTGAAGCTTAATTAAATCTTAAGCTATTACGATGAATATTCTCATTCTTGGTGCCGGTGGTCGTGAACACACCTTTGCCTATAAAATTGCACAGAGTTCTAAATGTGATCGTCTATTTGTAGCTCCCGGGAACGCCGGTACTGCTGCATTAGCCACAAACGTAGAAATTGGTGTAACTGATTTTGAAGCGATTAAAAAGCTGGTTCTTGATGAGAACATCACCATGGTAGTAGTAGGGCCAGAAGATCCGCTGGTACATGGGGTTTATGACTTTTTTAAGAACGATGTTGCACTTAGCGAAATTGCTGTTATTGGTCCGTCAAAACGTGGAGCTTTGCTAGAAGGGAGTAAAGAGCGTGCTAAAGAATTTATGGCGATGTACAACATCCCAACAGCAGCTTACGAAAGTTTTAAAGCCGAAAGTTTAGAGGCCGGTAAATCATTTTTAGAAGAATTGAAACCACCGTATGTATTGAAAGCAGATGGATTAGCAGCCGGAAAAGGTGTGGTGATCCTGAATGATCTTGATGAAGCAAAAGCCGAATTAACAGATATGTTGACCAATAAAAAATTTGGTGCAGCAAGTGAAACGGTTGTGATTGAAGAATTTTTAGATGGTATAGAACTCAGTGTGTTTGTACTTACTGATGGTAAAAATTACATCACCCTACCTACTGCAAAAGATTATAAGCGTATTGGCGAAGGCGATAAAGGCCTAAATACCGGTGGAATGGGAGCGATCTCTCCGGTACCATTCGCAGACGCTGCCTTAATGGAAAAAATAGAAAATCGAATTATAAAGCCTACGGTAGATGGCTTAAAAGCTGAACAAATAGAATACAAAGGTTTTATTTTCATTGGTTTGATTAAAATAGGAGATGAGCCTAAAGTGATAGAATACAACGTACGTATGGGGGACCCGGAAACAGAAGTTGTACTGCCTAGAATTAAAAACGACCTGGTTTCAGTTTTTGAAAAAGTAGCCGCTCAAAAATTAGATGAGATTGATCTTGATCTTGATCCGCGTTCTGCAGCAACTGTAATGCTTGTAAGTGGTGGTTATCCTGAAGCTTATCAAAAAGGAAAAGTACTTACGGGCAGCGAGAATGTTGAAGGCTCTCTAGTTTTTCACGCAGGGACAAGTTTAAAAGATGGAGATGTTGTTACTTCCGGTGGGCGAGTAATGGCTGTGACGTCATTAAATGATGATTTTAGAGAAGCACTTAAAACTTCATATACTAATATCAAAAAAATCCAATTTGATCAAATGAATTACCGTACAGATATAGGTTTTGATTTATAAGATAGAAAAGAAATGGTATTAAAAAAAGCCTGCTAGCAGGCTTTTTTTAATATGTTGTATTCAAGATTAAATCTTAACCGTGAATGTTGTGATGCTCGTCTTTGTCAAATTTGTTTAATTGTATACACCAGTATGTAAATGCAACAGATACAATGATTATAAAAACAAAATTTAACAGGTTTGCGGCAAACCAGCTGCTGTCTTGCAGATCACGAATTGCATCTAAAGGTGCCAATGCTACATTGACAAAAAAATCTTGAATTCCGTAAAATAAATCTTTCAATTCCATAATTGTATACTTTTACAACGTGATTACCACACTTGCACATTTGATTTTAACTTGTGCGATGCAAAAATAGAAAAAACTAGGATGCTTACAAGCTTTTTTGGCGTTTCAAAACCTATAAATTTTGCGATGATTGTTTTAGCAGTTGTCGTGTTTTTTACCGGATTTTATATTGTTTCAGATCGTTATGAGTTAACAACTTATGGGATATTGAGTCAATTTATGGTTCTTTTAGTCTATCTTTTTTCTTTGGGTGTGCTCAATTTTGTCGTAAAACGCAATACACTTACCAAGCGTAACACCTATATTTTATATTTATTCGTATGTTTTACGTTTGCGGTGCCAGTAAGTTTTTTCAATACTGGAGTGATACTTTCGGGGGTGTTTGTTTTTTTAGCCTTACGCAGAATCATCAGTTTAAAATCTGCTAATGATTTCAGTAAAAAAATATTTGATGCTGCTTTTTGGATAGCGATTGCGTCGCTGTTTTTTTTCTGGAGTATCCTCTTTTTAATCGTATTGTACTTTGCGATTCTCTTTTATGGCAGAGGTGAATACCAAAACTGGTTGATGCCTTTAGGCGGTATTTTTGTTGTAGCTATACTCACGTTTACGTTCAGTTTATATTATGAAGGCGCGTTAGAGTTTACACTCAATTACATTGAGTTGCCTACTTTAGATTATACAAATTACAGCACCATAAAATTATTAATCCCGGCATCGTTCTTTTTAGCACTTTATCTCTGGTGCGGGTTACGTTATCTAGCTCAGATTTCTGATGCGCCCCAAAACCTTAAAGCTTCTTATATTCTTATTTTAATCAGTTCGCTTGTAGCGTTAACCATTGCCATATTTTTGGCACCTTTACACGACGGGAGCGAATTGTATTTTTTCTTTGGTCCGCTGGCAATCATAACGGCTAGTTACATAGAGACCAGTAAAAGTTTTTGGTTTAAAGAAATGATTTTGTGGTTAGCAATTCTCATACCTATAGCGATACTATTTTGAAAGAGTTAGACCTAATAAAATTAGAGGCCGAGCTTAAGAAGCGCTGGCCTTACAGAGATCTCTGGTTTAGAAAGCAAAACGATACTTGGGATGATTACAGTAATTTTATTTATAATATTCAGGGGTTTGAAGACCTTATTGAGCGGATAGATCTTACTGTAAAGAAATTTGATTTAAATAAAAAGCACTTCTTTTATTATACCGTTAATCGCTGGTATAATTACTGGAGTGCGCGAGCTGTAGAGCAACTATTTATAGGGCTTGATGGTGTTGTGGCCGCAACGAATAAAAGAGATCGCTTGGTAGATTTTAGTATTCAGCGTGTGAAATTTGATCTAAAAACAACAAAGTTTCCAAGAGGCTTTGGGCGGAATTTGACATTTGCACAAAGTCACGAACAGAAGCTCATCAAGTGGCTGTATTTAAATCAAAGCACAGGTAGAAGATTTCATACCGAAAACAGATTATTTCTTATTGTTTACAGTACAGATGGATATCATTATAAGCTGAAAGCTGAAATTGCCTGGCTAAGAATGGTGATTGAAAATTATGTAGCTGAATTCAATCCGGAGCAATTAAAAAGACCACACATCACAGAAACAAAACCGGCTTATTCTGATATAATCTGGGCGATACGATGAATTATATAGGCTCAAAACATAAACTTTCAGAATGGCTACTTGGCAATATAAAAACGGTTTGTGGCGATGATCTTTCTGATCAAGTTTTTTGTGATTTGTTTGCCGGTACGGGTAGTGTAGGCAGAACATTTAAGCCGCTTGTAAAAAATCTTATTGCCAACGATTTAGAATATTACAGTTATGTATTAAACCGAAATTATATAGAGAACAACACTCCCCTTGAAGCTGATTTTTATATTGAAAAGCTGAATACACTTCCAGCTAAAAAGGGTTTTATTTTTAAGAATTACAGCGAAAAAGGCAGTTCAAACCGCTTGTATTTTTCTGCAGAAAATGGAAAAAAAATAGATGCCATTAGAGCACAAATTGAGCTGTGGTTTACAAAGAAAGAAATTAGCGACGATCTTTATTTTTTCCTTTTAGCAAGTCTTTTAGAAAGCGCTGATAAGGTTGCCAATACGGCTTCGGTTTATGGCGCTTATTTAAAAAAGCTTAAAAAATCGGCTCAAAAAGAATTAAAACTTCAACCGGCAAATTTTAAAATAACTACCGGAAAGCATTCGGTTTATAACCGGGATAGTAATGTCTTGATAACTGATATTGAAGGCGATATTCTGTATTTGGATCCGCCATACAACGCACGCCAATACGGAGCAAATTATCATGTGCTCAATACTATTGCAAAAAAAGATACCTTTGTACCCAAAGGAAAAACCGGTTTGCCCGCGTATTCAAAAAGTGCTTTTTGCAGTAAAACTAAAGTAGCAGAAAGCTTTGAAAAGTTGATTGAAGCAGCACAGTTTAAAACGGTGTTTTTGAGTTATAATAACGAGGGGCTTATGCCCGCAGAAACCCTAAAAAGCATTATGAAGCGTTATGGAAAATACGATTTAGTCACTAAAGAATATCAGCGTTTTAAAGCAGATAGGACAGAAAGTAGAAACCATAAAGCAACCGCAACAACCGAATACTTACACATACTGGAAAAATAAAATATTATGATTACACATACTGCAAAACGCATTTTTCAAAAAGCCGTAGACGATTACCATATTAAAGATCGTGTTGATCAGCCATTTAGTAATCCGTATGATACAGATGTTGACTTTCTAGAGCATTTACTATACCGTAAGGCGTGGATAGATACTGTGCAGTGGCATTATGAAGATATCATTAGAGATCCGCAGATTGACCCGGTTGTAGCTTTAAAATTGAAGCGTCAAATAGATGCTTCTAACCAAGAGCGGACTGATATGGTTGAGTACATAGACAGCTATTTTTTAAATGAATACAAGGATATTGAGCCTAATAAGTCTGCGACAATAAATACTGAAAGTCCGGCGTGGGCAATAGATCGTTTGTCAATTCTTACCTTGAAAATCTATCATATGGAAGAAGAAGCGAGTCGTGAAGATGCTTCTGAAGAGCACAGATTGGCTTGCCAGCAAAAGTTAGATATTTTATTAGAGCAACGTCTAGATCTTTGCACTGCCATAGACACTTTGATTAAAGATATTCGCAACGGCGATAAGTACATGAAAGTCTACAAACAGATGAAAATGTACAACGACGACGAGCTTAATCCTGTACTTCGCGGGCAAAATAAAAAGTAGGTTATGCCTTCTCCAAAAACGCCACATATTCTATGCATCCGGTTTTCGGCGATGGGAGATGTGGCGATGATGGTTCCGGTGTTGCTGGCACTTACACGGCAGTATCCAGAACTTAAAATAACGGTTTTATCTAAACCTTTTTTTGCACCTTTCTTTAAAGAAATTCAAAATCTTACCTTTTATGGTGCTGACGTTAAGCAAGAATATAAAGGTGTTTGCGGACTTTTTAAACTCTATAAAACCTTAAAGCCAAAGCGGTTTACTGCAGTTGCAGATTTGCATAACGTGCTTCGGTCTAATGTCTTGCTTTCTTTTTTTCGCTTCCGCGGAACAAAAAATACACAGATAGATAAAGGCAGAGCCGAAAAAAAAGCATTAACTCAACAAACTAATAAAGTTTTTAAACCGCTTAAAACTACACATCAGCGTTATGCAGCTGTCTTTAAAGAATTGGGTTTCCCTGTTGATCTCAAAGGCGATGAGGTATTGCCGAAGCAAAAATTAACAGATGCTGTTTTTCAGGCATTGGGAAGCGAACCTTTTAAGTGGCTAGGCATTGCGCCTTTTGCGGCACACGATGGTAAAAAATATCCGTTGGAATTGTTAGACGTTTTGCTGGCTGATTTGGTTTCTAAAAAGTATAAGATTATTCTTTTTGGCGGAGGAAAGGAAGAGCAGCAATTGCTGAATGCTTTTGAGGCAAAGTATAAAAACGCTGTGAATGTTGCAGGTAAATTTTCGTTTTCCGAAGAACTTGCGCTCATTTCTCATCTAGATGCGATGCTTGCGATGGATAGTGGTAATGGGCATATGGCAGCACTTTTTGGCGTTCCTACCGTAACACTTTGGGGCGTGACACATCCGTATTTAGGTTTTGCGCCGTATATGCAACCTGAAGAAAATCAGCTTACAGCAGATCGTGAACAGTTCCCTGCGATTCCTACTTCAGCCTATGGAAATAAAGTCCCTGAAGGTTATGAGAACGTAATGCACAGCATTAAGCCTAAAACCATTCTCAACCGACTCACCGAAATTTTAGATTAGACTTTTCGCGCTGCGAATTAAAGCTAGAAACACAAAAAAGTTTAGGTATCTTCCTTTTCTAATTTCTGTGTTATGAAAACTCCGCTTACGCAACTTTTACAAATTGAGCATCCTATCATCATGGCACCCATGTTTTTGGTGTCTAATGTCGCGATGGTAAAAGCCGCTATGCAAGCCGGTATTGCCGGTTGTATCCCAGCTTTAAATTACCGTACATTACCTGAATTGCGAGAAGCCATAACCGAGTTGAAAGCTGCAAAAACTGAAAACGGCGCATTTGGTTTCAATCTAATTGTAAATAAATCAAACCTGAAGTTTCCCGAGCAATTAAAGGTTTGTTGTGAGCTGGGTTGTAACTTTTTTATTACCTCTTTAGGAAACCCAAAACAAGTGATTGAAGAAGCACACCAAAACGGAACCCTGGTATTTTGCGATGTGGTTAATCTGGAGCAGGCTAAAAAAGTTGAACGCTTAGGTTGCGATGCCGTAATCGCTGTAAACAATCAAGCCGGCGGTCATCGCGGAAGCCTTTCGCCTCAAAAATTAATTGAAGAATTAAACGAAGTCTTAAGCATCCCCGTGATCTCTGCTGGTGGGGTGGGAACCAAAGTCGAACTAGAAGAGAAACTAAATTTTGGAGCAGTAGGTGTGAGTATTGGAAGTCCGTTTATCGCTTCAGAAGAAGCTGGTGTTTCTAACGAATATAAAACGGCGTGCGTGCAGTATGGAGCTAATGATATTGTACTGACCCAAAAGATTAGTGGGACACCGTGTACGGTGATTAATACACCTTATGTACAAGAAATAGGAACCGAGCAAACTTGGCTTGAAAAGCTGTTGAATAAAAATAAATGGCTTAAGAAGTATGTGAAAATGCTGCGCTTTTTAAAAGGAACCAATATGGTGACTAAAGCCGCTACAGAAGCCACTTATAAAACCGTCTGGGTTGCCGGCCCTACCATTGAGTATAGCAAAGCCATCGAACCGATTGCAAAAATTATTGAACGGTTTGTATAGCGAGATAATTAGAAATTAAAAGTCCCTCAACAAATCAATTTATTAAGGGACTTTTTTGTTATTACAACAGAATATTTTTAAATATCATCAAAATCAACAACCAGATTTGCTGATGTGGCTAGTGCCTGGCAGGTTAAAATCAGCCCTTCTTCAACTTCATCATCAGTTAGAATCTGGTTTTTACGCATTACTGCTGTCCCTTCGGTAACGCGGGCAATACAGCTGCTGCAAATTCCACCTTGACACGAGTGAGGCGCATCTATATCATTATCAAGAGCGGCATCTAAAATGATTTTATCCTGTGGAATAACCAACTCAAACTCTTCATCGTCACAAATGATTTTTAAGTTCGTTTTGCCGTCTAAAGCTTCAGCGATTTCTGCGCCGTCATTAGAAGAGGTAAAAAGCTCAAACTTCACTTTTTCTTTAGGAATCTCATTTTCTTGTAGAACTCCACGAACTCCGTTGATCATTTCTTCAGGACCGCATAAAAAGAACTGGTCAAAATCGTGAGATTTAAATTTATTGTTCAAAATAAAGTTTACCGTTGCTTTTTCGATTCTTCCAAAGTGCGCATCGGTTTCTTGTTTACGACTGTAGATAAACTCAATAAACAAGCGGTCCGGGTATTGCAATTGCAGTTCTAAAAGCTCTTTGTGAAAGATGGTTTCTTCAACCGTACGGTTTCCGTAAGCGAGAACAACCCGACTTTTAGGTTCTTCTTCTAAAACGGTTTTTACGATAGAAAGCACTGGAGTTATACCGCTTCCGGCAGCAAAAGCCGCATAATCTTTAGCATTTTCGCTGTTAGGCTCAACAATAAATTTACCTTCCGGTGGATGTACTTCTAGTGATTGACCTACGGTTAATTTGTTATTTGCAAGCACAGAAAAGGTCCCGCCTTCAACTTCTTTTACAGCTACTTTTAAATTTCCGCTTTGCGGAGTAGAACATAAGGAATAAGCACGACGAACTTCTTTACCGTCAATTGTTGTTTTTATCGTGATGTATTGACCGGCCTCAAACGAATAGGTTTCTTTTAACGCGTCTGGAACACCAAAAGTAATGCTTACGGCTTGCTCGGTCTCGCGTGTAATATCTTGTATAGTAAGTGCGTGAAAATCGCTCATTGCTTAAAAATTTTGGCAAAAATACAAAGCAAGACGGTTTTGAGGCGTAACATTTTTATAATTTATGCACTAATGCATTAACTAAAAATCCTAAAAAAACAAAATAGATGGTTAAACACTTTATCAATCTGGAATGGAAGAGCTTTTTTAGGTCTGCTGCTTTTCAAACCAATCTGGTTTTAAAAATCTTTATGGCGCTGGGGGCGCTCTATTTTATTGGGATTTTTACGCTTGCCGGCGTTGGTGCTTATTTTGGACTTGAAAAAGCCGGACTTGAACCACTGGAAACCGTAAACCGGTTTATGATTTATTATGTGGTTCTGGATCTGGTTATAAAATATATGCTTCAAAAAATGCCGGTTGTCAACATCAAGCCCTTGCTGTTGTTGCCTTTTAAAAAGGCTAAAATTGTTGATTTTGCTTTGGGCAAAACCATGCTCTCGTTTTTTAATATCGTACACGCCTTTTTCTTTATTCCTTTTAGTGTGGTTTTAATTGGTCAAGGCTATGATCCTGTTCATGTAATTACTTGGCATCTGGGAATGCTGGCAATGATTTACATCAACAACTTTATCAATGTTTTTCTCAATGATGCGATGCCGCTGGTTATTGGTTTAGCTTCGGTCATAATCGGTCTTGGCGCATTGCAGTATTACGGGATTTTTGATGTAACGCCTTACACAGGAGCTTACTTTCAAGGTTTGTTTGAGCAATTGTGGTTGTTTACCATTCCTGTTTTGCTTGCGATTGGGTTGTATAAAGTGGCACACGCGTATTTCTTAAAACGCTTATACCTTGATGCAGGACTTGCCGCTAAAGCGAAAGAAGCAACTACCGAAAATTTGGATTGGTTAGATCGCTTCGGAAAAACTGCACTTTTTCTTAAAAACGATATCAAGCTGATTAAACGGAACAAACGCTCTAAAACTACGGTGATTATGAGTGTCGTTTTCTTGTTCTACGGACTTCTTTTTTTTACCGGTGGAATCGAAAGCTACGATAATCCGTTTATGAAGATTTTTGCCGGAATATTTGTTACCGGTGGTTTCTTGTTCAGTTTTGGGCAATTTGTTCCCAGCTGGGACAGTTCGTACTACCCGTTGATGATGACGCAAAACATCAGCTATGAAGAATATTTAAAGTCAAAATGGATGCTGGTTGTGATTGCTTCTGGGATTTCTACCATTTTAGGTTTGGCCTATTTATATTTTGGATGGGAAGCTTACGCCGCGGTATTTGTTGGCGGAATTTACAATATGGGCGTTAACGGTCACGTAGTGCTTTGGGGCGGTGCCTATATTAAAACTCCAATAGACCTAACGAGTAATAAAAAAGCATTTGGTGATAGCTCGTCTTTCAACGTAAAAACTTTGTTGATAACCATGCCAAAACTGTTGTTGCCTATAATTTTATATGCGATTGGGCATTATACGCTTGGGCCTGTATTTGGTTATTCGCTAGTTGCTTTAGCCGGAGTTGCCGGTTTTGCATTTAGAGATTTTATGTTCAAAAAAATTATTGGCATTTATAAAGCCGAAAAGTATAAAACCATAGCTGCTTACAAACAGAAAAACTAATATCCCATCCCTAACCCTTCCCCAAGGGAAGGGAACTATAAAAACTAAAATTATGATACACATACACGACTTATCAAAAACTTATAACGGTGTGACCGTTTTAAAAATAGACGAACTTCATATTCCTAAAGGAGAATCCTTTGGCTTGGTAGGAAATAATGGTGCAGGTAAAACCACATTGTTTAGTGCTTTGCTCGATTTGATCCAACCTACTACCGGATATATTCAAAACGGAGAAGCTAAGGTGAATGAAAGCGAAGCGTGGAAATCACACACGGCCTCTTTTATTGATGAAAGTTTCTTAATAGGTTACCTCACTGCTGAAGAATATTTCTATTTTATAGGTGAACTGCGCGGTCAAAATAAAGCCGATGTTGACAAACTGCTTGCCGGTTTTGAAGATTTTTTTAATGATGAGATTTTGGGAAAACGCAAATACCTACGCGATCTTTCTAAAGGAAATATGAAGAAAGTAGGAATCGTTGCTACACTTATAGGGAATCCTGAAGTTGTAATTCTAGATGAGCCTTTTGCCAATTTAGATCCTACAACTCAAATTCGTTTAAAAGGAATCATCAAAAAACTAGCAGCAGAAACCGGAGTTACGGTTTTGGTCTCTAGTCACGATCTGATGCACGTTACCGAAGTTTGCGAGCGTATTGTAGTACTTGAAAAAGGAAGCGTGGTGAACGACATCAAAACTTCTGAAGCAACGCTTAAAGAACTTGAGGCTTATTTTAGTAAGGAGCATTTAGGGGTGGAGTAGGAATGAATAATTGTAAAATAAGAGAGTGATCCAAGTAGTCTATTTAATATTTTTTGGAGTTGTAAATTTTCTTGTCTATTATTTATTCGTTAGAGATTTTATTATAGCAAAGAAATTTTTGTTTAGTTTAATTGGATTTTCTGTTCTATTTATTTTTATTCAGAATTATTATCTCTTTAATTTCGGAATACCTAATGATTTGTTTTTTAGTAATTTAAAAGAACCTATAGTTTCTATTGTATTTTTTTCAATATCGGGTTTGATTTTAGAATTACGTCTTCAAAATGATAGATCTGAATCTAATAGTAGTCATATTTATAGTATTCTATTTCATTCAATTAAATTTTTTAGAACGAGGATTATTTTTTTTATAACTATGATATGGCAAATATTAATTATACTTAGTCTGTATTAGATTCAAAAAATTATTTTAACGTCTTTTTAACCCCTTCATACTAATTTTGCTACTTTGCAGTTATTGCTATATAATCTAAAACGATTTGCAAACTCTGGAACAAAAATTATTCGTTTTTCTAGTGTTACTGGCTGTTCTTGTGGGGTGTTCCCGCAAGAAAGACAAGTTTTTGTCGCGTAATTTTCACGCGATAACGGCTGAGTATAACATCCTTTTTAACGGGCGACAGGCGTTTGAGCAAGGTCGTAATGCCCTTATAGATGGTTATCAAGATAATTTTTGGGCCATTTTACCCATTGAGCGCTTAGATTCACCAGATTTTATTCCATTGCCGGGGACAGCTAAAGACCCCAGTTTTGAACGTGCTGAAGAAAAAGCCACAAAGGCCATACAAAAACACAGTATGGAAATTAACGGAACCGAGCGAAATCCGCAAATAGATGAGGCCTTTATGCTGCTTGGTAAATCTCGTTATTACGATTTGCGCTTTGTACGGGCGTTGGAAGCTTTCAATTATATTCTATCGTATTATCCTGCAAGTAACAACATTGCTCAAGCCAAAATATGGAAGGCTAAAACCAATTTACGTTTAGAGAAAACCAAAATCGCAATAGAAAGTTTGCACAAACTTCTGGAAGAAGAAGATGCGCTAGACCGTCAGGATTTTGCTGATGCTTCGGCGATGTTGGCACAAGGTTATATTTATGAAGACCGTCTGGATAGCGCACTGGTTTATATTGAGAAAGCCGCTTTTCTTACCCGTAAGAGCGAAGAAAAAGGTCGGTATTATTTTATAAAAGGGCAGTTGTATGACGTGATTGGTGAGAACCAGTTAGCTAATGCGAATTATGATAAAGTAATTGATCTAAATCGTCGTTCACCACGCCGGTATATGATTAATGCCTACATCAATAAAATCCGGAATTTTAACTACGAAACTCAGGATCAGGAACAACTTTTTGAATTGCTTACTGATCTGGAAGAAAATCGCGAGAACCGCCCGTATCTAGATATCATTCAGCATCAGTTTGCAGAGTTCTATCGCAATGTGGGCCGTGAAGATTCCGCAGTTTCCTATTATAACAAATCAATCGCTTCTCAAGGTGAGGACAAATATCTCACGTCACGTAATTATTTAAGTCTGGGAGATCTCAACTTTAATAATTCAGAATACATTATAGCAGGAGCTTATTACGATAGCACGCTTGCTTTTGTACTTAAAAAAACACGTGAATATCGCAACATCAATAAAAAGCGTGAAAATCTTAGCGATGTGATTCTTTATGAAGGTATCGCTACGCGTAACGACAGTATTTTAAATCTGGTCTCGATGAATGAAGCTGATCGTTTGGCCTATTTTGAAACTTATATGGCAGGGCTGAAAGAACAAAAAGCCAAAGATTCAATCGCTGCTGAGGTTGCTGAAGCTACGTTGTCTAATAACGAATTTTTTGTAGCAGATAACAACAACGAGCCACCATCTGCAAGTGGATTTTATTTTTACAGTCCGGTGCAAATTGCTCAGGGAAAGCTTGATTTCAAAACTCGCTGGGGAAGTCGTCCTAATGAAGATAATTGGAGATTTTCTGATAAGCAGGCAGGTACATTGGCGCAAAACGAGATTGCGGGAGAAGGTGATTTACTGGAGACAGCAGAAAACGGCTTGTATAATGCAGACAATTACATCAGAAAAATTCCTTCAGAAAAATCCGTCATCGACAGTATCAGTACGGCGCGTAATTTCGCTTATTATCAGCTTGGTTTGATCTATAAAGAAAAATTGAGAGAGCCGGTTTTAGCAATAGATCGCTTAGAACGTTTGTTGTTTAATGATCCTGAAGAACGCTTGGTGCTTCCTGCTAAATACAATTTGTATCAGCTCTATGAAGCGCAGGGAGATACTTTCAATAGTGATAAATACAAGTTTGATATTCTTCAGAATTACGCAGACACACGCTACGCCAGCATTATTAAAAATCCTAATGAAGCCCTGAGCCAGGATGAAGACAGTCCGGAAGTATTGTATAATAAATTATATCAGGATTTTGAAAATCAGCGATATGCCGGTGTGATTTCAGAAGCAAACAGATATATAGATAAATTTGCGGGAGATACCTTTGTGCCAAAATTTGAGTTACTCAAAGCAACAGCTATAGGGCGCTATCAAGGTTATGAGGCCTATGAGGAAGCTTTAAATTATGTTGCACTCAATTATCCTAACCAAGAAGAGGGTAAAAAGGCAAAAGAACTTTTAGACAAAGCTTTACCTCAATTGAAGAGTAAAGATTTTATAGCTGATACCGAAGCTAAAAATTACAAGTTACTGTACGAGTTTAAAGCCAATGAACGAGATTCAATTGGTCAAATACAAAATTCTATAAGTAGTTATTTGACAAAAAATAATCTGGTAGATAAGAGTGTATCACGAGATGTTTATAATAACGAGATTAGTTATCTGGCTGTTCACGGTTTTAAATCTAGGGTTGAAGCTTTATATTTTAATGAACGCTTGAAAGAAGCAAAATTGCTGGCGCAAAAAGATGACCAAGAACCGGTTGTAATAAGTTCTGCTAATTACAGAATTATACAGCTGCATAAAAATATGGACGCATATCAAAATTTAGAATCAGAACCATGAGAAAAGACAGATCTGCAAAGTTTCCAGAAGGAGGAAACAAACAAAACAGAATCAGTGAAGGAACGTCTATTGTAGGAGAAATTAAGTCTGAAGGAGACTTTAGAATAGATGGCAAACTCGAAGGAAAAATAGAAAGTACCGGCAAAGTAGTCATCGGTAAAAATGGCTTTCTTAAAGGAATGCTTATTTGTAAAGAAGCTGACCTTGAAGGTGCTATAGATGGTAATCTAAATGTTGAGGGTTTATTGAATTTACGAGCATCTGCTACTGTAAAGGGTGAAGTTGCTACAGGAAGACTTGCAGTAGAGCCTGGTGCCGACTTTAATGCGAGCTGTAATATGGGCAACGGCGTAAAAAATCTAAGCAACGATGTCAGAAAAGAAGCCGGAAAGTCCGCTTAAGAGCTGGGCAAAATTTTCTACCATCGCCATACAAATGGGAGTAACCATTTATCTGGGGAATCTCTTTGGAGCTTGGTTAGACCGTAAATTTGAAACTACATTTTTAGAGCCTGTCGTATCACTTATAGCCGTTTTCTTATCTATGTATGTGATCATACGCGCAGTAAAAAGTCTCAATTCATGAACCTTACAAAACCATTAACAACAGCTGCCTTAATTATCGTGGCTTTAGGTGTTGTTTTTTATTTTTTACACCTGAGTATTTTAGATCTGCTAGATGTAGAACTACCTTATAATTTACTTAATTTTTATCTTTTTGGAGCCATAAGTAGTTTGATCATTTGTCTCACATTTATCACGCTTCCTGAATTGCTTCCCGAGCTTCGTGATAAACTGGGATTTATGTTTTTGTTTTCCATCTTTGCAAAACTGTTTTTACTGGCATTAATTTTTAAGAATTTACTTTTTTCTGACGCAATTTTTACACGAATGGAGCGTCTTAGTATGCTGATACCCATCTTTATATTCTTAATTTACGAGGTCTTGGTAATTGTTAAAATCTTAAAAAAGCATTCTTAACTCTATTTCTTGATAAAAAAGGTGCATTTGTGAATAAAATGTTTAGTTTTGCACCAAATTTTAGCAAGCCTGATTTTTTAAAAAACTATAATGAAGATAACTTCTTTACCCATTCATTTTCTAGCTGTTATCAGTTTTCTATTGTGTGGATCACTGGTAAATGCGCAAGAGCATAGTGTCGCGGAAGCTAATAACGAGGGTCCTGTTAACACACAACAGGAAATTACTGATTACACTAATCATCACTTAAAAGATTCTCATGATTTTCACTTATTCTCTTATCAGGGAAGTGATGGTGAGCGTCACAGTGTTGGATTTTCACTGCCAATAATTTTATGGGCAAGTAATGGTCCTGTAGCTTTTATGTCTTCAGAATTTCATCACGATATTGACGGTGAAGTTGTAGTGGAAAAAGGAGGAAGTCGTTTTGTGAATCTTCACGATAAAATTTACGAATTAGAAGAAGGTGCAGATTCAATCGTGATGGGAGAAGATCAGCATCCTGAAAATGCACACAAGCCTTTTGATTTATCAATCACGAAAAGTGTTTTTGGTATTTTATTAGTTGGTTTGTTGTTGCTTTTTTGGTTCGGTTCTTTGGGGAAGCAGTACAAAAAGAAAAAGATACCAACTGGCTTTGGTCGTGCATTAGAACCATTGGTAATCTATGTACGAGATGAGATTGCTCGTCCTAACATAGGTGAGCACAAATACAAAAAGTACATGAGTTTCTTACTTACTGTATTCTTCTTTATTTGGGTTTCCAATTTGTTAGGAATGACACCATTTGGTTTTAATATTACCGGTCAAATAGCAGTTACCGTTTGTTTAGCATTGTTTACATTCTTTATCGTACAATTTAGCGGTAACAAAGATTACTGGAAACACATTTTCTGGATGCCAGATGTACCGGTAATTATGAAAATTATATTAATACCTATCGAAGTTTTAGGTATGCTTACTAAGCCTTTTTCGCTATTAATACGTTTGTTTGCTAATATTACAGCAGGTCACGTAGTGGTAATGGGGTTAGTAGCTTTAATGATTACATTAAAAGCCCAGTTTGGCGCAGTAGGTTCTACAGGATTATCATTAGTTCTTACCTTGTTCATCTCGGTTATTGAAATATTAGTTGCATTCTTGCAAGCATTCATCTTTACGATGCTATCTGCATTGTTTATAGGTATGGCCGTGGCAGAACACGATCATCACCATGAGCATGACACAGATGATCACGAAGTAGATGACGTAGAGGATGTAAGAGAAAGTTTTGTTTAATTTTTAAATCAATTGTTATGTACAATTTAATTGGAGCTGGATTAATCGTTATCGGTGGTGGTATCGGACTAGGACAAATCGGTGGTAAAGCGATGGAAGGTATCGCTCGTCAACCTGAAGCGGCTGGAAAGATTCAAACTGCGATGATTATCATAGGTGCACTTTTAGAAGGTCTTGCTTTCGGTGCGTTGATCTTAGGTAAATAATCACAGCTTAAACAACTAAGCAATTCCTGTAACGGTTGGTTACAGGAGTTGTTTTATTTAAAACATTAAATTAAAGATGGATCAATTATTAAATGATTTTTCTCCGGGCTTGTTTGTTATGCAAGCTGTTATTTTATTAATCCTCATCTTATTGATGAAGAAGTTTGCATGGAAACCTATCTTAAGTTCACTTGATGAGCGTGAGCAAGGTATTCAAGGTGCATTAGAAGCAGCAGAAAAAGCGCGTTTGGAGATGAAAAATCTTCAGGCTGATAACGAGAAAGCTTTACAGGAAGCACGTATTGAGCGTGATACAATGCTAAAAGAAGCTCGTGAAATTAGAACAAAGATGATCGCAGAAGCTGAGGAAGATGCTAAATCACAAGCTGATAAAATCATCACCCAGGCTCAGGAAGCTATCGCTGCAGAAAAACGTGCAGCTGTAGCAGAACTTAAAAGTCAGGTAGCAGAATTATCTTTAGAGATCGCTGAAAAAGTGGTTAAAGAAGAACTTTCTGACAAGAAAAAACAAATGCAGTATGTAGATAAAATGCTGCAAGACGCTACCCTTAACTAATAAAACCAGCAGTTCATGTCTTCAAGAGCAGCAATACGTTATGCAAAAGCAATTTTAGATCAGGCCCAAGATAAAGGTACTGAAGAAGTTGTTTTTGGTAATATGAAATCTATTGATGCGACACTAAGTGCTAGTAAAGAATTGCGCAGTGTGCTTAAGAGTCCGGTTATTAAAGCTGAAGATAAAAGAGCTTCTTTGAAAGCTATTTTCGAAGGGTATGATCCCAGCACTTTAAGCTTAATCGAACTTTTAGTAGATAAAAAGCGTACCTCTCTTTTAGGTCAGGTAGCAAAAAGTTATTTAGACCTTTACAATGCGTCTAAAGGAATTATTGTAGCTCATGTTACCACAGCAGTAGAACTTGATTCTAGTTTAGAGTCAAAAGTTTTGGCTAAAGTAAAAGAGCTAACAAACAGTACTGAAGTAACCTTAGAACATCACATAGATCCCAGCATTATAGGTGGGTTCATTCTTCGAGTAGGAGATGTACAGTACGATGCAAGTATTGATAATCAACTGGCAAGCGTACAAAAAGAATTTAGTAAACGTTTATAATTACAACTTAGCTTTGAGTTGTATCAAAGCTTATTTAGATATCAAACAAAATGGCAGAAGTAAAACCAGCTGAAGTTTCAACAATTTTAAAGAAACAACTTTCAGGCTTTGAAGCATCAGCTTCATTAGATGAGGTAGGAACAGTACTCACCGTAGGTGATGGTATTGCCCGTGTTTATGGTCTTTCTAACGCACAATACGGAGAACTCGTAGCATTTGACGGAGGTCTTGAAGGTATTGTACTTAACTTAGAAGAAGATAACGTAGGGGTTGTACTCTTAGGTCCTTCTAAAGAAGTAAAAGAAGGTGCTACGGTAAAACGTACACAACGTATTGCTTCTATTAATGTGGGTGAAGGTATTGTGGGTCGTGTAGTAAACACGCTGGGTCAGCCTATAGACGGTAAAGGTGCTATAGAAGGTGAGACTTATGAGATGCCATTAGAGCGTAAAGCTCCTGGTGTTATCTACCGTCAGCCGGTAAATGAGCCACTTCAAACAGGTATCAAATCTATTGATGCAATGATTCCGGTTGGTCGTGGTCAGCGTGAGCTTGTTATAGGTGACCGTCAGACTGGTAAGACTACCGTTTGTATCGATACCATTTTAAATCAAAAAGAGTTTTATGATGCAGGTAAGCCTGTTTACTGTATCTATGTTGCCGTAGGTCAGAAAGCATCTACCGTTGCAGGTATTGCTAATGTTCTTGAAGAAAAAGGAGCTTTAGCATATACTACTATTGTAGCTGCGAATGCATCAGATCCTGCTCCTATGCAGGTATATGCTCCTTTCGCAGGTGCTGCAATTGGAGAGTACTTTAGAGATACTGGTCGTCCTGCTTTAATAATCTATGATGATTTATCTAAGCAAGCGGTCGCCTATCGTGAAGTGTCACTTTTATTACGTCGTCCACCGGGTCGTGAAGCATATCCTGGAGACGTTTTCTTCTTACATTCTCGTTTATTAGAGCGTGCTGCAAAAGTTATTGCAGATGATGATATCGCAAAAAATATGAATGACCTTCCTGATACCTTAAAACCTATCGTAAAAGGTGGTGGTTCATTAACTGCACTTCCAATAATTGAGACACAAGCAGGTGACGTTTCGGCGTATATTCCTACTAACGTAATTTCGATTACAGATGGTCAGATTTTCTTAGATGGTGATTTATTTAACTCTGGCGTACGTCCGGCAATTAACGTGGGTATTTCGGTATCACGTGTGGGTGGATCGGCGCAGATAAAATCTATGAAGAAAGTATCTGGTACACTTAAATTAGATCAGGCTGCTTTCCGTGAATTAGAAGCATTTGCTAAGTTTGGTTCAGATCTTGATGCTGCTACTTTAAGCGTGATTGAAAAAGGTAAGCGTAACGTAGAGATCCTAAAACAAGCTGAAAATACACCGTATACAGTAGAAGATCAGATTGCTATCATCTATGCAGGTTCAAAGAACTTATTGCGTAATGTGCCTATCGATAAAGTAAAAGCATTTGAGACAGATTATCTTGAATTTCTTAACGCTAAACACAGAGATGTTTTAGATACTTTAAAAGCAGGTAAATTAACAGACGAAGTTATCGATACTTTGACTACTGTTGCAAATGACCTTGCTTCTCGTTATAAAAAATAATATTCGCCTAGTAAGAAACCATTAAATAAATGGCAAATTTAAAGGAAATACGTAACCGAATTACATCAGTATCTTCTACGATGCAGATCACTAGCGCTATGAAAATGGTGTCTGCTGCAAAATTGAAGAAGGCTCAGGATGCTATTACAGCTATGCGCCCGTATTCTGATAAATTGACCGAGTTACTTCAAAATCTTAGCGCTTCGATGGAAGGAGACAGCGGGAGCCGTTTTGCAGAAGAACGTTCTGTAGAAAAAGTACTTGTAGTAGCGATCTCATCTAATAGAGGTCTTGCAGGTGCTTTCAATTCTAACATCGTTAAAGAAGCTAAGAACATTGCAGAAAATGCTTATGCAGGTAAAGAAGTTCACTTCTTAACTTTAGGTAAAAAGGCAAATGATATCCTTAAAAAGACACATACAGTTATCTATAACGATAGTGCGATTTTTGATGATTTGACTTTTGAGAATGTAGAGGCAGTTGCAGAACGTGTTATGGACCTCTTTGTTGAAGGTACTTATGACAAAGTAGAGTTGCTTTACAACTCATTCAAAAACGCGGCAACGCAGATTGTAACGCGTGAGCAATTCTTGCCTATTGTTCCTTTAAAAGAACAATTTGAAGATGTGACTCCGGCAAATATTTCAGACTATATTTTTGAACCTTCTAAAGAAGAGATTGTTAAGCAGCTTATTCCTAAAGCGCTTAAAACACAATTCTTTAAAGGAATCAGAGATTCTGTTGCTAGTGAGCACGGTGCGCGTATGACTGCTATGCACAAAGCAACTGATAATGCTACCGACTTGAGAAATCAACTTAAGTTAACTTACAACAAGGCACGTCAGGCTGCAATTACCAATGAAATCCTTGAGATTGTAGGTGGTGCAGAAGCATTAAATAATTAAAAACTATTTTATTTCATATCTTAAAGCCTTGCAATTGCAAGGCTTTTTTTGATTTACTCGATTATCGAGATTACGGAAGTAAGATTATTTATTATTAACCGGTACAATCGAATTCCCTATAAAACGTTTGTTACTTAAAAGCATACAATGATTTACAGAGTATCTTTATTCCTTCTTTTGATTTTGAATATCTCTTGCGGAGGTAGTAGTGAATTCGTGAAGAATCCTCCTTTTAAAGTTGATAGAACACAAACAAAAGCTGAAAAATCCGGTGAGTTTCAGGTTGTATTTGATGTATCAGAATTACCTGCTGATGTAGTTTTTAAAGAGTTGTACTTTCAGAATAAAAAATCACGTGTTCATTGGAATAGCACAGCTACCTATTATGCTGCATTTTCAGATACACAAGTAAATGGAGAAGATCGTGTACTTTCTACAGATAGAGCACAGGAAGCTAATAATCCTTTGCCGCAAATGCCTGTTAAGCCACCTTATAAAATATCAGAAAATCAAGCTCTGTTGACTTATCAAGTAAAGGATAAAGTTTTTTTTACCATACTTGAGCTTAACCAATAACAGCAAGGTATAAACGACTTCTGCTGAATTAATATAACTACTTTTAGAACTATTTAAATTTCTGTTTTTTTGAGCGTACTCAAGCGATTTGTTCAGGACACGGCGGTTTATGGTTTAGCGACCATACTGCCGCGTATAATGAATATCTTCTTAGTTTATCTGCATACCGATAAAGTAGACACGACGGGATATGCAGGAATCACCTCATTTTATATAGGTGCTGCATTTTTAAATGTCCTGCTCACGTATGGGATGGAAACCGCATTCTTCAGGTATTTTTCTAAAGCGCAGAACAAAAAACGCGTCTACAGCACTGTACTTATTGCACTTACCACAACCGCCTTACTTGCATTTGTAATACTTTGGTTGCTTAAATCACCCATTACAGAGGCTCTGGAGCTTCCTGTGGAGTATTTTGGCTATTTAGTAGGTGTTGCTATACTAGATGCGCTTGTGGTAGCTCCTTTCGCATATTTACGAGCTCAAGGTAAAGCACTGCGGTTTGCAGGTATTAAGTTGATGAATCTAGCGGTCTATGTATTTTTAAATCTCTTTTTCCTGTGGGCTATTCCAAAGTTTGGCTTAACATTTAATTGGTACGATTCAAACGAACTACTTACTTATATTTTTATCGCTAATCTCGCGGCGAGTCTGGTCACCTTTATTTTAATAGCACCAGACTTTTTCAAGACTAAACTCATTTTTGATTTCAAGCTTTTCGGTGAATTATGGCGTTATGGATGGCCGGTTCTCGTTGCCGGTATTGCCTTTGTGATCAATGAAAATCTCGATAAATTACTGCTGGGTGATATGCTCGATAAGGACGTTATGGGTGCGTACTCTGGCTGTTATAAGTTGGCGGTATTTATGACCATTTTTATACAAGCATTCAGGCTGGGAGCAGAACCTTTCTTTTTCAACCACGCTCAAAACAAAAATGCGCCTACCACGTACGCAACCATTCTTAAATATTTTACGATTGCTGGAGCGTTAGGGCTTATGATCATCGTTTGCTTTATTGACTTTTTTAAGGATATACTCATTGGCGATGAGGCCTATTTCAAAGCATTAGAAATCGTTCCTTATATACTTTTGGGTAATCTGTTTCTGGGTATTTACCATAATTTATCGATATGGTATAAACTCACAGATAAAACGCGTTACGGCATGTATTTTTCACTTTTAGGCGCCGGACTCACCATTTTATTAAACCTCTTTTTGATTCCGTTGATTGGTTTTATGGCTTCAGCATATGCTACGGTTGCAGCTTATGGTGTGATGATGTTGATTTCGTATTTTTACGGACAAAAATATTATCATATTCCGTATAACGTTTCCAGAATTGCAATGTACCTCTCTCTGGCGACGGCAGCCGCTTTGCTTTCATTCTATTTATTTAGAGGAAACCATGCTGTTAATAGCGCATTTATACTGCTTTTTGCAGGAGTAACTTTTATGCTAGAACGCACAGAACTTCAACGAATTTTAACCCGAAAATCTCAATAAGGCATGCAAATAAAAATCATCAACAAATCAAGTCACGCGTTACCCCATTATGAGACCGAAGCTTCTGCCGGTATGGATTTACGTGCAGAACTTGAAGCTTCGGTTGTATTAAAACCTTTAGAACGAGCTATTATTAGAACCGGTTTATTTATAGAATTACCCGTAGGTATTGAAGCGCAGGTACGGCCACGTAGTGGTTTGGCAGCAAAAAAGGGAGTTACGGTTCTTAACGCCCCCGGAACTATTGATGCCGATTACCGTGGTGAGATAGGAGTGATCTTGGTCAATTTATCAAACGAAGATTTTACCGTAGAAAACGGGGAGCGTATTGCGCAGTTAGTAATAGCGAAGCACGAGCGTGCTGATTGGAGTGAGGTTGAAGTGTTAAGCGAAACGGCTCGTGGAGAAGGAGGTTTCGGTAGTACCGGGACAAAATAAAGTTCAGAAAAGTGTACAGTCCACAAATCAAATCTTTATATACGTATCCGCTAAAGTCTGCAGGAGGTATTTCTCTTTCTGAAACTCAAGTGACTTCTTTAGGCTTTGAATTGGATCGGGAATTCGCTCTTGTTAATTCGGAAGGGAAGGTTTTAACCGCTCGTGAAAAGCCACAATTACTTCAGCTTAACGTAGCAATTACCAAGGATTTCTTGAGTATAAGTGACAATGGTAAAGAATTGCAAATTCCTTTGAAGGTGAGTTCCGGTGAGGTTCAGGAATTACAGCTTTTTGAAAATCCGGCTTTCGGAAAACTAATCAATGAGGAAGCTAACTTGTGGTTTAGAAATTATCTTGGCGAGGCGCTACGTCTCGTACGTATAGATAAGACCAATCTCAGAACCGTAAGCAGTAAATATAATCTACTTGGAAATCAATACATTTCTTTTGCAGACGGGTTTCCTATTCATTTGGTTTCAGAAGCTTCTGTGGCAGATCTTAATACTAAACTAGACAATGCGATGCCTGCGGAGCGTTTCAGGCCAAATATTATAATATCGGGTATCCCCGCATATTCCGAAGAGTCTTGGAAAACAATATCGATCGGAACCTGTATTTTTGATGTGATTGAAAAAACACCTCGTTGTAGCCTTATTACTATTGATCCTAAAACCGCTTTAATTAACAAAAGGCAAGAACCTTTGCGCACGCTTGCTACTTATAAAAAAGAGGAAAAAGCAGTAAATTTTGGCGTGTATCTGATTCCCAGAAACGAAGGAAGACTTTTAAAAAGCGACATAATATCGATTAATCAATAGCTACGCACTAAAAACCTAAATCCTTTGTATTTTGCACAGGTTTATTTTTAATTTATAGAAATCCCTATAGCATTAAAATATTAGTATGAAAATAATTGTTCCCATGGCAGGTCGCGGTTCGCGACTTCGCCCACATACGCTTACGATTCCCAAACCCTTGATTCCTATTGCTGGTAAACCAATAGTGCAAAGACTTGTAGAAGATATTGCCAACGTTCTAGAGGAAAAAATCGAAGAAATTGCTTTTGTTATTGCAGAAGATTTTGGTGCTGAAATCGAAGAAAACCTCAAGCAAATTGCTCAACGTTTAGGTGCTAAGGTAACCATTTATTATCAAGACAAACCTTTAGGAACAGGACACGCGATTATGTGTGCTCAAGAGTCGTTAAGCGGGCCTTGTGTTATTGCGTATGCAGATACACTCTTTAGGGCAGATTTTACGTTAGATAAAGAAGCAGATAGTGTGATCTGGGTAAAACAGGTTGAAAACCCTGATGCTTATGGAGTGGTTTCGCTAAACGAAAAAAGCGAGATTGTGGGACTTGTTGAAAAACCTAAAGATTTTGTTTCAGATATGGCGGTTATTGGCATCTACTATTTTAAAGATGGAGCCGTTCTTAAAAAGGAGTTGAAGGCTGTTTTAGATGCTAAACTGATGCACGGTGGCGAATACCAAATCAATGACGGTATCAAGCAAATGCAGGCTAAAGGTTACACCTTTAAACCTGGCAAAATTGATGAGTGGATGGACTGCGGAAACAAAAATGTTACCGTTGAAACAAACGGAAGAATGCTTCAGTTTTTGCATAGAGAAGGCGAGCATATGGTTTCGGCTTCAGCTAAATTGGAGAACGCTTCTGTAATTCCACCTTGTTTTATTGGCGATGATGTGGTGATAAAAGATTCAACAATTGGTCCTAATGTTTCCGTAGGAAAAGGAACCGTAATAAAAAACAGCACTATCGCAGAAAGCCTGATTCAGAATTTCAGCACAATTACTAACACGCAGTTAAAAAACGCTATGATTGGTAATTATGCTAAATTCGATGGTAACTTTACGGCAATCAGTATTGGGGATTATTCTGAGCTGGTTTAATTTATAAAGATGAAAGCATTTATAATTTTGTTGATCGCTTTGTTGTTTTCGCCGTTGGCGGAAGCACAAGAGCCTAGTCCCTTGCAAGATGTAAATGTGGATAATCTTGAAGATGTTACAGATGATTTTCAGGAGTCTTTTTTTGAAGCATTAAAACAAAAAGGGATCGAGAATTATGACCGGGCGATTGCAGCTTTAGATAAATGCATAGCCTTACGCCCACAGGAAGCGATTCTTTATTTTGAAAAAGGAAAAAATGAAGCTGCCCTAGGCAATGTTCAGGAAACAGAAAATAATTATCTAAAAGCCTTACAACTCAAACCGAATCAACGCGATATTATGGAAAGCCTTTATGAGGTGTATTATGCGCGTCAGGATTTTGATAAGGCGATAGATTTGGTACAGAATCTGGCGAAATTTGATATCAGATATAAAGAAGATTTAGCCCGAATTTACGTACGTAAAGGGGCTTTTGAAAAAGCGCTTAGCGTTCTGGATGAATTGGATGAGAATTTGGGTAAAGATGCCTACCGGAATCAGATACGCGAACAAGCCTTGGCGCTGAGTGGTGGTGATGTTAAAGAGCGTGTACTTCTTAAAGAGATTAATGCGGAACCTGAGAATGAGCAAAATTATCTCAATCTCATTTATGTGTACAGCGAGCAAGGCAACACTGATAAAGCCTACGCAATCGCACAGCGTTTATTGAAAGTGAATCCTAAAGCAGATGCCGTGCATCTGGCGCTTTATAAATTTCATTTAGAGAATGGTGACGTGCAACAGGCATTCAATTCTTTAGAGAAAGTGATGAAAAGCAGCCGTGTTGAGCCTAAAGCAAAGCACAGTGTTTTAAACGATTTTCTGATTTATGTGGATAGAAACCCCGAGTATGAACCGGAGCTGGAACAGGCAATCGCTTTATTTTCTTCGGAAGAACAAACCGATGTAAACGAAGAGTTAGGTGCTTATTATTTAAAAAATAAAGATACCGCAAAGGCGTTATCGTATTATGAAGCTGCATACAAGAAAGATGCTTCAGATATAAATATTTTGCGTAATCTGATTTTGTTGCAGTTGCAAGCCAGTCAGTTTGACAAGGCGGCTGCACTTAGCGAAGAGGCGCTTATGTTGTACCCCGCTCAGGCTTTGTTTTATCTGGGATATGGCGTTGCTCAAAACGGACTAGGTAATACAAAAGAAGCAGCAGACTATCTGGAGATGGGGCTGGATTACATCATCGATAACCCTAAAATGCAAGCTGATTTTTACAGCGAACTGGCTCGCGCTTATGATAAATTGGGTAATGCTACTAAAGCAGCCGATTACCGTAAACGCCTTACAAATTTGACACAATAATATGCGAACACTCCATAAAGTTTTAGTGCTTACAAGCATTTTAAGTTTGGCTGCTTGTAAGTCTACAAAAAGCACAGCAACGGTAGAAGACCTTGCTTCAGCAAAAATAATTGCAACGCATTACGAGACGCACCCACAGTTTGAAACACTTGCGGCACGTTTAAAGATTAAATATTCTGACCCGAAGACCAATCAAAGTGTAACGGTGAGTTTGCGTATGCAAAAAGGGGAAACCATCTGGATGAGTGCTTCTGTTCTGGGAATTTCTCTTGCAAAAGCGATGATTACAAGAGATCGGGTTCAGTTTTATGAGAAGATAGACGGAACTTATTTTGACGGTGATTTTGAATTACTGAGTGATTTATTAGGGACAGAATTAAACTATGATCAGGTTGAAGCCTTATTGACCGGTCAGCCGATTTATGATTTAAGAAGTGGTGGTTTTAGCGCAGGACCAACCTCGTCTCGCTATCTTATCGCACCAAAAAAGCAATCAAAATTATTCAATCTGTTTTTCTACCTCAATTCAGGAGCGTTTACACTTCAGGAGCAACGCCTTACACAACGCGAAGAAAATAGAGACCTTACTATTCAATACGGAGATTATATTCAAGAACAACAAAGTTACTTTCCGTCAGAGATTCACGTGAGAGCGCAGGAAGAAGAAAAGACAACTACTATAGATATTGAGTACCGCGGAATTGATTTTAATACAAATGTGAGTTTCCCGTTTAACATTCCCGGCGGATTAAAAGAAATTAAACTTTAATGCAGTTGAAGCAGTTTTATACATTCAGTTTACTGATTTTTCTTTTTTTAGGAGGAAGCGCCAATCTTTGGTCTCAAAACGATAAGCAGGCAGATCTAGAGCGTCAGCGCCGGGCGTTAATGGGTCAGATTGAACAACTGAGTAAACTGCGTCAAAGCAATAAGAAAAAAGAACAGAATGTCTTGAATCAGGTTGAAGATCTGGATTCAAAAATTAAAACACGCGAAAACCTGATCAAGGTTACCAACTCGCAAGCCAATTTACTTACGCAAAAAATCAATCAGAATATCAACAGGATTTCTGCTTTGCGGGACGAGTTGGCTAAGCTGAAAGATGATTATGCAGCGATGGTTCAAAAATCGTATAAGAGTAAAAGCAGCCAGAGCCGTATTATGTTTTTGCTTTCTTCAGAGAGTTTTTTACAGGCGTATAAGCGGGTGCAGTATATGAAGCAGTACAGCAATTATCGTAAAAAGCAAGGCGATCAGATCAAGGAGCGTACGGCACTTTTACAGGAAACCAATACTAAACTTATTGATCAGAAAGAGCAAAAGCAGCAATTGATTGCTCAGAATAAAATAGAACAAAAAAGGCTTCAGGAGGAAAAGAAGCAGCAAGATGAACTCATTGCTACCATTCGTGAGAAAGAGTCAACGTATGTGGCTCAAATCAATAAAAAACAGGCAGAAGCTAACAGGATAGATAAAGAAATAGATCGTTTAATTAGAGAAGCTATTGCGGCTTCTAAGAAAGAGTCTGGAGCAACTGCTTCAGAGAAAACGGCAACAGCCGGTACTATGCCCACCTTCTCGTTAACTCCTGCTGCAAAGGCTTTAGCAAGTGATTTTGCTTCAAATAAAGGTAGAATGGATTGGCCGGTAGAACGCGGGCGTGTTTATAAGAAGTTTGGTACTTCACAGCATCCTACGTTACCTAATATCACAACCTATAACAGTGGAGTTGAAATTGAGACTGCCTCGGGTAGTGTTGCGCGCGCTGCTTTTAAAGGAACCGTGCAACAAATTCAGTTGATTCGCGGAGGTGGATATACCGTTTTAATTCGCCACGGAAATTACCTCACCGTTTATCAGAACCTTAAAAATTTAAAAGTAAACGTAAACGATAAGGTCTCTACAAAACAGGTACTAGGCGAAATCGCAGAGAATTCCTTTAGTGGTAAAACCATTTTAAAATTTTTGGTTTACAAAGATTCAGAACGATTAAACCCAGCAGATTGGGTGTATAATATGTAACTAAAAAAGGAAAGCATCATTTGCTTCCCTTTTTTAGGAGTTTATTGAAGTTTATTCAAAAAGAGCCTTGAGTTCGGTAGCTTCTTTAGCTTTCATTTTACCTGCAAGTACCAGACTAAGTTGTTTTCTACGTAACGCTGCTTCATAGCGCTGAACTTCCTGTTCTGACTCTGGTTTTATTTGAGGGATAGGAACGGGCATACCGGTTTCATCTACGGCAACAAACGTATATATAGCATCATTTGCTTTTGATTTTAAGCCGCTCTCACGATCTTCTACCCAAACATCTATGACCACTTCCATCGAGGTTTTAAAAGCTCTAGAAATAGAAGCTTCTACTGTTACAACACTACCCAGCGGTATCGCTTTATTAAAAGCAACGTGGTTTACTGATGCGGTAACTACAATTCTACGCGAATGTCTTCTTGCCGTAATACTCGCTACACGGTCCATACGTGCCAGAAGTTCACCACCAAACATATTGTTTAATGGGTTTGTCTCATTAGGTAACACCAAGTCAGTCTGCATTGTACGCGATTCTGAAGGAGTTTTTTCTTTCATAAAATGATTTTGCGTAAAAATAGTAAGAATAGACCTTCTATAAATTAAAAAAGCCTCCAACTTTGAAGGCTTTTGAATATATTCATTTACAAAACGACTGCTTACTTTATTTCCTGAATAAGCATCCAGGCATTAGGATTGTCGTTGTTTCGTATTTCTCTCATTTCTTTTACGGCTTCTATGCGATCTGTATAACTTCCATAAACAACCTGATGTAGTCCGTATTTGTTCTCACCAATGCTTCGGGCTTTATAACCGGCTTCACGCAATTGCTGAACACGAGTCTCTGCGTTTTCAGGCACGCGAAAAGCACCGGCAACAATATGGTAATTTCCTTTAGGTTTAAACGCATTCAATGTAATAGCAGGCAACGGATTGTCAATCGTGAAAGTCGCTTGCTGAATGGTGTTTTCTACAGCGATCTCTGCTTTCTGTTTTTCAGCAAAATTGTGATCAGCTATATCCTTAAAATAGAAGAACCCCAATGATCCAGATAAACCAATAGCAAGTATACCTACTGCAGCGTACTTCATCCAGTTGTTTCGGCGAGCAGCAGAGATATGAATTGGAGCTTTTTCTTCGAGAGTTTCAACTTCTTCATTAAGCACTTCGCGCGTAATGGGTTTTGAAACATACGATGAAAGTCCAAAAGCTTCCGTAAGATAATTGGTATTGATAATCGGCTCAAAAATAATTTTACCAACTTCATTTTGAGAAAGCAAACCTATTTTATCAAGAACTACTGTTTCATTTTTAATCAGTTTTTGCTCCAGTTCGTATGCAAATTCCTGCAAATTCCTCAAGGCTTCTGTGTAGCTTAAATTTTTTGCTGAAGCAGCATAATTAGCCAAAAGACCGTCGTTTTCTTTTAATTGTGCATTAAACGAAATACGTTTTTGAGGTGGAAAAAAAGTCTGTGTTTTAGAATCGTGATAGGCAGAAACGCGATGTGCTAAAAATGCTCCAAAACCGGGAACGATCACACACTCGTATCTGTATAATAAGTCGCTGATGTAAGTTGAAAAATGCATAACGTAAAATTAGAAAAAAATTCTTCAGAGATAATCTTGTTAACCGGTAATTGTTAACAATTTTGTAATATATTTATTTTCAATTAGCTACAACAGTGAATCAAGAAGAATTACACGCATACTTAACTTTGCAGCATATCCCTAATCTGGGGGATACATCCATTAAAAGGCTGGTGCATCGGTTTGAATCTCCTCAAAATGTCTTGCGGCAATCTAAAGCAGTTTTGCTTGATATAGATGGAATTGGAGAATATAAACTGAAAGAGTTTTTCAATAAGAAACACGCTTTAGAAGCCGAAAAGGAACTGAAGTTTATTGAAACGAATAAAATTGAATGCAGCTGTTTTCAAGATGCAAATTATCCTGAGCGACTGAAACATTGTATAGATGGCCCCATTTTGCTTTTTAAAAAAGGAAAAGCTAAGTATGATAATCCCAAAATAATTTCTATTGTGGGTACTCGCAAAGTCACTACTCACGCGATTGATTTCATCAAAAAGTTTATTGAAGAATTGGTGCCGTTGAATCCGTTGATTGTTTCCGGGTTTGCTTATGGAGTTGATATAGCGGCACACCGGGCTGCTTTAGATAACGGGTTAGATACTCTAGCGATTGTAGCTCACGGATTGAACCAAATTTACCCTAAAGTGCACGTAAAATATGCACATGCTGTCGAAAATCAAGGAGCTTTTGTGAGTGATTTCTGGAGTTCTGATAATTTTGACCGAACCAATTTTTTAAGTCGTAACCGTATAATTGCAGGTATCAGTGAAGCTACAGTGGTTGTTGAAAGTGCCGAAAAAGGAGGCTCACTTGTTACGGCTGATATTGCCAATTCTTACAATAGAGATGTTTTTGCTGTTCCTGGTAGACCCGGTGATTCTCAAAGCCTGGGTTGTAACAACCTTATTAAAACTCAAAAGGCGCAACTCATTACTAACGCTGCAGACTTGATTTATTTACTCAATTGGCAGGTAGATGAGGTATTAAAGCCTGTTCAAAAACAACTTTTTGTAGAGCTTACTGACGAAGAAAAATTAATCTGGAAATTCTTATCAGATGCGGGCAAAGAACAATTAGATTTAATTGCACTCCATTGTAAAATGCCCATATTTAAAGTTTCGAGTTTACTCCTCAATATGGAATTAAAAGGTGTAATACGACCGCTTCCCGGAAAACAGTTTGAGCTGACTTAGTATCCTAGCTTCGTACGTACTCTATTTAAAACATCGTTAGCAACCTTGCGTGCTTTTTCAGCTCCTTTTTCTAAGGCCGCGTCAATCTCTTCAAGATTGTTCATATAGTAGTGGTAAGCTTCACGTTGCTTCTCGTATTTGTCAACTAAAAGTTCGTATAAAGCTTGCTTGGCGTGCCCATAGCCGTAGTTTCCACCTAAATAATTTTGACGCATTTGAGCTACTTGTTCTTCAGAGGCAATTACTTTGTATAAATTAAATACATTACATGTGTCAGGGTCTTTAGGTTCTTCAAGGGGAGTGCTATCGGTTTGAATGCCCATGACTTGTTTTCTCAATTTTTTATCAGGCAAAAATAAGTTGATATAATTATCGCGAGATTTACTCATTTTTTCACCATCAGTTCCCGGGATGTACTTTGTGTTTTCTTCAATTTTAGCTTCCGGTAATATAAAAGTATCTCCCATTTGCGCGTGAAAACGAGAAGCTACATCACGAGTCATTTCTATATGTTGTAATTGATCTTTACCAACGGGAACAAATTCTGCATCGTATAATAAAATATCTGCAGCCATCAACATAGGATAACTAAATAATCCTGAATTTACATCTGCTAATCTATCTGCTTTGTCTTTGAAAGAATGGGCTAAAGTAAGACGCTGATAAGGAAAAAAGCAACTTAAATACCAAGTCAATTCCGTAGTTTGAGGTACATCACTTTGTCTGTAGAATACAGTTTGCTCTATATCTAATCCAAAAGCAAGCCAGGTAGCTGCCACAGAATAGGTGTTTTCTTTTAAAGTACCGGCATCTTTTATCTGAGTAAGTGTATGCAAATTAGCGATAAACAAAAACGAATCGTTGTTCGAGTCGTTTGCCATTTCAATTGCCGGGATGATAGCTCCTAATAAATTTCCTAAATGAGGTGTCCCTGTACTTTGAACACCGGTTAAAATTCGTGACATGCTTAACTAATATTTTAGGCAAAGTTACCCCTTTTGAAGAATTAACTCCTTTTAAAATGCCTATTTTTGGATTGCTCAAACAACCTAATTAACTTATAAATTACCTTGAGAAGGCTGTAAGATATTGAAATGAAGCAAATTTTTAATTTCTTGTCAAGCTTCAGAGCATTTTAAACCTCGATTATCGAGTAAACCTTAACTGACTCAAACAACCTATGATAAGTCTGTTGCGTAAATTTTTTATTTTGCTTTGGCGCATTTGGTTTTACATTGTTCTACTTATTCCTATTCTTATTTTGTTCCCGTTTTTGATCATTTCGGTTGCGAAAGACTCTTGGTATGTTTATTTTTTTAGAATGGCTCAGCTCTGGGCACGTTTTATATTATATGGAATGGGTTTCTGGCCACAAGTAAAAAGACTTGAAAAAACAGAACTTGGTAAAAGTTATATGTATGTGGCTAATCATACGTCAATGACCGATATCATGCTCATGTTGCACACTGCTCGTAATCCTTTTGTTTTTGTGGGTAAACAAGAATTAGCGCGTTTTCCATTATTTGGGTACTTCTATAAACAAACCTGCATTTTGGTAGATCGTGGTGATCCTAAAAGCAGAAGAGCAGTTTTTGAAAGTGCACAACAACGCTTAAGTCAGGGATTGAGTATTTGTATTTTTCCCGAGGGCGGCGTACCCGATGATTTATCTATAGTCTTAGATACGTTTAAAGATGGAGCTTTCCGTCTGGCAATAGATCATCAGATCCCTATTGTTCCAATGGTTTTCTACGATAATAAAAAACGTTTTTCTTATAACTTTTTCTCAGGCTCACCGGGTAAAATGCGTGTGAAGGTTGTAAATTTTATAGAAACAAAAGGAAAAGGACCTAAAGATCGTCGTGATTTAAAAGAGGAGACGTTTAAAGTGATTCATTCAGAACTTCTAAAAGATCAAACGGTATAAACAGAAAGGTCGCCCTAACCAGAGGCGACCTTTCGTCATCATTACTCGCGTAATAATTAACCTAACCAACTAAAAAACTAACCTAAACCTAACTTTTATTGATAATTGATATTCAAATTCTCCTTTTCATAATTTAGTTAAAACTTAATGCTAACACCCGTATAAAGTCCTAAATAATACGGTCTAAAGTCACTAACACTTTTGTTATAAGCATTAAGTTGATATTTAAACATAGGCTCTAAATTGAACTGTATGCGATCTGTAAATTTATAATCAAAACCCAGCCCTACATTAGTACTAAAACTAGTCCCGTTTAAGCTATTGGACTCCCCCAATTCAGAAACTATATTGTTACCTTCTTCGAGTGTGATAGAATTATTATTTAGAAATAAAGTACTTACACCACCTATAAGTTGAACCCCTATTTTTTTGTTAATTAAAGCATATTCTGCTTCAACAGGTATTTCTATGTAGCCCAATTGTTGATTTAGAGCATTTGAAGAGTTTATTGTGTTTGTATCAAATTCTGCAATGCTTGTACTTGGGGAATTAACAAGTGAGCTTTTATTAGAGCTAGATAACTGAATCAAACTGGAGTTGTCATTGTAGTTGATACTGCTAATAGTGCTTGGTTGTATACTTGGCGAAAAACTAACCTGCTCGGTTTTATAGCCTAGATCAACTTTATTAATACCAGATCTTACTGTTAAACGGTTGTTTACCGTATAACTCACTTGTACGCCATAACTCAGATTTACATCCCCGCTTTTTTTATTGTTTGAGAACTCTGCATCAATACCAGAGCCTCCAAAACTGTTATAATATACCGGGGCAATCATTGGTGAAATTCCCCAGCGATTTATAATTTCTGAAGTTTCTTCAGTTTCAGCGATAGCCTCTTCTTTACGTTGATTTGCAATTTTTTCTAAAGCATCCGGGTCTATTGTGCTTTCGCTTTCAACATTAGTTTCTTCAGTATTATCAGCAACAGCTATTTCGTTAGTTTTTTCTACTGAAGTATTTTCAGTTAAAACTTCATCCTTTTTAGTAATCTCAGAAGATGGAATATTTGCAACAGCATTGTCATTTCCGCTTTGTGAAAGAATATTAGAATTCTCAGGTGAAGAATTTTGAGTGCTGTTAGTACTTGGCGAAGTATTCTGTTTAGCAGAAACTATAGTATTATTTTTTTGAGTTGTAATATGGTTGGAAGCGTTCTTTGTCTTTTTTAGCTGCTCTGAGCTCTCAATATTATCCTCAGTTTCTTGAGAAGTTAAAACAGGAGTTTTCTTCTTATTAACTTCAATTGTATTTTCCTTTTCTATGTTTGTGGCAGGTTCTTCTATGACCACAGCAGGATTGGATTTTGGATTTAGATCAGTAGCAAACCAGAGATTTCCTGCTAAAAATAAAAGCAATAAGGCTGCCGCGGCACCGCTTAATTGGAGCCATAGTGGTATAATAATCTTTTTTTTGCCTTGCTGTTGAGCAGCGATATTTGCCCAGACGTGGTCGCCGGGTTCTGCTTCAAAGTTTTTAAACTTTTCCTGAAACAAGCGGTCTATGTTTTTTTGCTCTTTCACGGCGTTGATGCTTGTAGGGTTGTATCTTTTTGAAAGTTTTCTACTTTCTCTTTCAATATTATTCGGGCACGGGACAAATTTGATTTAGAAGTGCCTTCACTTATTTTGAGCATTTGGGCAATATCTTTATGAGAATAGCCGTCTAATGCATATAAATTAAAAACCAGTCGGTACCGGTCTGGTAACTCTTGAACAATCTGAAGTAGAAATTCAAGCGATATTTCATCTTCATCAACTTCTACTTCAACCTGCTCAATGTTCTCTTCATTGACGAGTTCAAAAACACTTTGTTTTCGGTACCGCTGTAAAGCAGTGTTGATCACAATACGTTTTAACCACCCTTCAAAAGAACCTTTAAATTTAAACTGCTCTACTTTATTAAAAATAGTTATAAAACTTTCCTGCAAAATATCTTCTGCCTCACTGTAATTGCGGGCATACTTCAAGGCTACAGAAAATAGCGTACGGGAATAACGCCTGTACAATTCTTCCTGAGCCTTTGGTTTTTTCTTTTTACAGTCTTTTATGAGTTGTTCTTGACTCACATTGTTCTACTATTAATTAATCAGTTGTAATTATCTCTTTACGGGTATGGTATCTGTAAGATAGGTAGCTTCATCATTTTCATCAAGCCCATTAAAGAATTTAAAAATGTAATCGTACTCATAAACAACTTCAAATTTGAGAAGCTGTTCTACTGTATCTGTTGGCGTTTCTGTACACGTTTCATTTTCAAAAACTTTGTTTACTACAAATACAAAGCGCGTACTGTCTTTTCTGTCGTAATCAAACCCATAAAACTGATTGCAGCTTGTAGGGGAAACGTATCTTACAGGAAGCTGGTAGCGCTTACCATAAACTAGTGTGTCTGGTAGTTCATAATCTACTACAGGAACAAACTCATAATTTACATTAGTGTTATCGTCATCTAGGGAACAGCTAACAACTAAACCTAATAAACCAATTAATAAAAAAACCTTTTTCATCATTTTATTTTTTATCTGCTTTTTTACAGTAGATACAAAATGATGAAAAAGGTTGCGCGTTAGAGCGAAAAATAGTTTAAGCCTGCATAGCGAGCTTAATAGCTTCTTTAATTTTTACTTCTAATTCTTCAAATAAATCTGGATTGTCTTTTAAGATGGCTTTCACCGCATCACGACCTTGGCCTAGTTTGGTATCTTGGTAGCTAAACCACGAACCGCTTTTTTTGATGATTTCATAATCAACACCTATGTCAATAATTTCACCTACTTTAGAGATTCCTTCACCATACATGATGTCAAATTCTGCCTGACGGAAAGGAGGAGCGACTTTGTTTTTAACCACTTTTACACGGGTTTTATTACCCTGTACAGCACCATTAGAATCTTTGATCTGAGTAGAACGACGTATATCTAATCGTACCGAAGCGTAAAACTTAAGAGCATTACCTCCTGTTGTAGTCTCAGGATTACCAAACATTACTCCGATTTTTTCACGAAGCTGGTTGATAAAAATAACCGTACAGTTAGTTTTACTAATAGAACCGGTAAGTTTACGTAGCGCCTGAGACATTAAACGTGCATGAAGCCCCATTTTAGAATCTCCCATTTCGCCTTCAATTTCACTTTTTGGAGTCAAGGCAGCAACAGAATCGACTACGATAATATCAATAGCTCCAGAACGAATCAGGTTGTCTGTAATTTCAAGTGCCTGCTCCCCATTATCCGGTTGTGAGATGATTAAATTCTCAATATCTACACCTAATTTTTCTGCATAAAAACGGTCAAAAGCATGTTCTGCATCTATAAAAGCTGCAATACCTCCTTTTTTCTGCGCTTCTGCAATAGCGTGTAAGGTTAATGTAGTTTTACCCGAAGATTCAGGACCATATATTTCAATAACTCTACCCTTAGGTAAACCGCCAACGCCTAATGCAATATCAAGACCTAATGAACCGGTAGAAATAGCTTCAACCTCTACAATGGCATTATCTCCCATTTTCATTACAGTACCCTTACCGTAGGTTTTATCCATTTTATCAAGGGTAAGCTTCAGGGCTTTTAATTTGGCTTCTTGTTCTTTACTCATAGTTTTTTATCTTTAATACCTATCAAGGTCCTATTTTGTAGATGTCTAAAAATAAAATGACATCTCTTTTTAATATCTTATGAGTTTCCTCATAAGCTGATTTACAGTGCTTTTTAAAACCCAAATGCTTCAAAAAGTAATCTCGTAAATTAAAGCGCTAAAGTAACATTTCTTTTTTATGGAAACAACGATAAGAAGCTAAATTATCGGAAAAATTCCAATCATTCTTTCTGTTTCACAGTTCAACTATGTTTGATAAGGAAAAATTCCTAGTAGATTATTTTAACATCCTATCAGGCAACCTTTTGTGTATATGTGTATCTATAATTAAACTAATCTGTAATGCTATGATGCAGAAATCACAAATTAGATATTGCAAATTTTTAGGATGTATCAGCATCACATTGAATTGCAATGCCAGATTGGACGGCGGTTAGGTTGTTAAGTTTGATGAAATCAAATAATATATAACCTGAATTAGCCGTTCAAGAAAAATGCCTCCGAAAACTATCGCGGGCATTTTTTTGTGCTGAAACTTTCCGCTTTGCGACATTGCAAATATGCTGAGGTTGTCACAGCCGTCTAAAAACTGTACTTTTGCGCCACTTTTAACCTTAAAATCTAGTATAGCATGCAACTGTACAATAAATTAAGTGCGAAAGAACGTGCAGCGCTCATTGATGAAGCCGGTGAAGACCGCCTTACGCTTTCGTTCTACCAATATGCAAAAATTGGAAATCCACACCTTTTTAGAAATCATCTGTTTATTGCTTGGGATGAAATGGCCGTTTTAGGTCGTATTTACGTCGCTCACGAGGGAATTAACGCCCAACTTTCGGTACCTGCGCAAAATTTTGAAACTTTTAAAAATTTCCTAGACGGAATTTATTTTCTTGAAAACGTACGTCTCAACATTGCGATAGAACAAGATGCCAAGTCTTTTTTAAAGCTGAAGGTAAAAGTGCGGGATAAAATTGTAGCAGACGGTCTTAATGATGAGACCTTTGATGTTACCAATAAAGGTGTCCATGTAGATGCAGCGACTTTTAACGATCTTATAGAAAGTGATGATGTGGTGCTGGTAGATATGCGCAATCATTATGAGAGCGAGATAGGTCACTTTAAAAATGCGGTTACTCCAGATGTTGATACCTTTCGCGATAGCTTAGATTTAATAGAAGAAGATTTACGCGATCATAAAGAAGATAAAAAATTGGTGATGTATTGCACTGGTGGAATTCGTTGTGAAAAGGCCAGTGCTTACTATAAACACAAGGGTTTTAAGCACGTTTATCAGCTAGAAGGCGGTATTATTGAATATGCACGTCAGGTAGAGCAGCTGAAATTGGAGAATAAATTTAAAGGAAAAAACTTCGTATTTGATCACCGTCGTGGCGAGCGTATTTCTGAAGATATCATCTCTAATTGTCATCAATGCGGTAAGCCCTGTGATACGCACGTAAACTGTGAAAATGAAGCCTGTCACTTACTATTTATACAATGCGAGGAGTGTGCAGAAGCGATGAATCACACCTGTTCAGATGAGTGTAAAGAAATAATTGCTTTGCCTTATGAAGTACAAAAAGAATTGAGAAAGGGCATACCCAACAGCAATAAGATTTTTAAAAAGGGTAGATCTGAGAAATTAAAATTTAAAAGAAGTTTGTAAAAGAAAATAGCGCTCAATTAATTGATAAGACATTGATGTTTGTGAGACCTCATCATTAGAATTTATTTGATAAGAACTAATATTTAGGAGGTTATTACCAATTAAAGAAAAATCCACTTTAAGTTTCTGACTTTTATAATCTATTTGAAAGTCCAGAAAATTAAAATTATTTGAGCCGTTATTAATGTAATTATAATTCAGGCGGCTTTTTAACTTCTCAGAAAAAAGGTATTTAATTTCTAAGTCATTTTCAAAGTTAGATACCGTATTTCTTATGTCAGGAGCTGTTTTTAAAGTTGAAGTTCGATAAGTGATTGAATTATCTATGAATAGTGTCTTTTTAAAAAAACCATTGCTTATTTCAAAATCAATTTTGAATTGATCTACAGTGTTGTATTGAAATTCTTCAGGAGCGAATGAACTTCGCAATTGAGAATTTTTGTATTGTGTATTGACTGAAAATTTACTTCTTAAGGGAAAAATATATTTACTCAGATTTAAATATACTTGATTATTTCTGTCAGAATTGTCCGCGACAAAATAATCTAATCGTGATTGATTTAGCAAAATATTTTGGGATGCTATAAAATTATTACGAATTTCATCAATGGTAACCCCAGTATTAATTGAGAAGCTGTTGTAAGTATCCGTATACCTGTAGTTTGCCCCGTAATTAAATGTTTTACTTAACGTCAAATCAGGTGTGTTCGATATTAAAGTTCTAAATGAAACAAGAATCGGTCTTGTAAATAAATTTGAAAGCGGTTGGCTTTTAGTATTAAATGACGAGAAAAGGCTTAGCGCAGATGAATTGCTCAAGTCATATTTGAGATTGAGCGATGGGTTGAATAGTATGCCATCTTTTTCTAATTGCTCCTGGGATAATGATTGATTTAAATAACTTAAAGTGCTTTTAAAATTTATTGAAAAATCATTGAGTTTTTTAAAATAACTGCCTTTAAAGTAAAGTCCACTTCGATTTAGTTTTGTATCGTTTATATAATTATTTGATAAAGAGTTGTCTTCTAGTTGGCTCTGCATCTCATTATTTTCATAAAAAGCACCAAGGCTATACGTTAATTTAGCCTTACCAAAATTTTGGTAAAATTTAGCCTCAAATTCTTTCAAATCGTAGGATGTGGCAACAACTTGTAATAGGTCATTACTTTGATTTTCTATTTCACTTTTCAAAAGTTGGTTGATCTCACTATTGTGAACTTTTAAATTTAGGGTAAACGCTTTGTTTTCAGATAGTTTTTGAGTGTAATTGATATTTGTATTGGCGTTAATTTGTTTATTCTCAATAGCGAGTTCTTGTGCTAAACCATTGTTTAATACGTTTGAAACTACTTCTTGTTGGTCATTCCCAAACTGCGATAACACTTCAATTTTAGAGTTTAGATTAAGGTTTGCAAGTATTTCAAAATCTCCTATAAAAGACTTTGGTTTTTGAAATGCTTGTTGACTGCTTTGTAATTTAATATCTTCTCCAGCTATGAAGAAATTATTTTCACTAGTGGTATTTTGCTTTACTAAATCTGTGAAATAGGAAAAATTAAATTTTGTGCTTATAGTTTGAGAGATGTTTAAAATGGTATTTACAGAGGAGTAAAGTGCCTTATTTCTATTTGTTCTATTTCCCTTTAAAAGCGAACCATACTTAAGCGGAGATATAATATAATTTGGTTTAGATGTAAGAGTCTTTACCTTCTCAAATGATAAGGCTTTTTGATCATTTCTTATACCTGTATTGTTTGCGTTCACAAGGCCGAATGCTTTAGTTTTTTTTGCGATTTCTAAAAAGTCTAAATTATTTTGATAACGCTTTGTTGTCCCAAGACCTAATTCTAAATTTGAATAAATAGCATTTGCATCATCAGTTAGCTTTAAATTGATTGCAACTTTATCTGAGTTCTCGATGTTTTTAAGCAAAGGGTTTTCTGAAAAATTCTCTAATGCTTGAATTTCTTCAATTATACCAATATTTATATTGCGGCTTGCTTTGATGTAGTCATTCTTAAAAAGATCATCTCCTTCAATTAAAAAGGCGCTGATACGCTTTTTTTTGTATTTGATAGTGCCATCATCGTCAATGTCAATGCCGGGTAATTTTCGCAATAAATCTTCTACTGTTTTTTCGGTACCATCAGTGAACTTCGAAACTTTAAAAAAGGTGGTGTCATTTTTAATACGAATGGCTTTATTTTCATCTACAATCTTAATTTCTGGTAGCACATTTTCGGCCTCCTTTAAGAAAACTATTTCTGGTATTTGAATAGAATTGATCGTGCCTTGGTCTTCGTATTTCTCATAGGCTAATGCAGTTATTGTAAATATTAATTGGACATCAGACTTTAAGTCTGATGGTATTTTGATCTCAAAAAACCCCAAATTATTGCTGTAGGAATACGCTAGTATTATCCCTGGATTATCTTCATTTGTTATAATAACAGAAGCGCCCTCTACAGGTTCTTTTGTCAAGCCATTTAGAAGCGTACCTGATAAAGTCTGACTATAAGAAAAAGAAAAGGAGCAGCTTATAACTGCTCCTGTGATAATTATTTTTAAGTACGCTAACATTTATAACTAATAAAGAATCAATGTGTTAATCTACAAGACGTTCCCTCTGCATTTTTTTCATATTCATAACTTGCTGACCGTCTTTAAAAGTGTTTTCAGTTTCAATATATTTTTGGTTGTATAAATCTTTGTACTTTTCCCAGGTTATAAAATTTTCATCTTCATATGGATTTACTACAGTATTATTTAATGTGATAGTATTTATGCCGTAAGATAGAATTTTGAATTCTCCATCAATAGATTCAATTTCCAAAATAACTCCCGGCAAACCATTAAACTTCCAGGGACCACCAGTTGCTCCGTCAATAATGGCAAAATAGGCTTCATAATTGCGACCTCTAAATGTAGTTACTGCTTTTTGACAAGTATATCCTAAAATATCTTTAGTTTCGGGTAAAATCTTCCATTCAAAATTAGGTTGGTCTTTAATATAAAATTTTTTACCCGTGATATACCATTTGTAAAAAATATTGTTATTCTTTTTGTAATAAGAATTATAGGAACTATTTGACGGAGTAAACCCCTTAGCTTCACCAAAATCTGAAGCATCAATTCGTTTCTGATTAGCAGATTTTATATCAATTCTATAAAGTGAAGATTTAGAATCAAGAATTGTTAAATCGGTTTTCCAGTTTGTAAATCCTCCTGAATCATTTGAACCAAACTCCTCAATATAACTTACTCGTAGAGCATTTTGCTGTGCTATCGTTATAAATGGTAATAGTAACGATGCAAAAACTATAAATATATATTTCATTTTTTTAAATTAAAAAAAGCTAACAGTTATTAAAGTTAATTTTTGTAATTAATTTAAAGTATTATTGCTGGTTTAATTGCTCTCTTATAAATTGATCAGCCGCAGCTCCTGCAAGGGCGCAAGCCTGGCTTTCAGCTCCTGCACAGGACAAACTTGTAGCTCTACGTGTGAAACTATATGATTCACCAGTTTCAAGATTTGTTGCAGTTGCAGTACATGTCACGCTGCAACCGTCATTTTCATTTAATTTTTCATTTTGTCCAAATGAACATAATGAAATAAATAAGCCAAATAGAATAAAATTTTTCATAAATAAAGGATTTAATTGTTAGCTTTTACATAAATCTAATCAATAATATTTATCAATAACATTTGGCAATGTTTTAACATTAACTTACTGAACCTTTCTTTAATAATTTTTAAGAATAAACTCTGCGACTTACTATTTATACAATGCGAGGAGTGTGCAGAAGCGATGAATCACACCTGTTCAGATGAGTGTAAAGAAATAATTGCTTTGCCTTATGAAGTACAAAAAGAATTGAGAAAGGGCATACCCAACAGCAATAAGATTTTTAAAAAGGGTAGATCTGAGAAATTTTAACACAAGTTAACTATAAGCAATTTCCAGAAAAAGTATAATAACTCTTTATCCTCAAATATTAATATGCTAAGCATATAGAATTACTTTTTTAAAGTCTCAAGTAAATCAGTTTTCTAAATTTTTATTTTAAAAGGATTTTAGGAAGCACGTGATGCCAATTAGAATTACTATATTTTTGCATGTCTAAAATGTTATCTTTAGCAGCAATTAAGACGGAAGACTTCCGTTTTCGATATATACAAATAACTAGATCCTGATCTTTTTAGATTAGAGATTTACAAACATATAGGATCTCATGGCGTGTGGAAATTGTGGTATAACCGTAAATGGTCAACCACGTGGTTGTCAAAATAATGGTACTTGCGGTACCGACGGATGTAATAAATTAACGGTCTTTGACTGGCTCTCAAATATGAGTTTGCCAGAGGGTCAGGAAGCTTTTGACTTTGTTGAAGTTCGCTTCAAAAACGGCCGTAAAGAATACGTGAAAAACGTAGATAAACTTCAGATTAATGTGGGAGAAGTACTCGCTGTTCAGGCAGCCTCTGGTCACGATATAGGTATCGTATCGCTTACCGGTGAACTGGTGCGCATACAGATGAAAAAGAAAAAAGTACCCTACAATACAGATGAATTTTTAAAAATATACCGTAAAGCCAATCAGAAAGATGTTGAGGTTTGGCAAGGTGTTAAAGATAGAGAAGAAGCCATTAAAGTACGTTCGCGACAAATAGCGATACGTTTAGGCTTACAAATGAAAATCTCTGATATAGAATTTCAGGGAGACGGTTCTAAAGCGACTTTCTTCTATACTGCAGAAGAGCGTGTAGATTTTAGACAATTGATTAAAGAATTTGCACAAGAATTTAGAACGCGTATTGAGATGCGTCAGATAGGTTTTAGGCAAGAGGCTGCGCGCTTAGGAGGTATAGGATCTTGTGGGCGTGAATTATGTTGCTCAACTTGGTTAACAGACTTTAGATCGGTTACTACGAGTGCGGCGCGTTACCAGCAACTTTCTTTAAATCCTCAAAAATTAGCCGGCCAGTGCGGTAAGCTAAAGTGCTGTTTAAACTATGAGTTAGACGCTTATCTGGATGCGCTTAAAGATTTCCCTAAAACAGAACAAAAGCTCAAAACCGAAAAAGGTACGGCAGTTTGCCAGAAGATAGATATTTTTCAGGGGCATTTGTGGTACGCTTACGAAGGCGAGTGGATGAACTGGCATAAGCTAACCACTACGCAGGCTAATGAGATTATTGAAGCAAACAAGAAAAATCAACCGGTAGCTAGCTTAGAAGAGTATGCAGCAGAGCTTCTTACTGATGCTAAAGTGGATTTTGGCAATGTAGTAGGGCAAGACAGTTTAACGCGTTTCGACAAGCCTAAGACTTTAAAAAAGCGTTCTAAGAACCGAAGAAAAAAAGGAAATTACCGAAAAAAGGGGCCTAAAAAAGATGCATAGAGTTTTTGGTGCGATTCTGGGTTTGTTCTGTTTCACATCTTGTGATAAGACAGCAGCCTTTCATGAATTCAAGTCTTTGCCAGACCATTGGCAAAGCGATTCCGCTGTGGTATTTAAAATTGAAGATTTAGACACTTTAGCACGTTATAATGCGTTTATAAGCTTGCGGAATGATAATTCTTATGCATTCAGTAATTTGTTTTTAATAACAGATATGCAGTTTCCTAATGGTAAAACCATTACAGATACCTTAGAGTACGAGATGGCTAGGCCAGACGGTACTTGGATGGGCAGTGGTTTTGGAGACTTAAAAGAAAGCAAACTTTGGTATAAAGAAAACATACAATTTAACGAGACAGGTACCTACACCTTTTCTATAAAACAGGCGATGCGTCGCAACGGAGACGTAGATCCTATTGCTGACCTAGAAGGAATCAGGGATGTAGGTTTACGTATTGAAAAAACAAAAGAACAACTAAATGGCTCAGAATAAAAAGAAGTCTGCAAAGCAGACAAAATCAACCAATTACCGACCGTATGTTAGAGGTTTTTGGATTTTATTTTTAGGCGGAATAGCATCTATAGTTTTAATATTTCTATTGGCTTCTTGGGGAGTCTTTGGTAAACTACCCACATTTGAAGAGCTAGAAAATCCCGAGAGTAATCTCGCTACAGAGATACTTTCTTCTGACGGAAAAACCCTGGGGAAATTTTACAATGAGAACCGTACTCCGGTTAAATATGAAGATTTACCACAAAATCTTATCGATGCTGTAGTTGCTACCGAAGACAGACGTTTTTATGAGCACTCTGGGATTGATATGCGTGGTACTGCGCGTGCTGTGGCATTTTTAGGTTCAAAAGGTGGGGCGAGTACCATCACACAACAGTTGGCAAAATTGCTTTTTTCTGATACACCCAGCAGCAAATTTGAGCGTGTTCTTCAAAAAGTGAAAGAATGGATTATTGCAGCACGTCTTGAACGGCAGTATACAAAGCAAGAAATAATAACCATGTACCTTAACAAGCAAGATTTCTTGTTTCAGGCAGTGGGAATACGTTCTGCTTCAAAAATTTATTTTGATAAAGAACCCATAGAATTACGCCCTGAAGAATCTGCGATCATTGCCGGAATGCTTAAAAATCCGCGTCAGTTTAATCCGTATCGGGAGATTTCAAAAGATAAATCACTAGAGCGTAGAAATACTGTTTTAGCCTTGATGGCAGAAACCGGAAAACTCACTCAAATCGAACGCGATAGTCTTACCGCTATGCCTATGGAAATTAACTTTTCTCCGGAAGGTCATGCAGATGGTATTGCGACTTATTTTAGAGAATATTTGCGAGCATTTATGTCTGATTGGATTGAACAAAATCCTAAAGGTGTTGATGCAGATGGTAACGAGGAATATTACAATATCTACCGCGACGGACTGGTAATTACAACTACAGTAGATTCTCGTATGCAGCGCTATGCAGAAGAAGCAGTAACTGCTCATATGGAAAATCTGCAACGTGAATTTGACAGACAAAACGAAAGAAACAAAACAGCTCCTTTTAGAGATATAACCGAAGAACAAGCAGCGTCTATTTTGAACCGTGCAATGCGTAATTCTGACCGCTGGAGAAAGATGGCTGCACGAGATATTTCTGTAGAACAAATCAAAGCCTCTTTTGATAAAGAGACTGATATGCGTGTTTTTATCTGGAAAGACGGCGCAAAGGAGATTGATACGGTGATGACACCTAGAGACAGTATCTTATACTATAAGCGTTTTCTGCGTGCAGGCTTACTCAGTATGACACCACAAACAGGTGAAGTAAAAGCCTGGGTAGGTGGTATTAACTATAAGCATTTTCAGTACGATCACGTAAAAACGGGTAAGAGACAAGTAGGTTCTACATTTAAGCCATTTTTATATGCCACAGCTATAGATCAGCTACACCTTTCGCCTTGCGATACGATTCCTAATATTCCTTATTGTATTCCTGCAGGAGAGATGGGAGCTCAAAAAGACTGGTGCCCAGAAAATTCGAGTGGTGATTATGGAGGTATGGTAACTTTAAAATCAGCGTTAGCACAATCAATAAATACTGTTTCTGCACGTTTGATGCATCGTGTAGGTCCAAGACCTGTTATAGATCTTATTGAAAAATTAGGTGTTGATACAGAGAATATTCCGGCAGTTCCTTCAATTGCATTAGGTACGGCAGATTTGAGTTTATTTGAGATGGTTTCTGCGTATTCTGCTTTTGCAAATAAAGGGGTACACGTAGAGCCGCAAATTGTATCGACCATCGTAGATAAAAACGGAACGATTCTTTATCAAAGCATTCCAGAGGCAAAAGATATTATTAGTCAGGAGTCTGCTTACGTAACGGTTAATTTGATGGAAGGTGTTACCCAATATGGTTCTGGTGCTAGATTGCGCTCAGGTGCTATAAACAATAGTGTCTATAAAAATGTAATTACTGGTCACCCGTATATGTTTAAGAACGCTATTGCAGGTAAAACGGGAACAACTCAAAATCAAAGTGACGGTTGGTTTATGGGTATGGTACCTAACCTTGTGAGTGGTGTTTGGGTAGGCGGTGATAATCGTTCGGTGCATTTCCCTTCTATAACTTACGGTCAGGGAGCGACTATGGCCTTACCTATCTGGGGTGTATTTATGAAGAAATGTTATGCAGATGAAGATCTGAAAATCTCCAAAGACGACTTTGAAAAACCTGAAAATCTTTCTATTCGTGTAGATTGTTCTGTACCTGCGGAAGGAAATCAAGGAATTGATTTACCTGACGAGTTAGACTTTTAAGAGCTGAAATTCAAGTGTAAAAGCGCAATTTTCTGCTATTATAGATAGCATAAAATACTGCTAAAAGATTGCTGTTAGAAAACGTATTTTGTAATTTTCTTATTCTAAAATGAGAAAATGATAACAAAAACGGTAGACTCGGTTTCTAATGCATTGCAAGGTGTCAAAGATGATATGACGTTGATGCTTGGCGGTTTTGGATTGAGCGGTATTCCGGAAAATGCAATTGCACATTTAGTCAAACTCAATGTAGAAGGATTGACCTGTATTTCTAACAATGCAGGTGTTGATGATTTTGGACTGGGTTTGTTACTTCAGAAGAAGCAAATCAAAAAAATGATTTCTTCGTATGTAGGAGAAAATGCTGAGTTTGAACGCCAAATGTTGAGCGGTGAACTCGATGTTGAGTTGATTCCGCAAGGTACTCTTGCTGAACGTTGCCGTGCTGCACAAGCCGGTTTTCCTGCTTTCTATACACCTGCAGGATACGGTACAGAAGTAGCCGAAGGTAAAGAAACCCGTGAGTTTGATGGTAAAATGTATGTCTTAGAACACGCCTTTAAGGCCGATTTTGCATTTATTAAAGCTTGGAAAGGTGACACTGCCGGAAATCTCATTTTTAAAGGAACTGCACGTAATTTTAACCCTGTAATGTGTGGTGCGGCAACTGTAACAGTTGCTGAGGTAGAAGAGTTGCTTCCGGCGGGAGAACTCGATCCTAATCAGATACACATTCCGGGAATCTTTGTTCAACGCATTTTTGAAGGAGCAAACTACGAAAAGCGTATTGAGCAACGTACAGTAAGAAAACGAGAAAACTAACTTCCAAATAATTTAAAACTAAATACAATAACAAATGGCACATTTAAGATTAGGAGATATAGCACCAAATTTTACAGTAGATACTACTGAAGGAGAAATCAATTTCCACGAATGGTTGGGTGACAGTTGGGGGATTTTATTCTCGCATCCGGCAGATTATACGCCGGTTTGTACTACAGAATTGGGTACCGTTGCAAACTACCATGGCGAATTTAAAAAGCGTAATGTGAAACCTATTGCATTGAGTGTTGACGGTGTTGCTTCGCATAAAGAGTGGATTAAAGATATTAATGAGACGCAAAACACGACGGTAGATTACCCTATAATTGGAGATGAAGACCACAAAGTGGCAGAGCTTTACGATATGATTCATCCCAATGCGAGTGAGAAAGCAACCGTACGTTCAGTTTTTGTGATCGGACCAGATAAGAAGATCAAATTGACACTGACCTATCCACCTTCAACGGGTCGTAATTTTGATGAAATTTTACGTGTTATTGATTCGCTTCAGCTTACAGCATATCACAAAGTAGCTACACCGGCTAATTGGAAAGATGGTGAAGATTGTGTGATTTCACCAAGTGTAAGCAATGAACAAATTCCAGAATTTTTCCCAAAAGGGCATACAGAAATTAAGCCTTATTTAAGAATGACTCCACAACCTAATAAATAAGATGTTAGACAAAAACGGAATCGCTAAGCGGATCGCTCGGGAAGTTAAAGATGGTTTTTATGTCAATCTTGGGATTGGTATACCTACGCTGGTAGCCAATTATGTGAGAGATGATATAGAAGTCGAATTTCAGAGTGAAAATGGGGTTTTAGGTATGGGACCTTTTCCATTTGAAGGAGAAGAAGATGCCGATATTATTAACGCCGGAAAACAAACCATTACCACGCTTAAAGGGGCTTCGTTTTTTGATTCTGCATTGAGCTTTTCGATGATTAGAGGACAGCATGTAGATCTCACTATTTTGGGCGCTATGGAAGTTGCCGAAAATGGAGATATCGCAAACTGGAAGATTCCGGGGAAAATGGTAAAAGGTATGGGTGGCGCAATGGATCTTGTTGCGAGTGCCGAAAATATTATTGTTGCAATGATGCATACCAATCGTACAGGGGATTCTAAGCTTTTAAAACGCTGTACTTTGCCGCTTACCGGCGTAGGCTGTGTTACTAAAATTGTAACCAATCTAGCTGTTCTTGAGGTGACTGAAAATGGTTTTAAACTTTTAGAACGCGCTCCGGAGGTTACGGTAGATGAAATCAAAGCTGCTACAGAAGGGCAATTAGAAATCCCAGATGAAGTGCCCGAAATGATTTTAGCTTAATTGTTTAATTACAAGTAATATAGGGGAGCCGTTTTTAACGGCTCCCTTTTTTATTCTATAAAGTGATTTTTTAATGCGGTAACATACATAGGTTTTTCAAATCATCGATTATAAGCATCTAAAAAGGATTAAAAACACTTTTTTTTAACTTTTTTTAAAGATTTTGCTGTTTTGAACTTGTAATAATTAGAAAATAAGTTATTTTAGCAAAGCCCAAATCAACGATTTACAAGAAAATTTAATTAAGTAGGAGTCCTTAATGTGTTAGCTTCAGAATAGGAGTATTTTGATGTTATGATTTGTTAAAAACCGCGGGGGAGTCCTGCGGTTTTATTTTTCAGATAACTAATTAATGAATACGATATGAATGCCTTTCTTCACCAAACGAAAATTACCTTTAAAGAAGTTTTAGCAACTGCAAATACCTTTCTCTTTCTAGCTAAAAAGGTATTCTTTTTTATGTTTTAAATTCCTTTTGGTATGGCATCTATAAGTTCTCGTGTATAAGAGCTTTTAGGATTTGCATAAACAGCATCGGCTTCGCCGGTTTCTTCAAATTGTCCGTTACGCATAACCAATAAACGGTCTGAAATATACTTTACTACCGCCAGATCGTGTGAGATAAACAAATACGTAAACTGGTAGGTTTCTTTTAAGTCATTTAAAAGGTTGAGTACTTGAGCCTGTACCGAAATATCCAACGCAGATACCGATTCATCACAAACAATAAACTTGGGTTTTACCGCAATCGTACGTGCAATCCCTATACGCTGGCGTTGACCACCACTAAACTCATGCGGATATCGGTCATAATGCTCAGGCAATAAACCCACTTGTTCGAGCAATTTTAGCGCTTCGGCTTTGCGTTCTTTTTTGGAGCCGTACAATTTATGAACCAGCATCGCTTCAGTGATCGATTGACCTACTGTTAATCGCGGATTCAAAGAAGAGTAGGGATCCTGAAATATAATCTGAATGTCTTTCCGCAGTTTCCGAAGTTCGTTTGACTTCAGTTTTGTCAAATCTTTTCCGTTGTATAAAATGCTTCCGGAAGTTGCCTTATCCAGCTGAAGAATTAAGTTTCCTAAAGTTGATTTTCCGCAGCCGCTTTCACCCACAAGTCCAAGCGTTTCGCCTTCGTAAATTTTAAAATTGACATTGTTTACTGCTTTTACAGTTTCGGTTTTACCAAAAAAGGAAACTTTAGCATAATATTCTTTCTGCGCGTTTTTAATCTCCAGCAATGGCGGTTTACTGTAGATATCCTGATGTTGTCTCTCACGAGTTTGAAAACTTACAGCTTGTGCTAAAGGTTTTCCGCCTAAAAAATCAGCAACAGTGGGGAGCTTAGCTAAACGTTCTGTGGTTGACGGTCGGGCATAAATCAGAGCTTTGGTGTAATCTTCCTGCGGGTTGTTAAAGATGGAAACTGCACTGCCGCGCTCTACGATCTTACCTCGGTACATAACCAGAACCCGATCTGCTATTTCACTAACCAAAGATAAATCGTGTGAAATGAAGAGAATACTCATCGCTGTTTGCTGTTGCAACTCTTTTAAGAGCAGAATAATCTCTTTTTGAACGGTAACATCAAGAGCAGTTGTGGGTTCATCAGCGATGAGTAATTGCGGTTTACAGGCAATCGCCATCGCGATCATTACGCGTTGTTTTTGACCACCACTTATCTCGTGCGGATAGGCTTTAAAAACACTCTTGGAACGAGGAAGTTTTACTTGCTCAAAGAGTCTTAAAGTTTCGGCTTTTGCCGCCTCGTGACTGATTTGCTGATGTCTTTTTAAGATTTCTGTGACTTGCTTGCCGCAGCGCATTGAAGGGTTCAACGAACTCATAGGTTCTTGAAAAATCATAGAAATCGCGTTACCTCTTATCTTCTGAAGTTGTGCATCTGAATAGGTGAGTAGATCTTTTCCTTCAAAAAGGATCTTTCCGGAAATTACTTCAGAAATACGTTTAGGCAGCAAGCCCAAAACGGCCAGATTGGTCACAGATTTACCCGAGCCAGACTCACCAACAACGCCCACAATTTCGTTTGTATACACTGCAAAATTAACGTCATGCAAAACGGTGTTGAGTTTATTGCCGGTTTTAAAACCTATGCTTAGATTTTCTACTGAAAGAAGTGCTGTTTTATTCACACTTTAAAATTACAATATCTGTTTGTTCTATACCGAAGTGACTTCAGATTCCTCCAGAAGTTTTTCATTACGTAGGCGTAAAACGATCTGAGCAACCGCAACTACGTCGCGTTTGCAATATTCTACGATGCGTTTAAGATCTTTTTCTTTATAAAAAACATCGCGTACCTGACTGCCATCTATATCTGTTTTTGGGGAAGGAATATCTAAAATTTTAGTGAGCAGTTTTAAAGAAGTGTAATGTTTGTAATCGCCAAATTTCCACAACTCTAAGGTGTCCAGATGTGGTACTTCCCAGGGTTTTTTACCAAATAGATCCAGCTTAAACGGAAGCTTAATGCCATTTACAATCATACGCCTAGCAATAAACGGAAAGTCAAATTCTTTACCATTATGCGCACAAAGCACGTGTTGTGGTTTGTTATAGTGTTCGCCGAGTAACTTCTTGAAATCCAGCAATTGTTGTTGTTCAGAACCGTGAAAAGAGGTTGTTCTAAAATTGCGTTGCTCCCCAGAATGGTGAAAATATCCCACTGAAATACACACGATCTTCCCAAATTCTGCCCAGATACCGGCACGATCATAAAATGCCTCAGCAGTGAATTCATCTTTACGTTGATATTCGGTTTTATCAGCATACAGCTGTTGTAAATCTGCATCCAAATCATTAAAATTCTCGTATTGTGGTACGGTTTCAATATCCAGAAACAGAATGTTTTCAAGTTGGAGTCGGGAGATCATATTCAGTTCATTTTATACGCTTCTTCAAGGTAGGTTTCTAATTCATCGGGGTAAAAGGTTTCATTAATCTCACCGCGACTATGCCCCAGTCTTACAACAATGAGATCATCTTCGGGAATCACCATCACATATTGCCCAAGATGCCCACGCATCATAAATACCTTTTTGCCTTTAAAATCTTTCAGCCAAAAGCCATAACCGTATGGCTCACCTGCAAAACGTGGTGTGATCGATTTGGCAACAAAAGTAGAGTCTAGAATTTGGGTGCCATTCCATTTACCATAGTCCTTGTAAAGTTTTCCAAGACGGGCAAAATCAAGTGCATTAGAGGCGATGCAGCAATATGCTTTGACGAGACCACCTTCTTCGCTGTCTAGCTGCCAAAGCGCATCTTGGTTAGCTCCAAGTGGTTTCCAGAAACTTTCAGAAAGATATGTGGATAACTTTTTACTGGTCGCACGTTCCAGAACCATTGCTAATAATTGGGTGTTGCCGCTGAGATATGTGTAACTGGTGCCTGACTCATCTTTCACTCCTAAATTAAGTATTAAAGGCTCCAAATCATCATCAAAATAAGCACGTGTTGTAACAGAAAACAGACTGTAATACGACTCATCCCAGTTGAGACCGCTAGCCATGGAAGCGAGATCGCCTACAGTCATTTTTGCAGCTGTTCCTGTTGAATATTCTGAAATAAAATCTCCAACCGGTTGATCGAGACTTTTGATATATTCGTCTTTAATAGCTTTTCCCAGCATTGCCGAAACATAGCTTTTTGCCATCGAGAAGGAATTACTTTTAGAACCCTGACTAAAACCATCGTAATAGTCCTCAAAAACCAAGCTGTCATTTTTGATAACCACATACGCGATAGAACCAAATTTTTGATGAATATTCATCAACGAATCACTGAGTGTATAGGTATTATAACGGGTTGCTTTGGGCCAAGGTTGAGCCGTTCCACTAGAAATTGTAGCATTATCAAACTTTTTATAATCCTCTAAATATGCCGTGGTATGCCCGGTAAAATAAATGGTACGCACCGCCTTGATCAGATAATCATAGTCAAGTATATAGAGTGCGAGTATTAGCACAGCGATGAGGCTGACGAGACTTAATAGAATTCGCTTGAGTATTTTCATACTTTAAAGATACCCAAAAAGGTGAAAAATTTAAATGCTGAATTGATTCTAAAACAAACGTTGTTGCGTAACCGGACTTTCGTGCTCCAGCAACCATTTTTTGCGCCAAATGCCACCAGCGTAACCAGTCATAGAATTATCACTGCCAATCACCCGATGGCAGGGAATGATGATTGAAATAGGGTTTTTCCCGTTGGCGGAAGCTGCTGCGCGAATGACTTTAGGATCGCCTAAGTTTTTTGCCATTTGTAAATAGGAAGTGGTTTTACCAAAAGGAATTTGAGCCAATTCTTGCCAAACACGTTTCTGAAAATCGGTACCCTGTGGATTCAATTTAAGATCGAAAGTAGTGCGTTTTCCATCAAAATATTCTCGTATTTGATTTACTGAATCAGACAATTCATCAGGAATTGTTTCGCTTTGCGGAAGCTCTTCATCAACAAATTCAACGGCTACAAGTCCGGCTGAATCGCCTTCAATTCTTAAAATTCCGAGGGGAGTTTTTAAAAATACTTCACTCATTCTGAAGGTTTATCAGAGTCTGGCATATCTTCCCGTTTTACATCTGTATTATGTTGAGGTGAGAGTTCTACATTTATACGTTGAGTAGTTGCTTTTTCTAACGGGATTCCCATACGTTTTGCGCGACGTTCCCAGTTTTTACGAGCTTGAACCTGCATATCTTCAATAGTATCGCTTTCGTCCATAATTTCGAGTCCCAGAAGGGTTTCGATGATGTCTTCCATCGTTACGATACCTATGGTGTTTCCAAATTCATCTGTGACCAAAGCCAAATGATCTCTACTCTTTACAAAAGTGTCAAAAAGCAGTGGTATGGGTTGGTCTGAATCAACAATCAGAATATCGCGTTTAATATCAGCTAGGGTTTTTTCACCATGCTCTTCTACGATTTCCTCGAGCACATCATCTTTAAGAATAAAGCCGGTGATGTTGTGTGATTTTTCTTCGTAAATAGGGATTCTCGAGAATTTTAAATGCGGATGCGCTTTCTGAAATTCTTTTAAAGTAGTGCTTTGATCTTCGGTCACAACAACCGGAAACGGCGTCATCACATCTTTTGCCATAACCGATTTAAAGACTAATAAATTTTTAATTACTGTAGTCTCATTATCTTCAAAAACACCTTCTTTTTCGGCAGCATCAGTAAGTGCCATAAATTCTTCACGGCTCATTGTACTTACGTGCGCAGATTTCCCCACGAGCTTCGTTACTTGCATCAAGATCCATAGAATACCGGTATATTTTAAAAAGACGAGAATTAAGGTTAGGGCTTTAGCTGTGAAATTCCCAAGAGATTTCCAGTAAGTAGCGCCTATTGTCTTTGGTATAATCTCGGAAAGCACAAGAATCAATAGCGTCATTATTGTAGAAACAATCGCGACAAAATTGAGTCCTAAAATTGAAAAATCCCAGCCAGACTCAGCAGCCATAGTACCGGCCTGTTCTCCCACTAAAATAGCACCTACGGTGTGAGCAATCGTATTTAAGGTAAGTATGGCAATTAAAGGCTTGTCTATGTCTTTTTTAAAATTGGCCAAGGTTTTGGCGTAAGCATGACCTTCTTTGGTTTTAATTCGTATAAAACTAGGGGTAACACTCAGTAAAACTGCCTCTAAGATTGAACAGAGAAATGAGAAAAATATCGAGATAAACGCAAATGCGATAAGTAAAGCCATTGGTTAGGTTTGATTTGTGATAAATATAAAACAAATCAAAAGGTCTAACCAATGGGTTAAGAAAAGCTTAGTTTATTTTTAAAACAATAAAGCCTTTTTCAAAAATTTAGTTTAGCAATCAAGATACTTTACAAATACGACTTCGATTTCCTTAAAGTTGACAATGAACGATGAATCTGAATTTTCGTTTAAGTAGTCAAAGTGATCTATTGGGTCAAAATCAAGTAAAATAAAATCTCCTTTCCTTTCTAGAAGTCCCTCTTTAATGCCATTATGTTTTTTAAGTAAAACCGATCAATATTTGAAAAAATGATATTCCTTAAAATCAAATGGATTGTTTCGTACTTATAATTATTCAAATGGTTTGAGCAGATTATGGAAATTTTGATTTCACTGGGCTCTTTACTTGTTTCAACGGAATTGATCCAGGAATCTGAAAATGAACCGTATTTATCAATAATGTCTTTTAACATTAACTTAGACTAAGAAATCAAATTAATCAACCTATTACCACCCCGTATACCGAGGAGGCTTAATACTATTAAGATTTAGATAAACAATTAGTTGTCCACGATGATGCGTCACGTGATCGTGTAGTAAATTAAGTATCTGAAGTCGGGATTTTTCACCCGCAAAGAAATCTACAGATTCAGCTAAGCGCTCATTAGGAAAGTCATTCACCGTTCTATAAACGAGATCAAATGAATTTGAAAGATTCATGATAATACGCTGCTTTGGGTTTTCTAGACTGCTAACTTCAGCTTCTTGTTTGTTAAAATAGGTTGTTGCTAGCCACTCTATATTAGAATTTATATGTTCTAATTGCTCGCCAAAACTCATTTCCCGCGCTGTAGGTTTATAAGCATAAAGAGAATCTGGCATTTCTTGAGCAATAGCAATCAAATAATCTTTTGAGTTTTGCCATTTCTCTAGCCAGGCTTTTTTATACAGGTCATCTTGAGCTTGAGTGTTATGTATGCCCATAATTAAAACGACGAGAATTAGAAATTTGGGCATCATTTAGGAGATTAATTTCACCACATCTTTAGCAAAATAACTAGCGATTAGATCAGCACCAGCACGTTTGATCGCGTAGGTTTGCTCCAGAACAACTGCATCGTGATCGAGCCATCCTTTTTCTGCGGCAGCTTTGATCATTGCATACTCACCACTTACCTGATACACAGAAACGGGAACGTTTACCGTATTCTTAATATCGCGCACGATATCTAGATAGCATAATCCGGGTTTTACCATTACAATGTCTGCACCTTCTTCAATATCCATCAAGGTTTCTTTAATGGCTTCGTCGCGGTTGGCGTAATCCATCTGATACGTTTTTTTATCTTTAGGAACATCTTTTAAATTTACCGGAGCGCTGTCTAACGCATCTCTAAACGGACCGTAAAAAGCAGAGGCATATTTAGCCGAATAGCTCATGATACCTACATCGTGGTGACCTTCATCTTCAAGCAAGGTTCGCATTTCAAAAATGCGACCGTCCATCATATCGCTGGGAGCGATAAAATCTGCTCCTGCATTAGCATGCGAAAGTCCCATTTCTGCAAGCACTGCGCTAGAATCATCGTTGATGATTTTTCCGCCGCCTACAATACCGTCGTGGCCAAAAGAAGAGAACGGGTCAAGCGCTACATCGGTCATCACCACCATTTGCGGCTCGGCATCTTTAACCGTTTTAATCGCACGCTGCATCAATCCGTTTGGATTTAAAGCTTCGGTACCGGCATTGTCCTTAAGCTTGTCATCAACTTTAACAAAAAGCAAAATGCTTTTTAAACCCATCTTCCAGAGTACCTTCGTCTCTTTTACAAGGTTGTCTAAACTAAGGCGGTAATAGCCCGGCATCGACGCGATTTCATCTTTTACACCTTTTCCTTCAACAACAAAAAGCGGAACGATAAAATCATTAGGGGATATACTGGTTTCACGCACAAGCGAGCGCATAGCTTCAGAGGTGCGTAATCTGCGATTTCTTCTTAGTGGGAACATAATTCTTATTTTTTATTCTTATTTGATTTGTTAAACCCAATCTCTAGGATTCTCTAACACATCGACCAGTTTAGCTTCTGCACTGCCCGGTTCTGGGTGGTGGTCGTAACGCCATTGTACATGGGGAGGGAGGCTCATTAAAATACTTTCAATCCTTCCATTTGTTTTGAGACCAAAGAGCGTCCCTTTATCGTGTACAAGATTGAATTCTACATAGCGACCGCGGCGTACTTCCTGCCAATTGCGTTCTTTTTCGCCGTAAGGCAAATCTTTACGTTTATCCAAAATAGGAGTATAGGCACCCAGAAAGCTATCGCCAACTTGTGTGACAAAATTATACCAGTCTTGCATAGAGCGCTCATCTGTTGCTTTGAGATAATCAAAAAATAAACCGCCTAATCCACGGGCTTCGCCACGGTGACTGTTGTGAAAATACGCGTCACAGCGCATTTTATATTGTTGGTAGAATTCCGGATCATGGGCATCGCAAGCTGTTTTGCAAGTTTGATGAAAATGCACCGCATCTTCTTCAAACAAATAATAAGGTGTTAAATCTTGACCGCCACCAAACCAAGAATCTACGATGTTACCTTCTTTATCGAGCATTTCAAAATACCGCCAGTTTGCGTGCACAGTAGGGGCAAACGGATTTTTAGGGTGAATCACCAAGCTCAATCCGCAGGCAAAAAAATCTACATCGCCTACGTTAAAATATTTTTGCATCGCCGGGGCAAGCGGACCGTGAACTTCAGAAATGTTTACGCCGCCTTTCTCGATAACCGCACCGTTTTCAAGCACTCGGGTGCGACCGCCTCCGCCTTCTTTACGTTGCCACAAGTCTTCTTTAAAAGTTGCCTCACCTTCAATAGCTTCAAGCTTTGCGGTGATAGTATTTTGTAAATTTTTTATGTAGTTTACAAACTGATCTCTCATTTGTACGTTACTTTTTTAAGACATAAAGCTCCATATCCTGAGCTTTGCCTCGCAGGGGTTTAAATTCTTTTTCTAAGGTGCTGTGCCAGATAAAACCGGTACGTTGTGCGACCTCAATACTTTTTTCATTACTGTTGTGGGTAATGATTTTATAATGGTTTATGTTATGATTTACAAAACCATAATCTGCTATGCGCTCAACGGCTTCTGAGATCCAACCACGACCTCTAAAGCGTTTTGCAAGACAATAAGCGATTTCACCTTCGGCATTATTCAGATCTATTTCTTTTAGGATTACCAAACCGGCTAACTCGGGATGAATTGTGGTAAACAAGCCAAAGTAAAACGTCTTTTTCTCCTCACCGAGCTCGATAGCTTTTTCAATCAATGCTTTAGAAGCTTTAATGGTTTTGGTTTGCTTGTAGGTTTCGGGGAAATATTGCTTAAAGGAGTCTTTATTTTCTTTAAATAGAAAATTCAAAGCTTTGGCATCATCGGTTTCTAAAAGCCTCAACTCATATTCTGGTTCTTCACTCATGGGTTTGTTGTTCTAAAAGTTCAAGCGTTGTTTTGCTTGCGGCAGTAACCGAAATGGGCAAAACCAAAATAATTCCTACAACAGGAATCAATAAAAACAGCATAAAAACAATTCCGTTTCCTATGGCAAATCCGCGATTAGCTTTTACAAAGTTAATGCTTTCACGGTATGGAAAATGGCGTTCTAGCGTATAATCCATATTTCCAAAACCGGCATAATATGCCTGAATGAGAAACAATAAAATAGTGGAAATAATACCTACAACGGGAATAAAACTCAACAGCAAAAGTGGAATGCTTAGTAGCAGCTCCCAGGCTAAATTCCGTAGGTTTATTTTTATCCCGCGAACGAGTTGACCGGCATTTGTGGTGTCTCGATGTTGATGCACTCCCGAATAAAAATGCGCTTCTATCTTTTCTGAAACCGGACTCATAAAAGGCGCAGAGAACGCCATAATAATGTGCTTATACGCAATGAGTCCGAGTGCGATAATAATTAGAGCACCTACTATTGCGCTTATGGTTTCTACAGTTTGCGCTCCCCATTCCCAAATCCAAAGCTGTGCAATAAAATGGCCAATGTTGTCTGAAAGTCCGTAAGCAGTAATCCCAATCCCAAGAGCTGTAAAAAAACTAATAGCCATAGGCACGGCAAAAAACTTCCATAAACGCAGTTTACGCATCAGACTTATAGAATCTTTATAAGCCGAAAGTCCGCTAAAAATAGATTGTATCATAGGGCTAAAATATAAACCAAATTTAACGGATGTTGCTTAGTTTCTTCAGCTTGTGTAATTTGAATAGCTTTTTCGGCTTCGGTTTTCAAGAATTCAAGAGTCTCTGTTTCAGTGGATGTAACCAGTTCTTTCAGTTTTTGAATTCCAAAGTTATTATTGTGCAAATCCATTGCGCGATCTAACTGGTTATTTACAAATATCTCCTCGTGCAGATTGGTAAATTGTTTTGGCCAGTTTTTGGCTTTTTCCAGATTATCAGATTTCCGGTAGACTTCTTGTCCTAATAAAACCGTCCATAACGCGTGTCTAAACGCATTGCCGCGATTGCTTTTATGATGAGTGTTACCATAAACTTGAGTTGCAAGGTGCATCGCTTTTTTTGAAGCACGAGCTGTTAAAAATACATAACCGGGATGCGCAATAAAAAGAGTGGCAAGCTTAAAAAGTTGAGCAAAGCTCATAGATTTTAAACGTGCCCGTATACTCATCGCTCTGCTTTATATTCTTTTACCGCTTCAATAAATGCTCCTGCATTTTCTAACGGAATATTTGGCAAAATACCGTGCCCCAGATTTACAATGTATTTGTCTTTACCAAAGGCATCAATCATTTCAGTAACCATACGTTTGATTTCTACCGGAGGCGAAAACAAGCGAGTAGGATCAAAATTACCTTGTAATGTGATGTTGCCACCGCTTAAGTAACGCGCGTTACGCGGACTGCACGTCCAGTCTACACCTAATGCCGAAGCACCACTTTTTGCCATATCTCCTAGTGCAAACCAGCAGCCTTTTCCAAAAGCAATAACCGGAATTTCGTTTTTTAAAGCATCAATTATTTGCTGAATATAGTTCCAACTGAACTCTTGATAATCAACAGGAGAGAGCATACCGCCCCAACTGTCAAAAACCTGAACCGCATTAACACCGGCTTTTACTTTTTCCTTTAAATACAGAATAGTTGTGTCTGTAATTTTCTGAAGTAAAGCGTGGGCAGCTGCAGGCTTTGTAAAGCAAAATTCTTTAGCGATATCAAAATTCTTAGATCCTTGCCCTTGCACGCAATAACATAGAATCGTCCACGGACTACCGGCAAAACCAATCAACGGTATTTCGTCATTGAGTTTTTCTTTGGTCATTTTAATCGCATCCATCACATAACCCAAGGTGTCATTGATGTCTGGAACAATCACGCTGTCTAACTGTTCTATAGAACGAATAGGATCTGGTAACCAAGGCCCAACTCCCGGCTTCATTTCCACATCAATATTCATCGCCTGCGGAATCACTAAAATATCACTAAACAAAATCGCAGCATCCATACCGTAACGACGGATGGGTTGCACGGTGATTTCACTGGCAAGTTCTGGAGTTTGGCAGCGCGTAAAGAAATCGTACTTGGTCTTTATTTCCTGAAATTCAGGTAAGTAGCGACCCGCCTGCCGCATCATCCAAACCGGAGGACGCTCAACCGTTTCTCCTTTTAATGCTCTTAAAAATAAATCGTTCTTAATCATAATTATTGTGTCATCTCGAGCGCAGTCGAGAGTTTCTAAATTAATGCTTTTACCGTGCGGGCAATTACACTTTCTACAGTGGTTGCATTGGCAATGGTAAAATGCTCGGTATATTTTTGTACTTCGTTTGCAGTGGTTTGACCAATGCAAACAGCAAGCGTATTTTCTAATGTATTTGCTGAAGTAAAACTTTGCACTCCAGACGGACTAAAAAACAGAATAGCATCAAATTGCCTGTTGAATGCTTTAGTATTTAATCGAGTTTCGTAAGCTATAATCTCTTCAAAACTCACCTGATTTTCAGTCAATTTTTCAGGTAATTCGTCTCTCCGTATTGCACTACAAAAAAACGTAAAATGTTCTTTTTTATGGTTTTTCAAAATGAAATCACCCAATTCTGATGCATTTTGAGCAGTTTTAATCATACTAAAACTATTTTTAATAAGTAAGGCTTCGGTTTTAGTACCTACGCAAAAACACCTAACCTCAGCCCTCTCTTCAAGGAGAAGGGACTTTTTATGGCTTTTTTTTAAAAATGCCTCAACTCCATTCTTACTCGTGAAAATCAGATTTTCTAATGCCTCTGGAAGTTCAAAATCTAATGGTTCAATTTTTATAGCATCATATTCCACTACTGAAAATCCTGCTCCAAGAATCAAATTCTTTTGAGAAGGCGTTAGCTTTTTGGTGGAAAGAACTGTTTTCATTTTGAGGATGAGGAGAAATTTACAATTCTTTCTTAATCGCTTCCATCAATTTGCGACCGCCATCCTCTAAGATTTTTAGAGCACACAAGCCTCCAAAATCCTGACTTTCAGAAACAGCTACCGTTTCTTCAATCTCTATTTTTTGAGTTCCGTCAAGGCTAAAAAGTGCTCCGTGAAAATGAATGTGTTCGTCTTTAATTTCAGCATAAGCACCTATAGGAGCCGTGCAACCGCCTTCTAATTTTTTAAGAAATTCACGCTCTACACGGGTTGTCAATTCAGAATTGGCATCGTTTAGTTGGGCGCAAGCCTCTTTACAAAAAGTATCATTTTCCATAACAGCTATAACCATCGCACCTTGCGCCGGCGCAGGGATCATCCAATCGAGAATGACGTGATTTTCAGGTTTTAAGTTGATACGTTCTAAACCGGCCTTTGCAAAAATTGCCCCTGCCCAGTTATTATCAGCTACTTTCTGTAAGCGGGTATTTACATTTCCACGTAAATCAACCACATTGTGATGTGCGTATTTATTGAGCCATTGCGCTTTGCGACGCAGGCTTCCGGTAGCAATTGTTACCGGTTGATTAAAATCTGCAGCGCTTTTTTCATCTTTAAAAACAAAAATATCTTCTTGAGCAGCACGCGGCAAAACAGCGCCTTGTACAATTCCTTTTGGGAGTTGAGTAGGAACATCTTTCATAGAATGTACAGCGATATCAACTGTCTCGTTAATCATCGCAACATCAAGAGTTTTAGTGAAAATCCCGGTGATTCCCAGTTCGTACAGCGGCTTATCTAGAATAAGATCTCCGGTAGATTTTACCGAAACCAATTCGGTTTTATATCCCAGAGCTTGTAGTTGATCTTGCACGGTATGTGCCTGCCAAAGCGCTAATTCGCTATCACGGGTACCTATGCGTATGGTTTTTGCCAAAGCTTAGTGATTTTGAAGTTTGAACACTTTTTGAATAAGATCAAGACTTTCTGTATGTGAAATATCTTCAGTCTTTAAGTGTTTTGCAAACTGTGTAGTAATTTTTTGAATGATACGCTCGCTGATGATTTCGGCTTGTTCTTCATTAAAACCGGCAATTTTTTTGCGTTGGTTGTCTATCTCACCGTCTTTAAGATCTACCAGTTTTAGTTTTAATGCCTTTATGGTAGGTGCAAACTGGCGTGTGGTCAACCACTCATAAAATTCATCTTGAATTTCAGTAATGATTGCCTGTGCTTGTGGTAACTGCTTTTTGCGACGGTTAAGCGTATCGTTTGTAATTTTTGAAAGTTGGTCTAGGTGAACCAGACTTACGCCTTCAACTTCTTCTACATTCTCACTCACATTCTTAGGGATACTCAGATCTAAAATAAGAAGAGGTTTTTTAAGATATAAAAGTTCTTTAGAAATGGTAGGTTTTTGTGCGCCGGTAGCTACAATTAACACATCTGCTTGTGCGATTTCAGACTGAATGTCTGCATAATCTTTAACGATGAGATTGAATTTTCCGGCAATTTTTTCTGCTTTATCCTTAGTACGATTGATGAGCGTGATGTGATCGTTTTTGGTGTGTTTAACCAAATTCTCACAGGTATTACGCCCAATTTTTCCGGTACCGAAAAGCAAAATGTTCTTTTCTGAAATAAAGGGAACGCGTGATAAAATATATTGAACCGAAGCAAAACTCACAGAAGTCGCTCCGCTAGAAATATTGGTTTCATTTTTAATGCGCTTACTCGCCTGAATTACGGCATTTACAAGTCGCTCCATAAACGGATTAACAAGTTTGAGCTTTTTAGCGCGTTTGAAACCATTTTTTAACTGACTGATGATCTCAAAATCTCCTAAAATCTGACTGTCAAGACCGGTACCCACTTTAAATAAATGCTCAACGGCTTTCTCGTTTTTATAGGAGTACGATACCGCTTCAAATTCTGCGATGGTACCGCGAGTATGCTCACATAATAATTTGATAAGATCCAGAGGTTCTTGAGCAAAACCATACAACTCGGTACGGTTACAGGTAGAAATGATACTCAGCCCTTCAATACCTTCTTCTTGAGCGCGCTTTAAAATTTGCTCTTGAATGGTACTGTCAACACTAAAATGTCCGCGCGTCTCAGCATCTGCTTTTAAATAGCTTAAGCCAATGGCGAAAAAATCACCGGGATAAGCCGGGTAAAAATGTCGTTTGCCGTTTGTATTCATAACTTCGGCTGCAAATGTATTTCGGGTTATGTTTAAAAAGTAACGCTAGAGGTATGATTTTTAACGATGACCGAATAAAATGTCGTTTTTCACATCAAAAAGCTGAAAATAGCCTAATTTAGTGAGGAATTCTGAATGTGATTCTTCACATTTGTTTAGAATAAATCTAAATAAAACACTTTTTTCCACGTATGGAAATATTAAAAAATATCGCTATAGGTTTGTATAGTGAAACCAATATTGAAGAAGGTTTTTTTATCCTGAAATTCAATAATGAAACTGCTGAAAAACAGTTGGTAACCCGTGAGGTTGACAGCAGTTATATTCAGTTTCATTTTTGTGCAAAAGGCACTTCAGTATTCCAGTTTAATGAAGGTAATTATAAGCTTCCGTTGAGTGAAGAGCATTCTTTATTGCTTTATAATCCGCAACGGGATTTACCTATAAATCTTGAAATCGCTCCGGATAGTTGGGTGATTTCAGTATTTATTTCCATTAAAAAATTTCATTCTTTATTTTCTCGTGAAGCCGACTTTATAACTTTTTTAAGCGATGAAAATCGAGACCGTAAGTATTATAAAGACGGAGTGATTTCACCGTCGATGGCGATTGTGCTCAACCAGTTGATGAACTACAATCTGCATCCTTCGGTTAAAGCACTTTACTTTAAAGGAAAGGCTTATGAATTGCTCAGTTTGTACTTCAACCGTCCTTCTGAAGCTGATGTGGAGCAGTGTCCGTTTCTGGTAGATGAAGATAATGTAGCAAAAATTAAAAAAGCAAAAGACATCATCATTGCGCGTATGGCAGAGCCACCTTCTTTGCAGGAACTTGCTGATGAAATTAACCTGAGTTTAAATAAACTGAAAGAAGGTTTTAAACAGATTTATGGGGATTCGGTATATAGTTTTCTCTTTGATTATAAGATGGAAGTGGGGAGACAGTTACTTGCTAGCGGTTCGCATAATGTTAATGAAGTAGGGCTGAAAATAGGTTATAGCACAGCAAGTCATTTTATTGCTGCATTTAAAAAACAGTACGGTACGACACCTAAAAAATACATTCAATCTCTTAGCTAATTATGAAAAAAATCATTCTGTTTCTGACAGTCTTGCTGTTTCTTACAGGTTGTAATTCAACCAAAAGTGCTGCTAAACCAACAACTAAAAATGTTCTGGTATTTACAAAAACTATGGGTTGGCGACATCAATCTATAGAGAAAGGTGTAGCTACGTTAAAAGAGTTTGGCGCAGAGCAAGGTTGGAAGGTGATGCAAAGTGAAGATTCTTTAATAATGAATAATTCAAATTTAAAAAATATAGATCTTGTTGTTTTCTTGAGCACGACCGGTAATATTTTAGGATCTGATCAAGAAGAAGCTTTTAAAAAGTATATTCAAAATGGGGGTGCGTTTATGGGAATTCATGCGGCCACGGATACCGAGTTTGACTGGCCGTGGTATGGTGAGTTTATAGGAGGCTACTTTGAGAGCCATCCTAATAATCCTAATGTTCGGGAAGTGGGTCTTACTAAAGCCGAGCCTCACGTAACCACCAGTATGTGCCCAAAAACTTTTAAACGTACCGATGAATGGTACAACTATTACAATCTAAGTGAATCAATAATTCCCACGCTTTTTTTAGATGAAACTACTTATGAAGGTGGTACTAATGGAGATTATCACCCTATTGCTTGGTATCAGGATTATGACGGTGGTCGCATGTATTATACAGGTGGTGGTCATACTAAGGAAGCCTATGATGATCCCATTTTTAGGGCGCATTTAAAGAGTGTGATGCGCTGGTTACTGGAATAGTACGAAGTATAGAATTCTTCAATACAACTTCTAAGAAGCTTTATTGTATTTCCTGTTTAAAAAATTGATAAGTCGTAATTTTGACAATCTAAAAAGAGAGCATGAAAAAAGGAGTACTTATGGTCAATCTGGGCTCGCCCAATAGCACAGATCCCAAAGACGTAAAGAAATATCTAGGTGAATTCCTGATGGACGAGCGCGTGATTGATGTCCCGCTATGGGCACGTACGCTGCTGGTAAAAGGGATTATCTTGAATACGAGACCTAAAAAATCTGCAGAAGCCTATTCAAAAATATGGTGGGATGAAGGTTCGCCGCTTATCGTTTTAAGCGAAAGACTTCAGGCAAAAGTTTCAGAAAAAGTAGATGTTCCTGTTGCTTTGGCAATGCGTTACGGGACTCCATCTTTAAAAGAAGGTCTCGAAGAACTGAATGCACAAGGAGTAGATGAGGTTTTGATCCTTCCGTTGTATCCACAGTTTGCGATGGCAACTACCGAAACCATTTTGGTTTTAGCTGAAGCCTTGCGCAAGGAGCATTTTCCGCATATGCGTTTTTCAGATATTCCTGCATTTTATAATAAACCCGAATACATTGAGGTACTCTCCCGAAGCATTCAGGAAAAGATTAAAGATCTTGATTTTGAGAAATTGATTTTTAGTTATCACGGAGTTCCCGAGCGTCACATTAGAAAAAGTGATGTTACAAAAAGCCATTGTAAAATAGACGGCAGTTGCTGCCAGACACCTTCACAAGCACATCAGTTTTGTTACCGTCATCAGTGTTATGAGACGACCAGGCAGGTTGCAGAAAAGTTAGGGTTAGATAAAGATAAATATTTCACTTCGTTTCAGTCTCGTTTAGGATTTGATCCTTGGTTACAGCCTTATACAGACCGCACGATAGAGCGTTTTGGTAAAGAAGGAACCAAAAAAATTGCGATCGTTACACCAGCATTTGTTAGTGATTGTTTAGAGACGCTTGAAGAAATCGCAATGGAAGGGGAAGAGATTTTCCACGAGATGGGCGGTAAAGAATTCACGACAATTCCGTGTTTGAATGACCGAGATGACTGGGCACATGTAGTCGCAACCTGGATTAACGATTGGGCTTTGGTAGAAGCATCAAAAGCTATAGCATAATTAAATTCCCGTCAGTATCTTGGCGGGAATTTTCATTTTAAAACTCCTCTTTGTTAAAATCCAATAAATCTGAAGCTTTAGGCAATGAGTCCATCAGCTCCTTATTAATTAAGCAAGCCTTACCTGCATCAATAGGTATTTTGGTGATGTCGCTCAATATCTTAGTAGACACTATTTTTGTGGGTAACTGGATTAGCAGTATTGCCATTGCCGCAATTAATGTAGTGCTTCCGGTTTCCTTTTTTATTGCGGCATTAGGTATGGCGATCGGGATAGGTGGTTCTTCGATTATTTCCCGCGCTTTAGGTGCAAATGATCGGGCTAAGGCCTTAAAGACTTTTGGAAACCAAATCACAATAACCTTATTGCTGACGGTTAGCATGGTGGTATTAGGATTGGTTTTTATCAATCAATTGATTCCTGCTTTTGGCGGAAAGGGAGACATCTTCGAGCCGGCTAAAATCTATTACCGTATTGTGTTGTATGGTGTACCGGTATTGGCATTGTGTATGATGGGCAATAACGTGATTCGAGCAGAAGGAAAACCCAAGTTTGCAATGATAGCGATGATCATTCCTTCACTGGGGAATTTGATCTTAGATTACTTGCTTATCAATGTTCTGGATATGGGAATGGCAGGAGCGGCCTGGGCAACCACGGCTTCGTATATCTGTTGCTTTTTCTATGTGCTTTGGTATTTTTTGAGTGACAATTCAGAATTGAAAATAGATTTCAGTCATTTTGGTCTTGATCTTCCCATTCTCAAAGAAATGTCTGCTTTAGGTTTTGTGACTCTTGCGCGACAGGCGGTGGTAAGCATCACCTATTTATTGATGAATAACATTCTTTTTGAGTTGGGCGGAGAAGCTTCGGTAACCGTTTATGCGATAATTGGCCGAATGTTGATGTTTGCCCTGTTTCCGGTTCTTGGCGTAACACAAGGCTTTCTTCCTATTGCCGGATTCAATTATGGCGCAAAAAAGCATTCACGCGTTCGCGAAAGCATCAAACTTGCCATCATCTATGCTTGCGGAGTAGCGCTTGTGATTTTTGCATTGATTATGATCTTTCCAGAAAGTATAGTTTCGGTATTTACGCAAGACGAAGCGGTTTTGCGTGACACGCCTTGGGCGATGCGTTGGGTATTTGCTGCGATACCGATAATCGGGATTCAGTTGATAGGTTCAGCGTATTATCAGGCGATAGGTAAAGCAACTCCGGCACTATTATTAACCTTGACCAGGCAGGGTTTTTTCTTTATTCCGCTGGTGCTTATTCTTCCTAATTATTTTGGAGAATTAGGCGTATGGATTTCTTTTCCGCTGGCCGATACGCTATCTACAATCGTTACAGGATACTTTTTATGGCGAGAAACCCGGCTAAAATTAGAAACGGAGACTGCAGAAAAGAATTGATTGATTAACTTAGTTAGCTACTAACTAAGTCTTTCAAGTATGCATAAATTTTTACTCCGATTATTTTGTACTGTTTTAATTCTTTCAACGTGTTCTGGTTTTGCTCAGGATGTTGATGCGTCTCTTTATGAAGCTTTAGAATATCGTTTGTTGGGGCCTTTTCGCGGAGGGCGAAGCGCCGCTGTTACCGGTATTCCGGGTAAACCCAATCTTTTTTATTTTGGAGCAACCGGCGGAGGTGTGTGGCGAACCAAAGACGGTGGACGCTCTTGGGATAATATATCAGATGGTTTTTTTGGTGGAAGTATTGGTGCGGTAGCAATTGCATCCAGCGATCACAATATTATTTATGTAGGTGGTGGTGAAAATACGCTGCGCGGAAATGTCTCTTCCGGTTACGGGATGTGGAAATCTACAGACGCTGGTAAAACCTGGGAAAAAGCCGGCTTGTCAAAAAGCCGTCACGTTTCTAAAATACGCGTACATCCTACAAATCCAGATATTGTTTATGCAGCAGTTTTAGGAGATATTTATAAGCCAACTCAAGAGCGTGGTGTTTATAAATCTACAGATGGCGGAGCTTCTTGGGAGCGTGTTTTATTTGCCAATGAAGATTCCGGAGCGATAGATTTGACGTTTGATCTTAATAATCCGCGTATTTTATATGCTTCGACCTGGCATTCTCGCAGGACGCCTTACAGTTTTATAAGTGGAGGTGAAGGTTCAGCTTTATGGAAATCTACAGACAGCGGTTCAACCTGGAAAGAGATTTCAAAAAATGAAGGTTTCCCAAAAGACACATTGGGGATTATTGGTGTGGCAGTTTCACCGGTAAATTCTGATCGGGTTTTTGCAATGGTCGAAAATAAAGATAAAGGCGGCTTATACCGAAGTGAAAACGGTGGAGAATCTTGGAGACTCGTCAACGATGACCGAAGCTTAAGACAACGTGCTTGGTATTACACCAAAGTTTATGCAGATACGCAGGATGAAGATGTGGTTTATGTGCTTAATGTAAGCTATCATAAAAGTACAGACGGTGGTCAATCTTTTGAAAGCAGCAATGCGCCGCATGGGGATCACCACGATTTGTGGATTGCTCCTGAAGATCCTATGCGTATGGTTATGGGGGATGATGGCGGTGCACAGATTACTTACGATGGAGGGGAAACTTGGAGTACTTACCACAACCAGCCTACAGCGCAGTTTTACAGGGTGACTACAGATAATCAGTTTCCGTATCGTATTTATGCGGCCCAGCAAGATAACAGCACGGTTCGTATTCCGCATCGCACAGATGGTTATAGTATTAACGAAGAGGACTGGGAGAGCACAGCCGGTGGAGAAAGTGCGCATATCGCCGTAGATCCCGAAAATCCAAATATTGTTTACGGAGGAAGTTATGATGGATTCTTAACCCGTGTAAATCATGAGAATAACAGCGTGCGTTCGGTTTCGGTGTGGCCAGATAATCCTATGGGGCACGGAGCAGAAGATATGAAATACCGCTTTCAGTGGAATTTCCCCATCATGTTTTCTAGACACAATCCTGATGTGTTGTACACCTTCAGTAATCACGTGCACAAAACCACAAATGAGGGACAAAGCTGGGAAGTTATAAGTCCGGATTTAACAACTGATGATAAATCGAAGCAAGGTTCTTCTGGGGGACCAATCACACAAGACAATACTTCCGTGGAATATTATTGTACCATTTTTGCAGCAAATGAGAGTCCGTTAAAAGAAGGACTGCTTTGGACCGGTAGTGACGACGGCTTGGTTTACGTAAGCCGTGACGGAGGCACAAATTGGGAAAATGTTACTCCAAAAGGAATGCCCGAATGGATGATGATTAACAGTATTGAACCGAGTTATTTTAATGAAGGAACTTGCTATATCGCCGGAACAAAATACAAAACCGGAGATTTCGCTCCGTATTTATACAAAACCACAGATTACGGAAAAACCTGGAATAAAATTACTGACGGGATCGGAACAGAACATTTTACACGTGTCGTTCGTGAAGATCCGGAGCAGGAAGGATTGTTATATGCCGGTACCGAAACTGGAATGTATATTTCGTTTGACGCCGGTAAAAACTGGAAGCCTTTTCAGATGAATTTACCTATCGTTCCTGTTACCGATTTGGCATTAAAAAACAACAATCTTATCGTCGCGACTCAGGGGCGTAGTTTGTATATTATAGATGATTTGAGTGTGTTGCATCAGGCTTCAGCGATGAATGATGCAGGTGCTGTGCATTTATACAAACCCAAAGATACCTATAGAATGGATGCCGGTAGTAGAACTTCTAATTTCGCAGGAACTAATCATCCAAGCGGCATAATGACCTACTTCTATTTACCAAAATATGATGCAGAAAAAGATAGCGTTTCACTCACGTATTTTGATGCTAAAAACGATACAATCAAGTCATACAGTAACAAAGGTGAAAAAGACAAACTAAAAGTTAGAGAAGGCGCAAATCAGTTCAATTGGGATATGACTTACGAAGGAGCAGAGCGACTTGACGGAATGATTTTATGGTGGGCAAGCACGCAAGGGCCTAAACAAATTCCTGGAAATTATACCGTAACGCTCAATGTAAACGGAACAGATTACGCACAACCTTATACGGTTTTAGCAGATCCGCGATCTGAAGCTTCTGTGGCAGATATGCAGGCACAATTTGACTTTATAACGGATGTAAATAAAACGGTAGATCACGCGCACAAAAGCATCAAAAAGATCAGAAATATCACTGGGCAGTTGAGCGCTTTTGAAAAGCAATACAAAGACAATGCAGATACCGAAGAACTGCGCGAAAAGTCTAAAGAACTACGCGAAGATCTGGAGGAAATTGAAAAAGCTTTGTATCAAACTAAAAATCGAAGCGGTCAGGACCCATTGAATTTTCCAATAAAACTGACTAATAAATTGGCACATTTAAATGCACTGGTGGGGATGGGAGATTTTGCTCCTACAGATCAGGATGTAACGGTAAAAGACGAGCTAACAGCTAAAATAGATTCAGAATTAAACAAGTTTGACAAGTTGGTTAGCGATGAGGTTGCTGCATTCAACAAAGAGTTTAATGCAATGCAGCTCAACTACCTTTTTATTCAAAAGGACTAGTCCTTTTGAAGCTCCCCTCCTTTTCAAAGGAGGGGAAACAATTTCGCAGAAATTGAGGGGTGGTTTTAATACTACTGCAGTTGTTTTAGCACTATATTATCCCTTCACACAACGGGCAATTAGAGTTACCTTTGCTGTATGGAATATTACAACTATTTAAAATCCCTGCACCTTATTTTTATTGTGACATGGTTTGCGGGCTTATTCTATGTGCCGCGCTTGTTTATGTATCAGATTGAAGCTTCTCAAAAACCCCAACCGGCTCGAGCAATTCTGGGCGATCAACTGGCTTTAATGACTAAACGTCTCTGGAAAATAATCACGTGGCCATCAATGATTTTGGCAAGTGTTTTTGCCTTTGCGATGTTGCATTTAAATTCAGGAATTTTGTACGCACCATGGATGCAAATCAAATTGGGTTTTGTTGTTTTACTATATGCCTATCACTTTAAAAACCATCAGATTTATAAGCAGTTGCAAGCTGGTAATTTTAAGTACAGCACAAAGTTTATGCGCATCTGGAACGAGGGGCCAACCTTGATTCTTTTTGCGGTAATTTTTCTGGTAATTACTAAAAGTGCTACCAACTGGATCTGGGGACTAGCCGGTTTAATTACACTGGCAATACTTTTAATGTTGGGAATAAAACTTTATAAAAGCATACGCGATAAAAACCCAAACGCCTAACGGCGCGGTTTTTGATACCTATCTGCCAATGAAATTCAATAAGCTTTCTTTACGCCTGCGTATCTTTTTTGGGATGGTATTTCTCATTTTGGGAGCTTCGATCCTCATTGGGATTATTAGTGTCGTTCAATATAAAGAAGAGGCAAAAGAATATCATAGAGACCGCTTATTGCGCAAAGAAGATCAGATCAGGGCAGAGATTGCATACGTTTTTGACCAAACGACCTATGAGGTCATTTCTAAGAATATTCCGTCTATTTTAAAGTACTATAACGACATCTACCGCATTGCAGATGTTCACGAGTTACCCATTAATATTTATGATCTCAACGGAAAGCTTTTGGTTAAATCAAAAGAAAGCTTCACCGAAGATACACTGGAGACTGCCTTAAATCCGTCTGTTTTAGAAGGCCTCGCGAATATGCCCACAAAGCGCTGGGTGGTACAGTCTGAAATTGATGGTGTTAAATATCAATCTTCATATACCTATATCAACGATAACCAGTTTAAGCCGCTGGCGATATTGAATCTTCCTTATATACAGGATGATGATTTTATCACGCGCGAACTGGACGAATTTTTACGCCGACTTGCAGAAGGCTATTTGTTTATGCTCTTGATCGCTACAGCGCTTTCCTATTTTCTTTCGAGATACATCACCCGAAGCTTAAAAACCATAAGCGATAAGATGGTTCAGACGCGTCTCGATAAACGCAACCAGCGTATTGAGATTGATGATGCCAGCGAAGAAATCAGCAATTTGGTACGGTCGTATAACGGGATGATTGACGAACTCGAAAGCAGTGCTGCAAAACTTGCACAAAGTGAGCGGGAAGCAGCGTGGCGTGAGATGGCGAAGCAGGTGGCGCACGAGATTAAGAACCCGCTGACGCCTATGCGTTTGACGGTACAGAGTTTTCAACGGCGTTTTGATCCTGAAGATCCAGACATTCATAAAAAGTTAGATGAATACAGTAAAACGTTGATTCAGCAGATAGACACCATGAGTTCGATTGCAGAGGCTTTTTCAAATTTTGCTAAAATGCCGGCTCAGCAGAACGAAACATTAAACGTGGTTTTTGTTACTAAACTAGCTCTGGATATCTTTACAGAGCATTACCTTACTTTTGGTACAGATTCCGAAGAAATAACGGTAAAACTAGACCGTACTCAGCTTATTAGAGTGATCACCAATCTGGTTAAAAATGCGATTCAGGCTACTGAAGATGTTGAAGATCCTAAAATTCGTGTTGAGATTAAAGATGATCAAGATACGGTTTGCATCCTGGTCTGTGATAACGGTCACGGCATTTCTGAAGAGAATGCCGAAAAGATTTTTGAGCCAAAATTTACCACAAAATCCAGCGGAATGGGTCTGGGTCTGGCGATGGTAAAAAATATTGTGGAAACCTATAACGGAACCATTACCTTTACTACTAAGGCTGAAAGAGGAACCGTTTTTAAAGTAACTTTTCCTATTGCTGAGGTATAAATCTACCTGAAAATCGCGCCTTACAAAAAGCAATAACTTCCACCTTGTGGAACAAAAATGACGACTATGAATTTTGAAAATCTTATTTATGAAGTCGATGACCAATTGGCTGTCATAACTATAAATCGACCCAAAAAGTTAAACGCACTCAACCGCGAAACCATACAAGAATTGCATGATGCCTTTGCCGAAGCAGATGCCGATGAAGATATAGGTGTTATCATCTTGACCGGAAGCGGCGAGAAAGCCTTTGTTGCCGGCGCAGACATCAGTGAATTTTCTGATTTTGAGGAAGAAGAAGGAGCATTGCTGGCGCGAAAAGGGCAAAAATTATTATTCGATTTTATCGAAAATTTAAGCACGCCGGTTATCGCAGCTATAAACGGGTTTGCCTTAGGAGGCGGATTAGAATTGGCGATGGCGGCACACATTCGCATTGCCAGTGATAACGCGCGTATGGGCTTGCCGGAAACTTCTCTGGGACTCATCCCCGGTTATGGTGGGACGCAGCGTTTGCCACAACTCGTAGGCAAGGGTCGCGCGTTTGAAATGATTATGACTGCAGGGATGATCAATGCTGATCAGGCTTTACAATACGGCTTGGTGAATCACGTGACCATGCAGGAAGAATTGATGTCGCACGCCGAAAAAATAGCAGCAAAAATCTTAAACAACAGCGGGGTGGCAATTGCTACAGCGATACATGCGGTAAATGCCGGATTCAAAACCGGAGTAAACGGATATGATGCCGAGATTGAGGGTTTTGGAGCATCTTTTGGTACTGAAGATTTTAAAGAAGGCACCAGCGCCTTTTTAGAAAAACGTAAAGCGGAATTTCCGGGGAAATAAGTGGGCCTAAAGCTGATGATATCTGACAATTGTATACTTTTTAAAAGTTTATATGTCAATACCCAGAGTTTTATTTCCTATTCACACGATACATTATGCCATAAAAAAGGGACTCTTGACTTAGCATTAAGGCTACGGAACAATGGCATTGATGCCATTATTGATCAATAGGAGCTAAAGCCGGGTGATGATTTACCACATTTTATGGAGAATAATCTAGAAAAATCGGACTATGTACTAATGATTTGTAGTAGTAATTACGTTGAAAAAGCAAATAGCGGAAAAGGTGGAGTTGGATATGAAAAAATAATTATTATATCAAATCTTCTTGAAAATATAAACCAAAAAAAGTTATTCCTTTAATTGGAAATAATACGATTAATAATGTACCAACTTTTATAAAAACAAAACTCTATATAGATTTTTCAACTGATGATAAATATGAATTTGCAATCGATGAATTAATTAGAACTATTCACAAAGCCCTCTTTTAAAAAAACCAGAAGTAGCTAGTAATCCTTTCAAAAAATACATTAGCGTAGAAAAACTTAAAACAAAAAGTAGCTCAATAGAATTAATCTCCCATCTAGTTGAGGATTTTGAACAAGGAAAAGATTACAGTCATTATAAAATAATTAATAGGAAAATGAGTATTTCAAAAATCTATTTAGATATCCTAATTAAGGAAGCTAAAGAAGCTGGATATATAATGCAATACGATGATGGTGATATGATGCTGACTGATAAAGGGAAGATGTTCGCAATTGAAAATAATATAGTTCAATAGGATTATAGCGGTAAAACATGTTAAGTATATTATAGGAATTATTCCATATATTTGTAATAAATCCTTTTATATGCGAACGGAAAGAAAACACTTAAAAGGGCGGGGAGCTCAGGCACAAATTGCAAATCGGTTTGATCAAATCAGTCATGAATTGCGAGACGATTTTCTAAATTATTGTGCGCAGGAAGGCGATGAGCCGCAGAATCTCAAAACCTTGTACATTGATACCTTTCCTAAAAGCATCGTCAATAAAGTGGATAGTCCGGATGTGGGTATGGAGTATTCCTTAAATCCGTATCAGGGTTGCGAGCACGGTTGTGTATATTGTTATGCGCGTAATTCACACGAATATTGGGGCTACGGTGCCGGTCTTGATTTTGAAAGTCGCATTTTAGTCAAACGCAATGCGGTGCGCTTGCTAGAAAAGCAACTGACCAAAAAAAGTTGGAAAGCGACTCCCATAGTACTTTCGGGAAATACAGATTGCTACCAGCCCGCCGAAAAGCAATTTAAAATCACCCGCAGTTTATTGGAGGCGTTTTACAAATACCGGCATCCGGTAGCTATTATTACCAAAAATGCTTTGATTCAGCGAGATTTTGACATTATTAAAGAATTGGCTGCAAACAATTTGATTCAGGTAAATATGTCTATCACCACTTTAGATGAAAAAACCAGAAGATTACTTGAGCCGCGTACCGCAAGTATTAAAAAACGCTTAGAAACGCTAAAGAAATTAGCAGAGTTAGGTGTTCCCGTAAATGTGATGACTGCCCCTATAATCCCGGGAATCAACAGTCACGAAGTGCTACCACTCATCAAAGCGGCGGCAGATCACGGCGCGCATTCAGTAGGCTATACGGTAGTTCGGCTCAATGGTGCTATCGGTAAAATTTTTGAACAATGGATCAAAACGGCAATGCCAGACCGGGCAGATAAAGTGCTCAATCAGATCGCGGCTTGTCACGAGGGCACTTTAAATGATTCGCAATTTGGTCGCAGAATGCGCGGAAGCGGGGAGTTTGCCAATCAGATAAAAGCGCAAATGGAACTGGGACGAAAGAAATTCCTTAAAGGTAAAAACATTGCACCGCTCAATTGTGATTTGTTTGAACAATACAGACCGGGGCAACTTTCTCTATTTTAAAGATTCTAATTGGCACAGTTTCTGCATATTATTATAAACTATGCTAAATAATCAAAAAATATATTTTATAATAATCGGATTGCTGTTGTTCGCTTCCTGTAATAAGCTGACTAAGGCTACTGATTTTATAACACAGCCCACTGCAAGAGAAGTTTATGCACGCAATTTTGAATCAGATTCTTTACCCTATATTTTTTGGAATATGGCATTTAAAGAAACGCTTGGAGACAGTTTACACGTAACTTCTCCTTATCAAGAAACCGGGATATTCAATCCTAAAATGAATCCGGTTTATGGGTATGAACTCAATTTGGAGCGTGGTCGCAAATACGACTTCAGTGTTTTGACAGACACCTTACATCCATTGGTGTTTATTGATCTTTACGAAAGGACTTCAGATAGTATTTCTCCTTTTAAATTAGAGAAGCAGGCGGCTTATGAAAATTCAACATTAAATTTTTCACCTAAAAAATCAGCGGTTTATAAAGTGGTTTTTCAACCTCAATTAAATGCTGCGTCAAGTTTTAGAATCACTATATCAAGCGAGCCTGGGTATAGTTTTCCGGTAGCGGGTGTTTCTAGTAAAAAAGCCATTCAAAGTTTTTGGGGAGCGCCAAGAGACGGCGGTAAGCGCAATCACGAGGGTGTAGATATTTTTGCATCACGAGGTACGCCTGTCCTCGCCAGTATAGACGGGTATGTGAGCAGAACCGGTAATCGTGGTCTGGGTGGTAAACAGGTTTGGTTGCGAGACGGTCTCTTTGGTAACAGTTTGTATTATGCGCATTTAGACAGTATTATTGCGACTAATGGCCAGCGCGTAAAAATAGGAGATACGTTAGGCTTGGTAGGCAATACGGGTAATGCGCGCACCACACCGCCGCATTTGCATTTTGGAGTTTACAGCCATGGTAGCGGAGCGATTAACCCATTGCCGTTCTTAAAAGAAGAGCCTCAACTAGTAGCCGATCAAGAAGCTTCGGAATTTTACAACAGCTATTTGGTAAAGTCGGTTCGTGCTAATTTGAGAAGTAGCGCTTCAGCAAAGTCAGAGCAAATAGGATCACTCACGCGTATGGATACGGTAAATCTTTTAGGTAAAACAGCAGATTGGTTACACATTGAAACTTCAGGAGCAAAGCGCGCTTTTGTACATAAAAGTTTAATGACTCCGCTTTAGTTGTAATTAACGTTTCTTTGGCTGCAAGAGCGCTAAAAGCTTGGTATTTTTAAACTGAACTATAAAAACGCAAACGATGTCGTTATTCGGAAAAGTAAAAAATACAATAGACCTCTTGAAATCGATAGATTTAGATGCTTTGGCAAAACTCTCTCAGAAAGTTGATTTGTCTCAGGTAATGAGTGCCGTGGGAAATCTTGATGACCGTCAACTGAAAGGTTTGATGAAAATGTTGAATTCTCAAGCAAAGAAAGGCCAACATAAATTGCCACCCATTGATGGGGATTTTTACAACCTCGCTCAAAAGCTTTCTCCTGAAGAGCGAGCGATTCAGATGAAGATGCGCAATTTTATGGAAGATGAAGTAAAACCTATCGCTAACGACTTCTGGAATCGAGCCGAATTTCCACACGAGATTATCCCTAAATTCGCAGAACTTAATTTAGCAGGTATCGCCTATAAAGGTTACGGTTGTCCCGGACAGTCTTTTATGATGGAAGGAATCCTGGCGATGGAACTCGCGAGGGTTGATGTTTCTATTTCGACATTTTTCGGCGTACATAGTGGTCTGGCAATGGGTTCTATTTACCTCTGCGGAAGCGAAGAACAAAAAGAATACTGGTTGCCTAAAATGCAGAAGTTTGAAAAAATAGGCGCTTTTGGTCTTACAGAGCCCGATGTAGGTTCTGGTGTTGCCGGGGGACTGGGAACAACGTGTAGAAAAGAAGGTGAAGAATGGATTTTAAATGGACAAAAAAAATGGATAGGTAATGCAACCTTTTCTGATATAACAATTATCTGGGCACGCGATGAAGAAAGCGGTCGCGTAAAAGGCTTTATCGTACGCAAAGAAAATCCCGGCTTTAAAGCCGAAAAGATGAAAGATAAAATGGCCTTGCGTACTGTACAAAATGCCCTGATCACACTCACAGATTGTCGTGTTCCTGAAAGTGACCGTTTGCAAAATGCCCACTCATTTAAAGACACCGCAAAAGTATTGCAAATGACACGTGCTAGCGTGGCGTGGCAGGCAGTAGGTTGCGCGCGCGGGGCTTATGAAGCAGCGTTGAAATATACTAAGAAACGAGAGCAATTTGGTCGCCCAATTGCTAGTTTTCAGTTGATACAAAATCATCTGGTAGAAATGGTATCAAATCTTACTGCGATGCAAACACTTTGTTTCCGCTTAAGCGAAATGCAAGATGGTGGCCAGTTGACCGATGAGCATGCTTCTTTAGCAAAAGTCTTTTGCTCGATGCGAACTCGTGATGTAGTAAGCCGCGCTCGTGAGGTAATGGGCGGTAACGGTATTTTGCTGGAGTATGATGTAGCTCGTTTTGTAGCTGATGCAGAAGCGATTTACAGTTATGAGGGTACAAAAGAGATAAATTCCCTTATCGTGGGTAGGGCGATTACGGGTTATAGTGCCTTTGTAAGTTAGTTCTATATTATAATAGATTCCAAAAGATTTTTATAGGTGTTTTAATATCCCGTTATTTGCACTTGAAAAATTTAAAATTTATAAAATGAAATTCAATAGATTATTTCTAGCGTTACCTGTTGCGCTTACATTAGTGAACTGCAATGATTCAAAGATGAATTCAGGAGGCGATGCAGATCTAAAAACGTTCAAAGATTCTGTTTCTTATATCATAGGTGCTAATACCGGAGCACAATTTAAACAAGCTTTAGGAGATAATCCTGATGAGTTTTTTGATGTAGATGTTTATGAGCAAGGTGTGCGCACAGCGCTTACTGATAGTGTAGAAATGCCACAGGAAGTGATGCAGCAAGTGATGCAGAAATTCCAAACGCAATTACGCGAAAAGCAGCAAAAAGAGCAAGAGGCTAAAGCAGCAGAAAATAAAGAGAAAGAAGAAGCTTTCTTAAAAGAAAATGCTACTAAAGAGGGTATTCAAACTACCGAAAGCGGATTGCAATACAAAGTAATCGAAGAAGGAACTGGTGACAGCCCATCTGCAACAGATAAAGTTGAAGTAAATTACGAAGGTAAATTATTAGACGGAACCGTTTTTGACAGTTCTTACGATCGCGGTGAACCGGCTACTTTTGGTGTAAATCAAGTAATCAAAGGATGGACAGAAGGTCTACAATTGATGAAAGAAGGAGCTAAGTATGAGTTTTATATTCCTTCAGATTTAGCTTACGGTCAAAGAGGTTCTGGTGCTAAAATAGGACCTGGAGCAACACTTATGTTCACCGTAGAATTGATTGACGTTAAAGATTCAGAATAACAATTGACATTTATAGTAATAGCCGTAGTTTCTGGGGCGCTTCTATTTGGAGCAATCTGGGGTATTTACGGTAATTTACGGAAGAAAACAGAGGGCTTTCTCGTTGCTTTAGCAGGAGGAGCCCTTATTGTTTCTACAGTAATCGAGTTGATAAATCCTGCGATGCAAAAGGCAAATGTGGCTGTCGCACTAGGAATTGTTCTCGCCGGGGCAGGTGTTTTTACCGCACTTGATTATCTGGTGAAGAAAAAATGGGGTTCAGATAGTGGTGGGGGGTTACTCGCTGCAATTACTCTGGACGGAATTCCTGAAAATCTTGCACTGGGAGTAGCACTTATAGGAGCAGACGCACTTACGGTTGCTGCATTATCGGGTTCTATTTTCTTATCTAACCTTCCTGAAGCTGCAGGCGGAGCAAAAGAAATGACCGAAAACGGTTCTTCTAAAAAGAAAGTACTTTTGTTGTGGTCTGCAACAGCTTTAATCTTATCACTTGCAGCATTTTTAGGCAATCAATTGCTTGCTGATGTTCCAGACGAGACATTGGCTTATATACGCTGTTTTGCAGGTGGTGCCGTAGTTGCTTCTCTAGCTATTGAAGTTTTCCCTAAAGCTTACAAAGAAGATAGTTACTGGGCAGGCATTGCCACTGCTACAGGTCTCATTCTTGCATTTTATTTGAACAGTCTTAGCTAATAACTTTCGCTTGCGCGGAAACCCTTCAGATCCACCTTATATTCTAACTAAATTTTAAAAGAGTATGTAATTAGTTTTACGCTAAACCGCGTAATTTTAAAGGAAGAAAGACAGAGGTATTCTGTTTCTAAATTCTTTAATCATTTAACAAAATGGCTTACATAGATTACTATAAGGTTTTGGGTCTTGATAAATCGGCTAGTGAGGCTGAAATCAAAAAGGCTTACCGCAAACTTGCCCGAAAATACCATCCTGATGTAAATCCGGGGGATACCGAAGCTGAAGAAAAATTCAAACAGGTTAACGAGGCTAACGAAGTTTTGAGTAACCCCGAAAACCGAAAGAAATACGATAAATACGGGAAAGACTGGCAACACGCTGATGCCTACGAGCAGACAGAACAACAGCGTAGTCAATATTCCGGATCTGGGTCTGGCGGTGGACGCGCCCAATACAGCGGAGGCTTTGACGAAGGAGATTTTTCAGATTTTTTCGGTTCTATGTTTGGCGGAAGTGCCGGTGGTGGTTTTCGCGGCGGAGGCCGGCAAGCACAATTTAGAGGGCAGGATTTTAACGCAACGCTAGAACTTGACCTGCGTGAAGTTTTTGAGAAACACAAACGTACCCTTACTGTTAATGGTAAAAATATACGCCTTACAATCCCTGCCGGAGTAGAAAATGGGCAAACCATAAAAATCAAAGGTTATGGTGGTCCGGGCGTAAACGGTGGCCCTAACGGGGATTTATACCTTCAGTTTACTATAAACAACAACACCTCTTTTAGAAGAGATGGTGCTAACCTGTATAAAACTGTTCCTTTAGACCTGTATATTTCAATTTTAGGAGGGGAGTTGGTCATAGAGACCTTTGATAGCAGTGTCAAGCTAAAAGTTGCTCCAGAGACTCCTAACGGCAAACAAGTAAAACTCAAAGGCAAAGGCTTTCCGGTTTACAAAAAGGAAGGTCAGGCTGGCGATTTATACATTACTTACGAGGTTAAAATGCCCCAAAATCTTTCGGCTAAAGAAAAAGAATTATTTGAAGAACTTGCAAAATTAAGATCCTGATGAGCACTCCAGATTATATTCCTGTATTAGAATTATGTGAGCAATACCACATAGAACACACGTTTTTTACCGAATTACACGACAAGGGAGTTCTTGAAGTGGTTACCGTATCTCAAACGCGTTGTTTACATCACGACAGCATTCCTGTTTTTGAAAAAATTATGCGTATTCATAACGAGCTAGATATTAATATTGAAGGTATAGATGTCATTCTCAATTTGCTTCATAAAATTGAAAATTTAAACAGACAACTTATAAAAACTCAAAACAGACTGCGTATTTATGAGTAGTTTAGCAGCTTAATTAAATTTGATACTCATTATATGAAAAGAATACTGTTTTATATCCCATTGGGATTCTTGTTTTTAAACTGTGGCGGCACAAAAGAAGTTGTTGTTGAAGAGGAACCTTTATTTCAGAGTTTTCAGGATTCTGTGGCTTACTATATGGGCGTGACTATTGCAGAGAGTATTAAAAAAGATCCTGTTGCCTATGATAATTATTTTGAGAAAAAAGTATTCTTAGAAGGCTTCCAGGAAGCGCTTAAAGACAGTTCTGTGATTTCTGAAAAAGAGGGGAGAGCGGTAATGGTAAAGTTTAATCAAAAGCTTACTGAGCTAAAAGAAGCAGAGCGAAAAAAACGCGTAGAAACTCAAAAAGAATTTTTAGCCGAAAACGCAAAAAAAGAAGGAATAATCACAACCGAAAGCGGATTGCAGTATGAAATCATACAAGCAGGAACGGGTGCTATGCCCGAAGCTTCAGATAAAGTTGAGGTTAATTATGAGGGTAAATTAATTGACGGAACCGTTTTTGATAGTTCCTACGAACGCGGAGAATCCATAACTTTTGGGGTTGGCCAGGTCATAAAAGGTTGGACTGAAGTATTGCAGTTGATGAAAGAAGGCGCAAAATATCGTGCTTATATTCCGGCTGATTTGGCATACGGCGATCGTGATATGGGTGAAATCCCACCATCTTCAACCTTGATTTTTGATATAGAATTACTTGAAATAAAGTAAAGTCTTTTAGTTTAGCGGCCTTTTTTATTATGAATATTCTTTGAAATTAAGGCGCAGGATTAGGGATTGCAGTATGTACTGCTTCGATATCCTCTAAAATTTCAGGAGTTAGTTTAAGATTAATGCTGCTTATGTTTTCTTTAAGTTGCTCTAAAGAAGTTGCACCGATAATGTTAGCGGCCATAAAAGGCCGGTCTGTCACAAAAGCCAATGCCATTTGCGCTAAAGACAGGTTGTGTTTTTCAGCAACTTTCTGATAGCGTTTTATAGCGCCAACAGCCTGTTCGTTAGAATATCTGCTGTATTGTGGAAATTTATTTATGCGAGAGTCTGGTGTGTCTGTACCGTTTATATATTTACCCGAAAGTGCACCAAAAGCCATTGGTGAATAGGCTAAATACCCCACTTCTTCTCGATGCATAATTTCGGTGAGGCCTATTTCATCTTTTCGGTTTAAAAGGTTGTATGGGTTTTGAACGGTGATCATTTTAGGAAGTCCGTTGCGGCTTTCTTCTAAATAACGAGAAAGACCGTAAGGCGTCTCGTTGCTTAGTCCCACGTGTCTGATAAGACCTTCTTTTACAAATTCTTGTAAGTTTTCAAGAATATCGGCAAAGTTATTTTGCCAGTTTTCTTTATCATCGTGGCTGTAGCCCAACTTACCAAAATAGTTGGTATTACGTTCAGGCCAGTGCAGTTGATACAAATCAATATAATCTGTCTGTAAGCGCTTTAAACTTTTATGAATCGCATCTTTAAATTCAGCTTTGGTATAACCACCGGTTCTAATATGTTTAGACATTTCTGCCGGTCCCACAATTTTTGAGGCTATGATGAGGTCATCTCGTTTGCCGCGGTTTTTAAGCCACGAACCAATGATACGCTCGGTGCTTCCGGAGGTTTCTGCTCTTGCGGGTACGCTGTATAGTTCTGCTGTATCAATAAAATTGATACCTTGTTCAATGGCATAATTCAGCTGTGCATGTCCTTCAGCTTCTGTATTTTGTTCGCCCCAGGTCATCGTGCCCAAGCATATTTTACTTACTTCAATCTCTGTACTAGGAAGTTTTGTATATCTCATAGTCTGTTGCTTTTTATGCGAAAGTATTGCAAAAAGAAAACCCTGACTTTAAAATCAGGGTTTTTCTATAAGTTTTTGATGTCTACAGACTAAATATCATTAAGCAGTTTTGTGACCTCATCCAGTTTAGGTGTAAGTATCACTTCAATTCTACGGTTTTTAGCTTTGCCTTCTGGAGTGGTGTTAGGTGCTACCGGAGCAAATTCTCCACGACCTGCAGCGGTGAGATTTTTAGGATCAATCTGGCTGTTTTGATTCAAAATTTCAACAATAGCAGTAGCACGTTTAGTCGATAAATCCCAGTTGTCTTTCAACGGTCCGTTGCCGCCATAAGGCACATTATCAGTATGTCCTTCAATAAGAACTGCGATTTCAGGATTTTGAGCCAAGACGCTTCCCAATTGGTTTACAGCCTGGCGACCTTTAGTTCCTACCGTCCAACTTCCGCTATCAAATAGTAATTTATTTTCTAAAGAAACATACACCTTGCCATCGCGTTGCTCTACGGTAAGACCATTACCTTCAAAATCAACCAAGGCTTTAGAAATCGCATCTTTAAGTGCACGCATTTTAGCATCTTTTGCCGCAATCATAGATTCTAATTCTTCAACTCTGCGAGAGCGCTCGGTCAGGTCGCGTTGCATCTTTTCAAGACGGGTTTGTTCTGCAGCAAGTGCGGCTTGTTTTTCATCTAATTCGCTTAATAACTCGCGGTTTTTTTGAGAATTTTCGGCCAGTGCTTTAGAGCTGTTCGCTTCTAATGCATCATACGAATCTTGCAAATTCTTAAGATTTGCTTGTGCTGCGGCATATTTACGCTGTAAATCATCGCGTTCAGCAGTGGTACTTGCTAGGTCTTTTTCTAATTTAGCCGCTTGTTCCTCAAACTGCCTGCGCAAACGTTCTGAAGTAGATAGGTCGTGATTCAGGTCTTGATTTTTGGCTTTTAAATCTGCAAAGCGGGCTTCAAGATCTTTGTAGACTTTTGCAGAAACACAAGAGTTTAATGTAGCTGCAACACATACAATAAGGCAAACTTTTTTAAGCATATAATCTGTTTGTTAGTTTGTTGAGTAACGTTTAAAATAGCTATTATATTGGCTTACCGGTACCAAGAAAATAACAATTTTTAAAAGTCGTGTTCAAGCTCTAATAATGCCGGGCAATGATCACTGTGTTTTGCTTCGGGCAAAATAACCGCACGTTTTATCTTGTCTTGTAAAGGTTCACTAACCATATTGTAATCTAGTCTCCATCCTTTGTTATTGGCGCGGGCATTGGCGCGATAACTCCACCAGCTGAATTGCTCTACATCAGGGTTTAAATGTCTAAAACTGTCTGTAAATCCACTATTTATAAAACCACTTAACCACTCGCGTTCTACCGGTAAAAAGCCGCTTACATTTTTAAGACGTACAGGATCGTGAATATCAATAGGCTCATGACAAATATTATAATCCCCACCTACCACAAGATTGGGTCTGGTTTTGCGAAGTTCATCAGCATAAGTCTGAAAATCTGCCATGTATTTTAATTTAAGATCCAGACGGTCTGTATTCGTTCCGCTGGGTAAATACATGCTCATAATACTCAAATCTCCAAAATCTACTCTGATGTTTCGACCTTCAAAATCCATATACTCTATGCCTGTACCGTGAACTACATTATCCGGCTTTTTCTTAGTAAGAACAGCCACCCCGCTGTATCCCTTTTTCTGAGCGCTAAACCAGTAATCATGATAGCCCGTTTCTTCAAAAATATTAACGTCTAATTGCTCTTGATGCGCTTTGGTTTCCTGCAATAAAAGTACATCGGGATCTGCAGCTTTTAGCCATTCAAAAAGTCCTTTGCGTATAGCTGCTCTGATGCCGTTTACGTTATAGGTGATAATTTTCATGCTTAAATTTTGGATTTTGGCGAAGGTAGCGATTTAAGCAGAAATCAGAAACGTGTATCGTGCGCGCAAATGTCTGTGAGTTGAGTAAGCTTTATACTTTTTCCCGTAGATTTATAGCCGATGCGAAGTCTTGTAATTATAGTTCTACTGGTATTTTCTGTGACAAGTATTGCACAGGAACTTCGGTTTGAAGAATATAAGACCAAGACTCTTGCGGTACAAGACACGCTACTTTTAGATTCGGTAAGTATCAATCCGGTTGATTTTGAAGTCTATACGACAACAGGAGTTTTGATTGATTCTTCGGCTTATATTATAGATTATGGAAGATCTCTTTTTTCGCTAAAGCGGAATCAAAACAGACCCGATTCTTTGATTTTTAAGTATCGCATCTATCCTGAATTTTTAACCAAAACTTATTTTGAATATGATCCGGCGCGCGTTGTAAACAGTGAAGGAAACTTAAGCAGAGTTTATGCCCTAACTGAAGAAGACGAGAAACCTGCTTTTAAACCTTTTGATGGCTTGACGACTTCAGGGAGTTTAGTGCGTGGGATAACCAGCGGAAACAACCAGAACAGCACACTCAATAGCGAACTCGATCTGCAAATTACCGGTAAACTAAGTGAGAAGGTATCCTTGCGCGCTTCTTTACAGGACGCTAATATTCCGCAGCAAAACGGTGGGTATTCGCAACGTTTGGATGAGTTTGATCAGATATTTATAGAGCTTTATAGTGACGATTGGAGTATAAGAGCAGGAGACATTAATCTTGAAAATTCGACTTCCTATTTTGGGCGCTTTGCAAAAAAAGTTCAGGGGCTTTCGCTGGGAGGAAGACTGGATCATCCCAACTCAGAAACCGATGTTTTTGCTACCGGAGCATTAGTGCGTGGCGTATTTACACAAAGTAGATTTACCGGCCAGGAAGGCAATCAAGGGCCTTATAAGTTAACCGGACCTAATGGGGAGTTGTATGTGCTCATTGTGAGTGGTAGCGAGCGGGTTTTTGTGAATGGTGTTTTGCTGGAGCGTGGGGAAACCGCAGATTATGTGATAGATTATAATGCTGGTGAATTGCGGTTTAACCCCACGTTTCCCATCACGAGTGAGATGCGTATTTCGGTAGAGTATCAGTATAGCGAGCAGAATTACACCCGTGTTATTGCCTATGCGGGAGGCGGTCATAAAACTGAAGAGAATAAGTTGGAGCTACGCGCTCATGTGTATTCTGAAAGTGACGCTAAAAATCAACCGCTTTTACAAAATTTGAATCAAGAACAGGTTGCTGTTTTAAAGCAAGCAGGGGATGATGTTACCCAAATGATTGCGCCTAGTGCTAATCCTGATGTTTATAACGAAAACAAAATATTGTATCAAAAAGTGAGCATTCAAGGTCGCGAGGCTTTTGTGTTTTCTAACGATCCTGAAGCCGAACTTTTCAACGTTCGCTTTACACAAGTGGGTGCCAATCAGGGAGATTATGTGTTGGGTAATGAGAACACTATTAGTCGAATTTATGAATATGTAGCTCCTGTAAACGGAGTCCCTCAGGGAAATTATGCTCCTGTGATTCGGCTTTTTGCACCAACTAAATTGCAAATGGCTGTCATGCAAGCTGCTTATAATCCTTCGGAAAAAACATCGATTTCTTTTGAAGGAGCAGGAAGCAAAAAGGATCTCAATTTATTTTCTGATCTGGACGATGCTAATAATGACGGCTTCGCCGGAAGATTTCGGGTAAAGCAGCGACTTTTAGGAGTTTCTCAAAATCAAAATCAGACGCTTGATGCTTATGGAAATCTAGATTACATTCAGGAGGATTTTAGAAATATAGAACGTACTTATACTATTGAATTCAGTAGAGATTGGAATTTGCCGCTTTTTCCACAAGGAAATCAGACGTTGATAACTTCGGGACTGCAGTATCAGGATACGGCTTTGGGTTATATTGATTACAAGTTTGAGCATTTAGCCTTCGCCAAAAATTATACAGGATCACGCAATAGCATTGCTGGGGCACTTCTACATAAAAACTTGCGAACCAGTTTTAACGGAAGCTATCTTAAAACCGAGGCAGATACTGCAAATACTTCTTTTTTTAGACTGAATGCAGCATCGATTTATCGTATTAAAAAGAACTGGATTGGTGCAAAAGTACGTGCAGAAACCAACGAAAGTAAAAACCCCTTAACCGGAACTTATGATCCGTTGAGTCAGCGATTTCAGGCTTATGAAGCATTTGTAGGTAGGGGAGACAGTACGGGTGTTTTCGTGGAAGTGGGGTATCGCTATCGGGTAAATGATAGTTTACGCGGTAAGAATTTAGAGCAAGTAAATCACAGCAACACGTATTATTTTAAGTCGCAGCTTGTAAAGAGTCAAAATACCTCACTGGCTCTTTTTGCAAATTATCGTAAACTGAATTATGAAAATCAGGCAATACAGGCAGAACAATCTCTAAACTCGAGGCTTTTGTATGATCAAAAATTGTTTAAAAACCTCATTAGGCTCAATACGGTTTTTGAGACCAGTAGCGGGACGCTTCCACAACAAGAATTTACCTATGTAAAAGTTGATGAAGGTCAGGGCGTTTTTACGTGGAATGATTATAACGACGATGGCGTGCAGCAGCTCGAAGAATTTGAGGTGGCTCAGTTTAGTGACGAGGCTGATTTTATTCGGGTTTTACTGCCCAACCGGATTTTTGTAAAAACCCATCAGAACAAATTAAGTCAGGTTATCACGCTCAATTTACAGCAGTGGAGCGGGAAAACCGGCTTAAAAAAAATGGCTTCCCATTTTTACAATCAGATGAGTTATTTAATAGACCGTAAAGTTTTGAGAGCTGGAGATAGTTTTGATTTGAACCCGTTTAATGATAGCGAAAGCACACTGGGTTTAAACCTTAATTTTAGAAACTCCCTTTTCTTTAATCGCGGAAAACAGCATTATACAACGAGTTATACTTACTTAGCAAATTCAACTAAAAATTTAATAGCATTAGGATTACAAACTAATGAGCTGCGCAGTCATCAACTGGTTTTTTTACACAAAGTAAAGTCTAGTTATCTAATCAATTTAAGAGCAGATTTGGGATCAAATACCAGTATTTCAGAAAATTTTGAACAGCGAAATTATGATTTAGCACTAACAGAAATAAGTCCGAAACTTTCGTATTTATTTAGTGACAATTGCCGTATGGAAGCTTTTTACGCAATCAATACAAAAGCGAACACGATAGGTGATGAAGAAACGCTTACGCGTCACGATCTGGGGATGGGATTTTCGTTTAGCAAAGCCTCAAAACTGTCTCTAAATGCCGAAATAAAATATATAAAAAATGACTTTACCGGCAGTGCTTTTTCGCCTGTGGCATATCAAATATTAGAAGGTTTACAACCCGGAAGCAATTTTACGTGGAATCTTTTGGCACAAAAAAGGCTTACTCAATTTTTAGATTTGAACCTATCCTACTTTGGTCGTAAAAGCGAGAGTACTCGTACCATTCATACCGGAACGGTTCAGCTACGTGCTTTCTTTTAAAATAAAATGGATTACTTGACTATTATTTTTTTGGAAAGTCCACCATCGCCGTTTCCTAATCTTACGATATAAATCCCGCTTGAAGCATACGACATATCCAGATCATAGACATAGCTTCCGTATTCATTTTCGATCCAGTTTTCAGCTAATTTCTGACCTAAAATAGAATAAACCGTTACTGCCATTTTTTCGGTAGTTGTATTGGTGCTTAACGAGATTTGAAATTGATTTTTTTCAGGCTCAAGAACTACAAGTTCGCTATCCGGGAAAATATTTTCTTCTACCGAAAGGCTGTTAAAAATACGTACGCTATAATCATTAGTACGACCATAGGCTAACGTGCCACAGGCATCATTGAGGTCACCATCTTCATTATTATCTTTTCCGCGTATGCGCATTCTATAAGTGCCTAGCGCTACATCGTCTGGTAAATCGAGTGTGAACACAGCATCTGTATCTGCAAGGGCAACTGTTCCGCTGGAAACCAGTTCAGAAGCTTCAAAACCACCATTGTTATTCAAATCGATGAAAATCACATATCCGGAATCTTGAAAGCCCATTTGCAAAGTACCCATAAAAGAATCATTTTGTACATTTAAGTTAAATGTGGTATCCAGATCTGCACCATATCCTGTATTTGAACAAGTTGGTCTTACCAGAGTGCCCGCAAGAGTAAGTAAGGTAACTCCATCTCCAAAACCTTCACAATTAGAAACCGGTTGGCAATAATTATTAGTTACAGTTTTGCTGATCTCATCGTTAGTAGGATCACTATCTCCATTTAGATTGGTGCCTGCAACAATTTCATAAGAACCTATTTCTGAAAAATCTTCTGTTATGTTAAAAGTAAAAGTCTCTGAAGTTTGCGCATCAATGGTACGGTTAAAGGTTTCAACAACTTGATCGCCGGCATTTATGCTGTAATAAACCGGGAAATTATTCTGCGCATCCTGACCGTGATTGGTTACGGTTACAGAAATTGAAACAGCAGAACCCAAACCAGAATCAGATTGTGGAGTGTCTATAGATGAAACACCAATATCATTTTGCCATAGATTTTGAACAATTACAGTCATCGCATCGTTAGAGGTATCCTCATCGCCATTGAGATGGGTACTTGCTGTGATTTCATATTCTTGGCCTATAGTTGACAAGTCTGCAGTTTCGGTGAATGTATAGGTTGCCGTCTCATTAAAAGCCAGATTACCGGTAAATGTTTCATTGACGGTGACCCCATTTAGGGTATAACTAACCGGTATTGTAGTTTGTGATGAATTACCCACATTTCTAATCGTTATGGTAATTGCTTCAGAATCGGTTAGTGCGCCATCTTGTGGATTATCTATAGAAATCACTTGAACATCATTAGCTTCGTCCACTGCGAGCCTAAAAACGCTTACGAGGTCTTTACGACGGGTGTTGAAATACTCTGTGATAAACCAAAAGGTTTCATCATCTGAAGGATCAACGGTGAGGTGTGTGTAATCTGCATAGCGTTCTGAAGAGCTTACACCGGTACTGGTTGCAATAAGAGCTTCCGGGATAGACATCTCTCCAGCTGTGTCATTTTCATATCTTCCGGTAAAATTTATGGTTACAGGTTGATTTTCACTTACCGTAGTGTATCCCATACCTATATTTCCGGAACCGTCCATAACCATACTTGCAGCAAAGGCATTATTTCCTGTTGGAGAAACATAGGTTCCTTCCTGAAAAATAGACCAAGGCTGACCATCACCATTTTGACGTAATTCATACCAGCGAATACCTGCTTGCTCTTCGCCGATGGGTGCCACGTTTACAACAAAGTTGAAAACTGCCGAGTTGTGGTCCTCAAATTTTCTAAATTGTGCCTGATTCATCACAGTGCCTTGCAGGGCATCAATATCGGGTCCTGAAGGTTGCGGCAGATTAGAAAAACTCCCACCGTCAAAAACCCCATTAAAATCTGTTACCGGTATAACATCAGGTTGAGAAATTGAAGAATTGGTAGGTGTGTTCCAATCTATATCAACGGTCCATAATTTTAGGTGATCGTCGTCAACGCCAGACCAAGAGTCATCTTGATAATACACGACGGTTGCACCGCCGGTTGTGGGAGCATTCGGACTGCTGATATTGAAGAATTGCGGACTATAAAAACCATTAGTTTGTAGCGTAGGTAACGGAAAGCCAATAAAACCCACATCAGTCAGGCCTTGAAGCATTTTTTCACGTTCCATCACAAAAATGGCATCTCCAGTACGTTCGTCCCCAGTTCTGATATTTGCAGTAATATAATACCCGTCGTGCCATACTGAATATTTGGGATAATCGGGGAATTCACCGGTTTCAAAACCGGCTGTGTAAATATACCAGCCGTCATTAACAGGATCAGAACCTTGACAAATAGCAATGTTCAATCCATTTACAAACTCATTTTCATCAGTGCTTTCATCTTCATTTTCAAATTGGGTGATAATAAAGCGATCAGCAGGGGCATCATATAAAACAATAGGATCTCCTGCGTTATTTCCGTCAAAGAGCGAGCCCAGACTTGCTTCTGGTACGAGTTCATTACCCTCTTTGTCAAAAATCTTAAATCCGGCATTCCAGGCAGCAACATAATGATTGGGACCAACAGCTCCCGTAGGATCTGAAGGGGTAAAATTTGAAGTATTTGCTTCAAATACATTTAAAGGCTCCAGATCAAACGATTTGCTTTCTGTTTTATCCTTTTGATGTTGTTCTTTAACAAGTGGATCACCATCTTTCGGTAAACCTTTTCCGGGAACTACCTGATTGGCCTGGCGTCTTTTAGGATTGATCTCTTGCGGATTAATAGATTTGTCTGATGCTGTAAATGTTCCGTTTTGTATTTGAGAAGCGATACTAGGAACTTCGCGAACAAACCTTATAGATCTTACAAATGAAGGTTTCTCTTTGATCTGGCCTACAGCCGATTCTGGAATTAGAAAAAAAACAGATAAAAAAAGTATAGTGGTCAGAAAGAACGTGTTTTGTTTCTTTCGGCTATAAAAATGTATCATTTGAACAGATTATGGTCTTTAAATGTACGAAAGAAACAAATAAAGGGATTAAAAAAAGCTCCCATCGGGAGCTTTTTAGCTATATATTAAACAGGGCTATTTAAGAATTAATTTTTTGAATATCAAGTTTTTGTGTTGTTTAAGCCTGTTAGTTCATCCAGTGTTTAAAATCTATTTTTTGATGTAGAATAGTGGTAAGTTCAGAAATCTTAACACGTTTTTGTTCCATCGTGTCGCGATCTCTGATTGTTACACGCTCATCTTCTAAAGTATCGTGATCTACTGTGATACAAAATGGTGTTCCTGCAGCATCCTGACGTCTGTATCTGCGACCTACAGCATCTTTTTCATCATAAACCACATTGAAATCCCATTTTAAATCATCTATGATTTTATGAGCAACTTCTGGTAAACCGTCTTTTTTAATTAATGGTAAAATCGCTGCTTTTACCGGAGCTAAAATTGCAGGGAGTTTTAAAACAGTACGTGTAGAACCGTTCTCTAACTCTTCTTCTTCAAGAGATTGTGAGAAAACCGCTAAGAACATACGGTCTAGACCTATTGAAGTTTCAACCACATAAGGCACATAGCTTTCATTCAACTCATGATCAAAGAATTGCAGTTTTTTACCAGAATGCTCTTCATGGGCTTTGAGATCAAAATCGGTACGGCTGTGAATTCCTTCTAATTCTTTAAAACCAAATGGGAAATTGAACTCGATATCTGCTGCGGCATTCGCATAATGTGCTAGTTTCTCGTGATCGTGAAAACGGTAATTTTCTTCACCTAAGCCTAATGATAAATGCCACTTGAGACGGGTTTCTTTCCAGTGCTCGTACCATTTTAACTCTTCACCGGGACGAACAAAAAATTGCATTTCCATTTGTTCAAACTCACGCATTCTAAAGATAAACTGGCGGGCAACAATCTCGTTTCTAAAGGCTTTACCGGTTTGTGCAATACCAAAGGGAATTTTCATTCTTCCGGTTTTTTGAACGTTTAGGAAGTTTACAAAAATACCTTGTGCCGTTTCGGGTCTCAGGTATAAATCGGTAGCGGTCTCTGCGGAAGCTCCCAGTTTTGTGCCAAACATCAGGTTGAATTGGCGCACATCGGTCCAGTTTTTAGAACCGGTATCTGGATCTGCAATGCCGAGCTCCTCAATCAATGCTTTTACGTCTGCAAGATCTTCTGCTTCCAGAGAACGTGCCATACGTTTTAGAACAGTCTCTTGCTCTTCGCGATAGCGAAGTACCCGCGGATTTGTAGTTACAAACTCTTCTTCATTGAATGCTTCTCCAAAACGTTTTTTAGCCTTAGCGATTTCTTTCGCTGCTTTTTGATTCAACTTTTCTGCATAATCTTCAATAAGTACGTCGGCGCGGTACCGTTTTTTAGAATCTTTATTGTCAATAAGTGGATCATTAAATGCTTCTACGTGCCCGGAAGCCTTCCACGTAGTGGGATGCATAAAAATAGAAGCATCTAGCCCTACGATATTTTCGTGCATTTGCACCATACTCTTCCACCAGTAATCACGTATGTTTTTCTTAAGTTCTGCCCCGTTTTGACCGTAGTCATAAACAGCGCTCAAGCCATCATAAATCTCGCTACTCCCAAAGATGTAACCGTATTCTTTTGCGTGTGATATTACCTTCTTAAAATGATCTTCCTGTTGTGCCATTTGGTATGTTGCTTTTGTGTTTGGTATAGGTTGTTGCTTTACAAAGAAACAAGGCGGTAAAAATAAAAAAACCGCAGCAATGCAGCGGTTTTTTTATAGGTTGATTTTTAAGAAGATGATCTTGGGGTTTTTTACCCGATAATCGAGATTTAAACCTGCCGGCAGGTGCTCTGAGACCTGCCTCGAAATCAAAAGCGGTTTCCTTTTAATGCCTTGCCAGCCTGCCTTTGTCGGATACAGACAGGCTTGACTCAAGGGTATTTACGATAATTGCCTTGGAGGAGTTTATTCTAATTCTACAACGCTGTTGCTTAGCAGGCGGTCGTTTTCAAAAAGATTGATGCGGTAAATTCCCGGTTTAAATTCTTCTGCCATTGGATTGATCCATACACAAGAATTAATTGCTTCGTTTTGATAATTGATTTGCTGATACGCGCTATAAATCAAAATGTTTTCGCCAAAAGCTAAAGAAACATGTTCGCCCATCACATTATTCTTAGGGTTTATAACCTGAATGTAAAAGTCATGAACTCCGGGTTTTGCAAGTACGTTTTTATTGACCGTATAGCAAATTTCGATTTTATCAATACGACTTGCGCGCTCGTTGGGCACGGTTTTACCACTTCGACGTAAAATCACACCGCTTGTTTTAAACTTACTTACATTGAGTTGGGCACTTTTAGCGAGATTGTCTTGAAGCTCTTCATTTTGCTGTTTGAGGGAGTCGCGTTGCACAACAGTTTCAACAAAAGCTGCTTCTACATTAGTTTTTTGAGAAACAAGAAGCGCATTTTCAAGCAATAAACTGTCTGCTTTTTCACGCAACTCATCACGTTCATCGCGTAAAACAGCCAGTTCTCTGCGGTAATTTTGCAAAGTGGTCTGTGTAGAGTTTGCGTTTTCTAGACGAACCAGTAAATTTTGAATGCGTGATCTCGCCTGTTTAAGCTCTGTAGTAAGCAATTTATTGCTCTCTATTTCTGAGTTATAATTCGTAAGCAGTGTGCTTAATTCTTGTTTTAGCAATTCTTTTTCTTCAGATAAAGCTACTTTGTTAGCACTGAGTTCGTGATAAAATTTATAGGTGTATCCGCCCAGTCCAAGCAGTAGTAAAAATAATATACCGATAAGAATCTTTAAAGCATTGTTATTGCGAGTTGCGCTCATGCAGCCTATTTTGATATCTTAGTGCGAAAGTTATAATTTTTAATCAAAATGAGATGAAGTCTTTACTTAAACTCTTCTATCCCGATCAATGCAGCGCCTGTTCCGGACTTTTAACTCTGGGCGAAAATCTCATTTGCACCTCTTGCAGACACGCACTACCGGTTACTCATTTGCATACTACAACGCACAACCCTATCAAAAAATTATTGAGAGGGCGTACTTCTCTAGAATTAGCTACAGCATTGTTTTATTTTGATAAGAAATCACGAGTTCAACAACTTATACATAATTTAAAATACCGCAATCAGGAACACTTGAGTACTTATTTTGGAAACTGGCTGGGAGAGGAATTGACTCAACTTGAAGTATATCAGGATGTAGACTGCATTATCCCGGTGCCTTTGCATAAAAAAAGATTAAAAAAACGCGGGTATAATCAAGTTGCAGGTTTTGGTAAAGCCATTGCGCATGCATTGGGAAAATCGTATTCTGATACCGTTTTATACCGGAAAAAAGCAACTCGAACTCAGGTTTTTCTCAATAGAGGTCTACGTTCTACTGAAGTCATCGACTCGTTTGATGTACTTGAAACAGAAAGCCTGGCAGGAAAACACATTTTACTCGTTGATGATTTGATAACAACCGGTGGAACTGTAGAAGGGTGCGCTATTGCACTTCAAAAAATACCGGGAATCAAACTTAGTGTTGCGGTAATGGCAATAACAGATTGAATATACCGTTTAAAAACAGCAGTTTTATTGGCACCGCCAAAGGGTTTAATACCCAAGATAGTTTACTGCTTCTTAGCAGGTAGTATTTGCAGCTAATCTTTAAAAATAATTGTTACTTTGCGCTGTTATGCTAAAAAAGGGATTACAACTGGTATTGGTGGCAGGTTTACTGCTTTTTGTGGTGCAATGTGCTAAAAGAGGTACACCTACCGGCGGACCTAAAGATGAGACCGCTCCGGTTTTGGTGCGTGCTGATCCGCCTAATAATACGACAAACTTCAACGGAAAAGAGATTCGTATTGAGTTTGATGAATACATCAAGCTCAAAGATCTTAGTAAGAATCTGATTATTTCACCTCCTATGGATCCTAAAGCGCAAATCTCACCGCAGGGCAGTGCTTCACGCTACATAGACATTCAGATTACAGATACGTTAGAGTCCAATACTACATATGTTTTTAATTTCGGTGAAAGCGTAACCGATAATAACGAGGGCAATCCGTTTTCCTTTTTTAAATACGTTTTTTCTACGGGTGACTATATAGATTCGTTAACCGTGACCGGTGTGATTAGAGATGCAATTCTAAGAGAGCCTGATAACTATGTTACGGTAATGCTTTACGAAGCAGATTCTACCTATCGTGATTCTGTAGTTTATAAAGAAGTACCACGCTATGTGACCAATACGTTAGACAGTTCTGTGGTTTTTGAACTTTCAAACGTAAAGGCTGGTCGGTATAAACTGGTGGCGATGAAAGATGATGCAAGTAATTACACCTTTCAGCCTGATAAAGATAAAATTGCTTTTTACGATACTTTTATTGACGTACCTACAGACTCTGTGTATGTGCTGCGTTTGTTTAATGAAGAGTTGGCGCCAAAACCCGGCCGACCAAAACAAGGTGCTGCGCAACGAATCGCCATTCCTTATGTGGGAAATCCAGACAGTATTGCTGTTGAACTGATCAGCGCAAAACCCGAAGGTTTTGAAAAGCTCATTACGCGTAAAACCGGTCAGGATTCTTTACAGTTCTGGTATAAACCACAAACCGAAACAGATTCACTTGTTTTTAGAACCCTAGCCAATCAAAAAATAGATACTGCTTTTGTACGCAAGCGGAAGTTAAAAGCAGATTCCCTGCAAATACAGTCGGCTTCCAGCGGATTAATTTTAGAAGAGCCTTATGTGCTCAATACTACGATTCCGGTTATTGCGGTAGACACTTCAAAAATTGTGATCAGTAGAAAAGATTCGACTTTAGTGGAAGATTTTAAAGTGAATTTGTATCCAAAAAAACTCCAGCTTGACTTGCGCTTTGAAACGGCGGAGAATGAATCCTATAACATACAAATGCTCCCGGAAGCTTTGACCGATTTTTACGGAGCTAAAAATGACACATTAAACTTTACTGCCTCTACCAAGGCTTACGGAGATTATGGTGAATATGACCTCACCTTGCAGGGTGCAGCAGATGTTCAACATATTGTACAGTTAATTACCGAAAAAGGTGATGTGAAGAGAGAACTTATAGGTGAACCCGGTAAAACATTTTTTCAGTTTAACCGTATTGAACCCGGCAAATATTATGCGCGTGTCATTGTAGATCTCAATGAAAATGGTAAATACGACAGCGGTAACTTTTTAAAGCAAGTACAACCTGAAGAGGTGTTGTATTACCCGGATTTGCTAGATTTAAGATCCGGATGGTATCCTAAAGATACATTCATTCTAACTCAAGAGTAAATCTATCTTGATCTGCCAAAAAGTTGAGTTGGTTGCGTGTTTGCTCTAAATGCGACTTGTCTAATGTAGCGTAGATAGTGGTTTCTTTTGCTTCTGCGAAAGCTAAAGTAGCTCCTAAGCTATCGTAAACACCGCTAAAGCCATTGTATTCGTACGTATTGCCATCTAATCCCATTCGGTTGACACCGATGCAATAACACATGTTTTCAACCGCACGGGCTTTTAATAAAGTATCCCATGCAAAAACACGCTTTTTAGGCCAGTTTGCCACATAAATTACTGCATCGTAAGCGCTCGTATTACGAGCAAAAACCGGAAATCTCAAATCGTAGCAGACTTGTAATAATATTTTAAAGCCTTTATAGACTGCAAACACCTGCTGCGTGCCTTTCTCGTAAACTTGATCTTCTCCTGCGAGTGTAAACGTGTGTCGTTTGTTGTATAGGGTTACAGAACCATCTGGGGTGACAAAATAAAAGCGGTTGTAATACAACTCATTTTCTTTAACCATTAAGCTTCCGGCAATAGCCGTGTTTAGATCAGTAGCCTTGCTTTTCATCCAATTAAGGGTTTCCCCTTCATCTGCGATACCGTCTGGATTCATACTGAAACCGGTCGCAAACATTTCGGGTAGTACGATGAGGTCTACGTCTTTTTTGATTTCAGCGAGTTTCTGATCAAAATACGCCCGGTTAGCAGCCGGATCTTCCCAGACTAAATTGGCTTGTATTGCAGCTAGTTCTAATGTTTGTGACATATCTAATGCGGTATTGGAATACGTTTAAAAGAATTTACTCTCGATTATCGCGTAAAATTACAAAATAGAAACAGCGAGTTCTTCTTGCGTTAGGGATTGTAGTGAAAATCCCGCACGGCGCAATAGAGCGCAGGAGGAATTGTAATGGAAACTGCGCCTAAGTGCAGGGGTGAACGCCCTGATACTTAATATTAACACACAAAAAACCCTGCTTAACTAATTAAGCAGGGTTGGAATCTTAAATATACTTATATATATCTTAGGATTATAGTACGCGCACTTGCGCAGCTACCATACCTTTTCTTCCTTCTTCTTCGATGTACTCTACTTGGTCACCTTCTTCTAATACTTCACCGTTAAGACCGGTGGCGTGAACGAAGATGTCTTTTCCTGTGTCATCGTTAGTAATGAATCCGTAACCTTTTGATTCATTGAAAAATTTAACTGTACCTTTCATTATAAAATTGTAAAAATTAATATTGATACAAAACTACGTGTTTAAACGACATGAAGGTTATCTTAAAGTAAATAATTTTATAAAAGTTATTGATTTTCAGAATTTTTACGAGGTTCTTTACGGTCATTGAAAGCTCTCATTCTCCTGATGTTATCCTCGTCAAGCATGTAATCTTTTACCTTTCTGTCCTTCCAGCGGTGGTATAAAAACATAGGCATAAGAATGAACGCAACCGCAAGAATAGTGAGTCCTAAAAAGCGGTCTCCGGTGAGTGTATCTTGGGTGAAATAGCGCAAATAAAAGCCATAGCCCAGTGTGAGGCAAAGTATGCAAAAGAGTATGATTATCGCGTTACGCATAGCTAGTATTCTAGATTGATAATTTAATATTAAAGATATTATTTCCTGGAAAAACTGACCAGCATACGTCTGTAAGCGGTAAGTAATTTAGATTTTGAAATAAAACCGTGATACTTTCCGTCTTTAATAACGGGGAGGTTCCACGCGCCACTTTCCTGAAATTTACGCATCACCACTTTAGCAGGGTCAGACTCTAGATAAATATACTCCGGAGCGGCATGCATTAAGCTTCTTACTTTTGTGGTCTCGTATAGAGACGAATCAAACATAATTTCCCGGATGTCGTCGAGTGTGATGACTCCTACGAGCTCGTCCTCTTCATTTACTACAGGGAAGAGGTTTCGCGTAGATTTTGCTACAGCTTTTTGAACCATTTCACCTAAAGTCATATCAGGTCTGACCCGTATGAAATTAGATTCTATAATGTGATTTACATTTAATAGTGTAAGCACCGCCTGGTCTTTATCGTGAGTTATGAGTTCACCTTTAACGGCCAGTTCCATCCCATAAACAGAATGCGGTAGAAAGTATTTATTGATACCATACGCAATTGCTGCCGTAATCATCAAAGGAATGAACAACCCATATCCTCCGGTGATTTCAGCAATAAGGAATATTGCAGTGAGCGGTGCATGCAAAACTCCGGCAAGTAAACCGGTCATACCTACAAGTGTAAAATTGCTTTCAGAAATATGAACACCGGATATCCCAAGATTGTTGATGATTTTAGCAATACAATTACCCATAACGCTACCCATAAACAATACTGGTGCAAAAATACCACCGATACCACCACCCGCAAAAGTAATTGCTGAAGCAATGACTTTAAATAAAACGAGACCGGCAAGTAGCGCAATAACAACCCAGATATTATCTAAATATTCGCTAAAAAAAGTAGCACCTAATGCATTGACCGCTTGCCCGTCTAACAGTTTGTTAATGGTATCAAAACCTTCACCATATAGCGGTGGGATTAAAAATAAGAGCAGACCTAACGAGGCGCCGGCGACTAGTAAACGGATAGTAACAGAATCCCAACGTGTATAAATCTTTTGTGTGGCAAAATAGGCTTTACTGAAATACACCGAAGTAAAACCTGCAACCAGCCCCAGTATCATATAGTAAGGGAAGTCTGCAATCGTAAAGGCATCTTTAAGCACAAAAGGTAAAATCGTATCTGAGCCAAAGAAAAAGTAAGACGTAAGAATTGCGGAAAGTGATGCTAATAGTAAGGGCATCAACGAGAGTAACGTGAGATCAAGGCTAAAAACCTCAACCGCAAAAATGATGGCAGCTATGGGAGCCTTAAAAATACAAGACATTGCACCGGCAGCAGCACAGCCCAGCAACAGCGTTCGGTGTGCCTGATCCATATGAAAGATACGGGACAAGTACGAACTAATTCCTGCTCCGGTAACTACTGTAGGACTCTCCAATCCCACTGAACCTCCAAAACCTACGGTGAGCGGTGCTGTAATTAGTGAGGCATAAACCTGATAGTTGCGTAAAATACCCTTGCGTTTTGCAATGGCACGTAACGTCATAGGAACCCCATGACTCAAGGGATTACGAATGATAAATTTTACGATGAGAACCGTTAACGCCAAACCAACAATAGGGAACAAAAAGTAAAAACCATACCGGTAATTCTCAACAAGTTTGCCTTCTAATAAATTCTGGATGATGTGTGTGATGTTTTTGATCAATACAGCTCCTAACCCCGCAAGGAGACCTGTGATTACACTTAAAAAGTAAACAAATGTGGTTTTAGAAATATGCTTATAGCGCCAGGCGTGAAAGCGATGTAAAAGGGGTTTTTTACCAGGCATTTTAATCGTGTTTTGAGGCGCAAAAGTAAGAGGTATAAATCAAATTATCATACAATTAGCAGTATTTATGAAAACAAAAAAATCCCTGCGTAAAAGGCAGGGATTTAATAGGTTGTCTGATTCGTATTCAATAATCAAGACTAAAGTCTTCTCAGGTTTTCCTAGAGCTAATTAACTGCTTAGCAATGCTCGTTAAATGCATCTATAAGATTGTCTGCAATAAGCTCTGCAGGACGGCCTTCAATATGGTGACGCTCTAACATATGCACCAATTCACCATCTTTAAATAAAGCCATCGAAGGCGAAGATGGAGGAAACGGTACCATAAAATTACGAGCAAGATCTGTAGCCTCACGGTCTACACCTGCAAATACCGTAAATATATTATCTGGAGTTTTTGCGTTTTGCAAAGCCATACGCGCTCCCGGTCTAGCATTTGCTGCAGCACAACCACAAACAGAATTCACCACAACAAGTGTTGTTCCTTCTTTTTTCATAGCCGCTTGCACATCATCTGTAGTATGTAATTCTGTGAAACCTACAGAAGTAAGGTCTTCACGCATAGGTTTTACTAATTCTGCTGGATACATAAGTTCTCTTTTTAAGCCACTTCTGGCGTTTAACATTTCGATATCGGCTTCGAAACTAAAATTTTATTTTAAACAAGACCTTCTGTTTCGACCACAAGGCTTTTGCTTTAGTTTACAAAGTTACAAAATAATAGTCGGGTACTTTTTATAAACCCTACAGTCTCCTGCTAAAAAATATAGGGTTTAGGGCGCATCCCTTTGGGGCAGGACTAAGAGCCGGCATAGGCAGGCTTTCAGCCGTCGCTGTTGCATCTGCTTCTGGCAGATACAACGAGCTCCACAGGGCTTCAATCCTTTGCGCATCCTCAAAACAGTAACATTTTGTCATATTTACAGACTCACATCTTGTAAAGGCTTTATTTTTGCAGCGCACAAAACGTATAGATACCGGTTTTGACCGAAAACACAATAAAAAAGATTAAATGGTAAGATGGATAGGAGCCATTATTGGCCTGGCTTTCCGCGGCTGGATGGGCGGAATCGCAGGGTATGTAATTGGGATGCTCATAGATAATTTATTTTTCAATAAAAATACCAGTACAAGCTCAGGCAGAAGCAGCGCTCCTTTTGGCAGTCAGGAGCAAACCGTAACTCCCGGTGATTTTGAACTCAATTTGCTTTCGCTTTGCTCTATAGTTATAAAAGCAGATGGACAAGTAAGTCAGCGTGAGATGGACTATGTACGGCAATATTTTGTACAAGCTTATGGTAAAGAGCGGGCTAATGCCACGTTTAGAACCTTTAATGAGGTAGTCAAAAAACGCGAAATCAATGCACAGCGTATTTGTGCGTATCTGACCCAGCGTACCCGCAGAGAAGTGCGTTTACAAATTGTACACTTCTTGTTTGGTATTGCTCAGGCAGATGGTTCGGTTTCTGCATCAGAGGTTGATCAAATCTCTCAAATTGCCGGATATTTGGGATTGAGCAGAGGCGAGTTTGAAAGCCTTAAAGCGATGTTCTTTAAAAATGCAGACAGTGCCTATAAAATCTTGGAGATTGAAAAAACTGCAACTGATGCTGAGGTTAAGAAAGCGTATAGGGCAATGGCTAAAAAATACCATCCTGATAAACTACAGCATATGGATGAAGCCTATCGTGCCGGTGCAGAAGAAAAGTTTAGAAATGTGCAGGACGCGTATGATACCATCCAGAAAGAACGCGGTATCTGACAACTAACTGTTTCAATATTGAGGGGATTCTCAATCTCAAGTCAAACCTGAGAGCTTTTATATGTTTATAGCAATAAAAATGCTCAGGTCTTATCCTATTTACTCTTTGGACTCAAATAGTATTTTTATTCGTTTAGAGCGGTGCCCAAATAGATGCACGTACAGAAAATACCTTCCAATATCCCGCTGCATAAGATACTGGTCATCGGGTATTTCCGTGGAGTGAAAGCATTGTTTTAGTTTGCGCTGCTAACGAGAAAAGTCTAATTAGCTTTTATAGGCTATACCTCTTGACAAGGCCTTATAAATACGCTATATTTATTCGATAATCGAGATTGAAACCTGCCTACCGCCTTTGTCGGCAAACAGGCTTAACCCAAGGTAGTTTACTAAGCTAAGACAGCTTTCGCTTAGCCGGCACACAGTAAGATAAGGGGAAAGGTTCTTTTTTAATCACCAAGTTTGATCTTAACGAGTAGCTTGCCCTACTACCTGCAGCGAAACTTCGTGTTGCACACGTTTTATTTTAAACATACCCAGAACTCCATTCACCCAAGGTTCACCCATAGTTCACCCGAGGTTCACCCGCGTTTCACCCGAGGATAGAGCATAGCAAAAGCAGGGTAACGGTATACTAAAGCTATGGGAACGGCAGGGTAGCTGTTCTCATGCACTAGTTGTGGATGCAAGGCTACCATTTTCAAGAAACGCAATTCCTAGAAATTTACATGCCGTAATTCTAAAATAACGATACCCTTTTTGATGTGATTAAGGATTTCCGTAACTGAGTTTGCTATTGATGTCCTAACTTAGGTTTACGATTGATAAACAGGAATAAAAGTTCCGGTTATCCCGGAAAAATAAAGGGGGTAATGGGCATATTTATCAGGATATAACGAGTTGGCAACAAGCTAAAAAGACAAAATAATTACCAATTTGGTAACTTTTTTATTATATTTGCAACAAACAATTATAATGTGCGAGTAATAGCAAAACGAACTTTACGAGATTTTTGGGAAAAACACGCTGATTGCGAACAACAATTAAAATCGTGGTACAGAGAAACCGAAAAATCGGAATGGAAAAACATCAACGATTTAAAGAATGAATATCCAAGCGCAAGTATTTTAAATGACAATCGAATTGTTTACAATATCAAAGGCAATAATTATCGCTTGATTGTAAAATTCAACTTTGAATATGGAATATGCTGGATAAGGTTTATTGGAACTCACGCAGAATATGAAAAAATTGACGCAAATAACATCTGATTATGAAAATATTACCTATTAGAAACGAAAAAGACTATCAAAAAGCACTCAGCAGACTTGAGGATATTTTTGATGCAAAAAAAGGAACGGAAGAAGGAGATGAATTGGAAATCCTTTCCATCTTGATTGACCAATACGAAAAAGAGAATTTCCCAATCGGAATGCCTGACCCAATCGAGGCAATTAAGTTCAGAATGGAACAAATGGGAATGAATCAAAAAGATTTAGCAGAAGTTGTTGGCTTTAAAAGCAGAGTAAGTGAAATCTTAAATAAAAAAAGAAAACTTACTTTAAATATGATTAGAAAACTGAACACAACTCTTCACATTCCAACTGAAGTTTTGGTTCAAGATTATAAATAAAAAAAGCCAGTTGCCAACAAAGATGATAACTGTTGCACAACAACTCTTAAAAAACGCATTCATTTAAACCGCCTCTAAGCGGTTTTTTAGTTTTATACCCTTTAATTAGCAGCATGAAGTGCCTTTAAAATGGACGTATACTCCTGATTTAAGGTCATTGTGAACTTTAAAAACAAGCCGAGCATACCTGCACCACTTTTCACCCGGTTTTGCGTGAATTTAAGGTACTTTTTAATGTTTTATTCCATGGCAGCGAGCTGCATACATGTGTTGGCCTGTTTTAATCCAATCGTATTTACTTTTCAGGTAGGTTCTCTAAACAGAGCTTAAAAAACACCACCGGATCAATACTCTTTCGACCACTGCTGCCGTAAAGCTTCGGGTAAGGTCGTAGAGAAAATCAAGATTCAACGCATCCTTTAGACGCCGGTAGAAATTGGGGGGCGGTACGCACTCAGTCAACCGAAAACTATGGAAGAGCTGCTCTTGATATACTTTTACTTCGATAAACTCAGGGCAGGTTTTCCATGCATATCATGAAATTACAAACAGCTGTGAACTAAGAATAGCCCGTAGGCTAACTTGTTCAAAGCACCCGCCGGCTATACGATAACCGCTACAGAATTTTATACTGCAACCAAAATCGTATTTCCGTGGTTTTTAAGAATAGCTAAAATGTTAAGTTTAGAATAATTGTTTGATTGTCAGATTTTTAAACTTTAAATTAAACTTAGGATTTAATACTTTTTGTTTTGTAAATAATTTATTCAGAATAAGAATGTTATCTCCTTGCAATTAAATGAATTAGCGCCCCCTATTATCATGAGCAAAAATTCCCCCATTGTTTTTGCAATACTTTGTTGTTTTGTGCAAACTTTTGCGCAACAGGTTACTGTGAGTAATCCGCAACCGGCAGAAGAATTAGTTAATGAACTCTTTAACGATGCCTGTGCTGAGGTTTCTAATATCTCAATTTCCTCTACTCAGGCTGCTGGGATTTTTAGCAATAACGGCGGAGCGTTTCCACTAGCAACTGGTGTTGTGTTACGCACCGGTAATGCACAATTCACCGCGGGTCCTTACACAGAAACTAATTTAAGTACCGAACTCAACACCAATAAGGATGCATACCTTCAAGGTTTGAATGAGGCAACCGGAAACGGAGCTCAAATAGAGGAGACTACTTTTCTTGAATTTGATTTTGTGCCGCTTTCCAGCAATTTTAGTTTCGACTTTATTTTTGCATCTAATGAATATGGTGAATGGCAATGTTCTTCACAAGATATTGTAGCCTTTGTGTTAACCGATTTGAGTACAGGGCAGTCTCAAAATCTTGCGGTTACTCCTTCCGGAGAATCTGTTTCGGTGCGTAACATTCGGGATAATCAAAACAATCCTGCGTGTAATTCGATAAATCCGGAGCTTTTTGATGTTTATGAAGCTTCTAATACGCAGTCAACTATTAATATGCGAGGTTATACTCAAGTGCTTACGGCATCTTCTGCGCTTAGTCCCGGTACTTCATATAAGGTTCGTATTGTAATAGGAGACTCTAATGATACCAATTTTGATTCGGCTATTTTTCTGGCTGGTGGAAGTTTTAATACCAGTGTAGATCTAGGTCCCAACCTTACTTTATGTAGTGGTGATGAAGCCGTTTTAGATACCGGTCTTGATGCTTCGATTTATGCGCACAGATGGCTTCTTAATGGCACGATTATTCCCGGGGAAACAGGAAGCAATATTACAGTGAACCCAAGTGGCACTTACACCGTTCGAGTGACAAATAAGGCTTGTGTAATTACAGATGAAGTTAGTGTTAGTGAGTTATCAGTAACTGAACCCGTAAATCTTGAGGCGTGTGCTAATGGCGGTCAGCCTTCCGTATTTGATTTAACCGAAAATAATGAGTCGGTATTAGGTGTGAACGCTAGCCAATTTGATGTTGTTTATTATGCCTCGCTCGCAGATTTAAATGCAGACCAACCCCTTCCGGATAATCAGACAACTGCTTACCGGAGTACGGGCAGTCAAACTATTTATTTAAGATTGCGCAATACAAATACCGGTAATTTTTGTGATGCTACCTATGATTTTGAATTGGATGTGTTACCAGAAATAATAATTTCAGAACCCAGTCCCATACGTGTATGTTCTCCCGACGGAAATGATGTTTCAGTAGATTTAACACCGATAAACAACCGTATTCTCAATGGTCAAAATCCGGCTCTATTTGACATCACGTATTATACATCTGAAGCAAATGCTGCGAATGAAAATAATGCTGTAGCAGCTCCTTATTTGATTTCTTCGGGAGTTTCCACACTTACCTTGTGGGCAAGGGTTTCGTATGCAGATGAAGACACCTGTTATAAAACAGTTGATTTTGATATCATCATGAATGATTTACCGCCTGTAGATCAGTTAGGTGATGTGATAACCTGTGATGCTTATGAGTTAGAACCACTCACAAACGGAGATTATTATTCAGGATCTAACGGCTCAGGTACTCCATACAATGCCGGTGATGTTATAACTGAAGATATGGTTCTTTTTATCTACAACGGTCCAGATGCTAATGGCTGTAGCAGTCAGTCTTCGTTTAGTATTACATTTGTTTCAGAATATGATTTGGGCGAGATAGAGGCATGTGAATCATTTATAATTCCGCCTACTCCTGCAGGTGCTTTTTATACCGAATCAGGAGGTCCTAATGGAACCGGAGTGCGATTGAACACGGGAGAAGAGCTGACCACTAGTCAGACTATTTACTTTTATTTTGTAGAAAACGGTTCGGTTTGCAGAGATGATGCTTTTGATATCATTGTATATCCGCTTCCTCCTGTTGATATGCCTTCAGATGTGGTAGCTTGTAATAGGTATACACTTCCTGCTTTAACAAACGGAAATTATTTTACACAACCTGATGGTCAAGGTTCTTCGCTTAATGCAGGTGATGCGATAACAACTACACAAACGGTGTATATTTATAACTATGACAGTACAACTCAATGTGAAAACACATATGAATGGCGCATTTTTATCGTTCCGGAGTTTAATGATCTACAGGCTTGTGGTTCCTATACGATTCCGGCTGTAGAAGAAGGTGCTTTTTACACCGGGGCAATGGGGAGTGGTTCGCTAATCCCTGAGGGCACTGAAATCACGAGCTCTCAGCGCATTTATTATTATGTAAATACGACTGCAGGTTCAAATTGTACAGATCATTCATTTTTTGATTTAGAAGTAATAGCAATCCCTGAGGTTGACACCTTACCCGATCAATTATTGTGTGAAGGAGAAACCTATACATTACCCACTTTGAATAATGGGGAATATTTTGAAGAACCCGATAGGGGAGGAGCGCAGTATTTCCCGGGAGATATTATTGATGCAACGCAAACAGTATACATCAATAATCAAGTACGTATTTGTCAAAATGAAACCCAATTTACAGTTGAAATACGACCGCTTTTACCGGTAGATAACTTAAGCTTTGTTTATTCTTGTGAGACTTATGTTTTACCAGAATTGAATAACGGTAGGTATTTCACAGAACCTCAGGGGCAGGGAACTGAGTTATTTTCTGGAACAGAAATTTTTCAAACCCAGACCATCTATGTTTATAATGCATACGATGACTTTCCATCTTGTTATAGTGAGAACACCTTTACCATAACTATTTTAGGGGTTGAAGTTGAGGAATTTGACGATATAGCCAGTTGTGACTCTTTTACCTTACCAGCTCTAGTTGAAGGAGATTATTTTACAGAATCTGGAGGTCAGGGAGCAAGGCTTGCTCCAGGAGATGTGCTTACCAACACGCAAGAGGTATTTATTTATGCTAGAAACGGTACGCGCTTTTTTTGTGAAGATGAAAGCAGTTTTACAGTTACTATTTCAGAAACACCGGTGTTGATTCCAGAACCAGATGTGGAGCAATGTGGAAGTTATACCTTACCCACTTTACCTCAGGATGTGTTTACTCAGGGATACTATTTGGGTACCAATAAACAGTCACCTATTGATCCTGCTGATTACGAATTGTTACCGGGCACCTATACCATTTATAAGTATGCGGAAGCTTCTGATAATCCTGATTGTGCTGACGAAAATGTCTTTGAGGTTACTGTTTATCCCTTATTAGATTTTACGGTTGAAGGCGGAACCCTATGCCGAAATGCAGAGACCGGAGCTGTTGAAAGTGCTGTTCTTTTAGATTCCGGTTTAAATCCTTCAGAGTTTTTAGTGAGTTGGTTTTTGAATGAACAGTTAGTTGGTCAGGGGCAAACCTTTACTGCTGAAGAAGCGGGTGTTTATACCGTTTCAACTGAAAAGATAATTCCTGACGTTGGAGCTGCCTGTAACTACAATCCCACAACAGTAGAAGTACTTGAATCTGCAGAACCTGTTTTTGAAGCTGAAGTGACCCAACCTTTTGCAGAGGAGTCTGTTATTGAGGTTATTATTGTTTCCGGTTTTGGGGATTACGAATATCGCTTAGATGAGCAGGCTTTTCAAAACACACCAGAGTTTAGAAATGTTTCCCCCGGAGTTCATACAGTCACCGTTAGGGGGGTAAATGGTACTTGTGGAGAAGCGATGTTAGAAGTTCAGGTTATTAATTATCCTAAATATTTTACTCCTAACAATGACGGATATCACGACACTTGGAATATATCTTCACTGGATGATCATCCCGAAGCACAGATATTTATAGTTGACCGTTTTGGTAAATTGATTAAAAAATTAACCCCCACAGGACCGGGTTGGGATGGAACCTATCGCGGTCGCAATTTACCTTCTGATGATTATTGGTTTAGAGTAGAGTATATTTTTGAAGAACAACCAGCAGAATTTAAAGCGCATTTTACATTGAAGCGGTAATCGATAGATTGTAGTTGATTAAGCTTAAGTTTTAATGAAACGGAACATTTATTGTATTGGTATTTCTAAATTCGATTTATGAAACACCTGTATCGCTTCCTTACTCTTTTGCTTTTAACCAGTTGTATTCCTTATAAATTTGCTCCTAAAATAGCGGGAGATCACGTTCAGTTAGCGAAGAAATTCCATAAAAAATTACCCAGACAGCGTGCATTTATTTTTGAGGATACTAAAGAAGCCGGAGAGTTTTACGATTATCTGTATTATAAATTAAGGCCTGATCCTAACTTACATCCAGATGATTTCGCTTATAATTTACCGATAGAACTAGATGGTGTGCAAGGATTTCTCACGTTTTATGAAGTAGAGCGCTCTTCAAACACACTTAATTTAATTCCGTTAGTAATAGATGCAGCTCTCGAAGTAAACGACTACGATTCCCTTTTAGAGGATACCTACACGAGTAGAACAGGGCACTGGTATATTGTGATGATTCTGAGAGATGATGCGGTTAATGACATGTTAAATGTTGAACACGAGCATTATAATAGTGCAAAACAGTATTTGAGCAACCTTAAAAAAGAATATCTCAATACCGCTAATTATGAAAGTTTATTGTTAACGCAGCAATAACTACTTATATTAATTATAAATACGAATGGCCAAGTAGATTGTTTTCATTTCTTAAGTAACTTTACGCCGATGTCAAAATTAGTTACCTCAATATTATCTATAATGCTATTGATCCAAAGCTTCAATTTAAGCTTTGGCGATTTTTTGCATTTTGAAGATTTGGTAAATCATTATGAGTACCATCAAGAGACTTTTGGGGATGATGTTTTTTCGTTTTTAAATAAACATTATGGCGAACTCAAAGCGGAACACAATCTAGAACATCAGGAAGAACGGGAAGATCACGAGAAACTTCCGTTTGAGCACCAGCATAGCTGTGTTCATAGCGTTGTTGCTTTTTTAACTGATTTTGAATTGTTGCCGGAGCCTAAGAGTATTCCTTCAGATCAGACGACTTCTAATTTTGCTTACCGAGATTCTTATTCCTTTTCGCTGGCAAACAGCATTTTTCAGCCTCCTAAAAACGTTTAAATCTCTTACCGGATTTAATATCTAGAGCGCATTTGCCTGTTGCAATGCCGCTACTCCCTTAGTTTTGCGAACGCACTTTATTTAGGGATTATTTATATGTTAGTGAGTTTCCGTAATTGTTAACTTTCTATCGGGGAATAGCCCCAATAATAATAAACTGTGACCAAACTGATGGGGGCGAATTATACGCTACTCAAAGCTGTGGGCTTATACTTTATTTGATAAAAGCCCCCGTCAGTTATCTCCAGAACGGCATCAGATGGAAATTCAGGTTTTTAGACCTATTATCAGGGGTTCGATGGTTATCTGGATACTGGTTAGTTATCTAAAATCCTATCTATTATGAACAGACAGAACTTCTGCTACTTTATCGGTAT
>NZ_FQUN01000010.1:190984-224950 GCF_900129005.1 Leeuwenhoekiella marinoflava DSM 3653 | reverse complement strand
GCTTTCTCCAAATCCAGAAGTATAGGTTGCATAAATACCAGAATATTCCGTAATTAACCAGCTGGATAAGGCTTTTAATACCATAGCCAACACCATAACACTTAACTACAGATCCATTCTTAATTACTTTATCAATCAATAGAAGTACAAACGCTTCAGCAGAATCCTTTAATGCCAAAGTAAAGGCTTTTAGATCACAATTTAGAGGAGTGAGGAATACCGAATACTTCTTATATCGCTTGATTAAATTATATTCTTAAAATCGTAAAAACCCAGATTTTGGACTTGATCCGTGAAAAATGTTGAATTCTTCTTATATAGATTAACCACAATTTTTGCTTAAACACAACAATTAGACTTGATCCCAAATACGGATCAAATTATATGAATATCATAAAAACATAAAACCTTGTAAATCATAGTGTTTGCAGAGTTTTGGTTTCGTTTATAAGCCAAATTTGTGATCGCAGCAGGATTTGAACCAATCTCCAATACCGCGTATTCATTGACTTTTTAAAATAATACCCTGTAAATGTTAACCGAATTGTTGACCTATTTCATTAAAATTTAAAATTCGTCTTCTCAAATTAAAAAAATTCTCACCTTAAAAAAGCCATTTTTTATTGCATATCTGTTCATCTAGATTTGATCTTCTTAATGATTATTGCGTAAATAGATGTTTAACTTCTAAATCAGGCCTGCCCACCAGTGAAAATCACGTGCCTGTTCTAGCAATATAAAAAGTGGGGTGATCCTAATTTGCAAGCTAGAACCGCAAATTGGAATCATTCCTCTTTAATATAAACTAAATTTTTGAATTGGATTTTTCTATATTTTCAACTTTTAGTAGTGGTTTGCTCTTTTAGCATTTTAATAAAATAACCTCCTACTACAGAGCGCGCTTTAAATCCGACTTTACGGGAGTTGGTTGTTTCGTGCCAATCACTTAATGGAACACGGTCTGGAGTATAATTTGCAAAATTCCACATAGGAGTCATGAGTTTATTAAAATCTTCTGGATTTTCTGCCAGAGTAGCCGTCCATAAAACCCAATCCGATTTAGTATACGTTTTACGACTATCTAGTGGCAAGCCATAGTCTTCCTGTTTCGTCAGGTAATAAGCAACTTCTGTTTGCTGTACATCTTCAGGAAAAATATTTAAGTTTAAAATATCGTCCCAAACTAAATTATACTTTTGACTCCACGTATCATCACTTTCAAAGGCTAGCACATAATGGTCACCGTCTGCTGCAATAGCTTTCCACTTTAGAGCCATATCTTTAGCGGCACGTAAATACTTATCTCCTACATCAGATTTGCCCAACATACTGGCCAATTTACCATAAGAGGCAATAGCCATAATTGCTTTTACAGAAAGATTTGCGTTACGTGCTAAATGACCGGCAAAGTCATCCGTAGAAAGTTGATTTGCCGGGTCAAATCCGCTTTTCATTAAATAATCTGCCCAAATCGTTAACGTGTTCCAATGTTTATTAGCGTAGTCTGCGTTGCCTTCTTCTTTAGCTATAGCTGCGGTTAGTATGAGCATATTTCCCGCTTCTTCAACTGGCATATCCTCACCATATGTTTGCCCGGTCGCTATGGGATATGTTCCCAAATCGTGAGCCGGAAAGGGTTTTTTCCATCTTCCGCTTTCGCTGTATTCAAAAATACCGTTAAGCATTCCTTTCAATAAATCTGGGTTGTAAACTAAAAATAGTGGTGCTGAGGGGTAGGTCACGTCTACCGTGTTAATAGATCCATTACTGTTATTTTCTTTTGAAAGAAAAAGAATTTCTCCCTTAGGAGATTCTACCAAAACATGTGCGGCAATGGCCTGTCTATATGCGATGACGCAAAGGTCTGCGTATTTTTTACCACCAGCTTCAAGGGCATCTTTATATAATTTTGTATCAAATGATTTAACGCGATCCATTACATCGTCATAATCTGCATAGGCATGTGATAAAAGCTCGTCAAAAGATGCAGTTTCTTTTTTATACCAAGGTTTTAAAGATTGCCCAAAATAATTAACAGACTCTCCTTCATCGTAACCTAACAGGAAGATGCAATCTGCAGAACTTTCTATTTCACCAAGATCTGCGATGGTATTCATGATCAAACCTGTTTCAGGAATAACATCTGATTTCAAACTTGTATTTCCTATAAATCCAATTAAAGAATTTTTTGAATCACTTATGTATTGAATAACATTTTGTGACGGAGAAGCAACATAAAAATGCCCCCAATCTACACGAAGATCGTCGCCTTTTTTCTCCAGTACGGGTTGATCTTTTGTACCTACTTTTAAGGTAAGTAAACCGTCATGCCCATATTTTCTAGCTGTGAGCTTTTGGCTAGGAGTATTTGCCGCTATGTTTCCTGAAGCGCCAAGATAAACTCTTACTTTATGCTTTTTACCATCATTAGAAACGGCATTGACTGTTAAATAAGTTACCGGTCTGGCATAAATTTTTAAATCTTCAATTAATAAAGGTGAAGTAAATGTAGCTGTGAGATCTGTGCCTCCACATATAAAATTATAAATAGTTTGATTTGCAGTAAGCGATACATTGGTTTGCTTTGCTGTCTTAACACCATCAAGACCGGGTATTTTAACTTCTTTTACAAGCCCAGCATCCAGCCATCTGCCTCCGGCAGTATTTTTAATATGAATGGCAAGAATATTTTCTTTTTTTCTTAAAGACCTTAGGGCTTCGTCATTAAGAGGAATGTATTTAAAACTGTGTTGCCATCCTTTAAAATCATAAATTTCAATTCCATTTATATAGACTTTTACGTCATCGTCGTGACGCAATTTAACGTAAAGCTTTTCAACATCAATTTGCTCGAGATCAAAACTTCTACGATAAAAAAGTTCATCACTTTCCCAAATGGTTTTTGCTTCTGATCTATCGTCACTAAAAGGAGCTTCTCCCGTTTTCCAGTTAGATGCATCATAATTTGCCTTGAACCAGTCACCCTTTTGTTTTTCTTCGGTATAGAGAACTTTGTAGGATTGCTCATCGCTTGCAGGTAAAAGCGTTTTGTAAACTTTAGACTCCATACCTAAAAAACGATAAAGTTCTCCATCAACTTCTGCAATACCTACCAATGACTGATCCTGCTCGGTCCAGTGCTTAGTACTTGAAGCATTTAATTCATCGCCCATAGACCAGATACTAAAATTAGGATTATGCGTAACTAAGGGATAAGCAGGAGCTCGCAATTGAGCGCTATTATCTGTTGAAGCTATTGGAGACTGCTCATTATCTTTTACTGAAACACAAGCCGTAAATACTTGTAATGAGATGAGTAGTAGTATTAAGTAACGAAAATAAGTTGTCATATTTTTTAAATGTTTGCGTGATCTATAGTTTTTATATTGGTTATTCATCTTTAGTCTCTAGGGCTATTTTTCTAAAACGGTGATTAGATTTGTCACCTATATAGAAGGCACCCTCCTCCTCCTCGTAAGCAATACCAGTTGGCTGATCAAAACGAGCTTCTTCTCTAAGATCTCCATTGACATAACCCCAGGGATCGGGGTTTATACTTGAACTACCTCTACCCGCAAACGTGGTCACACTACCTTCTGGAGTTAATATTCTAATGTCGTGATTGTATTGCTCTGTAAAGTAAAAGTCATATTCATCTGCTTTACCTGCTTCTACATAATCTTCATTTTTCACAAATACACCTTGATATGGAGTATTTAATCGCACACCTGAGCCTACCCCATCTTGATAGCCCGCACTTCCTAATCTACCACAAACTAAATAGGGCTGGTTAAACTGCTTCTTTTCCCAATTGTAATCAACACGAAGAATATAATGCTTGTTAATAATCACTATGTAAGCATAATTTCCAGAAGGATGAATAAAGGTCTTATATTCCCAGCCGGGATCTTGTACGACAAACAATTGCTCATAATCCTTATCACCTAATCCCTCATCAAAATATTTATTGAGATCAAATCGGAAAAACTGTCCTTTCTCATAACTGTTGAAATAGAGCTCCCCATTAACCGGATGCACAGAGGCGCCATTACATTGTCTATATCTCGTAATAATTTCTCGATCCTGCCAATCTTTATCACGAGATAACCGGTAGGTGGCTCGATCATTTTCACCGCCTCGATCTTCAGCGATAATCATGTATTTACCATCATTTGTGAAATCTATACTACGTGGTCGATCAAAATCAGATCTCTTTTTGGTAACGGTGCTGTCTTCAAAATTAATCAGATAAAGACCGTTATTAAAATCGAATACAGCCCATAGGTGTTTTGGGTTTAACGGATCAAACTTGATAAATGAGGGTTCCCAGAACCCACTTGCTCTGTCAGTATCATTTTCAGCTGTGAACCTCCCATCTTTCCAAGGCTCATCACCTCTATCATTTTTATAGCCAATCAAGTTAGAAACAACCATCTTTCGCTGATAGTCAAAATTGGCATCTGCATATGCAACGACTTTATTTTCTTCTTGACCTATACGGACCTCAATATCACCTCCAAATGCTTGCTTAGGTATCAGGCAATAAATAGACTCACCATTTACACTAATTACAACAGCCTTTTTACCTCCTACAAGAACCGATACAAGATCTACATCTGTTCCAAAATTCTTTCCGTAGATAACCAAACGTTGTCCTGCCCCACCAGATTCTGGTGTGAACCCAGTAACCTCAACAGGTACCGAGGCATCAAATGGCGGAAAAACCATTTCTTCCTCATCATCATTTTGACACCCGTTAAAAAGCATACTTACAAAAGCAATTGCCACGCAAAGAACCTGTAAACTCCTAGTTTTATAAATTTTATTTAAATACATAATCATAGATTTTTAATTCATACACGTAATTGGGTTATACCCCAATTTTAAATGTATTTTATATTGCTTTTTTACCATTCTATTTGCTGATCTTCATCTGGAATCTGCGTGTTCAACTGTCGTTCTAAGATCAATGATCCCGAAACTTTATAATTAATAGCGACATTATCAACCAGTGTATAATCGGTAAATTGATAATCAATGTTATTAATGGTCAAATATCTATGTAATAAATAGGGGCGTATTTCATCCATACGTTCTGTGATGGTATAACTCGCATCTTTATTTATTTGAAAATTCATTTCAGGATTTTCAGCATAAAATATAACCCCGCCGGTTTCATCAAAATTTGCATACACTTTATAATTGCGACGATCCTGACGATCTTCATCTATATTTCCGGCATAAAAGAAAACGGTATTTTCATCTACCACATAAGATCTAATTTCTGATTTTACAACAGGTGTCTCGTTTTCATAGCCTTCCATAACCGTCTTTAAAGCAGTACCACTATACGTTCCTGAATAATCATTAAAAGGGTTAATACGCAAAAGTGCCTTCCGGTAATTTTTACGAGGGTTTGCTACGTAGTCATAAGACGGATCGTCTTTTATAGTTAAAGGAAGTACCCACTTGTCAACCATATCGATACCATTCAATGAAAAATCGATCCCCATAAGCGAAGTGTTCTCTCCCGCTTTGATCTCTACCTGAAAAGGAATGGTATAATACTTACTATCTAACTGTCTGTAATAAAAATCTTCCCGATTCTGAAAGCGTTCATAATTAAGAACCTCTAATGTATCTGCATCTACAGCAACTTCTACAGTAATGTCTTCGTTATTTGTTTTAGAGCCGCTTACGATTAATGGTTGCTGAAATGTTGTTTTTTCAGACTCCTTATAGCGTATGTATATATCGGTAACACCACCACTGGTTAATGGTGCTTTAAATGACACGTAATTCTCAAATTGTTCTTCTGTCCACTCATCGTTGCACGAGGTGCAAAGTATTAGCTGAACCAGGCAAAGAATTAGTATTAATGGTTTATTTTTCATGATATTTTTATTAATCGTTATAATTCCATCCTGGGTTTTGTGTAAGGCGGTTGTTTCTTTTAAGCTCTGTTAAACTTATAGGCCAAAACCACATTTTATCTGAGAAGGTGGTTTCTAATGCCCATACAGCAACGGGTTTATGAAAAAGATCGCGTTCTTCTTCACTCATAATAATATTGCAGCCATAAATAGGTAGAGCCTCTTCGATATCAGCATCCATCCATCGGCGTAAATCGTAATAGCGCTGACCTTCAGCTAAAAGTTCAATAAAACGTTCTTCTTTTAGTTGCTCTCTCAATGCATCTTTATCATTATAAACAGCCAGCGGATAATCTGGTACCCCACCGCGTATGCGTACTGGGTGTATTCCTCTTTGAAGTTCTGGAATTGTACGAGCTATAATGTGTGTGCCTCCATTCCAGGAAGGAATATTATATGACCCGTCTAATTCATTTAGAGCTTCTGCATACATAAGTAAAATATCTGCGTAGCGAATGGCAGGCTCAGGTTTGAAGACGATCTTATCAATGCTTCCACCTTCATATGTATCATTAGGATGAACATATTTTTTGATACCAAAACCCGTTCTTAACCAGTATGCATTAGATGAATTGAATCCGTTGCCCTTGGGGTTATTACGGTAATAAAAAACCTGCTGATTGCGGTTACGTTCCTGAGATTCATTTAATAAAGACCAAAAACTTCCATTGTAAGCAACAGACGCATAAAAGCGAGGCTCCCGGTTTGCATATTGTAGTGAAACACCTGGCAATAACGGTTTAAACATACCGGCATCAACGTCCTCTTGTGTTACATAACCACTTGCACGCTCAGAGCCGTCCCCACGACCGATCTCGCTGTCCTTACCGGGTACATCTGTACCATCATTCATGGCATAAGCGTCTACAATTTTTTGAGTTAATCCATGAGTATTCCACCCTGTTGCAGATCTTGGCAATTGGTGCGCAACCATATCTCGTATTGTTTCTGAGACCTGATTATTACCTCTGGTAAAAATCAATTCAGGATTTCCTGAGGGAGGTAAAGTCCCGTCAAAAACTTGTGCATAGGATTTTTTAGGATCTATATTAGCCCAACCATCAGGCCAAGATTTTTCTGAAAAATTACCATCATCCGGAGGAATAACCGTTGCATCATCACCTGTTTCCTGAACGGGCACAGTATACAGCTCATAGACTCCTAGATCGATGACATCTTTTGCAGCGGCTGCTGCCTGAGCCCATTTTTCTTCTTGATAATCTGATGAAAGTAATTTTTTACCCTCGTCATCCATTAATAAAGAGGCAAAATTAGAGTTGTTTCCGTTTACTAGTGGACTAGCTGCGTAAATCAGGACTTTTGCCCGGGTTGCCAGGGCTGCTCCAACAGATGGTCTTGCAGAGCCATCCTGACCCCGTACCAGACCTAATGTTTGCATTTCTTGCGCAGCAAGAAGCATTTCACTACTTATAAAGGCGGCACACTCTTCGTAAGTGCTGCGCGGTACAGCCAGATCATCGTAACTATCTGCATAATCTAACCCTTCATCAGGTAGCAGTGGAATTGGCCCATATTTACGCAATAACAACCAGTATAAATAAGCTCGTGCAAAACGTGCTTGCCCTCTATAGTCTTCTATCTCTTCGGCAGACATTTCTTTATTCATGTAAATTTTATGAATAAAGGTCGATGCGTTACGAATACCACGGTAACATTGTGTCCAAGACTCTTGCTTATCATTTTCAGAATACTCTCCCATCTTAAACATGTTGTAGGAAAGTTCATTTTTAGACGGGTCGTAATCGCTATCGCGGTCTCCATAATACATATCGTCAGCAAAGTTGTGAGGAGTGATCCCCTTACTTGCCACATCTGCATTCATTCCTCTTAATTCTTCAAATACATTAGCCAGCCATTCTTCAGAATAAACCTTACTCTCAAATACCTTTTCTTCTGTTAATCGATCTTTAAAATAGGTGCTAGAATCCAGGTAATCATCATTACAAGAAGTTATAAGACTAGTGCCGAATACGAATATCAGAACAGTATATACTATTTTTTTAATCATCTTTTTAAGTTTACAGGTTAACACTAATTCCCATCGTTATAGATTTTATTGGAGGATAGTCTTCTCCTCGCGGTGTGGCCAATTCTGGATCCCAAAGTTTGAACTTAGACCACGTCACTAAATTGGTCCCCACCAGATATAAGCGGAGGTTTTGAACACCAATTCTGGCAGTAATACTTTCAGGAAGTTGATAGCCAAAATCAACAGTTTTAAGACGTAGATACCTGCCGTCTCTTAACCAAAATGTAGATTCTCTAAAGTTGTTAGGATTTGGGCCAAAACTCAATCTAGGATAGGAAGCATTAGGATCTTCTGTTGAATGATTACCAGAAATATCTGCAGATATCCAGCGGTTATCTCCCATAACACCTTTCATTACCTGTCCCCATTCGCCTTCGCTAAATGCGTGAACCGTTTTTCCGAATGTAGAAAATGTAGATTTACCCGCTCCTTGAAAGTGTACACCTAAACCAAAACCTTTCCAGTTAGCAGAAGCTCCTAAACCGTAGATTAGATTGGGACGTCTAGTAGCACCTATAGCAACGCGGTCACCATCATTTACAACACCGTCACCATTTACATCTTTATACTTTATATCTCCGGGCTGGTACACTCCAAAAGTTTGGGTAGGACTGTTTCGTATATCGTCATAATCTTTAAACAGACCCAAAGCAATTAAGCCTCTGGACTGATCTACGCGGAAGCCTTCTTGGTTCTGATAGGCGTAGACATTATTTTCTTCATCGCGTTCTAAAATCTCATTCTTACTGTAGGTGATGTTACTACGGGCAGTAAGGGTAACTTCTCCCAGCTGTTTCCGGTACAGAAAACGACCGTCAAAACCTTGTGATTTTACAATACCTACGTTTGCTCTAGGCGTACTTTCTAACCCGACCATAGCCGGTAAAAAGTTTCTGGTCATATAAATACCTGAGCGCTCTTCTTTAAAGAAATCTAAGTTTGCTGTAACCCCTCGGGTTTCGATATCAAAACCAAGATTTTGTTTTGTAGCCACCTCCCAAGTAACATAAGATGAAGCTACCTGTGAGTAGATGATTCCGCCATAATACCTGTCTGAACCATAATCTGCCCATTGATAACCCCCGGTGGGCTCGAGAGGTTGAATGAGATTACCATCATCATCCCGACGAAATAGTTCTGAAATGGTATATAGATAAGGGAAACGTTCTCCTCCCGCTAACTGGTCGTTACCTGCTTTACCATAAGAATACCTGATCTTAAAAAGGTTGATCCAACTCAAATGATCTTTTACAAATTTTTCTCCCGCAATGTTCCAAGCAAATGAAATCGCTGGAAAAAAACCATACTGCTGTCCCGGTGCAAAATTCTCAGAACCGGTATAACCAAAATTAAAATTTACCATATATCGTTCATTCCAATTGTAAAGAAGTCGTCCCGCTAGAGCTTGATTTCTTCTGGAAATCCCGTTCTTAATGTCCGTACCAAGATCAACGGTTTGTATAAAGGCATCACGAGTAAATCGCAATGCTCCACCCACATTATGATTACCAAAACTACGGTCATAGTTAACCATCAGGTCATAAAACTCAAGTCTGTTACCAGATGAATTACCAGATTGATTGAGTTCGGCAGGATCAGAAATTTGAGTAAAAATTAGGTCTCCGTTTGCATCCCGCGCCCTTGCAGCACGCCATTGCTCTGGCCATTTGCGACGTTGTATGTTATTTATATTCTCGATGTCATAGCCCACGATACCACGCATACGAAGTCCTCGCGTAATAAAATTAAAATCCTGTTCTATGGTAACGTTAGTTTGTACTTTATTAACCCAGTTCTCATTAAACCCCGTTTGAGTTGCCATAACCCAAGGGTTGGTCTGGTTTCCAGTTCCTATTGAAGGTACATAACCGTTTGAATACAATACCGGTGTACGTATGGGTGAATACCCAAATAGGGAGCCCCAGAAATCAACATCACCCAACCCCGGGCTGTTTCGTTTACTTATAGAACCTGCCACACCTACTTTTGCAATCGTTGTAGGAGTGATATTAAAATCTGCGTTAAGGCGATAGTTCCAGCGTTTGTAATTGGCATTGGTATCGTAATCGTCTTTTAGTGATTCATCTATTTTATACATTCCACCTTCATTAATATAACTTCCTGAAACGTAAAATCTAGAAGTTGGCCCTCCACCACTCATATTTAAATTTACACGATACGTCATCGAGCCATCGCGTAGCAGTTGATCTTTCCAATCTACATTAGGATATAGATCAGGGTCTAATCCCAATCGTAAAATTTCTAGTTCTTCAGGTTGATATATAGGACCTTCATTACGCGTAATACGTGCTTCGTTTAACAAATTTGCATAGGTTATACCATCTTCAAAATCTGGTGTAATCGTACGTGTATTGTAAATAAATTCATCTTTAAAATTGATCTGAATTTTACCATCGCTACCTCTCTTTGTTGTAATTAATATAACACCATTTGCCCCTCGTGAACCGTACATTGCAGTTTCAGCTGCATCCTTTAAAACGGTAATAGACTTTACATCTTCAATATTAAGCTCATTTAAATCACGTTCAATATTATCTATTAAAACCAACGGACTACTGCCTCCACCAAAAGTAGAAATCCCACGAATCCAGAATTCTGAAATATTTCTCCCCGGTTGTCCAGATTGAATCATTCCCATTACACCAGGTACATTACCAGCTAGCGCATTTGATACACTAGAAGTTGGGTTTGTTTTCATATCTTCCATATCAACGGTTGAAACTGCACCGGTTAAGGAAACCTTCTTTTGCCTACCAAAACCTACAATAACAACCTCTTCCAGACTGTCTGCATCTTCTTTTAAAATTATATTCAGATTGGTTTTACCATTTACAGGAATCTCTTGCGTAGCAAAGCCAACATACGAAATGACTAAAATAGCATCTTGATTTTTAACTTTAAGGGAGAACTTTCCGTCAAAATCAGTTATAACACCATTGACCGTACCTTTTTCAAGAATACTTGCGCCAGGAAGTGGTACGTTGTCGAGAGCAGTGATTACCTGACCTTTTATCTCTATCTCTTGGATATTAGTTTTTGAAACTGGTTTTTCCTCTATAATTTCATTGGTTTTCTTAATGGTAATAATGTGATCTGAACTAATATCGAAATCAAGATCACCTTTATTAATAAAACGTTTTAGTAAATTTTCAATATTAAACTCTCCTTTTCGTAATTGTATTTTGGGCGTATTCTTAAAAGAGTTTATAGAATAAATAAACCTGTAATCAGTCTGCTCTCTAATCATATGAAATACTTCATTAATAGTCACCACCTGATCTTTGGAGATGGTGATTTTATCCTGAGAGTATGAAGATTTTGGCGATAAGCCAAACGCCGTAATGCACAGTAAAAAAATAAATGTTTTCATAAGTAAAAGCAGCAATTTCTTTGGATAGGAGAATTGCGAACAGGGTAATTTAATTTTCATAAATTTGTTAGGTATTTGTTAGTGAATATCTAATATTAATACTTGAGAGAGACGAAGTTGAGTCCATCGCCAAATGTTTGACTTCGTTCTCTTTTTTTATTCTATTGCAATTTCATTTTTTTCAATTTTGTAGTTATTAATTATTCCTAAGTTCTTTATCTGCAACAGTATTTGATCGATATCTTGATTCTTACTCAGAATTCCTACAAATTTTTCTTGCCGCACATTTTCATTTAAAAAATTGAATTCTACATCGTACCATCGAGAAAGTACTTTGGTTATTTCTAGGAGGGATTTATTATCAAAACTAAAAATTCCTTCTTTCCACGAAGTTTCATTATAAATATCAATCGATTTCGTTATGATCCTATTGTTATTTACATCATATTTTGCTTGTTGACCCGGCTCAAGAACCTGTTCTATTTCTTCAACTTTTAATTTTATTTTCCCTACTACCAAAGTGGTAAGAACATCTGCATCATCATTGTAAGCTTTAATATTAAATTCAGTTCCCAAAACTTCTACTTTCTGATCACTGTTATAAACTATAAAAGATGCTCCCTCGTGTTTTGTAGCTGATGATACATCAAAATAGGCCTCTCCATACTCCAGTTCTACCTCGCGAGAATTTCCTGCTTTAAATTGAGTAGGATATTTTAAACGACTATCAGAATTGAGCCACACTTTTGTACCATCTGATAAAATGATTGAAAATTTTCCTCCTCTCGGCACCGTTAAATAGTGATAGGCAATTTCTTTACTCTCCTTACTATCTTTGGTATCTGTTAAATATTCAATTAGGGTTCCATTAGTTAAATAGCCGCTTTTTTGAAATATTTCTTTTGCTCCAAGCTGTATTTCAGATCCATCTTCCAAGGTTAATGTGGCTTTATCTGTTCCTACTTTTATCTGTTTTGAAGATGTGGATGCGCTATTAAATATATAGTTACCATACTGAAAATCGACTATTAAAATTAAAATCACAAGAATAGCTGCCGCATATCTACTGAATAACCTACGTTTTTGAATATGCCGCAATCTTTTGCGTTTATCAATTGAGGTTAATAAGTTTTGCAAAGCCAGATTTGTATTGGGGTTATTAATACTGTAAGTAATCGTGTAATAATCTTTTATAAAAGATTCTAATTCTTGTTTATTAGAAGGCTTTTCTATCCAGTCAGACAATGATCTCAAATCTTCCTGAGAAGCTGTATTTGTTAAATACCTTATTAAAGTTTGTTCTATTTTACTCTCCATCTTTTTTGCTAATCTATACTAGTAATACAATTAAAATAATCTACACCCTTGCTTTGGTTAACATTTTTTTTAATTTTTATTATAATTTTTTTAATATTAAACAATTAAACGTGTGTTTTTTTAACTATATAGCACCTTATGTATAACGACAATCTGACTTTAATAAAACGTCTACAGAATGGAGAAGAAGCTGGTTATGCGTTGCTTTTAAAACTTTACCATAAAAAATTATTTGCTTATGTATATACATTTACGCATAACCATGCTATCACAGAAGACATTATTCAAAATGTATTTTTAAAATTATGGGAGTACAGAAGTAGACTTAATCCTGAGTATTCCATTAAGAACTTTCTATATAAAAGCTGCTACAATGAGTTTATAAACTACTATAAAAAAAATAATCACTTAACTCCTTTTGACAAGGTGTACATAAATACAGTTGAATCTGTAGTACATAACAATGATATAGATATCCTCGAGAGAAAAAAGGAGGTCATTTTTGAGGGGGTTTCGTTATTGCCCCAAAAATGTGCTGAGATCTTTATGCTTAGTAAAAAAGATGGTTTATCTAATACTGAAATTGCTGATTATCTTAAAATTTCAAAAAAGACGGTAGAAGGTCATTTAACTAAGGCATATTCTATATTGAGAGAACAATTGGGAGCTAAACTTATGAGCATCTTTTTCCTGCTGTTTAAAAAGTTTAAATAAAATAGAAAGTTCTTTTAACTGAATTTTTAAAATTTGTCTTTACGCATCTGGAACTTATCTTTGCATTTCACTAGGACGCAGAAAAAACTCGTTTATAAACCACAATTAAAGTATTTTCTATATACTACATACTACATACTACATACTACATACTATATAAGGTTACTCCAACAAAATACCTAAGACCAATTAAAACAATCCTATAACTCAAAATAGTTCGCTTTGACCAGTCTCAGTAATCAGTACCCTAATCACAGTTTAAGACAAGATCCCCATTTATATCTCAAAACAGCAAAATAACTGAAACGATTATATCAAAAATGAACCAACAATGGATATTTAGAATTATATCTTCGTTCAAATAAAGCTTAGGAGTTAAAACTAATTAGTGCGAATGTACCTTTTGATCCCACTACATAATCATACCATATTTCCTAATGCACAAAACAATATTTTTAATAAAAACTAATTAGATATTTCCAATAATTTGAATTCAAACATACTAAATAATGGCTTCTTTAGTATATAACTAATTCAATTATAGAATGTTTGTGATATAAACCCTATTTTTTGGAAAGTAAAAATTTTCCAGACCTCCACTAATTTTATCACATTTTACTTTTTGTACTTTAATTGACAGGCACGCCTTGATTTTCCATGCTAAAAGCGTATTGTCGATAGTCAATATGCTTAGCAAAAAAGGCTATCAGGTAGTAAACCCTAAAAGGATCAGAAGATTCATTAGAAAGATGCGGCACTGTTACGCTATACTCAAAAAAATTCTCTTGATCATTTATAAAAGTTTTGCAGAATCGTTTGCCGAAAATTTATTCACTAGTGTTTCCATCATAGATTTAATACTGCTGTTTGCAGGTGTTCTGGCTGTATTTTCAATTATTTTTATAATAACCGGATTGATCGCAAAGCTGTTTGGTTTTAATATGGAAGACCGCATCACGGCTCAATTTTGTGGTACTAAAAAATCCCTGGTTCACGGAACGGTTTTTTCTAAAATTCTCTTCGGAAATATGGCAAGTTTGGGACTCATTTTACTGCCTTTGATGCTTTTTCACGCTTCACAAATTATGATCATAAGTGCCATAGCCTCGCGCTTTGCAAGAAAAGTAGATGCCGAAAAAGCGAGCGAACTTGCTAATGAAGCGTAATCAAGAAAGCCAGGCTTCAAATATATTTTGATTAGAAGTTTCTGTTTGTTTAAGTGGCAATCGGGTGATTCCTTTTTGTGTAGCTAAATAGCGCCGAACGATACGATCTGCATAAGCAGAACTTTTCTGCGGATTTAAAAAGTTAGTAAAGTCTTCCGGTTGATTGAATTCTTCAGTCTCATCAATAAACCCATAACCTGCAAACCGACCTTGTTTCAGGTAAATAAAAGACTTTTCCTGAGTATTTCTTCCTTTTTCAACGAGCAGACAAGATTGCTCATAGGTATGAATATAATCTAGAGCTTTACTCACACGAGCATTATATGTTTCCGCCTTTAAATCGCCACGACAGGCACCACTACACGTGTGTATTTTATAGTGATTACACTCCGTTACACCTTGTTGCAGCCCACAATATTTTGGGCACAAATCAAACTCCTCACAAATATGTTCTAAAAACTGAATGGCTTCTTCACGGGTGTAAAATTGCATCCAGCTTACGGGAGCGATTTTATTTTTATGCAAGGCAAATTGCTCGATACCTTGTTTGTTGTGATAGGAGGTAAGCTTGTAGGGTTTTGTTGGGTTTTTCTGAGCTTTGTTGTATTTGGGATAGTGTTTGAGAATGAGTTCAGCTTCCCGAAGCAAAGCGAGTAACTCACTGCCGGTAAGTTCATAATCTATACTGTGGGTATTTTGCAGCAATTCATATTTACGATTACTTTTTTCTTTAAAATGAGAAAGCACTCGTTTTTGAATATCTATGGCTTTGCCAATGTATAGCGGTTTCCCGATTTTATCTCTAAAAAAATACACCCCGGCTTTATGAGGCAATTCTTCAAAATCTGAAGCTTTAAAATGTGGCGGAAAATAGGATTCTTTTGATTTTCGGTTTAAGAACTCATCTATTACTTCGTATTCAGGATCCAGATCCAGGCAGCGTTGAAATAAGATTACAGTAGCTTCGGTGTCGCCCTCGGCGCGGTGACGATCATAATGTGGTATGTTTATAGAAGTACATAAATTGCCCAGACTGTAAGAGAATAAACCGGGAATGAGCTTTTTGGAAAGACGCACAGTACACAGGCGTTTTCGGTTAAAATCTATCCCTGCCTCACTAAATTCTCCTCGAACCACATTGTAGTCAAAACCCACATTATGAGCGACGAAAATACAATTTTCTGTCAGCGTATTGATGCGGTCTGCGAGTTCATTAAAATAGGGAGCATCCTCAACCATTCGGTCATTGATACCCGTAAGTTTTTCAATATAAAGCGGGATGTCTCTTCCGGGATTAACTAAAGAAGTAAACCGATCAATCTCTTTTCCATCTTTTAAAATGATGATACAGATTTCGGTTATTTTGTTTCCTTTGATACCGCCGCCGGTTGTCTCTACATCAATGATTGCAAACTTTGCATCTTTCATACCTACAAAGTACGCAAATCTATTTTTCTTTTGAAAGGAAAAAATCCGTATTAACGGAAAAACTCCACAAGTATTGAATGATGTTTAGTTCTTAGACAGTTTAATTCCATAAAAAACCCGTTCTGTTTAAAAAACGGGTTTACTATTTAGTTGATTAATTTACTCAATAATCAAGATTTAAATGCTGAGGCCTGCCTCGAAGTTAAAAGCTGTTTCCTTTTAATGCCTTGCGGGGCTGCTTTTGTCGGACAGGCTTGCTCCAAGGTCGTTTACTTTAGAATTTAAAACCTAATGTAAATAACACACGGTCGCTTTCTTTACTGCGGTAATACCCTACGTTAGCAGTAATCGCTTTAAAACCGTTGATAAAAACAGAACCTCCATAACTGTTATGCCATTGTTCTGAATTGTCATTGTCTACCCAAACACGACCGTAATCAAAACCAGCAGAAACTCCCAGTCTCAGCGGTATGAAATTGGTTTTCAATTGAGCAATACCTACACGTAAATCGGTACTTTGGTAAAATGAAGTCTGCCCATTAAAACGCTCATTTCTAAATCCGCGTAAGCTATTATTTCCGCCTAAAGTAGCAGCGTGATAAAACTCATACTCATCTCCAAAGTTCATCGAAGCACCAATCTTAGTGGCCAGCACTGCCATACCACTAGGATGTAATGGATAATCTATAGAAAGCGTAGGTTTTAGATAGGTAAATTCGTTATTATATTCATCAATATTTGTTTTGTATCCCGCAACAAGATCAAACTGAAATCCTCTGCGTATAAAAGCGATTTCACCACTCTTATTTTTATATTGAAAAGCAGCTTCTGCACCGGCATAATATTGGGTGTTAAAAACATCATCGCCAGCATCAATGATGTTAGTATCACCGGTAACACCGTCACCAGAATATTCTACATTTAAAGACTCAACAGTTGGCCCTAAGCGCAATGATACTCGATCGTTTCTATAGATTAAGGATGGCTTCACACTCCATTGACTGATGCGAACCCGGTTAAAATCAAGATCTACCTGATCTCTGTCGTAATCTGTATGATTACCAGTTCCAAAATAATTTATAGCATAATTAGGAGTCGTATAACGAGCATCCAGACCAAAATTCCAATTGTAAAATGCATTAGCAAACTCTCCAGAATATTTTAATTCCACACCATGAGTCGCAGCATAATATTTAGCCATTAAGGTTTGCTGTGTTAAAAATGGATTATTAGCTAAACCGTATGTAGTATATGTACCACTTAAGCCAGCAGAAAAACCAGTATCTTGATTGTATCCCAAAACAGGTAAAGTAGAAAAAGCATCTAATTTTCTAGAAGCATCATTATACGTATTGATGTCATAACTATCTACTAACCATTTACGACTACCCGAATTTACAAAGGTGTTTTTCTTGCTTTTGTAATCATAAGCTTTGGCTGCTCGTGTGTTTTCAAAATCATATACATCATTATTCTCACCACCTAATATTTTAAGAGGGATATAGTGATCACCATCTCCTACGATTTTAAAGGTATCTTCATCATCCATACCGTAGATCCAGATTTCTTTTGTAAGTTCTTTATCGTAGGTGCGTTCAAAAGATTCTCCTTCTTCTGTGGTTAACTTTATAGTGGTCTTGCCATTCGGTTGACGGGTGATTAAAAAATCGTCTTTGTCTTCAGTACCTAAAATGATTTGATGACTCATTAAATAGTCATAATAACGACGGGCAATAGATTTCAGATTATCGCGGCGCGTTTTTAAATTCTCTTGAATACTTGCCATACTTTCGTCTTGGGTGGCTTCCGGTAAAGTTTTAAAAGCAACTTCGATGGTTTCATCAGTTAACTTCTGCTGAATAAATTCAACTTGTTCTTCCCAATCTTCCCAGGTAAGATTCTTTATAATAGCTTGATCTAAAGGATATGCATAACGACTCAACCACTTCACATTGTTTACGTCTTCGTCGTATTTTTCCATAGATCTAAAGTCAATCATAGCGACTTTAAGCAGACTTAAAATGAGTCCGTCATATTTAGGAAACGCCTGATCTCTATCTCTACGAATGGTTTTATAGGTTGTTGTACCGTCTTCCTGCTCATAAGCAGACCACCGCCACTGGTCATAATGCCTGTCATAATCACCTACGGCAAAATCCATTAAACGAACTTTTAAAAAGTTGGATTCATCTACCTTGTGCTTTTTAGAATCCTGTATTTCGGCCAGAAGATCTTTGGTGCTTATGATATCATCTGCATCACCAAAACGCTCAAAAGATTGATTCTCATCTCCGGCGTGTGCCTCAAGCATATAAAGTTTATCGCCATAATCTTCATTAAAAATACCCAGTTGCTTTTGTTTAGGTAAATAGTAGATTTTAGGTTGCGCATTGTAAATATCTAAGCTGTCAAAAATGGGGTTTAGCGCAAACGGAGCGTAGGGTTGAGCTGTAGTATAAAAATCCTGTACAATTTCTTCAGCAATGGTGTTTTGCATAAAATCACGCACGTAATGATCTGTAATTTTAGACTGAATAAAACGCACGGCACTCTTTCGCAATTCACGGGCCGTGTATTCGTGTTTTTCATCATCGATAAGACGTAACGAACGCGACTGGTTACCACCACCTTCTGAGATAGCGTGTACATTACCGGGAAGTGTTGAGAGGTCTAAAACCGGAGCTTCAATCTCTTTGCTGTAAACATCACGGTAGTGATTTCCCCAGAAAAATTTGTACAGGCTGCTTTTATCTGTTTCTTCTTTTGTGTAAATAGAAGCTTTTGTAGTACTACCCATCGCGCTGATATCAGGATAGCTTATTTCTCCTTGCTTAGGTTGCTGACGTCTGATTTTTTTCTCAAAAAGTTTCTCAGGTGATCCTGCATCAGTAGTAAAAAATTCTACTTTAGAACTACGGTCTTTATAGACTGTAAGCCTCGCAAAACCATTGGATTTTGAAGCAAACTGCCCATCTTTAGCTTTACGCACATTATCTAATTTATCAGTGGCAGCACCACTTATGATTTGTGGGATGCCATCATCAAAAACATATTGCAGGTTTTTATCACTTGCAGAAACAAATATTACATCAGGAAACTGACTTGCTAATGTTTCTAAAGTACCGGCATATTTTTGGCGTTGAGTACTGTAAAAATCCTGAGCAGATACTCCTCCAATAGCTTCTAAAAAGTTTTGTCTAGAAAGGCTGAGTACAGAATGATAAACAGCAACAACTACCGTCTTATTCTGCTCATCTTTTAGGTCATCTTTAAACTTCGCAATAAAATCATCACGAGTTTTGATGTCACATTTATTATTGAGGTATAGGTGATTGTCCCAGTCTTCTAAAAACCACTGAGAATCTATCATCAAAAATTCTATATTTTCAGTATCCAGATCATCAAGCTCCCGTGGGCAGCCGTCATTAGGCCAGAATTTAACTTTGCTGTTGTCTTGTATAAAAGACTCCATATCATCTATATTTTCGTGACCGTTTTTGTTCCACTCATTACGGCCGGGCATAAAAATGATATTTCCATTAAAATTAGCAAGAGGTTGCATAATGCTCTGTTGCAGCAATTCTTCAACCTTTTTACGGTCTTTCTTTTTAGGAGGATAGCCATCTTTTGTGATGTTTCCCAGTGCGACAAAAGTCGCTTTATCATCATTCTGAGAAAGCTCGCTTATAGACTTAAGGACCTGTTGAGTAGGATTACTGGTTTTTAATTCGGTATTTCCTGTAAAGTAAAAGACCTGTTCTACCTCTTTGTTTTGTGCAAAGCTCGTTTGGGCCAGTATGAAAAGTAAAAAAGTAAAGACACTAAATTTACTGAAGAACAGGTTTAATGTGGTTGTGTATTTATGAGACATAAATGAATTGAATGATTTTGAGGTTGAAAATATGTCAAATATGTTAATGTTAAATATTTTTTAACCCTATATAACACTCCTTTAATGAAGTGTTAAGAGTTTTTGAAAGATGTGAGGAGGTTTTGTGAAAAAGAGGGCTAATTCACACGTGTTTAAAAACTAAAATAAATTTTGAATATAGGTTAAAAATTTAAGCTCCGATTTTCATTACAATCGGAGCTTTTTTATGGCTTCTTCTAAATTTCTCAATCGCTAAAATGCATTTTCAATACATATAGTTTGTATTAAATCTGTAACCTGACTTTAATCATATTTCAGGCGTTCTTTCTGATGGAACTTTGCATAGTAATCAAAAACCATATACTATGAAAAAGTCAATACTATATCCAATTTGCTTTAGTCTAATCCTTTTAGGGTTTGGTCTTCAAAAAGGTTTTGCTCAAACCTATTCTTTAAAAAATTCTGAGTCTTCAATGACTGTCGCAGGTACTTCGAATCTTCACGATTGGGAATGTGAGGTAGAAGATATGAGCGGCAAGTTAGCGATAAGCCAAGAGGGTGGAGTCTTAACAGCTTTGAATAAACTAGAACTTCAAATTGTAGCAGAGAGTCTGTCTAGTGGAAAAAACGGGATGGATAAAAACACCTATAAAGCTTTAAATACAAAAAAGTACAAAGCAATCACATATAGCCTTAAATCAGTGGGAAGTCTGGAGCAAATCAGTGCGAACACCTATTCAATAAAAACAACCGGAAGCCTTACAATTTCAGGAGTTACTAAGACTGTTTCTATACCATTTGAAGTACACGTTTTAGCCGATCAGATTGTTTTGTCAGGTGCTTATAAAATGCAAATGAGCACTTATAAAATAGATCCTCCTACAGCTTTGTTTGGCACCATAACGACAGGTGACGAACTCCATATCACATTTAAAACAACATTTATTAATCAATCTCTATAAATACCAATACTTATGAAAACTAAACTTACCTATTTAAGCCTCATTGTCTTACCTCTTTTTGGGATGACACTACAGGCACAAAGTCAACGTGATTTAGATAACTACAGATCACCTGATCAACGCGGAATTTCAACCTTTGAAGCGCCTAAGGATACACTATCAAGCTTTGATGGTATCCACGTGCGTATAGGTGGTGCTTCTACCATACAATTTCAAGCAATAGATCACGAGAACAGCGGTAATGCAGCTACTCCGGTTTTACAGGAAATAGGCAGCAACTTTAATCTGGCAACAGCAAATCTGGACCTGGATGTGGCTTTGTATGACGGGGTACGTATGCACTTAAGAACCTATTTATCTTCACAACACCACAACGAAACCTATGTGAAAGGTGGCTATTTTCAGATAGATAAATTAGAATTCATCCAAAAAGGATTTATGGAAGACTTGATGAATCATGTGCGTATTAAAATAGGACATATGGAAAGCAACTACGGAGACGCTCACTTTAGACGTACCGATAATGCAATGGCTTTATACAATCCGTTTGTGGGAAATTATCTAATGGATAGTTTTACTACTGAAGTTGGTGCAGAGGTATATTACTTCAATAACGGCTGGATGGGAATGTTGAGTATGACTAATGGTAAATTGAATCAAGCTGTTACCAACCCAGAAACTACAAGTCCGTCATTCATCGCAAAATTGGGTTATGATAAAGCTGTATCAGAAGATTTACGTGTACGGTTAACAGGATCTGTTTACAAAACCAATCAAACAGCTAGCGCTTATTTATACAGTGGTGACCGTTCTGGTTCTAGATATTACAATGTGATGATTGCAGAAGACGGTACCGGAGATGGTTTTAGAGCAGGGCGTATCAATCCCGGTCTTAATAATGAGCTTACTTCAGTCATGATCAACCCATTCTTCAAATACAAAGGTTTGGAATTCTTTGGTATCTATGAGCATGCAACCGGTAAGACTGCTGCAGAGACAGACAACCGCAGTTGGAACCAATATTCAGGTGAGTTGATTTACAGATTTGGACCTAAAGAGAAAATCTATTTAGGTGGTCGTTACAACTATGTTGACGGAACTCTAGTAGGTGGTAGCGATGTTTCTATAGATCGTTTTCAACTTGCTGCTGGTGGTTTATGACAAAAAATATTTTGCTGAAAGCAGAGTATGTTGTTCAGAATTATAATGATTATCCTGTTATAGATCTTCATAATGACGCAAAGTTTGACGGTTTTATGCTTGAAGCTGCGATTAGTTTCTAAACTGAAATAAACAAGATCACAGCATGTAGCGTTACACGCTGTGATCTTTAAAACCTCTGATTATGAAAGCCCTTTTAAACTTATTATTCGTGTTAAGTGGTTCTGTGTTATTGGGTCAACCTAATTTTGGAGAGGCCACAATTAGTGAGCTGCAAAGCAGTACGCTGCGTGTTTCAGGTAAAACTAATGTAACCGGTTTTAGCTGTTTTTTTGACCCTGCTTATTTTGACCCTCAAAAAAAGATAGCTTACTGCAATCAGGGAGACCTCATTCTTTTGCGTAATGCAAAATTAGAACTCAACTTAGCAGGATTTAATTGTGGAGGGAAGGCAATCAATAAGGATTTTAGAGCGATGCTGCAAGCAGAGCAATACCCAGTGATTATCCTCAACTTTAAACAGTTTAACCGGGTAGAGCGAGGGTATGAAGCTTTAGTAAATATAGCGCTTGCAGGTCAGCAGCATACCTATACGATACCTGTAGAAATCATAGCGGGAGATCTCAAACATTTAAAAGGAATTCTTAAGTTGAATATTAGCGATTATAATCTTGAACTTCCCAAAAAGCTATTTGGGTTGATTAAAATAAAAGAGGTTATTGCTATAGAATTTGATATCGCAGGAGTTCTTAATGCAGAATTTTTAGAGTAATTGTAGGTTTTTTAGTTTAAACCCTTGAAGCCGCAACTGTATAAGCAGTTGCGGCTTCTCCATTTAATTTAGCGTAATAATCACAATATACCTTAGCTGGATAATCGAGATTCAAATACTTCAAAGCCTTATGAACTTCTAAGTATTTGCTTACAATTAGCTCTTAAACCAGTATTCTAACAACCAGACCTCACACCGGTTTTAGAATTTGATCAAGAGACAAACACTAAATATTTAAACTTTACTTTTTTAAAGTAACCTCCAGAAGTGTTGCTACTCCATCAGCAGCTTCGTTAGCAATGTATAGCGTGCCATTAGGACTAAAGGTTATACTCTCTGGTTGCGCGAAATGAAATTTATTTAATTCATGAATGATTTTTATTTTTCCGGTAGGACTCAATATCAAAAGCTTTGGTTTTTTTCCATCTACAATATAATATTCCCCAGTTTTTGGATGTATAGCCATATCTGAAGGATTAAAGGTTTTCTCTTCTTTTTTACTTCGGAAAGCCTCAAACTCTTTGGCTTGCATATCTATTTTGAATAGTGGTTTTTCATCCTGAATTTTAGTTTCTAAAGGAATTGAATAGAGGCCCTTGTAACGATCTTTTGCTAAGCCTTTATCTTTAGCTACTGTGATGAGACTGTTAGTTTTTGGATTATAAGTAAGCGACTCCATATTGTTTTTAGACCCAAAAGAAGTATCAAAATAACGGGGAGTAATAGCGTCTGAAGCGAATGATTTAATTTCAAAAATACGACCATCACTGCGCATTACATAGGCATCATTTTCATTAAGAGCAATCGCTTCATAATCGCCACCTTCAGCAAAAATAATATCGTTACTAATCTCACCGGTATTTATGTTGAAATTGTAAATAACACCATCTTCATCTTGAATACAAGCTATTGTAGAATCATTTACCCAAGCAATACCGCTAACTTCATCAAGAAGTGTAGGCAACTCCCAACTATTTACAATGTTATAGGATGCGTTTTCTAAAATCTTCCGTTCTTCAGCAATAGATTTTTTATAAAAAGCATATGAAAGTACACCTGAAAAAATCAGAGCACCAAAAATTATATAATGTGATAAATACTTCATTTTAAATCTGCATTTTTCAGAAAACAAATTTCTGTATTAAAACTAGAAAGAATTGGGAATATAAGTTTCAGCATAACTAATTTTTGGGAAATTGAAGATTAAACGTGTGTTGTTGGTCAAACGTATAATAGAGTTTAACATTGTACTTCTCGGCTATAGCACGTGCAATAGGTAAACCCAGACCTGTTGATTTTTCTGTTGCTCCTATTTTTTTAAAACGAGCAAAAATAAGTTCTGAATCTAGAGGTGAGTCGATACCAGTGTTGCTTACTTTGAGCAGTTGATTTTCAATATGTATAATAACGGGGTTTTGTTTTTTTCCGTGCACAAGAGCATTCTTAATCAGGTTGGTCAATACTATACGAGCCAGATCTTTATTCATTTTAAAGTGAATAGTATTCTGAGTTTCTAGTTGTAAGGCTATTCCTTTATGCTTTGCGATGTCTTCAAAGTCTGTGATGCATTCTTGAGCAAGTGTATTAAAATCAATTTTATCTTCTTCCTGAAACTGTTTGTTTTCGATTTTAGATAGTAACAGCAAGGATTTGTTTAAACGGGTAAGTCGTCCCAGATTATCCAATACTTGTGCCATATGCATAAGTTGGTCATCAGTAAGGGTGTTTTTTTCAAGAAACAATTCCAGTTTATTGATACTTATTGCTAGGGGTGTTTGTAGCTCATGGGATGCATTTTCAAGAAACTGTTTTTGCTCATTATATGATTTATGTGCAGCGTTTATGAGTTCGCTTACCGTGGTGTTGAGCAGGTTAAATTCTTCTACAGTGGTAGGGGTGAGCGTGATTTGAGATTTATTTTCAATATTAAAGCTTTTAAGCTGGGCAATAATGTTGTAAAAAGGTTTCCAGATGCGTTTGAGTAATAAGTTGTTTAAGATGAGAATGCTTATCACTAAAATAACATACAAACCTATCAGATAACTTACGAGGTCTTCAATGAGGTCATCTTCCTCTACCATAGAAGTTATGATTTTTAGCTTGTAATAGTTGCCATCTGTTTTCAGCGTGCTTTCATAAATACGCACCGGCTCATAATCTTCTTCATTAATCATGTACATCAGCGTGTCCTGATACCGCTCCTTATGATCCTCGTATTGATTTTTTTCAATGGGTATAAAGCTGTATACGTGTTTGTTGAAGTCATTGTTTTTTAGAATACTGGGGTCTTGTTTAGCACGTTTGAGCAAGAGAATTTTTTGGTTTTCGAGTCCATCGTCAAGACTGTCGTATATCTCATCAAGCATCGCGTAATAAAATGCTAATGCCCATAGCGTGATGACGCCAAGTAAAAGAAATGCTAGATATTTTGAAGTGTAATTGAGTAGTTTCATCAATCGAGCTCTAGTTTATACCCTATACCGTAAACGGCTCCAACTTTAATAGTAGCTTTTTCTAGTTTTTTACGCAGGTTTTTAATTTGAGAGTATATAAAATCAAAGCTATCAGCCTGATCTATATGATCTCCCCATACGTGCTCAGCAAGAGCAGCTTTGGTAACCAGTCTGGTTTTATTAGCAATCAGATAAGTAAGAATATCGTATTCTTTTCGGTTTAAAATCACTTTCTTGTTTGCTACAGTGAGGCTTCGGCTTTCGGGATCAATGACCACATTGCCTATTTCTATGTATTTATTTCCTTCAAAATTTCTGCGTCTTAAAACTGCCTGTACACGAGCATTCAATTCTGCAGTGTGAAAAGGCTTAGGCAGGTAATCATCTGCTCCCCTATTTAAACCTTGAATACGATCATCTAAAGAGTCATTTGCAGAAACGATGATAACCCCTTCTTCTTTACCCAAATCTTTAAGTTGTTTGAGTAAGCTGAGACCATTACCATCAGGTAGCATAATGTCAAGTAAAATACAGTCATAATCATAACTGCCTATTTTAAAACTCGCTTCAGAGAATGTACTTGCGGTCTCTACCAGATAGCGTTCTTGCTCTAGCGTATCTCGCATATTATCTAGCATCTGAGGTTCGTCTTCTATAATCAATATTTTCATCGCTACGGTCTGTATAAGTTAAGCAACATTAATAGCCAATTCTGTAAAGAAGTGGTAAAGCCAGAATAATGTAGCTATATTTTATAGCTTCTAAATAAAGCAAGCTTTCCCGATCTGAATGGCAGTTTCACAATTTTTAACGTTTACAGCAGCTAGAGCTACCAAATGTTTCCAGTTTTGAGTCCTTTGTTTGTACAGAATTTAAACTGAAAAATTATGAAAAATTTAAAACTGATGCTACTGGGGCTAACCGGAATAACCGCTGTAAATGCTCAAGATTTAACTCCTGATACTGTACCACAAGCTGTAAGAGCTAGTTTTCAGCAAAACTATGCTCAAGCTACTGATGTGGAGTGGGAGCAAGAATATACTGGTTACCATGTAGCGTTTGAAATCAACCGTATGGATTATGAGATCTGGTATGATACCTCTGGTTCGGTATTAAAGTCTGAGCAGGAACTAGCAGCAGATGAACTGCCTCAGGTGGTACAAAATGCACTGGTTAAAGCATATAATGATTTTACAATTGATGAAGTTGAAAAATTAGCTATAAAAGGCAAAACCACCTATTCTATAGAACTTGAAAAAGGATGGTCTCAAGAGCGCGATTTAGTTGTAGACGCAACAGGTGAAATTTTAAGCGATCGAGAAGATTAATCCTCCTTTTTGAGATAAAAATAGTAAAGGGATTGAATAGCTATTCGATCCCTTTTTAATGCGTACACGTTACAGCAATCGGTGAGCTGTGAAATTTCACATATTTTAACCTTTTCACAAGGAATAGATACCAATTGCTTCCAGATTTGAGCCGTTAGTTTGTGTAATATTAATTTTAAACAATAAACTATGAAAACGCTAATAAGCTTAATAATCAGTATTTTTTTAAGCACTCTAGCAGCTGCACAAGATTTGCCTACTCAAGAAGTGCCTGCAAACATCAGAACCAATTTTGAATTAGACTTCAAACAAGCAACTCACGCCAACTGGAAACAAGCTGGTAGTTTTTATAAAGTAAACTTTCAATCAGAAAACCTTACTAAAAACGTATGGTATGCTAAAGATGGATGCCTTATTAAACAACAAACCCCTATAGCATACAAAGAGCTTCCGCAGGCAGTTAAAGAGACGCTGACAGCATCTTACCCTAATATTAAATTGAATACGTTGATACACACTAAAAAAAATGGTAACAGCACCTATAGTTTAAGTATAGAATCTGATATAGCAAAAAAAGAGCTATTGGTGTTTAATTATAAGGGAGATGAAATTACTCAATAAGCGATTATACAGGATAAAGAGGCTTACATGGTATGCATGCAACACTGCTCATTATCAGCGACTTCTTTAAAGTTGGTTACAAATTTGCACGGAATTGATGTTAATCGTTTAAAGTATTCATAATTCTTATAATCTGGACTTTTATTAGAAACCACAATAATCCACTTAAAATTGTCTTCTAAAAGCAATTTATCTTTGATTAAAAAGGAAGGGTCAATGGAGTAATCACGTTCTTCCTCATTGGTAAGTAGTAAACCTAATTTTCGATGGCCATAAATTTCTGCTTTTAAATCCAGACAATTTTGAAACGAGCTTGAATCAAAATGTCCTCCTTGATTTATTTTCAATTTCATAAAATGGGCTTGAAAGTCTAAGCGAAAATCGCCAAGATTTATTGTATTCATATTATTTGGAGAATGGAGAATAGTTTAAACGAAATTAATTAAAATTGATTTTAAACTGTAGTAATTAGATTACAAATTTTTAAGGTTAACTTTTTTAATCTTTTATTTGTAGGTTAACGACTGTTTTTGAAGCAGTTTCTTTCTTAAGGATAGCGTGTAAAATGCTTTTAAATCCCTCTTAACATATATATCATGAAAGCAAACACTATAAATTATCAATTTTTTAATTCTTTACTTTAAATGGTAAACTTATCTTGCTGCACACAACCAAAACTGCTCATATGGCTTCAGGATTTTTTGCGCTTTTAGATGACATTGCAACATTAATGGATGACGTTTCGGTAATGGCCAAAGTCGCCGGAAAAAAAACTGCCGGTATATTGGGTGATGACCTTGCTGTGAATGCCGAGAAAGCTTCCGGTTTTATGTCTTCGCGCGAGATTCCGGTATTGTGGTCTATAACCAAAGGTTCGTTGCTCAATAAGATCATTATTTTACCGATAGCCTTTTTACTGAGTGCCTTTGTACCCGTCGCTATAACAGTTATTTTGATCCTTGGCGGACTCTATCTGGCGTATGAAGGAGCAGAAAAGATCTATGAGTTTTTCTTTCCACACGCACATGCCGAAGAAAAACCGGCTCTGCAGGATATGAGTGAAGAAGCGATTCTTAAGTATGAAAAAGAAAAAGTGAAGTCGGCGATTTTAACCGATTTTATTCTTTCTGTAGAGATCATTATTATTGCCTTAGGAACGGTAACCGGGGAGGAGCTGATTAATCAAATTATTGTGGTAACCCTTATCGCCCTAGTTGCAACTGTAGGGGTTTATGGCATTGTCGCTCTTATTGTTCGTATGGATGAATTTGGTGCCAAACTTATAGACCTCAATGAAGAGGAGGATAGTTTTTCTGATAAAGTGGGGAAATTTTTGGTCAGCGCATTACCTGTGGTGATAAAGAGTCTTTCGGTAATTGGTACCATTGCTTTGCTTCTGGTTTCCGGTGGAATTTTTACTCACAACCTGCATTTTATTCATGATCTTGTTGAAAGCTGGCCTAGTATGCTTGTTGAGTTTTTACTCGGTTTAGTTGTAGGTTTTCTAGTACTGCTACTCGTAAGTACGGGTAAGAACGTATATCACTCTATCGCCGGTAAATAAGCAAGTGGGGGCTTCTGTTAAAAGTGATTTTGATTTTATGATTGTTAGCTAATTGTTTCTTTAAGGTTTCTTTATTGTTAACCGCATACTTATCATTACTTTTGCAAGCCTGAACTTTAGGATTTTAGTGCTATGGGTACACAGCGTATCATCTACCATATTCTTGCATTTCTTGGCGTATTTGCCGGGCTCTCACAACCTCTAATGGCGCAGAAGCTTTCTTCAAACGACACGCTTACAAAATGGCAGGTAGATTATGGCAAAAAGGGTATTGAGTTCATCGCGCCTCATAATGATTTTTCATTACACATACAAAGTCGTTTGCAATTTCGCTTTGCGACCCCCGGAGATAATAATCCGTTGACGTATAATGATTTTCATGATGAAAAGAATAGTGTATTTAAAATAAATCGTTCCCGTCTTAAAGTAGGAGGGCACGCTTATAAACCCTGGCTGAAATACTATTGGGAATATGAACTGGGGCAAGGAAATCTGCTTGATTTTAGAATTATGATAGAGCGGTGGAAATGGCTCAACATCAAAATAGGGCAGTGGAAGCTGGAGTTTACCCGGGAGCGCCGCATCAGTAGTGGAGCACAACAGCTAGTAGATCGCTCTATTTTAAACCGAAGTTTTACGGTAGACCGTCAGCAAGGTATAGAACTATACGGTAGGTTAGCAGGCAGGGGATCTGCAGATTTTAGTTATTGGGCTGCAGTTGTCACCGGAAGCGGTAGGTCTGCTACGGAGAATGATGATAAAAACCTGATGTATTTTGGCCGTCTGCAATGGAATGTTCTGGGAGATGATCTCGGTTTTTCCGGAGGTAGTGATTTACAATTACATCAAACTCCAGAGGCAATTCTAGCCGTATCAGCTGTTACAAACCGGAGTCCGTTTACGCGGTTTTCTTCTTCAGGTGGTGGCTTTTTAGCAGGTTTTGAAGAACAAGAACCCGGGCAGTACCGCATCAATCAGACGAATGTAGAGACTGCTTTTAAGTATCAAGGCTTCAGTTGGCAATCAGAAATACACCGCAAAGAAATCATCGATAAACTGAATGCAAATGCGACTACTGCGTTGAGTGGGTATTATGTGCAGGCAGGTTATTTTGCCAATCAGGCGCTTTCCTGGTGGCCCAAACCTTTAGAAGTAGCTGTACGCTATGCCAGTTTTAAACCTAATCTTAATCAAGATACGGAGTTGGATGAATCTTCACTCGCCTTCAATTGGTTTTTTAAAGGCCATCGCAACAAGTTAACTGCTGAGATTTCTAGCTTTGATTATGAAACTCCAACCGAACAACTTAAAAACGAATTGCGTTTTAGAGTGCAATGGGATATTTCATTTTAAACGACCTCATTCAGGATAGAGGGTATTATCGTGCTGCTGTACATAACTTTTGGCCTGATTCTGAAATTCCTGAGGCGTCTGATTGGTATGCCCTTTAAAGAATCGACTGAAATAAGACCGGTCTTTGAAGCCCAGATTAAACCCTATTTCTTTAATGGTATTTTCACTGTGAATCATTTGGCGTTTTGCTTCCAAAACCAGACGGTCGTGAATGAGTTGCATTCCGGTTTTTGATAGCTTTTCTTTTAAGATTTGATTCAAACGTTTAGAACTGATGTTCATTTTATCAGCATAAAAAGCTGCGGTACGTTCCTCGTGATAATTCAACTCCAGCAACATCATAAACTCATAGACCCGCTTTTCATTAATATCCTGCATCGTAAAATGCTGTTCTTTCAACTGAATGAGTTTCAGTAAAAACACTTTAAGCAAGGCCTTTAATATAACCAAATTGATTTCAGGCTTATTATACTCCTCATGCATCAAGTTATACACGCCCTGTAAACTCTGTGCACTATCTTCATTAAGCTGCAGACAAGAGAACTCGCCCTGCACATTAAAAATTCTAAAGACATCCAGTAAAAATTCTTTGAGATCATCCTCCAGTAATTCGTGTTTAAACGAAATCAGGACGCCTTTCTTACCGGCCTTATTCAATTGATGTACTCGGTACGGGGGGATCAGGTAGATCCAGTTTCCTATCAGTGTTTGAAAATCGTGTTGTGGGGTATGTAAAGCTTCCTCATTAATCAACCAGACAATCTCATAAAATTCTTTCCGTCCCGGGTCATCCAGATAAGAGGGTGGGCAGTCTGCAAGATCGCGTATGTATAAAACCTTATCACTAAGCATATAAGCACTTTTTTGGGTAAGACCTGCATTAAAATTTACAAGTCTGTTTGAAGTATTATTTCTAAAATGTACCACAAAAATAGCGAATAATACCCTTAATTTTTAGAGTGTGAGCAAATAGTACCACACATCTGTCAGATAGTGTAACAACTCTGGAGTTCTGTATGCTAGATTTGTATCAGCAAAAATAGCAAAGAATTCAGATTATGATAAATACACCAAATATACCCCTAAATGAAGCCTTGGATGAAGCGGTACATCTGATTTATCAAGAGCATTTAAAAATGCGTGAAGGATTGGATTACAAGCAACTCGCAGCAGTGATTCCCTATTTAGAAGCAAGCAAACGTATTTTTCTAATGGGAATGGGCCGTAGCGGACTTATGATGCAAGCGGCAGCCATGCGCTTGATGCATCTGGGATATGAAGCTTATGTAGTGGGAGAGACTACTACACCTGCGATAGCCCAAGGAGACTTGTTACTTGCCGGTTCTGGTAGCGGAAGCACCACAAGCATTGTGAATGCAGCAAAAACTGCAAAGCGAGAAGCAGCAAAAGTAGTAGCGATCACGACAAATCCGGAATCTCTTTTAGCCGATCTGGCAGATCAGGTGCTTCTCATTCCTGCAGCGGAGAAAAACAAACAGGAAGAAGCAATTTCTAAACAATATGCGGGTAGTCTTTTTGAACAAAGTTTGTTGCTGGTTACTGATGCTTTAATACAAGTACTGTGGCATGCCGGTGGAAAGACCGCAGACGAACTCTGGAAACGTCACTCCAATCTGGAATAAGACTTATAAACGAAAATTTAAACAACTAAATTACATACAATGACTCAATTACAAGTAGCAATAGATTTATTAAAAACAGAAGATGCAATCGCTTTGGCGACTAAAGTAGCACCTTATGTAGATATTATAGAATTAGGAACTCCGCTTATCAAAAGTGAAGGTTTATCAGTAATCACTGCAATGAAAGATGCATTCCCGGACAAACTGGTTTTTGCAGATTTTAAAACTGCAGATGCAGGTGAATTAGAAGCAGATATGGCTTTTAAAGCCGGAGCAGATTATGTTACTATCTTAGGATCAACTGGAGACAGCACGATCGCTGGAGCTGTTAAAGCGGCTAAAGCTCATGGTAAAGCTGTGGTTGTTGATACTATAGGCGTACAGGATCGTGTAAAAAGAGCTCAGGAAGTAATTAAATTAGGTGTTGCGTTTGTAGAACTACACGCTGGTTTAGATGAGCAAGCTGAACCAGGATATTCTATTCAGGTATTGATCGACGAGGCAACTCGTGCAGGCGTACCGGTATCTATCGCAGGTGGTGTAAACTTAGACAGCATCAAAGCGGTAAAAGAATCTGGAGCGGTAGTAGCAGTAGCCGGTGGAGCCATCTACGGTGCCGAAGATCCAGCTGCAGCAGCTAAAGCATTAAAAGAAGCTTTAAATTAAACGATTGGCTCAATACACTTGAGTTTGATTTGTTTAAGCTCCTGAAGGTTTCTTCAGGGGCTTTTTTTATTCTGAAACTAAAGCTCCTTGAGCTTGATGTCTTTAAAAATAACACCTTGTCCTTCTGCCTGAAGTCCGATGTATCCTCCTTTAAGTGCTTTACCGTCCACTTTCAGATCCGGATTATACCCGTTAGCGACTTCACCGCCTATTTGCGTATCTGAGTAGCGCAGCACCTCTTTCCCGTTGACTTTGTGAATGATCAAAGAGTCTTGATAAACGATTAGGTCTGCTTCAACCCAAGTGTCCCAACTGTAGGTATCTGAAGACGAATTGATGCAGTGGTCGTTTGATTTTTCACCTTGATAAAAGACATCGGTTCCCGGAGAACACATATTTCCAGTAGGTCTCGCTTTTCCCGGTTCGGCTTCTGCCAGCATCTGGTATTCTACAGAAAGGGGCCAGTCTTGTTCTTTTAAAATAGTTTCCGGAGCTTGTGCATGAAACATAACCCCGCTGTTGCGATAGGTATAACTCGGCGCATCTTCCATCCATTCTTCTGTAAAGCGATAGCTGAATTTTAAGTGAAAGGATTCAAAAGGCTGGTCATAAAATAAATGTCCGTACCGCTCATCAAAGGTGTCATACCCCTCATAGGCTACCACAATGCTGCTGTCTTGTACGCGAAAGGTATCCGCATAATTCTCACCGGTCTCGTGATGGTAGAATTTAGGTGTCCAGCCTTCAAGGTCAATGCCGTTAAACAGCGTGATCCATTCGGTGTCATCCGTTTTTTTAGAATTACACGAAGCCAATACAAGTAGGAGAACAAGTCCCAAATAATTAAAAGATTTCATAGGTTATACAGATTAGTGGTTTAAATGTATTGATTTTTTAAGGAATTGGAAGAAGGGAGTCGTGTGCCTTCATCCCCAAGCCTTCTCTCAAAGAGTAAAGAACATAAAACTTCTATTCATCTTCTTGTTCTTTTGCCTTGATGCCAAAGCTCCTCATCCCCAACCCTTCTCCCTTAGGAGAAGGGAGCTTGATACTGACTTGAAATAAGCTCTTTACTGAAAAAGAATATATATCCAAACCCGAAGGGTTAAACGAATCAAAATCCCTCGGTTCAGAATAGCTGCAGAAAGCTAAACAACAGCGAGCTCACAATTGAACGTACAACTTCTATTCATCTTTCTGTTCATTTTTTCCATCGATACGGCAAAGCATGTCTTTGAGCGAGTTGATGCGGCTGGAAACCAAAAAAATCTAGGCTTACATGAGCTTCTCTAAATTTATTGCTCGCTGCACTGCATGCGCTTAACTCGGCCGCTGGCCTCAAACAGAACCGCCTGCAACGCTACGCTCACCGCAAATTTTACGAGAACCTCCTGATAGGCCGGTACTGACGTTCTATTACAATTTAGATAGTATACAATAGCTACAAGAATAAAACTATATGTATTCATACCCGAAGGGTTAAACGAATTTACCTCCCTCGGTTCAGAATAGGCTTGGGAAGCTCAACAAATAAATAACAGCGAGCTAAAAATTGAAAATACAACTTCTATTC
>NZ_FQUN01000010.1:0-190064 GCF_900129005.1 Leeuwenhoekiella marinoflava DSM 3653 | reverse complement strand
TGGGAAGCTCAACAAATAAATAACAGCGAGCTAAAAATTGAAAATACAACTTCTATTCATGTTCCTGTTCATTTTTTCCATCGATGAAAAAACGAACCAAAAAAATCTAGGCTTATTTTTACATCCTTGAAAACTACGCAAACCCCTTATCCTGCGGATGGCAAACCGCTGCGCCTGTGCATTCCTCTCGTTCCACTCGTCGGATGCAGGCTCCACTGCCCCAACTGCGGTATTTGCTTGTTTTACTACGGATCTAAAAAGTAGGCCGTTTTACCATTCTATTAAAAATTATTCATACCCGAAGGGTTAAACGAACTACAATCACTCGGTTCAGAATAGCTTTAGGAAGCTTCGAAGGACAGGAGCGGTAGCGACTTGAAACGGCAATAGCATAAATGAATAGCTTTTTTACGATTAGATAGGCTTTTGTTCATTTTTTTTATCTCAGGAGTTTATTGTTTTTTAAGGACTTCTCGATAGGCATGAGTCCCAGCTAAGGCTGGTCTTCATCCACTTGAAGTGACAGGCGTTTACACAAATTTTAAACTCAAAAAGAAAAAGACCGTTTTACAAATTCGGAATGCAGAATAAACATCCCACCAAACCTTTCTTCTAAGGGAGGCTTCTCCAAAAAAAAAGCTGTACCACAAGGAGCACAGCTTTTAACCAAATTAAGCACACAACTATTAATCAAGAAGCCACATTACTGCATTTATAGTATCTCCTTCTGGAAATTGACGGGTAATCGCTGTATTAAGATTTTCGGTATTGTTAATACTTTCGCTTTGCGGATACATAAAACGCTTAGGGATTTTTCCATTGTTTAGAATACCGCCACCATCTACATTAAACTCGGGGATACCAGTTCTGCGCTGGTCGTAGAAACTTTGCCATCCGGTATTTAAAAACAAAGCAATGTGTTTTTGAGTCAGAATTGAAGCAATATCAGATGCGTCTTCTAACTGAACGGATTCGCTCGTTAAGTAGCTCTCAGTATCTGTGATGCCATAAAAGTTCATCGACGCTTCAATACCCAAGTTGTAATGAGATTCTGTGTCTGCATCAATCCATCCGCGTGCCGCTGCTTCTGCCAGGGTAAATTGCAACTCTGCATATCCCATTAATAAGGAAGGTTCATTTATAGGGTCGTTATAGTAACGCGGTTTTATACGAGATGCTTCTCCACTTACTGCTTTGGCAGCATTATCACTTAAAGACGCACTTCCATACAGACCACCATAAGCATTAAAGTCGTCTTGCGGAGCATTAGCGGCATTCGGTTTTTTATCAGCAAAACTAAACAGTCTAGGGTCTTCTAAATTTTGCAAACGCTCTACAAAAGTTTGTTCCAAATAATAGGCAGTTTGTAAGTTGTTATTATTAAACAACGGGTAGCGGTTGTTTTGAATATCTACATAAGCCAATTTACCGCTATCCTCATTAGACTCAAATATTGGAAACTGATTCGGGTTATTTACAATCTCGTTGAACCGATCTATAATTGCTATAGAACCAGAACCGGTTTTATTGGATAAACTCATTAAAACACGAAGACTATAGCTGTTGATGAGTTTTTGCCATTTACGTTTATCACCCTTGTAAATGATGTCTCCCCGAATGGATTCTTCGTTTTGAGCCAGTTCTAAAGAAGCGGTTCTTAACGAGTCTAAAACGGATTTATAGATCAATTCTTGCGTATCATAAGCAGGCATATAAACACCAGTTTCTGCCTGTACAGCTTCTGTAAATGGAATGTCTCCAAAAACACGAGTTAATTCAACCGTAAAGTAGGCATTAAAGAATTTGGCTAAAATTTGATAGACCTGACTATCTGTATTACGCGCTTCTTCTACCATTTTTTGAACCTGTTTGAGGTCGTCAAACTGATCAAAACCAGCACGCTGCCAATTGTAATATTGATATGCATTGGTTCCGTCAGTAAAGGTGAGTTGTCTGCTTGCTAATGCGGCGCTGGTACTTACATTATTGAAAGCAGCTTGTTCTATAGTGGTAAGCAGCAAGTCTGGACTTACCTGCGTTGCACGGTTGGGGTCATCTTGTAAATCTTCAACTTTAGAGCAACCGGCTAATAGCGTCAAAGAAAGAATAAGTATATATTTTTTCATCTTGGTAAACTTTTTAAAATTAGAATTTAGCATTGATGTTGAAACCAATATTACGGGTAGAAGGAGCGTGAAGATTATCTACTCCAGAGTCTGGATCTACATTAGGAATCTTAGAAGCCAACCCTAAATTACGTCCAACCAGAGATACGTCTAAGGCTTTAAACGGAGTATGTTTTAATACGTTGTCTGTAAACTGATAGGTCAGCGTAAGTTCCCGTAACTTGATGAAGGTCTCCTTGTAATAATGATAATTGCTGTTTTGATTATTACTGGTAGTTTGCATAAAACTGATGTAGTTTACCGGAACATCATTAGGAGCGTAGGTGCGCGTATCTTCGACAATAGCACCGTTTACATCATAGCTCACCGTACCACCGGTTACCACAACACCCTCACCTATATAGGTGTTTTCACCATTATTCGCATCGTCTCTAAACTGATTCACGGTTCCTTTCGAAGTACCGCCCCACCACATTTTCTGGTTAGTAGTCGAATACATCAATCCGCCCAGGCGACCATCAAATAGAAACGAGAGTGTAATGTTCTTGTATTTTAACTGATTTGAAATTCCGTAGGTTAAATCGGGTTCGTCATAGCCTATAAAGCGATCGTAAGGATCATTTACCGGGAGCCCGTTTTCAAAAATAACTGCTCCGTCAGCGTTTGTCTGGTAAATACCGGTATAGATTTTATCGGTGCGGTCACCTACCCGAAGAAAGCCTTCCGTTTGCTCACGATCCCCATAAATAGCTTTTTGATACCTGCGGTAGTGACTTAGGTTTACTTGAGTATTCCAGCTGAAGTTATTTGTTTTGATGGGGGTAGCATCTAGCGTAAGCTCAACTCCCTTTCGTTCAAATTCATTTCCATTTAAAAGAATACTGCTGTATCCGGAAGCATCAGAAATAGGGCTGTAAATGAGTTTGTTGTAATCTCTTGCCTGATAATAGGCCAGATCAAATCCTAAGCGATTATTGAGTACTCTAAAATTAGCCCCAACTTCCCAAGTGTCAGAAGTTTCCGGTTCTAGATTAGCGGCTAACAGGTTGTCTCCAAAGTAGGTAGCCGGAGTTCCGTCCCAGGTGGTTCCTTTTTCATAGGCTAAAATATGATTGTAAGGATCGTTATCTATTTTATCATTAGGAACTTTTATTTTACCTTCAGAGACCCGTGACCAGGAACCCCGTAGTTTAGCAAAGCTTACCCAGTCTGGCATATCAAACAAACTGCTCAATACCACAGATGCCGAAGCAGAAGGGTAGAAGAAGGAGTTGTTGCCATCAGGAAGTGTAGAAACCTTGTCATTACGCCCGGTGAGCGACAGGTAAAAAGCATTGTAGAATTCTAAGTCTACAAAACCGTAAAAACTATTGATGGTTTCTTTCTCTTCACGGTTTGTTCCCAAAAGGGTAGCCCCGGCATTATTTGCCAAATTGTAAAAGCCCGGAAGATTTAACCCATCTGTAGCCTGGGTCGTATTTTTAGAATTGCGGTAGTAGTTTACGTAAGCACCTTCCGCAGTAATCCCGAAATTGTCAGTGATTTTCTTTTCGAAATGCAGCGCAAGATCTGAGGTAATATCAAAGTAATTGGTTTGGGCAATAGAGAAGTTTCCTCGGGATTTTGCGCCGTAGCCTATATAACTCTTCGGTTCTTTGTAATCCCGGTATAAGCTGTATTCATTAATCCCGGTACGCCCTCTCAGGCTTAACTCGTCAGTAACCTCGTAGTTAAACGAAGCATTCCCGTACACATTGGTTTTGTTGTAGCCTCGTTTGTATTCATAGGCCTGAAAATACGGATTGTTGTAATACGAAATATTGAAGTGGCGCTGTTGTATGCCTTCTTGTCCTTCTCTCCAATAGTTTTTAAGGTCCCGAACGTCAACATCAGTACCCGTCCATAAAATAAGGTTGTATAGGTAATTTGTAGGACCATACCCTACTTCAGGGAAATTACTGGTAAACTGTTTGTTGTAGGTGAGGGTTCCATTTATCGTAAGCTTGTCAGATGGTCTAATGGTTCCTGCTAGATTGAATGATGTATTTTTTAAATCGGTGTTTGGTACAATTCCTTTTTGATAATTGTTAGAAAGTGACATCCGCACATCTGCTTTGTCATTTCCCCATCCTACACTTACGTTATTAGACTGAATGATTCCGGTATCAAAAAAGTTTTTGATGTTGTCTTTTCCACGAGACGTATAGGCTATAGGAATTAACTCCCCGGTGTCGGGATCAATTGGACTGTTGTATTGGGTGGTTTCAAAAAATCCGCTGGGAGTAGTAGGGTCAGCTTGATCTAAGCGGGGTCCCCAGATCCATCCGCCACCTTCCGTACCCGAACCGCTACCGTCTACATAAGCATAAACTCCACGATTACCGTTACCATAAGTGGTCTGTACATCAGGTACCCGAATGAAGTCGGTTTGAAACTGCGTCGAGTTGTTAAAGGTTACGCTAAGTTTTCCTTTCTTTCCCCGTTTTGTGGTAATCATTATAGCCCCGTTACGCCCTACAGAACCATACAGTGCAGATGCAGTAGCCCCTTTTAGCACACTAAGACTTTCAATATCGTCTGAATTCACTTTCCAAATATCCAGGGTACGATCTGGGATACCGTCTATCACCAGAAGTGGGGTAGCTCCCCTCAATTGAATAGCAGGATTTTGAAACAGGTCTGTAGAGTTCTTAATATTCAATCCGGCTACACGTCCTGAAAGTTGGTTTATAAAGTTGGGCTCTTTTGCTTTTTCAAGATTTTCACCCGCTACTTCCTGTACGGCATAACCTAAAGCTTTTACTTCTTTTTTTATACCTAAAGCAGTTACAACCACGGCATCTAGGGCTTGCGCATCTTCAGCCATGATCACTTCAAGATTAGTCTGATTGCTGACGGTGATGTTTTGTTTAGTAAAACCCACATAAGAAAATTGCAGGATCTCACCCTTAGTAGCTTCAATCGTAAAGTTACCGTCAAAATCAGTCACTGTTCCTCTAGAGGTATTAGGAATCATAACCGTAACACCGCCCAGAGGCACGTTGTTGGGGTCTTTTACAGTTCCGCTTACTTCTTGCTGCGCAAAGCCTGCAAAAGCAAGTAAAAGAACAAAAAGGTTTAGTAGTTTATTCATATTTAGCTAAGGTTTGATTGTTTTTTTTAATTTTAATGTTATTGGGTAACCCACACATTACGGGTAGTATGCCGGGTTTGAATTAGAATTTTAACCGGAGCCTGATCGGATTTTTCAAGACTAATTTCATAAGATTCAGCTCCTGTAGTTGTGGTACCTAATTTTGAATAGGCATCTGTTCCTCCTGTTTTAAACGCATTGGATTTACTGCCCAAAAGGCTTACTTCGGTATTTGGGTTTGTGAGGTTCTCCCAGGTAATGACCAACGTATCTCCTTTTAGAGTGGCTGTGGGGTTGGTTAGGTCAACAGGATCAATGAGCGATACGCCGTCCCACTCAGCACGTGTGGCATCAGCAACCGGTATGTCTAGGAAACTTGTTAGGGTAGGTAGAATATCTACAATAGCCGGAGTTTCATTTTTGAAGTAGCTATTGGTTGCTTTACTGTTGGTAACAATCCAGGTAGCACGTTCCCGATCAGATTGCCCCCCGTGTCCCTTTCCGTCGTGAGCACTTCTCCCGTGGTCTGTAGTAACCACCATTAACCAGTCTTCGTTATGGTTTTGTTCCCGGTATTTTACGGCATCGTAGATTTTACCAATCAAGCTGTCTTCATACTTAATGGCTTGGGTAAGCTGCGGACTGTCGCCATATCCGTGCCCCATATCGTCAGAGTATTCCAGATATACCCAGGAAAGGTAGGGTGCATTGCTTTTGATATAAGCACTGGCTTCTGTTGCGACTAGCGCATCAATATTTTTGATATAATCCCGCATAGGATCGTGAGGAAAACGGATGGTATCTAGCTCAAACCCGTCAAAAGCATAATCTACCTCAACATGCTGAGTTTGCGGTAATCCCGTCCCTATAAGTTTGGTGCGGTTGTCTAACCAGGTAGAGAAAATAGCTGTACTCTTATTAGGATATACATCTTTAAAGAGTCTAAAAATAGTAGGGTAGTTGTAATTGGGATCTTTAATACTGTTGCCCCATACATTATGTTTATTCGCCCATACTCCAGTAAGTAAACTGTTATAGCCTACAGCAGAAATGGTAGGGGTTTTAGAGTATCCCTCTTTCTCACCGCCTACATAAGCCTCAGTATACCCACCGTCTTGGGCAATAGCATCTAGCTGTGGCGTTTCTGTATTTTTAAGCATATCATTTGCTATACCATCAACGATGATAAAAACAACTTTTTGCTCAGGAGCGGGTTCTGTGGTTAGTTGTTGCGCGGTGAGTTGTAACGAGCAGCTACACATCAGCATGTAGAAAAAGGATGTAGTAAAACGCATAATCTTCTTTTTTTGTTGATCCAAAAGTAGCTGGATTAAAAAATAGATTGACCAATCGTTCAATTAAATAATGTTTACATAAATGTTGCCTTTATGTTATTTGATCAAAGGAGCTTTTGTAGTTTTCTGAAAAGGCTATTTTTGACAAATTTTAAGAATGGGTAGAAAGAATATTGGTGACCAAAGGCGTAGCGAAATCATTATTTCATTTTATGAAGTTTCCAGGAGCTTAGGCTTGGAAAATGCCTCTATTGCTAAGCTTGCACAGCATATGGGTATTAGTAAAGGTCTGGTTTTGCATTATTTTAAAAATCGGGAAGAGCTCTTGCTGGGGCTTAATGAATATATTCTGGAACAACACCTGCGTGTGATGGTTTCTGAAGATATCGGTAAGATGGATTGTAAAGAACATGTTATTCATTTTATTGAAAACCTTTTTACCCGAGCCTGGAATACTTATTTTGATGATGGGGTTTTCTACAGTTGCTATGCTTTGGTTTACCGCGTTCCGGAGTTTAAAGAAAGTTTTAAGGCCTACCTCATTCAGCTGCACGAGGTGTTGTATAAGAAGTTAGAAGAAGCAGTTGCTTTTGATGTGATTGTGGCAACTGATTTAAAGGAATTAACCGAAGTGATTTTTGCCTTAATCGATGGGGCTTATTATTATCTAGGGATGTATAACGAGCATGATTTGATATACAAAAAGCAGGTAGCTATCTATGTGAAATACAGTTTAAGGCTGCTTGACTTTAGAAGTTGATGCTGTTTCTTTAACTGAATTGATGCGCTTGTAAACTGCTATTAGCGCAAGAATTCCCCAGATGCCATTCACAACTATATTTGGGTAATCATCCAGGTAAAACGCATTGATAACTAAGCATATCGCTCCAAGACCATTGAGTACGTGGTACCATTTAGTTTTAGCAGAAATATATTCCAGACTTAAAAGCAAATAGGCTACGATAAATATAACGGCACCTAGCCATCCTATATAGGCCATAATGAGAATAGTTTAAAAATCAAATATAAAGACAGCCAGACAACTGATGCAGATACGCGGTGATTCATAACCTTAATTTAGCTTTGTAAGGTTGCTGGCACCTATTTATTAAATGCTGTAATGTGAACTAAAAACCACTTAGACTTTGATTTCTCGACATTTCTCAACAGCATCGTTAGGGATAATATTTCGTTTTTATTTAAAAGCTATTCCAATAGACACTATAGGTGTATACGAGCGAACTAGTTCCCTTTACATTCCGGGCAAATGCCCGATACCAAAAAGTTTACGGTATTGACTTCGTAATTAGCAGGTAACTTAAAGCTGGGTTCTACAGCCTCTATACAGGTCACCGTGTTGCAACACTCACAGTTAAAGTGTACATGATTGTGTTTGTGATTGGTAGCGCAACTCTGGCAATTCGCATACTTGATAACGCCATCAATATTGGTGATTTTATGTGCGAGATGCTCGTCTACCAAGCGGTCTAAAACCCGGTAAATCGTCACCCTGTTGCAGAGTCCCTCCGGTAACTTTGCCTGAACATCACTTTGAGATAACGCCACATCAGTTGTGTTGATGATTTCCAGAATGGCATCTCGGGCTACAGTATTTCTCATTTTAAATATTTTAATGCAATAGTGTTGCAGTTGCAAAAATAAACATTATGTTTGCAACAATGTTGCGATAGGGTTTTATTTAAAACCTGATACAAAGTTAAGCAACCTAACATTAGTAGCGTTATACGTGTATATAATCTACTTTTTGAGGTAAGCTATCTGATTACTACGCAACAAAATATCGGGTTCTATTCTGTATGATAAAACGGCAAAAACATCGTATTTCATTCCTACTCCTCACACTTTTTCTCGTGATGAAGTTAGGCAGCTTGCACCTTCTGGTGCACGATGATGATCTGCAGCAACAAGAGGATTGCCCAATCTGTCAGGTGGTCCTAAACCAGACTGCTATTCCAGTTTTTTTAGAAGGTGAGCAACCTGTGGTTGTAACTCCCTTTTTTCCTAGTGTTCTTCAGCAGGAGGCTGCTACCTATACCTGCTGTACTTTTCAAGATCGGCTTTTAACGCGCCATCTCTATGGCAGGCCGCCCCCACCACACACATACGTATAAAGTCTCTTGTTTTAGGTGTATGCATATGCCTTGCGCTATGTATTGGGTTAGTAGTTTTTCCATAATACATTTAGTTTAGATTAGTATGCGCGCAGCATGGTGTTGCTGCACCTAATTCTAGAGCTTATTTACTACGTACTTCAACCACGTACTGTTCGCATTTGGTCGTAATCCAGTTTGTTTGATCCCCGCTTAGCGCGGGATAGAAACAAGGTGTATTCGATAAGGAGATTTAAATGCCACGAGGCTTATCTTATGCCTTACCGGTTTACTCCCAAGATCGTTTACTCGATTGCCCCTTTAGCGTATACAGTACCCGCTCCTAATTTCAGTCACGCCTTAAAACTTTTTGAGGTTGTGTATTCATTTTTCAGATTACTACGCACATGAGTATCCGATTGTTGATAGGCCTAAGTCTTATGCTTGGCACCAAGGTGTACGCCCAGCATACACAACATATTAAAGGTAACGTTATTGATGCGAGCACGTTACGCCCATTAGCGGGGGTTACGCTTGTAGGGCATAACGCCTATGCCGTTTCTGATGAAACCGGTGCCTTTGTGCTAAAGACCGTTGGCGATTCAGCTGTTTTCAAGGTATCCCATCTGGGTTATGAGACCCTTGAATTTAAACCGCATGCAACTACAGCATCACCGGTACTTTTAAAACTGAAATCTTCAAGTACTGCTTTAGCGACTGTTTCTGTTTCGGGTAAAACCCAAGAGCGCATGCACAGCGAAAACGCTACAGTGAGTATCGCTGTAGATGAGGAATTTTTAGATGCCAACCGAGAGAATAGCCTGATGCAAACCCTAAACAAGATTCCCGGAGTTAGCACGATGAATATTGGTTCGGGACAATCTAAGCCTAGCATTCGCGGCTTGGGCTTTAATCGGGTAAGCGTGGTGCAAAATGGAGTAAAGCACCAAGCCCAACAATGGGGGAGTGATCACGGTCTGGAAATAGATCAATATGGAATCGAAGAAATACGCATCATCAAAGGTCCTGCTTCTTTACTGTACGGTTCTGATGCTATAGCCGGAGTAGTAGCGATTCAGCCTGCCAAAATCCCGGAACGGAACAGTTTTAACGGATCGGTAAACCTGCTTACCGAAACCAATACTGATCTGTATGCGGTGTCTGCCGGAATGCAAAGCAGAGGACAAAATTGGTTTTACCGGGGACGCTTGACCTATCGGGATTATGCCGATTTTAAAGTACCCACAGATCAAATCAACTATGAGAATTACATCTTCAACCTGCATAACCAAGATTTGCGCAACACTGCGGGGAAAGAAGCGGATGCAAGTTTGAGTCTGGGTTATGTCTCTCCAACCTTCAGGACGGAAACCTTCTTCAGTACGGTGTCTGCTAAAAACGGATTTTTTGCCAATGCGCATGGACTCGAAGTGCGCAATTCTTCTATAGCGTATGATGCGTCTAACCGGGATATAGACCTTCCGTTTCACCAAGTGAACCATATCAAGATCATTAACAATTCCACCTTAAATCTGGATGCGCATAGGTTGCATGTTGATTTGGGGTATCAGCATAACCAGCGCGAAGAACATTCAGAACCGGTACCGCATGGGTATATGCCTAAACCATCAGGCAGTCGGGAACGGGTATTTACGAAAAACACCTATTCTTTGAATGTTAAGGATGTGGTGAGCTGGGGAGCGCATACGGTTTCCGCAGGAATCAATACCGAATTTCAAAATAACAACATAGGCGGTTGGGGCTTTTTGATACCGGCCTATGATCGGTTTACTTTGGGAGGCTATGTGTTTGATCATATGGCTTTAACCGAAAATCTGCATCTGCAGGGCGGGTTGCGGTACGATGCAGGCTACTTAGATACACAATCTCATTTTGACTGGTACCGCTCTCCACGTACCAACGCTGACGGATCTACCTCCCAAGTCTACGCGCAGCGTGCTCGGGATCAACAGTTAAACTTTGGGAGTTTTAGCGGTTCGCTAGGGGTGAGTTATATTCATAAGAACACCACTTATAAGCTCAATATAGGAAAGAGTTTTAGAATGCCACTGGCGCACGAACTCGCTTCTGATGGGGTGAATTATCATATGTATCGCTATGAGCGCGGTAACCTCAATCTAGACCCTGAATCTTCGTATGAACTTGATGCTGAGGTGCGTCATGATTCCGGTCGGTATCGGTTTAGCGTGAGTCCGTTTGTGAACCTTTTTGATAACTACATCTATCTCAATCCCACGGCAGCCTATTACGAGAGCCTTCAGATTTATGAATATACGCAGGCAGCGGTATTTCGAGCAGGAGGGGAGCTGACAGCCGGAATAGACCTATTGCCTAATTTAAGTCTGGATGCTTCGGCAGCCTATGTGTATTCGCGGCAGACCAGCGGTCCCAAAGACGGGTTTACCATTCCGTTTTCGCCACCCTTCAGCACCTTGTTTTCCGTAGGCTATGGGATAAAAGACTTCAGCCTATTTAGCGAAACGCGGTTTACCGGAGACGTGCGCATAACCGCCCGCCAAACCGATATTGTTCCGCCGGAGTCTGTCACAGCAGGTTATGAAGTGCTCAACCTTTCTGTAATGAGTAAGCTTCAGGTAGTATCAGGAAAACCCTGGGCACTGCGCCTTAAACTCAATAACGTATTCCATACCCCATACTTTGACCATACCAGTTTCTACCGACTTATAGAAGTCCCTGAACCCGGGAGAAACTTTTCGGTATCGGTCACTATACCTTTTTAATCACTAATTCATTCAATAACTCTAAAATTCAATTTTATGAAACTAAACATTAAATCTTTAAGTCTTTTTGTACTGGCAGCCGCAAGTTTGGCCTCGTGTAGTAGTGATGACGATGCCGCTCTAGTAGCAGGAGCACCGGAAATCACAGACCTGGAATATGGTAAAGGAAGTTCGCATGGGGAGGGTCAGGTAGCCTACAAAGGCGCTGATATTCATATGGAAGCAGCTATCTATGCCGAAGCGGGGGTAAGCAGTATCGAGGTAGCTATTCATGGGCACGATCTGGAACTCGCGGAAGGCGAAGAAGCGTGGGATTTTGAAAAAACATTTACAGACGAAAAATACCAGGTAATCAATCCTACATTTCACGAGCATATCGATATTCCTGAAAACATTCCTTCCGGAGCATACCATTTGACCTTAACGGTTACCGATGCTAACGGAAACAGTACCGAGGTAGAAGGACATCTGGATATTTTATCACCCGTACAGGTCAGTGATCTTTCTATAGCTGAAAGCGTTGCGCGGGGAGATGACTTTCACGCAGAATTCATGATTGAAGCTGTTAACGGAGTACATCAAGTGAATGTGAATATTCACGCACACGGTTTGCCGGTAAACGAAGGCGATGTGGAATGGGCTTTTGATCGGAATTTTGAAGCGGGCTATCACGAGGAAACTGCTGTGGAATTTCATGAGCATATCGATGTGCCGGCAACAGCACCTGTAGGGTCTTATCATATGGTGATTACCATCGAGGATGAAGAAGGCCATACAGAAGTTATTGATACACATCTGGACGTAACTGCTTAACTTTTAATCACAAGCCTGTGTCTGTTCCCTAGCAGCCACGGGCTTTTTAAAATCGAATACGATGAGAATACTCAAACTGTGTCTTGTGTTTATTGGTCTGATTTTATGTGCTGCGTGTAGTAGCGATTCAGATTCCCTAAAAGACGAAGAAAAACCCACAATACGTGTCGCCTATGAAGGCGGATTTCCGCAAGGGTGCGAAGTACTTAAACGCGGGGAGACTTATACCTTTAAAGCGCAAGTAACCGATAACGAAGCTTTGGCTGCTTATAGTCTGGAACTGCATCATAATTTTGATCACCACACCCACGATGATCAGAGCGAAACATGTGAATTGAGTCCGGTGAAAGAAGCGGTGAACCCGTTTATTTATCGAGAAAACTTTAAACTGGATGACCGTCCCAAGACTTATGAAATCAGTATCCAAGTTTCTATTCCTGATGCTATAGATACCGGAGATTACCATTGCGGGTTTTCGGTCACCGATGCAACCGGATGGCAGCGCAGGACTTCTGTTGATATCAAGATTGTGGAGTAATAAGGTTGTTCTTTTTTTGTTTTAAAGCCTCCCTTTTTTCTAAACTTCTTACAGCTATTCTGAATTGAGGGAATTGATAATTCGTTTAACCCTTTGGTTATGAAAACTTTTTAATAGAATGGTAAAACGGCCTACTTTTTAGATCTGTAGTAAAACAAGCAAATACCGCAGTTGGGCTAGTGGAGGATGGCTTAGCGCAGCGGTTTACCATCCGCAGGATAAGGGGTTTGCGTAGTTTTCAAGGATGTAAAAATAAGCCTTGATTTTTTGTTTCTTTTGTATCAAGACAAAAGAAAGGGAACATGAATAGAAGTTATAGGTTCTATATCATGTTCTGTTCATTTTCTTTAGCTCGCGTGATTTTTATTTTACGGGAGCTCGTGAATCTCCTAACGTCGATTTGTCTCAAGAGACTCCTACGTCGTTTTAAGACTAAAGGTTCTCTTGGAAGAGTGCATTCCTCTCCCTGCGGTCGTCGGATGCAGAAAAGAAAAGAGCCCCTCGCTTAGGAATTTTTTGCCTTGTGGGCAAAAACCGTCTTGTCAGCTCCGCGTCGCTACCGCTCCTGTCCTTCGGAGCTGCCTGCGCCTATTCTGAACCGAGGGAGGGGCATCCACTTAACCCTTTGGGTATGGGTATTGTAGTGTTTTAAATTGAGTAAGAATCAAGCTCCCTTTTCCTTAGGAGAAGGGTTGGGGATGAGGATAATTTTTAACGGGATACCCTTGCTATACTGACCAAAAGGAAACTAAACCCTTCGGGTATGAATACTTTTTAATAGAATGGTAAAACGGCCTATTTTTTAGATCTGTAGTAAAACAAGCAAATGCCGCAGCGGGGGCAGTGGAGGATAGCTTAGCGTAGCGGTTTGCTATCCGCAGGATAAGGGGTTTGTGTAGTTTTCAAGGATGTAAAAATAAGCCTTGATCTTTTGGTTCTTTTGTATCAAGACAAAAGAACAGGAAGATGAATAGAATTTATCTCTACTAATGATGTATTGATTGATCTCTTATCAGAGATTTGAGTAGTACTTAATTCTAATCATGTTTTGTTCATTTTCTTTGCTTCTCCAAAGAAAACGAACCAAAAGAAAAGAGCCCCTCGCTTAGGAATTTTTTGCCTTGTGGGCAAAAACCGTCTTGTCAGCTCCGCGTCGCTAATCAGGTTTTACTAAGAGTAATTCTTACTTTAAGTAAAGTAGTCCATTTTAAAGCCTACGCGCCACCTGGCTCATTCGCTAAAAAGGTCTACCAGACCTTTTCTTAACGCTCTGCCCTCACGCCTATTCTGAACCGAGGGATTTTGATTCATTAAACCCTTCGGGTATGGGTATTGTAGTGTTTTAAATTGAGTAAGAATCAAGCTCCCTTCTCCTAAGGGAGAAGGGTTGGGGATGAGGAGTTTTAGCATCAAGACAAAAGAACAGGAAGATGAATAGAAGTTAAACAACTACTGTACTCCACCCCCTCTGGGTCCATCGCGTTCCTGAAGTACTTTTTCGGAATGCAGTACGGCAGCGGCTTTTGCGGAAGCGGTAACTTTTAACGCGCTGCGTTGCAGCATTTCGGTTTCAAACTTGGAGAGGATCTTTTTTCGTAAGTTGATTTCTTTAAAGCTTTTAGAAAGATTGCAGCCTTTGGTAATGCGTTTGGCCAGCGCCAGGGCATCCAGCAAGGCCTGGTTCGCACCCTGACCTTTAAACGGACTCATAGGATGTGCGGCATCTCCTAAAAGGGTACAATTCCCCCAGTTTGTTGTCATTTCCGGAGTGAGTAGTTCCCGGTCATATACCGGGTAGCCCGAAATAAACGCCGGGTCTGTTTCGCTGATGACCTCAGGGATTGGTTCGTGCCAAGGGGTTCTGCGCTGCACTTCTTTTTTGAGTGGCTCGGGGCCCTGAGCACTTAAGCTTTTAGCCTCGTCTTCAGCTATAGGAAAACTAAACTGCCACATCACACGATCCCGATCATACGGCATCATATACATACGCGCCGTACCGTCTGCAGTTTGAAACACCGTCGCAGAATCCAGTAACGGGTTTTTCAGATGATTGAGATTTTGCAAGTCGCAAATCCCCAAAATCACGATACAGTCTAAATACCGTAACGGGGTTAGCTGTGGTTTTAGCAGCATCGTGCGCAGCGTACTGCGTATGCCGTCTGCTCCAACGACCAGATGAGCGCTAGCTGATTTTACGTTCCCTGCTGCTTGAAAATCAAGCTGAATAGCCCCATCCCCGGTTTGTTTAATTTCCAGCAATTGATGTCCCCACTGTATCTGATGGGCATCACCCAGTTGGTCTAACAACGCCCTACGCAACGCCTGACGGGCAATGTGGATGTTGGTTTTTTTAGAGGTCGTGTGGGTACCTGTATCCCATTTGCGCATGCCCCATTCTCCAATTACAGTACCGTCTGGTTGGTGTGCGATGTGGCGGGTGGAGACCACTCCGTCTTGAAGCTCATGAATACCAAATCCTTTAAGCGCCGTATGCGCCTGTTGTAAGGTGAGTCCGTATCCCTGTGAACGGGAATCAAAATGCAGGTCCCGTTCATAAACTGTAAACGGAATCCCCCGATGTAAACATGCCACAGCTAAAGCCATTCCGCCTATTCCAGCACCTATAATCGCTACATGCGGATAGGTATCGGAATCCGGTACCGGTGGCTGTTCAGCAGGGATCAACCCGGAAGCCAGACAGGTGGAGCAGGGTTGTAGATGCGCTTTAGGTTTAGCGGGAGCAGGACCTTGGGCACCGGAACGGGTATACGCATCCAGCGCCTTTTGATACCGCAGTCGAGCTTTTTTAGAGAGGCCTCGATTTACGCGACCTTGACCGTTACAATCGGGACACGGGGTATAGCTTGTTTTTGAGGTATTCACTTCGGTTTATCAGTTACTTCAATTTTAAAAGTAACTGCAAAGATGTTTAAAGAAAATGGGTTTCGCTAGTTTTTAAGGAGAATCTGAGGAATACATAAGAAATCAGTTTGCAGTCTCAGTAGGCAGTAGGCAGTTGTCAGTTAGCAAGCTGAAAGTTACAGGTTACAGGTAAGAGGTGAGATTTGAGTTGGCAGTTTTTTGGATTTGAAATTTATAATTTAAGAACAAAGAACAAAGAACAAAGAACAAAGAATTTGTGTAGCAGTCTCCGTTGGTAGTTGCAGTTTACAGGTATTTCAATTCAGGGTTCCCTAATTAAAATTCGTAATAACCCCTTACACAGAATTTAGCATTTTAAATTATCGAAGCCAGAGCGATTTAGTCTCCTATTCAATGGGTTCAAGGTCTAGAAGTGTTAAACCCATTCCCCATTAGCAAGCAAAATTTAAGCGTATTCCATTTAATCAAGTAACATTTTTTAAGCGCCGCATCTAAAGGGCAAATTTTAAAATCTGTTATTATGAAGCATGTACTTTTAGTTTGTGGTCTGTTCTTAGGTCTTTCCATCTCCGCACAAAATACTATAAAGCCTATTGAGGTGGAGGTGTATGGAAAGGGGGATCCTGTTTTACTCATTCCCGGTTTTACGGTACCCGGCTCGGGTTGGAATGAAGTGATTGCCTATCTAGAGCCGCATTTTGAATGCCACGTAGTTACGCTTGCCGGTTTTGGGGGGGTGCCTGCCCTTGAATTCCCCTGGTTGCCTAAAGTAAACGAAGCCCTTCAGGAGTATATTCAGATTAATAACCTGAACAACCTAAGCCTTATTGGTCACAGTCTTGGCGGGACGCTGGCTCTTGATCTTGCTGCCCGTATGCCTGATCTTATTTCGCAATTGATTATTGTAGATGCGCTGCCGGCCACGGGAGCCCTGTACTTTCCCAATTTTGATCCTGATGCTTTAGGATATGACAGCCCCTACAACAACCAGCAACTGGCACTGAATGCTACCGCGTTTGAGGCGATGGCCGCTCAAATGGCTCAGGGGATGAGTCTGAAACCGGAGGCACAGCAACGTATCAAAAACTGGATCGTGGAAGCCGATCGCAAAACCTATGTGTACGGTTATACCGATTATCTTAAATTCGATGTGCGAGAATCGCTGAAGACGATTCGGACCCCGGTTACTATTCTGGCGGCAGATAAGCCTTATGGAGAGGCGGGAGTACGCCAAACCTATACCACCCAGTATGCCAATCTTGCGGACTATGAGTTGGTGATAGCAACAGATGCCGCGCATTTTGTGATGTACGATCAGCCAGAATGGTTTAAAATCCAGCTGCAGCGTCTATTAGACTTTTAAAGAATGAATGCCGATACACCTTTTGATGAACTCTATCATGCCTATGCACCCCGGGTATACCGGCTGTGTATGGGTTATGCCGGCGGGCGCGATGCGATAGCGCGGGAATGGGTACAGGAAACCTTTATCAAAGTCTGGAAGCATCGGCAATCCTTTAAAGGGGATGCCGCGATCGCTACCTGGATCTACCGGATTGCGGTAAACGTGTGCCTGTCCGATTTGCGCAAAAAGCCTAAAACCGAAGGCTTGAACCAGAGCATCCCAGACCAGCCCGAACCCGACCGGGAGCAGGAACAACCCTCGCAGGATACCCGCATTGCAAAACTCTACACCTGTATTGATCAATTAACTGAAAAAAACAAGATGCTGATTCTGCTGGAGCTTGAAGAAGTACCCCAGCAGGAAATCGCCGCGACTACCGGCCTCAAACATGGGGCGGTACGCACCCGGCTTTTGCGTATTCGCAAAGCCCTTTTAAACTGTATGACTTATGGAACATGATGAATTGACTCCACTTTGGAAACTGCAGCAACCGGAATTTGATGCAGATAGTCTTAAAGCACTTATAGGCAAAGCCAAAAAGCAGCGCAGTACCCAATGGGTAGGTATTATCGTCATGAGCTTAACTGTAGTCATCCTGGCCGTATATGCCCTGACTTTTGCTAGGTCTCAATGGAATGCATTTAGTACAGGCCTGAGCCTTATGATAGGCAGTCTGGTTTTTCGGGTGGTTTTAGAAGGGATGACCCGCTACCGAAAAGAGCAGCACTTGATCCGTTTGAGTCCGCAGGATTTTCAAAACTATTTGCACAAGTATTACCGGCAGAGACGGCTTATCCATTTTGCGATTACCCCGCTTTGCTTTGCCGTATACAGCTACGGGTTTTACCTGTTGCTACCTTATTTTAAGACTGCATTTTCTAGCGGCTTTTACCAGTATCTGCTCATTTCGGGATGGATATCTATATTGGCCATTTTAATTCTGGTGATCTATAAGATGCGGGTAGAACTGCGATTTTTAAAGGAAATTCAAAAGTGAGCAGTCTCAGTAGGCAGTTGACAGTCCTTTCAAAGGAGTTGCAGCAACTGAGCAATCTTATATCACTTCGAGTAGACGAAGCGTAGCGGGAGCACAGCTTCGTGGTATCGAGAAGTCTTCATGGTTAGTATGTTTCAAGCTAAGCGGAGTTCTCTCCCGAAAGCTTTCGGGAACAATTTTTTCGAACTCAGGTTCTCAAAAATCACTCGAACTGACAGTTCTCGATACGTTAGCTTTTGGCGGAGACCTCAAGCAAACACGTGAACTGACACTTTTTGATGCGATGCTCTGTGGGGCAGTGGATTTTTATACCGTGACCTTTAGTTACTTGAATTAGTAGTATTCAAAGCATTAAACAAAGAAACCCGCTATGGACCTAGCGGGTTTTTTGGTGTTTAAATTATAAAGACACCGACTGTCTCTTAAAAATGGATCAATTAATTAAGGAAAGGAGAAATGTATTATAGTGGAATACTTTTAATGAAAGTTGTTACCTCGTCGTTATAGGACTAAATATGGTTCCTAGATTTTTAAAGTTTATTGCCTTAGATAAGGTTACAGAGAAGAATGGACGAGGATTTATCAGCGTATTTGTAACTTCTGCCTGCAAGGTGATTCCTGAAGTAGCTTCCGTAATCCAAGCCCTACCTAAAAAATAGACGTCAGATTGATTATGATAATTCCGTTCTAAAACACTGTTTAGTGTTTTATATCTTGGAATGTATTCACTGATATAGCCTGAAGATACTTGTAAACGTACACTCATTTTATTTGTTTGATGTGATAGAAACAGACCGGGGCCAATATTAAACGAGAACTCATTAGAGTATGTGGTGAAGTTGTTAGGCGGCTGTATAATACTCGTGCGAATAGGTCGTGCCATACCAACGGTATCTGTAGGAACACCATCCTTATAAAGAGAATTGACTTGAGTCCTGCGCCATATGAATTCAGTAGATGCTGAAACCATTAATTTGGTATTGCTATTGAAGTTGGTTAGGTTCCATAGAAAACTTGTATGAGCCCCTAAATTATCAGAAACACTAGTGCGTACGAGCGTCGCATTTTCCCTGTAAACCAAGATACTGTCTGCATTGATACGTTCTATACGCTGTTCTCTTCCTGATACTTGTGTGGAATCTGTAGCGGTAAATGTTCTGTTGCCATAAAGACTAAGATACCAGCCTGTTTTTTTAGGCATAGGATCTAAGTAGACATTGGCTGCAAAAAATAGATTATTGGTTTTAATCCCATCTACTAGATCAAAATTGGTACCTATATAAGCTAAATAGGCATATTGAGTATTTACTTTAGAGAACGGTAAAATATGTAAATCTAATTGATCTGTATTTGTTTTTTCTTTTTTGACCGTATCGTTTAAAGTAAGATTTAGGAGTAAGTTACGGGGTCTATCTTGTATAGAATCTTCTTTAAGTTCCAAATAGAAGCTAATTTTTTCTTTATCCTCCAGTGTAGTTAGGTTTGTAGGTTTATATGATAGGATATAGTCAGAGGTATTTAAGGAACTTTTGCTATCAGGATTAAGTTCAAGGATATAATTTTTAGCATCTTGAGTAGGTAATTTTGCCTTTAGAATAGAGAAGGTGTAGATGCCCGTTTTGTCCGTCCGTTGCAAGGTATCTTTATCAACGTTAAAAGACTGTCCTTGTAATTTAAAAGAGACTATACCCAGGCTGATCAAAATAAAAATAATCCTTTTCATAATGTAGGTTTTTGATTGTTAGTTGATTAGTTCTCATAAAGTAAGCTCTTTTAGCTTTTATTAACAATCCCCAATAGCGGGTATTTTTCCCCTTTTTTTAAGGGAATACAGAAATGCGTAAAAACCAAAATATTGAATAGTCTATTTTAGTACTCCAATTGGCTATTATCGATTTTATGAACTTATTATACGTCAAACGATTTTTTAGAGGGGTGTTTAATTCCAAAATAAAATTAATAGAAGTATACGGTATTAATAAGTCATCACAACAGCTATATCGTGTTCACATAAAAGTATACGGAGGTTATCGCATTAAAATAAATGACTATAAGGTTAAATGGCGTGAGGTTTATGTATGTGGACTTTATCAAGATAGTTTTATTAAAATTGATATTAAGGGGCTTTTTAAAAGAACTATTCATTATGAGTCTGTTGATATTACTCCAATGTTTGTAAATGTATCAACATTATGCTTTTTAGATTCCCGCCGCCCTCTATCTGCCAAAATGGAAAGACAAAGTCCATCTCTGCGTATAAAAGATATTAATCTATCAAAGGGTTTACAACTTATACCCTTGCATGAGTTCATACTTCAAAAGAAAAATGATTTAACCCTAAATAAGAATGTAAAGCTTGTTGATAAGCACTATTCACTAATTAACCTCAAAAAGAAAAATGGATAAACCACTAACCTACCAACCATCCCAACCATCCAAAATAATGAAGCTCTTTTGGAAGGCTGCTGGAGGAGATGCATTCATTCTGTCACAAGCAACTTATAGCGATCAAATTAAATACTTCTGTCTGGGAGGTATTGTTGTGGCAACAGCAATTATGGCCGGGCTAAGTGGAGGTTATGCTTTTTACACCATTTTCAGACCTAAAGATATAACTGAAAATCAATATGTAGAAACAGGTTTTACTAGCGCAAATCAGGTTATAGAAAATACTTCAGCAATACAGGAGGTTACAGATATACCAACCGTTTTAACAGCGATTTTATTTGGTATAATATGGGGTCTCATTATTTATAATATAGATCGGTTTATTGTCACCAGTACCGGTAAGGGTGATGGTACGGAAGCTATTACTTGGGGCGAACTCAAGGGTGCTTTACCTCGATTAATCATGGGGATAATAATCGCGGTGTCTATTTCTAAACCATTAGAGATACGAATTTTAAAAGGCGAAATCGATAGGCATTTGAGTTCAATTCAAAAGGATTTTTATAAAAATGAAATTGAAAAAGTCAAAGAGACAGATAAAGCGACTTTGGTACAGCTGGATAGCGATATTGCTAGCTATAAACAAAGATTAAACGAGTATCAGGATGATTATGATAGACTGCAGGAAAAAATTGAGTATGAAAATTCAAATGGCGGGTGTAGAGGAAAATGTGATGAATTCAAAAGGCAGCAGGCAAAGATTCAAGAAAAAATAAATGAAATTAAAGGGGATCTTAGTTATCAAAGTCTTCTTGATGAACGGAAAAATCTATTAGCTGATGAGAAGGATAAATTTAAAGATATTGAGAAGGAAGCTAAGTTGCTTGATGGACTGGCAATACGGATAGGTTTAGCCGAAGAAGAATATCCGGCGGTATCGTGGTTTTTAACCCTTCTGTTCTTAGCCATCGAGTTAACCCCCATATTCTTTAAACTGATGCTAATCAAATCTCCCTATGATTATATGTCTGATAATTACAAGCAGCTGGAATTGGCAGAGAATGGAATTTACGTAGAAGAAGATTATTACGAAGATAAGGAGGGTGTTCAACGAGAATTGGTAAGGTATCTGGCAGCAGAAAAACATATTAATGAGAAGAAAGAATTTCTGGATGCTCAATTGCGTATAACTAAATATGCTATAGAAAAGTTCGAAGAACAGGAAAAGAAAAAAATTGATGAGAATCCAGAAAGCTTTATAACCTATGAGTCATGAGCAAGCTTATCAACAATTCCGTGCTCTGGTGGTTTGCAGGGGAAGATCCACACATACTGAGTCAGTGTAGTTCTAAAATAGGCTTTAGGTTTGGGTTGATTGGTTTACTGGTATTACTTATCAGTATTTCCTCAACGCTCAGTATAGCGTATGGCATTGATCAAATCCTGGAATCTGCGGTAGCTGATGTTTTGGTTGGTGCTTACTGTGGCTTATTTATTTTGATTCTTTATCTCTTTCTGTTACATACATTAAGCCGTAATGTGCTGCCAGAGGCTAAGGATTCAAAAACAGGGAAACGAATTTCCTTTCTGATACGAATCCTATTTTTGATAGCACTGGGGTATTTAGTTGCACAACCCATAAACTCACTAATTTTTAAGTCTTATCTAACTCGTGAAATAACACATTACAAAGACGTAGAATTAAAAAACTACGAGCGTCATTTTAATTTTCAGAATATGGATGAATTGGCGTTATTTCAAAAAGAACAGGATAGCAATAATTACTTCATTCAAAAAGTGATCATTTTAAATACGCTGTTTTATGTAGACCGTTCTGACCAAAGACCTGTGAATTATTTTATGGTAAGCCTGTCTCTTCTGATTTCTATGGGTATAATTTCTTTATTTATCGCCCCCGTATTCCTCAAAAGATTTATCAGCATTTCAAACAATTATTATAAGGTTAAGCGTAGAATACAAACCAAAGTCATTGATCAACATCATGCAGCCTTTGTTAATGAGTATAATGCCATACTTAGCGGGTTTAGTGCAGATACCAATTACCGATATAAAACAGCATACCTTGATCCGCCTTATAATACAAGATTAAAGCCTAAGCCTAAAGAGAGAAATAAGGATGAATTCTTAAAATGGTTACTTGATGAAGGTAATTGAAAAGATTATTCCTTACGAGGACTATAACTACGTTGAGGGCTTTTTACAGTTTAAAGCATATGGCAAGAAGTCAGCTGCGACGGTGCATAGTGAGTTGTTTGATATTAAGAGTATTGCAGGGGTCGAATTACAGGTAGCTCATAAATATCTCGCGCCAGAAATTCCACCTTCAATTAATAAAAATAAAGTCTCAACACTTTCCCTTCCTGATGAAATCCTGACCATTGTAGCGAATGATTTTAGTAAGCCCTACCGGTTGAAATATGATGAAATCATAATTGATGATGCCTATGTAGATGCAAATGGTAATATTAGCGGTAAACGCTTTAACAGTACAAAAGCGGGAAATGAACTCAGCTCTACCATACGAGTTAAAGCATATGGGTTGATTAAAATACCCAAAGAACGTATTGAGTATGAGAATTTATATGAAATACATACAGAGAGTTACGGGAGCGGTAAAATAGCATTAATACCTCAACAGGATTTTTATAAAGCAGGCGACCTAATACTGGTTAAAGCTTCTCCAGATGCAAGCCAGGACTTTCTCGGATGGGGAGCGGCGTATCAAAATTGCCCTCAGGAATTTGAACTGGAAGTTCTGCAAGATCATTTCATTGAAGCAAATTTTACAGACTTAGAAGAAGAATTTGATGTTGGCACTTCAAAGTGGATTGGCGATACTGTATATAAGGATGGTGTAAATGGGCCGCGCAGTTTAAAGGGAATTTATGATGAATTATACAAAAGCAGTTCCCAGTCTTTCGACAAAGCAAAGTATCGTTGGGAAAATACCCGCATTAAAAGTGATAGATTCAATTATGAGGCCACGGGTTGCTGGGATATCCTAGGAGGAATATTTACAGCAGGTATAGGCATATTTATACTGATTTTTATGATTGCGGTTATGGGGCAATGGTTTTTTATCTTTGCCCTAAGCATATTTGGTATATGGTTACTAACTATTCTTCCCCGTTTTATCAACCGATTTATAGTAGTGGTTTTTAACTTGTTCAAGTGGTTATTTGGAATTGCAGTTGGCTTATTTTTAATAGTGGGTGTATTGAAATTTATAGAAAATATATCCTACTATCAAGATCATAAAACAGAATCTAATCGCATTCCACCTCCTGTTGTAGAAGAAGCTACTGAGTTTACCGAACAACTTTATACACACAGATTACAATGGAACGATTATCTCAATAATAGCTATACTGCTACGCTTTCCATAGCGGGAACAGATGTAAACGCAGCTTCAAAATTGCGCAATAGCATTAATGGTATATCCAGTTCACGAGATTACAATCAAATGCTTGCTATTTTGAATAGGGGAGCATCTTTAAACTCGTATAATCTATTAATTCCTGAGCTCAGAAAACTGAGGGACTCGAGAAATCTTGATAAAGTAGCCTATGCCAATATGATCGTAAGTATGGTTCAAAGTATACCGTATTATGTAATTATTGAGAATACTTGTAACCCATTTTCCTATCAGGATCCGTTTCTTAGAGATTTATTAGCAACGAGTCCGTGTGAGCCTAATGTAAAACACGGGATTAATGCACCAGCAGAATTCTTGATGAATTTAAAAGGGGATTGCGATACCCGCACTTTATTTCTCTATGGACTTCTTAAGCAGGAAGGTTATGATGTTGTTATTTTTGGAAGTGAAAAATACAAACATTCCATTTTAGGAATTGATCTTCCCATTCTTTCGCCTAATTATAAATGGGTAAACGGTACTAAATACTATTTATGGGAAACTACTAATACTGGTTTTGAAGCAGGCTATATACCGGCCACAATTAGTAATACTTCATATTGGAATCTTAATCTAAACTAAAACACAGCCTTATGTTCTACATCACCATTTTAACCTTTTTATTTTATTTAGTCCTTATCTATTTCGGAAACCGAATAATTCTGAAAAAGTACAGCAATGAGGCATTTTTAAATAAAGAAAATATGCCGCTGGTCTATAATGTCCTGGCGCTTAACTTTAATCTTGTTACGGCAGTCTTTTTAACCCATAAATGGGTGATGAATTACATTACATTTCTGAATGCAGAAAGTAGTGAGACGTTCACCTTAATAGCAAGTACATCTTTGGTTATTGTAGCCAATGGTATTTTGATTTTAATTTCCTATCTGTTCGCAGAGGGGATTGGAGGGATGATGAAGCGCGCTGATCTTAATTTTTTAAAACCGGTTTTATGGATAACAATCAATCTGTGCCTGTTGCATCTTAGCGTAAATGCCTATGAGGCTTTTATCAATAGCAATACGTTTTCAATTTATTAAATTCAATTCGCAGTTATGCATCTATCTGTAGTTATAAAACTAGCACTATCCATTCTTTTCCTGCTCTGCTTATTTCAATTACCCTATGGCTATTATGAATTTGTACGTTTTTGTGCACTGATTGGTTTTGCTTGGTTAGCCTATACATCGTATCAGAAAGGGAATACCGGGGGTGCATTTATCTATTTAGCCTTGGCCATTTTGTTTCAGCCCTTGCTCAAAATCGCACTGGGACGTACGTTATGGAATATAGTTGATGTTTTAGTTGCTGTAGGTCTGCTAGCTTCCCTATTTTTAGAAACAGAAAAATTTAAAAATTAATGAATCACTCCACGCATGATAAATTGGGTTCTTTTATCTGCGCAATTGCGAACTCGACATCCTTGCCCTAGTGAGGATCCTCAACTGGTTTAGAGAATTGATAACCTAAAGCCTTATGAATACGAGTAATCCATACGATGACGAAGACGCAGCCGGACTTGAGCGGTTTTACACCCTTGCGCTTCAAGCCGCACTAGTACAAACCGAAGAAGCTTCAGCCATGGCTTATGAAGCGATGGAGGAGGTTCAAGCACTTCTTGTTACGCATGACCACGAGCGCTTTGGGGACGTATTGGAAACGCTGCCCTACAGCTTTTTCGACCTGTATGTAGCGGACATGATTGAAGAAATTGACGTTAATCCGCTTTTGTATCTTATAGATCATCAAAGTATTCTAGGCTTACTCACCGATGAACACTATGCTTATGTAAAGCACCAATTGAAGGTGAAAGGAGCAGATGCTCCAGCAGCTTATGACTTTATATGCGGTATTGAGCTCTTTATGCAAAGCAGTCCGGAACTGGCGCTACCGTACTTCACTAAAATTGACAGTGAGTTAGGCCAGTATTTCTCAGGGATGTGCTACTACCATTTAAAGGATTATGAAAATGCCAAACAACTTCTTCAGGCATTGTTTGAGTCACTTTTAAGCCTTCAAGAGGACTTTGAAGAATTTCAAACGCACGAAACTTATGGGTACTTGCTGTATGACCTCAGCCACTATGCCTTGGGGGCTAATGTCTTGCTGGAGGACTATAAAGAAGCCGAACGTATGGCTCAACTGATACTGCAGGAATTTTCACTTAAGGAGATGACAGCACTTGCTAAGCGCAATACCACAGACGCCGAGGACCTAACAGATTTTGAAGTCTTTGTAAACAATTATACGACTGCTTTGGTAAAACTTCGCAAATACAAAGAAGCCAAAGCCTTGCTGGAAGAAAGCATGCGTTTAAGCCCCGAAGCCAGCCTGATTCAACGCAGACTGCAAAACAGCGCAGATCAATTAGATCGACAGCTATTTGCGGACTCCATTTTAGCGCCCATATTGCATAAAGAAAAGGCCTATGGGTTAAAGGAATTCCTAAAGGGCAAACGCTTTGCCGGAGCAGAGAAGCTCGAAGATTTGGTAGAACAGCAAATCGACGCCGGGATGCCGGTTTTTGGTAAACGCTTAGCGGTGTATCACGATGAATACGGATACGGAAAACACTATGCGGTACCTCATGTAACCGGGTTAATAGATTTGGTGCTTATGGATACGGCTGCAGATATACTTTATGCGGTAGTACTTAAACCCAATACCGCCGGTGTAGCCGTGTATGACCAGATCAAACGCTATACGCAAGGTTTGGAACAACATACAGAGAAACCGGTACGGGGTATTATTTGTTTACATCAACCCAAAGAAGCTTTGATCGCTAAAGTCAAAGAGGATGACAGCATCGAACTTTTTAGCTATCAGGTTGCGTTTAAAAAGTTGGGATGATGATCTTGGAATAGTTTAGAGAAGTGATTAAATAAAACTACACGACCCATATGAATAAATACGAAGATGAAGCTGGCTTACAACGCTTTTACAGACTGGCAATAAAAGCTTGTGAAGAACAAACACGGGAATCAGCATTTAAAGCTTATCAGGCGATGCTGGATCTTCAAATACATATTGTTTACAGTGATTACAATCGTTTTGAAGAAGTGCTAGCCACACTGCCGGATAGCTTTCTAGATTATTACGTGAGCGATGTTATAAAGGATATTTCCGAGGCGCCAATAAATTATCTTTTGAGTCACAAGTTCTTTTTTGGAATGATATCAGACGAGCAATATGAGTATGTAAAGCAACAATTAACGTTGCAAGGTGAGAGCGAACCAATGGCTTATAATTTTATACGAGGTGTCGAATTACTTACTGAAGATACCCCTGAGATAGCTTTATTTTATTTCAATACCATTGATAATCAATTAGGAGATTACTATCTGGCGGTTTGTTATTATAATTTAGAGAATTATAAAAATGCCAGACGTCTTTTTCAAGCTGTGTTAACAGACATTCAAGAATTGCAAAAAAGTGCACCGCAATTAAATGAGGACACAGATTTACGCCTTTTAAGCTATGATCTGTGTCAATATATTCTTAGCGCTTCTGTGAGTATTGGTGAATTTAAAACGGCAGAAGAAAACGGGGACGTTTTGTTAACTCTTTTTGATTTAAAATCACTTATAGCGATTACAGAAAGTTATACAGCTAATATTGATGATAAGACTGACTTTGATATTTGGGTTAATAATTACATTGTCGCCTTAGATAAGCAGACCAATTATAAGAAAGCTGTAAAGTTCTTAGAACGTGTTAAAAAGCTCAGACCCGATTCTACTTTGATTGAATTCCTTCTTGAATCAGTTTCGGATAAGATTAGTCGACAGGAAACAGCCAATAAAATTTTACCTCCAATTTTTCATAAGAAAAGAGCTTTTGGGATTAATGACTTTGTAAGCGCAAACCGGTTAGCTCTTGAAAAAAATCTTGAAGATTTAATTGAACTCCAGATCAAATACGGTATGCAGGTTTTTGGTAAAGATTTAGAAGTATATCAAGACAACGCGGGTTATGGAAAACAATATACAAATCCGAATATTAAGGGGATAATAGACCTGTTGCTAATTGATAAGAAAACCGATACGTTATATGTTTTAGAGCTTAAAAGAAATGATGCCGGTATTGAAGTTTATAATCAAGTTAAGCGCTATATAAAGGGGGTGAAAAAAGGAACAAGTAAAACGGTTAAAGGAATCATTTGCTTACACCAGGCTACAAATAGTTTAATCGAAATGGTAAAAACAGATGAAGAGGTTAATTTATTTACCTATCACTTTGAGTTTAAAAAGTTGGGATAACACAAACACTTAACAGATATGCGAGATTTAGACGAATTGGGAATTGAACTAGAAGAACTAGTAAAACTTTATGAGGAAGGGCAAGAAGATTATGATGGAGTTCTGCAATTAGAATCGGACTTGATGGAAGCTCAAGACGATAGTCGCGAATGGGATGCTTTAAATAGGCAGTTTCAAAACTTCAAAGAAGAGAATGATTTAGATGATGGTTATGATGAAGGCGATATGAGGAATATGATGTTACCAAATGGATAAATATCATAGTATTTAAAATGTTTAAAATTTTACTGATAAACTATGTTTAAAAAAAAGGAGATAAAGGAGCTCGAGGATAAGCTCAAATCAACCCTAGTTAATTATAATTTAGCTGTAGAGGAATTAAATGAAGTAGGGTCTAGTAATTATAAAATTAAATCTGAGTTAGCTGAAAATTTAATACTTAAAACAGAAAGATTACTTACTCGAGTTGTTGCCCTTCCAGTTGAATATTTTTTGATTTTAGAAGAGTATAAAAGCGCCTCTCAGAATTTTGAGAATATTAAAAAGGAATATCATTCAAATTTAAAAGAGCACTCTTATAAAACTGAAACAATTGTAGGAGCCAGTGCAACTATAATGGGCATAAGCGTGGCAACATTAGGCCCTACAGCAGCTACTGCCATGGCTTCAACTTATGGTATTGCCTCAACCGGGACTGCAATATCTGCTCTCTCGGGCGCGGCTGCTTCTAATGCTATTCTTGCTTGGTTAGGTGGAGGAGCCATTGTAGCTGGTGGCGGTGGAATGGCTGCGGGGACTACGCTGTTGGCTTTATTCGGCCCAATTGGAATAGCAGCTTCTACACTTTCGGTACTGGGATCGGGTACATACTCTTTTCTAAAAGCCAATAAAAAAATTAAAGAGCTTAAGCGAGAAATTAAAAATTTAAAAGCTCTAATAACTGAGGGGTGCCCTAAAGCTAAAAACGAATTAGAGTCCGATTCTAAATTAATCACTAAAATAGCTGAGACGAGTCAGCCTCATTACGATTATCTCAATAAATATGCTCCACTTAATTATGATAAATTCAGCGAAATAGAAAAGGATGAATTAAAATCATATATGAAAACTATAGAGCTGTTGACTAAAAATTTAAATGGAGTCCAAATATCTTAAAACTTTAATATAATATACTTTATGAAAAAAGCACTACTCCTTGTATTACTTATCACAACATTTTTTTCTCAAGCTCAAGATGTAGCCTGTTTGGATCTACTGGATTACGTAAAGAAAAATGGTTACAAAAAGGCTGAGGTAAGCAGTTATCAACTCTACGATTCCTCTTGGTTGAAGAAAGTTACTGCTTATACTATTGATAATACGATTCTCGTGGTTGCTGAGATAAAAAAGGATGAATATAGCATATATACCAAGGAGTATATTTTTTGCGGTATACCATCCACATCCTGGGACTATTTTTATTATGGCTTGTACGATATTGGAAAATCCTATGGAGAGCGTTTCCATAAATATATTATAAAGCGACAATGCAATTGTTATTGATCTTGTCTTGAAAGTACAGGCTTTTAAAACTATTGTAATACTTATCTTGGACAGCATTAAAACGTAACAAATGGCCATAAAAAAATCAGATTTATACAGCTCACTCTGGGCAAGTTGCGACGAATTGCGCGGCGGGATGGATGCCTCCCAATACAAAGATTATGTGCTTACGATGCTTTTTGTAAAGTATGTAAGCGATAAATACGCGGGGAAGAATGACCTGATCGTGGTTCCGGAGGGCGCGTCTTTTGAAGATATGATCGCACTTAAAGGTAAAGACAGCATTGGCGACGATATCAACAAAAAAATACTAAGACCGCTCTTTGCCGCTAACGGCCTCGAGGGTTCGATGGAACTCGTAGATTTTAACGACGATGATAAACTGGGCAGTGGTCAGGAAAAAATAGACCGACTCTCTAAACTCATCGCCATTTTTGAGAATCCGGCGCTTAACTTTAAAAACAACCGCGCCGAAGATGACGATATTCTGGGCGATGCCTATGAATACCTCATGCGTCACTTCGCAACCGAAAGCGGTAAAAGCAAAGGACAATTTTATACTCCGGCTGAGGTTTCGCGCATTTTGGCAAAAGTACTGGACGTTGATAAAGCCGATGTGCCATCCTACACAGCCTACGATCCTACCTGTGGCTCGGGTTCGCTGTTACTTAAGGTAGCTGAGGAAGCCCCTAACGGTCTCACCATTTACGGGCAGGAAAAAGACATTGCTACCAAAGGTCTGGCTATTATGAATATGTGGTTGCACGGGTATCCCGAGGCGACTATTTACGGCAAGAATACCCTGGCAAACCCGCAGACTACAGACGAAGACGGGAATCTAAAACGCTTTGACTTTGTGGTGGCCAATCCACCTTTTTCATTAAAGAACTGGAGCAACGGGATTGCGCCGCTTCAGGATGAGTACAAGCGCTTTCAGGGTTATGGGGTGCCACCTGAGAAGAATGGTGATTATGCCTTTTTACTGCATATTTTAGCTTCGCTGAAAAGCACCGGGAAAGGCGCGGTGATCCTGCCACACGGGGTGTTGTTTCGCGGTAATGCCGAAGCAGGCATCCGCCAGAATATCATAGAACGCAAATGGATTAAAGGCATCATAGGCCTGCCGGCAAACCTGTTTTACGGTACGGGTATCCCTGCCTGTATTCTTGTAATTGATAAGGAACATAGCGAAAGCCGCACTGGGATCTTTATGATTGATGCCAGTAAGGGCTTTATAAAAGACGGAAACAAAAACCGCCTGCGCGAGCAGGACTTGCACAAGATTGTTGACGTGTTTAACAATCAGTGGGAGCTTGCCAAATATTCGCGTCTGGTGCCTTTTGAAGAGATTGAAAAGAATGAATACAACCTCAATATTCCCAGATATATAGATACGCAGGAAGATGAGGATATACAGGATTTAAACGCGCACCTTAACGGCGGCATCCCGCAAAAGGATATTGATGATTTGCAGGCCTATTGGGAAGTGTACCCCAATTTGCGTAAAGAATTGTTTACGCCCATACGGGAGGGCTATTCGAAGTTGAATGTCGCGAAAGGGGATATTAAAGAAACCATTTTTAACCATCCCGATTTTTTGAGCTACAACACGCAGCTTGACACCTTGTTTGCCGAATTTAAAGAAGCCAACCTCCCAGAGATGAATGCCATTGATGAAGACACCAAACCCAAGGCGTTTATTAAGCAGATCGCCGAAGACCTGCTGCAACGCTATGCAAACAAACCGCTTATAGGCCGTTATGAGGTGTATCAGCATTTGATGAACTACTGGGGTGCTACCCTTAAAGACGATGTGTATATGCTGGTGGAAGAAGGCTGGGTGGCTAAGGTACAGCGCATCATTGAAAAGAATAACCGAGGAAAGGAAGTTGACAAGGGCTGGACGTGCGAACTCATCCCAAAGGCTTTGGTAATCAATACCTATTTAGCCGAAGAGCAACAGGCGCTGGAAGCTTTACAGGGCGAGCTGGAAACCACACAAGCCGAGCGCTCCTCGCTAGAGGAAGAGCACAGTGGCGATGACGGGGCTTTTGGTAGTTTGGACAAAATTAATAAAGCTGAAGTAACGCGGGTGAGTAAAGAATTAAAGGCTGAAGCCCAACCCCAGCAAACGGCAATGGCAGCCGAACCGGATGCAGCTTATGGCGATAAACTGGTTACCGATTTACAGGTTGCCAAAAAGTGGCTAAAGCTCTACACCAAAGAAGCGAACCTTAAAAAAGACATTAAAGCTGCCGAAGCCGAACTGGACAAAAACACTTTAGCGCAATACGGCAAACTTACCGAAGCTGAAGTGCGAAAACTTGTGGTAGAAGACAAATGGCTGGCAAGCCTGTATGCCGATATGCAGACCGAAATAGACGGCATTTCCCAGCGTTTGGCAAACCGCATTAAAGAATTGGCTGCCCGCTATGAGCATACTTTAAATGAACTGGATACCGAAACCCTTGATTTAGAAAACAAGGTAACTGCACATCTGGAAAAAATGGGATTGGTATGGAACTAACAAAGAAAGAAAAGTCTGGTCTTAAAAAGACAGAGTTAGGTCTAATACCTGAAGATTGGAAAATTTCATTTATTGAAAATGAGATAGACTTATTGACAGGCTTTCCTTTTGCTAGTAGCAAATATAAAAATACAGGAGTAAAACTTTTAAGAGGATCAAATGTAAAAAGAAATCGCACAGACTGGAATGAAGATATAACTCAGTATTGGGAAAAAATAACTCCTGATCTAAAAAAATACCTTTTGGTAGAAGGAGATATTGTAATTGCAATGGACGGGTCTTTGGTAGGAAAAAGTTTTGCCCAACTTCAAAAGAAGGATTTACCTTCATTACTATTGCAGAGGGTAGCACGAATAAGATCTGAAAAAATTGAAATAAATTTTCTTAAGGAATGGATTTGCAGTAAATACTTCACCGAACATTGTGAAAGGATAAAAACTTCTTCAGCTATACCACATATAAGTCCAAAGGACATTAGAGAATTTCAAATTTTAGTCCCTCCAACCCTTAAAGAACAACAAACCATTGCTACAGCTTTAAGCGATGTCGATGCGTTGATCTGTTCGCTAGATGCTTTAATTGCCAAAAAGAAAGCTATCAAACAAGGCGCTATGCAGCAGTTGTTAACTCCGAATGAGAACTGGTTTAAAACTTCATTTAATGAGATTTTAAAAGATTATCGTTTAGGAGGTAATTACGAAAATATAGAGACCGAAACAGATTATCCTCTTATTAAGATGGGAAATTTAGGAAGAGGAAACATAAACTTGAATAAGATACAATACATCCCTAATTCAATAAACCCATCGGAGGATGATATCCTTAAATATGGAGATGTTCTTTTTAATACAAGAAATACATTGGAATTAGTTGGAAAAATATCTATTTGGAAAGATGAATTACCACTTGCTTTTTTCAATTCAAATATAATGCGGTTAGAATTTGATGAAAAATATGTAGGGTCTAATTTCTTCATGAATAATTTACTAAATACTCCTAGGGTAATTTCGGATTTAAGAAGTTTAGCAACAGGCACAACAAGTGTTGCAGCGATATACACTAAAGATTTACTAAAGCTAGAATTATCCATTCCGTCGCCAAAAGAACAAAAATCCATTGCCGAAATCTTAAGCGATATGGATGCCGAGTTGGAGCAGCTTGAGGCTAAAAAAGAAAAGTATCAACAAATCAAACAAGGGATGATGCAGGAGTTATTAACCGGTAAAACGAGGTTGGTGTGATGGGAGAAGAAATTTTAGAGTGTATTAAATTTTTTAGAGAAATCGAAGTCTTTAAAAACAATGTAACCACAGAATTAGAGAAATTCAACAACCAAAAGGTTGTTGAGGTTACATACCATTACCGTGGTAAAGTATTTAAAACAAATAAACTTTACTATAAGAATATTTTACACCAAGCACATGTAAGAAACCCAACCAATATAAAAAAGTATTTTGAGGACGAGGTGTTCTGGTTAGATATTGACTATCACGACTGGGCGAAAGGTTCTGGGGAAGCGGAGCTAGAGAAAATTGTAATAGATGAAATTGCTCCGAGTGGCGATAATGATTTTAAGGGATTTTTAAAACTTCTAGCTAATAATCAAAAAACGGGATTTATTCAGAGAATTACTGCAGACGGAAAACCAGGTCAGTATCATCATAATTTTGAAAATAATAATCACTGGCATGACATTATTTTACTGATTAAAGAAATTATAGAGAAAAGAGGCAGTGTCGTCGATAAGCAACATTTTTCCAGGTTAGTATTCAAATGGGATGGAGATAAAAATACAATAAGAGAACGATCCTCCCTTGCTAAGGAAGTCGAAAATAAAAATAGGGGTTTTGTTGATAAAATGTATATGAATGTACGGCAAGTGCAAAGTAAACTTAAGAAAACAGAGATGATAAAAATACTTAAACATAAAAAGCAGGTTATTTTACAAGGACCTCCAGGAACTGGTAAAACTAGAGAAGCTAAGGATATTGCTGAGCAGTTAATTTTTGGTACTGTAACTGATGATAAGAAAGAACAAAAAGTAAAACTGGAATCATCGGAACAGTTTAAGTTAGTTCAATTCCATCCAGCTTATTCTTATGAAGATTTTGTACGTGGGATCGTAGTAAAAACAGATGTTAGTGCGACGCCCGAATATAAAACTGTAAATAAAACCTTAGGTGCATTTGCTAAAAAAGCTAACGAAAGTAATTTATCTGGTGGTGTAGATGATTTTGATCGAGCCTGGCGGGAATTAATTGAAGATATTAATTCAAAAAGGATTGATATTGTTGGTAGTAGTGATGTTACGGTGACATTAAATTCACGTGGTAATATTAAGTTTAATTCACCAGTAGCAACTTATGAGACTACCTATCAACTGTATAAATTTGGTAAAACAGATCTAAAGTATGAGACCTATCAAAAAATTGTTTTGAATTACTTAAAAGATCCAAATGAGAAATATAAACTAAAGGATTACGAGGCCCCGAATACAGTTGCTTCCAATATACCTTATGTGCTTATTATTGATGAAATTAACAGGGCTAACTTACCGGCTGTTTTAGGGGAACTCATCTACGCGTTAGAGTATAGAGGGGAACAGGTAGAAAGTATGTATGCGACTCTAGAAGAAGGAAATACGTTAATGCTTCCTGAGAATCTATACATTATTGGTACTATGAATACTTCAGATCGAAGTGTAGGCCATATTGACTATGCTATTAGAAGAAGGTTTGCTTTTGTAGATATGTTACCTAAGGCATTAAATATTGACAATTTTGAGCTTGCAATTTTTGAGAAAGTAGCGGCTTTATTTATCAAAAATTATGATCAATATGAACAAGATGATACCGTAGTACTAGAACCATCAGATTATTTATCAGAAGAATTTAGGCCAGAAGATGTGTGGTTAGGACACAGTTATTTTATCAAAACAGATGATGATTTTCTAACTAGAAAAAGGTATGAAATCATTCCTATTTTAAAAGAGTATGTAAATGATGGTATTTTAAAGGAAACGGCTAGAAATGAAATAAATGCACTCTAAAATGATAGAACTTGGAGAGCAATACGGTTATAATAAACCACAAGGTTATGAGCATATAGATAAACATAGTGCTTTACTTGAGGGGAGATCGTATTCTAAGTCAATTCAACAAGGACCAAATAGAGCTTATTGCTATAATATTTTTTATGATGCTACAGACGAAGTTGAGTATAAGTTTGAAACCTCATATTTTGTAGGTGTAGATTGGATTGTTGAAAATAAACTACCCATTTACGTATACCCAAAATTAGATAGAGATACTAAGGAAGTAGACTATCTTACGATGCTCTTTACAGCATTCAAGGAACCCCAAAATTATGAGCATTTAGATGGATTATGCGAAATAGATTTCGACAAGCCGAGTATAGCAATTAATCAATCGCAGGATTTACTAACCCCATTATTGTTTGTACAATTTTTGAATGTCTTGAAGCGGATAGTTCAAAAAGGTTTAAAGAAGTCCTACTATAAAGTTTCTAAAAACCTTAATGCCAGGGTAAAAGGTAAAATCTTGATTAATGATACGATTAGGAAGAATCATTTAAAAGGCAATATATTAAGTACCTATTGCCAATACGATGAGTATGGGGTTAATAATATTGAAAATAAGGTTTTAAAAAAAGCGCTCCTCTTTACAATCTCTAGTATTCAAAATATGAAGGGAGTAGATACTTCTGCTCTTAAGCACCTTATAAATTTTGTAAAGCCTGCATTCAGCTTGGTGGATAGTGATGTTGATATCAAATTGCTAAAGGATACCAAGTCTACTGGTATTTACCGAGAATATAATCTTGCCTTAAAGTTGGCTAAAACTATTTTGAAGAAATATGGATATAACATAGTTCAAACCAATAGAGAATCAATAAAAACACCCCCATTTTGGATAGATATGAGTAAGCTTTTTGAGCTTTATATATATTCAAAATTGAAAGAGCGATTTAGTGGATATAAGGAAGTTACTTATCATAAAAAGTTTAATTATTTAGAACCTGACTTTATTCTTAACACTAATGATGGTAAAGTGAAAATGGTTGTTGATGCTAAGTACAAACCTCGGTACCATAATGATAACATTAGTACTGAGGATATTCGCCAAATTAGTGGATATGCAAGATTGAAAAAGATTTATGATTTTTTGAAATATGATACCAGTCAGGTCATTGATTGTTTGGTTATATATTCTAATCAAGATGCCAACAGGAAAAATTTCACAGAAGATAATTTTAATCTAGATAAAGAACTTGAATATAATAGGTTTTTTAAAATAGGTATAGAGCTACCCATAAAGACAGTCTAACAAAAAAATAAGTTATGAACCACATAGGCAAAGCAGAGCGGCCTTCCCAGGATCGTATTGTTCAACTTTTTCAAAACGAGTTGGGCTACCGGTATTTGGGCAATTGGCAGGATGATTTGCGTACCCAGCCTGTAGAAGAAGATTTACTCAGAAATTTTCTAAAAAGGCAGGGCTATTCTGCTGCGCTTATAGACCGTGCGGTATCTAAGTTTTTAAAGTCGGTCACCAGTATTGCTTCCGGCTTATACGATGCCAATAAGGAAGTGTACAAATTACTCCGATATGGCGTCAATGTACGCGAAGAACTGGGGGAAGCAAAAGAATCGGTTTGGCTTATTGATTGGGCAAACCCCGAAAACAATGACTTTGCCATTGCCGAGGAAGTGAGTTTTAAGGGTAAGCACAACAAACGCCCTGATATTGTAATCTATGTCAATGGTATTGCCCTTGGAGTTTTGGAGCTAAAGAGTTCGCGTAAAGGCCTTACTGAAGGTATTCGGCAAAATCTGGATAATCAAAGTGATCATTTTATTCCGAAATTCTTTACCACAATACAGTTGGTGCTGGCGGGTAACGATACCCAGGGTTTGCGTTACGGTACCATCAAAACTTCCGAAAAATATTACCTGAAGTGGAAAGAGCAGTCGGGTACTGCTGAATATGATTATGTTATAGACACGCATTTGGTTCAGCTTTGTGCAAAAGGTCGCATTCTTGAAATCATAAAAGACTTTACCATTTTTGATAAGGGCGTTAAAAAACTGTGTCGTCCTAACCAGTATTTTGGGATTAAGGCCGCACAAAAGCGCATTTACAATAAAGAAGGCGGTATCATCTGGCATACTCAGGGTAGCGGCAAGAGCCTTACGATGGTCTGGCTTACCAAATGGATACGCCAGAATATTGACGACAGCCGCGTTTTAATCATTACCGATCGCGAAGAACTGGATGATCAGATTGAAAAGCTGTTTATAGGGGTAGAGGAGCAAATTTACCGTACCAGTTCAGGCAGGGATTTATTAAACGTGCTCAACCACAAGACTGAGATGCTTATCTGTAGTCTCGTTCATAAGTTTGGCAACCGCACCGATGAGCCCGACTACGACAAGTACATTCAGGAACTTAAAGAAAGCCTGGGTTCAGATTTTAAAGCTAAGGGGAATCTGTATGTCTTTGTAGATGAATGTCATCGAACCCAAAGCGGAAAGTTACACGAGGCAATGAAAGCCATTCTGCCGGAAGCTTTGTTTATAGGTTTTACCGGTACCCCATTACTTAAGAAAGACAAGCAGAAGAGCATAGAGGTTTTTGGCCCTTATATAGGCAAGCCTTACAAATTTGATGAGGCGGTAGAAGATGGTGTGGTGTTAGATCTATTGTATGAGGCACGCGATGTGGAGCAGTTTGTGACCGATCAGGACAAAATTGATGAGTGGTTTGATGCCAAAACTGAAGGCCTTACCGATATCGCAAAAATCGAACTAAAGCGTAAGTGGGGTACTATGCAGAAGGTTCTGGGTTCTAAATCAAGGCTTGCAAAAATTGTCAATGATATTATTCACGATTTTGATACCAAACCGCGTTTGTTTACCGGTGAGGGTAATGCGATGTTGGTTTCAGGAAGTGTATATCAGGCCTGTAAGTATTATGAGTTGTTTCAGCAGGCAGGTTTTAAAGAATGCGCTATCATTACATCCTACCAACCCCATCACGCAGACATAAAAGGAGAAGATTCCGGGGAGTCAAGCCCTACCGAAAAACTCCTGAAGTATGAGGTATATACTCAAATGCTTAAAGGCAAAACCACAGAAGTATTTGAAGAAGAAGTGAAGGAGCAATTTATAAAGGAACCCGGCAGAATGAAGCTGCTAATAGTGGTAGATAAGCTGCTTACCGGTTTTGACGCGCCTTCGGCAACTTACCTTTATATAGATAAAAGTATGCAGGACCACGGCCTGTTTCAGGCGATATGCCGGGTAAATCGGGTAGATAAAGACGATAAAGAATACGGATACATTATTGACTATAAGGACTTATTTGAAAGTGTAGAACGATCCATCCACGATTATACCTCCGGGGCTTTTGATAAGTACGATGAAGATGATGTAAAGGGATTGCTTAAAGACCGTTTTGAAGAATCACGAGATCGGTTGGAAACAGCTTTAGAACGTGTAAAAGCAATTTGCGAATCCGTGCATCCTAAGGATGAGCCATCCTTTATTCGTTATTTCTGTGGTAATACTGAGATTCCTCAGGACATAAAAGATCGGGAAGAATTGCGCGTAGCTTTATATAAGGCTGTGGTTTCGCTCATCAGAGCCTATACCAATGTGGCCAATGAAATGGGAGCAATGGGCTACACCGCAAAAGAGTCTGAAACGATAAAAGATGAAGTAAAGTTTTACACTGATTTAAGAGAAACCATAAAAAAGGCAAGTAGGGATTATGTAGATCTCAAGCGCTTTGAGTCTGGAATGCGTCAATTGATGGATCGCTATATTGATGCGATGTCCAGTAAAAAGATTTCAGACTTTGAGAACAAGTCTTTGGTGGAGTTAATTGTAAATCTGGCCAGTGAACCTGATGCTGAATATAAAACCAAAAAACAGGAAGCGGTAGCAGAGACCATTGAAAACAATGTGCGTAAAGTAATCATTGAAGAGTCTCAGGCCAACCCCAGGTATTATGAAAAAATGTCTCGTCTACTGGACGAGTTGATTGCTCAGCGTAAAAAGGAGACGCTGGCCTATCAGGAATATCTCAAAAAGATCAAGGAATTAGCAGAGTTGGTTACTTCACCTCAAAAAACCAACAGCTATCCGCAAACACTTGACAACGCAGCAAAGCGAGCCTTGTATGATAATTTGGATCACAACGAAATATTGGTATTGGCACTTGATAATGTTATTAAGGCTAATAAGCTGGATGGTTGGCGTGATGGAGCCATCAAGGAGCGTAAATTGCGCTTAGCGATTCAAAATCTCTTAAATGACGAGGAAAAGACAACTGAATTAATGGAAATCATCAAGGCGCAACGTGACTACTAGCAAAGAACAATTAACCATAGCAAATATAGAAATTGATGTCCTTAAAAAGAATATCAAAAATATGCATCTGGCGGTATATCCTCCCACGGGCAGGATCCGTTTGTCCGCCCCTTTTGATGTGGATAATGAGGTTATACGCTTATTTGCGATTTCTAAATTATCATGGATCAAGAAGCACATTAAAAACTTTAAAGAGCAATCCAGAGAATCAGAACGTGAATTTGTAGATGGCGAAAGCCACTATTTCAAAGGCAAGCGCTATTTGTTAAAAGTCGAGGAAACCAGTGGCCCTGCATCGGTATATTTGGAAGGGACTAAAGAATTGGTTCTTCAGATAAAACCTAATGCAAGTCGTGCAGAGAAAGCTAAGGTGGTTAAAGAATGGTATCGTAAACGATTAAAAGAAGAAATACCAGATTTACTACACAAATGGGAAAAGCATATGGGGGTTAAAGCAGCAGATTGGGGAGTTAAACAGATGCGCACCAAGTGGGGAGCCTGCAATATTGAAGAAAAGCGTATTTGGCTTAATCTGGAATTAGCCAAGAAACCTACCATTTGCCTGGAATATATAATTGTACACGAATTAACCCACTTACTCGAACGCAATCACAACGATCGCTTTGTAAAATATATGAATGTCTTTATGCCAAAATGGAGGTTGTACAGGAATGAGTTGAACCGTCTACCCGTCGCGCATAACGATTGGTTGTATTAATGGAAGTTAATTTATCAGTGAGATATCGGAAAATCTTTTTTGATACCAATGACTGGATGAGCTAGAAGAATAAAGAAGGCAAAACCTTAGACGAACTGAAAATAAAATAAAATTATGCCCCAATGTATTATCTGTAAGGCAGAAACGAAATTTGAAGGAGGCTTATGCTATCCTTGTTATAAAAAAGATAAATCAAAAGAAAAAGAAGTTGTGCTACCTGAAGCTTCTGGTCTGAGCCATCAGGAACGTAACTATCGTTACAATATGATTAAAGGTCGTATTGCAGAAACTTTAATACAAGAGCTCTTTTTAAGTCTGGGGTTTAATGTTTTTAGATATGGAATGGAAAATACGATCCCCGGAATTATGGAATTACTAAAAGGAGTGAAAAGCGATGTTGCCAGCGAGATTCGACGTATGCCAGATTTTGTGATTCAAAACCCCAATAATAATTCGGTACACTTTATAGAAGTGAAATTTAGGACGAATGGATGCTTTACCCTTGCAGATCTTTATAAGAATTATCCGTATCAAAATGCACTTATTATTCTGGTATCTAAGAAACACATCAAATGTATTAGTGTAGAAGAATTAAATACTGGAAAAGAGATCAATGAGACTTCAAGAAATTATTTAGGCTCGAGAAAAGAATTTGAATTAAATAAAGATGTAATCATAGAATTCTGCGCTTTTGCAACGAAATTCTTTGAAGGGGTTTAAAGCTTTGGTCTTTTTTAGAAATAGTTTTTAAACAATTCTTCTGCTTAGCTATTAATAAAAATTGATACATGAAGATTATCAACTCATTGTAATGACTAAACCCTCCACCTGGCCTACCAAAGATGCCATGCAGCAGGTGTATGAACAGAAGCTGTGGGGTGGGAGGGATACCCCATTTTATTCCGGGAAGGGTTCGCATCATCCAGTTAAAAGCTTCGTATCAAGATCGAAGCTTCTTAAAAAAGGAGGTGTACGTCTACCACTCAACGAACTATTTAGAGTTCTTCTACAGTAGCATTAGGAGCATTTGTTTTTACGGAAGCAATCCCATTCTCCATACCTGAGGTAGCTTCATACAGTTCACTCGTACCGATGATTTGACCATTGGTTGCCTTTAAATTGAAATAATGTTTGGCATTCTTTGATTGTTTACGTTCGAACCGCTGATCATGCTGTGAATTTTCCCTTACCGATTGAATGCCATTCGTACATCCCGCTTTTGTAGTATATCCTTCACTGGCCAATATAGTTTGTCCGTTACTTGCCTTTAAACGAAATCGATATTCAGTTTTAGCATCTTGATAAACTTCAAATTTCCCCATGATGTATTAATTTAGTGAACTTTAAAGGTAAATAAAATAAAGAAAAACGACAACCACATCTTTGTTAGAGCAGTTGCACTGACCCAGCGCATATTCAAAAAAGTTCTTATGACGTGGTTAAAGTAAGGAAGATTTTTAAAAGATTGAACAGTGATTTCTCGACTGTCCCTTCGATAAGCTTAAGGTGACATTTCGATTTAATAGCGCATTATATTACCTCAAATGAACACCCCCTCCAAAACCCCCTGGCCCACCAAAGACGCTATGAAACAGGTGTATGCCAAGAACCTGTGGGGTGGGAGTAACACCCCATTTTATTCCGGGGCGGGTTCGCACGATGCAGAGACTGTACAGCTATACCTAAAGGCGGTTATATGCTTTTTTAAAAGTTTGGAAAATCCACCTGTAGTCTGTGATCTGGGGTGTGGGGATTTTAATGTCGGGAAGGAGTTGGTCTCCTATACCCAAGCCTATAAAGCCGCAGACATCGTCCCGGAGTTGATCGCGCATAACCAAAAGACGTTTAAAAGCAAGCAGCTCACTTTTGAAACCTTAGACCTAGCCAAAGACCCGTTGCCCGAGGGCGATATTGCGTTGTTGCGGCAGGTATTGCAACACCTCTCCAATGCCGAGATCCAGACTATCGTCAACAAGTTATACGCATTCAAGTACATCATCCTTACCGAGCACGTACCGGAAGCGGAATTCATACCTAATACGGATATCATCTCCGGACAAGGTATCCGACTTAAAAAGCAGAGTGGGGTTGAGCTGCTGGCACCTCCTTTTAATTTTAAAGTAAAAGCGACCAAACAGTTGGTATCCCTTCCGGCTCCGGGTACTAAGGGTACGTTGGTGACGACCTTGTATACGGTGTTTTAAGGTTATTCCGTATTCAAAAATACTAGATCTATTCACTGCCTCCGCAGTGTGCTATAGCTTGGGATGCTCCTCTTCATCCAGATCGGTTTTCCGCTGCATACTCATCTTGCTTTTATGTTTCAGGATGGTTTCAATATCCTCTTTCAGGTAATAGACCGAATAGCCTATTTTAATAGCGGGCAGAATTTGTTTGCGCCTCCAGCGGTAGAGGCAGGAGGGTGTGACCTGAAACAGCTGCACCATATCGGCAGTAGTCAGGAGTTCGAGGCTTGTAGGGGCTTTGCGGTTTTTTGTACGTTTCATACGAATACAATTTGTGCCACAAGGCGTTAGTAAAATACGTGACGCAGCATACGTCACAACAGAGTAGGGGGAAAACAAACTAGTCTAGGCGGTAGTCCTGACTTGTGATTTATTAAAAAAGACTACTAAGGTAGGGATAAAATGCATACGTTAGGTAAACAATTTTAACAGTTTACTATTCTTGATTAATATTCAACAGTCTAAATTTTAAGTTTTTACAAGTGAAATCTACTTTTGTTTGGGTGTGCTTACGGTTTCGGTCGCAGTTCGTTCGGTCAAAGTCCCATTTTTCAAAAACACACCCTAACGATTTTGTAACAGGAGCCTAAAAAGTTCTGAAGCATCCCCGAAGCTCACCCGAAGGAGACCCGAACGAGACCCGAAGCAAACCCCCTGAATTTTGCAATATGCCTGCAATAGGTTGCGAGGGTGTGCAACGGTATGCACAAGCGTGCCAATCTCTGCAAGAGTACTTTTAAACAGTACGATTGCATACGATCTAATGCTATGCCAAGCAGCTACTTGGATACACTAAAAACCCAAGCTACTTTAGTTCCTCAAATCAATGTTTAACTCAAAAAAACTAAAATTATGGGAACATTTGAAAAAGGAATCCTGGGTGGATTCAGTGGTAAAGTGGGAACCGTAATCGGAGCACGCTGGCGCGGTCGTAATGTATTGCGCAGCTTACCGGTTACCAGTAACAGGCCTCCAACCGAGGCGCAGTTAGAACAACGTCTGCGTTTTAAAACAGCAGTACGGTTTCTCAATCCGATCAAGTCTGTTGTAAGCGTCTATTTTGGGCAAGCTCAGGGAGACAAATCGCCTTACAATTTGGCTACTTCGTATTACATCAAAGAGGTGGTGGTTCCTGATGGAATGGATGATTTTGTAATTGATTATCCTAAGGTGCTTATCAGTAAAGGGGATTTGCAAAGTCTGGCAAACCCTACTGCTACACCAGCTGCGGGCGAAGAGATCACACTGGCGTGGGAAGACAACAGCGGTCAAGGTAAAGCGGAGGCAACAGACACCCTGCTCGCCATTGGTTGTGTGGAAGCGCTCAACCAGGCAGTGATCTTTAACAACGGCGTGCAACGCGATGCCACAACAGAAACCTTACAGTTTCCGGCCTATATGGCGGGGATGGAGATCCAGTTGTATGCAACCTTCATCACAGCCGATGCGAAAGAAGCCGCAACCAGTGTGTATCTGGGCGCAGTAACCTTAATTTAAGCGGATGCAACCTGAGATTGAAAATCCACATGCTGAAAAGCGTGTGGGTTTTTTGTATTTGGAGCACTTCGAGCACCTCAGTGCTCGTTTGAATGTTAATAAGCCGAACGCTGAGGCCACTCGAAGCGTGAGGTAACCCGGTCTTGCAAAACCTGAGTACTTCCGGTTATACTTTGTAACAGGTGTTTGGTTAAAAATTGAAACGGCAACGTTTCCGATTAGGTTTTTAAACCCCTTGATACCGTCTTGAATAAATGGTATTCGATTACGGGGCGGTATCGATTAGGATTTACTTTTCCTCCGGTAATTTCAGGTCCTGATGCAATTCCATAAACATCTCCCCGGGATCGACGTCTATTGCCAAAGCAATGAGGTAGAGTTCGTCTGCTCGGAGTTTTGTTGATTCGTTCAAACTAAGTTGAGATAATCGGGCCTGACTTATTCCTGTGCGCTTTGAAACTAAAGCTCGATTTACAGATTTTTTAGTCAAGTATACTCCTAGTGAGGTCATATTTATATAGAATTTATATAGATAAATGTAGGAATCAATAAGATATATATGTTAATTCTGTATTTATGTTTTGAATTTTGATAGATTATGAATAGATTTATTTAGATTTTCTAAAGAAATCAATAGTTTTTGAAAAATTAAATAATCATCAGAATCTTATTAAATATGTGAATTATGAAAACCCAACTTCAATTTCCGCCTCAATTTGCGCTCCGTGATGCGCTCGAACCGCTTACCGAAGCCTTGTTTAGTTATGCTACAGTAAATGCGCTGTACCTTACCGAAATCCGTAAAACACCCGATGCGGTCTACAACCTCCTGATTGTGGTGCAGGATACCTCGACCTTAACTGAGTTGCAGAAGCAGCTGCCGGTAGTGCAGGTGCAGTTTCCGGGTTTTGCCCTGCAGGCCTATACCGAAAAGCAGGTGCGAGCCGGCCTGCAGCAAGGAGCCTTGTATTTTTTGCGTTTTTGTCGGTTTAGCATTCCCCTTTACAGCTCCAATGCCGCGTATACCCCGGAACCCCTTTCTGAAGGAAAGCTGCACAAATGCCTCGCCAAGGCTCAGAAGCAGACCGATCGTGAAACAGCACGTATCTGTACTTTTTTTGACACCGCGGCGGGTTTGTTTGAACAGGAAAGCTATTCAGCTTCGGTATTGGCGCTGACTGAGGTTTTAAAAGCAGCTTTAAACTTCGGCTGTAAGCTCTACACCGGACAGGTGCAGTCGTATGTTTCGCTGGAGGCGCAAGTAACGGCGCTACGGTTCTATCTGCCCCAGTTGCGGGTGATTTTCCCCAAACGCGAAGCTTCCGATACTGCCCCCACCGAGCTGGAATGGCTGGATGCCTGGTCCACCGAAGGTTTTGACCCGGATGAATATATGGACCGGCACAGGTGTTACCAGATACAGATCCGGATGGAGCGGGTATTTACGGTGGTGGATGCTGCTGCTCAGGAGCTGCTGGCCGCCTGTATCTCAAGCCAACCGCCTGCTGAACCGGTGCCGGAAGTGCTGCCTCAGGCAGCTGAAGCCTATGCGCCTTTGGAACATGCATTGCAGCAGGCTATGAGCTGCCTTAGGGAAACCTATCGGGTGCATTCTGCTTACCTGATCCACAGCGCGCAAGACAGCCGCTTGCAGCCTGCCAACTGCTTTATGCCTACCGAAGAGCAGGTACACCAGAGCTTTGCGGTAGTATTGCTGATCACCCATAAGGCGGTTGGGATGAGTCCGGCTCAACTTACTGACCGGGTCTATAACCAAACCGGGCAACGCATACGCATCTGCTTTGTTTTGGAAACGCTGAAGCGGGCACACAAAGCGTTGGACTTTGGGAGTAATTTTCTGCAACGTGTGATCGGGGAGGGCAAGCTGCTTTATGAAGAAGATGGGCAGTTGCGGAAGTTTCTAAAAACCGGTTGTTTTTACCATCCTGATAAATTCCGTAAGCTTAAAAAATACTGGGACATCCGTATCAACCGCGCACAGTATCTGATTGAGATCACCCGCATTCTGGATACCCACGAAGATGAATTGGTACAACTGCATCTGTATGAGGAAGCCTTGATCCAAACCTGCCTGGGCTTGATCCGTTTGTTTTGGGAGTACAGTCCGGCTTATACGTCCTTGCCTTATCTTTTAAACCTGTGCCGCAGTTTCACCCGTTTTCCGCAGGAGTTGTTAGAGACAACATCTTTTAAAGCCCGACGTCGGTTGTATTTACTCACCCGCGCCCAGCAGCATTTGCGGTACGGCACGTTCAGCAAGGTGACTTATGACGATTGTACCGACAGCTATCACCTGTGTGAACGGTTTCTGGAGCAGGCAGAAGCCTTAGCGGAGGAGCGTTTGCAGGTGTTGAAACGCAAGACGTATCAGCGAGCGGTTTAGTGATTTTTTGGTATGAAGACAAAAGAACAGGAGTATAAATAGAAGTTATAGTTTCTATATCATGTTTTGTTCATTTTCTTTACTCGTCTAAAGAAAACGAACCAAAAGAAACGACGCCCTCGCTTAGGAATTTTTCGCTTAGGGCGAAAACCGTCTTGTCAGCTCCGCGTCGCTAGCGCTCCTGTCCTTCGGAGCTTCCCACGCCTATTCTGAACCGAGTGAAGGGCATTCGTTTAACCCTTCAGGTATGGGTATTGTAGTGTTTTCAATTGAGTTAGAATCCAACTCCCTTTTCCTTGGGAGAAGGGTTGGGGATGAGGATAATTTTTAACGGGATGCACTTAATATACTTACCAAAAGGAAACTAAACCCTTCGGGTATGAGAATTCTGAATTTAATGGTAAAACGGCCTACTTTTTAGATCCGTAGTAAAACAAGCAAATGCCGCAGGGTGGGCAGTGGAGGATAGCCTAGCGTAGCGGTTTGCTATCCGCAGGATAAGGGATTTGCGTAGTTTTCAAGGATCTAAAAATAAGCCTTGATCTTTTGGTTCTTTTGTATCAAGACAAAAGAACAGGAAGATGAATAGAAGTTCTAGTTTCTATATCATGTTTTGTTCATTTTCTTTACTCGTACCTTTTCAAAAGTCAGTTTAAATACTACTTTATTTTGAGCAGTGCATTCCTCTCCCTGCGGTCGTCGGATGCAGAAAAGAAACGACGCCCTCGCTTAGGAATTTTTCGCTCGATAATCGAGGTTAAACTCTAATGAGCTGGTCTTGAATCCTAGACTTAGTTTTGTAGCGAGTATGGTACTCTCTTCAAAAGCCGTTTTACGGTCGAAAACCACCTTGTCAGCTCCGCGTCGCTATCGCTCCTGTCCTTCGGAGCTTCCTGCAGCTATTCTGAACCGAGGGAAGGGCTAAAGAATACTATTCTTAGTTTCAATTTGGAGACGGCCTACTTTTTAGATCTGTAGTAAAACAAGCAAATGCCGCAGCGGTGGGCAGTGGAGGATAGCCTAGCGTAGCGGTTTGCTATCCGCACGATAAGGGATTTGTGTAGTTTTCAAAGATGTAAAAATAAGCCTTGATTTTTTGGTTCTTTGGCATCAAGGCAAAAGAACAGGGGGATGAATAGAAGTAATAGATTCTTTTCTTTTCTAGATCTTGTGGCTTAGAAGAAGTGGCACGCGATGCAATCGCGCGCAAACCGGGGTATCTTTTAGCATTCCAAAAGGAACGATTCAATTTGAATACGGGTTATCTGAAACAGGTGCTACCTGGGTACGCTTAGCGCAATACGGTTTAAGCGTATTTATAAGATTATAGTTCAGTAAGGAATTTAGCAGCTTTCTTTTCAAAAATCTGATCAGCGACTTTGTCAGATTCTTCTGGATGAATAACAGAAATTAATTCATTGTATCGTACAGATTCCCAAAGTTTATGTTCTTTAGTATCTATTTTTTCAGGTTCTTCACAAATTAAGTAGAAATTGTTGTCCTTTAAAGGCTTATCATACTTACTCGATAAGGAGGATATTAATGCAAAATAATGGCTTATATCTTTATCTAAACTTTGAGCTGATTTGTCAAAAGCTAGTGATTTAGCACCAATTAAAGAACCATTTAACCCTATACAATCCATTTCATAATTGAAATAAATAGAAGGAAATACCTCTGGTTTAAATTTATAGTGCGTATGTACTTTTTTATCTACTTTATTTATTAGTTTTTTTTCAATAATAGTTCGAGAGAAAGATAATACATTTGGCAGTACTGTATGATATTTTTGAACTGGCTCGTTAAATAAGAAATTGATTAGCCTTTCAAAAGCTATATCATTCATTTCTTCATATATGGAATTCGGTTTAGAAAATTGAATTAAACCATTAGAATAACTACTTAAATAATCAAAATAAGATATATTAGAAAATTTATCGAATTTGTAAAATAGCTTTAATTCTTCATTATCAGAATTTACGGTATTGCATTTATCAATAATTTGATTGACAATGAAGTCTACATTTACATTTTTATCATCAATTAACTTTTTAGCTAATCTCTTTTTTCTATCAGAAAAAAAGCACCGAAACTTTTTACCATCAAACAAAAGCACACCTATCGCTACAGAATCTTCTGTTGCAATGTTGGGTGACAACTTCAATATGGAATAAAAACTTTTCATCTGCTATTTGCTGTTGTATTATAGGAAGAACGTAAAATCAAAAATACATTTTACTTTTTTGATAAAATCTTTACTTGGACCTTATCATTGCCGAAGTCTGTAAACGTATTCATCAAAAACGTTAGAATTTCTTTCTTCGTTAAATAAAAATGATTTTAAGTTTGTAATTAAATCTCGATCAATTGTATAAAAATCAACTATTTGATTCATAAAATCATCAAAACTTTTATGGCATTTTTCGAGACAAAGATAGAAATAATCCTTTTCATTGTTGATAAAATCATCATCTATTGTGGTGTTCTTCTTTATAAGGAAACCTAATTCTGAGACTAATAAATGGTCGTTTACACTAACGCCTACACCATATTCTGGGTTTAAATCTTGATAAGCCATCGTACTTAAAATAAACGCATTATCTATTGGCAATACTCTAAACTTATTAATATTGGGTTCTAAAATGAGATTATAATTACTGGGCTTTCTGTCGTCATTTTCTACCCAGGTATCAAATAAGGTGATGTGAAAAACATCTAAAGGATTCAATATTTTATTGTATGCTTTCTTTTTATCGGTGACTAACAAGGCATTTACATCAATTGAATTTTTAACAAATTTAGAACCAAAACAAGGCATATCGTAATAATTGGGCCTGTGATAGATAGATAGACCATTTTGCGGTGTTATTAATTCTTTGGCAACGTTAACTAATTTCACCTCTGGTGCTGCAACTTTCCAAAGGTTTAAACAATATGCTGCTAAGCATTCATTAATCAGTGCAAATGGAGGGTTTTTACCTTTGTCGTTTTTTGCTACATACATTTCAAAATCACTACCCAATATCAATAAAGGACTGTGACCTTCGGTAGGTAACTCTTTTAGAATAGAATTTGTATGTATACTGTCTAAAATCAATTAATTATTTTCTTAAATATTCTTACCTTCATAAAAAAACATTACTTGAGTTGGTTCAAAAAAGTAGTAGTTGGTTCACCCTTATTAAAAAATAATCCACAGCAAGCAATTCATCCTGATTAGTTTTTTCAATGTCTCTTTTGTATGACTCGGGCTTATTTTCAAGAGGATTGTCTTTATTACAACTAAGTTATTAGATCGATTAAATATAGCGATATCCCTAAAAGAATCTTGGATGTTCAATGTTTTTAAATACCGGAAATAAATTTTAGCATTAAAAATGTAGTAGTCTTACAAAATTTCATTAGCTACAAAATGTAATACTATTTTAAGAACGTGACTTTTAGAGTAGCTTACTATCCCTAAAACTCCACCAGTCAAAGGCTATGTTCCGCGTCGCTACTCGTGTTATGGTAAAAGCAACCCTTACTGAGTGAAAATAGTCTATGCCAAATGAAAAGATACGATCTCAAAGCCTATGCGCCACCTGGTTTATTCGCTAAAAAGGTCTACAAGGCCTTTTCTTAACGCTCTGCCCTCACGCCTATTCTGAACCGAGGGATCGTAATTCGTATAACCCTTCGGGTATGAATACTTTCTTTTTTCTAAAATCTCAAATCTCTTATGCAATACATTTTTAAAACGGCCTACAAGAAGGTATCGTCAAATTTGAAGGGAGCGAAACGTCGCAGGCGGTTCTGTTTGAGGGCGGTGCGCCGCCCGAGTTAAGCGCATGCAGTGCAGTGAACGAAAAATTTAGATACCGTCTTGTGAGCCTTGATTTTTTGGTTCTTTGGCATCAAGGCAAAAGAACAGGGGGATGAATAGAAGTTATAATTTTTAAATAATGTTCTTTACTTTTCTTTACTCGCGTCATTCTCATTTTTACGGGAGCTCGTGAATCTCCTAACGTAGGTTTAGCTCGCGTGATTTTTATTTTACGGGAGCTCGTGAACATCCTAACGTCGGTTTGTGTGTTTATAGGTTCTATTCGTGTTCCTTACTTTTCTTTGCTCAAGAGACTCCTACGTCGTTTTAAGACTAAAGGTTCTCTTGGAACAGTGCATTCCTCTCCCTGCGGTCGTCGGATGCAGAAAAGAAAAGACACCCTCGCTTCGAAATTTTTCGCTCGATAATCGAGATTAATTTTTTTAAGCTGGTCTTGAATGCTAGGTTTAGTCTTGTAGCGAGTATAGTACTCCCTTCAAAAGCCGTTTTACGGTCGAAAACCGTCTTGTTCGTTCCGCGTCGCTACCGCTCCTGTCCTTCGGAACGCCCTGCGCCTATTCTGAACCGAGGGAAGGGCATTCGTTTAACCCTTCGGGTATGAATACTTTCTTTTTTCTAAAATTTCTTATGCAATACATTTTTAAAACGGCCTACAAGAAGGTATCGTGAAATTTGAAGTGAGCGGAACGTCGCAGGCGGTTCTGTTTGAGAGCGCGATAGCGGTTGAGTTAAGCGCATGCAGTGTAGCGAATGAAAAATTTAGATACCGTCTTGTGAGCCTTGATCTTTTGGTTCTTTGGCATCAAGACAAAAGAATAGGAACACGAATAGAAGTTATAGGTTCTATTCGTGTTCCTTACTTTTCTTTGCTCGTCCAAAGAAAAGTAACAAAAGAAAAGACACCCTCGCTTAGGAATTTTTTGCCTTGTGGGCAAAAACCGGCTTGTCAGCTCCGCGTCGCTACCGCTCCTGTCCTTCGGAGCTGCCTGCGCCTATTCTGAACCGAGGGAAGGGCATTCGTTTAACCCTTCAGGTATGGGTATTATAGTGTTTTCAATTGAGTTAGAATCCAACTCCCTTTTCCTTGGGAGAAGGGTTGGGGATGAGGATAATTTTTAACGGGATGCACTTACTATACTGACCAAAAGGAAACTAAACCCTTCGGGTATGAATACTTTCTTTTTTCTAAAATTTCTTATGCAATACATTTTTAAAACGGCCTACAAGAAGGTATCGTGAAATTTAGGGCAGAGCGTTAAAGAATAGTCCGGTGGACTATTCTAGCGAATGAGCCAGCTTGCCGCGTTGGGCTTTTTTAATCAGAAACTATGCAGTGCAGTGAACGAAAAATTTAGATACCGTCTTGTGAGCCTTGATTTTTTGGTTTCCAGCCGCATCAACTCGCTCAAAGACATGCTTTGCCGTATCAAGGCAAAAGAACAGGGGGATGAATAGAAGTAATAGGTACTTTACTTTTCTAGATCTTGTGGCTTAGAAGAAGTGGCACGCGATGCAATCGCGCGCAAACCGGGCGTTCTTTGGCATCAAGGCAAATGAACAGGAACACGAATTCAATAGAGGTACATGTCTACTCCAAACTAACTCCAAACATACTACGGTCACCGTTGGTTAATGAAGACTTAATTTTAATTTCATTAATATTGAGGAGATTATTTGTAATGGATAAGATAAAAACACTTGCTATTTATTCTCGTTCTAAATAAAGTGTATATTTGCCAAATAAGCTAGTACTGCATGTTCCCTAACGCTGATACGTCTTCTGAATTATTACTTTTTGCTCAATTCAAAAAAGGAAGCGAGCGTGCGTTTACGCATTATTTTAATACGTTTTATCCGGCGATTACCGGTTTCTGTAAGCAGTTTGTTTATGATGAGGAGCAAGCCCGTAGCATTGCCCAAGAGGCCTTTATCAATCTTTGGTTGAATCGGGAGAAGCTTCAAAAGCCGGAAGGCATCCCTTCTTTTTTGTATACTGCTGCCAAGTCTAAATGTCTCAATGTACTCAAGCATGAAAAGGTGGTGCGGAATTACCGGGATGTGGCATTGGCTGAAAAAGAGCAGAATCTGAATCTTGAAGTCTTGAATGCATTGGATTACGACAGTTTGAGTCTTACCGAACTGCAAGAAAATGTTTCGCGTTTTTTAGAACAACTCCCGGAGCAGACCCAGATTATCTACACCATGAAGCGGGTAGCCTATAAAAAAAACGCAGAGATTGCAGCCGAGTTGAATATATCAGTTAAAACCGTAGAAGCCCATATGACACGGGCTTTAAATCACCTTCGGGAGGCGCTTTCAGACTACCTTCCTGCCTTCTTAATCGTACTCTTTCTAGAGTAATCTTAAAAAAATCACAATTTAACATAGGGTTTGCTGATTCTGAGTTGTACTTAGATCAAACCCGCTATTTAAAGCAATGGATAAAGCTATTCTCTATAAATACTTCAACAATGAAGCGACAGAAGCAGAAGTCGGTTTGTTGTTTGCGTGGATTGAAGCAGCGCCTCAAAATAGAAAAAAATTTATACAACTGAAAACAGCCTGGGCGCTTACTTCGGCAGCTCAGATGGATGCAAGCCTTTTAAAGACTCAACGTCCTCAACTAAAACCAGTACACAAACGGACTAAAGTTTGGCACTATGCAGCAGTTTTTCTGGTATTGCTGGGAGGAGCACTCACCTGGTATGCTTCGCGATCTGCATTTGAACCGAAAACAGAAAATGCAATTGTACTTGAGGTATCTCAAGATGCTTCTTATAGCCTAGAACAAGAACAAACTGTCTTGATTACTGCTGCTAATGGTATGCAAGTGGCAGAGGCTACCGCGCAACAGATAACTTATAAAAAGGATGCAGACCGTACCCAGGTGTTGCCCCAACGCATCACGGTACCTTATGGAAAAACCTACAAGGTTTTGTTAGCCGATGGTTCTCAGGTATACCTTAATGCAGGCAGTACGTTGGAGTTTCCTAATGTCTTTACCGGAGCAACACGAGAAGTACGTTTAACCGGGGAAGGCTTTTTTGATGTAGTTAAAAATCCTCAAAAACCTTTTCAGGTGCATACCGGTCCGCTAACTGTAGCAGTACTGGGAACCCGTTTTAATGTAGCGGCTTATGCAGAATCTGGTTTTATTGAGACTGCATTGGAAGAAGGTTCTGTAGCGCTTCATCAAAATAAAGACCCTAAGTCTGGTATGGTATTAATCCCGGGTGAGTTGGCTTCTTTTAACCGAAACACCCAGCAGCTTACTAAAGAGCCGGGCAATATAAAACAAAAAATAGCATGGATTTACGGTGAGCTGTTACTGGATAATACGCCATGTACGGAAATCTTAAAGACGCTAGAGCGGCATTATAATGTAAAGATTCATAACTACTATCCGGGGCTGGCACAGCAAAGCTTTAGCGGTACTGTAAAACTTGATTTAGGCATTGAGCAGCTCCTGCAATTACTTCAGTTGGATACAGATTTTGTCTATGAGATTCATGGACAGCATATTACCCTAACCAAACCTAACACCCACCCTTAATTTATAGCTGATGATAAAAACTATACTACGGGTATGGACCCCGCCGTACCGAATGTTCTTTTTTGGAATGCTTTTGATTAGTCTTTCCGCAACGCTTCAAGCACAAAAAATAAAGATTAAAGCAGCACAGGTTCCTCAAAGCCTGGAGCAACTGATAGCTTTGGTAGAGGCGCAAACTGATTACCGTTTTGTGTATAATACCAGTAAGATTGCTTTAAATACCAGCCTGCAAACAACAGGTGCAGACGCAGAACTTACTCAATTATTAGATGCTGTTTTTTCAAAATTACCCTACCGGTATACGATAAAAGGGAAGCAGATTATCCTATTAGAACAAAAATCGGCTGCACACAACCAAGAGCAAAGCCGAATGATTACCGGGACAGTACAGGATATTTATGGCAATCCCTTGCCGGGCGCTACGCTTACGGTTGTAAATACCCGAAAAGGAGTACTGACTGATGCAGCGGGAGGTTTTAAATACTTGGTTCAGGCGGCAGATATTTCTGCAACGCAGCTGGAAGTAAAATACCTTGGGATGCAGGAGCAGGTAATTACATTAGGAGATCGAAGTATGCTGAATATCCAACTTGAGGAAACACAAAATGAACTGGATCAGGTGGTGATTACCTCTTCTTATGGAACTCAAAAACTGCGGGAAGAAGTGGTAGGAAGTATTGTAACCGTGACCGATGAAGAAATACCCGTAGAGCAGGCTTCAGAAAGCATCGATAAAATGCTGGAAGGGCAGGTAGCCGGCGTACTCGTAGAAAATACTTCGGGCGTGGGTGAACCGGTGCGTATCGATATTCGCGGGCAGGGTTCGTTGACTCCGCTTAACAATTCCTTACTGGGAACGTCTACCCAACCGCTCATTATTATTGACGGCGTGATTATGACGGAAGAAACCGGGATCGACAATGCGTTTTTTGATGGAGGAGGAGTTGCCGGTGAGACGTTTACCAATCCGTTAGCTAAAATAGCACCGGGAGATATAGAAAGCATTAACGTGTTAAAAGATGCCGCAGCAGTGGGTATCTACGGAGCCGATGGAGCTAATGGGGTAATCATCATTACCACCAAAACCGGAAAAAAAGGTAAGACACGTTTCAATTTCTCTACGCAGTTGGGACTTTCTGAAGCGATCAATCAAATACAGTATTTGAGCGGCCCGCAATACACCCAATTGCGTAATGCGTTTTTACGCAATACCGGGGGAGCCTTACTTCCGGAGAATGGTGTAAATACCAATTGGTTTGACCTCTTAAACACTACCGGGGTGTATACTAAATACAACCTGAGTGCTTCGGGAGCTTCAGAGCGCTTTAATTACCGGGCCAGCGTCACCTATCTGGATATCGATGAGCCGCAAATGGGTAATGAGAATAAACAGGTCAATGCCAATATCAATTTGGGGTATGATTTGGGGAAGTTAGACTTCCGCTTATCCCTTTCTCCCAGCTATCAGCAACGCACACAACCCAATATCTATTATGGGTATGCTTTTGTACCGCGCTTGAGTCCGTATAACGAAGACGGTTCTTTTGCTTTACTTGGTGTAAACACCGTGGCCAACCCGCTGGCTGCAATTGCACAAAACCGAAACGACAATACTGGTTACGGACTTCTGGGAAGTTTTAATATCAAGTATCAGGTTACCGATGGTTTAAAAGTTTCTTCGCTCTTTGGTTTAGATTATAAAGATAAAGAGCAAGACCGGTATTTTTCCGGTGCCAATGAAAGCGGAAGAAGCAATGGAACGTTTGTGCTCGATGGGGAAAGCTATCCGCGTTGGGGACGCCGTTTGCTTAACGAACGCAACAGTACCCGCTGGAACTGGCAAACTCAGGTGTTTTATGAAAAACAATGGGGCGATCACGGTTTTGATGTGTTGGGTGGACTCGAACTGAGTGAGGAGCAAACCGATCTGGATTATGCTTCCGGAACCGGTTTTATCAATCCTGACAGCATTAATGCGGTTGCCGATGCGTTGCAAGATGATGATCCGGATACCGTTGTAGATGAGCGTTTTGACAATCAAACTTACCGTACCGACATCAATAACAACTCACGCGTTTCGTTTTACGGGCAGTTGAATTATGATTATAAAGGGAAGTATTTCTTCTTAGCCAACTTCCGAAGAGATGAGAGCTCAGTTTTTGGGAACGACAGCAATGTAGCCTACAACGGGGGTGCCGGTTTGAGTTGGGTGTTATCAAAAGAAAACTTTTTGAGTGAAACCACTTGGTTAGACTTTTTAAGACTGCGCACCAGCTACGGAAGCACGGGGAACTCGCGTATTGGTTCGTATCGTGCTTTAGGCTTGTACAACCGCCGCATCAACTCGGGATACAATGGCCTGACGGAAGCAAACCCGAGTGCAGCCCCCAATCCTAATTTGAGTTGGGAGCGTAACAACAAGTACAATGCAGGGCTTGATATCAACCTGTTTGGGCGTTTACAGCTTACAGCAGAATACTACTACGACGATCTTAAGGATCTAATCACCTCCCGGGATATTCCTTCGGAAAACGGATACAGCAGTCTTCAACTCAATGCTGCCCAGATGTACAACACCGGGCTGGAGTTTAGTGCTCGTGTGCAATGGGTAAAGAGCAAGAAGTTTAAATGGAATACCAGCTTCAATATTGCTACGCTCAAGAGTGAGGTAACCAATCTGGTAGGACTGGGCAGTGATTACTCTACCGCAGCACGTGCTCTTGCACAGCGCATAGGCTACAGTACATCAACCATCTGGGGCTTAGATTGGGTAGGTATCGATCCGGCAACGGGAAGAGATATGATTCAGTATAATGATCAGGTTTATGACCTTGCGACCTATCGCTCGTTATATACCGAAGCCAACTGGCAACCCATTGGAGACAGTCAGCCGGATGCTTATGGAGGATTCAGCACCAGTTTTCAATTTGGGAACAGTTTGAGCCTGAGTGTGAGAGGATCGTACCAAATAGGCGGGGAGTACCTGGCCGATTACCAACTGATCTCCCAATACAACTTTACCACGAGTAGAAACCTTTCGGTAAATGCGTATGACTATTGGAGAGGTCCCGGAGATACTGCAGCCTTACAGCCTTTAGTGAGCAATACCAATCCTATAGCCGCTAACATGAGTAAATATTTGTACGACGCTACGTTTATCAAACTGAGCAATATCAACCTGACCTATACTATACCGGTGCGTACACTGAAGGTTCCGTTAGACCAACTTTCAGTATTTCTCGATGTATCTAATGTAGCCTATTGGTATAAAGACAAATCGCCGGCGGGACGTAATGGGATTCGCGAATTCCGTTTTACCTATCCGCAGGCACGCACGATTTCACTAGGGGTTAAAACCAGCTTTTAAACACATGATGATGAAAAAAAATAGATATACTACGAGTCTTATGCTCCTCCTGTTACTGCAATTAGGTTGTAGTGACTTTATAGAACAACAACCGGGAAGTCAGATTTCTATTGGGGAGCAGTTGTCTACCCGTGAGGGGATGCTGGAAGCCGTTGCAGGGATGTACTCTTCGATGGAAAACACGCTGCGTTTTGAACAGTATACCGTATATGCCGATCTGCAAGGAGGAAATTTGAAATTCTCACCGGATGCTTCGGGAAGCAATCAAGGGGCGCTAAGCGTACCCCCTAATGTGCAGCAGGTGTATAATTTTAACGACACCGCTTTAGAAAGTGAGATGGAATCCTTTTACGACAACAGTTATGCGGCGATCTCCGCTGCTAACTTGTTGTTAGAATATATCGACACGGTAGCCTATTTGAGCGCTACAGACCGGGACGCTATTGCTGCCGAAGCCCTGAGTGTACGGGCGATGATGCACTTTGCCTTATTGCAGGTGTATGCACAGAATATCAACTATCCGGAAGCCAATACGCCGGGGATCGTCTATAAAACCGAAACCCTGCAGGAAGCCTTAGATTATGCACCGCGTTTGGGATTGCAGGAGACCTATACTGCTATTACCGCCGATCTGGAACAGGCGCTAAGCCTATTTCCTGATGCCCCTGTTTTAGAAGGTCCCGCGTACTCGTATTTTAGAGCGATGAGTGCCGAAGCTTTGCTGGCACGCATCTATCTGGCACAAGGCGCCTGGGAAAATGCGTATACCCACGCCACGCAGGTGATCGCTACTTCGGGCGTGACGCTTACGCCTAACGAGGCCTATCTGGAGTCTTGGGAAGAACCTTTGCAGCCGGTTTCTGAGATCTTGTTAGAGCTTTCAGTTTCTGTAGATGCCGATGGAGCTATTGGTGGAAGTAGGGCTGCACAGTATGGGTATAGCAGTGCGAATACCTATGCCGATTATGTGGCTTCTCAAGATCTGCTTGATCTTTATGCTCCTGAAGACATACGTGGTGATCTTTTTGTGGTTCAGGAGTTAGCGACTTTAGAAAACGAGCAATTGGTGAACCAACTTTATTATTTCACCGGAAAGTTTCAGGGGAATCCCGGGAATCCGCTGTTGCGCTTGAGTGAGCAATACCTGATTGCAGCAGAAGCCGCTTACCAGTTGAATAATACCGATGCAGCCCTGAACAACCTGAATGCGATACGCGAGCGTGCAGGCTTGCAAGCCTTAGTACAAACAGAAAATCTTGAAGAAGAATTGTTCTTAGAGCGCAGACGCGAACTCGCTTTTGAGAATCACTTGTTTTTTGACGTTAAACGTATGGGACGCGATGTGAATCGTAATGACGGCTGTCTGGCTACCACCTGTAGTCTAGACTACCCATCCAACTATTTTGTGCTGCCTATTCCTCAAAGTAATATTAATCTCAATGCAAACTTGATACAAAATGAAGGCTACTAAACTACTATTTCTATTGGCATTGAGCCTTATTTTAGGATGTACTGACGATGAGTTGAGCAATCAGCAAAATCAGGACATCCCGGCTTCTTTACGCTTTAACTTTTTGGTCAACAGCAATGATGAACCTTTGGAATACCCAGAGCTTAGTGGTAGTGCCTTGCCGGTAGCTACTTATGAAAATAGGTCTTTACGCACGCTAAAGATTCCTGTGGTATTAAGCGCCCGAGGGCTTGACGAAACGATAACGGCAACCTATAGTGTAAATAGTGGTTTGCCTGATACAGCCTATGAGGTGCAACCCGAAGAATTGAGCTTTACGGCAGCACAAGCTACCGATACGATCGAGGTGCGCTTTAACCAGCGTTGGACCGCCCGGGAGACGCTAGACTTTAGCCTTACCGGTGTTTCGGATCCTAGTATTCAGTTGGGTGCTTTGAACGATGCTACTGTAGGTGATCACTTTGAAGTGACCTTGGGCGAGGTTAACACTACTTACCAACTGAATATGAGCAGAATTGATCTGTCAGGAACTGTAGGTGAAACGGTAGATTTCCGTGTAGAATTTCCCAATGGGTATATTGAAGACGAAGTAGATGAAGCGGCGATCTTCAGCTTCTTAAATGGGTTTGAGTATACCTTAGCACGTACCGGGCAGGGAAGTGATTATATCAGCTATAGGTTGACCCTAAACGAAGATTTGAGCGCTGCAGATGTCAATTTTCAGACCATTATAACCTTACAACAGCAACCAGCATATAACATTTCGGGTAATGCAAATCTTTTAGTGATCAAACCCATACAAACCGATCGTGATCTGGCAACCAATCCGGCGTCTCATTTTTACGATACGAGCAATCCGTTCTATCTGGTACGTGGCGAAAACTGGATAGACCATGATAATGATGGCGCGTGCAGCTGGAGGTCCTGGACTGCCTTTGCGGTACCGGTTGAGGTAGCTGCAGACCATCCAAATGCAATTTTGGGTTCTGACAACGCTACACCAGATCCTGCTGCTGATGTGTATTACGATGCCTACCGTATCGGTTTCAGTTCATCATTGGCAGGTAGAACGACCAACCCGTTCAACTTGCAACGTTGGTTTGCTAATGAAGCAACCGATGCTTCCGCATCACCGGGCTTTAATATTGAGGCGGCTATTGAATTTTATCCGGAAGGAGGAACCAGTACTACCCAAGGAAGTGTTGCTGTGATTCCTCAGTTTTTAACGATCTCTAACAGAGATGGCGAACTATTTGAATTGGCGATCTCAGGAAGTGGAAGCTACCGTCAGGTTGCTGAAACGCTCTGGGAGATGAAGTTTGAATTGCGGGTAACCAATGATGCGTTGTATGGCGGAACCGTCACCTCAGAATATTACATCTACAACGACCGGGGTTATGAAGATCCTGCAGACTTACCTGATAATTCGTGCGTAGAAGAGATCACCCTTTAATTCTTAAATCTTTGATTATGCAAAAGCTATCTATACTGTGTCTCGCGCTGCTTCTTTTGAATTCCTGTAAGGAAACTGAGAAAGGAGAATATACCGCTATCGCCCAACTCCGTATGGTATATGCCACTGGAGAACCGGAAACCTGGCCTGCACCCCATTTAGATAGCAGCATCACCAACTTTAAAGAAATAGGGCATTTGGAGGAGGTTTCTTTTCCTGAGGACAACCCATATTCTAAAGAAAAAGCAGACTTGGGCAAAAAATTGTTCTTTGATCCCAGATTGTCGGTGAGCGGACAAATAGCTTGTGCTTCTTGTCACAATTCTGAATTAGCCTGGACCGATAATATTACCCGTTCTTTTGGTCATGACCGCAAGACGGGTAAGCGTAATGCGATGACCATTATGAATGCTGCTTTTGCGCACGAATTGTTCTGGGATGGGCGTGCCAGCAGTCTGGAAGAACAGGCGCGTTTTCCTATAGCAGATCCTGTAGAAATGAACGAACAGCTTAATCTGGCTGTAGATAAGATTGCTGAAGTAGCTGGCTACAAACCTTTGTTTAAGGAAGCTTTTGGAAAGGATACCATCTCTTTAGAATTTATTCAAAAAGCTATAGCTACCTTTGAACGTACGCTAATTAGCCGTACCAGTAAGTTTGACCGCTTCATCGATGGCAGACCAGACCAATTCTCTGATGAAGAAGTGCTGGGTCTGCATTTATTTAGAACTAAAGCACGCTGTATCAATTGTCATAACAGCGGTTATTTTAGCGACAATCAATACCATAATGACGGGCAGGTGTTGTTTGGAACTAAAGATGAAGATTTTGGTCGGTTTCACGTTACCGGTGATACGGCAGATATCGGTAAGTTTAGGACACCTACATTGCGTGAAGTAGCTCGTACAGGTCCTTGGATGCATAACGGTCACTTTCCGTCTTTACGGGATGTGATTGAATTTTACAATTTGGGAAATCCACAAGTTGTTCAGAAACGTTACTTAGGAACTCCACGAGATTCCTTAATTCCGGAAGTGTCGCCGTTGCTTCAAAAGTTAGGTCTTACACGCGATGAAATGAATGCTCTGGAAGCTTTTTTAAAGACCTTATCTTCTGGAGATACGCGTATACATGCACCCCAATTACCAGAGTAAATACACTATTTAAGGATCTAAAGGCTCTAACGGATTTTGCTGTAAGGCTTTTAGTTGCGGTAAGAACTCTAGAGTTGTAGCATCTATACGTTTTAAAATACGAGCAGGAGCATATCCCAGCTCTTCTTTACAACGTTCTATAAAACGCTGGTCTCCGGTGTAGGCACTGTGCGAATTATTAGTGACTACAAGAGCCTTTTGCTTCACAGGCATAGCATAGGTGATCATAAGGCGGGCTGCATTTCTCAAGTTTGTGGTTGTATGCCGGGCGTGGGGTTCAATAATGATATGATCTTCGGGGATTTGATAGTAATTTATGAGTTCTTTTTTCATTTCAATAGCCTCAGCATAATCAGCACGAAACGGGTGTGCGTGTCCTCCTGAAACGATAATAAACGGAGCAAGCTTTTGGTGGTATTTTAAAACACCCAGTTGTAAATTTAGTTTTCCCACTGCCGAGAGTCGGTCTCTGTAGTTTTCGGGACCGTTACCCAGTACCAGAATACTGGCATACGGATATGCATCAAAGTCGGTATACTTAACGTGAGCAGCAGCCTTTGCATTTTCTTTTAAGATTAGCGGCTCATAACGGCTTGCTTCGTCTCGGTGATTCATATACAGTAAGGCTAGCGCATAGTTGAGGCTGTTCTCAAAAAACAGCGCAGGTTTATCAGTCTCCTGCTGTACAAACCGGTCGCTCCACATCCATAATGCAGCTTTGTAATAAGAAGAAGAAACATCATAAGAGACAGAGTCTATGGTGGCATATTGTGGCGCTTCACCCAGCCCATATACTTTTAAGTTGTGATTGATACCTGCTGCACATAATTTCCAACAGGCTTCCAGATAATTTGCGTCTGAAAGTTCTTTATACGCTTCATAAGCTCCCGAAGGTCTAAGATTGGTTTCTATAAAGTTTTGCAGTAAGGCAGATTGCTGAACCAAGTTTTTCAGTTCGTTACCAATTTTAGAAATTTCCTTTTGAGAAAGGATATATGTTTTTACCAGCAACGCCGGATTTTCTTTGTGCTTTTGTAAAGATTCCGCCAGGGCTTTATCTTGGTATTGTTTAAAGGCCTTGAGAACCGTATTGGTTGTCAAGAGTTGCTTTACAGCTTCATCATTCTGAATAGCAGTAAAAAGATAGAAATTCTTATCCTGAAGCAGATTACCCGATTGGGAGGCTTTAAAACTGGGGTCGTATCCCTTTTGCGCCTTGATTTGTAAAGTTGTGAAACAGATGATTGCCAGTGTAACAACAAACGTTTTCATATTCATATCATTAAAAAGAGGTTAAAGAAGTCAGTTATAGAAATCCGGAACGGGATTACCCACTCCAAAAATCTATTCATTTCTTCTTTAACCCCTTGATTAAAAAAACTTAGTATCCTGCATTTTGCGTAATGAGACCTTCCGGGCTACTGTCTATGTAGCGTTGAGGAATAGGCCAGTACTCATGCGTACCTTTAATAAAATTAGCATTGGTTAAATGCGTTCGGCGTGTTTTTTCAACTTCCAGATAGGCATTGATTACTTCTTCAGCTTGTCCCCAGCGTACCAGGTTGAAGAACCGATGCCCTTCCATAGCTAATTCTAAACGGGTTTCTAAATGAACCGCTTCACGCGCAGCATCTTTATTAATCCAGCTCGTGTCATAAGTAGCAATACTATAGTTTGCAGCATCTTCAGAACCGTCTAGTGTTTTAACCGTTTCGGTATTTGCAGCACGGGTTCTAATCTGATTCACCAAAGTTCTTGCTTCTTCAAGTTTATCTAATTCCACAGCAGCTTCAGCTCTCCACAATACCACTTCAGCATAGCGAATGATGTAATAATTTAAAGCGTTCACATACGGCCATGTATTAACAAAAGCAGAAGAATTAGCTGAAACAATACGCTTCTTAGGAGCCAGAGGGCCATATGTAGCTAAATCACGAGCCCAGCTTGCTTCATAAAGAATATCTAAATCTTTATAAGGAATACCGGGACGTCCTACCGTAATGTCTAAACGAGGATCTACGTTATCTGCATCTGTCAAGTTGATGTTATTCTCAACCGGTAAACCGCTGGCATCTGTTTTAAACGTATTGATGAGGTTTTGTGAAGGACGGTGAAAACCATACTGTGAGTAGAACGGTCCGCCTGGTGCAGTTAAACGATCTCCAATGCTTCCGTTATAGTTATCAGGTTGACCATCATTCACGGTATGTTGAACCGCAAAAATCACTTCTTTACTGTTGTCATTTTCCGGTAAAAACACATCCTGAAAATCATCTAGAAGTCCGTACTGACTATTGATAACTTCTGTGCTGTTATCATAAACTTTTTGCCATTCCTGCTGAAATAAATAACACTTCGTCAAATACGCTTTAGCGGCAACTTTAGTAGGTCTTCCCAATTCGGTTTGCGTGTCGGGTAAGCCCTCATAAGCTGTTTGAAAATTCTCTTCAATTTTAGTCCATAACTCTTCAGAGGTAAACTCTGTATTTGATTTAGCATAATCTGCAACAGTCAGTGCAGCTTCATCAATATACGGGATGTGGTTGTATATTTTTTTAAGTTCAAAGTAATAATGTCCGCGTAAAAAGTTAAGCTCTGCGTGGCGTTGTACTTTAAGTTCCGGATCAAAATCTTCTGATGCATTGAGGAGTTTAATCGCTTCGTTGCTGCGTTTTACCCCTTCGTAGAGTGCCATCCACTTGCGTTCTACATCAAGGACACTGGCATTGGTATTGAATATTTCCATCTGGTGAATGTTGTTATTATCACCAGTACCGCCGCCACCTTTATACGCATCGTCAGATACCACATCTCCAAAGCTCCAGTTAGAAGCCGGTGAGTTGTACGCATTACTTGCACCGTCAAATTGACCGTTAAGTACACTATAGGCAGCGATGATAGCACGTTCTACATTTTCAGCTTTTGTCATTTCTGACGGAGCTACTTCACCATATGTGGTTTCATCCAGGTAGTCATTAGAACACGACAGGCTGTTAGCCGCAAGAGCAAGAATAAGTATATATTGAGTTATTTTAGTACGTTTCATAAAAATCGTTTTTAAAATGTTGCGTTGATTCCTAAGGTGAATGTGCGAGATGGAGGGTAAATTCCGCGGTCAACACCAATATCTAAATTCCGGTTGCTTGACGAGTAGTTTTGTAAGCCTATTTGTGGATTCATCCCGCTATAGTTAGTAAGGGTGAATAAATTTGTAGCCTGCCCAAACACTCTTAGTTTGATATCTAATAAATCTTCTGGCTCAAAGGTGTAGCCTATCTGCATATTTTGCAGTTTGAAGTACGAACCATCTTCTACATAATAGGATGAAGGTCTGATGTTGTTATTAGGATCATCAAGCGATAATCTAGGAATAGAAGACCCTGTGTTTTCTGGAGTCCACGCATTTAAAACAGCACTGTCTTTGTTATAAGCAGCCTGATTGAAGAATTGCGTCTTGTATTTGGTTAGATTGTATAAATCGTTACCAAAGCTTCCGTTAAAGAACATCCCCAGGTCAAAGTTCTTATACGTGAAATTTAAGTTCAGCCCCAGCAGTACATCCGGGTGCGGAGAACCTATAAACGTACGGTCATCACTGTCAACAACTCCATCGCCGTTAACATCTTCAAAGCGTAGATCTCCCGGTTGCGCATTAGGTTGAAGTCCGTAATCTAAAACCTCCTGTTCGCTTTGAAAGATTCCGGAAGCAACATGCCCGTAAAAAGAACCGATAGCCTGACCTACAGCGCTTCTGGATACTTCCTGATCAAAGTTTACACTGTGTAAACTAGAGCTTGGTATTCCTAAATAAGAAACGCTGTTTAACTGGCTAAGCTCATTTTTATAAGCCGTTAGGTTTAAAGCAAGGTTGTACCCAAAGTCTCCCTGCTTGTCCGCATAGGAAAGGTCTAATTCAAAACCGTGGTTTTTCATTTCACCATCATTAATCCATTGACCGTCATTGGTGCCGCCATAGGTTAACGGAATGATGTTGTAAACCAGAATATTTTCGGTTTTCTTATCAAAATATTCAGCAGTTACTTGCAGTTTATTATTGAAAAAACCAAGGTCAACCCCAAAGGTGGTTTGTGTTGAAGTCTCCCATTCCAGATCAGCATTAGCAACGCGAGTTTGGGTAAGACCGGTGCCAACGTTGTTCTGGCCACCACCAATTCCATAATCAGAATTCGCATTGTTGTTTCTGTAGCTATCTACGGTAGAGTAGGAAGGTACTTGCTGGTTGCCTGTTTGCCCCCAGCTACCGCGAATCAAGAACGAAGAGAACGAATCACCAAAGTCAAAGAAGTCTTCCCGGTCTAAACGCCACCCTGCAGAAAATGCAGGAAAGGTACCCCAGTTGTTGTTAGCAAGCTTAGAAGTCCCATCACGACGTACTGTAGCGGTGAATAAATACTTCTGATCGTAGTCGTATTTCAACTGACCAAAATAAGAGTTTAGGGCCCACTCATTTGCAGATCCTGAATTCAACTGATTTTCTGTTCCAAAACTCAAATAACGAAAGTTAGGATCTTCATACAAGAAGTTTTGACGCGAGGCATCAAAGCCTTCGTAATAATATTTAATAGCTTCCTGACCTACTAAGACTTCCAGATTGTTTAAATCTATTTTCTTAGAATAGTTAAGCGTGTTAGTCCAGGTTAACTGGTAATTAAAGCTGTTACTGGTACTCAAAGAATTTACGAGATTTTGAGATAAAATTTCGTCATATATAGGAGAAAAGCTACGTCTGTTATTCGCTTGATAATCTAAGCCTAAAGAAGTACGAGCTGTAAAATCACTAATAGCGACTTCTGCAAAAACATTACCTAAAGCCTGAATACTTTTTTGCTTATTGTCTTTAGAGCGGTTAAGGCTACCTAAGGGGTTAGAAATGTCATTGATAGGATTGCCTCCATAATTACCATTGATGTCTTTAATAGGAACTATAGAAGGAAATTGTAATGCATTGTAAACAATAGAACCTAAGGAACTGTTTGTACCTACTGAAACGCGCTCTTTGTATGAAGCGGTAAAGTTTTCACCCACAGTAATAATGTCCATAATTTTATAGCTTGAATTGAATCGCGCTGAAACCCGCTCAAAGCCGGTATCTTTAATGATACCTTCCTGATTAAAATAACCAATAGAAAAAGCGTGTTGTGCTTTCTCATCGCCTTTAGACATCGAGATGTTGTAAGATTGTACCGGTGCCGTTTGCATAATAGCATCTATCCAATCTACGTTACCGCTTGGTATAGTCTGATCTGCATCAAGCCATTGTGGAATAACCGGATTGTCAGGGTCGTTACCATAAACATCACTTGCTGGTGTTTGACCGTCATTTTTAAAAGCCTGCCATAACGCATCACCATATTGCTGAGCATTTAACATGCTGGGAAGGTTGAAAGAAGACTGTACCCCGTAATAGGCATCCAGACTGATGGCATAACTTCCATTTTTGCTTCCTTTTTTAGTAGTAATTACAACGACACCATTTGCCGCACGAGAACCGTATATAGAAGAAGATGCGGCATCTTTAAGCACCTGTATGGTTTCAATATCTAAAGGATTAATTCCGTTCAGTCCGTTTGAAACCGGTACCCCGTCAATAACAACTAAAGGATCGTTGTTGTTGATCGTACCAAAACCACGCACACGGATAGATGTACCTCCACCAGGACTGTTATCGCTCATGATTTGTACCCCCGGAAGTCTTCCTTCAAGCATTTCTGTTACGTCAGAAGTGGGGATGGCAGTAATTTCTTCAGGGTTTATAGAAGCAATAGATCCTGTTACATTTCGTCTGGATTGCTCACCATATCCAGTAATCACCACTTCATCAAGCGCATTGTCGTCTTGTTGAAGTTGAACGCTAATGGCATCTAAAGATGTAACAGTTAGTGTTTGTGTTTTAAAACCTACATACGAGATTTTAAGTTCTACAGGAAGCTCAGAAACGCTTAATTCAAAGTTTCCGTCAAAATCTGTAGAGGCGCCGTTAGTGGTATTTGCTTGCATAACAGAAGCTCCGGGTAAGGGCATTCCGGTATTGTCTACGATGGTTCCGGTTAAGGTTTGTTGTACAGTTTCGTCGGCTAAGGTTGTAGTAGCCTGAGAACTGTAAGAGAAAAGTAAAACAGCGAGTGCTACCAGAATTTTAGGTACACGCACTTGTAATGTAAAATAATTGAGTATTTTGTTATTCATCAGAATTAAACTATGGATTTGTACTGTAGTTTTATTTAAAGACCCCGTTTCTGCTGCAACAGAAACGGGCTTTAAGTTTTGGGCTAATTCAAAATTCTATCGTATAAGCGGTATTTTAAAGATTAAACAGCATTGCTGATGCAAAAGAACTGTTTATAGAATGGATAGACTTTAACTGAATATTATCTAAAACTTAAGAAGTAAAAGGTTTTACTAAAAAAATTAACCTTGTGTTCACATGCTTAAGCTTATATGATAACTTAAGCTACAACAACTGTTGATTATTTTTTATTAGATGATTATCTGGAGGACCAGCTCGTAGCGGTATAATTAGGTGTTTTGCACACTAATTTTTATCTACTGCAAACGAAGAGCTTAAAACTGGAAACTGAGAAATAAAAAGGTGTGATTTCTCTCTTAGTAAGGAATAATATTAGTTACAGGGTTAAAAAATCTCCTATTGATTCTTCGATTAGAGTAAGATTTATAGGTATGTTTTTTCAGCTTTCATTTTTGAAAGTGAATTTGGAATTGTACCTATTTTAATTGCTAACTGAAAAAAAATCAAGACTAAAATTATATAAGTCCCAGGTCTTTGGCGTTTGAGATGAGGTGTACAGCATTGTTGGCTTTAAACTGAATGCGTAATCTATTGATGCGTTTTTCTATAGAGCTGATGCCATTTGGAGAAATGTCATGTTCTTTAAAATAATCACTTACTTCTTTATTAGAGAGTCCGATAGAAAGCTTTTTAAGAAGTACAAAGTCATAATCTTCAATATCCAGGCTGTGTCTTTTTTCGAGGGCTTTGGCGACCTGATGTGAGATGTAAGGTTTGTCGTTAGTTATAGCATCTAGTGCAGCAGATAAATGTTTAAGACTTTGACGACTTTTAAATACATAAGCATTGATGTTGAGGTCTTCAAATAGAAAACGGATTCGTTGCAGGCGCTCTTCCATCGAAAAAACAATGATGTTCAAGTCTTTTTGATATTTGCGTACAGCAGTGATGAGTTCGTCACCACTTTTTAGTTTTTGGGTACGGTGATCTTCTTTAAACGAAAGGTCTGAAATTAAAAGATCAAAGGGATCCCCATCATTCATAGCTCTTAAAAACTTGAGATAAGCATCATCACAATACTCGGAGATCACAACTTCCTGAGCTCCTAATCTTTTTACTTCTTCTTCAATGTTGCGGGTATTCCAACCCAAATCTTCAGCGATTAAAACCTTTTTAAACATCATATTACTATTTGAACTTTAAACCCTTTGTTAGATTCTGATTCAAAATTAATAGTTCCTTTTATTGCCCGAATACGGAATTCCATATTCTGCATACCATTTCCTTTAATTACTGGTCCTCCAATGCCATTATCGCTGTAATTTATGTGTAATTTTTTGCTTCGGGTTTCAAAGGAAAGTAAAATTAAGCCGGCTTCGCTGTGTTTTTTTGCGTTTGTAAGCAGTTCGCCAAGCACCATATAAATGGTGTCTTTTTTTAACTGACTAAACATGGCCCAGTCAACCTGATCCAGATTGCGGGTAAGTATAGAGAGTTGGTCTGTTTTATATGAATTTAAGCGGCTGGTAAGTTGGTCTTTAAAATTTGCTCCCTCGATCAACGGACTATGATCTTTTGATATGTTGCGGGTTTCGATATAAATTTTATCCAGTCGGTCCAGAATATGCTCCGGCACGTTGTTGAGGTTTTGCAATTCAGAAAGCACCTGAAACGTATCGTTAGCCAGACCGTCGTGTACTTTTTTAGAAATAGAAGCTTCGGTCTGCCTTATGGTTTTAAGTAGGCGTGTTTTTTTACGTTGTTGCATCCATATAAAACAGCCTCCACCAATAGCAATAAGCAAACCAATACCGGAAAGATATACGGTATTTATTCGTTTTTGGCGTTCACTTTCCAGCTTTGCTACATGTGTTTTTTGTTGTTCTTGCTCTACGTCGTACTCCATTGCCGCATAGGTATTGCGGTTGGCTTGTTTAATAGCGTTAATGCTATCTCCTAAAACTTTAAATCGTTGTGCCAGCGTATCGCTGTTGAGATTTATAAGTATTCCCAGAGCTTCGTGCTCATATTCGGGGTCTTCAATTTGGTAAGCCAGATCGAGTGCCTGAGAAGCATAGAAAGTAGCGCTGTCTAAATTATCAGCCTGTTCGTGATATAATGCTAGATGCCGGTAGTTAGAAAACAGTCCGTGCGGGTCGTTTAGTTTTCGTCTCAGCCATAGTGATTCTTGAAGATGCACCAGACTGGAATCATTATTAGTCAACAATTCAGTGTATCCCAGATTATCTAAGATATAGGCTTTGAGGTAGTCACTTTGTTCTTTTTTGAGCTGTCTGAGCGCATATTTTAAGGTGTCTGTCGCAGGCGTATACGCCTGTTGTTCTCTAAGTATGTTCGAAATATTTATCATAATCTGTGCGCTGTCTGTTTCGGTTTCTGCGTAAGCCAGACTGCGTTGTTGTAAGGCCAGGCTTTTATCGTAAGCTTTCAGATTTTTATAAAGCAGGCTCAACTGATAGAAAATCCGTTTACGGGTTGCGATTTTAGCTTGTGAAGTATCTTTTTTGGTAAGTTTTAAAGCTTCTACCAATAAGATTTCAGAATCATTATAGGCACCTATATTGAATTTACCGATAGCCAAGAGCTCGAGATCGTAAAGCGCACGGGAGTAATTTTTTTGTTTGAGGTTTTTTTGATAAGCATCTCTGTAATAGCGTATCGCTTCATTATAAGTTGTGGGATTTGTGGGGTTCAGTAAAATCTTGTAATAGCGGGTAGCTGTATTGTCTTTATCAGTTGTCTGCTGTGCTATAATTGGACACTGAATAAATACAGAAAACACTAAAAAGAGGAATGAAAGATGGGTGTTTTTCATTCCTCAAAAATACTATTAAATTAATTAGTTGTTTTGGGTTGTATCTGTAGAAGGTGGTGGCGGAATCATAGGAGGTACTTCACCACAACAGGCTTGTTTTTCAGATAGTTCTTCTTCTATTTTATCTGGATTACAGGCGTAAATAGCCAGAGTAAGGAAAACCGTAAGGCTTATAAAGAGTGTTTTTTTCATTTTGTATGTTTTTAGAATCAGACATACCTGTGGCTGTCCGCTGTTTTTAAAAAGGATTGTAGATGGCTGTTTACCCATCTTTAAACAGGAAGAGACGTCTCTCTTTTTTGTGAGAAGTACTGTGCGTAGTAGCAGCAAGTCTAATTACTTCTCAATCATTAGACCCACTGCTACTGACACAGGGTTTTTAAAAATCAATCAGCTTGTAATCATCTAATTGATAAAGAGCTTAACCGATTTATATAGCAAATAAACCACGATTGTAATACAGGTATTGGAAGAGGATAGGAAAGCTTCTGGAAATATTTGGGAAACGAAAAATCCTGAAGATTTCTAGTGTTTTTAACAGGGAATTGAAATTGAAAAATGAGTCACAGAAAACTTATTATTGATGCCTTTGAACGTGCGGAAAAAGAAGAAGAACTTAAAGGAAATAAGAAACCTTCTAAGAGTGCTCGTGCCTTAGAGTTATCAGTAGCATTGTTTGAGCAATCAGGAGTGCAAATAGGGGAAAAGAGTTTACGGAATTATTACAATGAGGCTTTAAAAAATACGGGAGAAGACATCAAAATTGCTCAGGTTGAAGTAGTAAAGGGACTTTTGAAGTACTTAGGGTTTAATGATTATCAGGAATTTGTTTCTCTAAAGGCGGGAAAAGTGAAAACTGATGCTGAGAGCCAAGAGCGTGAAGGGATTGATGAAGAAAAGCAAGCGGGGCAAACTTTGAACATCACAAGAAATACCATCGTATTGTTAATCCCTCTTCTTATGCTTTTCTGTGTTTTAGCTACATTTTTTATTCCGTGTTGTATTCTTTTTAGAAAAACGCGTTTGGGGTGGTGTGGAAAATTTACAATTATGAATAACCACACTTTTGAATTGAACTATGTTCAAAATGGAGTAGTAGATTTAGAAGTGTGATTCCTCTCTGTGTTTGAAATGATGTGTTAAAAAGAAATTGAAGTCTTAATTGACTTTTGAAGTCTTGTAAGTTTTCATGATTCTAGTGTAAATTTAGGAGGATCTTACTAATAGAAGCTTAAATAAAAAATCCCCGAGGCTAAAGGCTTAGGGATTTTTATCGAGTAGTGGAGTCGGGCGGAACGACCGAATATTGACCGTTTCAATGTTTATAGGGCTTCACAAGGGGTTTGAAAAAAGGGGACACCGAATAGGTGTAACGTTAACAAACTTTAACAGTTTAATAGGTTTTAGAAAGGCAGCTAAAAATATTTTGGATCCATATTTTATGATACTACATCATCTATGTGAGAAACTCTTCTCACATGTATTACTTATAAAAAAAATAATTCTAGGGGGTTAAATCGATCAAGTAATGCCACAAAATAATTTCATCATTGAACGATTTTCTCTTGTTGGAAGAATATAACTTTTCAACAGATATAAAAGAATCTACATTGACCAATTTCTCATTATTACCTGTCCAGTCTAATAATTCATTTGTATTATTTTTAGAGAGTTCTTGAATCCAACTATTCACCTTACCGATCCATTCCTGAGCAGTTCGGCTCTGAATGTAGCCAAACATTCCACAGATCTTTAAGTGTGAAGAATGATCTCCTCTTTTAAAGCGTTCAATACCACCTCTAATTCCACATACATATTCCTTATTATTTGAAGAATCAGAAAATCTTTTAGCTTCAAACTCAAAAATAGGAAGTGGCTTTTGCCCTCTTGTTCTTACAAAAATTCCAATATCTGTTTCTTTTGTGGTATGGGCTTGTGTTGGGTTTTTACTGAATCGAAATGGAAAATATCCTCCGGATTCATCTTTACATAATTCAAAGTGATGAACAAGTAAATCACTGATTCTATTTTCCTTATTCGAATCATTTAATGATTGGTAATAACTCGAAAAATCAGGAATGTGATTATCAATGAAAAACAATATTAGATTTGTCTCAGCGTCCTGACCTGCACTTAAATCGTTTGACCTTGGAGATTGGTATGATGGAAGTGAGTCTCTAAGCATTAGAGTGACGAGATTTAAAATAGTCCGCAAAGGTTTCATCTGCATCTCTTAAAGCTATTGACGGTAACCAATATCGCAATTGTTTGGGTTTTGCTAGTATTATAGAGTCTTGCCCATATACTTTGATAATCTTTTGAATATGAAAACTTTCTGTCTTTTTATCATTCGAAGGAGTAACCATTTCTATATACACCTCTAGATCAGGAGCCATTTCAATTTGAGAAATTATCTCTTTGGAAGTGTACTCGAAGTGCAGTGCAAAGTACTTACCAGTATCAATGATTTTAAATAGCTGAAATGATTTTTCTTCTTTATATATGCTATTTAGTGTTTTACAGAAAATTTCTGAAAAATTAGAAATATTTGTTTTGGTGGAGTTATCAGATAATTTAGAACCAGAGAGTTGATACTCAATAATATCATTAATAATCAATTGATCAGCTTCGGAAATATTTAAATCTCCTAAGAATGGTAAATTGAAAATGTCCTTTTGTAATAAGGTTGATTTAGATCTGCTCACGCCTGCGCGAGAACTAGTTAAGGCCAAATAAAAGCGAAATAATTTATTATTGCGCAAAGTACCTTCTAATTCTTTCAAAGAATCTGCGTCTTCATTAGGTGCGTGTATACCTATTATTTCATTTTTATATGTAATAGGTAGGTTACAAAAAACTACTGGGATACTTTCTTTTCCAATGTTCTTCTTTATTAGTAATAGAGGTGGTTTAAAAATAGTCTCAACTCTTGGCCATTGATAGTATTTGTCATTATTTATAAAGGTTCTATGAATTCCTTCTTCATTAAAATCCTCCGGCTCAAAACACAATTTGTTAGTTAAATGTCTAGCTTCAGAATACCCTCCTTTTTTCTTTTCAAAATCCGAATCTATTAATTCAATATCTGGTTTACCTTTAATAAACCCATCCCCATAAACCCATCCATCGTTTTTTCGTTTTTCTTTTAAATACTGCCCTAGTGTGGGTATTTTTGATAACCTTTCGATCAATTGAGATAATCGACCACCGCCCATCAGGTTCGATTTCCAGATATAATGGCTATTTATAAGTTCATTTTTCGAAACTAAATGGAAATCATAATGGTCAAATTCTAAGAATAGCCGATTATTATTTGTAAAAGTTCGATTGGCTACCAGGTGTAATACATCTTTATCGTCTGGTACAGATTTTTGAATAAAAACACCTACTGTAGCAACATTTTTTCTACCCCATAGTTTATCTGCAAGCTTCGTGAAGTCTATTACCTGTAGGAGGTTGCTTTTAGTAAATAGGTCTTGCTTAAAACTTAAATCTTTTTGATATAGTAATGGGCCAGATGGCTCAATTAGACATAGTAAGCCATTCTGTTTCAGAAGTTTTAATGATTGAACTAGAAAGTGTAATGCTGGATTTTCATCAGGAATGCTTATCTCACTTTCATAGCCTACTCTGTCATTTAATTCTCTAAAGTACTGCTTTCTACTTGGCTCCTTTCCATTAACCTCAGGCAAGTTAAACGGAGGATTACCAATAACCAAGTCAAAATTTGTATTTGGCTTGTTCGTGATAAACTCAAAGAAATCTTGTGTAATAATGTTTTTACTAAGGTCTGGGAATTTTAATTTACCCCACGTAGGGGGGTCAAGATCAACTTCATCCAGAATGGCTAGAGCCAAGCTAAATACAGAAAGCCGAATAGCGTCAGGCTCTATATCAACTCCGTGAATACTCTTAAGTAAAAGTTTTTTTAAGACGGGCAGGGATGGCTTGATGAGCTTGCCCGTCTTTTTCCATTCATCATATCGCCACCATTGAACAATTCTCTTGTAGGTTTTAACAAGAAAAATTCCTGATCCACAGCTTACATCAATGACTTTAAAGTCGTTTTGAGGATTCTTAATCGGCATACATTCGTCCACCAAAGTGCTGACAATCATTTCTGGTGTATACACAATATCCTTACTATCTGTAAGTAGCTCCTCATAAACAGAACTAATTACCTCAACAGGTAAATGAGTAAATGAATACAGTCTCCAGATCACATATTGACTATCCTTTATATTCCCATCAAGATAATCTGCAAGATTTTGTACTTCTGCATTTTGAATAGCATTTCTTTCTTCAATACCTTCCTCTGTCTCTTTATCCCATTCGAATATTTTACCATTAAAATCTTTAGCTAATTGGTCTAATAAATCTAGAAGCTTCCCATTTCTTATCGTATCACAAAAGTTGGAACATTGAAAGTTTTTCTTGAAATAGGTCCCTGCAAAATAGCCGCTGGCACTTTTCTCATCTCTTTCTTCCAAATATTTTATTAGAAGGCTCTGAACTAAGAGTTTTAATGCAACGTGTCGATCCAATTCTGACTCTTCAATAAAACTTCTAAAGATACCTTTTAAACCTCTGATTAGATCCTTTGTAGCTGATTCTTCAAAACGAAAGTTATTTTCATTTTGTTCATCCCAAAATATTCCGTTATCAAACTCTTTCGCATTATAATCTTTAATAGCTTCTCCTGTAATTATGACAATTTCTTTAGTGTAACTATCCTTGTTTTCTTTAGGTCTTTTTCTAGAATCAAATATGCTTACAGAAGATTTTTCAATGAGAATATATGCGGGAACCTGATAACCATTCCACATTTGGATGTGGACTCTATTTCTCTCCTCATTAGTAAGACTCTTATTTGTGTAGTCAAATAGATATAATTGAGGAATAAACCCTCTACCATCCTGAAAATATCGAAAGAAAACGGCATCTGCGTGAAATTTACTCTTAGCAGTTTCGAGAGCAAAAAGGATATTTGGGGATACTGCTTCAACATTTAACCGTTCAAAACTATCCGTAAGCAAAACACCACTTTTCTTCTTCTCACTATCTAATAATGAGAAATTTAAGTCAATGATATGTTGCTCAAATAGTTGTGTTGACATTTTTGGATAATACCTGTAATTTAAGACAAAAATACATTTTTATCACCCAGTTGGTGAAGGATAAATCAATAATATAGTGTTGAATTATTTACTTATTAGCGTAGGCTTTTTCGAAACTTTAGTCTATTTATACTAGAATAGTATTTTATAATTTAAGATAAATTTGCTTATCGAAATTATTTTCTTTGTAAAGTTCTAGAATCGAAGATTCGATTTCGCTTTCAGAGAGGCTTGAGGTATATTTTTTATAACTTGCTTTAGTTAACTCTAATTGAAGAAGTGGATTTAATCTTTTGTCAGTAATTTCTCCAATTTTGTCAATTAGATACTTTTTTGTATTCGAAGAAAAGTCTATGTGATAAATCTTTTTTAAATAAAAAGCTCTTAAAATATTCGCTTCTGTAGTTGGATTTAAAATTTTGTAAAGTGGAGATTTCTGAAGAATTTCTAATTTTTTCTCAGCTTTAAAATTCAAATAGTACTGAATATTCATATTAAAAGAATGAAGGTTTACTACTAAAGAATCATAATTATAAAAGCATCCTTTTGCTATACTTTGTAATTTATCTTTATCATTCAATTTTACAAGTTCATTTTTAAAAGCCCAATTGTTTTCAATACTCCACATATCAACTGTAATATTAGGAAAATGTAATTTTATTCCTTTATGCCTATTTATTGTGTATTCGACTTCAGAGTTTTGGATTATTTCTAAAAGCTTTTCGTTATCTAAATCAACAATTATATCTATGTCTCTTGAAGCTATGGAATTAAGAAAGTCTCTTAAGTAGCCGCCAACAATATATGCGCTTCCGAAAACAAAAATATCATACATAAGAAATTTTAATTTTGGTTTAGAATTTAGTTCTAAAGCAAAATGTAATTGGAATTTTCTCTTTAATTCGTTGTAGTCCACTAATTATATTTTAATACCTTTTAATTCTTGAAATAATCTAATAGCATAAGTATCTGTCATACCGCTTATAAAGTCGACAATTAATTGCAGTTTTTTATATTCAGGATTTGAGTAATTTTCAATGTCTTCATAAACTTTTCTATGACTAGATGATATGATTTTATATAAACGAGCTTCTAAATTGTTTCCATTAGCCTGAAAAGAATCACTTTTTGATGCTTTTACAAAAATGTCAAGTAAACCATAAATAGCCTCCCAACCAGCGATTTCTTTCTTTAAAATACTCTTTTCATCAAAAACTTTAAATTGTAGTGTTTTATATGCTTTTCTAATATCTTTAGCGTCCGAAATATCTATAATCTCATCTTCTAATTTTCCTTGCATAATATCATCATAATTTTCTTCAAAGCATTTTACAATAGCTTCTAACATAATTTTTTGCGTGAAAATTCTGAATTTTTGGATTATTAATGAGGTATCAACATTTGGTGCTTTAGAATACATTGATTTCAAATATTCTAAATTTTCAAGAACATCTTTTTTGTTCTTGTCTAATTTCTTACTAAAAATTTCTTCAATATCCTTAACTCCGATTATTCCAAGTTTTACTCCGTCCTCAATGTCAGCAGCACTATATGCAATGTCATCAGCGGATTCTAAAAGATATACTACGGGATGTCTTCTATTTCCTAATTTTAAGTAATCGTTTATTTTTTTATACGTTGCTGTTTCTGTAACAAAATACCCAAATTTCTTTTTGGCAATTTCTGTTGTTGGTTTTTTATTACCATCTACAGAATTTGACGGATATTTGATAATGGATGCAAGACTTGAATAATTAAGATTATAACCAAACTCATCCCCAAAATAATATAGTTTTGATAATATTCTAAAAGTCTGAACATTTCCATCAAAGTTTTTAAAATCTGCTTTTTCAAGTTTGCTTAAGGTTGTTTGGTTTTCAGAAAAGTAATTTGAAAAGAATTTTTTTATAGCCTCTTCTCCAAAATGCCCAAAAGGTGGATTTCCTAAATCGTGAACTAATCCAGCAACACGAAGTAAGGAACTTAAATTTCCTTTTAAATCAAAATCTAATTCCTTTTTTTTTAGCAAGTAATTTTCAATACTTTGACCTATTGAACTAGCTAAATACGAAACCTCTAGAGAATGTGTTAATCTAGTTCTTATATAGTCACTTTGTTCTAATGGAAATACTTGAGTTTTATCTTGTAAACGTCGTATAGGAGCACTAGAAATAAGTCGACCATAGTCATTCTCAAAAGTATTTCTACCATCACTTTCTATTGTGTGTGATTTATCTCTAAATCTTTTTTCATCAAGTATTAATTTCCATTTACTCTTGTAGCTCATAGGTTTCTTATAAAAATATTTTATTTTTTAAAGGTGTAGTCACGACTTATCTTACTGATAAATAATTGATAAGGCCAAGTTACTCTTTCCAAAATAAACCAGCTTACGAAATTCCTTAATCTCATTAAAATGTTTAGACATTTCAGTATTTAAAAATTGAGGAAACAACTGTGTAGTGATCTTCTAGGCAAAGACCGCGATAGAATCTTAAACAAGAATTGTTTAAGATTTGAGTAGTTATACAACGACTATCAGCTTTATTAGTAGAAGTGTTTTACATCATTGGATATGGGAGTCTTTCTTTTTTACTTTCAATTTCTTTTTCTTTTTTGAATTCTATTTCAGTTTGGATAAAAAACCATCCATCAGTAAGTCTAGTATCTAATTTATGATCACAGGCAGGGCATGAAATTTGGACTTCTGACTTTTCATCTGAATAAAATAGATTGTCTTCAACGATAACAATGTTGGTCTGACAGTTTTTGCATTTATATAATTCTTCCATAATATCATTTAGTTTAAAAATAGTCTTTTTAGATCAGTGACACTTACTTGCTTGAGGTAATTGTCTCTACACCAACAATATTCACACTCTCTAGTTTTAAATTTTCCCTTAAGGATGTGACCGTCTGGAACATTTTCTTTTATGAGTTTGACAGTCTCATTAAACAATTCAATATTCTCATCTGTAAGCGTGACACGAGGGTCATCGACTAAGACTCTTCTGACTGATTCGAATAATATAGGACTAGAATTATTTCGTATTGTCACCATCATTTTTTGCCTTGAATATTTTTTCCAATTATCGCGGAGTTCTGCAACGCTCTGAAAATATCTTTTTTCAATTGGAGTCTCTTTTTTCCAATAGATAGGATTATTTTTTGTTATCCAAATTTCATATTCGGTATTATTAAGTAAGCTTACATCAAATTCGAATAATATTGGACCATAATAATTCTGTCTAATGAAATAAGTATGTAAATCCGTTGTATCTAAAAAAACGTCATTCCAAACGCCTAGAACCTTATCAATATTATCAGAACTTTGATGTGTTTGGCTTAGTCCAAGGTTTTCTATTGCTCCACGAGATAATAGTCCGTTTTGATTTATGTAAGTAATGGATGTTAGTGTCGTGTTCGCGTGATAGAGCACTTCAATCTCCAATGATTTAAAGAATTCAAAAAGTTCTTTGTTATTTAGTCTCATTGTTTGGTTCTACATTTATGCTAACGTTCCCTGTGTATGATTTCGTAATTATCCCGAAGGGTAGCTATGCAATATACAGATTGTGAGTGCCTGTATGAGCATTTTTAATTTACCGAAAGGTAAAATATTAATCTAGATGGTGCAAGTTCCTTATTTGCAGGGGTAACGCCTTGAACCATTAGTAAGCCGCAAGGGTTGTGACCTTTAGGTCACATCTGTAGAAAGCGGGACTACAAAACCCGGTATTGACGAACAGTAACCGTATAAAGAGGCATTTATGCATGGGTAAGCACCACATCATTGTAAAGCCCAAAGAATACCAAAAGTGCATTAATGTAGATACAGCAGGGATCGGGGGAAAGAAGATGCTCTTACCTGGGGAGTCTCCAGTACCACGTGTTGGTACAGGAGAAGTCAGCAGAGGTCATAGTACCTAAGGGAAACGAGTTGCAGCGAAAATGCATAGGTCTCACAATTAGGGAAGGACCGAACGTAATCCTCTTCAAAATTCGCATAGGAACACAACTTGTGTAGCCTATGCCTAAACTAGAGGATAGTCCAAGGGTGAAAAGAGCCTTGGTGTGATGGTTTACGAACCGCCGTATACGAGACCCGTACGATTTTGGTGTGAGAGGTACACCGTGGGCTTACCGCTCACGGCCGCCTACTCGATTACCCACTGGCTTTTTAGTTATGTTTTGATTCGATTTCTTCTTTTGTAGCATAATGAGTTGGAATAGGTAGATGAGTTGGGTAATCATAAAGACCAATATCAAAGTCATGACTTCTTTCATCTGTGTAATTTTTCCATTCAGTAATTTCTGTTAAATGGTCAATTCCGTTTTGATTATCTATGTTTAATATATAACCGAAAGGAGAAAAGGCAAATTCACATACTTGACCGTAAAAATTTGTTGCACTCCAATTAATTGTTCTGATTTGTCCACGACTTTTTAAATAAACAAAGACTTTATATCGTTCAGATAAGTTTCTTGATTCAGGTTCATTTACAAATTTTAATAATTCAGGATATGATTTTGAAAAATGAGGATCATTCATCGAAATAAACATCGAAATGATTTGCTTTAATATTCGAAATGGATTTTTATCATAAACAGACCAAACATTATAGTTGGTTTGAGATTTCGAAATTGCAGCCATCCCAAACTTTGCCCAATCCGCATAAGCTCTGACATAATTATCATTCAAAAATCCGTTACATTTCTCACAAAGAGAATAATATCCTAAACCGCCTTGATTGACCTTACCTTTTGGTTTGTAATTCAGCCAATTTTTTGATTTAGTATATTCTTTAAATGGAACTGAAAAATATCTTGTAGTTTTATTAAATGCGGATTTTGGTGGAATATGCTCAAAGCTTAAATCCGTTTCTGTTTTGCATAATCTGCAAATTCCATATTGCATTTTCTTTTTTGTCACTATTTATTTTTGCTTGTGGGTAACGTCTCCGTATATGAAACGTAGCGTGTAAAAAGACGCTTTCGTTTCGGATTATACACGAGCCGAATTTTTAAATTTTTCTTTTTATCATTATTTTACTAAAAGCCAAATTTAAAAATTTGGCGGTCTTTACAAATACACACAAACCTCTCGAAAAGCCTGTAATAGCTATGTTTTATATACATTGTTAGCACACGTACTTATTCCCATTCCAGTTTTTCCATTCCGAAAATATTAACGTTTTTGGTTATTTCTGTTCCCGAAATCGTAATATTTATGTCAACAGGTAAATTCGGTGCATTTGCCGCCAAACCAATTTGGTTTACGATGCCAATTAACTCGTTTTGTTCTTCCTCTAAACCTTTTATTTTGATTGGGTTTTTAAGTGTAATTTTAATTGTTTTTCCAACAATATGTTTTAAATCCGATAGTTTTAAATCTTGGATTTGATGTTCATTTAGTTCCATTAATTACAATTTTCGTTAATTGCCTCATAGGCATCTCCATTTCCTAACTCGCCAGCTTTTGATAAATCTTTACAGCCTTTTTCTTTATTCCCTTTCTTGATATAAGCAAGTCCTCTTAAATAATATGAATTATCGTGTTTTTTAATTTTAATAGCTTTACTTAAATCTGATATTGCATCATCATATTTGCCAATGTTGAAATAAATCTCGCCTCTGGTGTCCCAAATAAACCATTCCTTTTCATCTATTTCCAGAGCTTTATTTACAAAAGGTAACGCATCTTTATATTTTTTTAACTTAACAAGAGCATAAGCTTTGTTGTTGTAAACCGTTGCAAATTTTGCAACTGTGATAGGATAGTTAGAATTATTTTCAATTATTTTTTCATAATCAGATATAGCTCCATAATTATCATTTAATTGTCCTTTAGCCATTGCTCGATAGAAAAGCACGTTTGTGTTTTTTGGGTCATTTTCTAAATACCTTGATAAATATGAAATTGCTTTTGGATAGTTCTCTTTTTGCAAAAATTCACTTGCAAGTTGCAGATAGTTTTCTGGTGTGTTTTCTTTTGAAGTGACAACATTGTTAGTGGTATTTGTCGTTTGATTTGAAGTAGTGTTACTATTCTGTTGATTAATCCAACTATTATATTCCGAGATTACTTCTCTTATTGAATTTTCTCTCTGTTTTAAAGCTTTGGTAGCACGAGCTAAATCGTCATCTTCCATTGATGTTAAAACAGAGTATTCTCCATTTAGTCTATCAATAAATTTTTGTTCTTTAATTTGTGGTTTCAATTCTAAAATCCAATTTTTCATAGCGTAAAGATATTTTTGATTTTCATTATATCTTTTTTGAAGTGTCATTGCAACATTTGATAATTCGCTGTATGACATTGGTTTAAAACTCGATGTTGTAACTTTTGAATATCTGTTTTGTGCAAAAGCGACAATAGATATTAGCATAAAAATAATTGATAGTAATTTTTTCATAATCTTAATTTTTACCAGAATATAAGAATTCGGTAAGTGATTCCGAACTCCAACTATTACTGAAAATTGGTTTAATTGGTGTTATAGGCGTTATTGGTCTAATTGGTGAAATTTCTTGAATGCTTTTGATTGGTTCAATATTAGTAATCATATTTGTTGCTCCGTCTCTTGCTCCAACTGCATCTCCATTTTCATCACGTACGATTCCGTTTTCATACCAACCTAAAAAGTTTCCATTAAATCCGAAAACACACATATCTCCTCCATCATTTTCCAAAAAGGCAACTGCTTTTCCGTTCCACAAATAGATAGTTGCATCATCATCGTAGTCAATATACGCTCTTGCATTTCCTTGACTATCGAATAGAGTAGTTTCTTGCGCATTGGCTGTGAAAGCTACAAATAATAATAAAATCAGAAAGTTAAATTTTTTGCTCATAGTTTGTTTCGTATGTGTGCTAACTCATTATATAAAGATAAATATATCCATTATCCCATCAATTTTCCGGGATAACAGGAACTTTAATTCAGGTTTATCGATTGATAGAACCATATTACCCCTTACTATATAAACCAGCATAAGTAATTCCCTAATCTCACTAAAATATATAAATACTTCAGGATTTAGAATGTTTTCTGTAAAATTATATCAGGATTATACTAGAATATTCTGTATTAAAAAACAGGGATACAGCATTATAACATCCCTAGACAAAGGCCCACTCAAAGCTCATAATAGAATATAAAATATGTATTATGGCTTGGGACTGAAGAATTTCTGATCTTTAAAAAGTCTTATCTATTTTTCTTTAATATCGAATGAAAAGTCAAAGTCGTATAAGTCTTTAGGATGTAACCCTAATCCTTTCGCTATTGGTAGAAGAGTAGTGATTTTTGGTTCATTTTCATCAGCAAGTATTCTATAAATAGATTTACTTTCTATGTCACCTATTGAAGCAATAGTTGCAATATCATAATTGCTATTATCAATTAGCCTCTTCAAATGTTTTGCAAATTCTTTGCGATATTCCTTTCTCCAATCTTGCATGAATACGAATATCGAATCAAAAAGTGTGAAATAATTGTCAAGTTTGACAATTACTAATATTTATTTTTATATTTACCTCATAGCTATGGCTTTGCAATATTGAGTGAATGATAAATAAATGAATAATAGAGCAAAATCTAGTATTAAAAACGGGTAATATTATGAAGCGATTTCAAATAGATAAGCACTATAATGGATTCAAACAAGGCTGCCCATTAGCCTTTAAAGCCATCTATAAGGAATATCACCGGCGCATTTACTGGATGGGTAGGAGTTTAATCAAAGATGTCTTTGTAGTAGAAACCTTGGTGCAGGATGCCTTTTTAATCCTTTGGGATAAACGCGAGCAAATCGAATCGCCTCAGCATTTGGTCAATTTCTTGTATACGGTGATTAGTAGCGAATGCAAATGGTACTACGCCCGTCCTAAAAATCAGTTTGACCGGGATTTTTATGCATTGGATAACTTTCCGAATTATCAGGATTATATGTTGGGATATGATCCGGCTGCAGTGGATGATCATTTGATAGACCAACAAAAAAAGCAAAAGGATTATGAGCAAGTGGTCAATATACTACCGCTTTTGGGATCGCAGCGTAAACGCCTGATTGAACTCTGCTTTCAACATGGTTTTAAATACAAAACTCTTTCAGAGCAGCTAGGCATCAGCATCACCGAAGCCAGTAATATGATGAAGCAAACTATTGCCGAGATCAAAACGATCCTCAATCAGGGATACATTCTAAAAACAGATAAGACAGGTGAAGAGCAATCAAAACCTTTGGTTGAAATCACCGAACAGCAAGCCCGTGTATTGGAACTTCGCTGTGAACAGCAATACTCGTTTGCAGCCATCGCTGCAGAGCTGAACTTATCTCAAAAAGAAGTGCATCGTGCCTTTACAACGGCGTATAAGTTTTTACAAGAAAACCACGAACAGCATTTAAAATCCGCCTGATTATGAAAACCAAAACCCTCAGCCTTACCCGAAAGATTCAACTTAATATAGACCTGCCGGATTATGAAGCACGTAAAGAGGCAATGGCTAAACTCTACGACTGGCAATACTGCTGCTTTAAAGCGGCAAACATCATAGTAACGCACCTGTACTGCCAGGAAATGATCAAGGAGTTTTTTTACTTTACAGAAGATATCCAATACAAGCTTGCCGATGTCAAAAAACACGAAAACGGGATCTTAAACCGTTCACGAATCAACAGTACCTACCGGGTGGTCTCTGACCGCTTTAAAGGTCAAATCCCTACGGAAGTCTTATCGAGCTTAAACAGAAATCTGGAGAGTTCGTTTCAGAAAAACAGACCCCAGTACTGGAGCGGGGAACGCTCCCTTAAAAATTTCAGAAGGGATATCGGCTTTCCCTTTGCTCCACGTTGTATGTGGGGATTCCACTATGACGAAGATCGAGGTGCCTTTTGTTTTCGGTTGTTTCAAATTCCGTTTCGCACCTATTTGGGGCGGGACTTCTCCGATAAGCGCAGTTTGTTGCACCGGGTACTAAAAGGAGAAACCCGATTGCGCACCTCAGAAATCAAACTCAAAGACGGGAAGATCTTTTGGTTGGCAGTCTTTGATATCGAGCAAGAACAGCACGCTCTAAAACCTCAGGTAATAGCGGAAGCTTCCTTGTCATTAGAATACCCCATTACCGTCAAGATTGGTCGCAATCGAATGACTATAGGAACCAAAGAAGAGTTTTTATACCGTAGACTAGCCATTCAGGCTGCACGTAAAAGAGCTTTGACGGGATCAGTACATTCCCGGGGAGGTCATGGACGTAAACGCAAACTCAAAGCTGTAGATAAGTTTCGGGAAAAGGAAATCAATTATGTGAATCAGCGCTTGCACGTGTACAGCAGAAAGCTCATTGACTTTTGTGTGAAGCACCAGGCCGGCACTTTGATTCTCATCAATCAGGAAGCCAAGATAGAGGCAGCACAAGAAGAAAACTTTGTGCTTAGAAACTGGAACTATTACGAACTAACTAAAAAAATAGAATACAAAGCAAAGAAAGCAGGCATAGAACTGCTTATCGATTAACCTTATAGGTCTGAGGGTGCTTGTACACCCGTGAAGTGAGGTGGCAGACACTCACTAAATGTCGCGGGACATATACAACGGCGTGTCATCGACTCATTGCTAAAAAAAAGCTAGGTAATGCTGCTGATGAAACAAAAAAGAGGATTAGTACGAAGAAGCTTAAAATAACCCCTAGGGGTAGAGGGTGCTTGTACACCCGTAAAGTGAGATTTCAGATACTCACTAAATGTCACGGGGCATATACAACGGCGTGAGTTCGCTTATACTTTAACACAACATTTTTACGCTAAAAAATCATTGATTTTATTGAACTGAGCCTGTTTTTACGTTAAAAATGAAGATTCTGGGATTGACAGTCTAAGGGCTCTAAGTCCTGTATTTATCGAAACCGAAATAGTCATTCTACCTTTAGTCACTTCCCATTATTTTTTCTTTCGGAAAGGCCTTCACTGTAGCAAGGTTTTTTTGAAAGAAAAAATTAATTCCTATTTCATTTATTGGCGTAGCAGTAGGTAGACAATACTAAATGCTTGTCAAAGAGAAAGAAGTAGTTTTAAGATCAAGAGCCAATGCGGATCTTCATTTTAAAGCAGTGGAATATTACTGTATCATTCTAAATTTTAAAAGACGAAAAATTGTCCACTTAGGTATATTGCTTAGTATGCTTACTACCTCAGCGGAGTAACTAGTCTTGAATTAATAAACCCAATGTTTTGAGGAATAATCAATTATAGATTTATTTTTTATATTTTTAAATAAATCTATAATAATGAAATCACAAAATGAAGAATTTAATAGGCGATCATTTACAAAAATGGTGACACTTACTTCTATTGGCGTTTTGTTAATGCCAAAAACAACACTTGGAAATTCTTCAGAATTGATTTCAATTCATTCTCCAGAGATATTAGCTGTAGACCCTATGACCGCTATGGCAATAGCGCAAACTGGTATGTCACTGATCAACTCCTTTTCAAGCGGTCCTGGAGATCCTATGATAGCTATGATGAAATATCAAAATGGGATGCTAAAGGTCATAAATGAGCAATTAAATAGTATTCAATTTTCCTTGGTTGAGATTCAAAACGCTATTAATAGCTTACCACATCAAATCAGAAAAGAATTAGAGATACAATATAAGACAGAACTACTAGGTGAGATTAGCGCTGCTGCTAGAAGATATAATGATAATATGATTGCGGCAAGTATCGAGAACCCTAGAATTTTTGATAATGAGGAAGTTAAAAATGAGGTCGTTGATATAATTACAACTGCAGATCAATGTCTTTCTATATTACGAGACTCTAAAGAAGGAAAGGGACCGGATGCATGCTTAATTTTACCGCTTGCTTTAAGTTTAGAAATAGCAGGAAGAACTAATTTGAATTACCCAATTGCTGTTATTAAAGCAGCAATCGTAAAATATGACTCATGGTTTAATGATATGCTAAGTGATCAACCTGGCTCGATCTATGACGTTCAAAATAAGGCGATAGCAAAACATGATGCTTTAATAAGTAGTTTCGACAACGATCAATTAGCGGTACGTTTAGGTCTTAAAAACTATAAAGTAAATGCATCTCAAGAGTCGAAAGTTATCGATAATCCAACAGTTATGTTTGCTGGATTTGGTCCAGAAAATATAACTGGAGTTGATTTTGATTCAAAAGGTGGAACCTGGGATTCTTCAAATATAATCAGGATTACTTCGAGAATATATAGTCGTTTGACTAAATTGAAATCAACGCTAAATACAGATCTCAACGCTAACTTTGTTGATATTGAAGTTGTTCAAACTAGATATGCTAAAGGAAAGCAACAGGTGGAGCTTCTAGAACCAAAAACAGGCGATTATGTTTATGTATATGAGCATTTCAATATACCAGCAGGATATAATCGTGATCAAGTTGAAGATCATGTAATGAATAAAAATATTCCTTGGAAATCAGATCGCGATAGTGAAAGCAAGATAAATTTAGCACTGAAGGAAATTAATTTGCTAAGAGCTGAGATTAGCTTATGCTCAATGGCTATAACAATAGCTTACAATTCTAAAAACAGAATTAAGGAATACCTTGAACTATTATGAAAAAGACTTTAACATTAGCTTTGATCTTGGTATTCACATTATGTATAACCCAAACTTCATTTGCTCAAACTAGAAGGGATGTTAGAACCTTTACAAATTTCAATCGATTTTTAAAAAGAGCTATTCCTCAAATAGAAAACGCACAAGCAAGACGATCCGCATTTAGTTCGATTGAAGGCGAGAAAGATAGACTACAAGAATTATTGAAATGGAATTCAAATTCCGGAGCCTTATACAGAGTGAAAGCAAGGATCCATATGATGTCAGGTGCTGTTGAATATAGTCCAATTGAAAATCTTGGATTTGGTAGCTCTCCTCTTTTTGTATTAGCTAAATCCTATAATGAACCAGGTGTAACTAATGAACCAAATCCATCTGTAATGATGAGGCCTTCCCAAGCTAAATCTTTTTATATATGGATCACTAACAAAAGAAATTTTTTAAACAGAAGGGGAGTTGTGTTTAATTATGGATTAATTGATCAGTACTTTTATAAAGATCTTAACGTACAAGCATTAAGTGTTGTCAGCAATATAGACGTTCAGAGATCTTTTGAGTTTAATAATAAGATCAGTATAATAAATGGAGTCTTTGAGACACTAGAAATAGAGATGAATGATGCAGAAGCATTCAATAATTTCTATGCTTTAAAAAACAAATACTTAGAACAAACTGAAAAGATTGATCAATTAACTATTGATCTTGAAAATGATCTTTCAGAAATTCAACGAGCTAGCAAAGCTCAGAATACATTAAATACTATGGGTAATATATTGAGTTTAGCAAATTTATCTCTACAGATAGCTGCTGCAACCAATATTAACCAAGAAGAAATTGACGGTGCCACCAGTGTGAAAGATCTGAAACTAGTAGTGGAAAGAACAATTAAAAAATTAGACAATAATACGGTTCTAATCCGTAATAAGCTAGATGCACATAGAGTAGAACTTATTAAAAGTCAGGATCAATTAAAAGCAAAATTTCAGGAAAACGATGTTCCAGCAAAACTGATTATTGATATTTTACATTAGATGACACTATCCTATTAACCGCTTAGCTACTCTGTTTAAGCAAATGGTTAGAGGGTGTAAACTAAACTCTGTCTGAATAGGATTATTTATTAATTTCATTCAAACAGAATTATGACTACAAAAGAACAATAAGAGTTTGAGAAGAAAGTGCTTGACCAGTTTATGTCTGGCAAGAGTTTGTTTGGTAAAGACGGTGCTTTTGCACCTATGCTTAAGAACGTAATAGAAAAGGCACTTTCTGCTTAGATGGATTCCCATCTGGACAACGATGAACGCGCCAAGGGCAATAAGCGCAATGGTAAAGGAAAAAAAACTCAAGAGTGGTTTTGACTCTTTTGATATTGAGACTCCTCAAGATCGTCAAAGCAGTTTTGAACCGGAACTGGTTAAAAAACGTCAAACCATTCTGGCAGATAACCTTTCTGAAAAGATCATTAGTCTCCATGGTCTTGGGTTGAGTTACCGGGATATCTTCGGTCACATCAAGGAGCTTTATGATACTGACATCTTAAATATAAGCGTTCACAAAATGAGCCTGAAATTAGAAGAAAATAAAGCCTATAAAATAAGATGGTGTTAAGACGTAAAATTACTTTTCAATACAAAGTATCACCTTACTTAAATCCCTTCCCAATAATTTTTTCTTTCGGAAAGGCCTTCACTAAAGACTGGTTTTTTTGAAAGAAAAAATTAATTCCTGTACCACTTATTAGCGCAGCAGCAGATATACAATACTAAATGCTTGTGAAAGAAAAAGAAGTAGCGCTAGCACTATCAGCCAATTCGGAACCGTCCGGGAATGTTTAATACGCTTTAGTATTTCTTTGCGATTTTCCTGTTGGGCTTTTTGATCTATGTGTAGTTTTTTAAGATGTTCCTCAACTAACTTTTCAATTTGTGAACTGTCGGCTTTAATGCGTGTCTTCTTGAGATTCTTTTCAATAAGTTCTAATCTGCTAACCTCTAATTTGAAGCTGTGTAATTCTTCAACGAGCAATTCTGATATTAGTTCAAGCTTTGTCATATTCCAATTCCTTTATCGATTACAATTTTTATAACCTTTTTGGCCAGGGCTTTGGCCAAACTTGGTGCAATGGTGACGCTTCTTCCGGATAGAGCAATACTTTTTTCGCGGTGGATTGATTTGAGCAAATTACTGGCAGACATCGATCGGTGAACGGCACTTCCTTTGATACTTTGCCCTTGATATTCAAACCGAAATCCCTGAAGCTGCTTGGATTTATTGATTACCGGTATTACGTTAATCTGCTGCTCACGCATCCGGTTAATATAGGTCTGCAGATCTTTTGATCTATCCTGACTGATGGCATTTTGATGTGCTTTTTGTATTTCAGCTCGGATTCTGCTGAGCTCCCGGCTTTTTTCATACTGCACATCTTTCACCGTTTGAAGTCCCAATTCTCGGGCAGTCCGCTCTGCTGCCAATTGACTTTGCTTTCCTATAAAACTGTCGTTGTATGCCCTGCCGTTGAGATCGATACGATTGACATAAAGGTGCACGTGGGTATGCTCTTTATCCCGATGCACATAAGCTACTGCCTGGCGCTCCTGCAATTTCATTTGCTGAATAAAGCTTTTGGTAAGTGCGCCGAGTTCGCGGTTGCTGAGATTTTCTCCATCACGAACGGTTGGACTTAAAATAAAACTCAAGGTATTACGCTCACAGATTTGATTGAGCTCCTGAACGGCTTTAAATTCCTGAGCGATTTCCTCTGCAGTTTCTCCGACGATTAGATCACTGTATACCTGCTCAGCTTCTTTCTCTTTGTTGTTGCCATATCTCAAAGCGCCGAGCGTACTGGATATGGAACTTCCTTTGCCAATCATTTGAGTATGGTTTTTAAATGTTTTTTGATTTCTTCAGCCACTACAATGACTTCCTGGCTGAGCTTTTGGTTTCCTTTTTTATACATATTACCGATGCGTTTAAAGTTATTGTGATACTTGACCAGCATTTTATAGGTGTACATATGCTCTTCACTCATACGCTGAGTGATCTGTTGTTCCATTAAGCTATTTCTGCAAAAAGCACTCAAAGAAGTACCTGCAGCTTTTGCTTTTACCTGCAGCAATTTTTTCTCATAAACGCTGCATCTGAATTTGATAAGTGCTCGCTTCATTTTTTTGTAATTTTTTTCTTTGCAACCATCGGGAGCAAAGCAAGATTGTGGCCACAGCCACACATCTTGCCCTGCTCTCCAGAAATCAGTTTTATTTCTTTTTCATCAGCCAGGCATTCAGGTCTTTTTCATCAGAATAGAACTCAGATTTATCAATGCATTTTGAATTTTCATTTAAGAAGAACCCTGTGGTCTTTCTTCCAGCTTCATCTCGATCCAAATACAATTCAATAACTTCATAATTATCAAAACAGGGAAGTGCTTTATCCGCAAATACAACGGAGTTTAAGATCAAAAAATCAGCTTCTCGTTTTAAATTTGGAGATACGGTAATCACCGATAACAAATCAAACATTCCCTCTAGGACAATCAAGTTTTGAGATTTATTATTGATCCAGGTTAGATCTTTTGGTGAACTAGATGATTTGAAATACTTGTTTCGAAGTTCCCATCCTTCAGAATTGTTTTTTAGTCCAATGGAAAAACAATAGGCATTACCAACAGTGTAGTGAACTTCCCTACAAAAGGTATTTGCTATTGTCAGGCTGATTTTTCGTTTCTTTAAATACTGTAATAACGCTGGATGTTGAATGAACTTTACATCTTTAATTTGAATTCGAGATTGCCTTAGATTATTTTGCTCTTGAATTGGAGGTTTCCCGGTATTAATCTGAGCTAAAAATTCTATGGCACCACTCACAGATACATTGGAGAATGCACAGATCAGATCGATGCAATTACCACCTTTACCGAGTCCGTGATCGTACCAGCAGTTCAATTTTTTAGAAACTTTAAAGGAGGCTTGGGTTTCTGACCGCAGGGGACTCAAAAACCAAGCTTCCTTTTCCGTATTGCGGGTGGGATAGTGTCCTAAAAATTCCAGCGCCTTAACGATGGATATTTTTCGGGCATTTTCACACGATAGTTTTTCTTTTTTCATCTGTAAATAGTTTAAAAATCCCAAAACATCCTACCATCTTACCCATCCCAGTAAACACGGGGCTTGATGGCCTGGGTAGGTTGTTTTTTTTCTTACCCATCCTACCACAGATTTGTGGTAAGATGGGTAGGATTGTGGTAAGATGATTTATTAAGATCCTACCACAAACAAGACTAGTGTTTATAAGGTCTCAGAAGATTTGTGGTAGAATGGTAAGAGGTTTTACTCTTTTTTCTTTCATCAGCCTAGTTCATAAGGCGATTCTGTGAACTTTCGCTTTGCTAAATAGCCGTAAATTCTGCGTTTGGGGTGTTTGATCTTTTGAAAACCAAAGCCTGAAAGGGCACGCCCCAGATTGACCTGGCTGATGCGGATGTTCAAACAATTTAGACTCACCATGATGTCTGTGGCCGTTACAAAATCTTTTTCGTGGGTAGACTTTTCATAGTACTTGGCAATAAGTTCCTGCTCGGTGGTCATTTTAGTATATCGCTGGTTGCGCTCCTCATTTTCATTGACATCCTTAACTGTGAGCTCAGGATTAAAATCAGGATCTTTATAAGCCAAATGATAAGCCTGGCTCCAAACGTCTCGAATGGCTACTTCGTTTTTATAATTGAAGTCTATAGGCCCCATCAGCTCAAAGCACAGCCAGCGAACAGAACCGGTTTCATCATTTAAAAAGGAAGACATATTGGTCGAACCCATAAAGGAGCAAATTCTTGGAAGTATCGTATTCTTGCGGTCATAAGGCAAACGCTCGTTGATAAAGGTCTTTGAGAAAAAAGCTTTAAGCGCATTCACATCATTCTTAGAAAGTACTGCCAGTTCGTCGAGATTATACAGGAAGTTTCGGCATAGTTGAATACGCGCATCTTTATCACTATTGATATCTTCCGCCATATATTCTGCTAATTCGGGTGGGCAGAGATAGCGGCACCAGGTGGACTTGCCCGAACTCTGACCGCTATGGCTGATAATTAGAGCCTGCTTGTTGAAATAAGCAGGCTCCAGAGCGCATTTGATAGCTCTAACCAGCCATTTCTTAAAATGATATACAAATACTTCATATTCATAAAGCGGAACGAAAGAAGCTAGTTTTTCGATATAATCTTTACCATCCCAAGGCTTCAGAGAGTCGAAGTATTCTCGAATTGGATTGTATTTAAGGATCAGTTCTGACTTGATTAGAATCTCTAATTTAGAAGTACTGATATCAATACCTGCTTTAGTCAGTTCAATAATCAACGAATTCAGGTTCAGATAGCTCCATTGACGCTTTCCTTTTAGAGATATTTGAAAGTCGTGTGATATCTCATTATAGAGAATATCATACTTCTCAAATAAGTATTCAATGGTGTAATCGTAAACAGTCTTCTTTTTAGGATCTGCTACATGATAGAGTTTATTAGTTTCCATAGCTTTAGTTTTATAGGTCTATGAAATTCTTGATCCTTTTGAATGGTACTTTGTTGATTCTCCTGAATCGACCTCTGAAAACATTTTGTTTTGTAGCAACCACTGCTCGAGTTCTTCCCGCTCAAAATAAATGAGTTTACCATTAGGTTTACTATGGGGTATAGTACCGGTAGAGGTTAATTTATAAAGATAGCTTCTAGATATTCCTGCATAGTCGCAAGCTTCCTCTAGGGTAAGTACTTTCTTATTGGCAAGTAAAAGCGATTCGATTCGCTCGAGTCTTTCGTCTAATTTAAGTATGTTCATCGTATCCTTTTTTAATGTGAATAGTGAACAAAGCGCTTTGTTTGATTAAGTAGAATTCTTGAATTAAAAGTAAAAAAGTGAAAGTTTAAACACCCTTTTTTGAGAGAAGAGTTATTTACAAATAGCTTGCAATTAGACTTTTATATTATTTGACTTTGTTTGGTATAGATTGAATTCATTTGTTATTAAATATTATCCAATACGATGCATCGCCAAACAGTTTTACGGAGTTATGAACATTTCTATGAAGAATTTAAACTGCTGTTCGATAATGAAAAAGGCTTAGATAAGGTTAAGCTCTATTCCATTTTGGACTCTTTCTTTGACTTTTGTGCAGCGAGTTTAGCCTTCAAAATATTCATGTCATCGCTAATTTTCCGATCAACTATTTTTGCATAGTGCTGTGTTGTGCGTAAAGACTGATGTCCTAGCATTTTACTTACAGTTTCGATTGGAACCCCGTTTGTTAAAGTAATTGTAGTGGCGAAGGTATGTCGGGCTAAGTGTGTTGTTAGTGGTTTAGTTATACCACACATAATTGCTATTTCTTTCAGAAAAGCATTAGACTTTTGATTACTAAAAACAGGGATCACACGCTCAGAATTTTCTACTTCAGGATGATTTTCGTAACGCTCAAGAATCTGTTCAGCTACTGGAAGGAGTGGAATACTGCTTTTTGTACCTGTTTTAGTTCGATTAATTCGAATCCATCTGCTGCCGTCTATTCCCAAAGTGATATCAGACTTAGAAAGCTTCTCAACATCAGAATAAGCTAAACCGGTATAGCAAGAAAAAATAAACATATCCCGTACTAACTTCAATCTATCAAAATGTAGCTCTTGGCTGCAGAGTGCGTCAACTTCCTCTTGGCTCAGAAACTCTCGTTCGACAGGTTCAAACTTTACACGGTAATTGATCAGCGGGTCGTGATCCATCCATTTATTTGCTAGAGCTATACGAATAATTTTTTTGAAGTTGTTCACGTATTTTAATGCAGAGTTGTGATTGCAGTTACGTTTGGTTTTCAGGTAATGTTCAAACTTCGTAATGAAATTATAATCAATATCCTTTAGCCGAAAATCATCTTCTTTATACTGCTCTTTGATAAAGTGTTGTATATGGTTATAACAAGTCCAATAGCGCTGTGCCGAAGCTTTAGAAATATCTTTTCCAATCAGTTGGTCTAAATTTTCGTTATGTTCTTTAAAAATTTCAAGAGTCATTTTGACAATATCATTTTCACCTCTTAATTCTTTGATCAATGAATTGGCACTAATGTATTTATCATTTTCAATGTAATTTTGATGAATTTGATTGAGCTTATGCCTCAAGTTACTAATGTGCGTATTTATTTCCACTGCTTCACGGCTATTACCTAAAGCTTTTTCCTGACGTGAATTCCATTTCCTAGGATCGACTCTTCTAGAAATACTGTGTTCTTTTCGTTTTCCGTCAACAGTCAATCTAAGGTAAATAGGTGCTAAACCTCTTTTATTAATTTTCCTTTTTATAAGATGAAATAGTGCGTAATAGTTATTTTTCATGACTTCTATTTATGTAACTCCCGAACCTTCGTGGCAGGTAGGATATGAACCTTGAAGTCAAATTAGTAAATGATTTTTTAGGGTCAAAAAACTTTAACTTTTGTAAAAAACTAAAAAAGAGGGTGTTATGAGCTTGGCGAGACCCCCTAAGCTCAATAATGGCGGGACCTGCCTAAAGGGTCCCGATTTTTTTGCATTTAATCGATATTATATGATATCAAATAAAATGAAAAACCCTGTAAATCAATAATTTACAGGGTTTTTAAATGAGTTTAAAACTCAAAAAGTGGAGTCGGGCGGGTTCGAACCGCCGTGCAAACAGGCAACTCAATAGCTTTCTACACGTTTATTTGCCAATTGATTTTCGAGCAACAGCCGGTCGGCAACTACCAACTGGTACCTTATTCTCAATTAAGTTTCACTATCACATCAAGATCCTGCAATAGCTATGTTTACTTTTTCGGTACCTCTAAGCGAAACGCCGTAAACCAAGGCTTTTCAGAGGTATCATGGTCTCATACCTTGTATGAGATTAAGTAAATCCTACTGTAATTCGGATTATGCAGCCATGGCGTAGTTATTCTCGCCGTTTAAAAAGTGTGAAACATGAGATTTACGAGCTTGTGTCCCAGCGCTCGACGTGCTTACTACTCAATTAGACCCGCTGTCAAAACCAAATCGACCCCAAGTTATTTTTCAACTCTAAAAATATAAAACTGAAAAAGGTGTGCAAAGATACGAATTTTTAATGCGATAAAAAGCTAAAGTATCTTTACACTTTAAAGATTATTCAAAGACTATTTTTTATTTATTTGTGCATCATCGTTTAAGGCTTTTACATTGATTTCTGGTTTTCCGTAAACATTCACGGTAGCTTTGTCTTGGGCAGAAACCGCTAACTTATCTGTAGCACTAATTTTAGCATTACTTCGGTCACTTAAGGAGATTATTGCTTCTTTAGTATCATACTCATCACCTCTGTAATCTGCTTTTCCGGTTAGGGTTAAATTTAGGGTGTTAGATTTCCCTCTGGGATTAAATTCAGCATTATCAGCCATTGTCAATAAGGTTTCGCCAGCGGTATACTTTCCATCCAGATCGGTACGCCCGGTCATCTTTATTTCAAGATCTTGAGTCTTTGTATTGACCTCGCCACCTGATTTTTCAGAAAGATTTATTCTGGTTTTTTGGCTCGTTATATTTAAATCAATTTGAGATGAGCTTTTTGCCATAACAGAGAAGTATGGTACTTCAATTTGCCCTGGGGGTATCTAGATCGCTATCGCCTTTAAGGATTATGTGTTGAGGATTCTGCATTTTGAGATAGACCTCTAGTTTTTTAGAACGCGTGATTTTCATGTTGGTATTAATATGCAGTACGCTATCTTTTACTTTAAAGTCTACTACGCTTATAAGGTTACGATCTGTAGTTAATACATAATCATTGCTCTTCGCCTGCACAAGTTCGACCTCAATACCATTATCAACTTCAATAGTATTAATACCTGTCTGTAGGTTTCCATTTACCGAAATCACATCGCGATCTCCTTTAATTTTAGATTGTTGAGCTCCACAAGAAGTGGTTAATAGTGCTAGCGTCATACCTAGACCAAATATATTTTTCATATAATTTTACGTTTTAAACAATATAATTGATAATAGCTGCAAAGCCAGTCAATGCATTATTAAACATTTGCCAATAACATATTAAAGTTGACTTAAAAAGACTGTGCTCGTATCTCTATAAATTTGTAATTTTCTCAAAAAGCATTTTATGGCTGTATTAAACTTTGCACTCTTACAAGAACGTAAATCACCACCAGATCGCCGCTCGGTACTATCACCTATAGCGATGTCCCGTGCGCAAGAATTATTTCCTAAAGCTTCATTTGTTGTTGAAAGTTCACCCATACGCGTATTTCCCGATGTTGCTTATGAGAAAGCAGAGTTTGAAGTTAAAGAGGATGTTTCTGATGCAGATGTTATGCTGGGGGTTAAAGAAGTGCCTATTGATGCATTAATCCCTAATAAGAAGTATTTCTTTTTCAGTCATACGATTAAAAAACAACCGTATAATCGCGAACTTTTAAAAGCGGTTTTAGAAAAAAATATAGAACTCTATGATCATGAAGTGATCACTCGAAGAAGTGGTTTGCGCTTGATTGGGTTTGGATATTATGCCGGTTTGGTAGGGACATATAACGGTTTCCGGGCCTATGGATTGCGTCATAAAACGTTTAGTCTTCCACCCGCAAATACGCTAATCGATGTAAATGCCTTGCATGCGCAATTGGCTAAGATCGAATTGCCGCCAATTAAAATATGCCTTTCCGGTACCGGAAAAGTGGCTGCCGGAGCCCGGGAGATTTTAGAGAAAAAAGGAGTTAAGAAAGTTTCGGTAGGAGAGTATTTGAGTAAGACGTTTAAAGTACCCGTATTTTGTCAGTTAAGTGTGATGGATTACAACAAGCGTACGGATGGTGAAAAAGGGAGTCTGGCTAATTTTATGAAAGATTCGGCTCATTACGAATCTGATTTTTTACGCTTTGCGAAAGTAACACAGCTGTTTATAGCAGGTCATTTTTATGGTGATGGAGCACCATATTTGTTTACGCGTGAGCAAGCTAAACTTTCTGATTTTAATATTGAAGTTGTTGCAGATATCTCTTGCGATATTGATGGTCCTGTGGCCTCTACTTTGCGAGCTTCTACGATTGCTGAACCATTTTATGGCTATGATCCTCAAGCAGAACAGGAAGTCGCGTTTGATGCCCCGGGAGCGATTACCGTTATGGCAGTAGATAATTTACCATGCGAATTGCCTAAAGATGCCAGTGAAGGTTTTGGCGAAATGTTTATAGACAATGTGCTTCCGGCTTTTTTCAACGACGATAAAGACGGAATCTTACAACGCGCTCGTATGACTAAAGAAGGAAAACTAACGCCACGTTTCAGCTATCTGCAGGATTATGTAGATGGAAAAGAATAAGGCTATTTAAGCAATGTAAAATACAAAGTACGAGGTAGAACTTAAAAATCAATTGAGCTTTCTTCTTTTGAGGAAGAAAGATGGGGATACAATGATTTTTCACATTTAAAAAATGTCACTTTGAGCGCAGTCGAGAAACAAAACTCTTTTGTTGAATTCAATAAATTGTTTAGGACTCAAGGGTTAGTGATAAGAGGGGCTTTGAAGTTTTCAATTCCCCAAACCAACACAATACCTAATACATACATCAAAAGATCAAGCCACGAGAAATGACTTCCAAAAACTAATGTAGCTACGTTTTTATATTCTTCTGGGATGTATTGTGGAAGGTTTACCAGCTGTAACAATTCTATTAAAAAAGAAATCGCGAGCGTCATAAACAATCCGGTTTTTACGGAAATATTGCTGCAAGCCATCAACAAGCAATACAATAAAATGACTACAAGAAAATCGCCCAGATTAGCTCGTATAAATCCGGTCTTTAAATACGTTGCGATGGCTGTTTCAATCCCCAAAAGGATAACAAAGCCGATTATATAAAGTAAACGTTTACTGCGTAGTATCATAATTACCTATCGAATTGTGCCAAAGCTGAAAAATATAAAAAGCGGCGTTTAAAAATATCTCAAAAACTAAAGTAAACAGCCATACTAGTTTATGCTCTATTGGGTTAATGAGAAATTGAAAAATAGTAGTAAATAACTCAAAAGGATTGGTAACCAGATCCCACGAATTGAATCGGACTACTCTGCCTAGATAAACACCAAAACCACAAAGTACCAAAATGGAAAGCGTAGCTATATTTAGGAGTTTTTTATTAATTTTATTTTTTAGCAATCTGCGCAATTCTAAAATAGATTGAAAACCAAAATACAAGCTTATTCCTGCAAATGCTAGAATAACCATTGCATCATAAATAAACCATTGCGACGGACTGTAAGACAGGTGAATCAAATCTGTTAGAACATAGGGCGCGTTGGGTAAGAATAGCAACCATAACACTAGTGTTAAAATCTTTTTTATAGGATTGAGAAATAGTTTTTTATTGAATTGCATAAACCATACAATACCCAAAGGAATAAAAGCCAGAAAGAGGTTCCACACCAGAAATAATCCAAATGTATCATGCGTAGTTTTAATTCGGAATACCAGTAGCAAGAAGCAGACTAGAAGCGCTATAAATAGATATTTGAGTGTAGCATATTTAGTGAGAATAAACTCTTTCATAGCTATTATTTTTTATTGATTTCTTCATAATCTTTCAGGCACTTATCAAGAGATTTTCCTTGATTGTGTATGCAATTGCAAAAATCAAAACCTGCTTTTTCAGGAGTTCGGCTTTCAAGTCGGCTTACACAATCACCATAATTGTTGCGGGGCATTAGTTCAAAAAGTCTGTTAGATGCAAACATCGTAATCACAGAAATGAGGATTATCATTCCCAAAAATACCCAAGGAAACTTTTTTGAAACCAGAGGTGATTTTATACTGGCTAAATTGAAATTTATACGCAAGGGTACGTCTTTCTTAAAATGAGGATCATTTTCTGTCTCTCTAAGCGTAAGTGGAGGGTCATATTTCAGTGATTTATCACTGAAAGGCAAAATAAATTTGAGACGGTCGTAATTGTAGAGTAGGATATATAAGTTGGCTAAAACCATTAGTGTTGAAGTAACTAATGAACCTTCAAAACGCACGGCCAACGACAGTACAAAAATGTTTAAAATGATGGGGAAATATACCAATGCACCCAGCAGCGCTGTACGTGGAATGAATAACAATACAGCTGCTGCAATCTGAGCAATACCAATAAATGGATAGTAAAATCCGGTATGATGTAAAGCTTCAAGAAAAGCTCCCATAGGATGTTTTACAGCAAGTCCGCTGGCAAAACGCTCGTCTATGATTTTGACCCAACCGGCAACTATAAAACCCAAAGCGAGCGTACACCTGCAAAATAGATAGAAGCCAGCGTGCCAGAAATTGCTGCGCACATTGGTATAAAAAGAAAGAAATGACTTGTTCATAGTTTTCACTATTGCATGGTTTTTAATTATGAATTTAGGAATTCCAATCGATCTTTCTAGATACATACATCACCAAAGCCAGAATGATAAAAAGACCAATACTGCCCACAAGCAACGCGTAATTTTCAAGTTGAATGATCACATAGATAAAACTATACAGCAGTGTAAGTGAAAAAGCTATAAAAGCCGGGAATTTAATATTCTTGAGTATACTGCGCGCGTAAAATGATATCAATAGGATTATGGCAACACTTGCAACGAGATAAGCATTTAAATAGCTGCTGTGTTCAGAGATTGAAATCAGGAGGGTATAAAACATAATTAATGCAAGCCCGATCATTAAATATTGAAAGGGGTGGATATGAATTTTACTAAGTGTTTGAATTAGAAAAAAGATAAGAAACGTAAGCCCAATAACGAGAAAACCATACTTGGCTGTTCGCTCACTTTTTTGATATTCATCTACCGGAATTTTAAAGTTAACGCCAAAAGCAAACTCAGTAAGATCAGGCAAACCTTGAAAAAATTCTTGTGGAAAAGGTCTGTTTATATCCAATACTTTCCATTTTGCATCAAAGCCTTTACCATCAAGTTTATCTTCATTATACGGTAGATAATTACCGGTAAAATTATTGGTTTCCCAGTCTGAAGTAACCTGTGCTTCCGTAGTTTTTCCGGTAGGAATAAAACGTAATTGTTCGCTTCCGTTTATGTGTAAATCCATCTCAAATTTCATGGTGTTTTCCTGTGGAAGATTTTCCGGTTTTACAGAAGTCGTTTCCATTGTAAAAAGCTTTAAATGAGAAAGATCGGTAGGATTTCGCTTTTCGTACTTTGAAGAGAACGGATAAGAATTGCCATTTAATTTAATGGTCACTTGCTCATTAACGCCTTTCAAATTTGAGGTTTGAAAAATTATGCGTGCTTTTTCCCATAAAATCTGATTGGGTTCGGCAGGAGCATCAGAAAAATCAGGAATAGCAAAAGAACCTTCAAAGTGCGTTTCAGAATTATAAACACTGGTTTTGTATAAACTTCTTTTTTTTATTTCGGTGTTTACATGAGTTTTAAGGTTTAATTCCTTCGGAAAGAAATAGGCTATTTTTTCTTCCTCTATATATTGCGTTTCAAAAGCTTTAGAGTCTCTATTTTGAATAACTTTTTTTACTGAAACCGTATAGGGTATTTTTAAAACAGGACCATAAATGAGTACCTCTTCTCCCCATTTTTCATTGATTTCTGATACAACTTCTTCCTGACGTTGTGCGCGTTCTTCAATGAGATCTTGAACAAAAAATAACGGAATAAGCAGGATTAAGGTGAGAAAACCTACCATAAACATACGAGCGGTGATAGAGGTTTTTAACCAGCTAATAAAACGATTAGGAGTTTGTGATTTTTGCGTGTCCATAAGATTATAATTGATTGATGTTAAATGCGTTTTTAAAAGTTATGATTGAAGTATTAAGCAGTGCTTTGTAGTTCAAGTGATGTAGCGATTTTGTTTTTTGACCACGGCTTTGTGCTTTCTTAAAAGACGTGTAATGATCAGGGTAGAGGAAGTAACCGGCAATCATTGCTAGCAGCAAAAAGGGACTTCTTTTCCCATTTCCGTAGAGAAAGAATTGAAGCGCAATTTCTTGAGCGGTATCGGTTTGATAACCCGTAAGTACGTGAAAAACATCGTGATTCTCACATCGCGGTTGCGGTTCGTAGTTGTGTTTCAATAAAAAACATCCTAGATGAAAACCCAGTGTGTTTTCTGGATATTGTAATAATTCTTTCCGGGAAATACCCCAAGGTTTTACGTGTTTAAACTTCACATAAATGCGACTAGTTAAATCAAAAGAGGCGCCTACAAAGAGTTCTCTTATTAGTATTAAAGTACTTTGAAATTCAAAGTTAATTGATAAAAAAATAGATTTATTCATTAGGATTGATAAGTTTTTCTAAAGCTTCAATATGTTTGGTAAAAGCTTCCCTGCCAGATGCAGTAACGATATATCTAGTATTGGGCTTTCGGTTAATAAATGATTTTTCAATGCTGATATAAGCTTCTTTTTCTAGTGCTTTGGTATGACTGGCAATATTTCCGTCTGTGGCGCCCAACAATTCTTTCAGCATATTGAAGTCGGCAAAATCATTTACCATCAAAATACTCATAATTCCCAGGCGTACCCGGTGATCAAAAGCTTTATTTATATGTTGAATGATGTTTTTCAATCTATGTTGAAATTTATGAATGAATTAATTGATATTCCCCTCCTTTTGGGAGGGGCCAGGGGAGGGACGGTCGTATTTATTGTACAAAATCGTTCCGTAAATAATGTGGAAAACTCCAAATCCTAATGCCCAAAAATACAAACCATAACCCACAAACTGTGTAGCGACAAGACCTATTATAACATTGGCTAAGCCCAGATACTTAATATCACCTATTGTGAATTTACTGGCGTTTAAGAGAGAAAGACCGTAGAAAATAAGCATTGCAGGAGCAACTAATCCTATAATGTGATACTGTATTAACACGATGCAGAAGATTCCGCCGGTTATTAGGGGAAGCCCAAAATTTACGAGTAGCCGTTTTGAGACGGGATTCCAGATTTTTTCATTTTGCTTTTTGGCTTTACGCATAGTAAGTATAGCTCCCGTAAGGATGGAAACGGTTAGCGTGATACAAGCAGTTAGAACTAAATCGTTAACAAGCCTATAAGCCGATACAAAATCTCCGAAAGTAGCCACAATCGCTGGTTTATCAGCGTAGTCAGGGATATCAGATAATCTAAAATGAGCGTATAGTGCAGCAATTAGAGCATAGATACCTGCAAGGACACCTGAGAGTCCGCTTAGCGACATAAAGCGAGAAGATCTGCTCATCATGGTTTTGATGTCGTTGATGTCTTTAAGATAGTTTTTATTATCCATACAAAAGTACTTTGAATTACAAAGTAAAGATAAAATTGTTTACAAAACAAGAATAAAAAAAGCCTCGCAAAAATGCGAAGCTTTAAATTTTGACTTTAGTTCTAAACTATCGTACTACCAGTAGGGGACTACTCAAGGTTTCATTAAAGAGTTCTTCAGTAAGACTACCGATTAATAAAGTTGAAATATTACTACCTCCTTTATCAGATAAGATAACCAAGCTAGGTTTGCGTTTTTCAATTTCAACTAGAAATTTCTGACTGATACTTTTGTCTTTTGCAAAAAGAAATTCGTGATTATCAGGATCTGTTACCGCAAGTTTTTTAAAGAATTTAGCAGATTTCTGACGCATATGTTGTTCTATTTTTTCTTGCGCATTTTCTCGGGCAACATATGGAGAAAATTGAATAGGAACTTGTGCAATATGTAATGCATTTAGGGTAATGGGTTGCTTGCCTCTAAGCTCTTCAGCAAAGAAAAAAGACTTTCTTGAATGACTAGAAAAGTCTGTACCTACCCATACCGTTTCTAAGTTTAGCTCAGTTGTTTTAGGTACCGTAAGTATACTACACTTGAGCAATCTTAGCAACTTTGAAGTGACCACACCTGTCCCATCTTTAGCAGCTTTATTCCCTACAATAGCAAGATTGATCTGATATTTATTTGCGATATAATGCATGAGTGATTCTGTATTAGAATCTTCAGAAATTAGCACTTCCCAATTCACATTTGCAGAAAAGCGGTTTGCTACTTTCTCGTTAAGCTCATCACCTATAAGTTGGTCAAGATTTAACTGATTCAGCTCTTCTTTAAATAGATCAGAGATCTCATATTTCTTGATATTGTGAACAAAATATACGTTTTCAGCCTCAAACTTTTCAGCAAGAAAAGAGGTGTATTCAATGAGGTGGTTGTCTAAAAATGAGAGGTCTAAAGCAACCAGTATGTTTTTTACTTTTTCCATTTAGTCTTTTTTATTTCTTCGAGCAACAATTTCTTTAACGACATCTTCATAGTCGTCCATTTGCTTTTCAGATTTTTTCTTTTCTAATTTTTGATAATCCTCCCGGAGTCCTATATAGAGTGAATAACACATAATAAGTAAGATTATGGCAAAAGGTAGTCCGGTTACAATGGTTGCGGTTTGAAGCGCTTCAAGCCCCCCACCAAATAAAAGAACAGCAGCAACAGTGCCTTCGGTCACTGCCCAGAAAATACGTTGCCCTACCGGTGCTTCAATTTTTCCACCAGAAGTTAAACTATCTACTACAAGTGATCCTGAATCTGATGAAGTAATGAAGAAACCTGCAATAAGAATAACAGCAACCACATTAATCACCATCGATAATGGGTAATCTTGAAAAAATATAAATAGCGCAGTAGCGACATCATCTTTTACAGCTGCAACTATAGTCATATCACCATTCAAGACTTGCTGAATAGCGACACTACCAAATGCAGACATCCAGAAAAACGTAACCAATGATGGTATTAATAAAACACCTAGAATAAATTCTCTAATCGTGCGTCCTTTAGAAATACGCGCAATAAACATTCCTACAAATGGAGACCAACCTATCCACCAACCCCAGTAAAAAACAGTTTGGTTATTTTGCCAAGAGCTTCCTTCATAGGTTTCTACCCAAGTAGAGATTTTCAAGAAGTTGAAAATATAGCTTCCCGTATTTTCAACAAAGGAGCGAAAAATAAATAGCGTAGGGCCTAGAATTACAGCAAGAAGTAATAAAATTATAGCTATGCGCATATTCCATTCGCTTAAAATACGCACTCCTTTATCTACTCCTAATACTACAGACATTGTGGCAATTAATGTAATGCCGGCAATGAGAAGAATTTGTGTTAGTGTCCCATCAGGTATACCAAATACGTGATTGAGGCCACTGGCAATTTGTTGAACACCAAAACCTAATGACGTTGCAAGTCCAAAAAGTGTAGCAAGCACTGCAAAAATATCTATAATGTCACCTGTTCTCCCGTAGATTTTATCTCCTAAGAACGGGTAAAATATGGATCGTATTGTTAACGGTAAACCTCTGGAATACGTGAAGTAGGAGAGTGCCAAACCTACTAAAGCGTACACACCCCAAGCATGAAAGCCCCAGTGTAAAAATGTAAAATTCATTGCTTCTATAGCTGCTGCCACAGACTTGGGTTCTGCCGTGGGCGGATTTAAAAGGTGGTCTACAGGTTCTGCAACTCCAAAAAAGAGCAAACCAATACCCATACCTGCACTAAAGAGCATCGCAAACCAAGACCCTGTTTTGTACTCTGGTTTTGCTTTTTGCCCCCCAATTCTAAGTTTTCCGTATTTACCTAACGCCAGATAGGTAAGAAATATCAAGAACAGATTTATACAAAGCACAAAGAACCAGTCTGCTTTTTCTGCCACAGTATGTTGAATGTCGCTAAATATTTTTTGTGCCTTTTCTTCAAATATGATCGTAAGTGCAATACTTATGATGATAAATATCGTAGAGGTAAAAAATACCGGTCCATTTACTTCTAGACCAAATATTGATTTCTTTTCATCACTTCGCGTAATTTTCTTTGCCATAAAATTTTATTTCTATTAAAAGTAGTATCCAATATTTATATTAAAACGAGCTTCCCATTTTGCATCAGGATTACCTGCTGAAAAATCATCTACAAAATTGCCGCCTAACCATGAGTGGTTATAACCAGCAGCATAATCTATGTAGGTATATACTTGACCGGCTGTAACTAACAGACCGGTTACATTTTGAAAAGAATCTGTAAATTCTTTTTCTTTTTTCTGCATATAACCGAAGTCATTATAGACTTCAATTTGAGAGATAGGTCCCCAGTTTACTGAAATTTTCTTGGAAACAGCAGCGGTGTACATGTTAAAATCGCTGGCAACTTCATATGGAGTGCCGTATGCGCCCATTTTTATAATCTTATTTGATTCGCCCGGTGCATTTTCTGGAGCATGAGAAACAGTAATTGCTTCTGTTTTTAAATTCCAGTTTTTCCAGTTCATCTCATAATGTAGCCCAAGAGCATAATGGTGACCATTCTTGTTGGTATCTATATTATACAGACTACCATACTGCCCCGAAAAACCTATTCTATGTTTGATGTGTTGCCCAAGTTTGCGTACGACTTTCCCATTAAATTGATTGGTTTCCTTATTTCTACCAACTACATCGTATGAATATCTACTAGAGCTATTTTCTACGCCACCTCCAAAATTTAATTCTTCAGCATTTTTTAGAAAAGCAAAAGCGTAATCCCATTTATCTCCCGTATGCAGATATTTTAAGCCCATATCATGATCATCTTCAAGTCCCACGTAATACGTGATATTAAAAAACCAGTTATGAGAATTGTATTGTTTAATCCCAAAAGGGACATACACTAAGCCTGCATGAAGTTCGTCTTTTTTATTAAATTTATATCCTACCCATCCTTGTTTTAGAAACCCTCCACCAAAAGCTTCAGAATACAGTCTGTACTCCGCATTTAAAAAAATATTCTTATAAGAAGCTTTAGCATTAATCCTAAACATATCATACCCAAACTCACCTCCTTTTGTTTTTTGTTCTTCTTTCCAGGAAGAATACACATAATTAACTCGAAAGGCACCACCCAGTTCAAGCCTTGGTTTTTCTTTTTCCTGACCAAAACATACAAGGGGTAATATTAGAAACCAGAAAATCCTAATAAAATTAAAAAGCTTTAAAATTTGAGACATTTTAGCAATAAGGAAGGTTAATCGGGGAAAATAGAATGTTTTTTTGTAAATAGTTTTGATTTATCTCAAAAACTTACGCCTTTAACATTCTGCTAAGCATTGATTTTTCTAGAAAATTAGGATCGAAGCGAGTATAAATCGACTCCTATTAGCAGCTAAATTGGATTAATTTTACCGCGATAGATAGCAGTTAAATTATTTATATTTAATCGTAATTTCTTATAAGAATGAATCCAGCTGAAGCTTATATTTTATCTAAACCAGAGCCTTTTAAAAGTTTACTTCTTGAGCTGCAAATGCTTGTAGAAAGTACTATTCCGGAAGCTCAGTTGCTTTTTAAATGGCATTTACCGTTTTATTATTTAAATGGAAAGATGTTTTGCTTTCTAAATTTTAGAAAGAATTTTGTAGAATTGAGTTTCCCAAAAGGTATTTTACTTAACGACCCTCACAATAAGCTAACAGCCGGAGAAGGTAGAAAGAACCTTCGCTCGTTACGGTATCACAAAATTGAAGATATTGATGCTGAAGTGTTGATTGGATTTTTAATGCAGTTAAAATCGTTAAAATAAAAAATCCGTGTCAGTTGATAACCGACACGGATTTTTTGAATTTTAAATTCTGTATTTATTGTCCGCTTGCGAGACCAATCATCATATCTAATTCTTCAACAAGACCGTCTGTATTACCATCAAAGCCTACGGCTTTAAACTTAATTTTTCCGTCAGGCCCTAAAACGAATTTAGTAGGAATTCCATCTACTTCATACGCAGAAACCACATCATATTCTCTGCTTCCTTCTTCTTTAGGCGTATCCATAAGTACATTGAAGGTATAGTCATTTTCGGTGATGAAATCACTCACGCCTTTTTCACGTGCTTCACCACTGGTGCTTTCCCATGTATCAATAAAAAGGAATTCTACGTTTTCGTTATCAGCGTATTTAGTTACCGCTTTTTGCATTCCCGGGAATGAAACTTTACATGGTCCGCACCAGGTTGCCCAGAAATCGAGTACCACAGTCTTTCCTTTTAAATCTGCCAGTGCAATTTGTTCACCTTTAAGATTTTTCAAATTGAAAGTAGGAGCTTCTTCGTCAAGCATTTCTTTTTTTAATTCGGCCAAAGCTTTGTCGTGAGCGATTTTTTCCAAACTGCTGAGGTAGCTGTCAAAGTCTTCTTCGTGATCAGTGTTTGTATAGGCAGTAGCCAAGTATTCTTTAGTCTTAGTTGTAGCATTACCTTCTTCTACCAGTTCTGAAGCTTTTTCAAACACCTTGCCATATTGCTCGTCTGCTATTAGAAACTGCACGTAACGCTCATATACATCAGGGGAAGTCCTGTTAGCAACTGCCATTTCTTGAGCTGCAATAGCTTCTTTGATTTTTCCTTGCTTAAATAAGATCAACCCGTAGGTGTCTGAGTACATTGCTTGTGTAGATGCTAGACTCTTTTCAAACTGACTTTGGGTATAATAATCAGGTTTGTCAGATTTTTGAGCATCTACAATATCTAAAGATTTTTTTGACATACGTTCTGCAATACTCAATTCTTCACCCTGTTCTGCACGATTCCATGCCAGATTATTGAGCATAGATGCTTTAGAAGCATCATCAGAAGCTTTATCCATATATAGCTCAAAGTTTTCGGTGTCACCTTCTTCAAAATATGTAGTTGCTATGGTGCGGTACATAAAATCGAGTTGGGGGCCTTCAACGCCTGCATTTTCTTTAAAATCTTCTAAAACTTTAAGCTTTGCTTCCATATCTGAAGCTTGGCGCATCGCCGTTACATAATTGTTTAAAGCAAGATCGCTTTTAGGATATTTTGAACTTAAAACACCGGTTAAAGAATCTGATTTTGGCTGATCTTTTCTAAAACGGTATAACTGAATCAACTTCGTATAATCTTCTTCAGACAGCTCTTTATCTGAATAAGATGCAATAGTCTCATCTGCCAGTACATTCGCTTGCTCTGAATCTAAACGGCTCATCATGTAAATTTGTGGCATCAACCAGTCTTCTTTACTGGCAGGATTATCTGCAATGGCTTTCTTGTAAGCCGCTAAGGTAGAATCAGGTTCAGTTTTTACACCATAATAACTACCGCGTCCAGAAATATAATGCGCAATAGCAACTTGAGAGCCGGGGATTATCACGCCTTCAGAATCATATAAATTCACCGTGTAGCCTTTTTCATCATTAGCTTCATATTCTTCTCCTACTTTAAAATTGAAAATCAACCCATCAGCAGAATCAGGAATTTTTAGGGCTCCTGTGAATCGCTCACCATCTTTGATCAAGTCAATATCTTCTGGGTAGGATTTTGATTTTACCGTGTACACATAAAATGCTTCAGTTATTGAGTCTGTTGCAGAATAGGCCAATTTTAAACTATCACCGGGAGAAGGTTTGGTTTCTGAAAGTTCAAGATTCCCTATAGTCAAAGGCGTTTCTTTAGGCTCGTCTGAGCACGAAAAGATAGTTAGTGCAGTAAACGCCAATACTGCCGGAATTCGCAAGTTTTTCATATAATCGTATTTTTGATTGCTTATAAATGTACTAAGAATTTAGTTTATAGTAGATTGATGTGCAGTCTTTTAAGATTCAGTTTAAGGTTGAAAATTGATCTTTTCAATCAGATTAATAAAATAGCGCTCAAAAAAATAAAGGATTGCTAAAGTGTGTGCTTTAGCAATCCTTAAAATTATGAGATTCTTATTTTGTTAAATGTGTTTTAGTCTTCAGCAACTACTTTTCTGATGGCTACCAGCTTTGTTAATAAACCTTCAAGTAAGCTAAGATCTAGCATATTTGCGCCGTCACTTTTCGCATTTGCAGGATCAAAATGGGTCTCGATAAAAAGACCATCTACGCCTGCGGCAATTCCTGCTTTTGCCATTGTGCCTATAAGTTCCGGGCGACCGCCTGTAACCCCGCTGCTTTGGTTGGGTTGCTGCAAACTGTGCGTCACATCAAGAACTGTTGGAGCATAGCTTCGCATTGTGGGTACTCCTCTAAAATCTACGATAAGGTCCTGATAGCCGAACATCGTCCCGCGGTCTGTGATCCATACCTTTTCGTTACCGGTATCGGTAACTTTGATTACCGCGTGTTTCATCGCTTCCGGACTCATAAATTGTCCTTTTTTGAGATTTACAACTTTTCCGGTTTCGGCTGCAGCGACAACAAGATCGGTCTGACGTACGAGGAACGCCGGTATTTGCAATACATCTACATATTCTGCAGCCATCGCAGCATCTTCATTCACGTGAATGTCAGTAACTGTTGGTATATCAAAAGTCTCAGAAACTTTACGTAAGATCTTCAATGCTTTCTCATCGCCAATCCCTGTAAAACTATCGATACGGCTTCGGTTGGCTTTTTTAAAACTTCCTTTAAACACATAAGGAATTTGAAGTTTATCTGTTATGGAGACAATTTTTTCCGCTATGCGTAACGCCATTTCCTCGCCTTCTATTGCGCAAGGTCCTGCCAGAAGAAAGAAGTTGTTAGTATCTGTATGTTTTAGTTTTGGGATGGAATTCAATTTCATTTTTTTGAAAAATTTAGAGTGTAAAGATAAGGCATTGGAAATACGAAATCGGAAATTCAAAATACAAAATTGAATACCCAAAGTGATAATTAGGCGGCACTGTTACATTATTAATTAAAACTTTTAAGATCTAAAAAACAGATGGATTTAAAACTTAATTTTTGAGCTTATGCGCTGAACCTGCAAATTCTTTGGATTTCAAATGCAAGAAGAATAAAAATTCATCAATATATTTAACTATTGATTATCAATTTATTAACTATAACGATAGGAGTGAAAATCTGCTTAAAACATAATATGGAATAAGGTGTCAATAAGTCATTAATTACCACTATATTTGCGCCCTTAAAATAAGGGCATCTTATGGAAATTAAAAACATTGCGATTATTGCGCACGTTGACCACGGTAAAACAACCCTAGTTGACAAAATTATGTACCACTGTCAGTTGTTTCGTGAAAACGAAAATACCGGCGATCTAATTCTTGATAATAACGACTTAGAGCGTGAACGTGGTATTACCATTACGTCTAAGAACGTTTCGGTTATGTACAAGGGTACAAAAATTAATATTATTGATACTCCTGGTCACGCCGATTTTGGTGGAGAAGTAGAACGTGTTTTAAACATGGCAGATGGTGTGTTACTTCTGGTAGATGCCTTTGAAGGACCTATGCCACAAACGCGTTTTGTACTTCAGAAAGCAATAGACTTAGGTCTTAAGCCTTGTGTGGTTATCAATAAAGTAGATAAAGAAAACTGTACTCCAGAAGAAGTTCACGAGAAGGTTTTTGACTTAATGTTTGAATTAGGTGCTGAAGAATGGCAACTTGATTTCCCGACAGTTTATGGTTCTGCTAAGAACAATTGGATGAGTGATCATTGGGAAAATGAGACTGAAAATATAGAACCACTTCTTGATATGGTTATGGAACATATTCCTGCTCCTAAAATCGAAGAAGGTACTGTGCAGATGTTGATCACTTCATTAGATTTCTCTTCATTTACGGGTCGTATCGCGATAGGTCGCTTACAACGTGGTACATTAAAAGAAGGAATGAATGTTTCTCTTGTAAAGCGTGACGGATCAGTTAAGAAAACTAAAATTAAAGAACTTCATACTTTTGAAGGTCTTGGACGTATAAAAGTGGAAGAAGTACTTGCCGGTGACATTTGTGCGCTAGTAGGTCTTGAAGGTTTTGAAATAGGTGATACTGTTGCAGATTTTGAAAACCCTGAAGCTTTAAAAACCATTGCTATAGATGAGCCTACGATGAGTATGCTTTTCACAATTAACGATTCTCCTTTCTTTGGTAAAGACGGTAAGTTTGTGACTTCACGTCATATTAAAGACCGTTTATTTAAAGAATTAGAGAAGAACCTTGCCTTGCGTGTTGAAGAAACTAACAGTGCAGATAAGTTTATGGTTTTTGGTCGCGGGGTGCTGCACCTTTCGGTTTTAATCGAGACGATGCGTCGTGAAGGCTACGAACTGCAAATTGGTCAGCCACAGGTAATCATTAAAGAAATTGATGGTGTGAAATGTGAGCCAATTGAAGAATTGACAATTGATCTACCGGAAAATGTTTCTGGTAAAGCTGTTGAGATGGTATCTATCAGAAAAGGAGAGATGTTGAGTATGGAAGCTAAAGGTGAGCGTATGGTTTGCCAGTTTTTGATTCCTTCTCGTGGTATCATAGGTTTACGTAACCAGTTGCTTACCGCTACTGCCGGTGAAGCTATTATGGCACACCGTTTCTTAGAATATCAACCACTTAAAGGAGAGATTCCTGGTCGTAACAACGGTTCATTGGTTTCTATGGAAAAAGGATCTGCAATCCCATATTCTATTGATAAACTTCAAGATCGTGGTAAATTCTTTGTTGATCCGGGTGAAGATATTTATGAAGGTCAGGTTATTGGTGAAAACAGCCGTCAGGATGATATGACGGTAAACATTACCAAAACCAAAAAACTTTCTAACGTACGTTCTTCTGGAGCAGATGATAAAGCTAAGATTGTACCAGCTATCAAATTCTCTTTAGAAGAAGCATTAGAATATATTCAAAAAGATGAGTACGTTGAAGTAACGCCTAACTTTTTACGTTTGCGTAAAGTGTTACTTACTGAAAATGAACGTAAGCGTAATAAATCTATCTAGATTTTAAGCGTTTATTGATATATAAGAAAGCACTTCCTGTAAAGGAGGTGCTTTTTTGTTCTTCAAAATCACGCAACTTTTTTATTATAAATGCATCTATAATCTAAATGTCAAAATGAAAAAAGTCTACCTTGTCTTAATTGTAATCGCTTCGCTATTTCAATCGTGTAAGAATGATGATTGTGGAGAATGTTTTACACCGCCTCAAGGTTTTATATTTGAACTAGTTAATACTGAAACTGGAGAGAATATTTTTACAAACGATACTTATGACCCTGAAGATATAGCGATTGTAAATACCATCAATGATACAGAAAGAGAGTTTCAATTTATTGCTGAAAACCAAATTGACTTAATCCAAATTTCTAAAGTGGGTTGGGAAACCGAAATCGTAAATCTTGAGGTCAAAGTAGGTGAGGACACGGTGTTTAATTTATATGTAAATGCTGAAAGAACAACTGATGATTGCTGCTCATTTACAAAATATAATGAAATAGAAATCCGTAATGCTGAATTTGAATTAGACAGCCAGACCGGAGTTTATAAAATTTTAGTTGATTTGAATTAAATGTTATTGAGGTTTATTCTGTTTTTCTAAGAAATACACCCCCAGACCTTAAAACTAGTAAGGGGGCATAAAACCTCATAAAACTTACCAGAATGGATTTTGTACCAAATCTGGATTGATATCTATTTCTGTCTGGTGAATAGGTACCCAATAATTCTTTTTAGAAAATTCACGTTCTTGATATACTTTCCTTGTAAAAAAGCAATCGGGGTTGCTATCATCATCACAAGGTTGAGAACCAAAGAAGTTCATTCCATAAAATTTTCCATCCAGTGTTTGTTCTCCTATTTTCCAACGGCGAATATCGTGGTATCTTAACCCCATCTCACAGTTGAGTTCAACACGTCTTTCTCTGTGTATAGCATCTCGCATATCATCCTGACTCATACCATTCGGTAAATCTGGAATTCCAGCGCGTTCTCTAATGAGGTTAACATATTTTAAAATGTCAGGATTACCCGGGTCACTTTCGTTAAGCGCTTCTGCATAATTTAAATAAGCCTCTCCCAGTCTGTAAAGAATTCCCGGGCGATAAGGATTAGTACCTGCTCTAGGGTCGTGATCTGGATGTACCTTTTTACGAGCCATATATCCATTTTGAGGTGCATCGTGAGTTGGGCCACCGTCCCATTCTTCAAGCATAAATCGCGTAGTACGGTTTTCTCTGCGATACCATGCCCGGTTATATAAAACCGAAATATAAAAACGAGGCTCACGATGCGTATACATATTATAAGTGTCTGGCAGCGTTACTTGACCTTCTTTTCCGTCTTGATTACCCTGAACTTCAATCCATTTTGTATTTCTAATTTCTGCTTCCTCAGAAAAACCTTTCTCTACATAACCAGAGTTAGGATCTTCAATTGGCAATCCGTTTTCCATAAAAAAAGCATCTACCAGCGATTGCGTAACTCCTAAACCTCCGTTACCGCCGGTACCTCTGGGTTGTGCATGTTTGTCATATTCCCAATGATTTACGTCAGGACGGGCAAAGAGTATTTCGGTATTACCATCAGTAGTCTTTCTAAACATCATATTTTGATAGGATAAAAAAGGATCTATTGAGCCATCATCGTTGTACTCATAATACAAGTCGTGACCAGCCTGATTTGCAGCATCAATAAGTTCTTTACACGCGATACTTGCCCTAACCCATTTTTCTGGGCTATATGTGCTATTAAAAAGAGGTTCTCCCAAACTGTTTGTATAGCCTGAGTAGTCTTGATTGCCATTAACTAATGGACTCGCAGCGAATAATAACATACGAGCTCTTACAGCAAGAGCCATTACAGAAGTTGCACGACCAAACTTAGAGCCATCTGTATATGTTGCAGGTAATTCTTCTGAAACTTGTTTCAACTCATTATCGATCCAAGAAACTAATTCATCAAAAGGCCTTCTTTCATTCAGTAAGTCTTCATCGGCTGTACGTATACCTTCATTAAAAGGAACCGGACCATATGCTTGAATTAGCAGGAAATTATAATAAGCGATCAGAAAACGGGCTTCATTTTTCATAATTACAACGTCTTCTTCTGTTACCTTTTGAGAAGGTAACGCCTGTACATTGTCAATAAATATATAAGCAGACCTGATTCTTTTAGGAAGTAAATCCCAGTAATTGCTATCCCAAGATGACGAAGGACTCCAGTTACCGGTTTGTTTGGAAATAACATTCCATCCAAATTGTTCCCAGCCGGTGGAAGGAGCTAAATCATCACCTAGCGCATCATAACCTATATCTTTTACCATTGCAAAATAAGGATCTGGGATGCTAGAATATAATCCCGCAAGCCAGTCTTCAGTTCTGGTTCTGTCATTAAAAACTTTATTAAGTGTAAGCTGATCTTCTGGTTCTTTATCCAGATAGTCTGAGCAAGACGTAACTGTCACTGTCAAGACAATGACAGTTATGTATTTAAAAATTTTCATATTCTATTATTTATCTTAATTAGAAACTTATATCTAAACCTAATGCTATAGACTCAATAGGAGGGTATCTGAATCCTGTAGAGGTGTCAATTTCCGGATCCCAGAGATCAAAAGAAGAAAACGTAAGAATATTATTTCCTCTTAAATACAGCCGTGCGTTATTACTGCTTATTTTTTCAGTTAGACTTTTTGGAAACGTATAACCAACCTCTGCATTCTTAAGGCGTAGCATGCTCATGTTTCTAAGCCACCATGTAGAAGCGGCAGCATTATTAGCATTAGTTTGATTAGATAAGCGAGGCCAGAAAACATCTTGTCTGGGGTTATCTGCCATCCAACGGTCATTAACATTAGAGTAAATATTCCCCAGAGCTCCGGCACCAGTACCGGGAATAAAGTATTGACCACCAATTATTCTGTAAGTTTTAGCATTTCCTTGAAAAAAAAGCCCCAAATCAAAACTTTTATACTGCATATTGAAACCAAAACCGTAAACGATTTCTGGCGTATAGGTTCCACCTATAGGAGTATTGTCTAGGTCATCAATTCTACCATCTCCATTAATATCTTTATATTTAATGTCTCCCGGTCTCACAGGACCAAAAGTATGATTGGGTATACCGTCATTAAGTATACCATTATCAATGTCGGTAAAGTCTTCATTAGTAAACAAACCATCATCTACAAGTCCAAAAATTTGACCTACAGATTGACCAGTAGAAGAACGGTTTGTACCTATCACTGCAACAGGTTCATCCTGTTCCAATATTTCGTTATGCGCATAGCTGAAATTCCCCCAGCCTCTTATCGAAAAATCATCAGAAAACCTTTTATTGATATCTAAAGAAACTTCAAATCCTTGGTTTTTTACTTTACCATAATTTGCCCACGGATTATTTATAAAACCTGAAGATCCTGGTACAGTACGTCTTTGCATAAAGATATCGCTACGTTGTTCCTTAAAGATATCTGCAGTAATGTTGATGCTTTCCCACAATCCTAAATTGACACCTATATTTGCTTTGGCTACTGTTTCCCAAGTTAAGTTAGGTACACCATAATCGCCTTCCCATCGACCTGCTCTTTGATAATCATTATTAACACCCCATGTGTAACCATTTGTGTCTCCAATGGTTGTTATATAAGGAAATCTACGACCTCCCAATTGATCATTACCAACAAGGCCATAAGAAGCTCTTAACTTAAGATTGGATATTGCTTTAATGTCTTTTATAAAATCTTCTTCAGAAACAATCCAACCAGCTGCTACTGAAGGGAAAAACCCATAACGCTTTCCTTTTGCAAAGTTTTCTGAACCGTTATAACCAAAATTGAATTCTGCTATGTATTTTCTTTTGTAAGAATAAGAGGTACGCCCTGCAAACCCTTGATTTCTGTAAGGTAGTCTGTCACCATTATCATAATTACGTTGATTGTACAAAAACAAACCATCTACTTGATGGTCACCTTTAAAATTGTGAGAATACTCTACTCTTCCTTCAAGATATACAGCTTTATTACCCCATTCAGAACCGGTTTCATAACCTAGAAAATCCTGACCATATCTGTAAATCGTTAAATCTAAAGAACCGTCATCTAGCCTTCCGGTTGAAGGGTTAAAATAATCAGGATCTTTTCTACGGGTAACACTATTTGCATTATAGCGATCAAATGAAAATTTGAAGGTTGTAGATAGCCCCTGAATTAGAAAATCTAGATCTTGCTCAACTGAAAACAGAGATTCAAGCTTACTGGCACTTTGACGCTCATAACCGGTTTGTGTTGCAAGAGCCCAGGGATTTGATCTTTCTGGCTGAACAGGTATTTCTCCTGAAGAATATTGAGTAGGATGCTGATAAGGAGGTGTTTCAAAAGCTAAATTGAATAAATCATCTACAGACTGGGGCGCTCTCCTCAAATCCTGAAGAAAACCTCCTATACTTACCCTAAATAGTGTAGTGGGCGTCATATTCAAATCAAGATTAGACCTTAGGTTATAACGATCTAGGTGAGGAGAAGAATCCCATTCTTGGTTTGGGTCTGTTTCAATAATACCATTTTCGCCATAATAAGAAGCAACAAATGCATAGCGTAAAAGCTCTGTACCTCCTGTTACAGTAAGGTTAAGCCGGTCGCTCGATGCATTGTTTTTTGTGATTTCATCGAGCCAGTTGACATCCGGATATAAATCTGGGTCTACTCCAGAGCGTATGTTATCAATTCGTTCTTGTGAGTAGGGTTCAGTAGTGCCTTCTTCCCGTGCAATAGAATTTAGTATTTCAAGATACTCTGCAGCGCCCACAAATTCTGGTAATTGAACAGGTTGTGTTAGACTGTGCTCGTAACGAGCATTAAAACTTGGCTTAGCAATTTTCCCTCGTTTTGTTGTTATTAATATTACACCGTTTGCACCACGCACTCCATAAACTGCACTAGCTGCAGCATCTTTAAGTATAGAAAATGTCGCTATTTCTGCAGGGTCTATGTTATTAAGCGATCGTTCTATACCATCTACTAATACAAGAGGAGCAGAATTACCGGCAAAAGAAGAAATCCCTCGAATCCAGAATTGAGAATTGTCATAACCCGTTTCTCCAGAACGTTGCACAGCGATTACACCGGCTAATCTCCCTGCAAGATTATTACTGAGAGACCGTGACGAGCTTGTTTGTAATTCTTCAGGTTCTACGGTAGCAACTGAACTAATTACGGAATACTTTTTTTGTTTTCCGTAGCCTACAACTACTAACTCATCAAGACTGGCAGCATTTTCTTCCAGTTTTACAGAAACACTTGTTTTGCCTTCAAGTGGAATTTCTTGAGTTGTAAATCCAATATAAGATACGATCAGAATTGCATTCGGGTCACTAACATTAAGCGTAAAACTCCCGTCAAATTCAGAAGTAGCTCCGGTTTTAGTCCCTTTTTCAATAATGTTTGCTCCTGGAAGTGGCTGGCCGGTAGGATCAAGTATTTTTCCTGATATTTTATACTGATTTTGTTTTTCTGATTGCAAATTATCAGATACAGCTTTTTTAAGTATAATCTGATTATTTAGAACTTCATAATCAATAGTAGAATTTCTAAACATTTTTTCAAGAACATGATTAATAGGTTTATCATTTACAAGTACAGTAACTTTTTGTTCAAGATTTACATCTTTTCTATTGAAGAGAAATTTATAATTTGATTTTGATTCAATAGCATGGATAACATCAATAACTGAAACCTGTTCAAGATCTAATGATATTTTATTTTGAGAATAAGAATTAGCCTGAACCTGAAAAATTGAAATTAAGGTAAGAAGTACAGCAGTAATGCTCATTTTTAAATTTAATAGATAAATAGAACGATTAGCACTCCATCTTTGTGAGTGTTTTTTCATAATTTGCTTGTAGTTAATAATGGTTTAAAATTTGTTTTAAATCAGAGTATAAAACCAGGGAATGTTGGCGCATTTTCTGGTTTTTTTTGATTTATAGAAGTTGGACCGCGTAGTTGTTGCTTCATGTTTTTAGTAATTTAAAGTTGATTTTAATAGATGATAATGTGATTTTTCTCGATACGATATTCAAAAGAATAACTTCTTTTAAAAGATTCTAAAACCTCTCTAATGGTTTCAATATCAAACGAAGCATCAAAGATTTCTTTTTCAAGTTCTTTGTTTTCTACTTCTATTTCTACATCGTATTTTCTTTCAAGCGCACGGCTTATTTCAGTAAATTTTGCATTTCTAAAAATTAATTTTCCTTCCATCCACGCGGTATATCTATACGGGTTTACGTTTTCAATTTTTATAGTATTATCTGTTTTATTCCAATTAGCTTTTTGATTAGGCTTTAGTAATACATCATCAGTTTTTTTAGAGTTGAAAAGATTCACCGAACCTTCAACCAGAACGGTGTGTACATCTTTGTTTTCAGCATAATTATTGACATTAAATTGGGTTCCCAAAACTTTAATTTTCATAGCATCAGCCTCCACAATAAAGGGGTGATTTTTGTCTTCAGCAACGTCAAAAAAAGCTTCACCCGAAAGGGTCACAGATCTAGGAATATCTTTTTTAAAAAATGTAGGATACCTTAATGTACTACCTGAATTGAGATAAATGCTTGTGCCATCTGCCAGAACGATATTAAATTTTTTACCATTAGGAATGCTTATGCTAACAGATGAGGGTTCTGAAACATGAGTGTCATTGAGGTAAACCAGTTTATCTCCCTTTTGATTACCTATAGGATTGCCTTGAGCATTTGTAATTACTTTTTGCTTTGCAGGAAGTAGTTTTATCATATCCCCCTCTTCGGTTTCAAGAATGACAAATTTTTCTTGAATAGTTTGCTCTGTATTATTTAGTAAGGGGAGTAAATATTGTGTAGCAGAGAAATAACCTCCTGTTATGAGAAAAACGACTAAAGCAGCATAGCTTAGAATACGTATTCTGGTGATTTTTTTTGCATTCTTTTTTTTGTTTTCAGAAATTTTAGAAAGAAGTTTATTTTTTAAAGGAGCAACTTCTTCGTTTTGAAGTACTGTTGAAACTTCAAAATGAAGTTTCACATATTCATCAAATGTCTTCTGATTTTTATCATCTTTTATCCATTCAGATAATATCTCTATATCGTTTTCGGAGGCTTGCCCAGTTAAGAATTTGATTAATGAATTTTCAATGCTATTTTGAGTCATTTATTATTGAGTTATATAGCTAAGACAAGTCTCATTTAGAAAACCCTAATATTTTCATAATATTTTTTTCATATATTTAATTTTTATCAAAATATATAAGCTTAATTCCAGCTTGATAAAACGTTTTATTAATAATGTGTGAACAAATCAACAATACTTGGATACTTGCCTTAAAACAAGGTGATAAAAATGCACACGCATTTTTAATTGAAAAATACAGTCCTTCACTTATGGGATATGTGTTTTCATTGACGAATGACAAAGCTTCGGCAAAAGACATTCTCCAAAATGTATTTATGAAAATCTGGGAAAAGCGGGAGCGTTTAGCTATAAATACTTCATTAAAAAGTTATTTATATAAAAGTGCTTATAACGAATTTATAAATCATTACAAGAAAGAGAACGCTATTATAAAACTTGAAAAAAAGTATCACGAAAGTTTAGAGAAAATTGCAAAGGATAGCGATGATGAAGGCTTAGAGAAAATTATGTCAGAGATATTTAATGAGATAGAAAAGCTTTCGCCCAAGTGTAAAGAGGTGTTTTTATTGAGCAGAAAAGACGGTCTTACTAATAAAGAAATAGCACAATATCTTAATATATCTGTAAAAACTGTAGAGGCTCAGATAAGTAAAGCATTTAAGATTTTACGCAAAAAGTTAGAGATTAAACTTTATATGATGCTCTTTCTATTAAAAGACTGCAAATTGTGATTTTGTAATAGGCATTATTTAAATGCTTATTTTATTACTTTCACATTAAAATATATTTTTTGTCTAAACTATCTATAAAAGCCTACACAACAGATTATAAATCCAGATGGGATCGTTTTGTGGCTTCACTTAACGGAATATATAAAGGTTCTAAGAATACTTCTTTTCTTTTTCATAGGGATTTTATGGAGTATCATCAAGACCGTTTTGAAGATCACAGCTTACTTATTTTTAAAGATGAAAAAGTAGTTGCTGTTTTGCCTGCAAACAAAGTGGGAGACACAGTGTATTCACATCAGGGATTAACTTATGGCGGCTTGGTTTTAGAAGCCGAAATACGACTAAAAGAAGTTTTAGAAATTTTTGAAGCGGTATTGAATTTTCTTTGGCAAAGCGGAATAAATATATTAGAAATTAAAGTCTTGCCTCAGTTTTATCAGGAGTTACCGGGAGACGAAATCGATTACCTTTTATTTTTGACCAAAGCTACACTTGTAAAAGCAGAGACTGCTTCGGTTATTGATTACCGCAATAGAATTCCACTGAATTCATCTAGAAAAAGCACGTTTAATCAAGCTCAGAAGGCAGGATTACAAATACAAAAGACAAAAGATTTTGAGCCATTCTGGAAACAGATTTTAGAACCCAATCTAGAAGCACGCCATCATGCGGAACCTACTCATTCATTAGAAGAAATCACGTTTCTGGCAGAGCGATTTAAATACAATATTCATCAATTTAATGTGCTTGATAAGAAAGGGAAAATATGTGCTGGAGCAACCATTTTTGAAACCCGCCCTGTAGCGCACGTTCAGTATATTTCTGCTAGTCCGCAAGGTCGTAAGCAAGGAGCTTTAGATTTACTATTTCGGTATTTAATTGAAGAAAAATACGTAGATAAATGGTATTTTGATTTCGGAACTTCTAATGAGCAAGCCGGTTTAAAACTCAATAACGGACTCCAATTCTGGAAAGAAACCTTTGGAGCGCGTACTCGTGTTCAGCGTACTTATCGCGTAAGTACAGAGAATGCACATTATCTAAAAGATGTTGTTTTATGATTCCGTTTTTAGATTTAAAAAAGCTCAATGCTCCTTATGAGGATGTTTTTAAAACTAAATTCTCAGAATTTCTAGCTAACGGAAATTATATTCTCGGCGATGCAGTAGTGGCTTTTGAGAGCCAATTTGCAAACTTTTGCGGTACAGATTACTGTATTGGCACGGGCAGCGGACTTGATGCGCTACGCCTCATTTTTGAAGCTTATAAAATACAAGGGAAACTCAAAAAGGGAGATTCAGTTTTGTTGGCTGCAAATTCTTATATCGCAACAGTATTGGCGGTTTTACACGCCGGGTTAAAACCGGTTTTTGTAGAGATTGAAAGCGCAATCTTCAATATAGATTTAGAATTGTTATCTAAGCCTGAAGCTTCGGTAAAAGCTATTTTAATCACCCATTTATATGGTCAACTGGGACCGATGAATGCTATTTTGGCTTATGCTAAAGAACACGACTTATTGGTTGTTGAAGATGCAAGTCAGGCGCACGGAGCAACATTGCAAGAGAAAAAAGCAGGCAGTTTTGGTGAAACGGCAGCATTCAGTTTTTATCCTACTAAAAATCTGGGAGCTTTGGGAGATGGGGGAGCGATTACCACTTCAGATGCTAACCTAGCGACAATACTAAAGAGCCTGAGGAACTACGGGAGAAGTGCCGCTCATACTAATGAATATGTGGGGTTTAATTCACGATTAGATGCCTTACAGGCCTTATTTTTAAGTGAAAAGCTGAAGAGTGTATCTGCTGAAAATCAAACCCGTCAGAATCTTGCTATACGTTATTTAGCCGAAATCAAAAATCCGTTGATCAAGCTTCCCTTTTGGCTTGGATCTGCAAATCACGTGTTTTATCTTTTTGTGATTCTGGTAAAAGATCGTGCTTCTTTTTTATCGTATTTAGACTTGAATGGAATTGGTTATTTATTGCATTATCCTGTACCGCCTTATCAACAGCAAGCTTTAAAATCATACGCATATCTAAGTTTCCCCATTACAGAGCATGTCGCCAATACCTGTGTGAGTATTCCGCTTAACCCTGTACTTTCTAAACTAGAAATTGACCGTATTATAAAAGTTTTAAATCAATACCATGCTTAGGTTTCTGCGACAGCTCATACAGCAGAATATCTTATTAAAAGTCAGCTCTGTAAATACCCTGCGTATTTCGGTTCGTATTGTTTGTGGTCTCGTTACCTCTAAGTTGATTGCTATTTATTTAGGGGCTTCAGGAATGGCAATTCTGGGAGACTTGCGCAACTTTTTAAATTCTGTTCAAAGCATTAGTCAATTAGGAATCAACAACGGTGTTGTTAAATATGCTGCCGAATATAAAGAAGAAGAATCAAAGCTAAACAATCTTGTTTCAACTTCTTTAAAAATAGGTTGTCTGGCTTCGGTAGTGCTAGGCTTGATCCTTTTTATAGCTGCTCCGCAGATAAATGATTTGGTTTTTAGTAGTACATATAATTTTACCAGCATTCTTCGGTTTGCTGCAGTGGTGTTACCAATTTTCACCTTGAATACATTGATTCTTAATGTTGTTAATGGAGTGGGAGATTATAAAAAAGTCATCTATATCAATATTGCTACAAACGTTTTAGGAGTGCTATTGTCTGTTTTTTTAATTATCAGAATGCAAATTTTTGGGGCATTGCTGAGTTTGGTATTAAGCGCCGTGGTAGGTTTGCTGGTTACAGCTGTTGCCTTATATAAAGAGCGTGGTTATTTAATCACAATTTTTTTATTGCCTGTAAAGTATTCCGTTTTGAAGAAGTTGGCATCGTATGGCGGCATGACTTTGTTTTCAGCCATAGTTTCTCCGTGGGTTTATATCAGTATCAGGCAACGCATTATCGTGGTCGATGGACTCGAAAAAGCAGGTTATTGGGATGCGATGCTGAGATTATCTGATTATTATTTGATGTTTGCTACAACTTTATTGACGCTTTATGTGTTGCCCAAACTTTCAGTAATACAGACTAAAAAAGAATTTAAAACGGAGGTTTTTAACTTTTATAAAACCATTTTACCGCTTTTTGGTTTGGGATTAATTCTTGTTTATGTTTTGAAAATATGGATTATAAAATTGGTTTATAATGCTGATTTTTTACAGATGAAAACCTTGTTTATTTGGCAATTAGCCGGGGATTTCTTTAGAGTAGCAAGCCTGGTTATAGCCTATCAGTTAATCGCAAAAAATAAATTAAGGGCGTTTATAATTACACAAATAATCTCCTTAAGTGTCATCTATTTTAGCAGTACACTCTTGGTTTCAAGATTTGGTTTTGTGGGTGCTTCCATGGGGCATTTGGTGAGTTATATTGCTTATTTTCTGATGCTATTGGTTATATTTCGAAAGTCTTTATTTGTAAAAACGTGCTAAAATCGCTGGCTTCTTTACGTTTTGTTTTTGCTTTTTTGGTGTTTTTACATCATATAAAGGTTCTGGAAGATGCCATTGGTCATGCCTTTTTTTATGCGTTGAGCGGCTTTATTCTTTCCTATGTTTATGCCGAAAGAATTACCAATAAAAAGATCAGCCTGAGTCGTTTTTTAAAGCTGCGGTTAAGCAGGTTGTATCCGTTATATTTCTTGACTTTACTGGCAGCTATACCCTTGACTTTAGAAGTATTTGCTGAAAATTCAACGCAATGGTGGATGAGCTTTTTAGCGGCTGTTTTTATGCTGCAAAGTTTTATACCTGATGCATCTTATTATTTTTCGTTTAACAGTGTGGCGTGGAGTATCTCAGATTTATTTTTCTTTTACTTCTTATTTCCGGTCTTGTTGCGATGTGCACTAAAGCTTTCTAAGACGTTTTTAGTTTTGTTTTTTATCGCTTCCAGTGGAGTGATTTTAGTCTTCATGATTACCACTCCAGAGTATTTAAAACACTGGTTTTTTTACATCAATCCGTTTCTAAGAATTTTTGATTTCGGCTTAGGGATTTTGCTTTATAAATTGCTTCGGAAAGATTCTTTTCAGGTTTATAAGTCGGTTTTCACCTATTACGAACTGGCGGCAATAGCGTTACTCATCTTGTTTTATGTGATTGCCGAATCCTTCCCAAAAGTGGTTCGGTATTCTGTTTATTATTGGTTGCCGATGACGCTATTTATTGGTGTATTTGCTCAACAAAAAGGAATTTTTTCCAGACTTTTATCTAATAAAGTCGCTTTGTTTTTAGGCGAACTCAGTTTTGGTTTTTACCTGTGGCATCAGCTTATTTTACGATATGCTCGCCGATTCGTAAATCACTATGAGGTCGTTTTCCCAGATTGGCAATTCAATACCTTGAGTTTTATAGTGATTCTATTGGTTTGCATGGTTTCGTATCAGTATTTTGAGCTTCCGCTGAAGCAGAAGATTCGTCGAGTTTGGCTTTAATCGTTTTCCAGGCTTCCATATAGTTGTTGGCGACAACTTTATAATCGTGATGTTTTTCGATAAAAAGTCGCGCAGCCTGACCAATTTCTTGAATACGATTCGGATTTAAAATAAGTTTTTCCAGATCTGCTGCAATTTTTTCAGCATTAGGAATGGTATGAATCGCAACGCTATTCGGTTTTAAATGATAGGTTTTACAAAACAATGCTCCGGCGCCGGTAAAGACCACTTTTCCCTGCGCCATAGCTTCTAATGCGTTATAACCCTGATCCAGCGCATAGGTTTGATCAAGAACGATATCAGCCTCATTATACGATTGTATATATTCAGCATATGGAATACTAGTAACAGAAATGACCTCAATTTTATCCTGATATTTCTGTTGAATAATTGCTAAGGCAGCATCAAAATAATCATTTCCTTTTTTGTAATAATTGGTGTGGTTTATTCCGTGAAAAATTACAATCCTAGAAGTCTCTTTTTTAGGTTTTAGATAAAAATTACTTAGGTCTACAGGATTAGGTATTAGTCCGTAATAGTCTTTAATTCCATTATAAACCGAATGATAATCCAGGTCAGAACTGATGATCAAATCTTTTTGTTGAAATACAAAATCGTGATAAACTTTGTGCTTTTGGGTCAGGTATTTGTCACTAAACGGAAAACCAATACCCGGGTGTTGAAGAATAGGGTGATGCGGCAGTTTGTCTATATTTTTGAGATAGATATAATCATCACCACAGGCCAATACAATCATTTTGGAAGTCAGGCTTCTCAGGCGTTTAAAAATTCTTTTTTCAAAAAAATAAGGCGTTTTTAATGGGTACTCATTAATAAGCTGAATCACATCATAATTTTTCTGATCCACCAACCAGTCCAAACATCTGTATCCTATTTCAAGAAAAGCAATGTCTACCCGAAAAATCTTAAAAATTACTTTTCGTAGAAAACGTAGCAAACTACTGCCTTCAATACGCTTTGCACTAAATTTTACATCTGCAGGAAATTTTTTAAACGCATCACCGGTACTGATGAGTGTAACCTGATGACCGGCCTGGATTAAGCCAGATTTTAAGCTGTTGTGCAAATTGCTGTATTCTCCTACGAGTAGAATTCTCATAAATTGCGTTACATTTAGCGTGATAAGATACATAATCTCTGAAATCAAAACCTCAAAATATCTGTATTCTCGTTGAGTCACTAGCCGGTGGTGGGGCAGAGCGATCTGCTGCTTTGCTAACCGAAATGCTTTCTGATAAAGGTTTTAATGTACATTTGGTGACGATAACGAACACAATAGGCTACAAGTTTAAAGCTCAGTTATTGAATCTGGGTTTGCACAAAAATGAACGCAACGATCTACTGAATAAAGCGAGACGCTTACAACTATTTAAAACATATTTAAAAGTTCAGGAGGTTGATATTGTTCTAGATTTTAGGATGCGAAAAAGTGCCTTAAAAGAACTTTTGATTCAGAAGTTCTTATACCGAAAAGTCAAAACGGTTTATATGGTGCGTAGTTCGCATTTGGATTATTATTTTCCTAAAACGTCGACGCTTACCAGAAAACTTTTTGAAACAAAACCGATTTGCGTGTTGACGGAAGGTATTAAATTGAGTATTGAAGATCGTTTCAAACTGAAAAACATTTCGGTAATTCCTAACGCTATAAACCTGAAGGATTATCAGGAAAGCTATGCGATACCAACTCACATTGAACGTAAGTATATTCTCGCTTCTGGACGTTTGATTCCGGGAGTGAAACAGGTAGACAAATTGATTGAAGCCTACGCAAAAAGCAAGTTGCCACAAGTGAATATTGACTTACGTATTCTGGGCCGAGGAGAAACACTTGATGCGCTCAAGGCTTTAGCTAAAAAAATGGGTTTGGAAAAGCAGGTTGTTTTTGAAGGTTTTGTAAAAGATCCCGAACCCTATGTCGCAAATGCACTTTATACGGTACTGTGCAGCAAGTTTGAAGGATTTCCTCGGGTTATTTTAGAAAGTTTGGCCTGCGGAACGCCGGTTGTAGCAACTGATTGTCCCACCGGTCCGGCAGAAATACTTGACGGCACTAATGGGATTTTAATTCCTCATAATGATTTTGAAGCCTTGACACAAGCGATGAATAAATTGGCTTTCGATGAGGAATTAAGAAATCAATTTAAAGTTTCAAGCCGCTCAGGTATTTGTAAATTTGATGCTCTTAAGATCGCTAACCAGTGGGAGCATTATTTGAATCAAGTTTATGAATCGTATTGAGCGTATAAAACTTTCTAAAATTCAAGACTGCAGAGGCAATCTTTCGGTATTGGAGAACGATATTTTGCCGTTTGCATTTAAGCGGGTTTATTACTTATACGATGTTCCAAGTGGTGCATCTCGCGGTGGTCACGCGCATATAGAGCAGAGCGAATTTTTAATTGCACTTTCCGGTAGTTTTGATGTGCTGATTAATACCGGTTTTGAAACTCAAATTTACACCCTCAACAAACCCGATGAAGGTTTGTTGATTCCTAATGGATATTGGCGCGAACTCGATAATTTTTCCAGTGGAGGGATTTGTTTGGTTTTGGCAAGCGATGTCTTTGAGGAGTCAGACTACATCAGAAACTTTGATGAATTTTTAGCGTTTAAAAAGTCGTAAAGCGAAAGCCTCTTCGCAATAAAAATAATTTTACTTTTCGGATTACAATCAAGACGAGTCTTGGAGAATTTAATAGAAAACGTTGTTTGTTATTGAGTACCGAAGGATCCAGTTTCTCTATAAGCTCTTTAAACAAATCCATTCTTCCCTCGGTTTTATAAAAAATGCACAAAAAGTACCGTTTAAACTGAATATACTTCCATAGCGATTGGTTTTCAGGATTAGCCCGAAGGATTGCACCAAATTTAGGAACTTGAAGTTCGCTCTTTTTTTGACTGCTTATTTGATGAGGTACATCTAAGCGATATAGACAAGTCGTCTTTGGATCATAAGCTAATTTGAATTTGAGGTTCGCTCGTATCAAAAAATCAACATCTTCTGAGTAAGTGATTGAATTTTTAAAGCCTTCTATAGCCAAGAAACCAGCTTTAGTGAAAGCCATGCAGCTGGGTATTATTAAAGGTTGATGTAGACTAGCCTTAAAGAAATCTGTGATGAGTTGCCTTTTTTTTAGATCAAGATTTAGTTTGGGTTTTATAGGATTTCTGCTGTGGTACAAATCTTCATAACCGGTGGCAAACAAATCGGCTTCAGGAAAAGTATTCGTAAGTTTTATAAGTGATTCTAAATGATCAAAAAGCCAGAGATCGTCTGCGTCTAGCAAGGCGATAAGATCAGCTTTAGAAGCTAAAACACCGGTGTTTCTGGTTTGAGATAAACCTTGATTTTCCTGATTGATAATGCGAATACGGGCATCTGAAAAACGTTGTAAAATATCCAAACTGTGATCTGTAGAACCATCATTTATAAGAATCAATTCAAAATCTGTAAAACTTTGCGCTAACACAGATTGAATGGTTTCTTGCAAATAGGCAGCTTTATTATAAACCGGGATTATGACACTAATCTTAGGCATCCTGCTTCAGTTTTAAGTAATAACAAAGACGGTACAGGTCAAATAAACACAGGTTGGGTTTAATACTACAGAGGTTTTTAACGATTTGTGATTCTTGCTTTTTAATGATTTTCACAACCTGTTTTTGAATGCCTATTTTTTTTAAGGTCGAAGCTAAATGTTGTAGTGGGCGGAAATCGTCAGGGAGTTTTTCGGCTTTTTCAAGGTTAACCATTGTTAGTAAACCTTCTTGTGTTTTTAACAAGTACTGAGCGTTAGTTTCCAGACCAAAATGAATAGTAGGATTGTCAATGTGTAAAACAGATACATTTCGTTTTTGAAGTGAATAGGAAAAGTAGATATCCAGTCCGTAAGCATTTTCTTCAGCAGGATTACAAGCTAGAAAAACTGATTTTTCAATCAATACATGCTGACTAATCAAGGATAAGTAAGGCTTTTTATTGCGGACAGCAGCAGATTTTGCTTCTCTGCTTTTTCCGTAGTAATAACGTAGAAATTGGGTTTTATCAGTTGGTTTTTCAGGATAAGCCACTCCTCCAAAAACAACCGAAGCTTTGCCTACATATTCAAGAATCACTTCTAGGAAATTTTCGCGTAGCGGCATTACATCTGCATCAAAAAACAACAAATTATTGTATTGTGCATTTTCTGCTAAAAACTGACGGGTAGCTGTTCTACCTTTATTTATAGTTAATGCGTGGTAGTAACAGTTTTGATTTTTAGTCAGTGCTTGATTTTCGGCTTTTGAAATTTCGTTAGTAGAAGCATCATCAGCTATTCTGATTTCATAATCAATATCCACAAATTCAAGCATCCCGCGAATTCGAGAAACCAATTCGGTTACCGAAGTGTTATAAACCGGTATGAGGATAGATAGCATATCCCTGAAGATATTTAAATCGTTTTTTGTACGACTTCAAAAATCTTATTTCCGTCGCATTTAAGGGTTTTTGAAGGATATTTGAGTAACAGCGCATAATCGTGGGTTGCCATAAGAATGGTGTTTCCGTTTTTATTGATCTCTTGTAAGACGCCCATTACTTCTACAGAAGTTTGCGGATCAAGATTTCCGGTAGGTTCATCGGCAAGAATCAACTCCGGGTCATTCAGAAGAGCACGGGCGATTGCAACCCGTTGCTGCTCACCACCTGAGAGTTGGTACGGATATTTAAATCCTTTGGTTTTCATTCCAACTTTATCGAGGACCTCATCAATTTTAGAATCCATTTCACTTTGATTCTTCCAACCGGTAGCTTTTAAGACAAACTTGAGATTCTCTTTTACAGTTCGGTCATTCAGTAGTTTAAAATCCTGAAAGACTACGCCTAATTTCCGTCTTAAAAAAGGTATATGTTTTTCTTTAAGCGTTTTCAGGTCATAATCTACAATGGTTCCTTGCCCTTGTTGTAGGGGTAAATCCCCATAAAGCGTTTTCATAAAACTACTTTTTCCACTTCCGGTTTTACCGATGAGGTATACAAATTCACCTTTGTTGATACTGAGGCTCACATCAGAAAGAATAAGGCTTTCGCGTTGAAAAATAGAAGCATTTTGAAGTTGCAATACCGGTGTAGACATAGAAAATGACTAAGAGTTGATAGATTTATCTAATGTCAAAAATACAATAAGTATTTCATTTGAAGAACTTCTCTAAGCTGTTGAAAACTCGTTTAAAATAAGCATTAAGAACTTATTTATAAGAAGGCCTCCCTATATATAATTATCCTAGTTTTGTAACGTTATTAACGGTAGTTGCTTTTAGAATTTAAGGTTCTAAATAGTGCTGCTTTTGCAACTTAACACGACATTTATGATTAAGAAATATGCCGTTCTGGCACTACTCATGCTGCTCACTTTGCCGGTTGTTACCGCGCAACAATCTGCAGCTTTCACAAACGAACTTGCCCAGTATAACAAGGCACTAACGCTGTATAACAGCAAACAGTATCTGGCAGCTCAGACTGTTTTTTCAGAAATAAAAGAGAAAACCACAGATCCTACTATAGAAGGTGATTGTGCGTATTATATCGCCAATGCAGCAGTACGTCTCAATCAGAGTGGAGCCGATGCCGCGATGCAAAAATTTGTAAAAGAATATCCTACCAGTACCAAACGCAACTCAGCTTATAAAGATGTGGCTGATTATTATTATGAGAACGGAAAGTATTCTGTTGCTAAACGCTGGTACGAGCAGGTAGATTTATCTCGTTTAAACTGGAATGAATTGGAGCGTTATAACTTCAATATGGGCTATGTGCACTTAAAAACTAAAAGTCCGCAAGAGGCAAAAGTATATTTCAGCCGGGTGCGTAATTCTGAAAAATATGGAGCTCAGGCTAAGTATTATGAAGGTTTTATGGCATACGAAAACGATGACTATGAAGAGGCAAGTCAGCTTTTTGAAGAAGTAGAAGCCGAAGAAGGAACCCGCGAAGACCTGAGTTATTTTAAAGCAGATCTCAATTTTAAGCAAGGGAACTTTCAGGAAGCTATAAAGCTTGCTAAAGAGCAATTGCCTACTGCAAACAGACTGGATCAATCTGAATTGAATAAGATTATTGGTGAAAGTTATTTTAACCTCGGTCAGTTTGATGAAGCGCTTCCATATTTAAAAGAATATCGTGGGAAACGCGGTAAATGGACGAATACCGATTATTACCAATTGGGTTATGCATATTACAAGCAAGGCGATTATGCTGCTGCAATTGGCGAATTCAATAAAATTATAGACGGAAAAAACAGCGTTGCTCAAAATGCATACTATCATCTTGCTGACGCATATCTCAAATCTGATAAAAAGCAAGAAGCATTGAATGCTTTTCGCAATGCGTATCAAATGGACTTTGAGCCGAAAATTAAAGAAGATAGTGGTCTTAATTATGCAAAGCTGAGTTATGAGATAGGTAATGCGTATGAGCCTGCACCGGTAGCAATCAGTAATTACTTAGACCAGTATCCTGATACGCCGGAGCGTCAGCAACTTCAAAACTTACTTATTGACTCTTATATCACTTCCAAGAATTATGAAGGGGCGATGGACCTTATTGAGAACAACCGCAATTTTGATGATAAAGTTGCTTATCAAAAAGTTGCTTTTTATCGTGGAATCGAATTATATAACGACGGGGATTTTCAGGGGGCAATCCTCAATTTTGAAAAATCCTTGAGTGAACCCCGCACCGCAGAATTTACAGCTCGAGCACTCTATTGGAAAGCAGAAAGTGAATACACCATAAACCGTATTGATGATGCACTGCTTACGTTTAAGCAGTTTGAGCAAAACAGTGCGGCGCGCTCCTTGTCAGAATATGATAATCTGGCGTATAACTTAGGTTACGCCTATTTTAAGAAGAAAAACTACAATCAGGCTACAAAATATTTCAGTCAGTATACAAAATCAGCTGCTGCAGATAATGTGAGAAAAATGGATGCGTATATGCGTTTAGGTGATAGTCACTTTATTGATAGTGAATACTGGCCGGCAATGGAAGCGTATAACGAAGCGATCGCAATGCCCGGTGGAAATAAGGATTACGCAACTTTTCAGAAATCTATAAGCTATGGTTTTGTAGATCGTAACGCTCAAAAGATAGAAGGTCTTAGCAATTTTGCTAATCAGTTTCCACAGTCTAGTTATCGGGATGATGCTTTGTATGAATTGGGGAATACCTATGTTGCTACCGGTGATAACGAACGCGGAATTCAAGCTTATGATCGTTTAGTTAGAGAAATTCCTAAAAGTAAATTTTCTGCTAAAGCACAGCTGAAAAAAGCGCTTATTTATGACAATACAAACCGAAGTGATCAGGCCTTAAATCTTTTTAAACGAGTTGCTCAGGACTATCCGGGAACTCCAGAAGGTGTTCAGGCGGTAGCTTCTGCTAAATTGATTTATATAGATAAGGGGCAGGTTGAAGAATACGGTCGCTGGGCAAATAGTCTCGATTATATTTCGGTAGAAGATGCAGAACTAGATGATGCTGCATTCTCTTCAGCAGAAAAACAATTGGTGGGCAGCAACAATCCTGAAGCGATTCAGAATTTTGAAAAATACCTGCGCGATTATCCTAATGGGCAACGGGCAATGGAAGCACATTTCTATTTGGGCCAACTTTATTTTGGTAAGAATGAATTTCCGAAGACCATTCCACATTATAAATATGTGATTGAAAAACAACGCAGCGAATTTACAGAACAAGCTTTAGCTCGTTTAGGTCAGGTATATCTTAGTGAACGTAATTATACAGATGCGGTGCCTGTATTGAAGCGTCTAGAAAATGAAGCAGACAGTGCACAGAATCTCATTTTTGCTCAAAGTAACTTGATGAAATCGTATTATGAACTTAAGCAGTACGAGAATGCGGTGAGTTATGCAGAGCAGGTGTTGAGCAATTCTAAAATAGATAATAAAGTAAAAAGTGACGCTCAGGTAATCATTGCGCGAAGTGCAATGCAAACTGGTAATGAGAGTAGAGCTGCAAGTGCTTATGCCGAAGTTTCAAAAATTGCAACCGGTGCATTGGCAGCTGAAGCCTTGTATTACGACGCTTATTTCAAGAACAAAAATGCTGACTATAAAGACTCTAATGTTTCGGTGCAAAAACTGGCTAAAGATTATAGCGGTTATAAAGAATATGGCGCAAAAGGTCTTGTGCTAATGGCAAAGAATTTTTATGAACTGAAAGATGCGTATCAGGCGACCTATATTTTAGATAACGTGATTTCAAACTTTAGTGATTATCCTGAAGTTGTAGCAGAAGCTCAACAAGAATTAGTACGTATTAAAGCAGCTGAAGCTAAAACGAATTCATCTTTAGAAGAAAACTAAAATTCAACAGAACGCTTTCAGTTGTTGAAACACCTAATTAGAAAATCAATTATGATTAAGAATATAAAATCAATTTTCACTACAGCTTTAATTTGGAGTGTAATAGGAATTGCACAAGCTCAGGATAAAGATAATTTGGGTACCGAGGTAGTAAATGTTGTAAAACCCTATACGCCAGAAATAGGTGACGCATTTAAAGTAAAAGCGACACCTAGTCTTAACGATTCGGTTAATACGGCTAAGAAAAAAGTGACCTATGGGATATTTTCTGTTCCTGTAGCTTCGACCTTTACGCCTGCTAAAGCTAAGGCCGCTCAGGTAGAAAAAGTAAAAAGAGTGAAGTTGTTCGATAATTATGTACGCTTAGGCTTTGGTACATACACAACAGCTTTAGCTGAATTTTACAGTAATTTTGAGATAGACCGCGATTCTAATTTCGGTATATATTTAAATCACAATTCGTCACAAGGAGAGATCGAAGATGTGGTTTTAGATAATCAGTTTTACGATACAGACCTTAATTTAAATTATTCTTCTCGCAATCGTGATTTCAACTGGCATACAGATTTAGATGTAGGTCATAAATTATTCAATTGGTATGGTGTAGATGAGGCAGTAGCTACTTCTCCTACCTTGATTGAATCAATAGATCCTGTTCATAGTTATTTTCAGGCCGGTTTGAGTGGAGGTATTGAGTTTAACGAAGGCTTTTTTGAAGGTGCTACGGCTCGAGTAGGATATTTTGGAGATTCTTATGAGTCTAGTGAAATTAGAGCTGTCGTAGCTCCGGAATTTATGATTCCAATTACAGATCAAAAAATTAGCTTAGACTTAAAATTAGATTACCTAAACGGAAGTTTTGATCGCAATTATGTGAATTCTACAGCAATAGAATACAGTCATTTAATAGTGAGCGCTAATCCTAGTTTGCAAATCTTAAAAGACGATTTGACCTTAGATTTAGGTATTACTGTTGCAACAGATTTAAACCCTAATGAAGAGGAAACAAACATCAATATCTATCCTAGTGTACGGGCTTCGTATAACGTAGTTGACGAATATTTCATTGCTTATGGTGGTCTAGAAGGGGGCTTGATGCAAAACAGCTATCAAGAGCTAGCTACCGAAAATCCGTTTATTTCACCTACAATAGATTCACTTTCTCCTACAGATCAGAAATACGATTTATACGCGGGTATTAAAGGTAAATTGAGCAGTGCTATGAGTTATAACTTACGCGCTAGTTATTTAGCTCAAGATAACAGGCTTTTATATCGAAATAACTTTAGATCTGTTTCTGAGACAACAGTTACAGGAGCAGAGAACTATCAGTATGGAAACTCATTTGGTGTGGTAAACGACAACTTAAAAACGCTATCGCTTTTTGGGGAATTAAATTTTGACGTAAACAGCAACTTGAAAATGCGTGTAAATGGAGAAGTATTTTCTTATGATACCAGTGTAGAAGAGGAAGCATGGAATTTACCTGATTTTAAAGCTTCATTTTTTGCAGATTATCAGATTGATGAACATTGGTTTGCTGGTGTGACGTTATTCTATGTTGGTGAGCGCAAAGATCAGGTAGATATAAAAACTAATTTTATTGCATCTAATCCGCAAACAGTTAATGTAGAGAACTTTTTTGATGCAAATGCTCATGCAGGGTATCGCCTAAACGATCAGTTGAGCTTTTTTGTACGGGTTAATAATGCATTGGGTAACAATTACCAGCGTTGGGTAAATTATCCGGTGCAAGGTATTCAAGGAATGGCAGGAGCTACCTATCGTTTTGATTGGTAATTTTTATAAAAATTGACATTGAAAACTCCCGAATTTCGGGAGTTTTTTTGTTTTACAGGTTGCTATCTTAATTTGTACATTCGTCAAAAATAATTTGTTATGCGTACTGTAATTTTTCTCCTTTTAGCTTTATCATTATTTGGCAGCTGCCAAAATCATACATCAGATAAAATAGCTGTTGATGCGATTTTTATAAATGGAACGGTTTATACGGTAGATAAAGAGTTTGCTAAAGCGGAAGCTTTTGCGGTTAAAGATGGCAAGTTTGTTGCCATTGGCCTTACCGATTCTATTCAGGCAAATTATCAGTCTGACCAAATTCATGATTTAAAAGGGAAAACAGTTTTACCAGGTCTGATTGATGCACATTGTCACTTTTTTAGATTTGGTCAAACGCTCCAAAATGTTGATTTAGTAGGTACTCAAAGTTACGATGAGGTTGTACAACGGGTAACCGGTTTCCAAACTGAAAATCCTTCTGAATTTATTTATGGTCGCGGTTGGGATCAAAACGACTGGGATTTAAAAGAGTTTCCTAACAAGAGTAAATTAGATTCGTTATTTCCAGATATTCCGGTGGTTTTACAGCGTATTGATGGGCACGCGCTACTAGTGAATCAAAAAGCATTAGCTCTTGCTAAGATAGACAACACTACACGTATCAAAGGCGGTGAAATTATCAAAGAAAACAATCAGATTACCGGTGTTCTTATTGACAACGCGATGGAGTTGGTAAATGCGATTATGCCAAAAATGACTCGGGAACAAGCTGTAGAAGCTTTACAGGATGCTCAGAAATATTGTTTTGATTACGGTTTAACAACAGTGAATGATGCCGGGTTAGACCGAAGCACGATTATGCTTATTGACAGTTTACAAAAAGCAGATGCGCTTGATATGCGTGTTTATGCAATGATTAGTAACAATACTGCAGATGTAGATTATTTTATAAAAAAAGGAATTTTAAAAACCGATAAGCTTAACGTACGTTCGGTTAAGGTTTATGGAGATGGCGCTCTGGGATCGAGAGGAGCAACTTTACGCGAACCGTATAGCGATAGACATAAACATTATGGAGCAATGGTTACTCCTGTAGATAGTATTTATAGTTTGGCTCAAAAACTAGCAAAAACCGATTTGCAGATGAATACCCACGCTATTGGAGATTCAGCCAATACTGTAGTGCTCAAAGCGTATGAAAAAGCATTAAAGGGCCAATCAGATCGCCGTTGGAAAGTGGAACATGCGCAGATAATTTCACCGGAAGATTTTGATTATTTTGATGATAATATTTTACCATCGGTACAGCCTACGCACGCTACCAGTGATATGTATTGGGCAAAAGAACGTCTGGGAGGACGCCGTATGAAAGGCGCTTATGCTTATAAAAAATTATTAGATGAAGCAGGTATCATCGCATTAGGAACAGATTTTCCGGTGGAGCAAGTGAGTCCGTTTTACACGTTTTATGCTTCAGTAGCCCGAAAGGATTTGATGCAATATCCCGAAAACGGTTTTCAGATGAAAGATGCATTATCTCGTGAGGAAACTTTACGGGGAATGACTATTTGGGCTGCTTATTCTAATTTTGAAGAAGCTGAAAAAGGAAGCATAGAGTCTGGTAAATTTGCAGACTTTATCATCATGGATCAAGATATTATGACCGTAGACGAGGATTCAATCCCTAATTTAAAAGTTAATCAAACTTGGTTAGGCGGTAAACAGGTAAAGTAGGTGAAAATGGTATGTCACTCAGAACTAGACCACCCAGCTTTTACCTAATAGTAACCAGGAAATCACTGTTTGTCTACCTGACTGTGATGAAATGTGTGATACTTTAGGAGTTAAAATCACAGTAATTCCGGCACAGACAGCAGCTTTTAGAGCTCCTTTAAAGTTAGGGAAAATCCACAGGGTTAGATACCAAATAGCGATATAACAGATTATAAATGCGAGCGTGCTTAAAAAAATAACTGCAAAGCGTTTCATAATATTATATTTTGAATAGATCAAAATATAATAAATTCTACTACTCAAACAAAATACAAACAGGCGCTGGAGTGCTTATTTCAGAAACATAAGTCATCAATCCGGTTTTTGAATCACGCTTATACGAAACCAGATTATCACTGTTTTGGTTAGCAACAAGCACAAAATTTTCATCGGGTGTCAACTGAAAATTACGAGGATCCTTTCCTTTTGTCGGTTCGTTAGCTAATAGGCTTAAACTCCCATCTGCAGTCACTTCAAGAATGGCGATGCTATTATGACCGCGGTTTGAAGCATATATAAACTTTCCGTCTTTGCTGATGTGTATATCTGCCGCTTTGCTGTACTCTGCAAAACCTTCCGGTAAAATAGAAGTGATACTTGTAATCGAATAGTTTTCATCGTTTTTTGCAACCTGAGCAATGGTATTGTCGAGTTCGTTTAAAACATAGATAAAGTCATTTTTAGGATGGAAAACCAAGTGACGTGGGCCAGCGCCCTCAGGGAAATCTAGTTTTGGAGTTTTAGCCGGTTCTAGCTTGTTTGTTTTAGTATTGATTTTTGAGAACCACAATTGATTGGTTCCTAAATCAGCTGAAATAATTTCGCTTCCGTCTGGTATAAACCACGCTGAATGTGCGTGTGGACCTTCCTGACGATCTGTAGTCCCTTTACCTTCGTGCTGTTCTACATCCAGCAGTTCAGATAAATTCCCGTCTTTATTATCCAGTTTAAGAAGTCCTAAATTCCCACCGGAATAATTAGCAACCAAAACATAACCCTTATCGTTTATAGTAACAAAGCAGGGGTGTGCACCACCGGTTTGTGATTTACTAACTTGCAGTAAGGTATCACCTTCAACTTTAAAAGATTCAATAGTACCCGGGTCATTTTCATTTACAGCGAGAAGAATGTCTTTCTTAGAATTGAAACTTAGAAAAGAAGGATTAGAAGCTTTAGCGGCAAGTACCGGTTTTGTAAAACTTCCGTCTTCAAGTAAACTTAGTTTATAAATACCTTCGCTGTCTCCATCTGTATAGGTGCCAACATAAAAAGGAATTTCGTTTTTAAGTTCTTCCTGAGTATTCATAGTATTTTCAGTTTTTGTTTCAGTGTTTTTACAAGCACATAAAAGAATCAAACTCAGGCTAAAAAAGACAGATTTCATAAGGAATGATTTTAGGTTGATTTTCCGCATTAATGGACATTAAAAATAACGTATTCTGCCGTATTGAAGCTTCTGTTTTTGAAAGTCTAAACTTGATACTTAGAATCGGGATTAGACTTAATTTTCACTTCTTTTATTGAGCTCCGTTAGGATACCAGTCTAGAAAGATAACCTCTGTTCCTATATTTGCAGAGTCTACGATGCCTTTAAATTTTTCTACATCGCTTAGTCCGTCCTGACCTCTAAAATGATATGGATATACTTCTTTAGGTTTAAAAGCAATAACGCCATCTGCTGCACTTGCTACGGTCATTGTATACGGTAGATTCATACAAATAAATGCTTTGTCAATATCTTTAAGATTGCGCATCTCCGGGATGTCTTCTGTATCACCTGAGAAATAAATACGCAGCCCATTTTTTTCTAAAACATAACCATTACCACGACCTTTAGTGTGAAACTGCTTAGCTTCTTCACGCAAATTGTACATGGGGATTGCGGTTAAAGAATAACCATCCCAATTCTTTGTTTCGTCATTATTAATGATCGTAACTTGATTTTTGAGATCAGTTTTTAATGCATCTACAACAGCTTGTGGTGCAAATATTGTGGTTGAAGAAACAGCAACTGCAGCAAGCGTTTCTTCATTTAAATGATCTCCATGTATATCTGTAACCAAAATCACATCTGGTTTTGGTTGCCCTTCAAATGCTTCAGCGCCACCCACAGGGTCGATATAAAAAACGCTATCGCCAAAATCAAATACAGCAGTGGCGTGCTCAATAGGAGTGATGTTAAACTCAGTTTCTACAGCTTTTGAATCTTCGGTCATTGCCATTTCTTCAGTTTCTGAAGCTGACTCTTCTGTAGATTTGTTTTCATTTTTACAGCTAATAAGTGCCATAGCTGTAAACGCTGTAAGTATAAGTTTTTTCATTTCGCAGTAGTTTTAATAGCAAATAAACTAATAATAAGCCGGTTAGGCTATTAAAGAAATTGTAAAACCTTAAAGTTGAATCCGCATTTTTATGTCGGCTCGCAGATACGGATTGGGTTGTTGCAGCGGTTCTTCTACAAAGCCATATTTACGATAGAGGTGAATGGCATTTTCTAACTTACGACTTGAGTATAAAATAAGTGTTTTTAAACCTTTATGACTTGCAAAATCTAGCGAATGAGCTAAAAGTTGTTGTCCTATTTTTTGACCTCTCAACATTACATCAACTGCCATTTTTGTGAGTTCATACTCCCCGTTTTCATCAGGCATCAGCGCCACTACACCAACGACTTTATTGTCAAGAAGCGCTATCAGGATTTCTCCTCCGGGTTTTATAATGTGGGTTTCGGGGTCGCTTAAAACATCATCATCGTGAGGTTCTACCGTAAAAAACCGCTCCAGCCAGTGCAGGTTGAGTTGTTTAAAAGCGTCAGCATATTGAGGCTTATAGGTATCAAAAGTAAGATTCATATAAAAATTTAGAGCAAGCGAAGTTATAACAGAAAAAGCAGATGTATGCTTAAATATCCTTTCAATTAGAAGAGTCTTAACGTCATTTTAAATGGTCTTTTTGTAAATTCGGTTTTTAAATTAAATACAAATAATTTCCTTGTGGGCTTGCCTTGAGGCGATTTACAAAAATAGAATTATGACCAAGCAAAAACCGGGTTTAAATACCATTTGTACACACGTAGGTGAGGTAGCAGATAAGCAGTTTAAAGGAGCGATTTCACCTATTTATATGTCAACGTCTTATGCTTATGAAGATGTTGATGTGAAGCGTTATCCGCGGTATTTTAATACTCCTAATCAAGAAATGCTTGGCAAAAAGATTGCGGCATTAGAAGGTACAGAAGCCGGGATGGTTTTTGGTAGCGGTATGGCAGCTGTAAGTACAGCCTTGCTTGCTTTTTTAAATGCCGGGGATCACATTGTTTTACAGAAGACTTTGTACGGTGGGACGTTTAATCTCGTTGAAGAGGAGTTTTCTAAAATGGGAATTGAATATACGTTTACCGACGGATTGCAAAAAGCTGATTTTGAAAAGGCAATACAACCCAATACTAAAGTGGTTTATATCGAAACACCTTCCAACCCGTTAATGACGGTAACCGATATGAAAATGGTGTCTGAGTTGGCAAAATCTAAAGGTATTGTAAGTATGATAGACAATACATTTGCTTCTCCTGTAAATCAGAATCCTGCGGAGTTTGGTATAGATGTCATTATTCACAGTGCTACCAAATATATGGGCGGTCATAGTGATATTCTTGCGGGAGCTGTTGCTGCATCTGCAGCACATATGGAACAGATTTGGCATAAGGCCAAAAATCTAGGTGGAAGCTTAAGCGATTTTACCGTTTGGATGTTGGAGCGCAGTTTAAAGACTTTAGTTTTACGGGTAAAACAACAAAATAAAAATGCTAAAAAACTGGCGAAGTGGTTGAATCAAAATACTCATATTAAAGCTGTGTATTATCCCGGATTAAAATCGCATCCGGATTATGCATTAGCAAAATCACAAATGAGCGGTTTTGGCGGAATGTTATCTTTTGAACTTGCTGACGAACTAGATGCTGAAGCATTTTTAAAAGAATTAAAACTTATAAAACCTTCTATGAGTTTAGCAGGAGTAGAGTCTACAATTTTATCTCCTGCACAAACTTCACATGCTTTATTAAGTGCAGAAGAGCGTGCTCACCAAGGTATCGCTGATGGTCTATTACGTTTTTCTGTAGGGATAGAAGATAAGGCAGATCTTATTGCAGATTTGGAACAAGCGTTAGAAAAAGTGGTTAAAGACAGTTTGAATTTTAGTTTATAACCTAATTACTACAGAATAGGGGTTAGTAAAATGTTTAAAGACCGACTTATACAATTGAATTAAAAATAAGCCAATTGAAATTAGATATACTTGCGATAGGTGCACATCCTGATGACGTAGAACTTTCTTGTAGTGGAGTACTTGCAAAGGAAGCCAGTAGAGGTAAAAAAACCGGAATATTAGATTTAACTCGTGGTGAATTGGGAACTCGTGGTTCAGCAGAAATACGAGATCAAGAGGCAGCAACAGCTGCTGAAATTCTTGGATTGAGTACGCGGGAAAATATAGCACTAGCAGACGGTTTTTTTGTGAATGATAAAGAATCTCAACTGAGAATTATTGAGATCATACGCAAATACAGACCTGAAATCGTGTTGTGTAATGCCATTGATGATAGACATATTGATCACGGTAAAGGAAGCAAATTAGCAAGTGATGCTTGCTTTCTAAGCGGATTGAAAAAGGTTGTGACAACTCTGGATGGAGAAGCTCAGGAAGCCTGGAGACCAAAACATGTGTATCATTACATTCAATGGAAAAACCTGCAACCTGATGTAGTTGTTGATATAAGTGGTTTTATGGATGTAAAAATGGAGTCTGTTTTAGCATATAGCTCTCAGTTTTACGATCCTAATAATCCAGATAGTAATACCCCAATTTCTAGTAAGAACTTTCAAGATAGTGTAAAATATAGGGCTCAGGACTTAGGAAGACTTATAGGGACGGACTATGCAGAAGGTTTTACCGTAGAGCGCTACCCGGCTGTGGACTCTATTTTTGATTTGATATAAATTTTTTGAAAGAATGTATTGTCCATAATATGGATTTGCATTACATTTGCACCCGCATAATTCGCTAGCGAAATATGTTTTAAAATGGTGGTTGTAGCTCATCCCGATAGCTATCGGGAGGTTAGAGCACCAAGTCAAGATAAAGCTTGACAAAAATAACAAATGGTGGTTGTAGCTCAGTTGGTTAGAGCGCCTGATTGTGGTTCAGGAGGTCGTCGGTTCGAGACCGATCTTCCACCCGGAAGTAAAAATCCTTGCAGAAATGCAGGGATTTTTTCGTTTATAGTGTTTTGTGGAAAATAGGAAGACACTAATTTAGTAAACGCTGCTCAGCAAAGTCTAATGATCTGTATAGGCTCACCTCTTGACAAGGCCTTAAAAATGCCTTATATTAGCAACGCTAGGCTAAGACACTTTTATCTTAACCGCACAGCCTAGGATAGGGGGAAGGCTTTTTTTTATAAGTTAGATCTTAAAGAGCAGCTTGCCATACTACCTGCAGCGAGTACTCCGTGCTGCCATTATTCCATTTTAAACATTTCCAGAGCTCCATTCACCCAAGGTTCACCCGTAGTCCACCCGAGGTTCACCCACGTTTCACCCGGGGATACTGCATAGCAAAGGCAGGGTAACGGTATGCTAACGCTATGGGAGGTACAAGGCTGAGGCTCATCAAATAGTTACGGATGCAATGCTACCTTTTCAAGAAACACAATCCCTAAAAAGCTGTTTTAAAAAGCTGATAAGAGTTTGTTATGAAATAGCCAGCTGTCTAAGTATAGCGGTTTGCCCTCCGGAATACTGCGATAAATCCTTAATAATAAGTATGCTATCCCAATACCTAAACCGATTTTTCTCACACTCCTATTTTACTCCCGGTCTACTAAGCGTATCGTTCTGAGATTAGTCTAGGCGCTACTAACTTATAACCACTTTGCTACCGTATTTAACCATAAAAAGTGTGGTAAAGTGTGGTAGGAATGTGGTTGCACTGTGGTAGGAGTGTGGTGGCACTCCGACTTTGCCTGCACGTTAACTGCCAGAAGCTATTGAGGAAAGCGGTACTATAAAAGGAAGTAAATAAATTTGAAATAGGGTAGCGGCTAGGTATCTGCGAGGGGAGTCAGTTTTGATTGTACAGTATCTTATCATTAAAGCATCAAGTCCTATCAGGACTAAACGGATATCATTGTCAAAAAGTGATGATATCCCGCAAATTTTGCGGGGATATGTATATATTTAGTGTTGATATAACAAGTTGGGTGTAATTTTTAATTACGATTTTAGTCCTTTTCACTTAACTTATACATAGATTTTGCAATACTAAGAGAAGTTTTATCGTATTGTTCATGTCCATAACCATGTCTTTCGTTCAATTCATAAAATTCTCTGTAGAGATCAAATGGATTTTGGGATTCTGCTACCCATGAAACTATAATGTCCAATATTTCATTCATAACAGGTTGAAAAGTCATACGTCCATCTGATTTCCGAATGCCATTATTATCAGACTTCTTTTTCCCAAGATTTAAGAAAATATTCTTTTCGTCATAAATAATGTCTCTTGCTTCCTTAAACTCTTTACCTTTTGGCAGATAATCCATTAAAAGTCTTCTTATTCCTCTGTAATAAATATTATACTTTTCCTCAGGATCTTCGAATTCTTTGCCAATAAGTTCTCTAAGTTCATCAACTTCCTCAAGATTACCTTTTTCAGTATTTATGGATAATTGCTTGCCAACTTTTTCATTAGCTTTTTGCAGCAATTCCATTCTTTCAATATCTGCCTCGCTTAATTCTTCTTTTTTCTTTTTATTATCTTCAGCCATGTTGTAATTATTTAATTTCTAAAATATTTCTTATTCTTTCACTAGCCACTTTGATACTATCATCATTCCAAGAAATTGGATTTAACTTACCAACTGCATTTTTGTAGTTTGGATAAAATTCTCTAAATGCCGCATGATAACTTTTGTTGTATAACTTATCCATGTACCAAGTAAAAAATGTGTAAACTAATGATTCATGGATTTCATTCTCATTAGCAAATTTTGAAACTAGGAAAGAATTATTAATGTATTTTTTGATATACTTGAATTTATCCACAGAGAGAAAATAATCTCTTGCAAAAGAGTCAGCTTTTTCTTCAATAAGAAACAAATCATCATCTCCAGTCAAATGAAAACTATTTTTCTCAATAAGGTCAAAATCAAATAATACATGATGCAACTCGTGCATAAGTGTAAACCAAATTGTTGAATATTTTTTATTAAAATCTGTAATAACTACACAAGGTTTTCCATTAATAATAAATGTTCCTCCTCTAACTTGAGTGGTAGATAAGTAATCTTGAAAGATTACAGTAATTCCAATGTTATATAAAGCTTTACAAACAGTGTACAACCCATCCTGAACATCTTGCGAATATGGCTTTAACTTTATTATTAAGTCCTTTAATCTCTCTCTGTCATATTCGTGGGGATTATCGATAATCTTGAAGGTTTGATACGCAGACTTTACCCAGAAATCTTTCATCTTATCAGAAAAATTCCTTTTTGTACGACTATATAACGGTTCTTCAAGTTCTTCCTCATATTCTCGGATAGATTCATATCCGAAAAAATCTAAAACTTTCTGTACAAGTTCATCAGTTCCATAATCAGATTCAAAAAAACCTAATTTCGTCAACGTCTTGACATCAAAATTCTTTAATAAAAAAGTAGCTTTTCTTGCATTATCAATTGACGTAACGTTCTCTTCATTTTGATTCTTTAAAACAACTTTTACAAAGCGATTTATGTCAATATCCAAAAACTCAGCAAGTTTAATAACATGAATTAGATTAGGTTGCTTCGCAGTACCAGAGATAATTTGTTCAAAAACATCCTTGTCAATTTTCAGGAGTTTTAATGCTTTAGTTTTACTAATATTGTATTCTTTCAATTTCTCCTCAAATTCCCCTCTAACATCAAGGTCTTCGCTGTCAGAAAAAATTGATTTTAAAAGATTATCTAAACTGGACTCGTTCATAAAAAGAGTATTAACCCTGCGAATATAGACTAATTTTTTATTAAAATATAAAAAAAAGGGTAATTACCCTCAAAAAAATACACCCAATCGAGTGGATGGTTCCGCCAACAAATGATGGAGTGCACCCCTCACACCACCCAGCGTACAGGTCTCGTACTGGGCGGTTCAACAATGAAACTCATCGATTGTAGTATTCGATTAGACTAACATAACCTTTCATTTTTAAGCGTTCTACGGTAATGGTGGTACGCAAAATAGGACTCTGGGCAACTGCCCAACCGCCCATTCTGGTACGGCTCCAAGCATAGGCGTGATCATAGTCAATCCCCAAACGAATCAGGTTTTTCCGTTTTCGTTCGGGCTTTTTCCAGTGATGAACATTGCTTAAAAATGGAATTGGAATTAATGATGATTCTCCAGAAGACAAGTTTATCAATACAATGATAATTCCCGAATTAAAAGTTTTCGACAACAAGCAAACCGAATTGAAAGGTTGGGGAGCATATTTTATTGGAATGGACAGCGACGGATTTGAAATCCAATTTGGTGGTATAACATCTGACTTAATGCAATCTGAATTTAAACATCATTATGACGAATATTATAAAACTGAATAAAAAAACGCAGTGCAATGTTATTTTTAATTTCATCTAGTGTGTATTTAGTATCAGGTCTATATCTAAATAAATACGGATATCCGGCATTTCCAACTTCATACTTCATATTTTATGTATTTAAAGGTTGACTCTAAGAATAAAGAATTACTTTATTAATTCAACCAACTTCAAAACGGTCTTCCAGTTGCGGGTGGTGGCGCTAAGGTTTAGTTTTTTCTCAAAGAAAGCATTTGAGATTTTAGTTTTATGGTATTTCCCGGGAATATTTAAGTATGCATAAGAAGTACTTGTTATAAACTGATCAGGAGCAAAGCTGTTTTGGTCTAAAGCTGCAACATCTTCCGGTTTTGGTATTTCACTTAAAAAAGTAAGATGTAAGGTTTCAATAGGTTCAGCACTAAACGGATTTGCTTCAACAGCCTTTTTTATAGCATCAGCAGTTTTAACAACTGCAGGAACCTCAAATCCAAATTCTTCTAAAATAGCATTACTTATAATTTTAGCTAATTGTGTTTCGGTATGTTTCTCATCAGATAGAAAAATGATGTTCCCGCTTTGTATGTAGGTTTTTACCTCTTTAAAGTTTAGATCACTCATTAGTTGGCGTAGCGTTGCCATCGGTACTTTTCGGTGTCCACCTACATTTATCCCGCGCAAGAGCGCAATATACTGTTGCATATTATAAGTTTTTATAGAGGTTCAATTTATAATCTAATGATTTCTTTACACCAATCCACTCACTTTCTGTAATAGAAAAAACAACAGTATCGCGATAGCTTCCGTCTGCATTAAGACGATGATTGCGCAGAATACCATCCTGTTTTGCACCAAGACGCGCAATAGCTTCTCGAGATTTTATATTAAACCAGTTGGTGACGATTTGTACAGCGATACAGTTCAATTCTTCAAATGCGTATTGTAAAAGCAAATACTTACATTGTGTATTTGCAGCAGTGCGTTGATAACTTTTGGCATACCAGGTATATCCTATTTCCAGCCGTCTGTGCTCGGGTTGTAAATTGTAGAAACGGGTACAACCTATAAGCGCTTCAGTTTGTGTATCTATTATGGTGAACGGATATTCTAGCCCCTTTTCTTTTTGGTCTAAAGCAGTAGCAATATAAGAGTCTATTGAGTTGGCATCAGGAACAGAAGTATACCACAATTCCCAGAGTTTACCATCTGAAGCTGCTTTTAGAAGTCCGTCTTTATGCTCTGCTTTTAAAGGAATAAGCGTAACGCTTTCGCTTTTAAAATGTAAGATTTTATCAATCCAGTGTTTCATAATTCGTTAATAGGAAATGGTTGTTGTGATAAAATTAGGTTTTAAATAAAAAAAGAGCCTCCAAATAGAAGAGGCTCTTTTAAAATTTTTACTCAATAATCGAGATAATCATTTTACCAAGTATTACGAAGTTTTATCAACTACAATTCGGTCTTTGCGATTTGCTAATTCCCAAGCTGTTAAAAACACAAGTTGTGCACGTTTTGCAAGCATAGGATAATTGATTTTATCTGGAGTATCAGAAACTTTATGGTAATCAGCATGCACACCATTAAAGTAAAAGATGATAGGTACACCTTGCTTAGCAAAGTTGTAATGGTCAGAACGGTAATAAAAACGATTAGGATCGTTTTCATCATTATAAGTATAATCCAAATCAATATTCATATACGTGTTGTTAACAGCAGTAGAAATGCTATCTAGCTCAGTACTCAACTTATCAGAACCTATTAAATAGATGTAATTTTCATTATCTGCGTGTGCATCATCAACACGACCAATCATATCAATATTTAAATCGGCTACAGTATTTGCGATAGGGAAAATAGGATTCTCAGCATAATAACGCGAACCGTACAACCCTTTTTCCTCGCCCGTTACGTGTAAGAAAACTATAGAGCGTTGTGGTCTGTAACCTGCTTCTACAGCTTTATTGAAAGCTTCAGCAATCTCTAATACACCTACAGTGCCAGAACCATCATCATCAGCGCCATTAAATACCTCACCATCTTCACGAACACCTACGTGATCTAAATGTGCCGAAACAACGATATACTCTTCAGGCTTAGTACTCCCTTTAATATAGGCAACAACATTTTCAGAAGCTTTTATACCACTTCCTGCTCTAAAAAAGCTTTCTGGTACTGTCTGAAAATAGGTGCTGTCTAAAGCTGCTGGGATATCCTGACTTACGTAAAAATCTTTAAGATATTCTGCTGCTTTTTTCTGTCCCGGTTCACCCGTATTACGACCTTCAAATTCGTCAGAAGCATACACATACAGCATTTCTTTTAACTCGTCTGCTGTAATACTTTCAGCAAAAGGCATTGGATCAACATTTGTTAGATCTACACTTTTACCAGAACGCTTAGAAGATTCATTCATTTTAGGACCGCACTTTACAAGAAGAATACTTGCAAGTACTCCGGTCATTAACATTATTTTTTTCATAAATGATTATTTTTTTAAAGCCCTAAAAATACACTTTTACTGGATAATCGAGATTAAAACGCGCTAAGGCTTGCCTAAAATTCAAAAAAGATCTCATTTTAAGGTATGCATTTTTATTTAAAGTCAATGTGTTTAAAAAAAATCTAAGGCTATTGCTTGAAAATTTTTTAGTGAAGGTTTTTATATTGAAATTTTAAAACTGAAGATAAAAGTTTCTATTTTCATCTTTAATCAGACTGAGGGTTTTGTAGTCTTTTATAAAGGTTTGAATTCCGTTTATGCTTGAAAATTCATCCTGAGTATGCGTAGTAGTAAGTATGATTGATTTTGAATTTCCATTGGCAGCAGCCTGAGCACCGGTGGGACTGTCTTCAAAAATCAAACAATCTTTAAGGTTGATATTAAGGTCATCTGCTACCATCTTAAATACTTGTGGATCAGGTTTTCCACGCGCTACCATATCTGAGTGTACAACCGTTTTAAAATACGGTTGAAGTTCTAAGGCCTCCATAGCAAACTCTGCATTTTCTTTAGGCGCAGCAGTACCTATCCCCATGGGGATGCCCAGTTCTTTTGCAGTATCAAGAAACTCTTGTAAACCCGGAAGCAATTTTATTTGATCAGCATAGATTTCGCGATAAGCGGCTTCTTTATCCCAAGCGATCTGAGCTACTTCTTTATCGGTAAAACGATCGTCAAAAAGCCTTTTGATGATTTCGTTGTTTACGCCGTGTATGTCCCGTTTAACATCTTCCAGTGTCATTTCAAGCCCAAGTTCTTGAAGCTTTTTTTGCCAGGCACGGTGGTGAATCATCATATTGTCTATCATCGTCCCATCCATATCAAAAATGAGTGCTTTTACGGGTATTTTAGTTTTTTGAGAATTCAATATGCAGCTTTTTTGAAATTAAAAAACGAATATACAGGATAGTGTTGATTTTAAAGCGGGGAGTGGAGCAAAAAAAAAGCCGCTATTAAGATATAAATAGCGACTTAAGAGTAAAAGTTTATCGTGTTGTTAATTCAAGATTAATATTCAGTAATAACCTCTTCGCTTTCAGGAATAATAGATCTCATTTCAAATTGATAAATTAAGGTTTTTTCAAGCTGATTAATATAATCTGTTCTCTCAGTAATTTGATTCATGCTATCAGTAAATGATTGTAGGCTGCGTTTGCCTACTTTTAGATTTTGAAACATATTGCTGATAAAGCGAGACATTTCAACTTCACCAATCGCACTTTCTAGATCTACAAACTGTTCAGGAGTTATAAGCAATGCCTGCAAACGCGTTTGACCAGAAGTGGGTGTTGATGCTACAGCATTTTTAGCAAGATAGCTGTTGAGTGAGTTATATTGATTAGGACTGTATTTTTTTAGGTACCTAAGTTTTACGTATTTTGCTAATGACTGTAAAAGCATTCTGTCTACTTGATTTTCCGGTTTGAAATTGCTGGCCAGATAATAATAGGCATCACTCTCTTTAATAGCATAATCTACTTTATTCGCATCTACGTTTTGAGCTGTATTGATGATGGTATTATAAGTGCTTTCGTTGCCATAAACAGGAGAACTTATCTGAGCATATACTACTTTATTGTGATCTGATGTCTGAGTCAATTCTTCTAAAAATCCGCGAGTTTTTGCAAACTTAGTTTCTAATTGCGGAATGTCTTTTTCAGGAACATTTATATAGTTAGCATATTTACCAGTATGATAGTTTAAATCTCCTGCTAGTAGTACTAAATCTCCTGCTACATTGTCATTTGTGAAAACAGAACCACTGGGTTGAGGTTTGCCTTTACCTATATAAATGTTATCGCATTCATCACAATTTGCTGTTATAGAATAGGTGTATATAAATGGGTTCATATAATCTGAAACATTACTCGACTTGTTTACAATTTCAGGATACCATTTGTCTGTATTCCCTGCTCTTAAAACTCCGTTTGAATAAACTAATTGACCTTTGTAGCGTTTAGCATCTTTTAAATCTTCAAACTTTTTGAATTTACCTTTGGTAACAATGGTAAGTTCTGATTGTGGATTGATTTCAATTTCACAACCAACCAAAACGGTATAAATCAGGCAATCTTTACAGTCTTGAGGGACCTTGCTTGATGCGATTCGATCCCCGTTAAGAGAAATTGATTCTACTTTGATGTATTCATTAAGTCTGAATGAAAGCGTTTGGGTGTCTATCGGAAGATGAGTGATTTTGTAAGTTGCATCTATCGTTTCATCTTCAAGAGAAATAGTCACATTACCATCTAAGTGACTCAGTTTTTGAGCGCCAGTAAATTGGGTAATAAAACTTAAAATAAGTACAAAAACTATTCTCATCGGCTTTTAGATTTTACGCTAAAATATTGAAGCCGTTTTTAGTAATCTAGATGCGGTGTTATTCAACTGATAAAAAAGGATTTAATCTGTATTTGCTTGTTTAGCTAGACGTATAGCAGGATTTACAGGTTGAAATTGATGAGGAATTCCGTAATGTGCTGTTGATGATTGGTTTTTATTAGCAACAGAATAGAATTTAGTAAAAATAAGGCAATCTCAATAGTGTATAAATTATTTATTTTAATAAATAATTAACATTTTAAACTAAGTTATTTATCATCTGGTTTACAGTAAATAATAACCTTTTTATTAGATGCTAATAAAACATGTTTTCGTTTATAAAAGTAACCTTCATATTCGTCCGCAATGTTCAATTCAAAGTCTCTTAATTCATATACAGTTCCTTCAATTTCATCACTTTTATTTCCTGTATGCATTGCAATAAAATAAGTCTGTGTCTGTTCCTGATTTTCAGGAATTTTGATGGTTCCTAATTTGTATTTTTTCAGGATATCTTTTTCACCGTCGAGTTTTCGGCCAAATAATTTTTTTTGAATTTCTATATCTTGAAGTGTTCCGTAAGTAAATAAGAGAGGCATTTTTTATCGTTTTAAACTGAAGTGTCCTTTGTATTCTTTCAGTTCACCAGAAGAATCAGTCAGTAGAGCTGTATACCAATATTCATCAGAAGGTAAGGTTTTATCTCTTACGGTTCCATCCCAGTTTTGATCGAAGCCAACTAGTGATTTAAGTAGTTTTCCGTAGCGGTTATAGATATAAACGGTGATTGCAGTAAAATTAAAATTATCTAATCCTGCTGCTCCCCATTCATCGTGATAACCATCATTATTAGGAGTGAAATATTTCGGAAAACCCAATACAGGAATTTCGATATTGCTTATGCCGCATCCATTTTTATCACGTACGTAGAGCATTCTAAAACCTATAGCTACATCCCTGAAAACAGCTTCATCCTGATAGGGTCCCAGGGCATCATCTAAAGCAAACTCATAATCACCTATTCCCAGCTGGTTGAGATCTGTAATACGAATAGTATTGATTTCGTTTTCGGTTGTAACTTCAATAGTACTGATATCTAATGTAGCAACTTCAGAAGCAATAACTTCAATTGTTTTGGGCACTGACTCACAACCGTATGTAGTTGCTGCTGTAACTGTGTATATACCAGGAGTGGTTACAACAATAGAAGGAGTATTACCTATTGTGGTACCTGTGTCATCAGTCCAATTATAAGTATACAAATCACGAGCATTAATTGTTTCAAGTGTAAAAGAGCTGGCATTACTGCAAAATTTCCCTTCGTTTAAAACATCAAATACCGGTATGGGTTCTACAGTTAACTGTAGGTGCGGTCCTATTCCAAAACAAGAACCTGATGAAGTATTTTCTACGCGAACATAAAGAGTCTGAGAATCTACAATTTCATTGGTATACGAATTTTGAGATGTAATTTCGTTGTTAGCAAGAAGGGCATCTTGTTCATTTTTATAATAAGATACTTCTAAATTGCTCCCAGATGGAAATTGACCAAGCATAGCAACAGTAGCTTCAGTTAAATCAAAATTATGAAAACCATCTACTTCACCGTCTGTATCACATTCTGTTAAATTATAGACGTAATTAGAAGGAAAGGAAGTAGTCGAAACTTTAAGGTTTAATATTGAAACTTTAAAACAGCCATTTGCATTTTCTGTATAAGAATAGATTGTGCTGCCATTTTGATTATTATAAGACTCGGGTGCAATTACATTAGTGCCAGAATTAGTGTCTGCGTCAAATCGGGTTTGATAAAAAGTAACTTGAACACCAGTATCATTGGTAATAAACGGAATGCTATTGTTTAGATTAAAATCTGTAAAGCCATCTGGAGTTCCGTCTTCATCACAATTTGTAATGGTGATTGTATCGGCTGCATCTACTACATCAAGTATTGTTGCGGTAACTGTTTTACGACCACCGGTATTACAACCTAAAGCTTCGCCAGCTACATAAAAATTTTGAGTTGTATTAATTGTTGGATTATAATTAGTTCCTGTATGAATCAGATTTCCACCAGATGGAGCATCGTACCAATTCAAGATCCCATCTGTTGTAGTAGCACTTAAGTTTACAGATCCTGAGCCACAGCGTGTATCTCCTGTCACAGTAGTAGTGGGTATGCTGATACTAGTTGAGGTAGCAATTTTTAGTGATGGATCACCGGGCATCCCACCGTATTCTACAAGATAGCCTTTAGGCTGAAAGTCTACGTTAGTCTCCCCGGTTGTTCTGAGATCATTCCAGGAGCCGGGAATACCAATACCCGGAGCAGTAATATGAGCATAGTTTTCACCGCCATTTACATTGTTGGGTTCACCGCTATTCCAATAGGCAAACAGTGTTGTGCTACCATTTGGACCATCTCGCCAAAACTCAACACCTCCCGCAAGACCTTCGGGGCCGGTAACCCATTCCCAAACTCCTTCCTGTGCTTCGTCTGTACCACCGATCCATCCGGCGCCTTGGGTTTGTTCTCCACATAAAACAGCTTCTTCTAGAGAAGTTAATGTCGCTAAATATCCTTGTAAACCATAGTAGGTTCTTCCCTCAGCTTCAGTTTTAGCAGCTTGCCAAGTAATTAAATTATCGGGGACATACTCATAATAATGGTCTGTAGAGGCCAAATAATTTGCCTGACCTATGGTTATTGAAAATACACGTCTACCACTTATGTTTGCTCGTGAACTTCTAAAAGTAACAGCTCTGACCGCAGCAATGATTTCGGAAGTGGTGACGGTATTAGAAAAGTTGAGTGTAAGCTTTGCATTACTAGGATTAAAAGATTGAGTAAGGTTGGGCAAGTTGATAATTTCTAAAAAATCTGTTCCTCTTTCGTAACCAGAAGAAATCTGTATATAAAGTGCATCTATAGGAGATCCTCCGGGGTTTTGAAGGTCAAAATCAGGGGCTATAGTAATACTTGATAACGGACAATAAATTTGATCTGCATCAGCTTCTAATATTGGAGCTTGAGCGTAAGTAGAATTTATACCAAGCAAGAAGAGTAGAAGTAGAGAAAGTAGTTTAGATAATTTTATGTTCATAGTCTAATCTTCAAAAAGTGTTGCTTGATAGGCACCTGAGTCTGCCCGATTTAATCTGGATTCTCCTAAAATATCTAAAGGAACTTTAAGGGCTGTGCTGGGATCACCTAGATTTTTTGCAGCGGAATCATCACCAATTCTATAGTCGTTTATAGCTGAATTTCTAAAATCAGGATTCTCGCTGAATAGCATATTTAAATAAATACTCTCATTATTGAAATCGTAATTGGCTTCATCAGCAAATTCATCAAAAGGATCATCAAATTTGATTAAGGAATGTGAAAAGCTGAAATTAAAATCAGCGGTTGCTATAGCTTTTAAACTGATTTCCTGAGATTGATTTCCATAGATAATACAGTTGCTAAATGTAGCCCGCTCTAATGTAGCAATTAATAATTCTGAGTCGGTTTCTAAATAATTATCGAGTTGTACTGCAGCTGTACTTCTGAAACTTTGAGACCAGTAATTAGCAAATGTACTGTGAGTAAACTTATAGTTGCCTCCCAATCGCAACCATAAATTGGAAATACCTGAATTGCCAATAACTACATTCTTCCCAAGAATGGATGCGGTTAAACCGTATAATCCAACATTTGACGAATTATAAATCTGCGTATTATTTATATTAAAATCCGGATTCTTACTTCCGGTATTGCCATCAACGAGAATACCAATATTGTTATTTTTTATGGTGACGTAATCTAATGAAGCTGTACTGCCGGGAGTAAACCAAAGCGTTCCCCATTGACCGGGGATTTCGCTGTATTCCGGTTCTAAGCGGTCACCTTCAAAAATGATTTCATTTTCAAGTAATTCTAGATTTTCACTCAACGTACCAGTTGCTTCTAAACGTGATCCATTAGCAAAAATGAGTCCGCTGTTTTCATGAAAATGTAACCGAGCCCCGGCATCAATTTGCAGTGTTTTTCCCGAAGGTATTCCGGCATAGCCGTAAATCACATAGGGTTTTTGGTTGGTAAAATTCAATTGATCATCTTCTAGCAGAAAACCTTCAACCGTTATGGGAGCTCCGGTTTGGTCAACACCAGTTGCTAAGGTTTCTTTAATGCCTGCCGCATTTCGATCTGGATATAGAAAAATTGCATCTTGAACGAGGGTTACGAGTTCTACAGTTTGCAGGTTAGAACCTGAGTCAAACCGTATCTGATCTGTGTAGACAAAGCTGTTTTCGGTTTGAATGGCTGCATCTACAGTAGTTTCTATAAAAATATAAATACTGTCTTTAGATAGAATTTCTATGTTTTCAAAAACCTTCCCGGCCAGGCCGTCAACATTAAGCCTGTACTTGGAGTTTTCGCCTTGCGATAAACCAACATAAGGTATCGAGATAAGATTAGTTGAATTGTTGTAAACCTTTAAAGTATAAGTGCTGCTCCCAATATTTGAAAAAACCGTATCTAAAAAAACCGTGTCTTTAGAAAAACTCAGGTTCCCTTCACTGCGTGTGGGTTCAAAATCTTCCCGGCACGCACTCATAAAAAGCGTAGCAGCAAAGATAGCAAGGAATAGAAGTCCGGTTTTTAGTAGATTTTTCAACAGATTATTTCTTGATCAGACGAATCTCAAACAATTTGTCCCAATGTTTACCTGTGACGTAAAGCTGGTCTGTTTTGGGGTTATAAGCGATCCCGTTGAGAACTTCATTACCGGCATCTTCTATAGAATTTACCTGTTTCTTTAGCGGTCTCAAATCAACAACGCCTTCAATCGCACCGGTTTCTGGATTAATTATAGAAATACTATCAAACTGGTAGCTGTTAGCATAGATTTTACCCTTAACCCATTCTAGCTCATTGTATTTAGAGCGTAGTTTTTTAGAATCTACAACTTGAATGAATTCTTCTTCAGCATAAGTTTCTGCATCTAAAAGCCATATTTTTTCTGTGCCATCAGATTTGTATATGGTATTGCCATCGTTGCAAAGACCCCAGCCTTCTTTACTTTTTCCATAATTGAAGGTATCGGTTTTTTCAAAAGTGTTTAAGTCGTAAACAAAACCTTGATTCTCTCTCCATGTCAATTGAATCAATCTGGAGTCTAATATTGTTAAGCCTTCGGCGAAAAAATTCTTGGCAAGATCAATGCGTTTTAGGATTCTTCCGGTTTTTAAGTCGGTTTTTAACAAACCAGACTTCCCGTATTCACCTACACTTTCATATAAAGTGTCGCCGTGAAACTCCAGTCCTTGAGTATAAGAAGTTTCATTATGTGGATATGTATTTACTATTTCATAAGTATATAAAACCGGTGCCTCTAAAGCTACAAAAGTGAGCGTAGCGGATATGGTAGCGTGTTTCCCATCTGCATAAACTTCAGCTTCCAGCTTTTTTTCACCCAGTTTCGTGACATGGAGAGTTGCATCAGTGCTGCTTAAGTCTTTTTTGCGGTCTAGTACTTTTCCGTTAAAAGAATAAACGATAGAATCTATACTAATATCACCCTTAGGTTTGAGGTTTATTGTTACTTGATCTCCGTTTTTTAGAGTCGCTTCGGGCTTGTTTAGTGTTAAAGTAAAGCTTTTACTCAAATCTTTTCCGTTGCCACATGAGAGAATCGTAAGACTTAAGGTTAAGATAGCGAGAAGATTATAACTGCGCATAGGTATGATAATTTTGTTGTCAAGTTAAATCAATAAATTCAGTTTAAAAAACGTTTGGTTTGCTGTTTGATTGCTGTATATTTGCACCCGGCAAGTCCTACACAACCAGCTCCTGTCGAATTCCCCCAGGGCGGGAACGCAGCAAGGGTAGATGGTCGTAGCGGTGTGATGTAGGTAGCTTGCCTTTTTTTATGCCTTATAGTTACGTGATAATTGATATTTATAGACCTAATAATTAGGTAAATTTATTTCAGAACTAGATATTTACAAATAGTAAAACTAGATATTTGGAAGACTATATAATAGGAATAGGGAAGCGCATTCGAGAAATTAGAAAAGAGAAAGGATTAACTATAAATACGGTAGCTGCAAATGCTGCTGTGAGTAACGGTTTGATCTCTCGTATAGAAAACGGAAGAACCATACCTTCGCTTCCGGTATTGTTAAATATCATCAATGCTTTAGAAACCGAAGTGGCTGCGTTTTTTAACAGCCTTCCGCAAAGCGGAAAAACGGCGTTTATCGTTTCGCGCAAAGCTGAAAATTCAATAATAGAAAAAGAAGATGATGCTAAAGGATTTCAATACAAATCTATCTTTGGTAAGTCACTTGCTTTTATAGCTTTTGAAGCCGTTTTACTTGAGATTCAACCCGGTTCTGAACGTGCTAAAGTAGAAACAGACGCATATGAATTTAAGTATATGCTATCTGGTAGCTGTGTCTACAATATTGGCGAAGAAGAAGTCACGCTACACGAAGGAGACGCTATATTCTTTGATGGCAGAATACCCCATGTGCCTATTAACCGGAGTGATACACCTACATCTATGCTGGTGCTTTACTTTTATTTAAAAGATGCTGAAAGCTAATACCGCTTTCAACATCTAAAAAGTAGGGGGTTAGTTTAGTAAAATACTTTCAAGCTCAGTTACTAAATTAAGAATATAATCTGGCTTTGCAGCTTCTAACTGTTCTCTAGTTTGTGCTCCGCTTAAAACACCTATGGTTAAGCCACAATTAGCATTTTTTCCTTCAATGATATCTATTTCAGAATCTCCAGCTTTGAGCACATAAGAGGGATCGGTAATCTCAAACTGCTGCATGGCTTTGTGAATCATATCGGGTGCCGGCCTTCCATTTTTTACATCATCTGCTGTGATGAGCATATCTATTTCCTCACCTATATTCCACGCTAATTTCGCCAGTAATTTCGCGGCTGTTTTGGCATCATAACCGGTATTGAGAACCACCCGAATATGATGATTCTTTAGTTTCTTGAAGAAAGAAAGCATCCCGTCAAATGTGCCAATTTCGAGCGTGTCATAAGCAACTTCTAATTCGGGTTTAAAGGCTGTAAAGGCTGTTGCAGCTTCTTTCTTAACAGCTGAAGAGTTGGTGCAGTTTTGTAAAACATCGGTAATCGCCTGATGTTTTTCTTTGCCTGCTCCAAATTCTAATACATTATCAAGAGTTACAGTATAGCCTAAGTCGTTGATGACTTTCTGTACGGTTTTATAAACAATATTATTTTCATTTACGGTAGTTCCTGCCATATCAAAAACGACAAGTTTTATGGTTTTCATACAGTATTAATTAAGTATTGTGTTGAGGTGTTCTTTTGAGAAACCTGCGCTTCCGGTCATTCCTTTTCCACCAATTCCGGTGGCGATGTGAATGCGTTCTACTATGGTTTCTAGAAATATATCCTGTGTTTTACATTGAGAGTAAATCCCATACCAGCGATCCTGAATTTCATAAGTAGGGAGATCAATGATTTTTTTAGCTTCGGCAATCATAAAATTATCAATATCCATATTGAGACCGTACCCTAAATCTTCAATGCGATCTGCATCAGCATATTCATGAGAGTCGCCTAAAATCACAGAACCATCTGCTGCCTGTTTAAAAAGAATATGTACTCCCCATTTTTTTTCTAAACTATCTGGGTTTTCTTTGGCTTTAATTGTCTTAAAAGAAGGACATTCATAAAAGGCTTCGTAACGACGTATAGACAAACCTGTTAAAATAGAACCGGGAAGTTTATAGTTTTGCTGTGGTTTAGTTTGTAGCATTTGCAATTTGGAGAGCTGTAAGTCGCTGTCTGCAAAAAGCTGTGGGTAAAGTGTTTTAAAATCACTTCCGTTGCAAATTAATGTTTGATTAGCTTTGAAAGTGCTTCTATCTGCAGTGGTGATTACAACTTCATCGTTGTTTTGATCAATTTGTATAGCTTTCGTATTTGTAAATAAATCCAACTTTTTTTGAGCTACCAAAAATTGCTGTAGGCGGTGAATCATCGTGCGCGGCTCTACCGTAACTTCATCAGGAAAAAACAAGCCTGCTTGTACATAATCTGCACGTAAACCGGGATGTTTTGCCAGACACTCCTCTTTAGTTAGCATTGTAGAAGTATAATTGTTTTGCTTATTTATAGCAGCGAGTTCTTCGAGAAGCTGCAATTCTTCGGCATTAGATGCAAGATATACAGACCCATTTTGACGAATCGTAATATCAAAAAGCTCCTGAATTTCCTTATAGATACGCAGACTTTCCCGACCATAATTTTGCCATTTCGTATTCATACCCGAAGGTACTACCTGACCAAAATTACGTGTGGTTGCGCCTTGTGGCATCGCGCTTTGTTCAAGGATAGCTACACGCAAACCCTTGTTTAAAGCGTGGTAAGCGTGAAACGTACCCAAAACACCTCCGCCTACGACAAGCAGGTCATATTTAGTTTTCATGAATTAGAACGTTAAGATTGGCGTTGCGGTGTTTATTTTTTAAATAGAAATAAGAAACGATAACACTACATGTTCCCAATACCGAAAGCAGATAAGCACCGTTAATAAAAAAAGCTAACCAGGATATTTCATTCATTCCGAAGTTTTTATAAAACAAAACACCCATACTGCCCATATATCCAAAAGCATCTGCGAGATAAATTAAAAAACCGGCGTTGCCTTTAATGCGGAATGCAGCGATAAACCGATCAAAAAATAGAGCGTTAAAAGGGACATAACAAATGTAGAGTCCAAATCCGGTGATGACCATCCAGTAAAAAGGATTTAGATACCCCCCCTGTAAAAGAAGCGTGGCTATACCTACAGAAAATGTACCCATGAGTAAAATGCCATGATAGGTAAGCAGTGCCTTAAAATTATTTTTTATGGTATAGACCGAAGCTAAAATGAGTAAGACAAGTAATGCTACTGCAATCTCAGAGGTACTATAAACCGAAATATCATCAGCATAACCCAGACCTTCCCAGAGCTCTCTGGCGTAATTGTCGCGTAAATCTCTAAAAGCAGTTAAAATCGTATAAAAGAGAATAAGTATAAAAAGGGGTAAGGTAAATTGTTTCAACACTTCTTGTCGATCTTTTTTATGCATAGGAACCCGTGCAATACGTAAAGACTCGTCTTCAGCCGTAGGAGGGGGAATTGTTTCTAACAGTTTAGCAAAAAAGAGTAAGGGTAAAATGAACAAAGCTCCGGTTACGGCGGGCATCCAAAACTGTGAAACTCCCCAAGAGGTCATAACATATAGGCCAATAGACTTTACAACCCCGCTTGAAACAATAAAACTGGTACATAAAATCACCCCGAGTATTTCGGTAAATTTTCGGCCTTCCAAATAGGAAAAAACAATGCCCCAAATCATACCCAGCGGCAGACCATTGAAAAACATGAACAAAATATTATAAGGCTGCGGGACAAAACCAAAAAAGAGCAGAGCGACTTCAGAAATGCCAATGAGTCCTAACAAATAGACAAGACGCCATTTAGATTCTAATTCAGAAATGACTTTGATTCCTATAAATTTGGAGAGCATATAACCCAGAACCTGAGCGATAATGAGCAGTATTTTATAATCGATTCCCAGAACACTTAAATTTTCAAAAGTGGCAACTGCAAAAGGTTTTCTAAACGCATACATGCAGAAATAAGCTCCAAAAGCAGCTATTGACGCACGACTAATGAACTTAATATCTTGTGTTTTTATGCTCATACTTTTCATTTAAAATAAACCAGCCGATTGTAAAAACTCCCGACTGGTTCTAAAAAATCCAATTAAACAAACTTAAACAAAAGTCTTAAAAATTTACAATTAGTAAAAATAAGTGTTATTTTAAGACTTCATGTTTCGTTATTGTAAACATTTTAATGATCCAGCATTTTTTTGATACAATGGGCTATTTGATTAGTATAGAGTTGTTCTTTTTCTTTAACCTCACCTGTTTTGATGGCTTGTGAGCCTAGAATAATCATCCAGGTTTGATCTGCACCAGAGATAGTACTCCCATGGCTTCTCCAGGTGTCCAGGGGTTCTGTACCACGACCATGGTCTGTTGTAATGATAATGGTAGTCTTGTCTTCATAAAAAGGATCAGATTGTACATAGTTCCATAATTCTTTGATCATCGTATCGGTAGTATGTGCAGAATTTAAATAGGCATCGTATGCTCCGTCGTGTGCAAAATCGTCTGTTTCGCCGTAGGCTATATACACCAGACTTGGATGGTTTTTTTGCATATATTCCAAAGCATAATTATGAGTAAAAGCATCTAGACGTACACTTCCCCACGGACTCGGAATCTCTTTTTGTAATTTATTAAGGAAGATTTCTCGGTCTGATAAAGGTGTGTCTTTAGCCGAATCAAAAGCTGCATTTACAGGAATACCACTGCGTTTATCATTGATGATATACGGAAAAACATCCCAACTGGTAAAGGCTGCGACTTTGCCTTTGTATTTAGAAGTATTGTTCAACTCTTCTAAAACGGTCACATTAGGGTTGTATATTTTATCATTACTCCTGATGTTTTTATCATCTGCTTTACCGGTGAGTATCTCGTTATACCCGGGATAAGAAAACCACATAGCGTTGGTTAAATTAACCCTGCTTCCAGACTTGCGATTTCCGTGAATTTCACCCTGATTAACCACTTCATTCCAGATAAAAGGTAACAAAGCTTCCCGGCGTTCTGCTTCAGTTTCCCGCCAAAACTTAGACTTTAAACCCGTCGTATCGTGAACATATTGAGTGTTACGAATAAGTTTGGGATCGGCGCCACTAAAAAGTTCTTGCCAGCGAAATCCGTCTAACGTGATTAGTATGACTTTTTGATCCTCGTTGCTCTGAGCCTGTGTGTTGAAAAGATTTAAGCTGACCACGAAAAGAAGGAATGCTATTTTTTTAATCTTCATAATGACAAATACTTAGTTAGTTTTAAAGGTTAATACATCAGACCAGTCACTCCATCCTAAATATTGATCGCGATACCGCACGCGCCAGTAATAGGTCGTTGAGGGGTGTAGGCGTGATAAATCTTCATCAGTAAGGTCATCACCTTTTTGTCTGTTTTCTTCGTAATACCAATTTTCATTTTGTTTCCAACTGTCTGTAACCGGTTTTTCAAAGTTGGTTGTTGTAGACACTTGCCAATGCGAAGCGGTGTGTTTACTAGAAACTCTTCCTCCACTAAACGGAGATGCTTTCAGCGTGATAGCAGTGATAGGCAAACTTTCTTCTTTTGGAGCAATCCCAACAGGTGCATCGGGCTTTTGATTTATTTTATATACGGTAATACTATCAGTAACAGTATTGTCTTTAGGATTCTGAACATTACCGCGGCTAATGCGTTTGAGACTGATTTTTGGATCTGCAGGATTAGGATCTACATTGACCATCACAAAACCATATTCGTCTTGGGTCACGGTAAACTCATCGTAATCCCTGCCTTCAAATTCACCCCAATTGTCAATAGCACCCCCTGCGGAAGCTACATTTACCCACAAGTGGTTGTGATCGCGTGACTGTCCCCGGGAATACCCGTGTGTATGTCCAAAAAAGTGAATGCTGGGTTTACCGGTTTTATCTGAAAAAGTTTCTAGCATCTTAACCACTTTTCCGGTGGTTTCCTCTTCACCCGGAATCCATAATTCTGATTTATACGGATGATGCAGTTGGGCAAAAACAAAGTCAATATCTTCTTCTTCTTCGGTGTCTTTCAAAACCTGCTTGAGCCATTCATATTGCTCTCTCATATCGCGATAGCCTTTATTGGAGTCGAGCCCAATAATACGAACGTTGCCGTAGTCTTTGTACCACCAGTGTTCTGCATATGCGGGATCTCCGTTTTCTGGAAGGCTGAAGTATTTGAAGAAAAATTGAGAGTTTTGCTCATGATTTCCAGGAACGGGATATACAGGAACTTGAGAAAAAAGTTTTTCTGAAGGTCTGAAAAAATCGGTTTGCCACTGTTTATAATCACTTCCCTGAGCCACGAGATCTCCGGGAATCATAACCAAAGCTAAATTGTCTGGAACCTTTCCGCCAAATTGCTGCTCCAGATAGTTTAGAATACCTTCATTCACTACTTCACTAAATTTATCAGGTTGACTGCGGTCTATTTGCATATCGCTCATTGCAATCAGGTTGAAAGAAGCTGCTTCTCCAGAAAATGGAGGGGTTTTAAACTGAAGAATATCAGATTTAAGTTTTCCGGTTTTTACCCGGTAATAGTAGGTGGTAAAGCGTTTTAAGCCGGTAAGCTGAACTTCGTGTAAACGCGATTCTCCAAAATTTACTTTATTTGAATTACCTGTTGTTTTATTTCCCAGTTTTGCCGTCAAACCCCATTCTACAGTGCTTTCTCCATCAAACTCGGTTTCCCATTTAATAATTATAGATGTGGGCTCTGCATCTTGTAAATAGGGTTTTACAAGAAAGCTATTTCGTTGTGCCTGCATCGTAGTGCAAAAACTGATAATAAGCAAGCTAAGACCTATGATGTGTTTCATCGTTTTTAAGATTTAGTGATTTTTTCTAATGCGTTTTCTAAAATAGCCAGACCCTCCGCAAGCTGTGTGGTTGTAATGCTAAGTGCCGGGCAGAGTTGTAAAACATTTCCTTTAGAGACTTTAAAGCTCAGTCCATTTTTTAGGCATTCATACATAATTGCTTCAGCTTCAGCGGTAGCTTTTTCTTTAGTTGTACGGTCTTTTACGAGTTCTATACCCCAGAGTAAACCAAGACCTCTTATGTCTCCAATGATTTTGTATTTATGTTGGAAATCATTTAAGGTAGCTTGCACCATTCCTTCTAAATAAACTACATGCTCCAGTAGGTGTTCCTCCTCAATAATTTGCAGTGTAGTTAAGGCTGCTGCTGCTCCCATCGGACTTTTTTCAAACGTATAATGACCCAGCGAAATGTGGTTAAACCGGTCGTATTCACTTTTAGTAACAATCGCTGCCTGTGGTATGATGCCGCCGCCAAGACCTTTACCTAAGCAAAGAATGTCTGGTACAATATCAAAATGTTCGTAAGCAAATAGTTTTCCCGTGCGACCCAAAGCGATTGGGATTTCGTCAAGAATCAAGAGCACATCATGTTTGTCACAGAGTTTTCGGGCTGCTTTCCAGAATTTTTTAGACGGAATCTGTGCGTCTGTGTTGCGAACCGTTTCTGCTAAAAATGCTCCAATCTGATTGTCTTTCGCCAAGATATACTCTAAATATTCTATCGCTTTATCTTCGTTATTTTCATAAATACCACGATAGGTTATGGGAGGTGGAATATGCTCTACAGCGGGCATCAAAGGTCCCATTTGTTCTCTAAAAACCGATTCGCCGCTTACGCTTACCACATCTAGAGATGCGCCGTGAAAGGAATCCCAAAACGACAACACTTTATATTTACCCGTTACCGCACGAGCCAGTTTAAGGGCGATCCCAACTGCAGAACTGCCATTAGGTGTCATCAGTATTTTATCTAAACCGGGAGTGAGGCTTGTGAGTTTTTCGGCAAAATTAATAGCCGTTTCATTGGTATACCTGCGGGTAGAAAAGGTAAGTTGATCTAATTGTTTTTTAAGCGCTTCAATAAGTTTAGGATGGGAAAACCCTATTTGATGCACATTGTTTCCGTGAAAGTCAAAATAGTTTTTACCTGAAGTATTGGTGATAAACGGACCTTTTGCATGAGCCAGAACGTCCATGCAAGGTGTAGATAAAGCCTGGTGCAAAAAGTATTGTGCATCTTTAGCCAGTAGATCTTTTGTTGCCTCATCAACTTCTTCTGCTAACCATTTTTTTCGTCCTTCAGATAGATTGATGTCTCCTTCAACAATCAATTCGTTTTTAGAAAGCTTATTTTTCATATTGCGTTTAATTCTGGCTTAATTTATCTGCCGGAATGATTTGTTTTCCAATACCCGGACCTTTGTATTGAGCATCCAGATAGTAACCGCCGCCACCGTTAAAATATTCAATTTTAATAGAATGCATGCCTTTTTTTAGATTTATAGTGCCGCTGCGCTCCTGTACACCGTGGTCCCCATTGTTGTCAACTACGAGTTTCCCGTTTATATAAAGTTTACTTCCATCATCGCTGTTGGTATAAAACGTATAGCTTCCGGCTGTATCTATTTTTAATACTGAAGTAAAAACTACCGCAGTACTTGCTGCGGAGTCCAGACTGTCAAGGATGCCGCTCTCAAACTCCATAATATTTCCGGTTTGGGATGTTTTCAGATTTCTGAAGTCAGGTAAGGAAGTAAGATTTTCTAAGGGGTATATATTGAATAAAATTCCGGGTTTTTTCTGTGTAGAAATTAACCGGTAACTCCCTGCAGCAATTGTACTGCTTGTTTTTCCTTCTTCTGCAACAATAGCACGAACCAGCGTTGTGCTGTCTACTGAAAATGGAGCGGTATATTTTATACCGCTTTCAACGGAAGGATCAGAACCATCCAGCGTATAATAGATGTTTCCTATTGTATTAGGGTTGTTTAGGTTTACTTCAACTTTCGATTCGGTAAATAATCCACCAGGAGGTGCATAGGGTCCGTTTTCGGGTAATAGAACGGGAGTACTGAGTTGCTGTTGTTTTTTGTAAGGTAAAACCGGTTTTTCATAACCTGTAAAAGCACTTTTCACAGGTCTGCCAATCCACGCCTGCGGTGTTTCTAAACCAGCTGCAAAAGCAACGGTCGCAGCATTATCATATTGATAAACAGTTTCTTCAATTGTATATCCTTTTTTTACTCCTGCTCCGTAAAGTATAAATGGAATATTTACTTCGGCTAAGGATTCTCCGCCGTGCCCTTTTCCTAGCCCGCCATGATCTGCAGATATAATAAATAGCGTATTTTCGAAAATACCTGTGTCTTTAGTGGCTTGGATGATGGTGCCAATGAGACTATCTGCTTTTTCAACAGCTTTGTAATAAGAATCGGTACCGTGCCCTTCGCTATGCCCTGCGTGGTCAACGTGATCCAAGTGAATAAAAGTAAAGTCGGGCTTATGCTCTTTAATGTAGGAGCTTGCGTCTTGTGTCGTGCCGTCTTCGAGGTCTCCGTTAATATCAAAAGCTACATCCTCTGGATTGTACAATCTGCCAAAACCATCCCAATCGTAGATAGCACCTACGTGAGCTTCTGGTTTTTGATCATGAAATAAGGTGAAAATGGTAGGGAATCTGCTATCATGTCCTGAAACTACAGCCGGAAGGGTATAATTGTTTATTTCCCAACCGTTAGAAGTAATACCATGTTGCTCTGTATCTGCACCCATAATCATACTGGCCCAGTTAGAGCTAGAACTTGAAGGTAATACAGATCGTGCTTCAAATGTAGATGCGCCATTTTTTATCAAGCTGTCAATCACCGAGGTCTGAGCTTTGTTAATTCCGTCAGGACTCAGACCGTCAACTCCTATAACAATGATATGTTTAATGCCCAGATCTGGTGTACTTTCTGTTGTGCAGGAGCTCAAGAACACAGTGGCAATCAGTAGACCTGCTTTGAGACTTTTAAAAAGATAATTTTTATGTTTCATACTGAAATAAAACAAGTTGAGGTTGCCCAACTCAATGAGCAACCCAACCTGATTTTTTAATTATTGAATTAATAACGATTTCCGGTTTCCCACCATCCTTTAACGTTGATAGTATCTCCACCCATGGCGCTTACTGCAGCCTGATAGTTAGCAGTATTCAGCGTTTGTTCTGAAGAAGGATATAAGAAGCGTACAGGATAAAGTGCTCCGTTAAGCGTATCTGGTCCCGGTTCTAATGCAGGAAGGCCGGTTCTTCTGTAGTTCATCCATCCTTGATAATCCACATTCCACAAGGCGATAGTTTTTTGAGTTAACAACAATTCAAGAGAACCATTATAGGCAACAGCTGGTTGAGCGAGATAACTGTCAATAACCGTATCTGCCACACCCCAGTACGATAAGCTTGCACGAACACCGGCATTGTAATATGCCGCTGCATCACCCGTAATAATACCCCTTTCAGAAGCTTCGGCAAGAATAAACTGTACCTCAGAATTTTTAATGATATAAGCTTCTGCTTGGGTAGCCGAATTGTAAAACAATTCTACATCTAAGCGACTTGGGCTGTTGGCATCGTCAAAAGCGCGTGCGTTATCCTGATTGAGACCAATAGGCATTCCCACCCAGTTGCCTTCACTATTTCGATCAAACCAGATATCTAATCTAGGATCGTTAAAGGTGTTGAAGTATTCCAAAGCTGTATCACAAAGACTTTTTTCATCGAAACCACCTATACGTCCCGTACTTTCCGGCCAGGAATCTGTATTAGAAGTTCCGCTGTAGGTAAGTGTAGCGTTATCAGCATTGGTTTGGATATAATTTCCTGTGCTTACAACAGCTTGCATTTCCTGAGAGACATCACGTTGTTTTGAGATGCGTAGGAGATAACGCAATCTTAGGGAGTTGGCTAGTTTTCGCCATTGAGTAGGATTTCCGTTGTAAATTACATCTCCGGTGGTGCCTGTGATACTTTGATTTACAGCCAAAGCGGCATCAGCATCTGCTAAATCCTGGAGCACACCGTTATAAATCATTTCCTGAGAATCGTAAACCGGCGTGAAAATATTCTCTGTATCTCCCGCTAAAGCTTCAGAATACGGAACGTTTCCATATAAATCTGTAAGATTTGCAAAGCAAAGTGCGCGTAAAGTAAGCGCAATCCCTTCGTAGGTGCTATTCTGGGTTTCTTCGTTTCGTGATATCTGAAGAATATCATCTATTTCCGGAAGAATTCCGTAGAAAAAGTTCCACATACCTTGATCGCCCCAATCAAATTGCGCAAAGCCCGGAAAGTTATTTTTAGCCATCAACTGCGTGATGGAGTTTCCGTCACTATAACCTTCTTGAGTTAGTGTTCTGGTAATTTCTGATGTTACCGTAGAAGTCAGCAGGTTAGCGCTTACTCCTTCAGGTGCATTTGGGTTAGAGTTAATCTCGTCAAAATTATCGGTACAGGCTGTAAATAAAATACAGGCCAGTACAAGAATCTGTAATATATTACTTGTTTTCATTGTGTGCTTTCTTAAAATTCTAGATTAACATTTACACCAAAACTGCGGGTGCTGGGTAAGGCCATATCTTCAACCCCGGGAACAATAGAGCCCCCAGAGAATGAGATTGTTTCTGGGTCAACATGATCATTTTCGGTCCATAATGCCAGGTTTCTTCCCACTAAGGAAATGGTAGCCGAGGAGAAAGGAACAGTTTCAAACCATTTTTTAGGTAGCGTATAACCCAGTTTAACTTCTCGCAACTTTACATAGGTAGCATCAAACATGGAGCTTTCCTCATTACTTCTGTCATACACGTGTGAGTAATAATTAGAAGCGGAAACATTTTTAGTGTTTGGGGTATAGGAGCCGTTTCCATTATCGATAACCCCTTCTGCCACAATGCCGGTTTCACGACCGGGAACGGTAAAGTCTAGCATACCGGTTGTACCACCTATGGCAACAGTACGAGAGTGAAATTCCCCTCCTTGTCGCCAGTCAAATAAAAAGCTGAAATTGAAATTTTTATATTGAAAGCTGTTTTGGAATCCAACCATAAAATCCGGACTGTAATTTCCTAATTTTTTCAGTTCGTTATCTACAATAGGCAGTCCGGAATCAGGGTTTATAATCCATTGACCGTTATACTGGCTGTTAGGATCGTTTACCTTTTGAAAGCCTGTGCCATATAAATCTCCTATTCGCTCCCCAATAGCAGCACCTACAGTTAGGTAATTGTTCTTAATGGTATAGAAGTCAAGTTCGTCAGTAAGTTCAATAACTTTTCCTCGGTTCATTGTAAAGTTTACCGAAGAATTCCATTTAAAATTTTCTGTACGTAAAGGCGTTGCACTTAATGTGATCTCCAATCCGCGATTTTGAACTTCGCCTGCATTAATCACCCGAGAACTAAATCCTGAAGTGTTAGAAACCGGAAGTGATATGATCTGGTTTTTAGTAGTAGACTGATATATCGCCACATCAAGGCCTAAGCGATTGCTGAAGAAACGCAAATCAGCACCCAGTTCTATTGAATTGGTTTTTTCGGGCTTTAAATCAGAATTTTTCAATTCTGAAGGAGAATATACTCTGGAGAATCCGTTAAAGGTATCTCCAAAACCGTAGGTCGCTGCCAGATTGTAAGGGTTGGTATCATTACCTACCACTGCATAACCTGCTCTAAGTTTAGCAAAACTAATGGCTTGCGGCAGTTCAAACATATCAGAAAGAATAGCGCTAATACCTGCTGACGGATAAAAGTAGCTGTTGTTATCTTCGGGAAGGGTAGAAGACCAGTCGTTTCTGGCAGTTAAGTCTAAAAACAGATAGTTTTTATAAGCTATATTACCAAAAGCGTATACACTGTTTACCCGGAATTCACTGTCGTAATCACTGGTAGTAAGCGGTTCTGCTGCATTACCAAAGTTATAAATAGCAGGGATTGAAAGGGAGTTGGCGCTTATACGCTGATATCTGTTTTTTGCCACACGATGGTTTGCACCGGCAGATACTCCAAATTCAAAATCTTCTGTAAGCATCTTATTATAAGATAACAAGAAGTCAGTATTTTGCTCCTGGGCATAGATATAATCCTCCCGGTATTGCCCGTTAGGGAAACGCTGTGTAGAATAGGCTCTTTTACGCATATCCAGTTCGTTTGAATAATCCAGACCTGTACGGAACATTAGGTCTAAACCGTCAGCTAGTTTAAGGTCTGCACGCATGTTGGTAATGATACGATCCCGGTTAAAGGAGTTCGTATTCTCAAACACAGTAAAAAACGGATTGTCGTGGTAATTGTAATTGTAGTTAAACTGTTGTGTATTTTCAAGTCCCGGTTGCCAGTAATCTCTAAGTCCATTCATATTAATGTGACGACCAAACCAGATCCATAAATACATAACATTTTCAGTACCGTAGGAGTTATTGGGCCGGTTATCGGAATTAGAATTTACATAGTTCATTGAGGCACTAACCTTTAACCAGTCTGTGAGGTTATAGGCCCCATTTATCGCATACGTACGTCTTTTAAAATTAGAGTTCGGAACAATACTCTCACTGTTTAAGTCTGTAAAGGAAACTCTAAAGTTTCCGTCTTTATTGGCTCCGGTTAATGCAATATTATTGCTCATCGTAAAACCGGTTTCAAAGAAGTCTCTTATATTGTCAGGCTGTGCACTAAAGGGAGTGGCTATAATTTCATCAGCAAAACTCCCGTCCGGGTTACGCGGACGCAAGTTTACATCTCCTGCTCTGAATCCGCTTGTAGTAGGACTGTCGTGCTGCGGAATCAACTGACCGTTAAGTGCAGGTCCCCAGCTTTCATCAACATGATCGTTGATTCCACCGGTTACTGAGCGATTTTGTCCTCCATCGTTAAATGCAAATTGACCGTTAGAGCCCTGACCATATTCGTTTTGATATTTTGGTAAGGTTAAAAGGGTTTCAAAAGTAGTATTGTGATTAAATGATACTCCGATTCCTTTAGAGCCTTTGCCTGATTTTGTAGTGATCAAAACCACTCCATTGGCACCACGGGAACCATAAAGAGCCGTAGCGTTAGGACCTTTAAGTACAGTCATTTCTGCAACATCGTCCGGATTGATGTCCATCGCGCCATTGCCAAAGTCTACACCCATATTGCCGTCACCACCTGCATTATTTACATTATTGTTGATAGGGATTCCGTCAACAACAAATAAAGGTGAATTTGCATTAGGACTGGGATTTAATGAGTTTTCTCCACGAATAATAATTTGGGAACTAGAACCTACACCACTGTTACCGCCTGTAACCCGTACCCCGGCCATTTTGCCGGAAAGGGAGTTTACTACGTTAGTTTCTTTGGCTTCTGCAAGTTCATTGCCATCAACTTTTTGTACAGCATATGAAAGTTTCTTGGTTTCCCGTTTAATACCTAAGGCTGTTACTACAACTTCATCAAGGCCTTGAGCATCTTCTTCAAGAACTATTGTTAGGGTAGTCTTACCGGTAACATTTAACTCCTGCGATTTAAACCCCATAAAAGTTGCCTCAATCACATTCTCGTTTTCAGGAATGTTGATTGTAAAATTTCCGTCAAAATCTGTCACTACTCCTATGGTTGTATTTTTTACCACAATACTGGCTCCCGGTAAGGGCATCCCATTAGTGTCAGTTACCGTACCTTGAAGTGTTCTATCCTGTGCAAATAAAATAGAGGTTAATAAGAACAAGGTAATGTGTGTTACATAAATTAGTTTTTTCATTGTTTGGATTAATTATTAATATTAGTAAACAATCAATCGCAAATGTGGTTAAAAAGTGACTATATGTAAATAATTATGCTTTAATAAATCCTTAACGAAACTTGAAGAAAGTGGCGCATTTTACATAGATATGTTAATTTAATTTAAAGAATAATCCACTATATCGTTGATAATACAGATGAATGTTAATTAGATATTATTTATAAAAAGCTTTCTTAATTTTTTGGAAGTGTCTCTATGCCAATACCGTTAAATGCATTTCTATTTCGTTCTATTTTTGAATAGGACCTTTTTAACTTTCAAATACAATACCACTCTATATTCATGTTGCTCCTGCTTCGGCTGTTTTTTATCCTTCAGCAGCATCGCTGTATTCTCTTTTTTTTTGAAAGTAAAATACCAAGAGTTTGAAGTTAGCCGGAAAGCATAACCGCTTATACCGCGCTTTTATATGTCCTTACTAATTCAATTCTTGAAGGTGTATCAGCAATAAAAAAAGGAACGGCTATAGGCGCTAAGGGAAGTAAATCAAAAAGAAGTATTATGAAATCAGTTCAAAACATACAACAAGAAGCGGGATCAAAACAATCAAAAACAAACCTGCTGGCAGGAAAGGAAAACGCTCAGGATAAGATAAGTAAATCATTTTTTTACAATACAAATGTAAACTGTCTGAAGGGTTTAGACAGCCTAATTAATTTTATAAATATTACTTTATGAGTACGATCAAAATCAAGTACAGTTAATCGGAAATGTAGGGGTGAGCCTACAGTAACCACGCTGGAGAGCGGTAAAAAAGTAGTTCGTTTTTCATTAGCTACTAATACGTTTTACAAAAATTCAAAAGGGGAGAAGGTGCAGGATACCCAATGACACACCGTTGTCGCCTGGGGAAAGACGGCAGAACTTATTGAAAACTACGCACCAAAAGGCAAAGAGTTAGCGCTGACCGGGAAACTCAAATCCCGAAGCTATGAGGATAAAGATGGCATCAAACGCTATGTAACCGAAGTATAAGCCTTTTGAAATCCTGTTACTAAGATCAAAATCTTAAATCTAAAAAGAGGGCGTTGCCGCTCAAAGTTTCGCCCTCTAATTAATCACTTTAAAACCTATTAAAATGAGTACGCAAAGTAAACAAATACGAGAGCGATCACAAATTTAGCTTATAAACTAAATCAAAACCTTATAAATAGTATTGGAGATACTTTCTTTTAATTTTATAGAATTTCTGCAAATCCTTTTTGCATTTCAGATTACAATATGAATCCACCAGAGCGTTTCCTTTGTTGTCTGCGAGTTTGTACTGAAGCATAAAAGAGCATTATATACTTTAAGAAGCAGTTAGATTCTAAATCTTAAATCAGTTTCTGACTGTTATTTTTAGTTTTAAAAAAGATTTCTAGAGAAGCGCCGAGGACAAAAAAATAAGACTAAAAGTTTACTTTTCTAATCCCCATTCTCTGAGTATAAAACCCCGTCTGTGAATATTTTCAATTTTTAGGGAATCATCTTGCGACAGGTATTTTCGTAAGCGGGAAATAAAAACATTTAAGCTCTTTCGGTTGAAGTAATCATTTTTACCCCATAGTGTGATTAGAATCTCTTTATGGCTGCACAACTGATTTTTTTGCATAGCCAAAAACACAAGAAGTTCACATTCTTTTGAAGTCAAACGAGTGGGCTTCCCTTCAAAAATAAGCTCCATATTGCGCGCATTCAACAGGTAGTTACCCAGCTTAAATTCCTGCGCATTTTCCTCTTGTGAGGGATTCTGAGACAATCTGGAGAGTAAAGCGTTTATGCGTACGACAAGTTCTTCTTCATCTATAGGCTTTTTAAGATAATCTACAGCCCCAAGAGCAAAACCCTTTAAAACATCAACCTTTAAGGATCTGGCCGTCAAAAAAAGAAAAGGAATTGTATTAAATGTCGCTGCTATTTTTTTTGCCAAATCAAATCCGGTCAAATCAGGCAGCATCACATCAAGTATAATCAGGTCATAAGAATACGACTCTAAAAGCTGCAACGCCTCTTCTGCATTTTTAGTCCAGCTCATTTTAAAGCCTTTGATACTAAGATATTCAGTAAGCAAATATCCTAAAGAGGTATCATCTTCAACCAGTAAAATAGTATACATAGTTTTAATTTTTTAAGAGTTTCAGTAGGATCGTGAATTGCGTTCCAGACATCGGCTTACTGCTTACTTTTAATTTACCTCCGTGAAGTTTTACAATTTTCTTCACATAAGTCAATCCCAGCCCATAGCCTTTAACAGCATGTAAATCGTCATTTTTAATTCGGTAATATTTTGTAAAAATCCGTTTAATCTCTTTTTTACTGATTCCTTTGCCATTATCCCGGACCACAATACAAAGCTGTGACGCTTCCTTTTTTACTTCCAGATGTATTTTTGGGTGTTTTGAATACTTCTTTGCATTATCTAAAAGATTAAACAAAGCATTCTCAAGGTGAAAGATTTCGCCTTTAATACAATAGGGACCTTCTTCAAGAGTGTAGCTAAAATCAATGTTGTCATAGGTTCCCAGCACCTTAAAATCATCAGCTATTCTCGCTATGATTGGTCTTAAATCGACCGCTTCCAAGTGAATGATTCGTTTACCCGATTCCAGACTCGCCAGTTCCAATACCTTATCAATATGTATTTTAAGTCGTTGCGTTTCCCGCTTAATAAGCTCGAGAATGTTTTGCTTTTCAGGTGGAATTTCTTCTTCTAAAATTTTAGTTGCTATACCTATCGAAAAGACCGGCGTTTTTAATTCGTGTGTGAGATTATTGATAAAATCATTAGTCGTGGTGATTAGCGTACTCTGCCAGTAAAATGACCGAAGCACCCAGATAACCACAAGAATGATTGCACAAAGAAAAACCAGTCCCGGAATCGTAAGTCCGTTAAGCTGATTTAAAAAGTAGGAGTTAATATCACTGAAACCCAGTTGAAGCACCAGGTCCTTTCCCAAACTGTCTGAGAGGTATCCTTTTATGGGAATAGGATAAAATTTAAGTTCTTCCTCGTTTGAAAAAGTTTGTTGTGAAAGAAGATACGTTACCGAATCTTTTGAAGATAAGGTGTATGAAAACGGAGCATCTATGCCCGATACTTGCAGCTGATAAGCCAGGTAATCGTTTAGGTAATACTGATTCATTTTCTGCAGACTATCCAGATCTATAGCAAGTTGGGATGCATCCTCCCGAAGCGTTCTGCCTAAAGAATAGGTCAACGCATTATATTCTGAGAGGTCTTTAGAAATCACCGCACGAACCTCGTCTATTTTTTTAGAAAATTGAGAATTTGCCAATACCAGACCTACCTTCAAATACTGGTATTGAACGACTAAAAGACCAATCGCAGAAATTATAAAAACCAACAGGTAAAGCGTTCTTTTCTTTAACATACTTCCAAATAAACAAAAAATACCTTTCGGTTTAGTATTTTATTGGCAGGATTAATCTTTCATTAATCTATTTGTTTTTTCATTAATTCCGTGTTCTTATTTAAGAAACTACATTCGTCAAAACCATAAATCTCTATACCTGCACATTGGTACAATCACAAAACCTTCCTCATAAGCTACCCATTTAAGACGCTTTGGATTTTAAGACACTAGTTAATGATTAGATCACTCCTTAATTATACAACAGTTCAACAAGCTTTTAAGTGTACTGTTTTTTTGAGCTTATTTTTTCTAAAATCAACACTGGTTGCGCAAACTCCCACAGATGCATTAATGATGCCTTCTAAAAATGTTTGCTTTCTGGTAAGTTATGACTACGGAGCATTTGACCAATACTGGGAAGGGGAGCGTTTACGAGAAAATCAGACCATAGCGACGGTTAGCAGGCAAACCCTCTTACCCATGGTAGCGGTGGGTATTTTTAATGACCTTAATCTATATATAGGACTTCCTTATGTCAAAACAGAATCATCAAACCCTAACGGAGGCCGGTTTGAAGGAGCTAAAGGATTTCAGGATCTAACCCTGGCTCTTAAGTATAAAATCCTGGAAAAAGAACTCGGAAACGGGAATCTTTACATCTTAACAGGTGCAGGGTTTTCAACTCCTGCCACGAACTATTTATCAGATTATATGCCGTACAGTCTGGGGTTAGGTGCTCCGGAGTTTGCTTTGCGCGGTATTGTAAAATACCAACTTAACAACGGTTTTTACGCACGAGGTATGGCAGGTCATCTTTGGAGAGGCTACACCGAAGCTGAACGCGATTATTACTATAATGACGGCAGTTATTATACTTCGTTTATGGACGTTCCCAACGCCTGGAATGTCGAAGCCGTAATCGGAAAATGGTTTTTTAGCAATACCCTGCGTTTTGAACTCAATTACACCGGTATCAAATCGACCAGCGGCGATGATATAAGAGCTTATAATGCCGCACAGCCTACAAACAAGGTGACCTTTGACAGAATTGGTGTTTCGCTTCAATATTATTTTCCATTTGCAAAGGGGCTGGGTGCTGTGGGTAATTACAGCCAGGTTGTACATGGACTAAATACAGGAAAATTTACAAATGTCAGTATGGGTCTCACGTATCAATTCAATTTCGTAAAAAAAACTAATACAGGATTCGATGATAACTAAACCTTTTTTATTTTTTCTCTTCTGTGGAATAATTCTTTGTGTCTCCTGCGAAAAAGACCTGCCAACCTACCTGGAATATGAAGAATATTCCTTTACAGGTCTTGATGAAAATGGAGGTACATGGAAACCGGTACTTTTTGATCAGGTATCTTCCATTACTCTTGAAGCTCCAAAGGAGATAACTTCTCAAAGTTATAAAGCAGAAGTAACGGCTTTAAAAAGCGCCATTGGGCAAATGACTGATTCCCAAAGAGAATCCTTGGCTTACTGGGGAAATAATCCTGTTGTAAGATGGAATGAGATTGCTCTGGAGCTTATTGCAAAGTACAATATCATTCCGGGACCTAATGATGATGATTCTTATACGCTGCCCTCTCCAGCTACTCCAGACGGACCTCCGGGTTTTCCTTTTGCACATCCTCCTTATGCCGGCAGAGCCCTTGCATATCTCTCTGTTGCGCAATTTGATGGATTGATTGCTGCCTGGCATTATAAATACCGGTACAACAGGAAAGCTCCCTACCAGCAGGATACCTCAATTTCTTTTGCCTATGAGCCTAATACGCTTCCGTCTTATCCATCAGACGGGGCAGTTCTTGCCCGGGTATCCCGAAAAATACTTACGGCACTCTTTCCTTTAGAAGCCACCTATCTGCAAGAGCTAGAGCAGAACCATTTAGAAAGTCTTGGGGTATCGGGAGCAAACGTGGCAAGCGATCTGGCTGCAGGATCAACGATTGGCGATGCTGTCGCTCAACTGGCGTTAACAAGAGCTGCAAGTGATGGTATGAAAAACGCCCAGACCCCTAAAGCAGTTTCCGACTCTATAAAACAAGCTGCCTTTAACAGGTTTGGATGGCAATGGGAGAATTTGGAACTTCCTACTCGTCCTGTAGGGCTTACGCCTTTGTTTGGTAAAGTCAAAATGTGGAATGTGACCAATGTGGAAGATGTAAGACCTGTTGCCCCGCCGGCAATTGACTCTGAATCGTATCTAAAAGATGTACAACTGCTGAAAGATCACGCTTCAAATATGACTGAGGAAAAACGAAGAATCGCCAATTTCTGGCAGGACGGCTTGGGCACCTATACGCCACCGGGACATTGGAACCGATTTGCAAACGAATTTATAGTAGAACATAAAATGAATCCGTTGCGAGCTGCCCGCACATTAGCTTATCTTAATATGGCAGTGATGGATGCCGGAATAAGTTGCTGGGATGCTAAATATTACTATCATTATCCCCGGCCCATACAGACCATTCCGGGGTTTAAAACAATAGCCGGAACTCCTAATTTTCCCAGTTATACTTCTGGTCACAGTGTTTTTTCTGCGGCGGCATCAGAAGTTCTGGCGTATATTTTTCCCGAGAAAGCGGAGTTGGTCAGAAACTGGGCGGAAGAAGCAGCTATTTCCAGAGTTTATGGGGGTATTCACTGGAGCTTTGATGCTACCGTAGGAACCCGGCAAGGTATAGAGATCGCCAATTATACCATTCACAAAGCACAAGCCGATGGTTCAGATTAATTATTTTCTATTTAGGTACGACCTACACTTGCAGTCATTGGCTTCTACCTGATTTTTTATAATATCAACAGTCTGTTGCACAAACCATACACCAAATGGCCGTTCATTATACAAAAATTTATCTATACCAACTAGGGCACAGAATAGTTTTTAATATTGCTATCTCTAATACTGATGACCATTTGCGCAATAACGGGTTCATTCTTAAAGAAAAAGGACGGGGACTGTCGCCAGCCTACGATTTAAATCCGTCAATCGAGAAGTATGAGTTGTCACTTAATGTTGATGATAATGTGCTGGATTTCGAGTTGGCCCAAAGCGTTGGAGAGTTTCTCCATTTGAACGAAAATTAAATGAATACTATTTTTGAAGAAGTGATGACAGTGGTTAAAGATTGGAAGTTGCTTGCGAAACAAATAGGTTTGAAGAATTCAGGGTAAGTTAAATTACACCCTCATTTTTTTCATGTTAAAGTCTAAACAATGTACTCTTTTGAGTAGGGATAGGGCTGTTCTTACTCAAGATACACACTTAAGCCTAATTGTTTCTGTAATACATATATCACCATCGTAGTCTACTTATTCTCCAGCTCTTATCATTAACTTAGAGAAACAGGTTATTTCTAGCATGTTGCTGTAAATGGCTTCTATTGTTATATATTGTTGAAAAATAATTGTTTAGATTCAACGCCATGATCAAAACCCCAAGAACTGATGCGAGACAGTTGCGAAAGCTTAATTTTGACCTTTCCAATTATTTTTCGAATACGATAATTCCACAACTATTTGTAGATGCAGACCTCATTCTGAGGATTTTTACTCCACCTGCGATGAGGCAGTTTTCGCTTACCTATGACCATGTAGGCAAAAACATTGCTGATATAAAGGATAATTTGCGCTACCATTATGTGGTTGAAGACATACAGGAAGTCATAAAAAACTCAAATAAAATCCTAGAAAAAGAGGTGCAAACCACAGATGGGCAGTGGTTTCAGATGAATATTGTACCTTATATTGAGCATGAGGAAAAATTGATAAATGGTGTCATTATTACTTTTGTGGATATCACAAAACGCCTGATGGCTTTAAGAGAGCTTGAAAAACTAAATTCGCAATACGAAACTCACAAATACGCGATCGCCCACGACATAAGACAGCCCATTTCTGCCATAACCTTAATTGCCGACGGGCTGCTGCTGGCTCATAAAAAAAACGATTCTGTACAATTTGAAAAATGGATTACGACGCTCAAAACATCTTCTAAGAGCTTACAATCATTAGTGGAAGACTTCACTTCTGATGGGGATAAAAACTTAACTAATAAGGCTTTGAATGTGGAAACAATTTGTGAAAACATCCTTACAGCCCTGAAAGTAGAGATCAAAGAAAAAAAAATACGAATCACTACAGATCTTAAGGTCAGAGAACTTGTTTTCCCAAAAAGCAGTTTGAGAAGTGTGTTGTATAACCTGATTCATAATGCTGTAAAGTTTAGTGATCCTAATAAAAAATCAACAATCAAAATAACTACCACAGTTCAGGATGAATTTGTGGTTTTGAGTGTTCTGGATAACGGTATAGGAATACCACTTGAACATCAAGAGCGGGTTTTTGAAAAAGCCTTACGCTTATCTAAAACAATACGGGGTACCGGGATGGGGCTTTATGTCGTCAAAAAAATGATCGAAGATAATGCTGGAAGGATAGAACTGAAAAGTAAAGAAAACGAGGGCACTACCTTTAACCTTTTTTTTAAAAACGCTATTTGACCTGATATGTTTAATTTGAAATTTTAAAGTGTAACTTATCCATTAATTTTGACCTGAATGGAAGCGGGTATTCCGGAAACTCCTTGAAAAATTTTTCGATCCGGAATTGTTCCTTCAGAACTGTGCAGCACAGACATATCTCCTGTGGATTCAAGAATTACTGCCCGTACTTCTTTCATTTGTAATGCATTTGATTCTCGCAGTTTGGCTATCAGATTATCTTCGCCTACGTTTGTTTTATTTAGATTTTCATAAAGTATTTCCCCTTCATACATCAGTAACATCGGCGCATTGGTTAACAGATCGCTTATGGCTTTAGACTTGCGAACCCCATACGAAAACGCGGTCTGAAATAGTACAATACCAGCCAGCGCTACACTCCCTTTTAAAAGAGATTGGTTGGTATTCATTACAACCGAAGCCAGTATAGAGCCTATTGCGATGGTAGATGCAAAATCAAAACTAGACATTTTTGCAAAAGTGCGTAATCCCGAAATACGCGTAATAAGAATGATAATCGAGAAAATTGCTAATAATGATATAAATACTTTCAGCAAGGTAGAAAAGGAAGCAAGTGTCCAGGTTTCCATAAGAATTTGATTTATTTGAATTTAACAGTTAAAATAAAACTTTAAAAGACTATAGGAATAGATTTAAAGTCAATTGGAAAATAATTAACGCCTGGGTGTTAAATATTGTTATTGTAAATAATGCAAAATTATTAATTATATAACTTTAACTTCTAAAAGATCAGCAATTAATTCAACCCTATGAAAGTCACACAAACTTCTCCAACTCTTCCTATCACCCATCAGTTGGATTCTATTCTCGATACGGTTGGTTATACACCTTTAATTCACCTAAAGCAATTGTCAACCCTTACGGGGATCGATGTTTATGGTAAGCTGGAAATGGCAAATCCCGGAGGTAGCATAAAAGACCGGACCTCACTTTCTATTTTAAATGAAGGCATTAAAAACGGTACAATTACTCCTGACACGACCTTGATTGAAAGCAGCAGTGGTAATATGGCAATTGGGTTGGCCCAAGTGTGCAGCTATTACAGTATTCCGCTTGTGATTGTGGTAGATCCTAAAGCAAATAAGCATACTTTAAAAATCTTAAAAGCTTATGGCGTAAAAGTCGATATCGTAGAAAAACCAAGTACCGATGGCGGATATTTGGGAGCTCGCTTAAAACGTGTAAAACAATTGTTGGAAAAAATACCAAAAGCGGTATGGACCAATCAATACGGCAACAGGGCAAATCCATTAGCACACCATCAGACTATGGCCGAGATAGCCCACGACTTGCCAGATGCCGATTATATTTTTGCGGCTACTAGCACTTGCGGCACTTTAATGGGGTGCGCAGCTTATATTAAGGCAGAAAATCTTTCAACCAAACTAGTAGCCGTAGATGCACTGGGTAGTGTGATTTTTGGCAATAAGCCCAAAGACCGCTTTATACCCGGTCATGGTGCGGGACTTCCTTCACAATTTCTGGATAGAAAGACTATCGAAGAGGTAGTGCATGTTTCGGATATGGAATGCGTGACCGGGTGTAAAAAACTACTGAGTACCGAAAGTATTTTGGCGGGCGGTTCCTCTGGGGCAGTGGTTTCAGCATTTTTAAAACGCGCAGCAACAATACCTAGCGATCAAAAAGTCGTTTTAATACTCTGCGATCGAGGAGAACGCTATCTGGATACGATTTATAATGAAGAATGGGTTACAAATAAACTAAACGGATGATCGCAGAACAAATTCATATAGGTATTGTAGGCTTTGGTCCCAAAGGGTTTTATGGTTTAGAACGCCTTCTTGCTTTTTTAAACGAGAAGACCGAAATTCCAAAGATTCAGATTCATTTATTCAACAAAACGGATGCTTTTGCTACAGGTTGGGTTTATGATTGCAATCAGCCAGATTTTTTAGTGATGAACTATCCCAACCAATATATCTCTTTAAAACCGCATACAAACCCACTGCCTGTTTGTGACCTACTTCCTTTTACCAAATGGCGGGCGCAGCGTTCTAAGAATTCTGAAGAATTTGAAGAAACCCAAATAGCACCGCGAAACGAGGTAGGTTGTTATTTAACCTCATATTTTGAGAAATTAGTAGCTAACGCAAAACCACAAATTACCATACACAAACATATCACAACTGTGATGGGAATAAAGCACGAGGGTTCCCGATTTAAACTTCAAACTAAAGATATAGGTTTTCAAAGTCCGTATTTTGATTCTTTACTGCTCACGACGGGGCATTCGCCAAGTATAACCGGTAGATTAGAAAATGCTAAAAAGAATGATTGTACGATTCCTTTTGTCTATCCTTTCTCAGAAACAATGAAGCATATAGGTGCTCAGGAAATCGTTAGCTGTAAAGGAATCGGTCTTACGGCTATCGATACTATTTTAGCACTAACCGAAGGTCGATCAGGATATTTTAATGGATCTTCTGTCTCAGGTTTAGCCTATTGTAAAAGCGGACTCGAACCCAAGTTAATCTTACCGTTTTCAAGATCTGGAATTCCAGGAATCCCGCGCGGAAGCAACACTGTAATGCTCAAACAAACGAGTTTTTATCTGAAACGTTTTGTTGAAAACTTACCAAAATCGTCTGCGAAATTCGATTTCGAGAAAGATATTTTGCCCGTTATAAAACAAGATATTGTTGCTGCATTTTATCATAGCTTGTTTAAACGCTGTAATTTTAATTTTGAACCTGATGCTGATTTTAAAAATCTTCAAAAAGCAATCGACCGTTTTCACGAAAAAAATTCTGAGTTAAAACGTTTTTCGGCAGATGATTTGCTTTTTTCGATATTAAATACTAAAAAAAATCAACACCAAGCCGTTAAAACCTACTGGAAATTTTGGCTAAACGAAAACAAAAAAGAAGCAAGTCCGTATGTGGCAGCTGCGGCCGCCTGGCGTTTTCTTGCTGAGGATTTTAAGTATTTGTACCGCAACAATTTATTGACAGAAGCCTCCAAAATACGATTTCAACAGCATTATTTTGGGGTATTCAATAGAATTTCTTACGGACCACCTGAAATCAATATCCATAAAATGATAGCCTTAATGGATGCCGAAATATTAGATTTTTCGTTTGCTAAAAATCCAACAATAACAATGCATTCTAAACAATTGGAAACAGATGCTGTAACTCAAAAAGTACATTTTCAACATTATGTGGATGCCCGATTGCCTCGTGGTCATAACAAAAAAAAATCAGAGATGTATTCGAATGGCAACGGACTATTCTCCTTTGAAAATCAATCGGATAATTTAGGTGAAATTAGATGTACTCAGGAAGGAAATCCAATAAATATAGAGGGAAATTCGATCCAGAAAATAGTCTTGTACGGCACCCCAACCGAAGGAACTTTATTTGATAATGACACGCTTTCCAGAAAGCATAACGATACCGCGACGCAATGGGCAAAAGATACCGTTGCACAGCTTCAAGATACGAAAATGGCATACTCTTACTATGAAAAATAACCTACCCCAATTAGAACCCTTAACTTCAGACTGGATGCTGAATATTATACAAGATACACAGCTTCAGAAGGAATTGTTTGAAGCGTACCAATCGCCCTTAAATATTCACAACCTGCCCGCTTTTGAAGAAAATTGTAAAGAATATCAGAAGGTTTTAAGTACATATGGTTTTAAAAGCAAAGTGTTTTTTGCACGAAAAGCTAATAAATTTAAAAACCTGATCAATGCAGCTATTTCCTCAGGGATTGGGGTAGACACGGCGAGTTTTCGGGAATTAGAACAGGGTGTTAACCTTCAGCTGAATCCAGATAATCTGATATCTACAGCTGCGATAAAAAATAGGAAACTCTTAAAACTTGCGATTTCTAACCGGGTATTAATTGTAGTTGATAATGAAGATGAACTCGACCAGATTTTTGAAATAAGTCAAGACCTGAATACAAAGGCTAAAATTGCGATTCGAATTTCAGGCTTTGAATATAAAGGAAATAAGTTGATGAGCCGTTTTGGCTTTGATGTGGATGCGGTGGAGGAGATGATGCTCCATTACTTTAAAGATTCAAAGAGACAGCAGTTCAATGTTGAAGGGTTTCATTTTCATTTGGATGGTTACAGCACTGGGCAGCGGGGTGAAGCTTTGCACCAAACCTTAGATCTTCTTGAGAAACTGAATATTCAAGGTTTCAATTTTTCATTTATAGATATAGGCGGCGGAATTTTAATGAATTACCTGAAGCACGAAACTCAATGGATTGAGTTTCAAAAACATTTAAAAGATGCTGTTTTAGGAAACCGAAACGCAATTACCTACAACAATGACGGTCTTGGATTTACTATTAGAAACGGAACAGTAGAAGGAAAATTAGCCACATACCCATATTACAATAAGCAATCGAAGGGGAGTTTTCTTAAAAAACTATTAGGAACTGAAAATAAGTCTCATAAGCCTGTGTATCAAAGATTAGAAGACTTGGATGTCGAATTGAGATTGGAACCCGGCAGAAGTCTGCTTAATCAAGTAGGAATCACAGCAGCCCGCGTGGTGCACCGCAAGATAGACGCCCGAGGAAACCATTTAATAGGTCTGGAGATGAATATGTCACAGCTGAAAAGTTCGAGTGCCGATTTTTTACTCGATCCTTTTGTCGGTTTTCAAAATCCAAGACCCGATGCGCAGCCGGTTGAAGTTTATTTTACTGGTGCTTACTGTCTAGAGCGGGATGTGCTTTTAAAACGAAAAATCGAATTGCCCCAGCTTCCAGAACCTGGTGATACCATCATTTTTGTAAATACCGCCGGTTATATGATGCACTTTTTTGAAACGGAAGCCCATTTATTTGAGCGTGCAATAAATCTGGCTGTTGCCGAAAATAAGACGCGGTATCAGATAGCAGATTTTGAAGAAGAATCGTAAAAATACAGCCATTGAAATGAATCAGTGTCATAAACTTTAAGCGTATGGACTTTGCTAGTGTATTATTAACAACATTTATCAGCACAGTCTTGATGACTGCTTTTAGTTACGTAATAACACTTATTTTCCAGATTAATCTGGTAGAGCCATACTGGCTGAATCGTGTCTTGTTTAAGGGCAAGCAGAATTTTAAACCTGTAGCTTGGATCTTGCATTTCATTACCGGAATTGGTTTTCTCTATCTCCTGTTATTTTTACTCCAATTTCTGGAAAATAATTTTCTCATTAATGGTTTGATTATTGGTATGATTGAAGGAATAATAGGAATTGCCATGTGGCAACTCCTATTCAGCATAAAATTTAAGCCTGCAACGTTAAAGAAACGTTGGTATTACTTCAATCTTCTGGGGGCGCATCTTGTTTTCAGTTTTACGGCTTTATATATAATATATGGATTGTAGGAGAACGTTATGTCAAAGAAAAAGAGAAGTAGGGAAACCTTTAAGCGCCATTTAATCTAAACTATAAGCCGGTTGCATTCAATCTCACTTGTTTCTATTTGAACAGTAGGATGCTGAATATTGAATGTTTGTACGAGCCTACATGATGAATGCCGTCCATAGTCCAAACGTATCAATCGTGGATATTGGGTAATGCTTTTAATTTCGTTTTCAACTGACTAATACTTACATTTTCAGGTTCGGATTACAAGATTACCTGAATCGTTTTTACTAGATTTTTAGAGGCATTAAACCCTATAAATAGAGCAATACCAATTGTTAGAACCCGTCTACTCATGTCAAGCCTGTAAAATAAATTATTAGAGCATCAAGGAATACAGACATTTTTTTTGAGAAGGCTTATGTTCTTTATGGCCTTTATGATGTTGGCTATTGGATTGCGTTCTCCCTAACTCATATGCTCTTTGGAATAGCCATTATATTTTTATAACAAAGGCTCTACTTTAAATCCTTTACTTTTAATAATAGTTATTACTTCGTCTTCAGTTATACCTTCTGATTTTACGGTAAGTATTTTATCTGCATTGTCGGTAGCTACATTCCAGTGAGAAAGTCCTTCTGCGTCATCTAAAGCAGATTGAACTTTGGCTACACACCCCCCGCAATTAAGGTTGGTCTTAAATTGAAATTCTTTGTTATTTCCCATTGTTTTAAAAATTAAAATGTTATTTCATACTGCAAATTTCGGCACAATAATACTGTGGTTTGTTATGCAATTTCTTTTTTGATTTACAAGACTTACTGTTTCCACTTTAAACGCAAGCTGTTGGCGACAACACTTACACTGCTTAATGCCATTGCGGCTCCTGCAATCATTGGATTTAATAGGAAGCCATTGATAGGATATAAAATACCTGCGGCAATGGGAATGCCTACAAGATTGTAGATAAACGCCCAAAACAGATTTTCTTTGATGGTTGCAACCGTTTGCTTAGATAATCTTATAGCCTGTGGTATTTTGGAGAGGTCTGAAGAAATAATGGTCATTTTGGCTACATCCATAGCAATGTCGCTTCCTTTTCCCATAGCTATACTTACATCAGCTATGGCAAGAGCAGTACTGTCGTTAATACCATCACCAACCATAGCAACAATTTTACCTTGTTGTTGCAGTTCTTTTACGAAATCGGCTTTATGTTGTGGCAATACCTCTGCCTTATACTGCTTAATGCCTGTTTGTTGTGCTATGGCTTTAGCTGTTCCTTCATTATCACCCGTAAGCATATACAGATCAATTCCCATATTTTGCAATTCCCGAATAGCTTCTACAGAGGTTTCTTTTATTTTATCTGAAATGGCAAGCACAGAAAGTGTTTGCTTACTATTGGCAAACCAAATAACAGTTTTAGACTTTTTACCCCATTCATTGGCTTGTTTTAAAAGTTCATCTGCTATGGTAATATTGTTTTCAGCTAACAGCTTTCTATTACCTACAAAATAAGTTTCGTTGTTGTGGTCCGCTTTGGCACCTTTGCCTGTAATGCTTTTAAAATTAGATAAAGAAGCTGTAGTAGGTACGTCATTCAAATGTTTTACTACCGCGTCTGCTAATGGATGTTCTGATTGTTTTTCAATACTCAAAAGAATGTCTTTAGTAACATCGTTATTATTCAACCATTTTACTTCCGTTACCACAGGTTTACCTTCAGTGATTGTTCCTGTTTTGTCTAATATGATGGCATTTACCTTTTTAGCTAATTCGAGACTTTCGGCATCTTTAATTAGAATTCCATTTTCAGCACCTTTGCCTACACCTACCATAATAGCCGTGGGCGTAGCCAATCCTAAAGCACAGGGACAAGCAATGACCAATACGGTAATGGCCGCTAATAAACCCTGAACTGCTCCGTTATCTCCTCCTAGAATTATCCAAAGTATAAAGGTTAAAACTGCAATGCCCATTACTACAGGAACAAAAATGCCTGCTATTTTGTCTACCAATTTTTGCACGGGCGCTTTACTGCCTTGTGCATCTTGTACCATTTTAATGATTTGAGCAAGCATAGTGTCTTTGCCAACCTTAACGGCTTTAAACTGAAAACTTCCTTTTTGATTGATGGTTCCTGCAAAAACTTTTTCGTTTTCATTTTTAAGTACAGGTAAAGGCTCGCCACTCAGCATACTTTCATCTACATAAGAACTACCTGAAATAAGGATACCATCTACGGCAATTTTTTCTCCGGGTTTTACAAGTATAACAGCTCCTGTATTTACCTCTTCAATAGGGGTTTGTTTTTCTGTACCATCTGCTTGTATAACAATAACGGTTTTAGGTTGTAAACCCATTAATTTTTTAATGGCAGAAGAGGTATTGCCCTTGGCTTTTTCTTCTAACAATTTACCTAACAAAATAAAGGCAATAATTACGGCAGCTGCTTCAAAATAAACGTGAACTTCTAGACCTCTTGTTTCCCAAAATTGAGGGAAAATCATATTAAACACACTAAAAACATAAGCAATACCTGTACTTAGCGCAACTAAAGTATCCATATTCGCAGAGCGATGTTTTGCTTGTTTCCACGCATTTATAAAAAAGTCTTTACCCAACCATAATACAACAGGTGTAGAAAATACCCACATAATTAAGTTTGCATAAGGCATATCCATAAAAATCATTCCGATAAGGACAACCGGTAGTGAAAGTAGAACCGCCCAAATGGTTTTTCTTTTTAATTGTTTAAACTTTTGTGCGTGAATAGCCTCTAGGGTTTCTTGTTGTGAGGTTTCATCTTCTATCAATAAATCGTACCCAACCCCTTGTACTGCCTTTTGAAGTTTTGTGGTATTCGTCATATTAGGAAGGTATTCAACACTAAGGTTGCCTGTAGCAAAATTAACCGAAGCGTTTACAACTCCAGACTCATATTTTACAATGCTTTCGGCACTTCCTGCACAAGAAGCACAAGTCATTCCAAGCACAGGAAAAGTTTTCTTAACTGTGGTAACACCGTAACCAAGGTCTTTAATGGTGTTTACCGCTTCAGCAATTACTTCTTCATTATTCACGGTAATAACTGCCCTGTGGTTATTCAGTTCTACCTTGTGGCTATCAATTCCTTTAACCTGTGCCAATCCTTTTTCAACGATCAATGCACAATGTTCACTTTCTACACCTTCTAAAGGAAGATAAATGATTTCTTTATTGCTAGATATTGCCATTTCTTTTCTGTATTAATTCTACCTCACAAAGGTGGCACTAATAAGAAAGAAGATTGTTGTGGAATTTTGGAATTGATTTATAAGATTTACACTTCGTCCAGTGGTTTTCTTTTATGTTCTCGGATTTTTTTAAAATGACTAGGGGTGAGTCCGGTTACTTTTTTAAATTGGTTGCTGAGGTAGGCGACACTTGAATAATGAAGACGAAAAGCAATTTCACTTAATGACAATTCATCATAAACCAATAGCTCTTTAACTTTTTCTATTTTTTGAGATATGAAATATTTTTCGATAGTGGTGCCTTCTACTTCTGAAAATAGATTGGATAAGTAATTATAATCGTGGTGAAGCTTGCTACTTAACACCTCAGAAAGGTTGGATTTGGTATGGTTATTTTGATGATGAACCAAATCAATAATCACATTTTTTATTTTTTCAATAAGTTGACTTTTTTTATCGTCAATGAGTTGAAAACCTAAAGAAATTAAAGCTTCTTTCAACTTTTTTTTCTCTTCGTTGGTGGGGGCTTTCTTTAGTAACACCTCTCCCAGTTTAATATGTTTCGCCTGCATACCAAGTTGATCCAACTCGTTTTGTACCACGAGAATACATCGGTTACAAACCATATTTTTAATAAAGAGTGTGGTCATTTATTATGCATTCATTAAGGGATAAAGATAATTATATTTGAAGCATTTACTATCTGGTTTATTAAGAGGAATTTCATACATAAAAACCTGAGCTATTGGTGAGAATAGTCAATCAATTTTTAAGTACTTGATTACATAAGTTTGTTGAGTATGGAGTGAATAACCACTAAGCATTAGTGAGTCTTGCGAAACGCTCAGTTGTTCGCACCTTTCTGAATGCGGTAAGTTCAAAATTGGCTGTTCAGATGTTACATTCTTTATGTTTGAATTATCGTAAGTGCAATTTTGAGCAATTTCAAAAGGCTCAAAATCTGGCTTAACCTGAGTTCCTTCTTCTACAAATTTGACTTGCTTCTTCACAAATGTTATCCTACGATAGGGGTACTGGACTTCTTTCCAGGTTCCTTGTAATTTTTCTATAATTTCAGAGGTGTTAAAAGCTGATTCTTCGCCAGGCGCCAATTGCTTACTATCTGTTTGCTGTTCATTTTGTGATGGTTCCCGCACTTTTTTCTTTGAATTCTGATTGTTGCAAGAAGTTAAAATAGAAAGACAAAAAAAGCAGATATATAGATTTTTAAAAGTCATTATTAATAAAATTATAGTTTGTTAACAACAGGTGTTGAGCATCGAGTACACACAACTCCCTATCAATTTAGATTTGGTCTATTAACTAGACCATAAACGGTATTTTTATTGATTTCATTGTACATAGTGGAGGGTATCTTGCCCTAATGAGCTGCGCATTCTAAAAATAATAGTCTTCAAACAAATGATCTGGATTTTCCTTTGTAACTGTTAAAGAGTGAATTAGGTGGCTCTTATTACTTGTATTTTGGTTCTTTATTAATAATTCTAAATCGAAAATAGGGTTACATCAACAAAGCTCATCAATAGCAGCATTTAATTTTTTTGAAAAGATAAAAACTCAATATGTACTACATATTGAGTTTTTTATTATTTTTAAAATCATTTATAAAAATTAACGATGAAGAAACTTGCTCTACTTTTTTTTATTGCTACAATATTTATTTGCTGCAAGAATACCACTAAAAGTGTATCAGATAAAATTACAGAAGATCAGAAAATCACTAATCCAATAGTTAAGGGGTATTATGCAGATCCTTCTATTGTTTTATCAAAAGGAAAATTTTATATCTATGCGACCAAAGATCCTTGGGGAAAAGAGGATTTAGCTTTTTTTGAATCTACCGATTTTAAAAACTGGGAAGAGAAAACATTAAATTGGCCCACTAAGCAAGCTTGTACAAGTCCAACATCTAACGATTCCATGGTTTGGGCTCCATCTGTGGTTAAAGCAAAAAATGGACGTTTCTATATGTATGTTTCTGTAGGAAGTGAAGTTTGGGTAGGTGTAGCAGACGCTCCGGGTGGTCCTTGGCAAAATGCTAAAGAAGATAACACTCCCTTAATTACTAAAAATCTTTTTCCAGAATATCACATGATAGATGCAGAAGCTTTTATAGATGATGATGGGCAGGCTTATCTTTATTGGGGTTCAGGTCTAAACTGGGTAAATGGCCATTGTTTTGTAGTTAAGCTTAAAGAAGATATGGTGACTTTTGATGGTGAGATTAAAGATGTTACTCCAGAGAATTATTTTGAAGCTCCTGTAATGATAAAGAGAAATGACATCTATTACCTAATGTATTCTGACGGAAAAGTTATCGAAGACACTTATAAAGTGCGTTATGCAATGGGAGATAATCCTTATGGTCCTTTTGAAGAAGCTGAAACAAGTCCTATTTTAAGTACAGATTCAGATTCAATAACCTACAGCCCGGGACATCATACGATATTCAATAAAAATGAACAAGATTATATCTTGTATCACAGACATTCACCTAATTCACCAGAGTCTATAGATTTATTACGTGAACTATGTGTAGATAGTTTAAAATTCAATAAAAACGGACTTATAGAAAATGTACAGCCTTCAGGAATTAAAGCATTCTAAGCACTATCTCATAAAGTGTGTAACTAGAAAAGAGACTGGCTGAAAAGGCAGTCTTTTTTATTGGATTATTTTGCGGTTTTTTAGTAATTTCATGCTTATGAAAGAGAATTATACTGATTTAGAAGAAAAGCAAATTACTGCTTATGTGAAATACAACTACTTCTATAAAGAACAACGCGATAAAAAGCATTAAGAAAACCCATTCCATCCAGATAATCTGTTCTATGCTAAAGAAACCGATACGTATTACTGTGCGATGGGCCAGGCGATGAATAAAACTGGATGCTACCAAAATGAAACGAAGAATGGTTTTAAGCAGCAGATTCATCGCTATCAGGCGCAGAACTGTTAGGGATGCCCTTTGCGGGACAGCTGCCATAAAGCAAAGGAAATAGGATTATTAAGCGTAATTATAAGCTGATTCGTCTCAAGAAAAAGGCAAGGGATCTACTCTTAAGTGAACAGGGAATAGCACTTCTTTTAAAAAGAATTTTTATTTAAAAAAAGGCTACCTAAATACTTTTTAGATAGCCTCTTTTCACCAGAAACAATTTAAAAAAAACTCAAAAAACTCTCGTTTTTATGCGCTGCCATAGTTTCACCAAAACTACAGTTGCAATCAGCGTGAGCAGCGTTAGGATGCTGGCTTTGGTATAATAACCGTAGATCCAGTATCCGGTGCTGAACAGAGCACCATATATTGTAACACAACCTACAAGGGTTGCCAGTATTCCTGCCGGTACAGACCATTTTTGATTGGTCGTTACTAAAGCAGTTCCCGCAGCGCGTGCTTTTACAATAATGCGCTCCCAACCGGGACCACCGGGTTGTGTTTGTTTATAAAAATCGAATAAGGTTTTATCTTTTTCAGGCTTGGTCAAAAAGGTTACCGAAAGCCAAACGATAGAAGTGAGCAATACAATAACAGGATAGGTTGACCAATTAGGCAACA
>NZ_FQUN01000024.1 GCF_900129005.1 Leeuwenhoekiella marinoflava DSM 3653 | reverse complement strand
CCCGTTAGCGCCGATGGTACTGCATCTCGTGGGAGAGTAGGTCGCCGCCTTGTTTTAAAGTCCGCATCATTCAATTGATGCGGACTTTTTTTATGAAGTAATGTCAAGGTGAAATCTTGAGAATTTAAACTTTGGGTCTTTGAATGAATCCTAATAGAGCAAGAGCGAGATCAGATTGAAACGAATAGCCCTTTTCAAAAAGGAAGGCTATTTGACGTAAGGTATTTTGTTTATAGAGTTGCTAGTCGTTAAGAACAGTTAAGTTGTATTTTATCTTGTTATTCTGTCTATACGGTGTTTAAAGATATAGGTTTGGACTTTGTGAGTTTGTCTTGCGATGAGAGTTGATCTAAACCCTTTTTAAGCGGCTATAGAACTCTTCTAATTAGGATAGATATATGTTAATTTCCATTTGAATTTAGTCTGAGGTGGGTGTAAGTCTCTTCAATCAATTCTTTGGAATATTTTCGCTCTAAACGACGTAGGGTGAAATGAGCTGTAGCCATTTTTTGAAAGTGCGAAATGAAAAGCACATTTATTGATGCTCCTGCGGCTGCGCCAATAACTGGTATGGCTTGTGCAACAAATTTTTCACCTACTTGTACGCTAAACCGTGCTGCAATCTGATTAATGAGTTTTGCAATAGGTGCTGCTGTTTGCGAAGTGATAGTTTCTATGATTTTTTTAGTTCCATTCTCTGCGATGTATGAACTAGCTTGATTCATTGTAGTGTGTAAAGCTGCTCGTGTCGCATAATAACTGGTGTCTAATTCATCATCATCTTCAGAGCTTCCGCCAAGAGCAAAAACTTGTAGGCAGGCTAATTGAGCCTCTATCTCGTGGATATTTTCTCCCTGACTGCGTGCGATATCCATAATAGAGCGCATCATAAACTTTGTAGAGAGAATTAAGTCTGCACTAAAACCCGCAACTCCAAAAAATCCACCTGTAGCTCCGGAAAGACCGGTAATGAGTTTATAGGTAATATTTGATGAAGTACGATTTGTTTTTTCTTTATTAAATGTTTTTAAATTTGCCTTAACTGCTAGTTGTAAAGCTTTTTGAATACGATCATTTATTTTATGCTGAACTGTTTCAGGTAATAATTCTAAACCGGAATCTATGGGTGTTCCAATGGTATTTAAAGCACGCATCAAAAATGAAATCTCGTCTAGATTTTTTCTTGATTTTTTGATGAGTGCCAAATCTTCAAGTGAAATTTTTTCTGTATTTGTTAGTTGTGTCATTATTAGTTTCTTTATTCACTATGGCTAAAATATTATAACTATAATTCAGCATCAACTTTTTAGGCTTTTCTTTAAACGTTTTTTCTGTAGGTTCAGTCTGTTAAAGCGGAATTTTTATTCAAGTTTATGAACTGGTAAACCAGTTAAGCTCTATTTTTAACCAAGCCATAGCTATTAAAATAGCTTACACCAAACTAGCCCACTGGTACAAAGATGTAGAGGAATCAGGTTTTAAGAGTTTCCAAACGGTAGCCAATAGTATTACTTTGAATTACCGCTCTGTACTCAACTATTTTTTAAACAGAAGTACAGACGCTTCAGCAGAATCCTTTAATGCCAAAGTAAAGGCTTTTAGATCACAATTCAGAGGAGTGAGGATACCGAATACTTCTTATATCGCTTGATTAAATTATATTCTTAAAATCGTAAAAACCCAGATTTTGGAGGATCCAGCGTTTATCCGAAAATTGCTTTAAAAACAAAAAACCCTGAAACATTTGTTTCAGGGTTTTTAAGTGGTACCTCCAGGAATCGAACCAGGGACACACGGATTTTCAGTCCGTTGCTCTACCAACTGAGCTAAGGTACCTCGCTAAAGCGGCTGCAAATATAGAATCCTTTTTTAGATTGCACAACCCTAAAAAGTAAAAATTTAAAATATTTTTTTGAAGCTTTTGCTAATTGTATGACTGCGAGGTTTTGAGTATTTGTATTTTTGCATAAATTTTTAACAATGGTCAATCTTGCAGTCGATTTGGGCAATACACGTGTGAAATTTGGCGTTTTTGAAGACTCAGTTTTAAAAAAGGTTTGGGCTGGAAATCTTCCGGAGGCTAAAGCTGAACTTTTAGAATTGGAGAAAAATTATCAGATAGCTATAGTTGCTATTTGTGCGACGGGCAATTCTAAAGATTTTGTCACGTTTGTAAAAAAGAGAAGTCTTTCGGTAGAGGTTTTATCATCACAAACAGCTTTGCCATTTCAAAATGGTTATGGAACTCCCCAGACATTAGGGGTAGATCGTATCGCTCTGGTTGCTGGTGCTCAAAAAAACTATTCAGGAAGCAACGTGCTTGTAATAGATGCAGGAACCTGTGTAACTTACGATTTTAAAGATAATAACGATGTGTACAAAGGAGGAGCGATTTCTCCAGGTTTGCAAATGAGGTTTAAAGCAATGCACGAGTTTACTGCTGGTTTACCGTACGTAGAAGTGGGAGATGAACCGATAGAAGTTATTGGTGTTAGTACAAAAACAGCACTGCAATCTGGTGTAGTTAATGGTTTAGTAGCTGAAATAGATGGGCTAATTGATTGGTATAAAAATAATTATAGTGAATTGACGATTATTTTAACAGGAGGAGACGGTGTATTTTTGTCTAGTAGGCTAAAAAATGGCATCTTTGCGAATTCAAATTTTCTCCTGGAAGGACTGAATTATATAACAGAATTTAATAGAAATTAATGATAAAAAGAATTTTAGTAGTTGTTTTAATCTGTATTACAACTTCTGCATTTGCTCAGGAAGGAAATTCATCACCTTATTCGTTTTATGGCTTGGGGCTTTCAAATTTTAGAGGCTCTATAGAAAATCAAGCTATGGGAGGAATTAGTATTCTGGGTGATAGTATTCATACAAATTATAGAAATCCCGCTGGCTATGCAGCTTTAAAGCTTACCAACTTTACTATTGCCGGAAGTCATCGTGAGATTAACTTAGAGACAAATACTGAGTCTGGATCTAATACTTCTACGACTATAGATTACATTTCTCTTGCTTTTCCGATTTCTAAAAAGCTTGGAGTTGGTTTTGGTTTAGTGCCTGAAACCTCTGTAGATTATGAAATTATAGATGGTGATGATACTAGTTTATCACACTATAAAGGAAAAGGCGGTGTAAATAGAGCTTTTCTTGCAGCAGGAATTAATCTTTTTAAAGGATTTAGGATAGGAGCTGAAGGAAGTTATAATTTTGGTAATATTCGTAATGAAATTATTCAGGCAGATGTTGATCAGCAATATAGCGTGAGAGAGTTAGATCGTTCTGATGTTACTGGATTTACTTATAATTTAGGAGCTCAATTTGAAACCACTTATGCAGAGCGCTATAAGATTTATACTTCTGCATCTTTTCAGCCAGAAACAAGTTTGACATTAAGCAATGAGCGCTCGCTTCAATCTGTTATTTATTCAGGTGTTGATCAGGCTGTAGTAGGTGTTATAGATTCTCAAGATTTTAATTTAGCAGATACAAAATCAATTGTTCCCAATACATATTCTTTTGGTTTAGGTACTGGAGAAATTAATAAGTGGTTTGCTGGTGGTCAGGTAGAGTTTTCTGAGACAAGTAAAGCTTCTAACAGATCTTTCAACTTTGCTAATACTTCTTATGAAGATTCATTTAAGTATAGGTTAGGTGGTTATTTTGTTCCTGATTACAATTCGATAACAAGCTACTGGGGTAGAGTTACTTATAGGTTGGGAGCTCGTTATGAAGAGTCTGGTTTATTAATAGAAAATCAATCTATTGATGAGTTTGGCATATCTTTTGGTCTTGGTTTGCCGTTAGGGAGAGGTTTTAGTAATGCTAACTTGACTTTTGAATACGGGCAGCGTGGTACAACAAACGCTGGTTTAGTAAAAGAAGATTTTTTCAAAGTTGGTCTTAGTTTGTCTCTAAATCCACTTAGACCGTGGTTTGTTCCTAACAAATACAACTAAAATTCTTATTATTGCTTTTAAAACCTTACAATGATGAAAACTAAATTAACATTACTATTTATAGCTCTTGTGGGAGCTGTAGGTTTGGTTAGCGCACAGGCTACCGAAGAATGCATCACCACAATGTCTATATTTTCAGAACATGCCAAAGTGAAAAATTACGATGCGGCTTATGAGCCTTTTATGAAGCTTCGTAAAGAGTGTCCAACAACTTCTTATGCATTATATCAATACGGAGAGCGTATACTTCATTATAAAATCGAAAATTCAACAGGTGCTGAGCAAAAAGCATTTTTAGATGATTTGAAAAAATTGAATGAAGAAAAGAAAACTCACTTTGCGAGCAAAGCAAAAGAGGGTGATGATATTTCTGATGTTGCTTTAACAATGTATGAGAACAAAATTGGTACAGCAGAAGAGCAATATGAGATGTTTAACAAGGCTTGGAAAGCTGATAGTAAAACATTCAAGAATCCTAAAGGTCTTTATGTGTTTTTTAATTTAGCTGTTGCTTTACAAGAAGCTGGTAAAATTGAATTACAGGAAGTTTTTGATCTTTATGACGGAATTCAAGAACAGATAACTACGATTCAAAACGAATATGCAAAAAACCTAGAAGTAATTCTTGAAAAGAATGAAGCGGGTACTGCATTGTCTTCAAAAGAAAAGCAAATAGAAAAGTATGCTGAGTCTAACCTTTCTAACTATTCTAAAGTTTCTTCTGGTGTAAATGGTATGCTGGGTAAACTTGCAGATTGTGATCGTTTAATTCCTTTTTATGAAGCTGATTATGAAGCTAAGAAAAATGATGTAGCTTGGGTAAGAGGTGCAGCAGGTCGCTTAATTTCTAAAGAATGTACAGATAGCGAACTATTTGTAACTCTTGTAGAACAATTAAATACATTAGAACCTTCTGCAAAGACTTCTTATTATTTAGGTCGTCTTGCTGAGCAACGTGGTGAAGATGCTAAAGCTCTTGAATATTATGAAGAGTCTGCTGAGCGTCAAACAGAACCTGCGGAGAAAGCTAAAGTATATTACAGACTTGCTGAAAACTTCAGAGGTAAAGCAAGTTATAGTAGAGCACGCACATATTATCAAAAAGCAGTACAAGCTCAACCATCTATGGGTATTGTTTATCTGAGAATCGCAGATATGTATGCAAAAAGTGCAAACAACTGTGGAGATTCAGTTTTTAATAAAAGAGCAATCTATTGGTTAGCTGCAGATATGGCTGTACGTGCTGGGCGTATAGATCCTTCTTTATCAGATACAGCAAATAAAACTGCAGCAGCTTACAGAGCTTTAGCTCCAGATAGAACGATGATCTTTAACGCCGGTAATGCAGGTCAACGTGTTTCTTTTGGCTGTTGGGTTGGCGGTAGTGTAACCGTACCTAGTTTATAAGTGAATAAACACGCTAAACATATTATCTTAAACTTAGTCACAGCAGTAGCTGTGACTTTGTTTTTTTTTGGTTGTGAGGATAACTCAGGAGCGATACAGAAATTCAATCAGCGTAATGATGGACCTTCAGCAGAGGGAGAAGGAGTGGTTTTAAAATACACCGACTCCGGTAAGGTTGTAGCGACTTTAAAAACACCGCTGATTATTGAGTATGGTCTTGCAGATTTTCCGTATGAGGAGTTTCCTGATGGGGTAGAAGTCACCTTTAGCGATGACAATAAAAAGGAAAACTACATCACCTCAGATTACGCAATTAGATATAAGCGTACAAACCTTATAGATTTACGTCAAAATGTAGTTTTGATCACGAGTGATTCTACACGCTTAGATGCTTCGCAGCTTTTTTGGGATCAGAAAAATAAATGGGTGTTTACAGATAAACCCTACACCTTAAAATTTCCTGATGATTCGTTTAATAACGGAGACTTTTTTGATAGCAGTGAAGACTTCAAAAATTTTATATCTTTAGATAACCAAAGTCGTATGTATGTAAAAGAAAGGGCTACTGCGACTCCTAATGACAGTGTTCAATAATGTCAAAATATTTTAAATACTTCGAGTACGCATATCTGTTCTTTGCAGCATTATTTCTCTATGAATCCTTTAGGATTTGGAATGTAGAACGCAACAAAGCCTATGTTTTTTTGTTTTTTGTAGTAGTAGCAATAGGTATGTATTTCTTTAAACGCAGGTTTAGGAAAAAATACGAGCAACGTAATAAGTAGATTCTATGGAGAGTGATATTCTCATTATTATTACCTCTTTGATTCTGTCTGCTTTTTTTTCGGGGATGGAAATCGCTTATGTATCTTCTAATAAGATTCATATAGAGATCGAAAAAAAACAAAACAACCTTATTGCTAAAGTGCTTACGCACTTAACTGAAAAACCCTCAAAATTTATTGCAACCATGCTGGTGGGTAATAACCTGGCATTGGTTATTTATGCCTATTATATGGGCGCATTACTCCAGACTTGGATAGAAGGAGCAGATTTTGGTTACATATGGTTGACCAATTTTTTTGTTGAATTTAGCTTGATAACACAAACGCTGATCTCTACATTAGTGGTTTTGATAACTGCGGAATTTTTACCCAAGGTGTTCTTTCAGATTTATGCAAATTCACTATTGAAGATATTTGCTGTGCCAGCTTACTTGTTCTATGTAGCCTTCAGTTTTTTGTCTTCATTTATTATTTGGGTTTCAGATAAATTGTTAAAAAAATTCTTCAAGACCGAAGGGGATGAAGTACAGCTTGCTTTTACAAAAGTTGAGCTGGGTAATTATATTACAGAGCAAATAGAATCTGTAGAAACTAACGAAGAACTCGATTCTGAAATTCAGATTTTTCAAAATGCATTGGAGTTTTCCGAAGTAAAATCAAGAGAAGTGATGATTCCGCGTACCGAAATGGTTGCTGTGGAAAAAGAAGAGTCTCTTGCTGCGCTAAATTCGATGTTTACAGAAACCGGACTTTCAAAAATATTGATATTTCAAGAATCTATAGATGATATTATTGGTTATGTGCATTCTTTTGAGTTGTTCAAAAAACCAAAGAGTATAAACGATGTTTTGATGCCGGTGATTTTTGTTCCGGAAACGATGTTGGTAAAAGATGTGTTGAATATTCTTATTAAAAAACGCAAAAGTATTGCTGTTGTGATTGATGAATATGGCGGCACCAGCGGAATGATGACAGTAGAAGATATTGTTGAAGAGCTTTTTGGCGAAATTGAAGACGAGCACGACAGTGTTGTGCTTATCGAAGAAGAACTTGCTGAAGGAGTTTATAAATTTTCAGCCCGTCTGGAAGTCGACTATATTAACGAGACTTATAAATTAGAACTGCCCGAAGATGAAAATTATGAAACTCTGGGTGGGTTGATCGTAAATCATACAGAAGGCATACCAGAAGAGAACGATGTTGTAGATATTGAAGGGTATCAATTTCATATAATTCAAACTTCAAATACAAAAATTGAACTCGTTCAGGTGCGTGTTGTAGAAAATGATTAACAAACAGTTGAATAACTACTTTTATTTTGACGATTTTACATTTTATTTTTTCATTTAAAATGGTATTTTCGCCCACTATTTGACAAACACATAAAAAATGGCAGTTTTAAACAAAATTAGACAGCGCTCTGTATTTTTGATCGCGATTATTGCACTAGCATTATTTGCTTTTGTATTGGCTGATGTATTAAAAAACGGAGGTTTTTCTACACAAAAGTCACAGCGTGTGCTGGGTACTGTAAATGATGAGGATATCGAGCAGCAAGAATTTGCAAAACTTGTAGAGACACAAACTGCACGTTACGGTAATAATATTACAAGTACACAAGCGGTAAATGCGGCATGGGAACAAGAAGTGCGTCGTATTTTACTTGAAGAGCAATATGAAAATCTAGGTATTAGCATAGAGCAAGATCGTATTAATGATCTTTTGAAAGAAGCTTTGCAAAGCGATCCTAACTTTCAAAATGCTAATGGTGTTTTTAGCGAGCAAAAACTTAAAGAATATATTGCGACTTTAAAGTCGACTAATCCTACAATGTATCAACAATGGGTTGCTTACGAGCAGCAATTAGCTAAAAATGAACAACAGCAAATTTATTTTGATCTGGTTAAAGCGGGCTTAAATACAAGCTTTAAAGAAGGTCAGATGGCTTATGATATGGAGAATAATCTTCGTGATCTACAATATGTTCAGGTGCCTTATACGTCTATTAAAGATGAAGATATTTCTATTTCTAAAGAGGAAATCTCTGATTATATTAAAGAGCATCCCAATGAGTTTAAAACTGAAGCAACACGTAACATTCGTTATGTAAAGTTTTCAGAAGATCCTACTTTAGATGATGAGGAAGCAGTTAAGACAGAATTAGCTAAGCTTTTAAATAGCAGGGTGGCGTATACGGCTGCAACTAAAACGAATGATACCATTGCAGGTCTTTCAAATACTACAAACCCTGAGGAATTTGTGAATGAGTATTCAGATCTACGTTATGTAGATACATATCTATTCAAAAATGAATTGCCAAAAGCAGCAGCAGATGAGCTTTGGTCTTTAGATGAAGGTTCTGTTTATGGTCCCTATAAAGACGATGGTTTTTATAAACTGTCTAAAGTAGTTTCGGTTACTCAGATTCCAGACTCTGTGCAGTCTTCTCATATTTTATTAACCTACCAAGGTTTGCAAAATGCAGGTGCACAAACGCGTACTAAAGCAGAGGCTAAAAAATTAGCAGATAGCTTAGAAGGTGTAATTAAGTCTAGTCCTTCTAAAATGGCTGAACTTGCAAAAGAATTTTCAGCAGACGGAAGCAAAGAAAAAGGTGGAGATTTAGGATATACTACAAAAGGAAGATTTGTTAAGCCATTTAATGATTTTGTTTTTGATGGTAGTACTGGTGATGTAGGTGTTGTAGAATCTCAGTTTGGATACCATGTGATTCGTATTGATGATCAGAAAAACAAACAACGTGCTGTTAAATTGGCAACTGTTGCTAAAGAGATTCAGCCTTCTCAGGAAACCATTAATGATGTTTTCAATACAACGACTAAGTTTCAAATGGCAGTAGCTGAAAGCAAAAATGAATTTGACGAGATTGCTAAAGAAGGTAATTATACGGTGCGTCCTGTAAATAGTATAAAAGTATTAGATGAAACCTTGCCTGGACAGGGAAGTCAACGGGATGTTATAAGATGGGCGTTTGATGAAGAACGTAGTACTGGTGATGTAGAGCGTTTTAATGTAGAAGGAGGTTATTTGATTGTTCAGCTAACTAAGAAAACTGAAAAAGGATTACTTCCTGCAGATGAGGCTTCTCCTCGTGTTACGCCTATTTTACGCAATGAGAAAAAAGCAACTCAAATTAAAAAGAACATCAGCGGTAAAGATTTAAGTGCTATAGCTAGTGCAAACAAGGTAACCGTTCAGAATGCTCCGGGGGTTAACTTAAAGAATCCTACTTTGGCTGGTTCTGGTACAGAGCCTAAAGTTGTAGGTGTTGCTTTTGGTTTAGATAAAGACGAAGTTTCTGCTCCTATTGAAGGGAATCGCGGTGTTTATGTTGTTAAAGTAACTGAAATTACTGCGGCAAGAGAACTTGATAATTATGCAAGTTTTGCTGTTCAAAAAGTAAATGCAGATCGTGCAACTGTTAATACGAGAGTTGTTCAGGCGTTAAAAGATGCGGCAACCATAGAAGATAAGCGTTCTAATTTTTACTGATAGAAAATTAGATTAGATATAACAAGAGTCGCTATAAAGCGGCTCTTTTTTGTTTAGAAAATTTTAGATTAACCTTTGTACATCATATCTTCAAAAGAGACGATTGTGTGATAGCCTTTCTTTCTAAAATATTCTTGATCATCTAGGCTTCCTGTAGCTAGAATAAAATCACCGCCCCAAGCCCCTAAACTTTTTATAGCTCCGGGATAATCTGCAAAAAGACACTGTTTGACCGTAGGTTGTTTAATTACGGAAGAAATAACACGTTCATGAGCTTGTATAAGCGCTTTAAAGCTAAACAGATCATCACAAGTTAAAAGTGTCTCGCTTATCCCGGAAACCTTCTTAGTCGCTTCTTCAAGAGCTTCAGGAGATTGTTTGCGGTAGTTAGCAATGGCTTCTCTGCTGTTTTGCTTTTTATTCAAATAAACGAAAAATAACTCATCACTAAAAGAAGGATAAAACATCGTCTGAAGCGTTTTAGGTTGGTTTGAATTACGCTGATACAGAATAGGAGCATCGTTGCCCGCACACGCAATATCGTAACCGCTTCCGCCAAAGGTCGCTTCTAACAATTCATACGGATTAACTTCAGCCCATTTTGCCAGCATGTAAATAAGAGTTGACGAAGAGCCAAGACCCCATTTTTGATTGAACTCTAGTCTCGTTGTGATCTCTAGATTTGGTTTTTCTACCAGAAACTGCGGATTCAATTTTTGAGCAGCAATCAGTATTTGAATCAGGCGTTCTTCCGGATTTTCAGATTTAGAATCTGATGCGGTTTTAAACTTCTCATAATTCAATTGAAATGAAAACCACTCATCTCCAAATTCTTTGATTCCGGTCCATTTAATTCCCGGCTTTTCAGATTCAGCTACGGTCAAATGCTGTCCTTTTTGAGTTGGGATTGCTAATGCAAGCGCACCGTCAAGAACTAGATATTCTCCGGTAATTAATAGTTTACCGTGACCATAATATGATTGTGACATGTTATTTTTTTGCTTTTTGGGGTTTATCGCTAATCCATTTTTGAATGTCGTAGATAGCGCTCACCGCTTCTTCAGTAGCGGTGTTTGCCATAATTACGACGGCGATTTCTTTTTCAGGAAAAAGAACAGTGTGGCAATAATAAGTGCCGGCGCTACCGTCGTGATAACTCATTTTTTGACCTTTCTTCTCAATATTTCCCCAGCCATAAGCATATGTGGGTTTCTCGAAATGTAATTTTTTGTAATCATCTGCTCCTAAATAATTGTCTTTCCCTATTAAGCCTTGAAGGTTGAGCTTAATGAATTTGCTATAATCTTCAATATTCATACTTATATCACCTGCGCTTACCATAAAGCTATGAAGTTTATAGCTGTGATCAGGTGCTAAAGAAGTTAATGAACCATTTTGTTCCAAATGTCCCCACGGAAACATATCATTTTCTTTATTTGGAAAACCGATGAAATAACTCAGGTCTAAGTCATTCATAATTTTATCAAGCAATTTTTTAAAACTTTTACCTGAAGCTTTCTCGAGCATTAATGCAGCCAGAACATAGCCTGCGTTAGAATAGGTTCCTGTTTTGACAGGCTTTTCAGTAAGGACGGTTTTAGCAAAAGCATATCTTTTTTCGCTAGTATTCCCGGTAAGGTTATTGAATTTTACGAGCTCCGTACCTTTAGTATATGCCGGTATCTGTGCATTGTGAGCAAGCAAATCTCCTAAAGTTATATTACTGTATGCTTTTTGGCTTGCAGTTTCTAATTCAGGGAATAGCTCAAAAAACGAGGTGTCAAAACTAATGACTTCCTGTTCGCTAAGGTGCATTGCAATAAAAGAAGTGATTGCTTTAGAGTTAGAGCCCAAATGAAATTTTGCATCTTGAGGTATGCGCTCTTTTTTGGTAAGTCGGACTTTTCCGTTTACATAAGAGAAAATAGTGTCAGGCGTAATCAAACTAACTGCAATAGCAGGGATTTGATTTTCTTGTTGCTGCTGTTTGATGTAGTCGTTTAGGGTGCTAGAGAATTCTTGAGCACTTATGGAACAACATATAAAGCAGCTAAAAAGTAAGCCTTGAACTGTTTTCATACGGTTTCAGATTTACGAATGCTGCTTATTAAAATATTCACGGCGCTGTGACTCACTTTATTGGTTTTAAAGTGTTGAATAGCTGTTTCTTTTTCTTCTGGTGTGGCTTGCAGTTGATTGAGTATATTCATCAGATGCATTTTCATATGTCCCTTCTGAATGCCTGTTGTAGTTAATGATTTTACCGCTCCAAAATTTTGAGCAAGACCGGCAACTGCTATAATTTCCATAAGCTGAGGAGCACTGGGATTACCTAGCATTTCAAGATTCAGTTTTACTAATGGATGTAATTTCGTTAGTCCGCCAACGGTTCCTAAAGCCAGCGGTATTTCAATCCAAAATTTAAAAATACCATCTTCTACAGCTGCGTGTGTTAAGCTAGAGTAGCTACCATCTTTTGATGCATATGCGTGAGCGCCGGCTTCAATTGCTCTAAAATCATTACCGGTTGCGAGAACCACAGCATCAATACCGTTCATAATACCTTTATTATGGGTTACAGCACGGTAGGGTTCAACTTCTGCAATATTAACCGCTTGTACAAACTTGTCTGCAAAAACTTCAGGGTCTATGCCATTCGCTTCAGAGAGTTCAGATACCGGGCAGCTCACTGCTGCTTTTACGGTGCAGCCCGGAACATAATTAGAAAGAATACTCATAATGATAACTAGATCAGCTTTGTTATTGCTATACGCCTCTGTATATTCTCGCTGCCAACTTTCAGCCAATTGTTCTAAACACGAATTGATGAAATTAGCGCCCATCGCATCAAGCGTTTCAAAAGTTACGTGCAGTTGGTAATAATTATCTAGAGCTTCGGTTTTATTGACTAAAGTTAGATTTGTTACACCACCGCCGCGCTTTTCCATAGATGCGGTAAGCAGTTTTAAATCTTCTAATAAAATTACTTTTTTAGCTTCAAAAAGCGCTTCTATAGTTTTGGAGTTTCCGTTATAAGTAAAGTGAACTTGCCCGATTTTTTCAGTTCCTAAAATTTCGGCTTTAAATCCACCACGCGACATCCAGAACTTAGCAGCTTTACTAGCTGCTGCAATCACAGAACTTTCTTCAATAGCCATTGGGATGGCAAAACTTTTGTTGTTGATTAAAAAGTTTGGGGCAATTCCTAGTGGTAAATAGTAGTTAGAAATGGTATTCTCAATAAACTCATCGTGTAACTGTTGTAATTTTTTATCATCATTCCAGTATTGTTTTAGGATGTGTGTTGCTTCCGGATTGTCGGGTAGAAAAGTTTCTGTTAACCAGGCTATTTTTTCTTCTTTAGTAAACCGGGAAAAACCTTGTATCGTATTTGACATAGATGTAAACGTATTGATAAACACAAGACTATAGCTCTAGTTCTTGTGAGTTTATATTAAAACAATTTAACCGAAATCTGCAGTTTGATTAGCAGATTGTAAAGATAGTGTTTTGTGAAAGTTTAGTTAGCGCTGGCTAATTTTGAAGTGCATTTTTTAAATGTAGAAGCAACGCTTGTAATAATAATCACAAACCTGCTTAGTGTTTTGAGTGAATCACTGCGTATTTAACAATGAAATAGACGCTTCTTTGGTTAATTTTTAGTAAAATTGGCGGACTATTTTTTACGATTTAATAACTATGAATATAAGAAAAACTGCCCTTTTGCTATTTTTGCTGGTAGCAGGAGTGGTGACTGCACAGCAAAAGAATATCACCCTTGAAGAAATTTACGACGGCACATTTAGAATGCAATATCTTGATAGGTTGCATTCTATGAATAACGGAAAAGAATATGCCGTTCTCAATACAGACAAAAATAGCGGTGTGAAAACACTAGATGTTTATAGTTACAAAACTGGTCAAAAAGTTAACACGCTCATCAACTCAAGCGAGATCGATGGGCTTGATTATTTTATAGGGTATACCTTAAGCAAAGATGAAAGCAAAGTTTTGCTAAGTACAAAATTGCGATCTATCTATCGCCGTTCTTCTTTAGGTGTGTATTATGTGTACGATCTGAAGTCCAGAAAGCTCACTCAGGTTGCTGAAGAAGCTATACAAGAACCTACTTTTTCTCCTGATGCTTCAAAAGTTGCTTACGGTCTTGATAATAATATCTATATAAAAGATATCAAAACAGGAAAAACCACTCAGGTAACTACAGATGGAGCCAAGAATAAAATAATCAATGGTATTACAGACTGGGTTTATGAAGAAGAATTTGCATTTGTAAGAGCTTTTGACTGGAATGCAGATGGAGATAAAATTGCTTATATCCGTTTTGATGAAACTGATGTTCCAGAATTTTCTATGGATATCTTCGGAAATGAATTGTATCCTTCTAAAGAAACTTTTAAGTACCCTAAAGCAGGAGAGACTAACGCTAAGGTGAGTTTGCATCTTTATGATGTAGCTTCATCTGAAACCAAAAATGTTAACTTAAGCGGTTTTCAAAACTATTATATTCCACGTTTAGAGTGGACGCCTGATGCAGATGTTTTAGCGGTACAAACTACAAACCGCAAGCAAAATGATTTGAACCTGTTGTTTGTAGATGCGACTTCCGCTAAAGCAAAACTGATCCTTTCAGATACAGATGATGCGTATGTTGATGTAACTGATAATTTGACTTTTCTTGATGATAATGATTTTATCTGGACGAGTGAGAAAGATGGTTGGAACCATATTTACCTGTATGATAAAAACGGAAAGTTGATCAATCAGGTTACAAAAGGACCTTGGGAGGTGACTAGCTATTATGGGTATGATACAAACAGTAAACGTGTGTTTTATCAGAGTTCTGAAAATGGCTCTATAAATCGCGGTGTCTATTCAATTAAAGTTAACGGAAAAAGCAAAGAAGCTCTTGCGGTAAAAGAAGGAACAAACTCTGCAAATTTCAGTACAGATTTCACATATTTCATCAATAGCTTTTCAGACGCAGAAACCCCTTATGTGTTTACACTTAATGATGCAAAAGATGGTGATGTGATCAGAAAGGTAAAAGACAATCAGGCTTTAAAAGATCAATTTGAAGATTATGTGATTTCAGAAAAAGAATTCTTTACGCTTCCTGTAAATGGCGAAGAATTGAATGCTTATATGATCAAGCCAAAAGATTTTGATCCTACTAAAAAGTATCCGGTATTTATGACGCAATATTCCGGGCCGGGTTCACAGAGTGTTGCAAACTCTTGGTCTGGTGGAAACGGGTATTGGTTTCAAATGCTTGCTCAGGAAGGCTATATTATTGTGTGTGTAGATCCACGCGGAACAGGCTTAAAAGGAAGAGACTTCAAGAAAATGACTCAAAAGGAATTGGGTAAATATGAAGTTGAAGATCAGATAGCGGCTGCACAGGCTTTAGGGGAGCGGGATTATGTAGATGCAGATCGTATAGGAATTTGGGGTTGGAGTTATGGTGGTTTTATGGCTTCTAATTGTATTTTTCAGGGAGCAGATACCTTTAAAATGGCAATAGCCGTTGCACCTGTTACCAGTTGGAGATTTTACGATTCGATTTATACAGAGCGTTATATGACAACTCCTCAGGAGAATGCATCAGGTTATGATACTAACTCACCGCTTTCTCACGTAGGTGAGTTAAAAGGAAAATTTTTAGTGGTTCACGGTAGTGCAGATGATAATGTGCACGTTCAAAACACGATGCGACTTATTGAAGCACTTGTACAAGCAAACAAGCAGTTTGATTGGGCAATTTATCCAGACAAGAACCATGGGATTTATGGTGGAAATACGCGTTTGCATTTGTACACTAAAATGACCAATTTCATTAAAGAAAACTTATAAAATAATATATGGCACAATCAGCACAACTCCCTAGGCAGAAAGAATTGTTTGGGCACCCGGTAGGACTTTACATTTTATTTTTCACAGAAATGTGGGAGCGTTTCTCGTATTACGGGATGCGAGCATTGCTAGTGCTATATATGACAACTTCTACAGTTTTAGGAGTTGATGATAGAGGTACGGGACTAGGCTGGACAGATCAAGAGGCATTAGCCCTTTATGGCTGGTACACAATGTTAGTTTACGTAGCTTCTATACCTGGAGGGATGATAGCCGATAAGTTAATAGGCCAGAAAAAGGCTGTGCTTTTAGGTGCAATTGTGCTGTGTATAGGCCACGGCGTTTTGGTTCTTACTGATGTCTGGGCGTTCTATACCGGACTGGGGCTTGTGATTGCTGGAGTTGGATTGCTCAAGCCTAATATATCTACGATGGTAGGTGGTCTTTATAAAGAAGGTGACATTCGGCGGGATAAAGGTTTTAGTATTTTTTATATAGGAATTAATTCAGGTTCATTATTAGCTACTTTAATAATTGGGTTTGTTGTTGCTGAATACGGCTGGCATGCTGGTTTTGGTCTTGCAGGAATAGCTATGTTATTAGGACTTGTTGTTTATTTATACGGTCAAAAGTATTTAAAGAGTGTTGGTAGTTTAATGAAGGTAGAAAAAGCCGAAGATGAGATTTCTTATGGAAAACTATACGGAGAACTACCGAAATCACCAATGCAATTAACGGTAACTGCAATTCTTATAGTTCTTTCAATTGTTGGATGGTATTTTATGGGATGGGGTTATGGACTTTTATTTTTATTCATAACCGGTATAGCTGCATTAATGATGATGATTTATAAAGATTTACCTTCTAGGATTTTTAAAGATCGTTTTATGGTTTTACTTCTTTCTTTTATAATGACCATTATTTTTTGGGGTGCATTTGAACAGGCAGGTGGTTTGATGAACCTATATACTGATTCTAAAACAGATAGAATACTATTTGGGATGGAAGTACCAACGGTTATGTTTCAGAGCTTAAATGCTGGATTTATAATAATCTTTGCTACGATAGTCGCAAATTATTGGGCTAAGAGAAAGCTTAAAGGAAAAGAGGCGAGCTCGATTCTTAAAATGGCTATGGGTATTATTATTATGGGCTTCGGTTTCCTATTTATGGTTTTTGCTGTGATGGAGTTTGATAAGTCTGGTTCGTCTAGTATGCTTTGGTTAGTTTTTGCTTATTTGTTTCATACTATTGGAGAGCTTTGTATATCACCTGTGACACTTTCTTTCATTACAAAACTAGCGCCAGCAAAATATGCGTCGTTACTGATGGGAGTCTATTTTGCTGCGACGGGACTTGGGAACAAAGTTGCCGGGATACTTGGCGAGTCGGCAAGTGAATTTGGTGAGTATGCTATATTCTTAGGTATTTTAATATTTACAAGTGCTGTAGGAGTAGTTTTTATTTTGGTACTTAAACCACTTAAAAGATTGACTCACGGTGCTGAAGATAATGAGCGTGAGATGCTCGAACAGGAAGAGTATGAACTTGCAGATCCTGATATCAACTAATCTGGAATAGTTAGTATGGCTACTTCTTCTACAGAACAATTTTTCAAAAATCCGGTGTTGGGTCATCCCGCCGGATTGTTTGTTTTATTTTTTACTGAAATGTGGGAGCGCTTTTCCTATTATGGGATGCGGGCACTTTTAGTTTTGTTTTTAACGGCTTCTTTATTTGAAGAAGGCTGGGCCTGGCCACGCGAGCACGCGTTGTCTCTTTATGGTACCTATACGTCTCTGGTTTACCTGACCCCCATTTTAGGTGGTTATATAGCTGATAAAATCATCGGTTATAGAATGGCGGTTGTTACAGGAGCATTATTGATGACTTTAGGGCACGCTTCTATGGCGGTTGATAGTCAGTTTGCATTGTATTCAGGATTGTTTTTTCTCTGTGTAGGTAATGGATTTTTTAAACCTACGATGACATCGATTATTTCTAAGATGTATGAGAATCATGAGCATAAAAAAGACGGGGCGTATACCATTTATTATATGGGTGTAAATGCAGGCGCTTTCTTAGGAATTTTACTTTGTGGATATTTGGGTGAACAATGGGGCTGGCATTGGGGCTTCGGCTTAGCCGGTATTTTTATGTTTGCCGGAATGCTTCAGTTTTACTTTGCACAAAATATTTTTGGAGAGGTAGGGAAGAAGCCGGTTAAGACTGATGCTGAACAAATAACCGAAGATCCTTCTATCAAAAAAAACCCGTTTCTAACCATAGATAAAATCTTTATCGGCATTAGCGCGCTTATTGGTTTGGTGTGGATTATTAATGATCCTATGTCTAAAATTGGTGGAGCAGACGTTTTTAACTTTCAGGTAGGAAGCCTTTCCGGAAGCAACGTTATGATCCTTTTTGCGCTGGTGATTTTTATAATTCTTTTGGTTTCCAGAATTGTGCGATATGCTTCCATTGTCAGAGATAGAATGATCGCGGTATCTATTTTTGCATTTTTTACCGTGTTTTTTTGGGCTGCTTTTGAACAAGCAGGTGGGTCGATGACTATTTTTGCAAATGATTATACAGACCGCGTCTTAGAAGGTAGTGCCGGTACGATTTTTAGAATCTCAAACACACTTATTACCATTATTCCTTTAGGAGTGATTACTTGGGTCTTATACCTACTCTTCAAACAAACATTTGCAAAATATAGATTAGCAAATCTTATTCTTGGCGGAAGCTTTTTAATTATCTGGGCATTGGTATTGACGATGCTCTATGAACAATATACTGCTGAATCGCCAGAGGTGCCAGCCTCGTGGTTTAGCGTATTAAACTCCTTGTTTATCATCATTTTTGCACCGCTTTTTTCTAAGGTTTGGGAATCTAAATACAATCCTAGTGTCGCGGTAAAATATGGAGTGGGGCTCATTTTATTAGGAATAGGTTTTGGAGCTTTGGCTTACGGAGCAAATGATATTCCGCAGGGAGCAAAAGTCGCGTCTGTAAGTATCATTTGGTTGATTTTAGCCTATTTCTTTCACACGATGGGCGAATTATGCTTATCGCCTGTAGGGCTCTCTTATGTAAGTAAATTGGTTCCCGGTAGAATGATTGCAATGATGTATGGCGTTTGGTATCTTGCTATTGCAATAGGAAATAAACTGGCCGGAAGTACGGGTGGAATGATCGATCAGGTGACTCAAGAGTATTCCTTATCTACATTTTTCTTGTTGTTCTTGCTAATTCCTGGTGGCGCCGGAGTTTTAATTATCTTGTTGCATCCCTTATTAAAAAAATTAATGCACGGCATTCATTAGAATGGTCTGCTTTTTGAAATACCCTAAATTAAAACAAATTATGCAAAAATTAGTAGTCGCAATAGTGCTGTTGTTTATAGGTATAGGAAGCCTTTCTGCTCAAGAAAAGATAATGTGGATGAGTTTTAACGAAGCGCTAAAAGCGCAAAAGAAAGAACCTCGCAAAATTTTTATGGATGTTTATACAGACTGGTGTGGGCCTTGTAAATTACTGGACCAAAACACGTTTCAAAATCCTGATGTTGCAAAGTATGTAAATGCCAATTATTATGCAGTAAAGTTTAATGCTGAAGGAACTGAAAAAATAACCTATCAGGATTTTGAGTATACAAACCCTAATCATGATCCTAAACGAAAAGGAAGAAATAGTCAACATCTTTTTGCACATGCGATGAAAATAAATGCGTATCCAAGTATCGTATTTTTTGATGAAAAAGGAGACTTAATTCAACCATTGCCGGGTTATAAAACACCACAGCAGCTTGAGTTATTTTTAAAGATGATCAAATCTGATGATTATTTAGAAATCACCACAGCAGAAGCTTGGGAAGCGTACCAGTCAGGTTTTGAAAGTACATTTAAAAGTTAGAGAAATCCTTTATTCAATCTTATAAAATCCCTTTTCATAGGTGTTATGAAAAGGGATTTTTTGTTGCTTACAAGTCTGTTTCCAGCGGTCAACATAACTTTTGTAGTTGTTTCCGTCTGCAATAATTTTAGCGTTTGGGTATCTTTTGATGAGTCGATCTAAATTAAGTTTTGGCGATTGCGTGAGTATAATATAATCTGGGTTGAGCCCTTCAATATTAAAAATGCTAAGACTGTCTATTTTTAATATTAGCTTTTCAGAATTTATATAAAGATGTCGGAGGCTGTCATTCTTAACTTCAGTGATTAATTGATTTTCTTTAAAGTTTTCAACTAAAATAGGAGGAATTTCTTCCGCTTCTGTTGAATAAAGAAGGAGATTTCGATTGGTGGTTTTTTGAGTGAAAATTGTTTTTTGGTAACGATGATTGACGTAAAATTCTGGTTTAGACTGAAGATATGCAGACGTAATCAAAGTGAGTGGGAGCAAGATCATTGCTGATAGAAAGAAGATACTTTTTTTGAATGTGATTTTATCAAATAAGCTTCCGCCGGAAATAAGTATCAGATATGTGACCAATACTAAAGTTGCTGAAAAATAGATGTTCTTTAAGAGCAGAAAATCCATTTCAGCAATAAAAGAAACGAAACGATTCAACCAAGTCAATAAGATGTCAAAGCCTGTGGCTAAGGATTGTGGTAATAGATTAAGTATCGAAAGGAATATAATTAGCAGTCCGTAAATCAGCAGGAAGCTAATCGCTGGTAAGACAACCATATTAGCCACCAGAAACATTCCCGGAAATTGATGAAAGTAGTACAAACTCAAAGGTAAAACCCCCAATTGTGCGGCGAGACTAACTAAAATGAGTTGCCAATAGTATCTTACAATTTTATTTTTGGGCTCCCATAAGGCGTTGAATTTTGGGTAAAGCCACATTATAAAAAATACCGCAGCATAGCTCAGTTGAAAACCAACCTCATAAATGAGTTGAGACTTGAATAAAAGTAAAATAAAGGCTGAGGTGATTAAAGCATTCAGCCCAGCTTGGCGTTGATTTAAGAGTAAACCAACTTGTATGAATGTAAACATCGTTGCCGCTCTAAGCACCGAGGGAGAGAAGCCTGTGATAAACGCAAAACACCAGATCGCAATTATAATAATGATGGTTTTTATTAATCGGCTTTTACGATAGTTTCCTAACGGACTCAATACAAATTGTAGTATGAGCATCAAGATGCCTACGTGTAAGCCTGAGACTGCCAGAATGTGAATAACACCGGCATTGATGTAATCAGCTCTCAATTCATTAGATAAGTCTTGACGCTGTCCTAAAAGTAACGCATTAAAAACTGCTTTAGATTTTGTATTGAAATCATACGATTCTAGTTTTTGATTTATGCGATTCCTAAACATAGAAGCTAGCCCTTTTAAACTACGTTCCGCTGGGTTAATTTTTATGAAATCAAGAGGTTTGAGGTTCACTTGCGCATAAATATCTTGATTTTTCAGATATTTTTTATAGTCGAATTGATAGGGTGCTCGGGGAGGAGAAATTTCTAACAGTTGAGTTTTTGTGTAAATAATATCGTCAACTTGAATTGTAGTTTTTGTGTTGAGTGAGTCTTTTATAATGTTCAAAATAATCTTTCCGGAAGAATACTCTTTATTAGCTTCATCAACTCGAGCAATAGCTTTAGCATCATAAAATCCAGGTTTTAAAAGCTCTAAAACAGTTAGTTTTAGCTGGATTTCAGAATTAAAATCAGTTTGCTTTAAATAATGTTTGTCGTCTTGAAGTGGATTTTCAAAGTGAACTTCAATTAAACCAATACAACAAAATAGCACGAAAGCAAGAATGCTGCTGATGCTGTTTTTTGTGAAATTCTTTTTTAAGATAAAATGAGTAGCTGCGAATAAAACTAGAGCAACTCCAAAGCAAATCAGTGTTGTAATTAACGGTAAATTGAAAGCAGGGGCAAGAAGGATTCCTGAAAGGAGTCCTAAAAGAAGAATTAAAAGGGTGGAGTTGATGCCTTTCACCTGGCCACCAGATTTGATTAGTTTTTACAATACTAATCAAAAAATCAATGTATTACATAATTCTTCGAGCTTCTTTAAATGCATTGTTCCAATACCCTTCGTTTAATGAGGAAACAATAACACCCTGTGAAGTAGATGAATGAATAAAGAGAATCTGGTCTGGCAGCACATCAACCACAAGGCCCACGTGATTAATTTGTTTACTTCGGCGACCTGTGATGAAAAAGAGTAGATCTCCGGGGATAACATCATCAGATTTAATGCGTTTACCTTCTTCGGCAATATGACGACTTACTCTTGGGATACTTATTCCTTCTTCTAAAAATGAAGTGTAAACGAGACCGCTGCAATCCATTCCTTTCTCTGTAATTCCTCCGTATTTGTATGGAGTTCCCTCATATTGCCGTGCGTTATTTATAATGTTGAACCGAAGTCTGTTTTCTTCACTCTCTTTAATTTCAGATAAATATATAAGTTCTCTTTTAGAAGGTACTGAAGTCGTAATGCTGCTGTTTTCGTTAGGAGCGGTGTACCGTGTATTTTCTACTGAAGAAACAGATTTTGTAGCTTTTTTACTTCCGCCACAACTCACTAATGCAATACTTGCCAAAATCGATAAAAGCGTTCTTTTCATATACATCATCTCTCAAAAGAGCAATTTGATTTAATTATTTTTTGGAATACTGCTTACAACTAACTGAGCAGTTTTTGTACTGGCCCCTGTTCCTCCGAGTTTTTTTTCTAGTTTGTAATACTCACTGAAAAGAGCTTTTCGCTTTTCCTGATCTAGGATATTTGATAACGCTACTTTCAAAGATTTGGTATTGAATTCAGATTGAATTAATTCTTTAACCACTTCTTTGTTCATTATAAGATTAACCAGCGAAATGTAATCGAGTTTAATCACGCGCTTTGCAATCTCATAACTTATTCTTCCGCCTTTATAGCAAACCACTTCAGGAACTTTAAACAATGCAGTTTCTAAAGTTGCCGTTCCCGAAGTTACAAGCGCAGCGTGTGAAACATCAAGCAGATTATAAGTCTGGTTCATCACAATATGCGTTCTGTTTTTTTGAAGAAAGGGTTCGTAAAAATCAGCATCTTGGCTAGGGGCACCTGCGATTACAAATTGATATTCCTTAAAATCAGGCGTAATGCTGAGCATAATTTCGAGCATTTTCTGGATTTCTTGCTTCCGGCTACCCGGTAATAAGGCGATAATAGGACGCTCGTCTAAATCGTGTTGCTTCCTGAAACTTTCAGGAGAAACTGGTGTTCTTGCGCTGATCTCGTCAATTAATGGGTGTCCTACAAAATGAACAGGGAAATTATGCTTTTCTTCATAAAATTCTTTCTCAAAAGGAAGGATGACATACATCGCATCGATATCGCGTTTGATAGCTTTTATACGACCTTCTTTCCACGCCCAGATTTGCGGAGAAATATAATAATGATTTTTGTAGCCTTGTTCGCGGGCCCATTGTGCAATCCGTAAATTAAAGCCGGGATAGTCAATATAAACTATAACATCAGGATCGTATGCTGCGATATCCTTTTTACAAAAAGACAGGTTTTTTGTAATCGTGCGCAGGTTCATCAAAACTTCCAGAAAGCCCATAAAGGCAAGATCGCGGTAATGTTTTACCAATGTACCGCCTACTTTTTGCATCAAATCCCCTCCCCAGAATCTAAAATCAGCTTGTGGGTCTTCTGCTAAAATAGCCTTCATCAGATTGGCTGCGTGTAAATCGCCACTTGCTTCGCCTGCTATGATATAATACTTCACGATTTACTTGATTTTGATAATTTATAAAGGTGAAAATTACGAATTAAATTTCCAGTCATTCAGTTTATCAATAAAATGATGTGCAGTTAAATCAAACTGAACCGGCACAACTGAAACATAGCCTTGAGCCAGTGCCCATTCGTCTGTATCTTCGCCTTTGTCTTCGTTTACAAACTCTCCGCTTAACCAGTAATAATCACGTCCCATAGGATTGGTGCGTTTGTCAAAATCTTCAACCCATTGTGCGTTAGCTTGCCGCCCCACTTTTATACCCCGTATTTCGCTGGCTTTCAATTTGGGAATATTTACGTTAAGCACAACTCCCTTAGGAAGACCGTTTTTGAGAACCTCTCTAACGATTTTTTTTACATACGTATCACAATGTGAAAAGTCGGCATCTATAGAATAATCGAGGAGCGAAAATCCAATAGCTGGGATTCCTTCTACACCTGCTTCAACTGCAGCACTCATCGTTCCGGAGTAAATAACATTTATTGACGAGTTAGAACCGTGATTAATTCCGCTGACACAAATGTCTGGTTTGCGGTGCATGATTTCTTGCACAGCGATTTTTACACAATCTGCAGGCGTGCCAGAACAACTGTATTCTTTGTGGCCTTCATCTTGAAATTCCTGTACAGGATCACAATAAATGGTGTCATTTACTGTTATAGCGTGACCCATACCGCTTTGAGGACTGTCTGGAGCTATAACAATCACATCACCAAGCTCTTGCATTAATTTTATCAATTTGCGTATGCCGGGAGCGGTGATGCCGTCGTCGTTAGTAACCAGAATCAGTGGTTTTTGATTTGCCATTTAGTTTTGCTTTCTACCGCTAAAATACTAAATTACCAAGCCATCCCGAGGCTTAACGTTTAACAAATTGTTGGCGTCAAATATGAGCCGTGGCACGGTTTTTAATGTAGATTGCTAGTAAAAGATGAAAATGCAACATATTATGATAAAGAATGCGAAGGTTCTTGTTTTGGCCTTATTGTTAGCTGCGGCTTCTTGCAGTTTTACCACAAGTGATGAAGATCCCGGAAAAGATAAAGTGCTTATAAGCCTTATTTCTTATGTTTTAGAAAAAGGTCATTATGACGCAAAAGAATTTAATGATGAGTTTTCAGAGCAGGTTTTTAATGACTTTGTTACTTCATTAGATCCTTTAAAGCGTTATTTCTTACAGAGCGACATCAAAGAATTTGAGGAATTTAAGTATCAAATAGATGATCAGATTCGCAATGAGGATATCAGCTTTTTTGACTTGGCATATACGCGATTAAGAGAGCGTATGGAAGATTCTAAAAAAATCTATGACGAGGTTCTAGAACAACCTTTTGATTACGATGAAGACGAGACTATAGATACAGATTATGAAAATCTTGATTATGCTAAAACTCGTAAGGAATTAAAGTCTAGATGGAAAAATCAATTGAAGTTTAGTGCGATAGGTGGGTATTATGATCGTCTTGAAGAAGAAACTAAAAAGGCTGAAGACTCTACAGGTTATACGGCACTATCTAAAGATGAGATTGAAAAAGAATCTAGAGAGACTACAAAAAAGTCATTAGTAGAGTATTTTGAGTTTGCTAATGAGTTGGATCGTGAAGATTATTTTTCTGTATATATCAATACGATTGTGGAAGAATTTGATCCGCATACAACATATTTCGGGCCTGTAGATAAAGATCGTTTTGATATGCAAATGAGTGGTCAGTTTCAGGGTATTGGAGCAAGACTTCAGAAAAAAAGCAACGAGATAAGTATAACTGAGGTTATTTCTGGTGGTCCTGCCTGGAGAGGTGAAGAACTTGAAGAAGGTGATATCATTTTAAAAGTTAAGCAAGCAGATGAAGATGTTGCAACCAGTGTTGTCGGGATGAGGCTTGATGATGCAGTAGAGTTGATCAAAGGACCTAAAGGAACTGTGGTTACTCTAAACGTAAAGAAGAAAGATGGTTCTACACAAAACATAGCTATTACTCGTGATGTGGTAGAGCTTGAGGAAACCTATGCAAAATCAACTACTGTTGAAAAAGATGAGCGTAATTATGGCGTTATCAATTTGCCTAAGTTCTATTTTGATATGCAAAACGCTGAAGAGCGTAACGCAGCTACAGATGTTAAGAAAGAAATCATTCGTTTAAAAGAACAGGATGTTGACGGTCTTGTGATTGACTTAAGAAGTAACGGTGGTGGTTCATTGTCTACTGTTGTGGATATCGCCGGTTTATTTATTAAAGAAGGACCTATCGTACAGGTTAAATCTAATGGAGCTGAAAGCGAAATTCTAAAAGACAAGGATCCTGAGATTTTATGGGAAAAGCCTCTTGTTATTTTGGTGAATGAAATTTCTGCTTCGGCAAGTGAAATTCTTGCTGCAGCAATGCAAGATTATAAAAGAGCAGTTATTATAGGTAGTAAGCAGACATACGGTAAAGGAACTGTTCAGAATGTTTATGACCTTAACCGTTGGTTACGCCAGAATGATTTAGGAGATATGGGAGCTTTGAAAATCACTACGCAAAAGTTCTATCGAATTAATGGTGGATCTACACAACTTGAAGGAGTGAAAAGTGATGTGGTTGTTCCAGATAAGTACAGTTATATTGATATAGGTGAAAAGGATTTAGAAAATCCGTTACCTTGGGATAAAATTGCGGCTGCAGATTATGAGGTTTGGGATGGTTATATTGATTATGAGCAAACCATAAATAACAGTAATACTAGAATGGCAAAAAATAAGCAGTTACAGCTTATTGAGGAAAATGCAAAGTGGATCAAGAGCAAGCAAGATGAATCTGTATGGCCTTTAAATATTGATGCTTATGCTGCAAAAGTTAAGCAGAATGAAAAAGAAGCTAAGCAGTTTGAAGGATTGAAAGATTACAAATCAGACCTTACTTACAAATCACTTCCTTATGAACTTAAGGAATTTGAGAGCGACACTATTTTAAAACAAAAGCGCGAGCGCTGGCATGAAGATCTTGCAAAAGATGTTTATATGGAAGAAGCTATAAATGTTCTTGAAGATTTAAAAACAAATAATATTAGAAGAGGTAAATTGGCTGACGTTAGGGATTAACCGATGGCAGAAAATTCTAGTTCATTAACTCACTTAGCGCTCCGGAAATTCAAACGAAATTTCTGGGGCGTTTTGAGTTTTGTATATATCTTATTTTGTGGTTTGGTGGCACTTTTTGCGTACCTCATAGCGCCTGATGATTCGCGTAATGCAAATCAAATGCACTTGGCGGTACATTCAAAAAAGCCGGGTTTTACGGTGAAAATGCTTACTGTTCCCGGGCCTAAAGTTGCTGATCAAAGTTTTATTAGCAGAGCTTTTACCGGTGCAACAAATACCGATTCAGAAATACCCATTACTTCTTTTGAAATTATTGACGACGAGGTTGAATATGTACCATATTCTGAAGATGCATCTCTTGAGTTAACCAAAGCAATTCCGTTAGATGAGTTTGGGGTGACTGCTATTAATATTGAAAATTTTGCAGAGCAATTCATAAACGAAAAAACCTTTCTTTTAGGAACTGATAAATACGGTCGGGATCTTTTGAGCAGAATGCTTATTGGTACACGAATCTCCTTCAGTATCGGTTTTGTTGCTGTTTTGATTTCTTTGCTTATAGGAGTGTTTTTAGGTGCGGTTGGCGGTTATTATGGAGGTAAGCTAGACGCCTTTATAATGTGGACTATAAACGTGACTTGGTCTATCCCTACCTTGCTTCTTGTGATTGCTATTACTCTTGCCTTAGGGAAGGGGTTTTGGCAGGTTTTTATAGCGGTTGGACTGACAATGTGGGTTGAGGTGGCTCGCGTTGTTAGAGGGCAGGTATTGAGTGTGAAAGAAGCGCAATATGTAACCGCAGCACGTGCTCTAGGGTATAAAGATATGCGCATTCTTTTTAAGCATATTTTACCAAATATTTTAGCGCCGGTAATTGTAATTAGCGCAGCGAATTTTGCTGGTGCGATTTTAATAGAGAGTGGTTTAAGCTTTTTAGGTATTGGCGCGCAACCGCCAGTTCCCAGCTGGGGAGCGATGATTAAAGATCATTATTCATATATTATTTTAGGGAAAGCCTATTTGGCTATAATTCCCGGTCTCGCAATTATGAGTCTGGTAATGGCATTTATGCTTATGGGGAATGCTCTGCGAGATGCTCTCGATGTAAAAGGAGTTAATTAAATGAACAGAAAATATACTTATCCACTTTTGATGATGGTGGTGATTACGCTTATTGTTTTAGGGGAAAAATATTTAGAAAACCAAGAAAAGAAAGAACGTGTAGAAGCAGGCGAAGTTGTAAAATCACAAGCCTTATCTTTTTTTCTTCCGAAGGCTGAAAATAACACCATTGTACATCATAAGTATTATACGTTAAGTTATGATGAACCTGCAGAACAGGCTGCTTGGGTTGCGTACACGCTCACTCATGATCAATTAAAAAGGGTTGAGGTGATGAGTAGACCGTATTTTGATATTGATGCAGCTGTGGCTACCGGAGCAGCAGACTGGCGCAATTATAAAAACAGTGGTTATGATCGCGGTCATTTATGTTCCGCCAAAGATCGTAGTTTCAGTACACAAGCGTATAATGAAACCTTTTTAACCAGTAATATAAGTCCGCAATTACACAGATTTAATAGTGGTGTTTGGAACAGATTAGAAAATCAGGTTAGAGACTGGGCCAAACGATATACTAAAGTTACCGTCGTTACTGCTGGAGTTTTAGCAGATCCGTTGGCAGCTATAGGAGATGAGGAGGTCGTTGTGCCACATGCTTTTTATAAAATAGTGCTTCGGGAAAATGCTTCCGGCTACACGTGTTTAGCTTTTTTAATTCCGCATAGCGAAAGTGGTAAAGACTTAAAAGAATTCGTGGTTTCGGTAGATAGCTTAGAGTTTGTAACAGGAATTGATTTCTTTCCAAAGCTTGAAGATTCAGAAGAAAATCGAATAGAAAAAAGCAAATTGCTTAAGGATTGGAAATTTTAATCTTACTCGATAATCGAGATTTAAATGATACAAGGATTGCCTCGAAGTAAAAAACTATTATCTTTTAATGCCTATGGGTTTGCCTCAAGGTAGTTTACCATTCGTTAACCCGATTACTGTCGAGTTTTACAAAAATAAAGAGCAGAATCGTAAAGCCCCAAAGCCCAGAACCACCATAACTGAAAAAGGGTAACGGGATACCAACAGTTGGGAAAACACCGGTAACCATACCTATATTCACCAAAAAGTGTATGAATAATATCCCCGCTATGCTATAGCCATAAATGCGACTAAATTGATTCTTTTGCCGCTCTGCCAAAAAGATAATACGCAACATTAGTCCGACAAATAGAATGATAACTAGCGAGCTTCCCAAAAAGCCCCATTCTTCGCCTACGGTGCTGAAAATATAATCAGTATGTTGCTCAGGGACGAAGTTACCTTTGGTTTGTGTACCTTTTAAAAAACCTTTTCCTGTAAGTCCGCCATTTCCAATTGCAATCTCAGATTGATACGTGTTGTATCCTATACTTTTTAAGTCTACTTCTTTTCCAAGAACTACATTAAAACGGTCTCTGTGTCTTTGCTCAAATATATTCTGAAAGATATAATTTACAGAGAAAACAAATAAGATTGATACTATAGGAAGCATGTAGAAATAGCGTTTGCCAAAGCGTTTCTTTCGGTTTTTAATCAATAAAAAGAGCGCGATCAATACAATGCCGGCAATGATGTAAATGGGGCCAAAAGCAAGGGTAAGTACAAACAAAGCTATAGTGATAGATCCTATTATAAGGTAAATACCAGACAAACCTTCACGATATAGTGGGAAAAAGAAAGCTGCGTAAACAAGCGCGCTTCCGGGGTCTGGTTGGGGTACAATACAAATTGCCGGTAAAACGATGATTACAAATGCACGCAGTTGATGAGAAAATGATTTCACATCGGTTTGAATGTCACTCAGATATTTTGCTAAAGCCAGAGCTGTTGCAGCTTTAGCAAACTCACTAGGTTGTAAACCGAAGCTTCCAAAAGAATACCAACTCGTCGCTCCTGAAATATTTTTTCCGAAGACAAATAAGCCTAAAAGCGAAAGTATCGAGGTGACATAAATAACACTCGCAAAACGTTCAAAAAATTTTGCGTCTAAGGATAGTACAAAGATAATTATCAGAAAGCTTAGTCCTATAAAGAGCAATTGCCTCGTGTATAAATTACTCAGATCAAAAAAATCTGAAACTCCTGATGGATCTATAGAAGCTGAATAAATATTAACCCAGCCTATACCAACCAATGCCAGAAAAATTACAATTAGAAGCCAGTCAAAATTACCGCGGTTGTTGCGAGAAGTGATTCCCATTATAAGATAGGTTTTTCTACTTTCCCGCTAATTTTTTTACCATCATTAATAGGAAATGGTTTTCCGCTAAGTGGTTTTGCATATTCTTCTTCAAGGCTGTGTGTTAGAATCCAGTCTTCAAGATCTGTTCTGGTAATCTCACCTTTGATATGCTTTTCGATCATCAAACTGGCAATTTTACCTCCGTATCTTCCGCCCCAGTATCCGTTTTCAACAAAAACAGCAATAGCAATTTTAGGATTGTCTTTAGGCGCAAATGCAACAAAAATAGAGTGGTCGGTAAGTTGCTGACGTTTACCATCTATTTTGGTGTAATTTTCAGCAGTACCTGTTTTTCCACAGATTTCTATACCCGGGATTTTGACACCTGCTGCTGTACCATAGTTATAGGCGCCAAACATACCTTCAACTACCGGTTCAAAATTGACCGGGTCAATTGTGGTTACGTTTTTAGTACGGTATTCTTCGGGTATTAATTCGGTTTGATCTTCTATTTTTTTAACGATATGTGGGGTGTAATACCAACCTCTATTTGCAATTGTAGCTGTAACATTTGCCAATTGAATAGGCGTAAGACTTACTTCTCCTTGACCAATAGAATTAGAAATTGTAGCTGTACTAAACCATTTATATTTCGGGTATTTGTAAGCTCTGTTGTAATAGTCGCTATCGGGGATATAGCCCGGGCGACCGGTAGGTAGATCAGTACCCATATATTGTCCAAGACCAAAACTGGCTAGATGATTATGCCATTTGTCCATTCCCTCTTGGGGCGTGTCGTATTTTTCGATTACTCTTCTATAAACATTAGCAAAATACGCATTACATGAATTTGCAATACCAGGAATCATACTCAACGGACTAGGATGGTGGTGACAACCTAGTTTACGACCTCTGGAACCGTAATAATAGCCGCCGTGACACGCAAAGCTTTCTTGAGTATCCACAACGTTTTCTTGTAATGCGATAAGGGCATTGAGCGTTTTAAAAGGAGATCCTGGTGGATATTCTGCCTGAAGACTGCGATCAAAAAGGGGTTTTGATATGGTGTCGTACCAGAGTTTTGTGAAATTAGCAGAACGTTGACGACCTACTAATAAACTAGGATCATAATTGGGGGCAGAAATGAGTGCTAAAATTTCGCCGGTGCTGGGTTCGATAGCAATGATTCCGCCACGTTTATTAACCATTAATTCTTCTCCATACTTCTGCAGCTCTGCATCTATGGTTAATGTAAGATCTTTACCAGGCTGAGGTAAGGTATCCAAAGTTCCGTTTTTGTAAGCGCCAATGTCTCGGTTAAAGCGGTCTTTTTGTATGTATTTTACGCCTTTTACTCCACGTAAAGTTTCTTCATATTGTCTTTCAACTCCGGTTCTTCCTCTTAAGTCACCAGACTGATAGTATGGATTGTCTTCAATGTCAGAGCGATTAACTTCAGCAATATATCCTAAAAAATTAGCGCCAAAATCTACTTGATAATCACGTAAGGAGCGCTTTTGAATGTAAAAGCCTTCATATTTCCGCATCTTTTCCTGCAAATACGCGTATTCAGATTTTGTGAGCTGCGGAATTACAATAGAAGGTAATCTGGGTGAATACACTCGGGCTTTGCTTAATCTTGTTTTTAAAGCTTCCTTGGTCATTTTTAGTAATCCGCAAAACTCTGTGGTGTCAAAAGCTTTTACTTCACGCGGAATTACCATCACATCGTAAGAAGGCTGATTGCTGACTAAGAGATTGCCGTTGCGATCATAAATGTGACCCCGTTGTGGATAATCGTAAACGCGTTTTATAGCGTTATTTACAGAAAGTGTTGCGTATGAAGTATCTAATATTTGCAAATAGAAAAGCCTTCCGGTTAGTAAAATACCAGAAATCAAAACAATTGAAAAAAGAAGGATTTTTCTCATTTACGCTTTACACTAAAGAGGGTTAGAAATAGTAAACAGAGCAGCATGGTAAAGGCTCCACTAAACAACGTCTTTTTAAGTATATAGATTATATCAGAAAAGTTAAAACTTTCGAGGAAAAATAACAGAAGATGATGTGTAAAAACTAGAATACTGATATACAGTGCGCGTTCTCCAAATGCAGCTTTTGAAATTTTTACGGCATTGTACTCATAAGCAATACCGAATATCGACTGAAGAATCCACGGTCTTAAGAAAGCAACGGTGACACAGCTGGCAGCGTGCATACCACCACTATTACTGAACATATCAACAGAAAGTCCTAATAGAAAACTCAAGAATAGAAGCAGCCCCCTATTATCTCCAATAGGGAATAAGATTACAAACAAGAGATACGGGTACGGGTTGATATAACCTAAAAAGTTGATGTGATTAAAAATGGCAATCTGTACCAAAATCAGAAAAACAAAACGGATGATATTTCGAGTGATACTAGTGTTCATCTGCTGTCTGTTGTTCTAGCATTTTTATTTCTTCGCGATCCAGATTCTCTATGATATAAACGTGACCTACATTAGTCATGTCGTTAAAGAGTTTCACTTTTATGGTGTAAAAATTTTCACTGGGGTCCAGTTCAAAAGAGTTAATAGTTCCAATGCCAATTCCTTCAGGGAAAATAGTAGATTTTCCGCCAGTCACGATTGTATCTCCCATTTTAACCGGAGCTTTAGATTGAACATCTATGAGATCTACGATATTAGGATCACCGCCTTTCCATACTAGAATTCCAAAATGGTTACTTTTCTTAAGCTTTGCATTTATCTGAGAATTGCTATTAAGAATACTTATTACCGTAGCGTAATTTGTAGAAACATTATCTACAATCCCCACAATTCCTTTACTAGTAATGACTCCTAAATCTTGCTTCAACCCATTTATGCTACCTGCTCGCAGAGTTAGGAAGTTGTCTTTAAACGTGTAGTTGTTGTTGATTACTTTAGCTGAAGTAAACTGAAAGCGTTTATGATAAGTTGCTGTGTCTGTTTTTTTGGATACGCTGTCGCGCGTGTTAAGAAGCCGTGTTCTCAAGCGTTTATTTTCTTCTACAAGTTGCTCGTTATGGACTTCTAGATCAAAATAGGTTGTGATATCATCAAGTCCGCTGTAAATGCCTCCGCTTAAAAAGTTAGCTGAATTGACAAATTTACTGCGGTGATACGAATGTGACTGAATGGTAAACACTAGCGAGATGAACAGCAAAAAGACAAATAGCAGAAAGTTTCTGTACTTTATTATAAAATTGACAATTTGCTGCATGAATCACGATGCTATTATTTGATGAGTACGCTCTTGAATTTAGCAAGATTTTTAAGCGTAATCCCGGTACCGCGAACTACAGCACGTAGCGGATCTTCTGCGATATAAACCGGTAAATCTGTTTTTTGAGATAAACGTTTGTCAAGACCGCGTAACATACTACCACCACCAGCAAGGTAAATACCGGTATTGTAAATATCAGCAGCAAGTTCTGGTGGAGTTTGGGACAGAGTTTCCATTACAGCATCTTCAATACGTAAAATTGATTTATCTAATGCTTTAGCGATTTCACGGAAAGAGATCTGAACCTGCTTAGGTTTACCCGTAAGCAAGTCACGACCTTGAACGCTCATATCTTCCGGCGGAACTTCTAAATCTTCGGTAGCCGCTCCTATTTGTATTTTTATTTTTTCCGCACTGCGTTCTCCCACATATAAGTTGTGTTGCGTACGCATATAGTAAATGATGTCATTTGTAAATACATCACCTGCAATTTTAACCGATTTGTCACATACAATTCCACCTAAAGCGATAACAGCAATCTCTGTAGTACCACCACCTATATCTACAATCATATTCCCTTTAGGCTGCATAATGTCAACGCCAATACCTATTGCCGCAGCCATAGGCTCGTGAATTAGGTAAACTTCTTTACCGTTTACACGCTCTGCACTTTCTTTTACTGCTCGCATCTCAACCTCTGTAATCCCAGAAGGGATACAAATCACCATACGAAGGGCAGGAGCAAAAAGGCGTTTTTTAAGCGCAGGAATTTCTTTGATAAACATGCTCATCATTTGCTCACTGGCATCAAAATCTGCAATCACACCATCTTTCAAGGGGCGAATAGTTTTGATGTTTTCGTGTGTTTTACCCTGCATCATCGCAGCATCTTTACCGGCAGCAATAATCTTGTTGCTAACCCGGTCACGGGCAACAATAGAAGGACTGTCAACCACAACTTTGTCGTTGTGTATGATGAGTGTGTTTGCGGTACCTAGATCTATTGCTATTTCTTCGGTAAGAAAATCAAAAAAGCCCATAAGCGCTGGTGGTAATTAGGGTGGTTATGCTAAAAGGTTAATCTCTAAATGTAGTTAAAAAATATGGATTTTTTAATGTTTAAAATGTCTTGTTCCAGTCATGACCATTGCTAGGTTATGCTCGTTACAGTAATCAATGCTCAACTGATCTTTAATAGATCCTCCCGGCTGAATCACAGCTGTGATGCCTGCTTTATCTGCAAGCTCAACACAATCAGGAAACGGGAAAAATGCATCACTTGCCATAACAGCACCTTTAAGGTCAAAACCAAAAGAAACTGCTTTATCGATAGCTTGGCGAAGCGCATCTACTCGAGATGTTTGTCCGGTTCCGCTGGCGCAAAGTTGTTTTCCTTTTGCAAATACGATAGTATTTGATTTGGTGTGTTTGCAAAGCTTAGAAGCAAAGATCAAATCACTTAACTCCTCTGAGCTGGGTTTATTGTTTGTAACGGTAGAAAGATCTTCAAGGCTATCTGTTTTTGCATCTTTATCTTGAACTAAAACACCATTTAAACAACTGCGAACTTGATCTGTAGGAAGTGTAACCGGCTTTTGAATTAAAAGTACACGATTTTTCTTCCCTTTTAAAATTTCAAGTGCTTCTTCAGAATAGCTTGGAGCAATTACTACTTCGCAGAATAATTTGTGAATTTCTTCAGCGGTAGCTTTATCTATTTCTTTATTTGAAATTAAAATTCCACCAAAAGCAGAAACAGGATCTCCTGCTAAAGCATCTACATAAGCCTGATGCAAGGTGTCGCGTTGTGCAAGACCGCAAGCATTGTTGTGTTTTAAAATCGCAAACGTAGGATCTTCGTTTTGAAATTCTGCCATTAAATTAACAGCAGCGTCAACGTCAAGTAAATTGTTATATGAAAGTTCTTTGCCGTGAAGCTTATCAAACATCGCATCAAAATCTCCAAAGAAAGTCCCTTTCTGATGTGGATTTTCTCCGTAGCGCAACGATTTTCCTTCTGTATAACTTGCTTTGTAAACTACTTCTTCTTCATTAAAGTAATTGAAAATTGCAGTGTCGTAATGAGAAGAAATATTAAAAGCCTTTGCAGCAAAACGTTTACGATCTGCTAGTGTGGTTGTTCCTTCATTTGTGCTAATGAGTTCCAAAACTTCTTCATAATCATCAACAGAAGACACACACAGCGTGTCTTTAAAATTCTTAGCAGCAGCACGAATTAATGAAATTCCACCTATATCAATTTTTTCTACAATATCTTGTTCTGAAGCTCCGGAAGCTACCGTTTTTTCAAACGGATACAAGTCTACAATTACAATATCAAGTTGCGGAATGTTGTATTCTTTCATTTCGGCAACATCACCATCATTGTCCTGACGGTTTAAAATTCCGCCAAAAATTTTAGGGTGAAGCGTTTTTACTCTTCCACCTAAAATAGAAGGATATGAGGTTACATCTTCAACAGGTACAACGGGCACGCCCAGATCTTTAATGAATTTCTGGGTACCTCCCGTAGAATAAAGGGTGATGCCCAAGTCGTTAAACTTTCTAATTAGCGGTTCAAGACCTTCTTTACTAAAAACTGAAATCAATGCGGCTTTTGCCTTTATAGGAGTACTCATGAAGAAATTTTTAATTTGGGTGCAAAAGTATGAATTTAACCACTAAAGTGTGGTGCTATTTTTTGTATTTTCTTAGCATAATTTTGTAACACTCAGTGCGGTTCTGCGTCAAACCTGTATTCAAATTATCACACTTCTATGCTCATTTATCTTAGGGTATTAAAAGAAAGTTTAGCCTTTGCAATTAATGCATTGCGCAACAATAAGTTGCGTACCCTTTTGTCATTGCTGGGTGTGACCATAGGTATTTTTTCTATTATTGGAGTTTTAGCAGCTGTAGATTCGTTAAAACAGGAAATAAAAGGAAGCCTTTCTTCTCTAGACAATAGTACCATAATTGTAATGCGTTTTTCTTTTGGACCTACAGATATCCCGCAATGGAAGCGAGAGCAGTTTCCTGATGTGAGTTACGAAGAGTATCAGTATATAAGACGAAATGTGCCTGATGTGGAAGCTGCATCCTTTGTTTTGAATGTTGGAGCAGAATCTATAAAGTATGGTGATAAATTAGTGACAGGAGTTAATATAGCTCCGGTGACTGATGGGTATTACAACATTGAAGCCTTACAACTTGCTGAAGGAAGGTTTTTTAATGAATCTGAATCCAATAGCGGTTCTAACGTTTTGGTTTTAGGGGATGAGATTGCTGAAGGTTTATTTGGTAGCTTAAATCCATTAGGAAAACAAGTACGTTTATATGGACAGCGTTTTACAATTATCGGAGTTTTAGAAAAAGAAGGGAATAGTATTTTTGGACCTTCAAAAGATGGAACGGTGATACTTCCTGTTAACGTAGTGCGCCGTATTTACGGAAGTAATAATAAGTCTGCTTTTCCGCAGATTATTGTGAAGCCTAAAGAAGGGGTTGATATCCCGGAGTTTAATGCGGTGCTTACCCAAAGATTGCGTCAAGTACGGGGCTTGAAACCGGATGAGGTGAATACTTTTTTCATAAATCAACTTTCCGGGTTTACAGATCTTGTAGATAATATCACAGGCACAATGTCTACAATAGGTGGATTTATAGGTCTGTTTTCTTTGCTAGTAGGTGGTTTTGGTATTGCTAATATTATGTTTGTAAGTGTAAAAGAACGTACCAATTTGATAGGAATCCAAAAAGCCTTAGGCGCAAAAAACCGATTTATATTACTTCAGTTTTTATTTGAATCTATAATTCTCGCTGTGATAGGTGGTTTAATCGGGCTTGGTCTGGTTTGGATTATCACTGTTGTGCTTTCTCAGTTTACGGGAAGTTTTGAGTTTATACTTTCTTTAGCTAATGCGTTGCTCGGGCTATCAAGTTCAGTGATCATAGGGTTAATCGCCGGAATTGTCCCAGCCTTTATGGCCTCACGTCTAGATCCTGTAGAAGCTATACGAACCGGTATGTAGTTTTTAAAGATCTAAAAATACTTTGTAGCCATTTGGTTCCTCGTCTAGTGTTTCAGTCGTAGTATCTCCAAAAGAAATATTTGCAACACTGTCACTCGGGCAGCATTCATTAACGTTGAGTTCTCGTTTTGCATCAAAACTCAGGTTAAAAAGAATTACATCTTCATGGGCAATCTGATAAGAAACTTCGGTAAATGTTTCGGTATAACTTCCTGTAGGGAGAATGAGGATGAACTCTGGAGTAAACTGAAAGGCAACCTCTTCATTAGTCAAGGTGTTAGTCACCGTTAGGTTTTCTTTACTTAAAGTTTCATTTTCAAATAAATTGGTTTTGTCTGAATCAGAAATGAGTTCCAGATTTATTCCTGATGCCGCACAGCTCACGGCAGAACAGTCTACCGAAGTATCATCATCGTTAGTGCAGCTTAATAAGGAAAGGCTTAAAAGTGTAAAAAGAAAAAATCTCATAATAGGTTTGTTTATTATGAGATGAAGACAGTACAAATAGGTTGCGGGAGAACTAGTTTAAAATTTCAGCAACCTGCTCATTAACCCATTCTAAAAAGCGTTCATCAGCATCCGTAAAAGGGTTTGCTGTATTAGAGTCGATATCGATCTGGCCAATGTTTTCTCCATTTACAAAAAGCGGAACTACAATTTCTGCTTTTACAGTGATACTGCACGCGATATAATTATCTTGAGCTTTTACATCTGGTACCACAAAATTCTCATTAGAAACAGCAACCTGACCGCAAATTCCTTTTCCGAAGGGTATGATGGTGTGATCTGTAGGAGCCCCTGCGTATGAGCTTAATTTAAGTTCGTCTTTGTCTCCATTTTTAAAATAAAAACCTACCCAGTCATAATAAGCAATGTTTTCTTTTAAGATCGTGCATATTTCCTCAAGGCGATGTTCTACAGAAAGACTTTTGCTTTCTAATATTTTTGATACTTCAGGTTTTAAGGCTTCAAAAGTCATTTTTCTTGTATTTTAGGGTGGTCTAAACCCTTATCAGATTGATTCAATTAATTCGTAAATATAAGTCGGTACTTTTGTTTATCCTTACTTTTTTAGGGATGTATTTAGTCTTAAGCTTTTTATATGCTCAGTATTTGAATGTTGATTTTCAGAAAAAGTATTATCCGGATTATATTACGCATCGTGTTGCTGAACAAAGCGAGTGGTTAATAAAAAAAATGGATTATTCTTCAATGATTGAACCTCATAATCAAGAGCCTTCGATGAAATTATTTGTCGAGGATGTTTTTGTAGCTCGTGTGGTAGAAGGTTGTAATGCGGTAAGTGTTATTATCCTGTTTGCTTCATTTGTGCTTGCTTTTTTTCAGGGATGGGGTAAAACATTCTCGTTTATCTTTATCGGGGTGGTGCTTATCTATGTGATCAATATTTTGCGTATAGCCATTTTGAGTATTGGTTTATATGCGTATCCTGAATATAAAACCGTTTTGCACGATATAATTTTTCCGGGTATTATTTATGGCTTGGTGGTCTTTTTGTGGATATTTTGGGTAAGTCGTTTTAAGAAACAGAAATCTTGAAGAAATCGCTAAATACAGTTTTGGTTACTCTACTGATAGCTGCATTGATCTGTGTTCGCTTTTGGCAAGGACAGCTCTTCTATGATCCGCTTTTGCTATTTTTTGAAGGCGTTTATCTAAGTTCCGAAAAACTTCCTGAATTAAATTTTGGGAGATTATTGATTAATACTTCAGGACGGTTCTGGCTTAATAGTGTGCTTTCGCTTTCAATTCTTTTTTTGCTATTTCGCAAAAGGGGAATCGTGAAAATTTCACTTTTAGTTTATTTGGCAGCATTTTTAACACTTTTAATTAGTTTCGCTTTGGTTGTCTTGAATTACACTTCAGAATACAGCTTGCTTCTTTTTTATATCCGTAGATTTTTAATTCAACCTATTTTGTTACTTATTCTCGTGCCTGCTTTTTATTACGATAGAATTAGAAGCGAGAAGTAGTTTGTATATTTGAGTTTAAAACAAATAATAAGAATGAAAAAAATAGCATTAACGCTAGCTAGCGTATTGGTTTTATCCTGCGGCGAAAAGAAATCGAATCAGGAAACGGTTACAGTAGGTCATGGAGAGGTAGCTCACAAAATAGCTTATTCTGGTGCTAAGCGAGATGCAGAATTTCAAAATGCAGAAGTAGCTCAGGTTTATGACGACTATAATGCTTTAAAAATAGCTTTGGTAAATACGGATGAAGAAGTAGCGCAAACTATAGCTCAGAAATTAGTAATTAGTATTGAGGCGGTAAAAGTAGAGGCAAGTCTTGTTAAAGCAGTAGAAGCAATAGCAAATTCAGAAAACATTAATGAGCAACGTGCGCAGTTTGAAAACTTAACTGCGGGAATAAAGACCCTAGTGGAAGAAAATATCACTTCCGGGACTTTGTATTACCAATATTGCCCTATGGCATTTGATGGGAAAGGAGCTTATTGGATTGCTAATGAGAAGAAAGTATTCAACCCCTACTTTGGAGATGTAATGCTCAATTGCGGAACTGTAGATTCTAAAATAGAGTAGTACCTAAAACCTCTTTACGCAAAATACTCGAATAATTGACTTGGATAACCGATAAAAAAATCCCTTCAGATATTTTTGAAGGGATTTAATATTAAGTGATTTAAGTGTGCGTTTCGCGCTACATCATACCGGGCATACCGCCGCCCATTCCTCCTGGCATACCGGCACCGCCGCCATTTTCTTCAGGAATGTCAGTTAATGCACACTCAGTAGTTAAGATCATACCAGAAACAGATGCCGCATTTTCTAATGCAACACGAGTTACTTTCTTAGGATCTATAATGCCTTCAGAAAGCATATTTACATAACGATCTGTTTTAGCATCGTATCCATAATCATCATCACCTTCAATAACTTTAGCGATAACAACAGAACCTTCGCCTCCAGCATTAGCTACGATCGTACGCAATGGAGATTCGATAGCTTTGGCTACAATTTTAATACCTGTAGCTTCATCAGCATTTAGGGATTCTAAGTTTTCTAATGCACGCTTAGCACGTACTAAAGCTACACCACCACCTGCTACGATACCTTCTTCTACAGCTGCGCGAGTTGCATGAAGAGCATCGTCTACACGGTCTTTTTTCTCTTTCATTTCTACTTCAGAAGCAGCACCAACATAAAGTACAGCTACACCACCTGCTAATTTAGCAAGACGTTCCTGAAGTTTTTCTCTGTCATAATCACTAGTAGTAGTCTCAATCTGAGCTTTGATCTGATTTACACGAGCTTTGATATCGTCGCTGCTGCCAGAACCGTTTACTATAGTAGTGTTGTCTTTATCAATAGTTACATTTTCGGCTGTACCTAATTGGTCAATTGTAGCATTCTCTAAAGAGAAACCACGTTCTTCACTAATTACAGTACCGCCCGTAAGAATAGCTATATCTTCTAGCATTGCTTTACGACGATCTCCAAAACCTGGTGCTTTTACAGCAGCGATTTTAAGCGCTCCTCTCAATTTGTTTACTACAAGAGTTGCTAATGCTTCACCATCTACATCTTCTGCGATGATTAACAATGGCTTACCTGACTGAGCAACTGGCTCAAGAACAGGAAGCAAATCTTTCATAGAAGAAATTTTCTTGTCAAATAACAAGATATATGGATTCTCCAATTCAGTTTGCATTTTCTCACTGTCAGTAACAAAGTAAGGAGAAAGGTAACCGCGGTCAAACTGCATACCTTCTACAACATCAACATAAGTTTCTGTACCCTTTGCTTCTTCAACGGTAATAACACCTTCTTTACCAACTTTGCCAAATGCTTCAGCGATTAGTTCACCTATTATATTATCGTTGTTAGCAGAAATAGCAGCTACCTGCTTAATTTTTTCTGAAGAGTTTCCTACCTCTTTAGTTTGCTTTTCAAGATCTTTTGTGATTGCTTCTACAGCCTTGTCAATCCCACGTTTTAAATCCATTGGGTTTGCACCTGCAGCAACGTTTTTAAGACCTTCCTGTACAATTGCCTGAGCAAGTACAGTTGCGGTAGTAGTACCGTCACCTGCAAGATCATTAGTTTTAGAAGCAACTTCTTTAACCATCTGAGCACCCATGTTTTCAAGAGGGTCTTGTAGCTCGATCTCTTTTGCTACAGAAACACCATCTTTAGTTACTTGAGGACCACCAAATGATTTACTGATAATTACATTACGACCTTTAGGGCCTAATGTTACTTTTACTGCGTTTGCCAGTGCATCAACACCGCGCTTAATGCCATCTCTAGCTGAGATGTCAAATGTTATATCTTTTGCCATTTTTTTGAGTTGTTTAAATTTTTCGCGAATGCGAAAAATAGAATGTAGTTATTAATTTAAATAGAAGATCTACTAATTAGATTACAGCAAGGATGTCATCCTCACGCATAATAAGATAGTCTGTACCATCTAATTTTAATTCTGTGCCAGAATATTTACCATAAAGAACAGTGTCTCCCACTTTTACAGTCATATCATGGTCTTTTTTACCGCTTCCTACCGCTACAACTTTACCTTGTTGAGGTTTTTCTTTTGCTGTGTCCGGAATGTATAGACCGGATGCTGTTTTAGTCTCCGCAGCCGTAGGCTCTACCAAAACTCGATCTGAAAGAGGTTTAATGTTTACTCCCATTTTAATATAAATTTTTAGTTAACAAATTTCTTAGTTGTACTGTCTATTAAACAGAAATTATGCCACCAAGAATCCACTGACAAAACGGCAAAAAAAAGACCGCATAATTGCGGTCTCTATATATTTTGGATGACTAAAATGTCATTTATTCTTCTGTTGAGTCTGTAGCCGGGGCAGGTGTCTCTTGTACAGGCATAATGTTTTCTACATTTTCACCTTCAATGACTTTAGATTCATTTGAAGAACCTCCTCCGAAAATGGTTACGTTAGAGATTAAAATCAAAACCAATAATGCAGTTGCAAGACCCCAAGTACTTTTATCAAGAAAATCTCCGGTCTTTTTAACACCACCTATTTGTTGAGAACCGCCACCTCCAAAAGAAGAAGATAAACCACCACCTTTAGGATTTTGAACCATAATTACAACAATAAGTAAAAAGGCTACAATTATGATTAAAACTAAAAATATAAAAAACATAGTTTTGACTTTATAAAATGCGGTTTTTGAGTTTAAGCTTTTCCCGCTGTTTACTTTATTTATTTTCTTGCAATTTCTCTATTGCCCGAATTTGGTCTGCAAAGAAACCACTTTTTTCCGGATATTTCAAACTTAAAATCCGATAAGCTTGTTTAGCTTTTGAAAAGTTTTTTTGCTCTACGTAAACTCGAGCCAAGGTCTCTGTCATCAGGCTGTCATTGGGCTGAAATCGATCTTCTAGATTGGTCTTTTTAAAAGAAGAATCCGGCGGACTCACTTTTATTTTGGGATTACTTTCTATAAACTTGTCAATAAGCTGCAAACGACGCGCGCGTTCCGGGTCATCATCTGCTTCGTTAGGGTTAGGTTCAGAAAGCGGTTTATATTCAATTTTAGGTTGTTTTAAAGCCCCTTCCGTAGCTTCTTGTTCTGCTACTTCTTCAGTGCTTTTGTCTCTATTGATTTTATTAAAAGAAGTCAATTTTAGCCATTCTCCAAAGGAATGTGTTTCAGCTTGATTAAAATCTAAAGGCTTTCCCATTTGCAATTGCTCTACAGGATCAGCTTCTGTTAAGATCTCTTGTTCTTCTGAATGCTCTTTCGGTATAAAAAAGTCTTTTGATAAAACTTGATTTGCCTTCATCAGTTCTTCGGCTTCCATATCAGCAGAAATGTCTACAGCATCGTAAACCGGCATATTGTGTAGGTAAGCTTCTTGGGATTTTATCTGCTGACTGATCTCACTTTGATTAAAAACTTCGGAAGTAATAAAGTCAAATAAAACTGTGCGATCTTGCGTGTAGGCTGCGGTTTGTTTAAGCTCATTGTTGTAAAGAAAACTGTCTTCGTTTTTCAAACCTTTTAATTGAAGCGCTCGAGCTGCCTGAAAAAAAGGAAACTCTTTAATGATCGTTTTAAGCTGAGCGGTTTGCTCTGGCGTAACACGATCCGGGTGTTCTAAAAGGGATGTAAACGTAGTTATATTCATTTACCAGTTCGCTAATGATTCTTGAAAAATATCTTGCGTGATGCGCTCGTAGATTTCTTCTATTGCTCCGTTTAAAACGGCTCCAACTGGCTGTGCTGTACCTTCAATATCTACATAAAATGAAAATCGCTTTTCAAAATCTGCACTACCATCTGCTATAGTCTTATTTGTAAATCGGCATAAAATCACAATTGTAATTCGGTTTTGAGCAGCAACGTTATCAGAGGTTGCGGTTTGCGGTGCGATGTAATAATCTACAATCTCACCCTCATATATTAAATCGGCATTTGCAGCATTTGTAGCTAGATTTAAACTGGTCTGATTTTGAATTAAATCTGAAAGGGTAAAGGTGAATGTACGATCTATTCCCGGCTCTACAATAGGAGCATTATTCTGAAAATAATTTACGTAGAAAGACTCGGCGCTACCTATATCTGCACCTGTGAATGAGTAAAAGCCACAGCTGTTGAAGCATAAAAAGCTTAAAAATAAAAATGCGATTTGTAATTTCTTCATAAAATAGGATGTGATATTTTTAAAACGCAGTAAGCTGTCTTGCATTGCGTTACAAGTCGTATTGTTTGATTTTTCTATATAAAGTACGTTCGCTAATGCCTAATTCTTTGGCAGCTGCTTTGCGTTTGCCACTGTGACGCTCTAATGATTTTTCAATCAATTCGAGTTCTTTTTCCTGTAAAGAGAGTGTTTCTTCCTCCTCAACATCTTCTGCAAAATGATATTTATCTGCCATAGGAGTGTTGCTTACCACAGAATCTTCCGGTAATTGTAATACTTCGGTGATGTCTTCTGCGCTTTCGTAAGCATCAGAATCCTCTTCGCTGTAAATCTTCTTAATCAGGGATTTGTTTTCTTCCTTTACGGTAGCGTTATTACCATTCTCCATCAACTCGAGCGTAAGTTTCTTCAAGTCGTTTAAGTCACTTTTCATATCAAAAAGAACCTTGTATAAGATTTCACGCTCACTACTAAAATCGCTTTCGCTTTTTTTGGTTTGGCCTACCACAGCCGGTAAGTTGGAGCCGGCATCCGGTAAATATGCTCTTAATTTTTCTACGGAAATCTGGCGTGTTTGTTCGAGTACAGAGATCTGTTCTGCAACGTTACGTAACTGTCTGATGTTACCAGACCAGCGAAATTTCAGTAATGTACTTACAGCATCATCATCCAGACGGATGGTTGGCATTTTATACTTATTTGCAAAATCTGAAGCAAATTTTCTAAAGAGTAAATGAATGTCATTTTTGCGATCACGCAATGGCGGAAGGTTGATCTCTACAGTGCTTAAACGATAGTATAAATCTTCTCTAAAGCGCTCTTTCTGGATTGCGTCAAACATTTTTACGTTTGTAGCAGCTACGATACGAACATCGGTTTTTTGTGTTTTAGATGAACCTACTTTTAAAAATTCTCCATTTTCTAAAACACGCAATAGACGAACCTGAGTAGGTAATGGTAATTCTCCAACTTCATCAAGAAAAATAGTTCCGCCATCTGCTTCTTCAAAATAACCACTTCGTGTTGAGCTAGCTCCTGTAAAGGCACCTTTTTCGTGACCAAAGAGTTCACTGTCTATGGTTCCTTCAGGAATAGCGCCACAGTTAACGGCAATATATTTATTGTGTTTACGGTGTGATAAGGAATGAATAATGCGCGGAATACTCTCTTTACCCACACCACTTTCTCCGGTAACTAATACCGAAATATCTGTAGGAGCAACCTGTATGGCTTTTTCTATAGAGCGGTTGAGTTTTGGGTCGTCTCCAATAATCCCAAAACGTTGTTTTATAGCGTGAACTGATTCCATGAATTGCGATTAATTGTTTTCAGAATAACCTACCGCTTTACCTAAAAGGGTAGATTTTGTACAGTCTTTAATTTCTACATTAACAAAGTCACCCACTTTATAATGTTCTTTTGCAAAGACTGCGACTGTGTTTTGAGGTGTGCGACCAGACCATTCAGCATCACTTTTCTTAGATTCTTTTTCGATAAGCACTTCAACAATTTTACCTACCTGCTTTTTTGTGTTATGATGAGAATGCTCTAACTGAAGTGCTATAACTTCAGCAAGACGACGCTTTTTAACATCTAGAGGAATGTCGTCCACTAGTTTTCGGGCAGCCATAGTTCCCGGGCGTTCGCTATACGCAAACATAAACCCAAAGTCATACTTTACGTATTCCATTAAACTTAGCGTATCTTGATGATCTTCTTCAGTTTCAGTAGGGAAACCTGTGATTATATCCTGAGAGATTGCGCAGTCTGGCATGATCTCCCGGATGTTATCTATCAATTCAAAGTACTCCTGACGCGTGTGTAGACGATTCATTTCTTTAAGAATACGATCGCTACCACTTTGCACTGGTAAGTGAATGTAATTACAAATATTTGGATATTTAGCCATTGTTCTGATAACATCTAGTGTCATATCCTGAGGATTAGATGTAGAAAACCGAATGCGCATTTTAGGCTGAGCTTCGGCAACAAGACTTAATAGTCCTGAGAAATCTACAGCAGTGGCTTTTGCCATATCGCTTGCTTTCTCAAAATCTTTTTTAAGTCCGCCACCGTACCATAAGTAACTGTCAACATTTTGCCCCAGAAGCGTGATTTCTTTAAATCCTTTTGCAGCAAGATCGCTAACCTCTTCAACAATACTTTGTGGATCTCTGCTGCGCTCGCGTCCTCTTGTAAATGGAACCACACAGAATGTGCACATATTATCACAACCACGGGTAATGCTCACAAAAGCCGTAACTCCGTTGCTTTGAAGACGTACAGGAGAGATGTCTCCGTATGTTTCTTCTTTAGAAAGAATTACATTGATGGCGTCTCGACCTTCTTCGACCTCGTCTAATAAATTAGGTAAATCTTTATAAGCATCAGGGCCAACTACAAGGTCAACGATTTTTTCTTCTTCTAGAAATTTGCTTTTTAAACGTTCTGCCATACAGCCTAAAACCCCCACCTTCATCTTAGGGTTGTCTTTTTTAACGGCATTGTATTTCTCTAAACGCTTACGCACTGTTTGTTCTGCTTTGTCTCTAATAGAACAGGTATTTACCAAAACCAGATCTGCATCTTCAAGTGAAGTCGTGGTATTGTATCCTTGATTGGCAAGAATAGATGCTACAATCTCACTATCGCTAAAGTTCATCTGGCAACCATAACTTTCTATAAATAGCTTTTTTGTGTTTGTAGTCTGTGGTTCGAGAACTAGAGCTTCTCCTTGTTTATTTTCGTCAATTATCTTCTCCATAATACGTGCTGCTACCTAAAAAATAGTGCGCAAAGATACGATTAACAGATGTTGTGACAAAGTGTCATTAGGATGAAATTCAAAAAGGTTTTTTTTAAATGATCAGGTATAATTATTAAATGAATAAATGGCTAGAAGCAGGGTCTTTAACTGAGGTTTCTAAACGGTCGTGAAGGCTTTATAGGTCTGAATAATAAATTTTCTACTACTTTTGCAAATCTAAAGTCAGAATAACGTAGACTTGTCGAGGTCTATTTATGGCAAATTTTCAAAAAAGCAATATGGCAAAAAATCTGGTAATTGTTGAGTCACCTGCAAAGGCAAAAACTATAGAGAAATTTCTTGGAAAAGATTTTAAGGTAGAAAGTAGTTTTGGTCACATTGCAGATTTACCAACAAAAGAACTTGGAGTAGATGTAGATGGTGATTTTTCGCCCAAATATATAGTTAATAAAGACAAGAAATCAGTTGTAAAAAAACTGAGAGATTTAGCAAATAAAGCAGAGACGGTATGGCTTGCGAGTGATGAGGACCGAGAGGGAGAAGCGATTGCCTGGCATTTAGCCGAAGAGTTGAAACTTGATAAATCTAAAACTAAAAGAATTGTTTTTTCTGAAATTACAAAGAAGGCGATTTTAAAAGCGATTGAAAGTCCGCGCGATATAGATTATAATCTTGTTAATGCGCAGCAAGCGCGTCGGGTTTTAGATAGATTGGTAGGTTATGAGATTTCTCCTGTTTTATGGAGAAAAGTAAAAGGAGGTCTTTCAGCTGGTCGTGTGCAGTCCGTTTCTGTGAGGCTTATTGTTGAGCGTGAGCGCGAGATACAAGCATTCAATACAGAAGATTATTTTAGAGTAGATGCTGAATTTGCTAATGCAGGAGGTAAAACTTTAAAAGCAAAGCTTCCGAAAAACTTAGATACTAAGAAAGAGGCAGAGAAATTTTTAGAAGCTAACGCCGATGCAACATTTAAGGTTGAAGCCTTAACAACTAAACCGGCTAAGAAAAATCCGGCGCCACCATTTACCACGTCAACATTACAGCAGGAAGCAGCACGTAAATTGTATTTTTCGGTAAGCAAGACCATGAATATGGCTCAGCGATTATATGAAGCTGGACTCATTACTTACATGAGAACTGATAGTGTAAACCTTTCTCAGGATGCCAAGCAAGGAGCGGCAAATGAGATTGTTTCAGCTTATGGTGAGAAATACCATCAAGAGCGTAATTATAAAGGTAAGAGTAAAGGAGCTCAGGAAGCTCACGAAGCAATTAGACCTACAGACTTCAGTAAACATAGTGTAAACATAGACCGCGATCAGGCTCGTTTATATGAATTGATCTGGAAACGTGCAATTGCTTCTCAAATGACTGAGGCTAAGTTAGAGCGTACTAATGTGCAGATCGCTTCTTCAAGTCATCCTTCAAACTTTACAGCCAATGGTGAGGTGATCAAATTTGATGGTTTTTTGAAAGTTTATCTAGAAGGAACGGACGATGAAGATCAGGAAGAAAGCGGAATTCTACCTCCATTGAAAGAAGGGGAAGCTTTAGATAATCTTTGGATAACTGCGACAGAGCGTTTTACAAGGGCACCTTATCGCTATACAGAAGCATCTTTGGTAAAGAAACTAGAAGAGTTGGGTATTGGGAGACCTTCAACATACGCACCTACGATTACTACTATTCAGAATAGAAAGTATATCGAAAAGGGAAATGTAGACGGTATCGAACGAGAATACGATTTGCTGACTTTGAAAAAAGGAGCGGTAAAGTCTGAAAAACTCACTGAAAAAGTTGGTTCTGATAAAGGTAAACTCGTGCCTACCGATGTAGGGATGGTGGTAAATGACTTTTTGGTGAATCACTTTGAAAATATTTTGGATTACAATTTTACAGCGAAAGTTGAAGAGAACTTTGATGAAATCGCTGAAGGTAATGAGGAGTGGACTAAGATGATGAAAGACTTCTATAAAGACTTTCATCCGCAAGTAAAAGATGTTGCCGAAAATGCAGAACGCGAAGTAGGAGAGCGTGTTTTAGGAAAAGATCCTAAAACCGGAAAACCGGTAAGTGTGCGTTTGGGTAAATATGGTGCAATGGTGCAGATAGGTTCTGTTGAAGATGAAGAGAAGCCGCAGTTTGCAGGTTTATTGCCAGACCAACAGTTAGAAAGTATCACCTTTGAAGAAGCGATGGACTTGTTTAAGCTTCCTCGTGATTTAGGTGAGTTTGAAGGTGAGCCGGTTCAGGTAAATAATGGGCGTTTTGGTCCTTATGTGAAATTTGGTAAAGCCTATGTTTCTTTGCCAAAAGGAAGAGATCCTCTTGAAGTGGAGTACGATGAAGCTGTAGAATATATTAAGGAGAAGCAAAAAGCAGATGCTCCTATTTACCATTATGAAGATTTGCCGGTGCAAAAAGGAGTGGGGCGTTTTGGTCCTTACTTAAAATGGAATAGCATTTTTATCAACGTCAATAAGAAGTATGATTTTGATAATCTTTCAGATGAAGATATTGTGCAATTAATTGAAGATAAAAAGCAGAAAGAGCGCGATAAGGTGATACACAACTTTGAAGAAGAAGGAATACGTGTTGAAAAAGCACGTTGGGGACGCTCTAATATTATAAAAGGAAAAGTCAAGATAGAATTACCTAAAACAGTAGATGCACAAAAGCTGACATTAGAAGAGGTGAAAGATATTCTAGAAAAACAAGGGCCTAAGCCTAAGAAAAAAGCGGCTAAGAAAACTACAGCCAAAAAAACAACTCGAAAGAAAACAACAGCAAAAAAGAAGTAATTCATGGCATTTGAAAATTTACTTCCGGTATCTGATGCAGTTATTGCGCATGCCGCTTTATTGCACGAACAAAGTTTGTTTTCACAGATTAAAATTCATTCTCGTCAAGATGGCTTGCCGGAGTTGAGTGAGCTTCAAATAGCTGTTATTGGGGTTCGTGAAAATCGAGGAGCTGTGGATCAAATAGATATTCCGGTAGATTATACTTCGGTTCGTAAAGCATTGTACAAGCTTTTTCCGGGTAATTGGCATACAGTAATTGGAGATCTTGGTGATTTAGACGCAGGCGAAAGTATTTCAGATACTTTTTATGCATTAAAAGCTATTGTTGCTCAGCTGGTTAAAAACGATGTGATTCCTATTGTTATAGGCGGAACTCAGGATTTAACTTATGCACTGTATCGGGCGTATGATGAACTGGATCAGATGGTGAATCTAGTAAACGTAGATGGTAGTTTTGATCTAGGTGATAGTAGCTTGCCAATGACTAATAAGTCATTTGTAGGTAAGATTATTGTAGATCAGCCTTATAATCTCTTTAATTACTCAAGTTTAGCGTATCAAACGTATTACAACAGTCAAGAAGAAATAGACCTGATGGAAAAGTTGTTTTTTGATTCTTTCAGATTGGGAAATGTAACTTCAGATTTGAGTAGTGTTGAACCGGTTATGCGCGATGCAGATGTAGTGAGTTTAGACCTTTCAGCTTTGCAAGCTGAGGTTTTGGGCTATATGCATCCGGAGCATGTAAATGGTTTGAATGGTAGAGAGGCATGCGCTATAACACGCTACGCAGGATTAAGTGATCGCGTGAGTGTTTTTGGGATTTTTGAATATGTTTTGGCAAGCCGAACCGAGACTGCTGCTGCATTAGTCGCACAGCTTATTTGGTATTTTATTGAAGGTGTGAACTATCGAGTAAAGGAGTCACTTACAGATCGAGATACAGAATTTTTACACTATAGCGTACCCGTTGAAGATGAGCTTTTAAGCTTTTACAAGAGTACAAAGTCTGAGAGATGGTGGATTGAAATTCCTTTCTTAGAGGGAGCTAATAATAAATTGAAGCGACACACGTTATTACCTTGCACAGAAGCAGATTACGTGAACGCCTGTAATCAGGAGATTCCTGAGCGTTGGTACAAGGCAAAGCGTAAGAATGAAATATAATTAACAAAACTTTTTGGGTTTGAATGTTATTTTTATCAAAAAATTGCTTTTTAGCATTTTTATAGATAGGTTTACTGTCTCAAATCTAGATTTAACCTAATTTACCTATGAAGAAGTTTATTGCATTTATTGCGATTGTAAGCTTATTAGTTAGTTGTGGTCGCAATGATCGTGGCGAACTTGTGGGAGTAAAAGGCAAAAAATGGAATCCTGAAAAACCCTACGGTATGACACTTGTGTCTGGTGGGGCCTTTATAATGGGTAAAAGTGATGATGACATTGCTGCCATCAAGAATGCCCCAACGAAAACGGTAACCGTCCGTTCTTTCTACATGGATGAGACTGAAATTACCAACTCAGAATATAGACAATTTGTTAAGTGGGTTCGCGATTCTGTTACTAGAGCACGTTTAGCTATTGAGGCTGATTTAATGGGTGAAACTCCAGGGTCAGGAGGTATAGGTGATTATGCTTTTGTGGATTATGATCCAGATAACATGACTCCTTATGAGCAGTACATGTATGATAATTATTACAGTCTTAGTGATGATTATAGTGATCGCAAACTCAATTGGGATATAGATCTTATTGACGATCCTATGGATTATCCTGATGAATATTATGTTTCAGTTATGGATACGATGTATATTCCATTAGAAGAAGCATATAATGGTCAGCGAACTGTAGATGTTGAGAAACTTATTTTTAAATATAAATATCTTGATATGGAAGCTGCTGCTCGTCAGAAGAAGGGCTCTCGTAAAGATTTTATAATTACGGAAGAAACTAAAATATACCCTGATACAACTGTTTGGATTAAAGATTTTGCTTATTCATATAATGAGCCTATGCACAACGATTATTTCTGGCATAGTGCTTATGATGAATACCCGGTTGTAGGTGTTAGCTGGCAACAAGCAAGAGCTTTTTGTCAATGGCGTACCGATAATAAGAATTCTTATAAAAAGGAACGTAATCAAGAGCTTGTAAACCGTTTTAGACTTCCTAGTGAAGCAGAGTGGGAATATGCTGCTCGTGGTGGTTTAGAAAGTGCAACCTATCCTTGGGGTGGTCCATACACTAAAAATGACCGAGGTTGTTTTATGGCTAATTTTAAGCCGCTTCGTGGTGATTATGCTGCAGATCAGGCTTTATACACTGTAGAAGCTGATTCATACGAGCCTAATGATTATGATCTTTATAATATGGCAGGTAATGTTGCAGAATGGGTGGGGTCTTCTTACGATCCTAACGCTTATGAATATGTTTCTACTATGAATCCTAATGTGAATGACACTAAGAATGCTCGAAAAGTAGTTCGCGGTGGTTCTTGGAAGGATGTTGCTTACTTAATTCAGGTGAGTACCAGAGATTATGAGTATGCCGATTCTGCTCGTAGTTATATTGGTTTTAGAACTGTGCAAGATTATCTTGGTGTAGATCAGGATGTCAACATGAGAAACGGCCCTTCGCGTCGCTAATCACCCTTAATATATTTCCCCAAATATATACTTAACCTAATTTCACAAAACAAAAAACTATTAAAATGGCAAAAAAAGGAAGCATTTCTGTAACTAACATGATTTATGGTCTTGGAGCAGCAGTTGTAATTGTTGGAGCATTGTTTAAAATTCAACACTGGGCTTATGGATCTGAAATTCTTACCTTAGGTATGGTTGTAGAGGCCTTAGTGTTTGGTTATTCAGCTTTTGAAAGACCTTCACAAGAATTAGATTGGTCGTTAGTTTATCCAGAATTAGCTGGCGATACTACGGTAGTAGCTACAAAACCAAAAAAACAAGAAGAATTAACCGAAACAAAGGGGTTACTTTCAGAAAAATTGGATGCGATGCTTAAGGATGCACGTATTGATTCTGAGCTGATGAGTAGCTTAAGTACAAGTATTCGCAGTTTTGAAGGCGCAGCGAAAGGAATGGCTCCAACTGCTGAAGCTATGAATTCTACTAAAAAATACAGTCAGGAAATGGCGCTTGCAGCAGCACAACTAGAATCTTTAAATAGTCTTTATAAAGTACAAGTTGAAACGGCAGGTCGTCAGGCTGAAATAAATAATGAAGTAGCCAGTAATGCTGGTAAGCTTAAAGAACAAATGGAAAGTCTTGCAACTAACCTCTCTTCATTAAACGGTGTTTACGGTGGAATGCTTTCTGCAATGAATAAGCGCTAACTGAATTACAGAGCCCAAATTTTAATTCAGTAGAAAAAATAGCATTATGGCAGGAGGAACACAGTCCCCAAGACAGAAAATGATTAATCTTATGTATCTCGTGTTTATTGCAATGATTGCAATGAATGTGGATAAAGAGATTTTAAATGCATTTAAAATATTTGATCTTAAGTTTACAAGTTCTAATTCAAGATTAGCTGATGATAATCAATTAGCTATGGCGGGTTTAGAAGCTAAAGCTTTAGAGCAACCAGCAAAATATAAACCTTTGCTTGGTAAAGCTGAACGTGTTAAGCAAATTTCTGATGAATTCTATCAGTACTTAGCAAGCATCAAAGATACCTTAACAGAAGGAGTAGATACGAGTAGTTATGCTAACCTTGATAAAACTGCAGTTTTAGATGAGCGTTGGTTTACTGGAGATCGCTACACCAAAAAAGGAGAAGCTTTCTTAGCTAAAATAGAAACCTATAAGGCTGATATGAAAGAAGCTTTAGGTGATGAATTTAGTGAGGTAAACTCAATTGTTGAACGCACATTTGCTGTAGAGCCACAGACTAATAAAGATGGTAAGGAAATTGCTTGGTTGCGTTATAACTTTGAAGGCTATCCGTTAGCAGCTTCTATTACTCGATTTACGCAAATGCAAAATGATATAAAAACAGCAGAGTCTGAAGTTTATTCATCGTTATTGCAAGGTCAATTGAGTAAAGATGTTTCGTTGAGTAATTACGAGGCTATTGTTATACCTGAAAAAACTGCTTTTTTCTCTGGTGAAAGCTTTAAAGGAAAAGTAGTTTTAGGTCGTTTTGATAATTCATTGAATTTTGATAAAGTAATTATCAATGGTACTGAAGTGGATAATTTACAAGCTGGTCAGGTAGTTTTAGATTTTCCTGCAGGTAATGTTGGTACTCGAAAAATTACAGGAGAGTTGGTTTATACAGAAGATGGTCAGCCTAAGTCTATTCCTATTAATAGTGAGTATGCAGTAATAAACAAACCGAATTCAGCTACCATTTCAGCAGATAAAATGAATGTTGTTTACCGCGGTGTTGCAAATCCAATGACCATTAGTTTTGCAGGTGTTGCAGACAATAATGTAAGTGCTAGCGCACCGGGCTTGTCAAAAGGTTCTGGAAGTAGTTATACAATGAATCCGGGTACGGGCCGCGAAGTTACTATTAGTGTTTCCGGTACTTTAGCAGATGGTTCTAAGGTTAGTGACTCTAAGCAATTCCGTATTAAAGATATACCAAGCCCTACAGGAACAGTTCGGGGTGAAGATGGTATACTAAAAATGCAACGCAATTCGTTAGAGATATCTACAGTAGGAGCAGATTTGCCTGATTTTGATTTTGATTTAGACCTGAGAGTGACAGGTTTTAAATTCAATGTGCCTGGCCAACCTACCGTTCAAGTTAGTGGTAACAAGTTAGATTCACGTGCTAAAGATGTTTTAAGAAGAGCACAGCGAGGATCTACAGTACAGATATTTGATATTAGTGCAAGTATTGCCGGTAATAGCAGTTATAGACTTAAAAAGGTCTCTCCTGTTCTTGTCGAGCTTACTAATTAAATAAAAGTATTATGAAAAGCCAGAAGCAAGCGTTTAGTGTTTTTTGTATGATGATTATTGGTTTGACCGCATTTGCTCAAACTAATATTCTAAATGCAAAAATGCCAGATGAAATGTATGAGAAAACTGAAGAGCAGATCGAGCTTGACAATGATAAGCCGCTTCCTTATGGCTATGTGGATAGTCGTGATGTATTATGGGGTAAAAATACATGGGAAATAATCGATCTTGATGAACGTGTGAATTTTCCTCTGTATTATCCGGTAGATCCCAATATAGGCTCAGATCGTAAACCTTTGTATGATGTTTTAGTTGAAAACATAAAAGAGGGTAAACTTGATATTTATGCAGATTCATACTTCAATGATAAAATAGCTTTAGAAGATATTTCTGCTGCAATGTCTCGGGTAGATACAACAGATTTAGGTATTGAGCAAATCAATGCGGGTTATGAAGTAGATGAGCAATATATTGACAGAAGAGATATTTCTGCTGCAGACATTGAGCAGTATTGGATTCGTGGTTACTGGTACTTTGATAAGCGGCAGGGAGAGCTGAAATACCGTTTAATGGGTATTGCTCCAGTAGCTCCGGATGTTAACTTTATAGATGATGAAGATCCAGTAATGGTTCCTTTGTTCTGGGTGTGGTATCCTACAGCTCGTGATATTTTACACGAAGCAAAGGTGTTCAATCCGCAGAACTCTGCGCAGCCTTTGTCTTTTGATCATTTGTTGAATTCACGAAGATTCAACGGTGTTATTTATCAAGTAGATAATATACAGGGAGACCGTGAGGTTAAAGAATATATTGCTGATAATGCTATGATGCAGTTGTTAGAATCACAACGCATAAAAGAGCAGATTCGTAACTTTGAAATTGATATGTGGAATTATTAAAAGATTCCATTTAGAATAAAACTTAAACGCCTTTTTTAAAAGGCGTTTTTTTATATCCTATTTTTACAAAATGAAAGAGGTTGATTATTTAATAGTTGGTCTTGGGCTTGCAGGGATGGCTTTTTGTGACAAGCTTGAGCAGAATGAAAAATCATTTTTTGTTATAGATAAACAAGTAGAAGCAGCGAGTCGGGTTGCAGCGGGATTGATCAATCCGGTGATTTTAAAGCGTTATACATTGCCTTGGCAAGGGGAGGAACAATTCGACTTAGCTAAGAATTATTTTAAACGGCTGGATGCTAAATTGGGTTTGAATTCAGTTACCGAAATTCCTGTCTATAAAATCTTCTCTTCAGCCGAAGATCAGAACAACTGGTTTGAAGCTTCAGATAAATCCGGATTAGATCGATTTTTGAAACCTGAATTGAAAACGGATGTTTCCGGAAAGGTTTACGCTAAACTTCATGCGGGAGAAGTCAAAGAGACGATACGTATTGATATTTCTAAGCTCTTAGATTCGTATAAAAATTATTTGATTGAAAATGATCACTATAAGCTAGAAGCTTTTGATTATGATAAGATCGAATTCAATTCCGGAGGTGGAATAGAGTATAATAATATTAAAGCAAAACGTATCGTTTTCGCCGAAGGCTTCGGTGTTAAAGCCAATCCTTTTTTTAATAAACTTCCATTAGTGGGTAATAAAGGAGAGTATGTTGATGTTTATGCTCCAGAACTTAAATTAACACAAGCGCTTAAATCTACTTTTTTTATTATTCCGTTAGGAGATGATATTTATAAAGTGGGAGCAACATTCAACTGGAACGATAAAGATTGCAACACTTCATTAGAAGCGCGAGAAGAGCTTGTGGCTAAACTCAAGCAAGTTATCAGTTGCGAGTTTGATGTTGTCAAGCAAGAAGCTGCAGTGCGACCTACAACTGGTGATAGACGACCTTTACTTGGAGTTCACCCTAAACATCCACAATTAGCCATCTTAAATGGCTTAGGAACTAGAGGCACAATGATGGGATCTTACCTTGCAGATAAGCTATATAATCATATTGAAAACGGGGAAGTATTAGAAGATGAAATCTCAATATTGCGTTTCCCTAAGAAGTTTTAGATGTATTTTCTGCTTTTTCAGGATTATAATCAAAGAAAAAATTGATCCAAATATTACGACTTAAACGCATAATAATAGGTGCGAAAACAAGCACTGTACCTATAATTGCCAGAAATCCTGTGACAAGACCGGCTCCTATAAAAAAATGTGTAATTACAAAAGCAGCAACGGCAAAAGCAATGCCTACACCATAACTTACATACATCGCGCCGTAGAAAAATGAAGGTTCAATTTTAAACTTCGTATCGCAATGTGGACAACGCTCGTGCATCTTTAGGGTTTCAGTTAGTTTGTACGGATTTTTTGTCTCATACATACTCGCTTGTTGGCATACCGGGCAGGTGCCTGTAAAAATGCTGTACAGTGGATTTCCTTGGAGAAGTTTTTTCATAATGTAAAAATAAGAGTTTCTTCAAGAAGAATAAGTAACACGTGTTACCAAATGGATTTTATTTAAATGCTAAAAGTCCGTCATTTAATAATAACTTTGCGCCTTAAAATTTTTAGAACATGCTTAACATTCACAACCTTTCTGTTTCCTTTCAGGGAGAATATTTATTTGAAGAAGTCACCTTTAGATTAGGAGAAGGTGATCGTGTAGGACTGGTAGGGAAAAACGGGGCTGGTAAATCTACTATGTTACGCATTATTTCACGCGAGCAGGAGTATGATACCGGTCAGATCGCTACAGATAAAGATATTCAGATTGGTTTTTTAAAGCAAGATATTGATTTTGTAGAAGGTCGTACGGTACTAGAAGAATCGTATGAAGCTTTTGAGTTGATAAAAAAACTAGAGAAGCGTCTAGAAGCAATAAACACAGAGTTAGCTGAGCGTACAGATTATGAGAGTGAGTACTATCACGATCTTATGGTTGAGCTCAATGAAGTTCAGCATCAATATGAGATTCACGGTGGTTATAACTATCAGGGTGAGACTGAGCGAATCTTGATGGGGCTTGGTTTTACAAGAGCAGATTTTAACCGAATTACCGATACTTTTTCGGGAGGTTGGCGTATGCGTATAGAGCTCGCAAAACTGTTACTTCAGAATAACGATGTGCTTTTGCTCGATGAGCCTACAAACCACTTAGATATAGAATCTATCATTTGGTTAGAAGGATTTTTGCGCAATTATACCGGTGCTGTTGTGATTGTTTCTCACGATAGAATGTTCTTAGATAACGTGACAAACAGAACTATTGAAATTTCCTTAGGAAAGATCTACGATTACCCCAAACCGTATTCAGAATATTTAGTGCTGCGTCAAGAAATGCGCGAACAGCAAATGGCTGCGCAAAAGAATCAGCAGAAAGAAATAGAACACACCGAAAAGCTGATCTCAAAGTTTAAGGCAAAAGCTTCAAAAGCCACTATGGCGCAATCCCTAGTTAAGAAGCTGAACCGTATGGATGTGATTGAGGTTGATGAAGATGATAATAGCGTGATGACATTAAATTTTCCGGTATCTGTGGTGCCGGGTAAAGTAGTTGTTGAAGCTGAAGATGTAAAAAAATCTTACGGAGAGAAAACGGTTCTTAACGGAATAGATCTTCTTATCGAGCGCGATAGTAAAACTGCTTTTGTTGGTCAAAACGGACAGGGTAAATCTACTTTGGCTAAAATTATTGTAGACGAAATTAGCTATGACGGAAAACTTAAATTGGGACATAATGTTCAGATTGGGTATTTCGCACAGAATCAAGCAGATCATTTAGACGGAAACAAAACCGTACTCGATACGATGATTGATGCGGCGAATGAAAAAAACCGAAGCAAGGTGCGTGATATTTTAGGGTCTTTCCTGTTTAGAGGAGAAGAAGCAGATAAGTTTGTGCGTGTGCTTTCTGGAGGTGAACGAAATCGTTTGGCTCTTGCAAAGTTGATGTTACAGCCTTTTAATGTGCTGGTGATGGATGAGCCTACAAACCACTTGGATATAAAATCGAAGAACGTGTTGAAAGAAGCTTTAAAACGTTTTGAAGGTACGCTGCTTTTGGTTTCTCACGATCGGGATTTCCTTCAGGGATTGACGAGCACAGTTTATGAATTTAGAGATCACAAGATCAAAGAGTATTTAGGTGATATTGATTATTACCTAGAGAAACGCGCAGTAGAAAATCTACGTGAAATAGAAAAAAAGGACCCTAAAGTCAAAGCAAAACCTGCTGCTACAAAAGATACCTATAAAGATCAGAAGAAATTTAAGTCACTTAGTAATCAGTTGAGCAATATAGAGTCTGAAGTAAATAAATTGGAGCGCCAGATGAAAGAGATGGATGCTGAGTTGGCTGCTGACTATGAGAAAACCAGCTCCAAACCGGACTTTTTTGACGGTTATCAAGCTAAAAAGAAAAAAGTAGAAGAGCTTATGAGTAAGTGGGAAGAAGTGTCTGAAGAACTTGAGCGTTATAGTTAGTCATTTCTTTTATGTTTTTTTTAACTACTTGAGTCGGTGATACGGGTATTTTTGTGATTAAGTTAATTTTTTCATAAAAAGTACTTTTAATGCTTAAAGCTGTACGTTCTGTCATAGCGATACTCATAGTGGGTATTGCAGTTCTTATAGGTTATTTTATTGCTACACGCGATAAAGATATGCCTACCGAAATCACTAAGGAGGTTAAGACCGTTTTTGTTGAAACTGTAAAAAACAGTACCATCCCAATAGTTATTCCGGCAAATGGTAACCTTGCTGCAAAAAACAGATTAGAACTTTACGCAGAAGTTCAGGGAGTTTTTAGAAGCAGTTCTAATGATTTTAAACCCGGGCAAGCTTATAAAAGAGGTCAAACCTTATTAAACCTTGATTCTTCAGAATATTATGCTTCGGTGCAAGCTGCTAAGAGTGATTTGTACAATCTGATTACTTCAATAATGCCGGATCTACGATTAGATTATCCGGAGTATTATCAGAAATGGCAAAATTATTTAGATGGATTTGATATCAATAAATCTACACCAGAACTTCCCGAAACATCCTCAGACAAAGAGCGCTACTTCATAACGGGCCGCGGTATCTTTTCATCGTATTATAATTTAAAAAATCTGGAGCAGCGTTTAGGTAAATACCGAATCATCACTCCGTTTTCAGGTATTTTGACCGAAGCTCTGGTTAACAAAGGGACGCTGGTGCGTTCTGGTCAAAAATTAGGAGAATTTATTGATACTTCAGTCTATGAGCTAGAGGTTTCCGTAAGCAAGCGTTTTAGTGATTTGCTAGAAATAGGAGAGCGTGTTACATTAACTGACGGTAATGGAATGCAATCTTATCAGGGTAAAGTAGTCCGTGTAAACGGTCGCGTAGATCAGACCACACAAACTATAAAAGTATTTATCGAAGTTCAGGGAGCAGATACGTTAAAAGAAGGGATGTTTCTACAAGCAAACCTAGAAGCTAGAGATGAGCCGGATGCGATAAGTATTCCACGCCAATTATTGGTAGATAACTCTCAGCTTTATGTGGTACGCGATAGTGTTTTAGACCTTGTAGAGATACAGCCCGTTTATTTTTCAGATAAAGAAGTAGTGGTTAAAGGTCTTGATGATGGCACACGCTATATTTCAAAATCAGTTCCTGGTGCTTACGCCGGTATGCGCGTTAAGGTTTTAGAAAATACACAGAACAAGCCAACTGTCAAGCAATAGCATTATGAAAAAAATTATAAGCTATTTCATCAAATACAGTGTAGCCGTAAATGTAGTTATATTGGCATTTATAATTTTTGGTGTCATCGGCATATTTAGGATGAAATCTTCATTTTTTCCGCTTATAGATTCACAGATTATAACCATCAGCGTTGCTTACCCTGGTGCTGCTCCGCAAGAGATTGAAGAAGGTGTTATTCTTAAAATTGAAGATAATTTAAAAGGTCTTGTGGGTATTGAAAGAGTGACGTCTGTTTCCAGAGAAAATGGAGGTAGCGTAACTATTGAAATTGAACAAGGCGAAGATATCAATGTGATTCTTGCTGAAGTTAAAAACGCTGTAGATCGTGTTCCTAGTTTTCCTACGGGAATGGAACCCCTGGTTGTAGCAAAGCAAGAAGCGATACGGCAGACTATAAGTTTTGCTATAAGTGGAGAAACCTTAGATCTTGCTACACTGAAACAAATAGCACGCTCTGTTGAGTATGACTTGCGGGCAATGGATGGTATTTCTCAAATAGAGATTACCGGATTTCCTGAAGAAGAAATTGAAATCGCCGTCCGTGAAAATGATCTATTAGCATACGGATTAACGTTTCAGGAAGTTGCACAAGCGGTTTCTAGAGCAAATATTTTAACCACTGGTGGGAATATAAAAACCGAAACTGAAGATTACCTGATCAGAGCGAATAATCGTGCTTATTATGGTGACGAACTAACAAATCTCATCGTTCGAGCTAATCCAGATGGTTCGCTAGTTCGTTTGAGTGATGTTGCTATTTTAAGAGATCGTTTTTCTGAAACGCCTAACGCATCCTATTTCAACGGAAACCTTGCTGTAAATGTTGAGATCAGTAACACAAATAACGAAGATTTACTGCCCACTGCCGAACAGGTAAAAGAATATATAGAAGAGTTTAATGGTAAATACGATGCGGTTCATATAGATATTACTTCAGATTCTTCTATACGACTGGAGCAGCGTACTAATCTTTTAGTGGTTAATGGCGCAGAAGGTATTTTACTGGTGCTTTTATTCTTGTCCTTTTTTCTAAACACACGGTTAGCATTTTGGGTAGCTGCCGGAATTCCTGTAGCATTTTTAGGTATGTTTATTTTTGCAGGAAGTTTTGGAGTTACAATCAACGTACTTTCTCTTTTTGGGATGATAATCGTGATTGGTATTCTTGTAGATGATGGTATTGTAATTTCAGAAAATATCTACCAACATTATGAGATGGGGAAAACACCTATTCGTGCAGCAATAGACGGTACGATGGAGGTGATTCCACCTATTATTTCAGCAATTATTACAACGGTTCTGGCTTTTTCTACATTCTTATTTTTAGACAGTAGAATAGGGGAGTTTTTTGGTGAAGTTTCTACGGTTGTTATTTTAACTCTTGTGGTATCTCTAGTTGAAGCACTTATCATTTTACCGGCGCATATTGCGCACAGTAAAGCGCTGGTTCGGCAGTCTGATGCTGAAATAGCCTCAAAAAAGGGTATTGATAAGTTTATGTATAAACTGCGATTTTTCAATAAAAAAGGAGATCAGTTTATGAGCTATATGCGGGACAAAATCTATACACCTGTTTTGCGATATACGCTAAAAAATAAAATACTTTCGTTTTCAATAATATTAGCATTACTCATTTTGACGATTAGTTCAATAATGGGAAGTGTAGTGGGTGTGACTTTGTTTCCTAATGTTGCAAGTGATACGGTTTCTATAGAATTGTTAATGCCTGAGGGGACAAATCCAGAGCGTACAGATAGTATTATAACTTTGGTAGAGAAAGCAGCGTGGCGCGTTAATGATGATTATACCGCTAAGCAAACTGACAATATGCAGGTTGTTGAAAATATAATCAAGCGTGTAGGGCCGGGTAATAACAAGGCTTCTTTGCGTATTAATTTGCTTCCAGGTGAATTTAGAGATTTTTCTTCGCCGGAAATCACCAATTCTATTCGAGATCAAGTAGGGCCGGTTTATGGCGTTGAGCGACTCACCTTTGGTTCTGGTGGTAATTTTGGAGGAAGTCCTATTTCTATTTCTTTATTGGGCAATAATACCGAAGAATTGAAAGCTGCAAAAGAAGAGTTGCGTGTTCAATTAAATGATAATTCTTTATTGCGCGATGTGGTTGATACAGATCCCGAAGGAATCAAAGAAATTCAAATAAAACTGAAAGAGACAGCCTATTCACTAGGTCTTAATCTTAATAGTGTGATGACGCAGGTGCGTAGTGGTTTTTTTGGTACGCAGGCGCAGCGTTTTCAGCGTGGTCAAGATGAGATTAGAGTTTGGGTGCGTTACGATCGCAGTGACCGCAGTAGCTTGAATGATCTTGATGATATGCGTATTGTTACACCGGCTGGCGATCGTATTCCGCTTCGCGAAATAGCGACTTATACCATTTCGCGAGGTGACGAATCTATCAGTCATTTAGAAGGGCAGCGAGAAATACAGGTAAATGCAGATATGGCTGACCCTAACGGAAGTGTTACCGATATTATGACTGATATTCAGCAAAATGTAATGCCAGATATTTTATCAAAGTATCCTACACTTTCTGTGTCTTATGAAGGTCAAAACCGAGAAGCTGGGAAGTTAAGTAGTTCAGCAAATAAAGTTGTCTGGGTGATTTTGTTTTTAATTTACGCTACAATCGCATTTACATTCCGTAGTTACAGTCAGCCTTTTTTATTGCTTCTAATGATTCCGTTTAGCATCATAGGTGTAGCTTGGGGGCATTACATTCACGGGTTTCCTATAAATGTACTCTCCGCTTTAGGAATCATTGCTCTGATTGGTATTATGGTAAACGACGGTCTGGTGCTCATAGGTAAGTTGAACGCTGCATTAAAAGACGGAGTGAAATTTGAAGACGCACTTTTTGAAGCGGGTAGATCACGATTTAGAGCTATTTTTCTAACGAGTATAACGACCATTGCAGGTCTGGCTCCGCTCCTTTTAGAGAAAAGTAGACAGGCACAATTTTTAAAACCTATGGCGATCTCAATTTCTTATGGAATAGGGATTGCAACCCTGTTAACTTTATTAATGCTACCACTATTGCTGTCTATTTCTAATGAGATAAAAGCAAAAGCTGTGTGGGTGAAAACAGGGAAAAAGCCTGCGCGGGAAGATGTAGAACGTGCTATTAAAGAATTAAAAGAACAAAATGAAGAGCATTAGTCTAAAAATAGCAGTTTTAAGTGTTTTTGCTTTAGGCCAAAGTTTTTTTAATTTTGCTCAAGAGCAAGTGCTTTCTAAGTCTGAAGCGATCGCTTTAACCTTAGAGAATAACTACAATATTGCAGTCGCTGATAATTCAATTTTAATTGCAGAGAATAACGCAGATATATTAAATTCTAATTATTTACCTACGGTTTTTGGCCTTGCTGGAATGTCCTACAGCCTCCAAGATCAAAAATTTGAGCCCGATGATCGCCCACCTTTTGAGGTCAATAATGCAAAATCAGAGAGTTATAATGCTTCGGTGAATTTAGATTATACCTTGTTTGATGGTTTGGGCAGGCTTTACAATTACAAAAGCCTTAAAGAGACTTATAACTTAACTAAGTTAGAAACTCGCGAAACGATTGAGACTACCATTTTGCAGCTGTTTTCGGTTTATTATGAAGTGGCTCGTTTGACAGAGAATGTTGAGATTTTAGAGCAAACTCTTGAGATTTCTAAAAATCGGGTAAAAAGAGCCGGTTATCAATTTGATTATGGTCAAAACACAAAGCTCGAAGTTTTAAATGCTGAGGTTGATGTTACGAATGACAGTATTAACTTGATGAATACACGTCAGCTTTTAAATAACACTAAGCGTGATCTTAATGTGGTTTTAGCTCGTGAACTTAAGCAAACTTTTGCAGTAGATACGAATGTGATTTTTATTCCGAAGATTCAATTGGAATCTTATCTGGAACTGGCTAAAGAAAACAACGTGCGTTTATTGCAAACAGAATCTTCTATAACCTTAAGTGAATACGATATTAAGACCTCTAAAGCTCGTTTTTTACCCACAGTGGGACTTACCGGTTCTTATGGTTGGAATGAATCTATAACACCAGCTTCTGCTTTCTTTGGAGGAAGTACAAGGCAGAATACAGGATTTCAAGGAGGATTGAATTTAAGATGGAATCTTTTTGACGGTGGAAGCAGTATTGTTCAGCTGAAAAATGCAAAAATAGCTAAGGAGAATCAGCTTTTACAGAAAGAGCAAATAAAGCTTGAAGTTGATCGGGATATAGCAAATGCTTTAGGTAATTATGAGAATTTGGTTGAGGTTTATGAGATTCAGGAGCAAAATGTAATTACCAATAAAAATAATTTTGAACGTTCTCGTGAGCGTTTTAATCTGGGACAAATCACTTCAATTGAATTTAGACAGGCGCAGATTAATCTGATTAACGCAGAGACCAATAAGAACTTGGCTAAATATGAGGCTAAATTTGCAGAGCTTCAGCTTTTACAACAAGTAGGGCAGTTGCTTAATATTGAATTTTAGATGGAAGAGCATTTTTTTCAATGTCCGTATTGCTGGGAAGAGATTTCTATGTTATTGGATACTTCGGTAAGATATCAGGTTTATGTTGAAGATTGTGAAGTATGCTGTAATCCTATAGAACTTACCGTGCGTTATGAGGATGCTGTACTAACAGAATTACAAGTTGCTAGTATTGAGCAATAAATGCTATATTTAGAGCCTAATTCCCCTATTGTGCTTCTAAATTTTAGTTTTTCGGAATGCTATCGGCTACATTGTAGAGGGCAAAATGGACTATAATGCCGTTAATGAGCTTAAAGCTGCAATTCTTAAAAAATTTGAAGAGCACGATACCATTAATTTATATTTAGAAGATAACAATATTGAGCGTTTTACGCTAGATGCTGTTTTTATTGCTGGCATTTTCCCAATGCAGCACGCTAACCGTCTCAATAAAATTGCGATGGTTACTAACCGAAAGTGGATTCATGCGATAGCAAACTTTAACAAAGCACTTATAGGTAAGGATATGCGTAATTTTACTGTAAATAAGCGTCTTGAAGCAATTTCTTGGATAGCTTCAGATTAATCTAATACAGTTACGGTTTTAAGCATTCCTTCTCTTAAGTTCAGCCAGAGATAATTAAAAAAAGATTTAGTCTGATCTCTGTTAACCTCACCAGAACCTTCTTTAAAACCACCATCTTCATTTTTAGTCGTTTTGGCAATGAATATATTGGCAATTGTAGAAGCAAACCATTTTTTCTTCTTTTTTTCTTGATTCATTATATTGACTTTAAACTCATCATAAGTCATTTGCATATCTATATGCGAACTGTAATTATTTCCATAAATAGTAAAATAAGTATGCTCTAGTTTTCCGCTCATTTCTACGCCTAAATTTGGAGAAGTAAATGATTCAAGATTAGCTACGGGAAATTTAGATAAGCTTCCTTTTACGTAAAATTTATCTTGAGGGTCATTAATGTCAAAATTCCAATCAAGGCTCATAGGGCTGCTTTTCATAAAAATGGCTTTAATAGCAATTGTTGTTTTCTTTTCTCCCAACTCATAGGTATTGCCAACATTATAAAGCGATGCGTTAAGATTACTGAAGTCAAGCATTCCCGCTTCTGTAGCGCTGTTTACTTTTTCGTGATATACAATTCCGCCATTCTTTATTTTGATGGTGTCTATCATCATCTCAAAATTGAGTTCGCGTAGCATTTTAGAATACAAGGGTTTTTTAGTCAGGTCATCTGCAATTCGCTTGTCTCTGTAGATATTAAGAGAGGGTTGCTCTAATTCTAGTAATGGTGTGTTGATGTAAAATTCACCAGATTCCTCACCGTATTTGAGATTGTGGATTTTTATATTTTTAATTGAAAAATCCATATGATCACGTTCTTTCTCAATCATTTTGCTAAGTTGGTTGCGTGAGTATTGTGTTTTTAATCTTGTGTCATTCATTTCTAGATCAGTGCCATTCCATTCAACATGACCAACAGTTAGTACATCATACTGATTCGTCTGATAATACAGAGAGTCATAGCTCATTAAAATTTCTTCGTAATCAAAGGGGCGTGTGATTGCTCCAGAAATGCTAGGAGTTATGTTTTTTAGTTTCAGATTGAAATGAGCTGTTTTTAAATTAACCGAGTCCGTTTTAGGATTTATAATCTGAATATAATCTGTGACTAAATCAAATTTTTCAATTAGAAAATGCCTATCCATATTTTGAGCACTTATAGGGTTTTCTGATGTGCTGTCTTTTTGCTTTTTATTTTCTTCTTTTTTTTTATTGCGGTTACTGTAATGTGTAAGGCTATCCGCATGAATGCTAATGTTTTTGAAGTGAATATTTTTATTTTTAAAATAATCCCAGTGATTGAGCCCTCTAAGCTGTACGCTGGCATTTTTAACTTCGCTTCGTGGCATAGAGTCGTTTGCTTTGATACGCACAGTAGCATTGGTCATACTCGCATTTCCGCCCCAGCTATCTATATTAATATTCTCGTAATCTAGAGAGATAGACGCTGGTAGATCATTTTCAAGAATCTCCTGAAGTTGGTTTTTGAGGTAGGTATTTAGGTAAAGTGCTGCGGCTCCTAGTAGTATAAAAAAAATAAAAAGCCCAATTAGAAATTTCTTCATTTCTCTAAGATATCTAATACTCAGGCTTGTTAGTGTTAGCGAAATTATAATATTAAATATTTTTTGAAATTTATTTAAAAAGGGCTTGTGAGAACCTAAGAGGTATTGTATATTTGCCGTCCAATATCGCGGGATAGAGCAGTAGGTAGCTCGTCGGGCTCATAACCCGAAGGTCACTGGTTCGAGTCCAGTTCCCGCTACTAGCAAAATCAAGCCCTCACAGCAATGTGTGGGCTTTTTTTTTGGCAATGGGTACAACATAGGTACAACATTTTGATGTTTTCCTTTAAAGAATATTCTTTGATATATATTGGCATCATTTGCTATTATATTTTATTTTTATATCATTTCACTCTAAACCTTTGGTTCTTCTGAAGTGTTGTTGTTTAAATAATTCCAGATCAATCATTAACTGTGGTTGCCCGTATCCCTTTAATTTGTAAACCTTTTTTCGGCAACATTTTTTATATTTATGACCACCACACAAAGGACATTCTTTATTTGGTTGATATTTTATACGGTATAAGGCTGTTTCCAAAATAGCAATGATGTTTTTGAAATCTTTAAGCCCATATTCTTCGCGGTAATATTGGACTATTCCAGCAAAATGATGGTCGTACTCACCGTTGGCATAGTAACCTGTTGATTTCTTGAAATGATAATTAGCAAAAAATGGATAGATAACTTCCCTATAAAACTCTTCAAATAAAATACCCCTCTTTTTTAGTTTCAACAGTTTATGTGGGATGTCCAAACAGCATTCACCATCCTTTGAAATATGAAAATTCCAGTCTCTATTTATGATATTGGTTTTCTCAATTACAACAGGTGTTGTGTGTGGGTATTCACTTTTATTTATTAGAACGAGAATTTCGAAATGTCCCCAAAGTTTATTTCTATCGTCTACAATACTTATTTTACCTTCAAGAGCTAAATATCCAAATTTTGGACTTTGGACTTTTTCGAAGGAAAAATATCTGCTTAGAAAGCTTTCAATATCTTGATTGAGCCTTTTTTTAATCATAATTGAAATAAGGTTTGCTTTTAGAGGCAATAGGGTATAAATCACGGCTATTCTTTTTTGGGTCTGGTAATGCACTTATAGTTAACACCAAAACACCCGTATCGTTTTGGACTGCTAGGTTATTGTCTACTAAATATCGCTCCCAATTAAAATTGTATTGATGGTATCTTCTTCCATCCTCATAATCGTGGATTTCTTTACTTCGCTGCTCAAAATATTTGTCTTTCCTTAGCTGGGTCGTTACATTATGACCCACTACTATTCCGCTGTTTTTAGCATTGCTTTGCATTTTTGGAGCAAGGCTTGTATGCAGACTACAAGTGGTAACTTCACCTGATTCACCGATCCCTGAATAAAACCAATCTACCTGTTTTGAATGACCCAGATCCAGTCCGGCTCTTGTGTGAATATCCTGAACACCATTATCCTCAAAAAAGTCTTTTAGGTCATTTTTAACGAAGTAAGATATCATTGAAAAGGATTTTAAAGCATCCTCAACTGCTTTCAGTTTTTCGATGTTTTTTCCACCGAAGTATACCATTAAGCCGTCACCCTGTATACGATGTACGTAACCGCCACAAAGATTTACCGCAAATATTGAAGCCCGGATGATACTTTCTGTTATTAACCGTACCGTACCTTTTGTAAAATTATTAAAAAGCCTTGTACTTTTCTTCACATCTATGAATCCTGATATTATCCAATGCTCTTCAACCAAGTCTGTGCCTTTTAAGCGTGCAAAATCTGGATGGCTCCCCAATGGTTGGTAGTCAAAAGTGTCTTGTACACCCATTCCTTTCGCAAATAATTTCATTTCGGGCGATAATTCTCTACCAGGAAGTTCATTTCTTAGCGATTTAAGAAAATCACGGTTGCTTTCGAGAAGCGGTTCACTAAGGCCATAAATTTTGTTTGATTTTGTTGGGTCGTTCTCGACCGCTTTCTTTATTACGTTTTTGTAATTTTCGAATAAGTTCATTTTATGAGGTTATTTTAATTAATATGTAGGTTAAGGGTGCTAATAGCACAAATTGTATGATTAATAAGCCACAAGCCCATTTGAGCTTTTTGAATTTTGATTTCAAACCTTTTGAAAGGATAAAGACTTGATTTCTTAAATCATTTAAATCATCTTTTTTACTTTGATTTTTTGAAAGTTCAAAGAATTCTTCAGGCCTTTTTTGCCCTATGCTAGCGAAATAATACAAAGATTCTATATCGGATTTTGGCGAAAAATAGGGCATACTAGCTAAGGCCAACAGTATTAAGCTAATAACACCAAGAACTATAATAGAAGCCAAAGACAATAACAACCAGTTTTCTTTGTATAAAAGTTTTTGTATTTGAGTTAAGAGCGTAATCGCCCCACCTGTTATAAATGTATTTATGGCGATATATACCGCCGTTTTGTTATTGACGCTATCGTAATAATGGTCTAAGCGGTTTACTGTGTATTCCAATCTTTCTTTTTCCATAGAGTTCAATTTATTAACTAGGCTGATTCCAAAGAGCCAGCCTAGTTGATTACTTGATAGCCTTTGTGATAGCTGTTATAGCTGCCACAAATGTTACCACAGTAAAAATTGTTGAAATAACTCTCGCGCTATTACCATTTAAATGTAGACAAGTGTCCTTTTCGCAAAGACTCAACTTGTCATTCTGAAATGAATAATTCATAATCAAAATTTTAGTTATCCCAAATTCGCAGCAATTGGGTTTCGCTGAAGTGTTACTTACTTTTATCGGTAACACCTTTAAATTTTCCACCGCTGGTCTTTACATCCATAAATCTTCCGGAATCGGAATTTCTTTTAACATAAAGACCAGTTTTAGGGTTTTTGACTTGTGTTCTGCTTTTTATCGCACCGTTTCTGCGATTATCACCACTTATTCCATTTGTTGCCATTTGTATTGTTCTAAAAGTTCTACACTCTTATATGCTTGTGTTTTAATTTTTTTTGCCATCGTTTGGTAAATTTTTACGAAATTGAAGCATATATTTAATGAATGAGGATAGCGACAACTGAAGAAATAATAGAACAGCTTAACGCAATTGACGTAAAAAACCTCTTGAATAGGATGGAACTTTATACTCGTGACCGCTTTTATGACAAGAGTGACAGAAACAAAAAAGGTTTTCAGTTTCAGGACTTCTGTCAGCAAACATTAACAAAAGTCTGCGATGGAACAAGAAAATGGAAACCAGATAACTGCTCTTTTGAAAAATTCCTGTTTTGGGCTTTACAAAGTGATTTAGATAGCTTTTTCAAACAGTTGAAAAGAGCAAGTGATAATTCTGATGAAAATCCACAATCAGAATATATAATCAATATTCCCAATTATTTTGATGAAGAACCCGCAAAAGATTTCAGTTTAGAAAAAATTGATGATGAAGTTAGGCTGCAACAATGGCTAAAACAGTTGAAAGACCAAGGAGCCGACAAGGATGAAATTGAAATGTTCGAATGTTTGGCAAATGGAATCGATAAACCAAAAGACATAGCGGATTTGCTGGATAAGCCAATCGACGTAATCTATACAATATCAAGAAGATTAAGAAGAAAAAAAATTAAATTCAACGAGAAGTGGACAAGCTTAAAAAAACAATAAAGGAAAGTCTTAACAATTTTGACAAGGCGATTCCTGATGATTTAGTTAGGAAGCAGCTCGAGGCAGAAGGTGTCAATTTGGATGAACAATCGTTATCACAAGATAAATTTATCAAGCAATTGACATTTAAATTAAGGTCAAAAAGTACTACTGTAAAGTATGACCGTATGCTTGAAAAAGCATCAAATTATTTTAAAGATGCTTTAACCAAAGGTTTGGATAAACCAATTGCCTATATGAATGAATTGATGAGAACAAATAATTTACAAACACAATTCAATAGGTTAGATAAACTGTCAGAAGAACAAATCAAAGATATAATTAAAGACCAAAATCTGATAGAAATATTAGAAATGCTTGAAGATGAGGAAAAGTCTGAAGGGAAGTAATAAAGCAAAAGAAATATTAGAACTAATCGGGTTTGATGAGGTCACCGAACTTCCTATAAAGAATTTATTGGCTGGGTTTGATATTATCTATATAGAAGAACAATTAAATGGCTCAGATGGTGTAATTATTAGAGGTAGATCAAAAACAATAATTAAGGTAGATGTAAATATTTCTACCCCCCAACGCAAACGATTTGTTGCAGCACACGAATTAGGGCACTTCTTTCTTCACGATAGATTGGAATTTCATTTGGATGATGAGAAAACTTTGAGCTGGAATAGATTAGAAGAAGTTCACAAAAGAGGTATTCAAGAAATAGAAGCAAACGATTTTGCAGGCGAGCTTTTAATGCCTGAACAAGTTTTTAGAAACTTTATTTTAAGAAAGCCATTTAGCCCAGATTTAATAAAAGAAGTGAGTGAGCATTTCAATACCAGTTTAACCTCAGTAATCTTCAGAATGTTAACGCTGGAAATAACACCTTTTTTTGTTGTCTTCATCACGGATGGTATTGTTCGATATTGGCGAAAAACAGAAGATTTTAAATGCTATACAAACGATATCACCAAGATTCCGCCACCAGAATTTTCAGTTGCTAAAGAATACATAGATGAAGATTATGCGTTTGTCTATGAGGGATCTGAAAAAACTCAATCTATTGACAAGTCTACGTGGTTTAAATTAAATGACTGGGAAGAGGATATTGAGTTTAATGAATATTGTATTCCTACGAAAAAATATAAAACACTTATAAGTGTCATATGGGAAGCTTAATTAATAGTCGTTTTAACGATAATTATTATTTCAGTTATCTCCATCAAAAATCTTATAGTTTTTATAATGGGAGTAGTACGACCAAACGCTTCCGATTCCCATTCCACTTGCCCGCCTATTCCCGAGAAAAGTAGGGAAGCAGCCAAACTCCATTCCCATTTACATCTTTGATGTCAATTCCGGTTAAAAAGAGAGAGTATTCAATCAATATATGCGCAAAGGTAAACTCGTAAAATACTCCCATCAAAAGACTACGGCATAATCGGGCTCGTTTCTCACTCCTTTTATTCCGTTTCCTTTTGAGCTGAGATTTTATCTTCCGTTTGGTTCTAGCTTAAATATTAATTGTTTAACTAAAATCAAATGTTATGTATTTATCAAATTTACAGCAGGATGAAATCTTCGTTCCATCAGAAATGAAATCCTTGAAAAGCCTGACCCAGATGGAATCCCGAAGGGGACTTGAAAATACCATAATTTCAAATGGCAAAATTGTCAACGTGGTATCGAACAGCTACGGCCACGTACCGAACGAACTATTCTTTAAGAAAGCAGAGGAAATGTTGACTGATGCCGGACTGAATTATCAGAAACGGACGATCAACAGGAATGATAGGTCTTTCATTACCGACTTTATCATCGACGATAAAAGCCAGTTTTCGGTAAAGAACGAAAAAGACCTGATACTGCCGATGCTGCGGTTTAAGAATTCCTATGATGGTAGCGAAAAAACATCGGGGCATTTTGGCTTTTACCGGCAAGTATGCTCCAATGGCCTTCACGTTTCACAGGCGGAAATCGAGTTTTCCATCAAGCACAGTAAGAACAATACCGACTTGATAATGCCAAGGTTGAACAATTTGTTCGATAAGTTCGTGGATAATGAATTTTATAGCATTACCAAGAAGTTCGACAGAATGAGGGAATTTGAAATTATCGACACCAAGGAATTTGTAAAAGAAATTCTGGAAAGCACGAGATTGTTCCGGTATGAATGTAGTGATAGGAACAATGATCCTTCAAAGAAATCCCGGGAAGTCCTTGAAATTCTTGATAATGAAGCGTTGCTGCTCAATGAAGTTCCCAATTTATGGATAGGCTATAATGCTTTTAATCAAATGCTTCACAATACATTGAAGAAAAGCTTTTCACAACAAGAACGCTTGGACAAAAAACTGTTCGATGCCGTTTATGAAATGGCTTAATGCTATTAAAGGTTCATCCAGTACCTCAAACTGGATTTTTCCTATTTTCAGCAAAAGGATTTAATTGGAAAGTTGGCTTTGCAATCCCACTCAGCCCATTCCCCTGCATTCCGCGAAAAGCTCCATTCCGGGAAAAGCGCTTCATTACCAAAGGTCTTGGACTCGACTCCAAAGCTTCCGATTCCCATTGCGCTAATCCTGCTGAAATACGCAGGAACGCTCCATTCCCATCTACACCTTAAAAGTTAAGTCCGCTTTAAATCCTACTTCAAGAGGATAATCCATTTTCATATTTCAGGTCGGGTCAATGTGTGTGCATAAATAAATTGGTAAAACTCTTTTTTAACTTACTTCAATTTTTAATTCAATTCACTCATAGCTTTTCTTAACTTTACAAAAAGTAAGTCTAAATAAAAATAATACTTAAGATGAAAAAAATACTGATTTTATTAAGTCTTTTTGGATTATTAACTGCCTGTAATAATCGCAATGAAAAACCTAAAGAAGATAAGAACACATCAAATCTGGAAAAATCCGTTTCTCAGGATTCAACGGATTTAGTCCAACAAAATTCATTTAGGGTTGAGGAAATAGACAGTTTCTGGAACAAGAAACTAGCGGACAATAAGGAATTTTACAAAGTGACCTTTCCCCGTACTGATATTCACCTAAAAATTGATGGAGCGCCTGTGGAGGCCGGTTTGGCATACACTTCTTGGATAGCATACCGCCCGATGGGGAACAAAACACAAATTATGGGGGATATGGTAATGCTGGACACCGAAATCCCTAGGGTTCTACCTTATTTGAAGGAAAACGGCATTGTAATAACCGCTATTCATAATCATTTGTTACGTGAACAGCCCCGACTGATTTATATGCACATTGCGGGGAACGGGGACGCTCTGGAATTATCTAAAATTATGAAAGGTGCTTATGCGCTTACCGCTACACCATTGACCGAAACCAAAAGTGAAAGTGAGAAAAAAGAAATGGATTGGGCTCCGGTAAAGAAAATCTTGGGTTCGAATGGCAAAGAAAGTGGAAATTTATTGAAATTTGGTTTTCCCAGAAAAGGGTCAATTACTATGAATGGCGAAACAATGCCCTCAACTTTTGGCATTGCAACCGCAATTGGCTTTCAGGCCATCAATAAAAATGAGGCTATTATAACAGGCGACTTTGTAATGAGAGCCGACGAAGTGAATGCGGTCATTACAGAATTGGTGAAAAACAATATTGAAGTTGCAGCACTACATAATCATATGCTTTTTGAGGAACCCCGATTGTTTTATATGCATTTTTGGGCCAAGGGAAACCCGGAAGAACTTGCAGAAGGATTTAAGGCTGCATTAGAACAAACTTCCTCAATTCAATAATTTAGAAAACCCAAAATGACCGTTAAAAATTACCGCCAAAGTTCGATCAAACATTTAAACTTTTTGTTGTTTTATTGATGGTGTGTTATTTTTATTTCACCATATAAATCAATATTGAAGCTTCACTATTAAAATCCGAAGGAGATGCAACCATTAATTGGTTTAGTTCTGGAATAAAAAGGGATGTCCTCGCACCCGAACCAGTCGAAATTTTTCCTTCGGTTGTATAGGTGTCGGCATTAATTTGATTAAATACATCGATATAACCAGCGCCACAGCTCAAATATAACTGTTCGTTTTGGGGGCTGTAAAAAATATCATCCACATCCCTGTCAATATCCAAAGAAGAAATTTTATTTCCCGTTTGTGTGTCCAATATTAAGAGCATTGGGGCGTGCCAACATCCTATAAATAAACGATGGTGCACTGCATCTAGGCTCATTGGGAAATTTGACTTTGCTTTTGTCACTTTCCATTTATCAACCACCCTATTTTTATTTAAATCGATAATCTCAACAAGCTTTTTACCGGGAACATTTACATACATTTTTTTTGCAGCTTCGTCTATTTGAAAAGATTCCGGATGTCCTGAAAGTTGTATTTTGGCAATAAGATTAAAGGTAGTGGCATCAATTATGGCAATGCCGCCGTTGCCATAACCCACATAAATTTTTTTATCTGTAGGATCGTAACGAACATTATCGGCATCATCCGGTAGTTTTATTGAAGTCTTTTTATCAAAAGTGGTTGCATTGAAAACCTCGCAAACCCCGTTACCGCCATTTGCAACAAAAATGGAGTTGCTTTCAGGAAGGTAAACGACACCTTGGGGTTCGTTTAAATTCTCTATAGTATGGATGATTTTTTTGCTTTTTAAATCAACCACTTCAATGGTATTGTTGCCCAATGCAGCTACATAAAGTATTTGTTGCCCGTTGTTATAACTTAAATGGTCAATTCGCCCTCTTACTTCGGACAAGGGAACTGTTGCAATTAATTGAAGTGAATTGCTTTGATTTTGTGCCTTACACCCATTAAACAAGAGAAGGAACAAAAAAGAAAAATTTAAAATTGTTTTTTTATCCATTTCCTTAAAATTTAAAGTTTTGGAGCCATTTTAGCTTATTGTTTACATAGCCACCAACTCATTTATATCCCTACAATATACAAACTTATAAGTCCGGATTCCGACAAAAGACAAAAGTCATATAACTTATTATCGCCCCTTATTTTATGCTGAAAAATTAATGGTTGAATTACAAATAATAGTTTTTATCCCACTCAGCCCATTCCCCTACATTCCGCTGAAAAAGCTTCATTCCGGGAAAAGCGCTTCATTCCAAAGGTCTTGGACACGACCCCAAAGCTTCCGATTTCCATTGCGCTAATCCTGCTGAAATACGCAGGAACGCTCCATTCCCATCTACACCTTTGAAGTCAAGTCCGCTTTTAATCCTACTCAAAGGATAATCCGTTTTCATAACCCGGTCAGCACATTGCCGCTGCATTTCGCGAAAAGCTACATTCCGGGCAAAGAGCTTTCCTACTAAGGTCTTGGACACCATCCCCGATTTCTGCTTTCCATTCCGCTTGCCCTTCCCGCCCTGCTGGGAAGCGCACTCCATTCCAAGGTGAAATAGGTAACGGAGTCCGCTTTTCATAGGAATTCCATTTAATCATTTAGTCCCGCTTCCTATGTTTTTGTACTTCACAAAAGGCATTTAGAACTACTCCCGCACCGCCGCTGTCCCTACCCTTTTTTGTAAGCAAAATACCAACATTTGGAAGTTAAACGGAGTGCATAACCGGTCGTGCCTCCCTTTTATAACTCCTTATTAATTCCAAATATTGAAAATGTATCAGCAACAAAAAAAGGTAACAGCGGACGGCTCTATGGGAAGTAAATCAAAATCGAAACTTATGAAATCTTACAAAAACATCAAAAAGGAAGCGGGACTAAAAAAAACAAAAAAGGAAAACGCTCTGGATATAATAAGTAAATCACTTCAAAAAAACATAAACGCAAACTATCCGAAGGGTTCGGGTAGCCTTAATTAATCTTAATTCTTTTATTATGAGTACTTTAAAAAATCACGTACAGTTAATCGGAAACGTTGGCCAAGAGCCACAAATCACGAACCTTGAAAGCGGTAAAAAGGTAGCCCGTCTTTCACTCGCCACAAATGAGTATTACAAAAACAGCGAGGGCGAAAAAATCCAAAATACCGAATGGCACACGATAGTAGCCTGGGGCAAAACTGCCGAAATCATCGAGAAATATGCCGGAAAGGGCAAAGAAATCGGGGTAACGGGAAAACTGAAATCCCGAAGCTACGAGGACAAGGACGGTATCAAAAGATATGTTACCGAAGTGGAAGCCAATGAAATCCTTTTGTTGGGAACTAAGAACGGCAATAATTCAGCCGATTAATTTAAAAATAAAGAGGGCGTTTCCGTCTAAAGTTGCGCCCTCTTTTTCATTATCCATTAATTAAAATTAGATAACAATGAAAACACAAGTTAACGAAATCAAAGAGGGATTGCAACATTTTCACGGTTCAGAAACCATATTTCAAATCCCATTATTAAGAACCCGTTACACAAACGGACTGAAATATTTGGCGGAAGCTGCCGAATGTTTTTGGCTCATTACGGACACTTCTATAATCGCAAAAAGCCTAATGAACCGAAGCGAATTTATTACTATCGACTTCAAGAGATTGTCCGAGGACAAACAGGATTTTACGGGCTACGAAGCTGAGATAATCTACACGGATGGAAATGATAATATTTTGGAAAAACACGGGTATCGGGCGACTGATTTTCCGCTCGATGAACTGCGGTTGTTTTTTGTAAATAATACACTGATGTTACCGAGCGAATACTAACCCCTTCAAAACCTAAAAATTATGATCTATCTAAATTTTTCAGACCTGAACGGGGATGCCCAAGAACGTCTTTTGGAAAGTTCAAAAAAGGACGTCGAGCAAAAATTTGGCGATGATATTCGGAAGTATTCAAAAAAGCATTGCACCAATTTTGAGGTAATGATCGAGGAAGAAGCACGAAGGAATTTATACAGTTATACCTATGTGTTTAATATCTGAAATTGTCCAAATAGGAACGGAAAGACCTTTGAATTTTCAGAGGTCTTTTTTTGCTAAAACATATCCAGTTCAATAAAAATCCTTATCTTTATTTCGCTGAAATTCAGCATTCAATTTTACGCAGGGGAATCCATTTTTTGACTTTCGCCGATAACCCTGCCCATCGAAAAATTACATAACGGGAAATCTTTTCCCTGAAATTGGCAATTGGCTTTTAGCCGAATTGTACGAAATTTTTGCCCCGAGAACTCGGGGCGAAAAGATTTCCATGTTAAAACCAAGAAAAAATGCAAAAAGGTTTAGGCTACATTTTTGACATAGGGTTGCTCTCTTTTAACGACGGCACATATCCTATGTACAAGTTTGTTTCTAACATTATTTATAATCAGCATTTTGTTTTTTCCTTCCTCAACTTTCCGCAAATAATACGCTCTGATATCGGGATCATGATTGATAGCGGCCAAGGCACTCATATGCAGATGTTTTTTAAGCGTCCTGTTGGCCATTGGATGTATTCTGGACTTTCTATGAATACTGGTCCCAGAAGTGTATTCAAAAGGCACTACGCCACTATAGCAAGCCAATTGTTTAGGATTGTCGTATCT
>NZ_FQUN01000026.1 GCF_900129005.1 Leeuwenhoekiella marinoflava DSM 3653 | reverse complement strand
AAGACCGCTGCGCTCCTTCGCTTGTTCGCATCGGACAAGGTACTGCGCTTGGGGAAATCATTAAGGCCCAAATGGTTGATCTTGCCCTCGCAGGCCAGCATGATACTGGATACCTCCCGAAGCGAGCTGCAACCACTGAGAACCGTGAAGATCATAGTGACAAGGTGCTCATAGGTAGTAAACTTTTTTGTGTACCTGTCGCTGTTGTGCTTTTTAGCTGTCCGGTAAATATCATTGGGTTCGATGAAATTTAAAACCTGTTTGATTATGGGGTGTCCGCTAAAGTTTCTACTTTTATTCATATCTCGAATGTGTGGTAACTTCAAGATATAAAATAAGCGGGATATCCTTTTCTGGAAATCCCGCTTTTAAAATGTTTTATCGGACACTAATGTTTCAAAATAAAGATATTAGCCTGTATTTGACAAAATTATATCTCCGTGTTTTGCTAAAATATTTGGTTTCAGAATTAAAATTGGTTTTAAAAAGTTCTCTTTCTTCTGGATTTTAAACTTTAAGCAGAAGTGAAGCTGCACCAATCTTTAGTTTGAAAAATACTAAAGATTGAAGTGCTCCTTAATAATTTCTCTAAAATAAAGCATTAAAAACCCCCGATTTTAACCGGGGGTTGGTATCTATTTTGTATTACTACAGCTGAAATTTAAGACAATTGTGCCTTATTCATCTTCATCTCATAATTCTCAATAGCTCCTGCTATTTTATCAACGTTGTCAGAAGCTTTTTGATGAGCTTCTTCCATTGTTTTTTCTAAATCTTTATCCGGATTTTGAAAAAGGTCTGTAATTACGTGGTTGATCTTATCAATAATGCTTTCCTGACTGTTTTTAATATCTTCCAGTTTATGAAGCATTTTTTCCATTTCATCATACTTTGCTTGATCCATAATTTTTAAATTTAATAGAAACAAGGTACTGGTTCACTAGAATGTTCTCTAGGAAATTAACCCTATTTTAAAAGAAATTAGGAGTTTTTAACGATAATGTAATCTCAGCGAAAGGTTTGTGATTTAAAAATGTGTATATTAGAAACATACTCGTAAAAAATAATTATTATAATTGATAATTATCTGTTTCATAATTTAAAGAATTCTCTATGCTTAGAAATCTACTTGTTTACTTATTTTTATTTTTAGCGACTAATTCTTTTGCAGTAGGATGGGTGAATTCTTTTAAGGATGCTCAGAAACTAGCATTGGCTCAAAATAAATTAATAATTGTAGATTTTTGGGCAACTTGGTGTGGTCCTTGTCTTAAAATGGATCGTGATTCTTGGAGTGATCCAGAAGTTCAGAATTTGATGCAAGCTTTCATTCCGGTGAAAATAGATATTGACAGACAGGTAGGCTTTGCTCGTTCCTATGGTATAAATGCTATTCCAGATGTTTTCATTATGGATGGTAATGGAGAAGTTATTTATCATCACAGAGGATATATGGATAATAATCAATTGCTAAGAGAGCTTAAAAAATATCAACTTAATACTTCATTTTTAAATAGGTCAGCTTTACAATATTATAGGAGTCAGCAATATAATACAGCTCTAAATCTAGCAGAACGCTATATGGATTATGCTGTAAACATTCCTTCAAAAGAAATTAGATATAACTTTCTGCAAGTAGCTGAAAGTTATCTTAAAAAATCAAAAAATCTTCTTGTTAAAGATATGAGCACTTATAATTTGTTTGAACAGCGAATCGAATTATATCAATTAATTATTGAAACATATCGTGGAAGATTAAGTAAGGTTAATAGAAGTTTAGACCGTAATTTCAATGAAGAAATTATAGATGAACGTAATAAAGCATCGTTCTATTTTATAAAATGCTGCTTGTGTGAATCCGATAATCCCGAGATAGGTTCTATTTTAGAAAAACTTAAATTATCAGATTTAAATGGTGATTTTCAAACACGTTTCAAATGGTTTTCTGAATTGGAATAATTAATACCCTCTGTCCGCTTTTACCTGATTTTTCAATTCCTCACCATTTTGCATACGCTGGTAGTTTTCTGCTACTTGCGCAGAAACCGAAGCAGCGTTACTCATACTCGCGATGTGTGGCGTAATGATGACATCTTCCTGATTCCAAAACGGGTGGTCTTCAGGTAAAGGTTCGGTTCGAAATACATCCAGAGCAGCACCGCTCAATTGATTTGTGTTCAAAGCTTCAATAAGATCTTCATCAACCAGATGGCCTCCACGGGCAACATTAATAAGATATGCACCCTTTGGTAGTTTATAGAATAATTCAGTATTTAAAATTCCCTGAGTTTCTTCAGTAAGCGGAAGTAAGCAAACCAGAATTTCAGCTTTAGATAAAAAGGCATCCAATTCGTTTTGCATATAACTCGTTATTCCTGTAACTTCCTTTTTAGAATGTGACCATCCCATAACTTTAAAGCCAATATTTTTAAGCATTTTACCCACGGCCTGACCGAGTGTTCCAAAACCTAATATTCCTACGGTGACATCTTTAGCACGTTTGTAATCGGTAGGTTGCCAGGTTCCTTCTTTTTGTAGTTTGGTGTAAGTCTTGAGATTTCTAATGTGATTTAAACATAAAGCTGAAACAAATTCTTGCATATCGCTTGCAAGCTTTTCGTCTACAATACGGGTTAGGATAACATCTTTAGGTAAAGATGGATCTTCAAAAAGATGATCTACACCGGCACCCATAGAGCCAATTACTTTTAGATTGGGATAGTTTGCATAACTGCCTTTTGGCGCCTTCCAGGTAATAGCCATAGCAGCATCTGCAGGATCTTTTATGGTCTCAGGAGTGACTACTTCAATTGAAGAGTCAGCTTCTTTTAACGCGTCGATCCACGGTTGGTAATCTTTATTGTTTCGAATAAGTAGAAGAGCCATTTTGCTGAAAATTTAATTTTCGATTATCGAGTAAAATTAAAAAATGCCACCCGTAATGAGTGGCATTCTAAAACGTTTATGATATTTATAACTATATGTTGAAAGCCTCTTTTACTTTATCAACATAATCTAATTTTTCCCAGGTAAACAACTCAACCTCTTTGGTTACTCTACCACTATACGGACTCTCAAAGACCTTAGTGATCACTTGCGGATCTTTACCCATATGACCATAAGCAGCAGTTTCTCTATAAATAGGGTTTCGCAATTTTAAGCGGTCTTCTATTGCAGCAGGACGCAAATCAAAAAGTTGACGCACTTTGGTAGCGATCTCCCCATTACTCAATCCTAATTTTGAAGTACCATACGTATCTACAAAAATAGATGTAGGTTCAACAACACCTATCGCATAAGAAACCTGTACCAAAACTTCATCTGCAACGCCTGCAGCAACCAGATTTTTAGCGATATGACGCGCAGCATAAGCAGCCGAGCGATCTACTTTACTAGGATCTTTACCCGAGAATGCACCACCACCGTGAGCACCTTTACCACCGTAAGTATCTACGATTATCTTACGACCAGTTAAGCCCGCATCTCCGTGAGGACCACCTATTACAAACTTTCCGGTTGGGTTGATGTGATAGGTAATATCATCATTAAATAGCTTCGCTAAATCATCGGTCAATCCGGCTTTTACACGCGGAATCAAAATGGAAATAATATCCTCTTTGATTTTAGTCAGCATTTTTTCGTCTTCATCAAATTCGTCGTGCTGCGTAGAAACAACAATTGCAACGATTTTCTGCGGAATGTTATCATCAGAATATTCAATGGTTACCTGAGCTTTAGCATCTGGGCGTAAATAAGGAATATCTTTTTCTTCACGTCGCAGTTTAGCCAGTTCGATCATAATACGATGCGAAATGTCTAGAGCAAGAGGCATATAATTTTCAGTCTCTTTTGTCGCGTAACCAAACATCATGCCTTGATCACCGGCACCTTGCTCTTCTTTAGAAGCACGGTCAACTCCTTGGTTAATATCCTGAGATTGCTCATGAATTAGCGATATGACACCACAGCTGTCACCGCTAAATTGGTAAGCACCTTTAGTATAACCTATATCATTGATCACGCCTCTTGCGATGTTTTGCACATCAAGATAGGTGTCACTTTTTACTTCGCCCGCAAGCACTACCTGACCGGTAGTTACGAGTGTTTCACAAGCCACTTTAGACTCAGGGTCAAAAGCTAAAAAGTTGTCAAGTAAAGTATCGCTGATTTGATCTGCGATTTTATCCGGGTGTCCTTCAGACACGCTTTCTGAGGTAAATAGGTAAGCCATTTAAGCATTTTTTTATTCCCGCCAGTGGGATTAAACTTCGAAGAGTGATTTGACAAATGCCTTGAAAATGGTAGTATTTACTGCCTTTAGCATTTTTTACATCGAAATAAATCGACATAAGAGGTTGCAATCAGTCAAATCTTTCCTCTTTTGGCAGGCAAATGTATAAATTTAGAAGGTATTACAAAACAGGATTTAAAATCTTATGAAAATTTATGATTTAATAAAAATAGACTGATTTTGTTTGCATATATCTAAAACGTTTTGCAATATTTGTGTTCACAAAGTTCAAACACATACTGAATTGTTATCAAGAAAGGCGGAGGGATAGACCCTATGAAGCCTTAGCAACCCTTTCACTTGGAAGAAGGTGCTACATTCTACCCCAAATTTGGAGACAAAACAGCGGGATAGATAACTAATCTGGGATATTTCCTCGTTTCTTTCTTGCTTTCATATTTCAGTTTTGCGGCTAACGCCACTATATATTTATTATGTTACAAAAACTGGAAATTAAAAATTTCACAACTCATTCAGGGTATCAGCTTGATTTACAGCTAAGCTATGAGACTTTTGGTCAAAACTTAGGAGAAGCTCCTGTGATTTTGGTGAATCATGCCTTAACTGGAAACTCCCACGTAAGTGGTCCTGACGGCTGGTGGAACGAAATCATTGGCGACGATAAATGTATAGATACTCGTAAATACAGTATTTTATCATTCAACATTCCCGGTAATGGTTATGATGGATTCTTGATTGAAAACTATAAAGAGTTTGTTGCTCAAGATGTAGCGCGTTCTTTCTTGGTAGGGCTAAAATCACTAGGAATTGAACAGCTTTTTGCAATTATAGGCGGCTCTCTGGGTGGCGGAATTGCATGGGAAATGGTGACGCTTCAACCGGCAATTACAAAACATTTAATCCCTGTGGCATCTGACTGGAAATCAACTGACTGGTTGATTGCAAACTGCCAGATTCAAGAGCAGATTTTAAATAATTCTTCTCAACCTGTACACGATGCCCGTATGCACGCGATGTTGTGTTACCGCACGCCGGAATCTTTTAAGAATAAATTTCAACGGAGTACCAATGAAGACTTGAACATTTTTAATGTAGAGAGTTGGTTGGATCATCACGGGCACAAACTGAAAGATCGCTTTCAGGTGTCTGCATATAAGCTGATGAATCAATTGCTTAAAACCATAGATGTAACTCGGGGACGTGAAGGTTTTAATGAAATTTTGACTCAGGTTGAAGCGAATATTCACATCATCGGTGTGGATTCTGACTTGTTTTTTACACCGGCAGAAAATCGTGAGACCTACAAACAACTCGCGCAACATAAGAATAACGTGACCTATGGGGAGATCAATTCGGTACACGGGCACGATGCTTTTTTAATCGAATTTGAACAACTGGAGCAGTTGCTTTATCCTGTATTTAGAGCGGATACAGCAAAACTGAAAATTTTAAAATTCGGTGGGAAATCGCTAGCTAACGGAAAAGGATTAGATACCGTTCTCAACATTATAAAAACTAAAGTTGCAAATGGCGAGCACATAGCAGCGGTACTTTCTGCTCGAGGTGGAGCAACCGATGAACTGGAAGCTATTCTCGAAGCTGCATCGTCAGGACAAGAATATAAACACCAGTTTGAGGCTTTTAAAGGCTATCAGCAAAATGATTTTGACGTTGACCTAACCGAAGAATTTGCCGAACTCAACCGCCTTTTTGATGGGGTTGCTTTATTGGGTGATTACAGTAAAAAAGTGAAAGATGAGGTGCTTTCTTTTGGGGAGCTGATTTCGGTTAAAACGGTTACGCATTTATTGCAACAAGAAGGTATTAAAGCTCAGTTTACAGATTCGCGTAAGCTTATAAAAACCAACGGAGTCTTTGGTAATGCGCAACCTAACGATAAACTTTCTAAAGAGCAGGTGGTGAAGCATTTTACCAAGTATAACGGTGATACGGTGAATATCGTAACCGGCTTTATCGCGAGTGATGATAATAATCAAACGACGACTTTAGGTCGCAACGGAAGCAATTATACGGCTTCTTTATTAGCCAATTATTTGGATGCAGGCGAACTTCAAAATTACACACACGTAGATGGTATTTTTACGGCTAATCCAGATTTGGTTCCGGGAGCGCAAAAGATAGAGCGCTTAACCTATAGCGAGGCAAACGAATTGGCAAATTTTGGAACTTCTGTTTTACACGCCAAGACGATTATTCCGCTTATTGAAAAGAATATTCCACTGCGTATTTTAAATACATTTAATGCAGATGATACCGGCACGCTAATTACTGCGCAAGCAGAACAGGAAGGGATTAAGTCACTTTCGGTTTTAAGCGAAATGGCTTTGATTAATCTTGAAGGTCGCGGACTTTTAGGAAAAGTAGGTGTCGATGCGCGTATTTTCCGTGCTTTAGGAAACAGCGGCGTGAGTGTGAGTATCATTGCTCAAGGTTCTTCGGAAAGAGGGATAGGTCTTGTTGTTGAAGCTAAACAGGCGCAACTGGCAATCTCTGCATTGCGTTTTGAGTTTGAGGCAGACTTTCAAAATCAAGATGTAAATCGAATTGAAATTATAGACGAAGTTGCAGTAATTTCTATTGTAGGTCAGGATTTGAGTAGTTTCCATAAGCCGTATAGCGAACTTATTAAAAACGGAATTGTTCCGTTGTTGTTCAACAATACCGTTACCGGTAAAAACGTAAGTGTGGTGGTGCGTAAACCCCAATTGAATAAGGCGCTTAATGTTGTTCACGGGGAGATTTTTGGTATTGCCAAAAAGATAAATATTGCCATTTTTGGACACGGATTGGTTGGTGGAACGCTAATCGATCAGATCGTAGCTTCAGCTGAAACCATAAAAGAACGCAAAGGAATAGCACTGAATATTTTCGCGGTAGCAAATTCTAAAAAAGTCTTATTTGATATAGATGGAGCTTCAGCAACTTGGAAAACCGATTTTAAGAATAATTCAAAAGAAGCGGGTGTAAAAGAAGTTATCGCTTTCGCGAAAGCAAATCATTTGGCTAACCTGATTGCGATAGACAATACTGCAAGCGGGGTATTTATTGAGAATTATATCGATTTGGCTCAGAATGGTTTTGACTTGGTTTCTTCAAATAAAATAGCAAATACGGTAGGTTTTGATTTCTATCAGAAACTGCGTCGCGTTCTAGACGAAAATCAAAAGCGCTATTTGTACGAGACTAATGTGGGAGCAGGGCTTCCGTTGATTGATACGATACGTTTGTTGCATCTTTCAGGCGATAATATTACCCGTATAAAAGGGGTGTTTAGTGGTTCGCTGAGTTATTTATTCAATACGTTTTCTGTAGAAGAGCACAATTTTTCTGATGTTTTACAGGATGCAATAGACAAAGGCTTTACAGAACCTGATCCGCGTGAAGATCTAGGCGGAAATGATGTGGGCCGTAAATTATTGATTTTAGCTCGTGAACTCGATTTGCATAAAGAATTTAGCGATGTGCAGATAGAAAGCCTAATTCCTGAAAATTTAAGAGATGGTTCTGCTTCAGATTTCTTAGGGAGATTAAAAGAATTGGATCCCGTTTTTGAAGCACGCAAAAAAGCCTTAAAAGAGAACGAAGTTCTGCGATATGTTGGCGACCTTTACGGGGACTTATCTCAGGAAGATGGAGGGACTTTAGAAGTGAAATTGGTGACAGCCTCTAAAAGTTCTGCATTGGGGCAGGTAAAAGGTAGTGACAGTATTTTTGAAATTTACACGGAATCCTATGGAGAAAATCCTTTAGTGATTCAAGGAGCCGGGGCCGGAGCAGCAGTTACTGCACGGGGCGTTTTTGGAGATATATTGAAACTCGCAGAACGGAATAATTAATTTATTGTAATTGTCAGTATGATTTTAGAAATGGCTATTTTGAATGTTATAGTAGGTAAAGAGAAACAATTTGAAACTGATTTTAAAAAAGCAGAAAAGAATATCAGTGCTATTAAAGGCTATTTAAATCATACGTTGAGCAAGTGTTTAGAACAACCTAACCAATATGCTTTGTTAGTTAATTGGGAAACGTTGGAAAGTCATACTACTAGTTTTAGGCAATCCGCAGAATATCTAGAATGGAAAAGTCTTTTACATCACTATTATGATCCTTTTCCAACTGTTGAACATTATGTAACTATATCATAAAACATAATTATTGGAATTGATTAGAAAAGAATTTCAATAGTATTAAAATAATAAGAAAATGAAAGTAACACTTGAACGTAAAAACGAGGATTATCTTTTTGAAGCAAAAGGAGCTTCAGGAAATTCGGTGATGATAGATAATAAAACAGGAGCTGTTGTCCAAGGCAGCAGTCCAATGGAATTATTATTAATGGGTGTAGGAGGTTGTAGTGCGATAGATATTATTTCGATTTTAAAAAAGCAAAAATTAGAAATTGATTCGTATCACGTAGAAGTTGAAGGAGATCGCAAGGAAGTTGGTCAAGCGAAGCCGTTTAGTGCAATGCGCGTTCACGTGTATTTAGAGGGAGATGTTCCGCAGGCAAAAGCCTTACGCGCAGCACAACTGAGTTTTGAAAAATATTGTTCTGTATCAATCACGTTGCAAGCCGGGGTAGACATTACCTATAAAGTATTTTTAAACGGAGAAGAAGTAGAATAGACACTGAGATAAGATACTTTAGATAGTAAATACTATACACTGTACTTGGGATCTGAAAAAAAGAGAAAAGAAAATTTAAAAGACATAGAAATGAAAGTGATTAGACGCGGTGCGTCTTTTAGCTCTTTTCTACAGTTTAACATCTAATAAAGTAATGAGTAAACATTTTGAAACCGAAGCGATACGCACCCAACTAAACCGAAGCGAATTTTTAGAGCATTCTGTGCCTATGTATTTGACTTCAAGTTTTGTTTTTGAAGATGCAGAAGATATGCGTGCTTCATTTACAGAAGAGAAGGAGCGTAATATTTACAGCCGTTTTACCAATCCTAATACCAGTGAATTTGTAGATAAAATTTGCAAGATGGAAGGTGCCGAAACCGGTTATGCATTTGCAACCGGGATGGCAGCTGTATTTTCAACTTTTGCCGCACTTTTAGATAGCGGTGATCATATTGTATCGGCGCGTTCGGTTTTTGGGTCTACACATTCCTTATTTACAAAATACCTTCCAAAATGGAATATTGAAACTTCGTATTTTAAGGTAGATGAAGTTGACAAAGTAGAAAGCCTGATTAAACCGGAGACTAAAATACTTTACGTTGAGTCGCCTACAAATCCCGGATGTGATGTTTTGGATTTGGAGTATTTAGGAAATCTAGCTAAAAAACACAACCTGATTTTTGTGGTAGACAACTGTTTTGCGACCCCTTATTTACAGCAGCCTATCAAATTTGGAGCAGATATTGTTATTCATTCAGCAACCAAGATGATCGATGGTCAGGGGCGTGTTTTAGGTGGTGTAAGTGTAGGGCGTGCCGACTTAATAAGAGAGATTTACTTGTTTGCTCGTAATACCGGGCCGGCTTTGTCACCTTTCAATGCGTGGGTGCTTTCTAAAAGTTTAGAGACGTTACACGTTAGAGCAGATCGTCATTGTGAAAATGCATTGAAAGTAGCAGAGTTTTTAGAGCGTCACGACAAAGTGAATATGGTAAAATATCCATTTTTGAAATCACATCCGCAGTACGAAGTTGCTAAAAAACAAATGCGTTTAGGTGGAAACATCGTGGCTTTTGAAGTAAAGGGCGGTATAGACGCCGGCCGAAACTTTTTAAATTCAATAAAAATGTGTTCGCTTTCTGCAAATTTGGGTGATACACGAACAATTGTTACGCATCCTGCATCTACAACACATAGTAAACTCGCTGAAGAAGATAGACTACAAGTAGGAATTACAGATGGTTTGGTGCGGTGTTCTGTAGGTTTAGAGCATGTGGAAGATATTATTGCAGACCTTGATCAGGCGCTAAACGCTTAGGTTTCTAACTTTTTTACATACATTTAGACCGTGTTATCTAAAAAAACAAAATACGGTCTAAAAGCTTTGGCTTATGTGGCAAAGCATAAAGGAGAAGATCCTGTGCAAATAGGAGCTATAGCCAAAAGTGAAAATATTTCTCAGAAATTTCTGGAAAGTATTATGCTTACGTTGCGTAAAGCCGGTTTCTTAGGCAGTAAAAAAGGTAAAGGCGGTGGCTATTACTTACGCAGGCAACCAGAAGAAATCAAAATGGTTGAGGTTATGCGTATTTTAGAAGGCCCAGTTTCTATGGTACCTTGCGTGAGTCTTAATTTCTACGAAAAGTGTGATGACTGCCCTGATGAGACGGCTTGTTCAGTGCACAGTCTTATGGTTCAACTGCGAGATAGCAATCTTGCAGTATTGAATAAAAACACCCTAGCAGACCTAATTGCTGAATAATTCAGAATATCTAGCTTAAATGCTGAAAATCACCTAAAAGTTTCAAAAAATTTCCTGAAAGATTTGGTCAATAGAATTATGGAGTATACTTTTGCTTTATAATCCTAGTATTCCGATAGGATTTAAATAAAGTATAGAATTTAGTAATTCAGATATGATTTTAGATCAAGTGTATAACGAGGCTCAGACAAATAAGGAGCAAAAAGTGACTTATAAGAAAGATGCTTCTACAGAAAAGCCATTAAGAAGTATTGTTAAATCTGTTAGCTGGAGAATTGTTGGTACGATTGATACCGTGCTTATTTCTTGGTTTATAACAGGCACACTGTCTTTAGCATTTTCAATAGGAGCAATAGAATTGGTGACAAAGATGGTGTTATACTTTTTTCACGAGCGTATTTGGAATACTATAAAATGGGGAAGATAATGAGTTATTCAGTAGAAGAATTAATAAAGTTCAATGAAGAGCTTAAGTCAAAAACTCCGGTTGAAATCGCAAAGTGGGCAGTGACTAACTCAAAGAATGCAGTTGTTACTACTAATTTTAGACCTTATGAAGCAGCAATATTATTTGCAGCGACTCAGGCTAAAAGTGATATTCCGGTTGTTTGGTGTGATACCGGTTATAATACACCTAATACCTATAGACATGCAGAAGAAGTTATAGGTCTTTTGAAGTTGAATATTGATTTATATGTGCCTCAGCAAACGGCTTCGCATCGTGATGTTGTGATGGGAATTCCACAAATAGATGATCCAAAACATAAGATTTTTACGGAGCAAGTGAAACTAGAGCCTTTTAAAAGGGCGATGGCAAATCATAAACCAGATGTGTGGTTTACGAACTTGAGAAAAGGACAGACTGCACACCGTGATAATCTAGATATTTTAAGTATTAGTAGTGACGGAGTTTTAAAAGTGAGTCCGTTTTATTATTGGAGTGACGCAGAATTAGATACCTATTTGGCTGAGAATAATTTGCCAAACGAACATAAATATTTTGATCCAACAAAAGTTTTGGAAAACAGAGAGTGTGGTTTACACGCTTAAATTGAGGAGGATATGAGTAAGATTTTAAAAACAAATGCATTAGAAAGCGAAGCAATTTACATTTTCAGAGAGGTGGTCGCTCAGTTTGAAAACCCTGTGTTGCTTTTCTCAGGTGGAAAAGATAGCATTACGTTAGTGCGTTTGGCGCAAAAAGCATTTTATCCAGGGAAGATACCCTTTCCGTTATTGCATGTAGACACTGGTCATAACTTCCCTGAAACTATTGAGTTTAGAGATAAGTTGGTAGAAGAATTAGGATTGAATTTAATCGTACGCCATGTACAAGATGCGATAGATGAAGGTAAAGTAACTGAAGAAACCGGTAAATATTCTAGCCGAAATATGCTTCAGACTACAACACTTTTAGATGCTATTGAAGAATTTAAATTTGATGCTTGCATAGGTGGTGCTCGTCGTGATGAAGAAAAAGCACGAGCTAAAGAACGTATTTTTTCTGTACGTGATGACTTCGGTCAATGGGATGAGAAAAACCAGCGTCCAGAATTATTCGATCTTTTAAATGGTAAAATTGAAATAGGTCAGAATGTGAGAGTGTTTCCAATTTCTAACTGGACGGAACTTGATGTGTGGAGCTATATAGAGCAGGAGCATATTGAAATTCCATCTATATACTTTTCGCATAAGCGAGAGACATTTGTGCGTGATGGTTTGATCTGGAGTGCATCTAAATATGTGTATCGCGAAGAAGATGAAGAAGTATTAGAGCGTATTGTGCGTTTTAGAACGGTGGGTGATATGACGTGTACTGCTGCAGTTGAGTCTGATGCAGATACCATTGAGCAAATTGTAAAAGAGATTAAAGTTTCAACCATTTCAGAGCGTGGAGCGCGTATAGATGATAAGCGTTCTGAAGCAGCAATGGAAAAACGTAAACAACAAGGATATTTCTAGAACTCGCTTACAAAGTGATCAGAAAACAATATTAATAGCAATACGAATAATAACGTGGAAGTTTTAAAGATAGCAACAGCAGGTAGTGTAGATGATGGTAAAAGTACCTTGATAGGAAGACTGCTTTACGATACAAAATCACTTACAGACGATAAATTAGAAGCAATAGAGCGTAACAGTAAGAAAAAAGGATATGATTATCTTGATTTTTCTTTAGCGACAGATGGCCTTGTTGCAGAACGTGAACAAGGAATTACAATTGACGTTGCGCATATTTACTTTTCTACAAAAAAGAAGAGTTATATAATAGCAGATACTCCGGGACACGTAGAGTATACCCGAAATATGGTTACCGGTGCATCACAGGCACAAGCTTCGATTATTTTAATTGATGCACGTAAAGGAGTGATTGAGCAAACGTATCGTCATTTTTTTATAAATAATTTATTGCGTGTTAAACAGGTAATTGTTGCTGTTAATAAAATGGATTTGGTTGATTATGATCAGCAGGTTTTTGAAAACATCAAAGCTGATTTTGAGAAACTAAATGCGCAAAGTAGCTACGAAGAACAAAAGATAACGTTTATTCCTATTAGTGCTTTAAAAGGAGATAATGTTGCTCAAAAGACTGATTCTATGTCTTGGTATACGGGTGATAGCGTTCTAGATTTTCTTGAGGCTTTAAAGCCGGAACAAGAAGAGTTGACGGCTGCGAGATTTCCTGTGCAAACAGTTATAAGACCTAAGAAAGATGAGTTTCATGATTATCGCGGATACGCCGGTAAAATTTATGGAAGTAGCTTAAAAGTGGGTGATGCTGTTACGGTTCTTCCTTCTTTAACCTCATCTAAAATTAAATCTATAGAGTTTTTTGATGAGCAGTATGAAGAAGCAGTTGCAGGTAGTTCTGTGACGATTACTTTAGAAAATGATATCAACGTAACGCGTGGAGATATCTTAGTTAAATCTGATGAAATGCCACATGCTGCAAAGACGTTAACAGCTTCTGTTTGTTGGATGGATGGAAAAGCCTTAATACCGGGAGCTAAGTATGAAATACAACACAATACAAATAGAGTTTTAGCTAAAATAGACAGTATTGAAAATGTAATTTCAACTGATTACTCGGGTGAAGACGCTAGTGCGACACAATTAACACTAAATGAGATCGGTAAGGTTAACTTTAAATTGAGTAAGAACCTTTTCTTCGACAATTATGCTGATAATAAAGCAGGTGGATCTTTTATATTAATTGACACGCAAAGTAATACTACCGCAGGAGTAGGTTTTATCGGTTAAAAATATAGAAAGAATGAATTGGAAAAACTTTAATTCATTCTTTTGCCAAAAATCCTATTTTACCTATAGGATTAAAATGAAATAAAAATAAAAAAGAAATAAGCTATGCAAAGCTTCAGAACAGAAATAGAGAATCCGGTTGTAGAACGCGACATTATAGAGCTTGAGAAAAAAATCAGACTCTTTAAGGATGGGAAGATAGATGAGGAACGTTTTAGAAGCCTTCGTCTGGCAAGAGGTGTTTACGGTCAGCGTCAGGAGGGTGTGCAAATGATACGTATTAAATTGCCTTACGGAAAGGTGACTAGTGATCAGTTATTGCGTATTTCTGATGTTTCTGATGAGTATTCAAGAGGTAAATTGCACATTACAACGCGTCAGGATATTCAGATTCACTACGTGAGTTTAGACCGTACTCCTGAGTTGTGGGCAGAGCTTGAGAAAAGCGATGTAACACTTCGTGAAGCTTGTGGAAATACGGTGCGTAATGTGACTGCAAGTCCAGATGCAGGTATTAACCCAGAAGAAGCTTTTGATGCTACCCCATACGCACATGCTACCTTTCAGTTTTTTCTAAGGAATCCAATCTGCCAGGAAATGGGCAGAAAGTTTAAAATGTCTTTCTCGGCAACAGATGATGATTCGGCTTTAGCTTTCATTCACGATTTAGGGTTTATCCCAAAAATTAAAGATGGTGAACGCGGTTTTAAAGTGATGCTTGGTGGTGGATTAGGTTCTCAGCCAAGACATGCAGATGTATTGACTGAGTTTTTGCCGGTAAATGAATTGATACCTACTATTGAAGGTGTATTACGTGTTTTTGATCGTCATGGAGAGCGTTCAAGAAGACTTAAGGCACGTATGAAATTCCTTATCAAAGATATTGGAGTTGATGGCTTTATGGAATTAGTTGCCGAAGAGCAAAAAGCACTTTCGTATAAAACCTACGAGATTGATACTGCAGCGTTTGATGCGGCTCCAATACAACCACTTACTGAAGCTCCACAGGTAGCTATTGAAGATCAAAAAGAATACGATGCTTGGAAAGCAACCAATGTTTTTAAGCAGAAACAAGGCGGTTTATATGCTATTGGTATCAAAGTAAGATTGGGTGATTTTTCAACAGAAAAAGCGCGCGCATTAGCAGGTTTAATAAAAAAATACGGTGGGGATGAGTTACGACTTACCTTACGTCAAAATATACTATTAAGACATATACCGGAAGGGGCATTACCATTTTTCTTTTCACAACTAGCCAACCTAGGTTTTGCCCGCCCGGGATATGAAACAACAGCAGATATTACTGCGTGTCCCGGTACAGACACTTGTAACTTAGGGATCGCAAGTAGTACCGGTATCGCAGACAAACTAGAGGATGTTTTAATTGCTGAATACCCGGAATATCTTAACAATAAAGATATTGCCATTAAAATTAGCGGCTGTATGAATGCTTGTGGTCAACACAATATGGCTCATATAGGTTTTCAAGGAATGTCTGTGCGTACACCAGAAAAATTGGTTGCTCCGGCTTTGCAGGTACTTTTAGGTGGTGGCGTTTTGGGAGATGGTCAAGGTCGTTTTGCAGATAAAGTGATCAAAATACCTAGTAAAAGAGGTCCTCAGGCTTTGCGTGCAATTCTTGATGATTTTAAAGCGAATGCAGGAGAACTTGATTTCTTGAGTTATTATGATGAAAAAGGTCAGCGTTATTTTTATGACTTCCTGAAGCCACTTTCAGAAACAAATAACTTAGTAGAATCTGATTTTGTGGATTGGGGTAACGATGAGAAATACATTCAGGAAGTAGGGGTTGGAGAATGTGCCGGTGTTGTTATTGATTTGGTTCAGACTTTATTACTTGAAGCTAAAGACAAATTAGGTAACGCAATTGAAGCTTTTGAAGCAAAGCGTTTTGCAGATAGTGTTTATCACACCTATGCGGGTTTGGTAAATGGAGCTAAGGCTATTTTACTTTCAGAGAATGTAAAAACCAATACTCAAGCGAATATTATCGCTGAATTTGATAATACTTTTGGAGAAAATGATACGTTAATAACAGAGACTTCATTTGCAGATCTTGTGTATCAAATTCAAAGCAATGAGCCTACAAAAGAATTTGCGGAGGCTTATCTTGCAGAAACAAATGCATTTTTTGACAGAGTAGATGCGTTCAGAAAAAATCAATTAGCACATGCCAATTAATAATCCAAAATTAACAGTAGTAGGTGCAGGGCCGGGAGATGTAGAACTGTTTACATTAAAGGGTGTTCGTGCTTTAGAAAGTGCAGATGTAGTGCTGTATGATGCTTTGGTGAATCCGGATTTATTAGAGTATGCAAAAGATGCAGAGCTTATTTTTGTAGGAAAGCGTAAAGGATGTTATGCATATCAGCAAGAGCAAATAAATGATTTAATTATTTCTCGAGCTAAAAGTCACGGTCACGTGGTGCGTTTAAAGGGTGGAGATCCATTCATTTTTGGACGTGGAGCGGAAGAGATGGAAACTGCAGCTTCAGTAGGATTAGAAGTGGCGATGGTTCCCGGGATATCTTCTTCGCTTGCAGTGCCTGCTTATCAAAATATACCGTTAACCAAACGTGGAAGTTCTGAAAGTTTCTGGGTAATTACCGGGACTACAAAAGAACATAAACTTTCTAATGATGTAAAGCTGGCAGCAAAATCTTCAGCAACTGTAGTTATTCTTATGGGGATGAGTAAGCTGGGAGAGATCACAAAATTATTTCGAGAAAGCGGAAAAAAAGATACTCCGGTGGCGATTATACAAAATGGAACAACACCTGAAGAACGCGTAGGTGTTGGAACTATAGCTACTATTGAAGATGTAGTGCAAGAGTTAAAACTTACTAACCCATCAATTATTGTGATAGGTGAAGTTGTAAGACATCGCGAGCAATTGCTTAATTTGCAATTAGAAATAGAGCAAAAAGCACATTAATGTCTACAGAAACAAATACACTTTATCCGGTTTTTTTAAAAGTTCGCAACCTGCAAGTTTTAATCGTGGGTGGTGGTAACGTAGCTTTAGAAAAATTGACGTTCTTGACAAAATCGAGTCCGGATGCTGTTGTAGAAATGGTAGCGCCATTTTTTAGACCAGAAACTTTAGAATTGGCTAAAAAGTTTAATGTAAAAATTACCAAAAAGAGGTTTACGCGTAAGATGCTTAAAAAACGCCATGTGGTTATTGCAACAACAGATAGCCCGGCAGTGAATAAGCGTGTTTACAGAGCGGCTAGAAAGCGTTTTTTACTTTGTAATATCGCAGATGTTCCAGAACTTTGTGATTTTTATATGGGCGGAATTGTTACAAAAGGAAATGTGAAAATTGCTATTTCGACTAATGGAAAATCACCTACTACGGCAAAACGTTTAAGACAGTTTTTTGAAGAGGTGATACCTGAAAATATAGACGATCTGGTGCAGAACCTTAACGAATATAGAAAAACCATAAAAGGGGATTTTGAAGAAAAAGTTGAAACCCTAAACGAGTTTACAAAAGGATTGATTTCCAAAAATTAAAATGAAAGTAGAAATGAGCTGTAATTAGCTCAAAGCATAAAGAAGATGATAAAGACAGACATACTCATTATTGGAGCAGGACCTACGGGATTATTTACTGTATTTGAAGCAGGATTACTGAAGTTGAAATGTCATATTATTGACGCTTTGGCTCAGCCTGGCGGACAATTGGCAGAGATTTATCCTAAGAAACCTATTTATGATATTCCTGGTTTTCCTGAAGTAATGGCGGGAAAACTTGTAGATAACCTTATTGAACAAGGAAAGCAATTTCAACCTGGTTTTACGTTAGGAGAGCGTGCTGAAACTATTGAGAAGCAAGATGACGGTAGTTTTATCGTGACGACTAATAAAGGTACACAACATCATGCTTCAGTGGTTGCCATAGCTGGTGGTTTAGGAAGTTTTGAACCGCGTAAACCAGTTATCCCAAACATTCATGAGTTTGAAGATAAGGGTGTAGCTTATATGATTAAAGATCCAGAGGTTTATCGCGATAAAAAAGTAGTTATCGCCGGTGGTGGAGATTCAGCTTTGGATTGGAGTATTTATCTGGCTGATATCGCAAAAGAAGTTACTCTTGTTCATCGTAGAAATGAATTTAGAGGGGCTTTAGATTCCGTAGAAAAGGTACGTGAATTAAAAATGCTAGGTAAAATCAATTTGGTTACTCCTGCAGAAGTTGTAGGGCTGGGTGGTGTAGAAGAGCTTAAAGAAGTTGTTGTAGATAAAAATGAAGAGCAATTTTCTATTGAAGCAGATGCTTTTATTCCATTATTTGGCCTTTCTCCTAAATTAGGCCCTATTTCAAATTGGGGACTTGAAATCGAAAAGAACGCAATTAAAGTAGATAACGCTCTAGATTATCAAACCAATATTCCGGGAGTATTCGCTATAGGTGATGTTAATACGTATCCTGGTAAACTTAAACTGATACTTTGTGGCTTTCACGAAGCAACGATGATGTGTCAATCTGCTTATAAAATTATCAATCCCGGCAAACGTTATGTGATGAAATATACGACCGTAAGTGGTATTGATGGCTTTGACGGATCACGTAAAGAAGCAGAAAAAGCAGTAGTGCAAGCTATTGACTAGCTTGTTATTTAAAGGTTATCTATAAAGCTCAGGATTTTTTTTTGGTTGAAGACTTTTTCAAAAGGTCTAAAACTTAGATTTAATTCTGAGCTTTTTATTTTATAATTCAAGTTGGTTTTGCAATATTTGCAGTTCAGTTCATTATTTAATGTGGTTATCAAGAAAGGTAGAGGGATTAGACCCGTTGAAGCCTTAGCAACCCTCCTCTTGGAGAAGGTGCTACGTTCTACTCAATTTTGAGATAGATAACATAAAAACAAGTCTTTGCGACTTCTCTTTTGCCTTCTTAATAACGTATTTTTGCACACTATTCTCAGAGTATATGAGCATGTTTTGCAAGCATTAAAATACTGTTTTTAGATAAAGATTATGAGTCAAAGTAAAATACATAAAGCTTTAAGAAAGCGTATTCTTGTTTTAGACGGAGCAATGGGGACTATGTTGCAACGCTATAAATTTACAGAAGAAGATTTTAGAGGAGAACGTTTTAAAGACTGGCCAAGTCCGGTACAGGGTAATAACGATATGTTGAGTATTACCCAGCCTGAAGCTATTGCAGACGTTCATGCTAAATATTTTGCTGCAGGAGCAGATATTGTAGAGACCAATACTTTTAGTGGTACTACGATTGCTATGGCAGATTATGGAATGGAAGAGTTTGTTTATGAACTCAATTATGAGTCTGCAAAAATGGCTAAAAAAGTAGCTCAGGAGTTCACAGAAAAAGAGCCAGAAAAACCACGTTTTGTAGCGGGAGCAATGGGGCCAACGAACAAGACGGCGAGCATGTCTCCCGATGTAAATGATCCTGGTTTTAGAGCGGTTTCTTTTGATGAATTGCGTGCAGCTTACAAGCAACAAGCAGAAGCCTTGATAGATGGCGGTGTAGACATGCTTTTGGTGGAAACTATTTTTGATACACTAAATGCAAAAGCAGCACTTTTTGCTATTGAAGAACTGAAAGAAGAACGCAAGATTGAAATTCCCGTGATGGTGAGCGGTACCATTACCGATGCTTCCGGGAGAACCTTATCTGGTCAAACAGCCGAAGCATTTTTAATTTCTATAGGGCATATGCCATTGCTTTCGGTAGGTTTTAATTGTGCTTTAGGGGCAGAGCAACTAACCCCGTATTTAGAAGTGGTTTCCGGGAAATCAGACTTTGCAGTTTCGGCTTATCCTAATGCAGGATTGCCTAATGCATTTGGAGAATATGATGAGACTGCAGAAGAGATGGCAGCTCAGATAAAAATCTATTTAGATAAAAAATTGATCAATATTATAGGAGGTTGTTGTGGTACAACTCCAGAACACATCCATGCTATTGCAGAATTAGTAAAAGATTATGAGCCTAGGCCATTGCCTGAGCTTAATGAAGCTGAAGCAGCGATATAAATCAGAATTATGAGTTTAGAATCAATAGCTAAAGCGAAAAGATTAAGGCCGCTAAAATTGAGTGGTTTAGAGCCGTTGGTAGTTACTCCGGAAAGCAATTTTGTGAATGTAGGAGAGCGTACAAATGTGGCAGGTTCGCGTAAATTTTTAAGACTCATCAATGAAGAGAAATTTGATGAAGCTTTGGATATTGCCCGTGATCAGGTAGAAGGTGGCGCACAGATTATAGATGTCAATATGGACGATGGTCTTATTGACGGAAAAAAGGCAATGGTTACGTTTCTCAATCTTATTGCAGCAGAGCCTGATATTTCACGCGTACCTATTATGATAGACAGTTCTAAATGGGATATCATAGAAGCAGGCTTACAGGTCGTTCAAGGTAAATGCGTGGTGAATTCCATTAGTTTGAAGGAAGGAGAATCCGAATTTATTGACCACGCTAAAAAAATAAAGCGATACGGTGCCGCTGTGATTGTGATGGCATTTGATGAGGTCGGTCAGGCTGATAATTATGAGCGTCGTCTGGAAATTACCAAACGCAGTTATGATATTTTAGTTAATCAGGTGAAATTTCCTCCTGAGGATATCATTTTTGACTTGAATATCTTTCCAGTTGCTACCGGAATGGAAGAGCACCGTCTCAATGCTATAGATTTTATCGAAGCCACACGTTGGGTAAAAGAGAATCTACCTTATGCACATGTGAGTGGCGGTGTGAGTAATGTTTCGTTCAGTTTCCGTGGAAATAATGTGGTGCGTGAAGCGATGCACTCGGTGTTTTTATACCACGCGATTAAAGCGGGGATGAACATCGGCATCGTTAATCCTACGATGCTTGAGATTTATGATGATATTCCTAAAGATCTTTTAGAGCACGTAGAAGATGTTATCTTAGATCGTCGCGATGATGCGACAGAGCGTTTGCTCGATTTTGCCGAAAGTGTAAAAGGTAGCGCAAAAGAAAGAACAGTTGACCTCTCTTGGCGTGAAGAACCTTTACAAAGCCGTATAACACGAGCTTTGGTAAAAGGTATTGATGCTTATATTCTAGAAGATATTGAAGAAGCACGCTTGGCTTCAGAAAAGCCATTGCACGTTATCGAAGGGCATTTGATGACCGGTATGAATGTGGTAGGTGATCTTTTTGGTGACGGCAAAATGTTCCTTCCACAGGTGGTAAAATCTGCTCGAGTGATGAAAAAAGCGGTTGCTTATTTATTGCCTTATATCGAAGAAGAAAAGTTGAAAAATCCACCGCCAGCTTCAGAAAAGGCGAAGTCTAATCTCGTCCTGATGGCAACCGTTAAAGGGGATGTGCACGATATTGGCAAAAATATTGTGAGTGTGGTTTTAGCATGTAATAACTATGAAATCATAGACATGGGTGTGATGGTTCCACCAGAAAAAATCATCGCAACTGCAAAAGAGCGTAACGTTGATATTATAGGACTTAGCGGACTCATAACACCTTCTCTCGACGAGATGGTTTTTCTCGCAAAAGAAATGAAGCGTCAAGATTTTACCGTTCCACTTCTTATAGGTGGAGCAACAACCAGTAAAGCGCATACCGCGGTAAAAATTGATCCGGAATATCCGGAGGCTGTTGTTCATGTGAACGATGCTTCTCGAGCGGTAACGGTGGTAGGAGATCTTCTCAATCCGGATTCGAGACTAAAGTATAAAGCAGACATCAAAGAAGATTATGCTTTGTTTAGAGAGCGTTTTTTAACACGAGGAAAAAAGCGTGATTTCTTAACAGTAGAGCAAGCGCGTGAGAATAAATGGAAACTAGATTGGGATAATTTTGAAGCTTTTAAACCTAAAGAATTAGGCGTTCAGATTCTTGAAGAATTTGATCTGAACAAGCTTGTTGATTATATAGATTGGTCACCATTTTTCAGAAGCTGGGATTTACACGGTAAATATCCAGATATTTTAGAAGATGATGTAGTGGGTGAGCAAGCACGTGAGTTATTTGCTGATGCTAAAGGGATTCTGAAAAGGATTTTAGAAGAAAAATTACTGACTGCAAAAGCGATTTTTGGACTTTTTGAGGCCAACACCATAAACGATGATGATATCGAGATTTTTACTTCGAGCGCAGTCGATAAGCAACAAAAATTTATTTTTAGAACGCTGCGTCAACAAAGTAAAAAGGCATCAGGCAAACCCAATATAGCGTTAGCCGATTTTATCGCTCCTAAAGAAAGTGGTAAACAAGATTATATGGGATGTTTCTGTGTGACAGCAGGTTTCGGTACGCAAGAACTCGCTGCGAAATATGAAGCAGATCACGATGATTACAACAGTATAATGGTTAAAGCTTTGGCAGATCGTTTTGCTGAAGCTTTTGCAGAATATTTACACGAGCGTGTTAGAAAAGACCATTGGGGCTATGCAAACAATGAATCGCTAAGTAATCTGGAGCTCATCAAAGAAGCGTATAAAGGAATTAGACCTGCACCGGGATATCCTGCTTGTCCAGACCATTTGGAAAAGTTGACCATCTGGGATATACTTGATGTAAATGAAAAAATAGGTGTAGAGCTTACCGAAAGTTTGGCAATGTGGCCGGCAGCTTCAGTAAGTGGGTATTATTTTGCAAATCCTGAAGCGCGTTATTTTGGCCTTGGAAAAATCAAAATGGATCAGGTTAAAGATTTTGCAGAACGCAAAGGAATAGAAGTGCGTCTTGCTGAAAAATGGCTTAACCCTAATATTTCGGACCAGTAAAAACCTTAGCGCAAGCATCGAAGCATTTTAGTCTCGATTATCGAGTAATAAAACAACTAAGACAACCAAAAATAAAAGCCTGCAATTGCAGTTAGTTAAGCAGGTAATCTACTTATGAAAATTACAGATCACATAAAAAAGGCAAACGGTAAGACCTTATTTTCTTTTGAATTGATTCCGCCTAGAAAAGGAAAAAGTATTCAGGAGTTGTATAATAATATTGATCCTTTAATGGAATTTAAGCCTCCATTCATTGATGTTACTACGTCACGTGAGGAGTTTGTTTATATAGAGAAAGATGGATTGTTAGATAAGAAAGTAACCCGAATGAGACCGGGGACTATAGGTATTTGTGCTTCTATAAAGCATAAGTATAATGTAGATACTGTACCTCATGTTTTGTGTGGAGGTTTTACTAAGGAAGAAACCGAATATATGCTTGTTGACTGTCATTATTTAGGCATTCATAACCTGATGGCATTACGTGGTGATGCGATGCGCGAAGAGCAGTATTTTAAACCCACTCCGGGTGGTCATGAATATGCTTTGGGTCTTGTAGAGCAAGTAGCCGAAATGAATAAAGGACATTATTTGAACGGTATGGTAGAAACTTCAGACTGTTCTGATTTTTGCATAGGTGTCGCTGGGTATCCAGAGAAACATTTGGAGGCTCCATCTCTAAAAACAGACTTAAAACGCCTGATTCAAAAAGTTGAGGCTGGTGCAGATTATGTTGTGACTCAGATGTTTTTTGATAATAAAAAATATTTTGAGTTTGTTGATCTGGTACGGGCTGAAGGAATAGATATTCCTATTATTCCCGGTATTAAGCCTATAGCTGTTAAACGTCATTTACAATTGTTACCGCAGGTTTTTAAAATAGATCTTCCACAGGAATTGATAGAGTCTGTAGAATCGTGTAAAAATAATGCAGATGTACGTCAAGTAGGAATTGAGTGGGCTATTCAGCAATCTAAAGAGCTTATGGAAGGTGGTGCGCCAGTATTACATTATTATTCTATGGGTAAAAGCGATAATGTACAAGCAATTGCATCTGCGCTTTTTTAACAAGTCTATTACTAATAATATTTGATACATTTGCCGGATACCCTATTTTGAATGAAATATAGAATTCTTATTGCCCTATTTGCTGTAGGTTTTGCTTATGGTCAGGAGGCCGAGGTTAAACCTTATAACTTTGATGTTAATTATACTTACGGAAGTATTCTTGAACATAATAAAGATGTCTCTCATTTAATCACCGGGCATCCTACAGGTGTCATTCTTTCTTATAACCGGATGACGTACGGTTTTAATGAGTGGGAAGCGCGTTATAATTATCCTGATTATGGGTTTTCTTTTGTAGCCCAAGATCAGAAAAATCCGAATTTAGGTGAGAATTATGGATTATACGGGCATTTTAATTTTTATGCACTCAATAGGCATTTAATGGTACGTATAGCTCAAGGTGTTGCGTTTACAACAAAGCCTTTTGATATAGATAAGAACTTTAGGAACAATGCATACGGCTCTACGTTATTGAGTTCTACTTATATAATGGTTAATTATAAGCAACCTAATATCATAGATCGAATAGGACTGCAAACGGGGATATCATTAATTCATTACTCAAATGCAAATGTTCGTGCTCCTAACGCAAGTACTAATTCGTTTACCTTTAATATTGGGTTGAATTATCAGCTGGATAGTGAGGAGCTTCCTGATTATATTCCGAAAATCAAAAGTAGATATACAGAGCCTATAAAATGGAATCTCGTTTTACGAACCGGTGTAAATGAGAGTGATTTTATAGGTTTAGGTCAAGAATCATTTTTAATTGTTTCTTCATTTTTAGACAAACGTATTTCGCATAAAAGCAGTTTACAGGTAGGAGCAGACCTTTTTTTAAGTCCGTTTTTGAAAGATCAAATTGAATACGAGTCAATAGCCTTTGCTAGTCAATATGGAACCACTGGTGATGAAGATTGGAAGCGTGTTGGAGTGTTTGTTGGTCACGAATTGCATTTTAATAAAAATGCATTTGTAACGCAATTTGGGTATTACGCTTACTACGATTATGATTTCGAAGGACGTGTGTATTTTAGAGGAGGCTTAAAGCGTTATTTCAATGATAATATATTTGGTGCGATTACTTTAAAATCTCACGGAGCCAAAGCTGAAGCTGTAGAATTTGGAATAGGTATTAGACTCTAATAATAAACGGTCCATTTCTTAAATTCTTTCGATTTAAATTTCTCTAATAAATAGGTCAATTCTTCAGGGAGTGATTTTTTTGTCTTGATAAGCAATACATTATTCTTATCATTAAGCAGTTCTTTTAGCCGCTTCATTTGACCTTCTTCATTGAGAGGTAAGTAACTTTGTTTCCAAACATCTGTTTTCTCAAAACGGGTGTCTCGCTTCGCTTCAAAATTGGTGTCATAAATTGTAATTATCCGTTTATCAAGATAGAAAGGCGCAGACGATAACAAGTTATCATAAATGAGTACTTTATAATCGGTATCAGCGCGTTCTGTTTTTATAAATTCATATTGAGGTTTCGGTGAATTAATAACAAAACTATTTTGAGCACTAAAGCTGGTGTGAATTATAATTACAAAACAGTAAGCAACCGTGCTAAGCGTGAGGATTTTAAATCTAAATGCAAAAGCAGATTTGTAAAATAAATAATAGGCTGTGGCTAAAGCTGAGATCAATAAAAATAATGCAAGCCAAATATTGAAGGAAATCATTGGCATAATGATCAAAGCGATGATTATAAGACCCAATAAAATATAAGCGCCTTTAAAAGAAATTAAATATATCTTCTTTGATGCTTCAGAATACTTAATAAAAATAGTACCGAAGAATAATGCTAAAACCGGATATAAGGGTAAGATGTAAAGAATCAACTTTGACGAAAAAAGGGAGTAAGCAATTAAAATAGCTAAAGCTGAATATCCACATGTTTTGGTTTCTCGATCAAGACTGATTATACTTTTGTCTTTATAAAGATTCAATACAATAGGCACCAACCAAGGTAAGCAAAGTAGTGGAGCAAAAACTAAATAGAACCAAATAGGCTTCGCCCTGTGAAAAGTTTCGGCAGCTACAGTACGAGCTATGATTTGTTCCTGTATAAAATAATCCCATAAAGCTGGTTTTTCAGCAACAATTACGGCAAACCAGGATACTGATAGTACCAACAATAAGATTAAACCTGAAATGCTGTGAATACTCAGTTTTGGTTTTTCTTTATAGATGATTTTATAGCATAAAATAAATAGTGTTGTTGGTAAAAAAGCAACCGGACCTTTAGTAAGAAAGCCTAATCCTAAAGCTATATAGAATAGATATAGATATGCTTTTTTATTATTTACCTTGACCTGAAGCCATAAATAAATACTCCAGATGATAAAAGTTGCTAAGTATGCGTCTGTGGTTAAATTCCGTGCTGCAATTAGCGCGATAGGAAATGAGAAATAGATAAGTGCAGCAGCTATGCCAATCTTTTCATCTTTAAACCAAAGTCTACCAATTTTAAAAATCAATAATAATTGAAGAATTAGTGCAAGGCTCATAAAGAACCGAGCGCCAAATTCATTAAAACCAAAAACTTTATACCCAATGGCAGTAATTGCATAGGTGATAGGAGGCTTGTGATAATGACCTATACCTAGCAGGGAAGGATGAATAAAATCATTACTCATTGCCATCTCACGGCCAATTTCAGCATAACGGGCTTCGCTGCTTTCAGTAAGGCCCCAACTCCCTAATCCAAGAGTCAGAAGAGCAAAAAGTAGTATCAGAACTACGTAGAATTTTTTAGTCAAAGCTTGATTTTAAAGTGCTAAAGTTCTTATTTAAAATACGTATCCTGAAAATTTATTTACTGAATTTCATTCAATATTAAAAGCAAGCAAAATATACAGTGGTCATTCTCTTTCTTTTTGCCGTAATTTGCCTAAAAATTATTGCTTTCATGCGCAGCCTTGTTTTAGTACTCTTAGTAATCTTTGTTTCTTGTAATTCTGAAAATGCACCAGACTGTTTTCAAACTTCGGGAGATACCGTTGAGGTAGAATATCAATTAGAAGAGTTTAATAAACTTCGTGTTGAGACCGATGTAATTGTCTATCTCAAGCAAGGCGACGAATATAAAGCGACGCTACGTACCGGTAAGAACTTACTTTCAGAGGCATTGATAGAAGTTCAGGATGGGGTTTTGGTACTTCGTAATGATACACGTTGTAATCTCTTAAGAGAGTATGGCAACTTTGAGGTTTTTGTTACCGTCCCTAATCTTACTGAAATTCGTCATAACTCTGCGCGCGAGATCTACAGCGACGGTACATTGGTTTTTCCTGATTTGTATTTAGTGAGCAATACCTCAATAAACTTAGATGTCATTCTAAGAAAAACAGGTGAGTTTCATTTAGATCTGGATACCGAAAACCTTAGGATTGATGCAAACGGTAAAAGTGTTTTTTACATGACTGGAGAAGCAGAAAATATGAAGCTTGGTTTTCAAAATGAAAATCCACGTTTTGAAGGTCGAGATTTTATAGTGCAAAATATCGAAGTTTATCACAGGGCGCCTAACAAAATGATTGTAAATCCACGGCAAAGTTTAACGGGTGTTATTACCGGTACAGGAGATGTCATTTCGGTAAATCGTCCTCCGGTTGTTGATGTAGAAGAGCGTTACACAGGCCGTTTAATTTTTGAGGAGTAAAAAAGATATATGAAGCGCTTTTTACCCGTATTTCTAATTTTATCTTTTTTTAATCTTACAGCTCAGGAAACTGATTTTACTAAAGAAAAAAAGCCAGTTTCTTTAGATGCTTCTTTTTTCTACGGAAGCATTCTCGAGCACAATCCCGATATCAATCACCTCATAACCGGTCATCCTACCGGTTTTCTTTTGAGTTATAATCGCAAAACCTATGGTTTTAATGAGTGGGAACGTCGTTATAATTATCCGGATTGGGGTTTTTCAATGGCATATCAGAATTTGCATAATGAGTATCTGGGCGAAAACATAAGCTTTTACGGTCATTTTAATTTCTATTTCTTAAACCGAAATGCCTACTTCCGTATTGGGCAAGGCTTTGCTGTAGCGGGAAGTCCATATGATGCAGAGACCAATTATCAGAACAACGCGTATGGTACCAAGCTTTTGAGTTCTACGTACATCGCCTTGCAATACAACAAGCAAAACCTGTATAGAGGTTTTGGACTCAATGCCGGTTTTACAATCATACATTATAGCAATGCCAACTTGCGGGCTCCTAATAACAGTACCAATACGTTTGCTTTTAACGTAGGAGCTAATTACAACCTGAATTATAAGGAGATGCCAGATTTTATTCCGGAAGGGGAACGCACAAAATACACAGAGCCTATTCACTACAATTTGGTTTTGAGAGGCGGAGTTAATGAAAGTGATATCGTTGGTCAGGGTCGGTTTCCGTTTTTTGTAGTTTCTGCATTTGCAGACAAACGCATAAATCATAAGAGTACCTTACTTGCCGGTACAGATGTGTTTTTAGCTTATTTCTTTAAAGAATTGATCAAGCTTCAGGCAGCTTCTTTTCCTGAGTTAGGCGTTAGCGGAGATGAAGATTGGAAGCGTGTAGGGCTTTTTATAGGTCACGAGTTGCGGTTTAATAAAATCGCTTTTGTTTCTCATCTTGGGTATTATATCTATTATCCGTATGAATTTGAAAACCGATTCTATAATCGCTTGGGTTTAAAGCGTTATCTTACAGACGCTATCTTTGCTTCTGTTACGGTAAAAGCGCACGGTGCCAAGGCAGAAGGAGTAGAATTTAGTGTGGGATATCGTTTTTAAGCTACTCGTTTCGGTCTGAGATTAGAAGCGGAAAACGAAACTGCTCCTTTTAAAAATATAGTTTAGTTTTATTCCTCACGTTTTCACATCTTTGTAGCTGTTTTTATGGTAAGAAATCTAGTTCTTTTGGCGTTTGCCGTTTGGGTTACCGGTTGCAAAGATATTGAGACTAAAAAAGTGTCTTCTGATACGTTTCTAAAGGAAGAACTCAAGAACCTCAATATGAATGAAGTTGAAGAATATCCTTCTTTTGCTTCGTGCGATTCAATCGAGGGACAAGATGCCGTTTACGAATGCTTCAAAACCGAACTTGCGCTTAATTTTCAGCGCCAACTTTCTGCAAAAACTATTATTGTTGAATCTGAATTGAACGATACAATTTGGTTATATCTGAGTATCTCTGACTTGGGTGATCTCAAGATCGAGCAAACCGAAATCCCCGACACAATCGCCAAGCAATTACCACAGTTGGAAGCTTGGCTAAAAGATAGCCTAGATTCTCTGCCTAAAATTTACCCAGCTCATAAACGCGGCATCCCTGTGAAAACCATGTTTAAAATGCCGATCGTTATTCAGGTTGAGTAACTATTTCTTAAAGGTTCTGCCTTTCCATTCAAATTTACCAAACTGACTTGCCAGTGCGATATATAAGGTAAAAAACGGATAAACCACCGCCACAAGAGGAATGTAAACCAACTTCTTTTTTTGATTAAAAAGAGATGCAGTTTGGTATATCAATAAAAAATCTACGGTAACTTTCAATAACAATAATGGCCAGATTTCAGGATGAAAAACTATTGTAAATAGAGCGGCATTCCCTAGCAAAACCAGTAGAGAAGTCAGTATAGCAAACCAACTTGTGTATGCTGAAGCTTTTGCAGCCCAACGTTTGCGTTGGTCCTTCAAGCTTTTCCAGTTAGGTTGTGTCTGGGTGATTACGAGTGCTTCGGATGTTTTAAGGTAGTGCACTTTCTTAGGCATTTCTTTGATGAATTTTTGCATCAAAAAGACATCATCGCCACTCGCTAAGTGGTCCGTTTCCGCATATCCTTTCAATCTTAAGAATTCGGTTTTAGAAAAAGCAAGATTGGCACCGTTACACATAAATGCTTGCTGGAGTCCAAAGCTTCCAATAGTCGCACCTTGTAAACTTAAAAAGTCAAGCTGCTGAAACGTATTGAAAAATCCTTTAGATTCAAAAAAGCAAACCGGACCGGCAATAAATTGACTATCCTCGGCTCTGATTTTTTGAGTATAATGTTGCAGCCATAACTCCGGCACTTTACAATCTGCATCAGTTGTGATAATCCATTCAAATTGTGCTTTGCTGATTCCTTTAGCTAAAGCATCTTTTTTAGGAGAAGTCGAAAAGCGTTCGTTTTCTATAACTATAATTGAGACTTCGGTTTGCTGTTGAAACGCTTCAACAAGAGCCACAGATGCGTCGGTTGAAGCATCGTCAATGAGTATGATTTCAAAATGTGATTTTGGATAATTCAAATCTGAAAGTGATTCGAGTAACATGTTGAGGTTCTCAGCTTCGTTTCTAAACGGAATAATTATCGAAAATGAAGTATGATGAGTAGAAGCAGATTTAAGTGTATCAGTTTTCAAACGTTTAAAGCCAAAGCACAAAACTACAATAAGAAGGGTGTAGAGTATTAAGAAGGCAGAGATGAGGATCACGCTTATTATGTTTAGCTTTGTGGTAGCTTCAAAGATGTAAAAAAAATAGCGCTTGAAATCAGAAAAAATCATTTTAGGGATTGACCCGGGAACCACGATTATGGGTTTTGGCCTCATTAAAGTGGTGAATAAGAAGATGGAGTTTATTCAGATGAACGAACTACTGCTTAAAAAGTACGATGATCCTTATGTGAAACTGAAACTCATTTTTGAACGCACTATCGAACTTATAGATACCTATCATCCCGATGAGATGGCACTCGAAGCTCCGTTTTTTGGTAAAAACGTACAATCTATGCTTAAGTTAGGGAGGGCGCAGGGTGTGGCGATGGCTGCAGGTTTATCACGACAAATTCCTGTGACGGAGTACCTTCCAAAAAAAATAAAAATGGCGATTACCGGTAACGGAAATGCGAGCAAAGAGCAGGTTGCAAAAATGCTACAGAGTCTCCTCGGACTCAAAACGCTTCCTAAAAATCTGGACAGTACAGATGGTCTCGCAGCTGCTGTGTGTCATCACTTCAATGCCGGTCGTGTTGAAACCGGTAAAAGCTACACCGGTTGGGATACTTTTGTTAAGCAGAATGAAAAGAGAGTTGCATCCCCCAAACCCCCAAAGGGGGCTTAACGCAGTATTCTATGAAAATCAAAGATTTTCCACACGCAGGTGAAACTCCCCCTTTTGGGGCTGGGGGGAGCGGTGTTGGACTATACATTCACATCCCTTTTTGCAAGCAGGCGTGTCATTACTGCGACTTTCATTTTTCGACTTCATTGAAGAAAAAGAATGAATTAGTTGATGCTTTGTGCCAAGAGATGATCCTGCGGAAAGATGAAATCCCTGGGCCGTTACAAACCATTTATTTTGGCGGAGGAACTCCCAGTCTATTAGAGGCTGAAGAATTAGCGCAAATCTTTAAGACGATAGATTCTCATTTTGAAGTAAATCCTGATGCTGAAATTACCCTCGAAGCTAACCCCGATGATCTTACCGAAGCCAAACTGAAAATGCTTGCAGCATCTCGAATCAATAGATTGAGTATAGGTGTGCAGTCTTTTTTTGAGGAAGATTTAAAACTGATGAATCGGGCGCATAATGCCATCGAAGCGGTAACATGTTTGGAACTTGCTAAAAACTATTTTGATAATATTTCAATTGATCTCATTTACGGGATGCCCGATATGAGCGACGCACGTTGGCAAGAAAACCTAGACAAAACTTTAGCGCTTGACATTCCGCATATATCGAGTTATGCGTTGACCGTTGAACCCAATACAGCTTTGCAGAAATTTATAGAAAAAGGTGTGGTAAAGCCTGTTGATGATGCAGTAGCGCAAGGGCATTTTGAGATCCTAATTGAGCGCATGCAACAAGCGGGTTTTGAGAATTATGAGTTTTCTAATTTTGGGAAACCGGGCTATTATTCGCAAAACAATACAGCATACTGGACGGGGAAATCCTATCTGGGAATTGGTCCTTCAGCTCACAGTTATGATGGTGAAACCCGCAGTTGGAACGTCAATAGCAATCCTAAATATATTAAAGCGATACAATCAGGAGAACTACCCATTGAGCGCGAAACACTTTCGGTAACCGATAAATACAACGAATACGTTATGACAGGGCTGCGTACAATTTGGGGAATTTCATTGATCAAAATTGAAGAATCTTTCGGTTTAAAATTTAAAGAGTATGCGCTGCAACAGGCTCAGAAACATATAGAAGAACATTTGCTGTTTTTAGATCAAGACCGGATTGTAGTCACTCAAAAAGGTAAATTTTTAAGCGATGGCCTCGCAAGCGATTTGTTTTTAATCAATCTTTCGTGACATTTTTACTGTAACATTTTAGCAAAATTCTTAACTTATCAAAGTAGATAACCAGCCAGAACAAAAGAATGCGAGCAAAAATCACGATTAATTCCAACGACTATACTATAGATTTTACAAAACCATTAGACATAAGTATTCCCATCGTAAGCGGAGATAAAAATCCTGTTGCATGGTATTTAGATGCGCCTAATGTTGAGCCTGTGAAAGTGGGTAAATGGGTGGCAGCTGTTGCACAGGGTTCTGTGGTTAATTTCAATACGATAAACTTTAATCCCCATGCACATGGCACACATACCGAGTGTGTAGGTCATATTACCGAAAAAGTACATAGTATTAATAAGAGCTTAAAGACTTTTATGTTTACTGCAGAGGTTATTACACTAGTGCCCGAATCGTATGCAGACGATCTGGTTTTTACTAAAAAGCAAGTGCAAAAAGCAATTGGTTCAAAAAGACCTGAAGCGCTTGTGATACGTACATTGCCTAACACGACAAGCAAAAAAAGCAGAAAATGGTCTAATACAAATTGGCCTTATTTAATGGCTGAAGCTGTTGCATATATTAGAGAATGCAGTGTAAAACACTTGCTTATAGATTTACCTAGCGTAGACAGGGAGCGTGATGAAGGAGCTTTAGCAAGTCATAAAGCTTTTTGGGATTTAGAAGGTAAAATACGTATGGATGCTACTATTACCGAAATGATATTTGTTCCGCATAAAGTAAAAGATGGTAGTTATCTTCTTAACCTGCAGATCGCATCTTTTGAAAATGATGCGAGCCCTAGTAAACCGGTACTTTATGCTTTAGAAAAGTAATAATGAAAGCACTACTCAAATTTGAAGAATTCGGTTCTTTGCTTTTAGGGATCTATCTTTTCAGCATCCTAGACTTAAACTGGTGGTGGTTTATAGGTTTGTTTTTAGCTCCGGATGTTAGTGCTTTGGGGTATTTGGCAGGATCTAAAATAGGTGCTTGGTGTTATAATTTTTTGCATTTAAAAAGTTTAGGAATACTCTGCTACCTATTAGGAACCGTATTCAACCTTATAGAATTTCAAGTTGCGGGATTAATTATTTTTTCTCACGCTGCTTTTGACCGTTTGTTGGGATACGGATTGAAATATGAAACCGGTTTTAAAGACACGCATTTAGGGAAAATAGGCAACTAACCTTATCTTTGATTTATGGAATATCTATTCATAGGTTTAGTGGTAGGCAGCGTAATTGCTTACTTAGTTTTTAATCGTTTCAACAAAAGCAAGCGCCAGCAAAATGCACAGCAACAGTCTGTGGTTTTGATGGAGAAAATACGCAGCGTGTGTAAGTTTATAACAGTAGAAGGAGATTTCTCTGAAATTTATCACTATCAGAATGTAAAAGATAAATGGCTCAACCTCTTCTTAGGAAGCAAAAAAGCATTGGTTCTGATTGACGCTAAAGCCTATGTGGGTTTTGATCTCACCAAAATTAAAATGCATCCTGATGTAAAGAATAGAACCATTGTGTTAACCGATTTTCCACAACCGGAATTACTGAGCATTGAAACCGATTTTAAGTATTACGATAAAAAAGAGGGTTGGGCAAACCCATTTACTTCAACAGATTTAACTGAAATAAATAGAGAAGCTAAGCAGCATATTGTCGACAAAGTACCGCAGAGCGGTTTGTATGGCGAAGCTTCAAAACAAGCTTTAAGTACGGTTTCTCTTATGGAAAATCTGGTGCAGACCATTGGATGGAAACTGGATTATAAAGCTTTAGAAACTGCTGTTGAAGCACCCCGATTAAAAGAAAAAGATGCAGCAAAAGCAGTTTAGTGTAAAGCCGATTTCAGAAAAAGATTGGCCGGTGTTGAAAGAACTCGTCGACGAGGTTTGGCCCGCGACGTTTAAAGATATTTTATCTGAAGATCAGATCAGTTATATGATGGAGGTGATGTACAGTATTCCTTCATTAAAAAAGCAAACTGAAACCGGAAGCCTATTTTATATACTTTTCGATTCAGAAGAGCCGGTGGGTTATTTAGCGATTATTCCGCATTATTCAGATAAGCGCTTAAACGCAGAAGCTACACTTACCAAAGTAGATAAAATCTATGTGCTGCCAAAAACACAGGGAACAGGAGCCGGACGTTTTTTAATGGACTTCGCTTTCGCGGAAGCAAAAAAAGCAGAAGATGCCGGAGTAATGCTCCATGTTAATCGGGGTAATAAGGCCACATCCTTTTATGAGTATTACGGTTTTAAGAACAGCTATTCCGAGGATTTTGATATTGGTAATGGCTATTTGATGGAAGATTATATTATGTATTATCCGTTTTAAATTAATAAATAAAAAAAGTTCCTTTCCTTCTGGGAGAGGTCGGGAGAAAGCAATGAACATCGACAACTTCAGAGAATACTGTTTAAGAAAACCCGGCACGACTGAAGAATTTCCGTTTGATAACGAGACCTTGGTGTTTAAGGTTATGGGAAAGATGTATGCTCTTAGCGGACTCAAAACCTGGGAGGAAGGAGAGCCGCGTGTCAATCTAAAATGTGATCCTGAGTACGCTCAGGAATTGCGTGCGGAATATCCAGATAGTGTGCTTCCTGGTTTTCATATGAACAAACACCACTGGAATACCGTGGTGCTCAACGGTGAAATTTCAATGAAACAACTGCAGCAATTTATTGATCATAGCTACAGTTTGATAGTAAGCAGTCTTACAAAAAAGCTAAAAGAGCAATTAAAAAGTCTGGATTGATTCTGAATATCTAGCTTTACAAAAATCATTTCTTCAATCAAACGCATGCAGCATCCAAAAGAGCATTACACCTCAAAAATAGCAACTTACCAAGAGCAGCTAAAAAAAATCCAGTCGCTATTATTTTCAAGCAGTATGATACGGCTTGCAATCTTTTTAATAGGTGTTGCGGCTGTTTATTTCTTATGGGGAAACACGCGGATAATTATCGCGGTAATTGTGGCGGAAATCATTCTGTTTCTGACTTTGGTTTCCAGACATTCCCGTTTAAAATACAAGCGTGATTTTTTACAAGAAATGATCGCTATAAATGAGACTGAAATCAAGGTGCTCAATCGAGATTTTCATGAACTGCCAGATGGAGATAGTTTTAAGAACCCGCTGCACGAATTCAGTCAGGATGTTGATCTTTTTGGACGGGGTTCCTTCTTTCAATACCTTAACAGAACCGGATTAGAAAGTGGGAAGCAAAAGTTGGCTGCCTTACTTACGGCCAACCGTATTGATGAAATTCCTGAAAAGCAAGAAGCCGTAAAAGAACTTGCCGATCAACCAGATTGGCGTCAGCAATTTAGAGCTACTGCAGCACTGGTAAAAGCAGATTACAGTGTCGGGGCAATTCTAAACTGGTTAAACGTCTATAAGAGCTTTGTTCCTAAAATCATGCAATGGTTACCTAATGTCTTTACGGCAGTTTCATTAGTTTTATTTGTGCTGTCTTACCTGAATATCATTTCAGGTAACATTGTTGTTTACTGGTTTTTTACAGGCTTGATTATTACGGGTGCGTACGTTAAGAAAGTAAATGATTTGTGGAGTAAAGCAGGTAAAACACAAACGACTTTTGAGCAATATTATAAGTTGATGTTGTTGCTGGAAGAGCAAGAGTTTACTTCGGTTTATTTGAAGCGAGAGCAGGATAAAATTAAATCTCAAAAGGCAAAAGCTTCAGTGGTGATGGAACAGTTTTCAAAAATGCTGGGTATTCTCGATCAGCGCTCTAATATGTTTGTCGGGGTTTTTATCAATTCGTTTTTTCTTTCAGATTTGAGACAATGTTTCCGCATAGAAAAATGGATTGCTACATATGCAGATGAAGTTGCAAACTGGTTTGAGGTCATTGCTTTTTTTGATGCACAAAACAGTCTGGGTAATTTTAGATTCAATCATCCTGATTACGCTTTCGCGGAAATAAAACCTGGAAAACATACGCTAAATGCTGCTAATCTGGCACATCCGCTACTCGATCCCAAGAAGGCGATCGCAAATGATTTCCATATAGATAGTGAGCAGTTTTTTATCATCACAGGAGCTAATATGGCCGGGAAAAGTACGTTTTTGCGAACGGTTTCTTTGAGTATCGTGATGAGTAATGTAGGCTTGCCTATTTGTGTGAAAGGAGCGATTTACAGTCCTATAAAATTGATTACGAGTATGCGCACCAGCGACTCGCTTACTGATGATGAGTCGTATTTCTTTTCAGAATTAAAACGCCTGCAGTTTATTGTTAATGCAATAAAAACGGATACCTATTTTATTATTCTCGATGAGATTCTAAAAGGAACAAACAGTACCGACAAAGCAATCGGTTCTCGCAAGTTTATAGAGAAACTGGTCGCGTCAAATTCTACAGGTATTATCGCTACTCATGATCTGAGTCTTTGCGAAGCAGCAGATGTTTTGGATGATGTGAAAAACTATTATTTTGATGCGCAGATAAAAAATGACGAACTCTTTTTTGATTACACCTTCAAAAAGGGAATCTGTCAAAATATGAATGCGTCTTTCCTGCTGCGAAAGATGAACATTATCGATGCTTAGATGGATTCACTAACGCAAATCGTTCTGGGTGCGGCAGCAGGTGAAGCTGTATTAGGAAAGAAAGTAGGTAATAAAGCGATGCTTTACGGAGCGATTGCCGGTACTATACCAGACTTGGATACGCTCGTGGGTAAATTTTTAGATCCCTTGACGGCGATAGAAATTCATCGCGGACTCAGTCATTCTATCGTTTTTAGTGTATTGATGGCGCCTATTTTAGGCTGTCTGGTTTCTAAAATTCATAAAAAGGCAGTTGCCACCTGGAAAGATTGGTCTTGGCTTTTTTTCTGGGGTTTGCTCACACATCCTTTACTTGATGCCCATACCACTTGGGGAACACAGTTTTTTTGGCCTTTTGATTTGAGGTTGGCCTATCAAAATATATTTGTGATCGATCCGCTCTACACGTTGCCTTTTCTCGTGTTTTTGGTTCTGGCAATGCGCTTGCCTAGAGCTTCCGCAAAGCGGAAAAAATACAATCGCTTAGGCTTGATTGTGAGTTCAGGATATATGATTCTGACTTTGATTTTAAAAGGTGTCAGTTATCAAAAATTCACAGATGCGCTGGATGCTCAAAATATTAAATACACAGAGATTGATACGCGTCCGGCAGCTTTCAATACCATTTTATGGTATGCTAATGTAGACGTGGGAGATGCGTATTTGCTGGGGGATTATTCCTTTTTTGATACAAAGCCTATTTCTTTTAAAAGAATAGCAAAAAACAGAGATGCATTAGGTAAGTATGAAAATTCAGAAACAGTACAGCGACTGGCTAAAATTGCCGAAGGTTGGTACGCAATAGCGGAACGTGAGCAGCATTTGTTTTTTAATGATTTGCGTTTTGGTGTTTATGACCTAGAGGCAGAAAACTTAAAGTTTGTATTTAGTTATCAGCTTGTTCCAAATCAATATGACAAACTGGATATCATTGAAGCAAAACGCGACCCTGAAGCAATGAAGCAAGTTTTAAGTAGTTTGTGGAGCAGAATCTGGGGGAATTGAAAAAGCCATTATACGAGAGAAGATAGCAGGATCTAGGGTGAAGGGTCACATTAAGCTTGTCGAAATGCAATCAAAAGAGATTAAATAACGAATCACAAAAGAATGAACTACAAACTTTCAGAAATAACACCTCAAGAAATTATGCCGGGTTATCATGGTAAACTGGTGCATACACAAAATACTTCATTGGCTTTTTGGGAAGTTGCCGAAGGAGCAGAAGTGCCGAAGCACAGTCATATGAACGAACAGATTATGCATGTAATCGAAGGTGAATTTGAGTTTACTCTAGATGGTAAAACCGAAGTATATTTTCCCGGGGATATTGTGGTGATAGCGCCGCATCTTTCGCACAGCGGAAAAGCACTTACGCCATGTAAATTACTGGATGTGTTCAGTCCTACACGGGAAGAATATAAATAAGCTCTGATTTTAGAAAAAGGAAGATAAAGAAGAGGTTAAAGACTGAAGAAAGAACAAAATAGGATTGAATAGAATCTATAAAATTTTAATGTCAGGTCGAGCGCCGTCGAAACCTTTTCAGAAGGATTTCATTTCAAGCCTCTCGATTGCGCTCGAGGTGACCATAAATCAGACAGGTTAAATGGATAGCATCTAAAAATAAATTCTAATGAACATCAATTTAAGCGGAAAAAAAGCACTCGTAGGAGCGAGTACATCAGGAATTGGTGAGGCAATCGCAATACAGTTGGCTGCGAGCGGAGCGACTGTTACGCTAATGTCGCGTTCTCTTGATAAGTTGGAAGCGGTGAAGTCTGTTTTGTCAACTAACGAAGGTCAGCAGCATCAAATTCTTCAGGTAGATTTTACCGATTTTGAAGCCTATCAAGTTTTGATTTCCGAGTATTTTGAGAACAATTCCGTAGCTATTTTAGTGAACAATACACAAGGCCCTGAAGCCGGTACAGCTCTGGATAAGAGCATTGCAGATTATCAGGAGGCTTTTGACTTGTTGTTTAAAACCGTTGCTTTTACAACAGCATTAGCACTAAAATCAATGCAGAATAACAAATGGGGCAGGGTGATAAATGTAGCTTCGGTTACAGTAAAAGAACCCTTGTCGTATTTGGTATTGTCTAATTCTGTACGTGCCGCTGTGGTAACTTGGGCAAAAAGTCTGGCTACTGAAGTTGGTAAAGATGGAATAACTGTAAACAGCATCCTCACGGGTTATTTTAATACGGAACGCATAAAAGCGTTGAATGCTCAAAAAGCAAAAGAGCAAGGCATTTCTGAAGATGAAGTTCTTAAACAACTGGAAGCTGCAGTTCCTGTAAGGCGCATTGGCGATCCTGCTGAGTATGGCTATTTAGTTGCATTCTTAGCCTCAGATTTTGCCGGCTATATCACAGGTACTCAAATTCCTATTGATGGAGGAGCGTTGAGTAGTTTATAAAAAGCTAGAATTTTTTAGAAATTTTAGTATTTATCCTGAAGGAATTATTGGAGTTGAGACTTCGGGTATCGAGAATCAATTTGGGTCCGATATCAAATTCTAAATCGTCAATACTAGCTTTAATTCCCATCCCAAATTCACTTTGTTCAAACAGTGGATTCATATAGGATTGACTTTCTCCTGAATTGTTAATAGGACGATCAACATATTTACCTAAAGCATAAATTTGAATATTTGATTTTACATCATAAGTGAGTACAATTTCAGTCATTAATTGAATGTCTGGTAGTTTTGATGACAACGTGAGTCCTTGAACTGTGTGACCAGCAGTAAAACTTATTCCCATCTTGTTATTGTAAAAACTCAAGGTGTTTTTATAGGTTTTAAAAAACCCGTAATTGGCATAGACTTCAAATTCTTTCTGTTGATTAAATGTACTTTTAAACTTCTTAGGATTTGTTTTAGTTTCAGTTTGAGCAATGAACTCGTTGCAGAAAAGACCAATTATACTTATCGTTAAAATTTTTTTTAAATAAATCTGAACGTAATTCTTGATCCACATAATATCTTTTTTTTTAAAGACCCTTCTTATTAAAAACAGTTGCAGCTATTTACAACTAAAATTATGAGCTATTGTATTTTGCTTCAGAACTTGTTAGGTATGTCATGGGTAATCAGACTTCCATTTACGGTGGAGCGATGAGTAATTTGTGATTCTATCCCGTTTCTGCAGTAATATACTCCCGCGGACTCATTCCTTTCTGCTTCTTAAAATACCGGTTAAAATTAGAAACCGAATTAAAACCACTCGAGAATGCGATACTTGCTATCGATTCTTGATTTTCGGGAGTGCGTAATAATTGGCAGGCATGTTCGGTGCGCAGTTCTAATAAAAACTGATAGAAGGTTTTATTTGTTCGTTCTTTAAAAAAGCGACAAAACGCGGTAGGACTCATCACGGCAACTTCGGCAATCTCATCCAGAGTAATACGTTCTTGAAAATTACTCAGGCAATAGCCAAAAACATTACTCATGCGCTGCCCTTCAGTATCCGTGTATTTCGTGTTCTTAGTGAAGTTAGATAGCAATTCTTTAGGAGCTGCATAGATTGCGTAGAGCAATTGTATAAAACTCATAAAGCGTTCCAGATTTGGCAAGCTTTTCAGACTAACAAATTCTTTTTTTAAGTTTTCGTTTTTATCCTGAACTCTAAAACCGGAAGCAGCCTGATTGAAGAAAAGTTCAAATTCTTTCAACTCTTCAGTTTCAAAAAAAGAGGAGCCAAAACTTTCCCGGTTAAAGAAGATCGTAAGCATATGAGAAAAGCCTTCTTCCTGTGTGTCGCTTTTAAATACGTGCGGCAAGTTTCCGCCAAAAACAAGCAGGTCTTTTGGCTTAAAGCGACTTACCGTATCACCAACCAATAAAGTCCCTGTTCCTTTTAAGATATAGCTCATTTGTATCTCAGGGTGCTGGTGAAGCTTATCATAAAATAGCGGCTCTAAATCTTCTTGTAAGATGAGTGCGTTATTGCCAGACTTGGGTATTTTAAATGGTAAGACCTTCACTAGTTAGAATTTGACGTTTTTTTTGTGTAAAAATCACTAATTGTGCTAATATGTGCAAACTTTTGGTTAAATAGTACAAAATGAAAGCTTTGAAACCCCTTTACATTTGTACCATCTATAAAATATCAGAAACTATGCAAATCAATTGGGAAGGCGTTATGCCGGCAGTAACAACAAAATTTACAGCAGATGATCAATTAGATCTTGATCTATTTGAAGTAAACATAAAAGCACAGCTTGACGCTGGTGTTCACGGAATCGTATTAGGCGGTACTTTAGGAGAAGCAAGCACGCTAACCGATGAAGAAAAAACGATACTTACTCGTAAAACAGTTGAGATTGTTGCAGGTTCTGTGCCGGTGATGATGAACATTGCAGAGCAAACTACAAAAGGAGCTATTGCTGCGGCAAAACAAGCTGAAGAAGATGGTGCTGCAGGATTGATGATGTTGCCTCCTATGCGTTATAAAGCAAGTGATCGTGAAGTTGTAGCATTTTTTAAAGCAGTTGCACAGAGCACTTCTTTGCCTATTATGGTTTACAACAACCCGGTTGACTATAAAATTGAAGTGACTTTAGATATGTTTGAAGAGTTACTTGAAGAACCTAATATTCAGGCGGTAAAAGAGTCTACTCGTGACATTTCTAACGTGACGCGTATTAAAAACCGATTTGGAGATCGTTTAAAAATAATGACTGGTGTAGATACTCTTGCTTTAGAAAGCTTATTAATGGGTGCAGACGGTTGGGTTGCTGGGTTGGTTTGTGCTTTTCCTGCAGAGACTGTAGCTATTTATGAATTGCAAAAAGCAGGTCGTATTGCTGAAGCATTAGAGATCTACCGTTGGTTCTTACCACTTTTAGAGTTGGATATAGATGCACAATTGGTACAAAACATCAAACTTGCAGAAGTTCATACTGAAATAGGTTCTGAGTACGTGCGTGCACCACGTTTACCTTTAGCTGGTGAGCGTCGTGAAGAAGTATTGCAAATCATAAAAGAGGGTTTAGCAAGCAGACCTACATTGCCTGAGTATAAAGGAATCAATGCAGAAATGGCTTAATTTATTGGCACCGCCAAAGGGTTAATATCCCGAGGCTTGCCTCGAAATTGAAAATTGGTTTCTAATGAATGCCTCGTGGGCTTGCCCCGAGGTAGTTTACTTTCGCAAAAGCGGAAGTTTAAAGGATGGAATAATTGGTGAGAAATTGAGCCCGAAGCGGTTCGTTTAATATTAGATTTTAAGTTTAGCTGTTTGGAAATTTTCAAGCTAAAAATTAAGCTGAGGGCTCATTTTTAATCAATCTTTAATAGATTGAAAACCAAAATATAAATCATAGCTTCAAAAGCACCGCATTCGTGGTGCTTTTGGCGTAAACTACCTCAAGACTAGTTCTGGAGCTGGTTTTGATATTAAATTTTGATTTTCGGGAGAACCCGATAAAAACAAATCTCACTTTGGTGAGCAAAAGAAATTGATACACATGATTACAGGAAAGAATTACATAGGAAGCGAACTTTCTTCTAAAGGGAAAGTGACTTACAAAACCATTAACCCTAAACTCAATACTGAGAATGATTGGCAATTTACAGAAGCGACTGAAGCTGAAATAGATGCTGCTGCGCAAAAAGCGACTGAAGCTTTTGCTGTATACAAGCAAAAATCAGATAAAGAGCGTGCTGCTTTTTTAAGAGCAATAGGTAAGGAGATTGAAGCTTTAGGTCAGCCTCTAATTGATGCTTATACTTCAGAATCAGGTCTGCCGGAAGGTAGAGCAATGGGTGAGCGTGGTAGAACTATCGGTCAGTTAAATGCTTTTGCTTCTTTACTAGAGCAAGGCGATTGGGTAGATGCTACTATAGATAAGGGTAATCCAGAGCGTACGCCGGCACCTAAGCCAGACTTGCGTAAAATGCAAATCGCTACAGGACCGGTTGCGGTTTTTGGAGCAAGTAATTTCCCATTTGCGTTCTCAACAGCAGGAGGAGATACCGCGAGTGCATTAGCTGCAGGTTGCCCGGTGATTGTAAAAAGTCATCCTATGCACGCAGCAACTGGTGAGTTGGTTTCTTCCGCAGTTATAAAAGCAGCAGAAAAAACAGGAATGCCAGATGGTGTTTTCTCTAACTTGAACAGTAAGGGTATTTCAGTCGGGGAGCAGTTGGTTAAGCATCCTGCTATTAAAGGAGTTGGTTTTACCGGAAGTATCAAAGCCGGTAAAGCATTGGTTCAGTTGGGAGCAAACCGTGAAGAACCTATCCCGGTTTATGCAGAGATGGGAAGTATTAATCCTGTTGTCATTCTTCCGGAGGCTTTAAAAGCAAATGGAGAATCGTGGGCGCAGAAATATGCAGGAAGCATCAATATGGGAGCTGGGCAATTTTGTACCAATCCCGGATTGATTTTAGGTATTGCAGGTGCTGAATTAGCGCGTTTTGGAAAGCATCTCGCAGCAAGTCTGGGAGAGCAGCCTGCGAACTGTATGTTACATCCTAATATCCATTCGGCATACGAGAGCGGAAAACAGCAAATGCTAGATGCTGAAGGAACCGAAGTTCTTGCAGTAGCTTTAGAAGCAGAAGGAGCAAATGATGGGAAACCGGCACTTGTAAAAGTTACAGGAGATGATTTCTTAGCGAATGGAAACTTACATTCAGAGGTTTTTGGTCCATTTTCTATGTTGGTAGCATGTGCTTCTAAAGCGCAATTGCTTGAAGTTTTAAATGAATTAGAAGGGCAATTAACCGGTTCTTTAATCGCAGAAACTACAGAAGTTGCTGCTTATGAAGATGTGATTGATGCCTTGCGTTCTCGAGTGGGAAGAATCTTATTTAATGGTGTGCCAACAGGTGTTGAGGTTTGTCCTGCAATGCATCACGGTGGACCATTCCCATCAACTTCTGATGCTAAATTTACATCAGTTGGTAACGATGCGATTTACCGCTGGGTACGCCCGGTTTCGTATCAAGACTGGCCTCAGGAATTGCTTCCAGATGCGTTGAAAGATGGTAATCCATTAGGGATTCTTCGTAAAGTAGACGGAGCATATATCAAAGCTTAGGCTTGATGAAAAAGTCCATCTCTCAAAATTTTGAGAGGTGGATGTATTCTTGATATTCGGTTATAATAATTAAACAATTTCAGCTTATGAAAAACTGTACAGTATTTCTATTAGTCTTTTTTAGTATTGCAACTGCAAAGGCTCAACAAACAGTTTCTTTAGACAGTATAATTAGCGAATATCAACAGCATCGGGATTATGATTGGCAAGACTACCCTTTAGGTAGATACGACGAAGACTTACCTAAAGAGCGTGCTCAATTTGCTAAAAGCCTTTTAAATCAGTTGAAAGCAATTGATTTGAAGGAATTGAACAAAAGTGAGACGATTTCTTATAAATTACTAAGCTTCATTTTACAGGATAAGATAGATGAATATACCTATAAAATGGACCTCAATCCCATTCAGGCAGATCAAGGATTTCACCTCAATCTGAATTATCAGGTACGACCCATACACAGTTATAATCAGGCTTTGGGCTACCTAAAAAGACTTAAGGCAATACCTTATTTTACGCAAAGTCACTTTGAGTTGATGCGTAAAGGTTTTGAAGAAGGCATTGTTCAGCCTCGAATTATTTTTAAGGGGTATGAGTCGACTTACGAGACGCATATCGTAGATAATCCTACTGACAGTTATTTTTATTCTCCATTTTTAGATTTACCGGAAACGATTCCGCAAGAGCGAAAAGATTCCTTATTAAAAGCAGCAAAGCAAGTAGTTGCAGACAGTGTGATTCCTAGCTTTAAAAAGATTAAAGCATTTTTTGAAACGGAATATATGACCAATAGCCGGGATGCGATTGGCGTTTCTGCACAGCCGGGAGGAGCAGAATTCTATCAAAATCGAATTAATTTTTATACTACATCAAAAGAATATACAGCAAAAAGCATTCACGAATTAGGACTAAGCGAAGTCGCTCGTATCAAATCTCAAATGCAAGGCATTATTGAAGAAGTAGGTTTTGAAGGAAGCTTTTCAGATTTCCTGAAGTTTTTACGTACAGATGATCAGTTTTATGTAAAAACTGGTGATGCGCTTTTGATGCACGCCAGAGATATTGCAAAACGAATAGATAATGAGTTGCCTGCTTTTTTCTCCAGATTACCCAGACAGCCCTACGGTGTGATAAAAGTGCCTGATGCGATTGCACCCAAATATACCGGTGGTCGCTATTCAGGGAGTAGTATTAACGGTACTCAGGCAGGGCATTATTTGGTTAACACGTATCAGCTTGAGAGCAGACCTCTTTATACCTTACCTTCTCTTACAGCTCATGAAGCAGTACCGGGACATCACTTACAGGGTGCTTTAAATCAGGAAATCAGTGATGATATTCCACAGTTTAGAAAAGACTTATACCTGTCTGCTTATGGTGAAGGTTGGGGGTTATACTCAGAATACCTGGCTGACGAGATGGGTATTTACAGAACGCCTTATGAAAAGTTTGGTCAGTTGACTTATGAAATGTGGCGCGCGTGCCGCCTGGTGGTTGATACCGGGATTCATGCAATGGGTTGGACAAGACAAGAAGTTGTAGACTATATGTCTGAAAATACAGCTCTTTCTATACACGAAGTGAACACCGAAACAGACCGCTATATCGCTTGGCCGGGACAAGCATTGAGCTATAAAATAGGCGAACTCAAAATACGCGAACTGCGAGAGCGTGCTAAAAAAACATTAGGTGAAGATTTTGATATTCGTGCATTTCACAATGTGATTTTAGAAGAAGGAACGGTAACCCTTCCTATTCTTGAAGAGCGTGTAGATGCTTATATCACTAAGGCTATAGCCGAAACAAAAAAATAAAAACAAATCATAATACGTGAATTAAAAAATGGCTGTACACACTTTTGAATGTATAGATGCGCACACCTGTGGAAACCCTGTGCGTGTGGTAAAAGCCGGAGGTCCTGCTTTAGAAGGTAAAACCATGAGTGAGAAACGGCAACACTTTTTAAAAGAGTATGACTGGATTCGCACAGGTTTAATGTTTGAACCTCGGGGACACGATATGATGAGTGGGAGTATTTTATTTCCGCCGCACGACCCCGCAAATGATTTTGCAATATTATTTATAGAAACCAGCGGTTGCCTGCCCATGTGCGGCCACGGAACTATCGGAACAATTACCATTGCCATCGAAGAAGGCCTTATCATCCCTAAAATCCCCGGTAGAATCAGAATGGAAGCACCGGCAGGACTCGTTGAAATTGAATATCAGCAAACCGGTAAAAAAGTAGATTGGGTAAAACTGACCAATGTGAAAAGTTATCTCGCAGCACGCGATTTAACGATTGACTGTGATGAATTGGGCGAACTCCAATTTGATGTTTCTTATGGAGGAAACTACTATGCCATCGTAGATCCCCAGCAAAATTTTAGTGGTGTACACGATTTTAATGCTTCAAAAATTGTTAGTCTGAGTAAAATTCTCAGAGAAAAGATCAACAAGAAATACAAAGATTGTTTTGTGCATCCTGAGAATGATACCATTCGAGATGTAAGTCATATGTTGTGGACGGGTAATCCGCTTGATCCTTCTTCTTCCGGGCGTAATGCGGTGTTTTATGGTGACAAGGCTATAGATCGTTCTCCTTGTGGTACCGGTACTTCAGCGCGTATTGCACAATTGCATGCTAAAGGAATCATTCAACCACACACTGATTTTATTCACGAAAGTTTTATAGGTTCTAAGTTTACGGGGCGTGTAGAAGAAGTAACAAGAATAGGTGATTTTGAAGCTGTAGTTCCCAGTATTAAAGGTTGGGCGCGTATATACGGCTATAATACGATGACCATAGATACTGACGATCCTTATGCATTTGGGTTTCAGGTTTTATAATAAAAAAAATAGCGTATGATGGTTTTAAATACTAGAGCAGTTTTCTTTCTGGCAAGTTTATGTTGCAGTTTAGTGGTTTTTGCTCAGGAGCAAATGACTATGGCAGAGTATCAAGTAGCCATTGATTATACCTACGGAAACCTGATGAACAAAAAGGTATTCAACTTAAGTACTGCGGTTCATGAGTTTGAAGATCATTCAGGGATTTGGTTTGTGGATTACTCCAAAAAGGGAAAAGTTTATAAAACAGTTTCGTTTAAAAACGGAACGGTGAAGCCTCTTTTTGATCAGGAAAAACTTGCAGCAGCTTTGTCTGAAAAGTTAGAAAAGCACGTGGAGGCTAATGAATTTTCAATCTCTAAAATAGATAAAATAAAAGACGGATATCGTTTTGATTTTGATGATACAAGCTACACTTGGGATACAAAAACAGGCGTGCTAGACGATGCTGATGAGAAGGAAGAAAGAGAACGCAGATGGGGCAATCAGGAAGAATCAACATCACCTGACGGAAAGTGGGTAGCCTTTGTTAAAGAGCATAACTTATTCATAAAAAATACAGAGACTGATACTGAATTCCCACTAACCACTGACGGGGAAAAAGGCTACGATTACGCGAGTAGTATTGGCTGGTTTGATATCATAGAAGGTGAAGGTACGGAACGTCCTAAGCATTTTAATGTGCAATGGTCACCAGACTCAAAATATTTGGTAACTCAGGTTGTAGATACCCGTAATGCAGAAAAAATGTATCTACTGGATCACAGTATAGACAGTTTGTATAAACCTAAATTATTGAGTTATTACCGCGGTTCTCCGGGAGACGCTACTATGGTAACTTATAAACCGGTATTTTTTGATGTTCCTGCAAAAAAACAATTGAATATTGATTTGCCTACAAAAATTCACGTTAACGGGATTTGGCTAAGATGGCTTGAGCAAGAGCCTCATAAAATGATTACTTCGTATCGCAGCAGAGGTTATAAGGATCAATATATAAAAACTGTTGATTTAGACGCAGAACGTGTTGAAACCTTATATGAAGAGTCTGTAAGTACCAGTATTGATAATTTTGAATATCGTGAAGTCGAAGGTTGGAAAGATCTGGTAATGCTTTCTGAACGTAGCGGTTGGAAACAACTGTATTTGCTGAATAAAGAAAGCGGAGCTGTAAAGCCATTGACTGATGGAGAATTTGTAGTGAATGACATCGTTTATATTGACGAAAAGAAAAAAGAGATTTACTACAATGCTTCGGGGGTAGAAGCTGATGCAAACCCGTATCATCAAAAACTGTATCGTATTTCTTTAAATGGAAAGACAACTGTTTTAACGCCTGAGAACGCTAATCACGACATTCAGTTTTTAGAAAACTCAGATTATTTTGTCGATGTTATTTCCGCAGTAGATCAACCTTCAAAAACCGTTTTAAGAAGCAAAAAGAACGGAAAAATTGCAGCCCAGCTTACCGAAGCTGATTTTACAGCAGTAGCAGCAGATGGCTGGGAAGCTCCAGAGGTTTTTAGCCTAACCGGTAAAGATGGCAAAACCCCAATCTACGGCGCATTCTGGAAACCCATAAATTTTGATTCCTCTAAAAGTTACCCCGTTATTGATGCCACATATACAGGGCCGCATACCCAGCGTTTTCCGCGCTCTTTTAGTCAGGCGTTTAGCAATCAGGCAATGGCAAATTTAGGTTTTATTGTTGTTGCGATAGATGGCTTGGGGACGGCAGGTCGCTCTAAAGCCTTTAGAGATGTGTCTTATATGAATATGGGCGATAACTTGAGAGATCACGTGAATGCGATTGAATTTTTAGGTGAAAAATACGATTGGGTAGATGCAGAGCGTGTTGGGATTTTTGGGCATTCAGCAGGTGGTTTTGATGCCGGTCATGCGGTATTGGCATTTCCTGATTTTTACAAAGTGGCTGTCGCCAGTAGTGGTGATCACGATTTTAGAATGGAAAAAGCCTGGTGGCCCGAGATGTATATGGGGTATCCGGTAGATGACCGTTATGAAGAAGTCTCTAATATCACAATGGCTCCTCATCTAAAAGGGAAATTATTATTGGTTCATGGTGGGATTGATGACAATGTGAATCCATCAGCAACTTTTAAGTTTGCTGAAGCATTGATCAAAGCAGATAAGGAGTTTGATATGCTCATTATACCGAGTCAACGTCACGGATATACCGGAAAGCATAATGCCTATTTTCAGAAAAAGCGCTGGAATTATTTCATAAAAAATCTATTGAATAAAGAAACCCTTTGGGATTATAATATCGACTAGTATGGTAAAGAATTGTGTAATTATTGGCGGTGGAATCATAGGTTTATCCAGCGCCTATTATCTGCAAAAAGCAGGTCATCAAGTAACCGTGATTGATCAGGGAAGTATGGATAGCGGCGCTTCCTACGTAAATGCCGGTTATCTAACCCCAAGCCATATTATTCCGCTTGCGGCACCCGGAGTGATGAAGCAAGGCATCAAGTGGATGTTCAGCAGTAAGAGTCCGTTGTACATCAAACCGCGCATAAATGCCGATTTTCTAAAATGGACGATGGCGTTTAACAGCTCCTGTTCTGAGAAGAATGTGGCTAAAGCTATTCCGGCAATTCGCGATATCAATTTGCTTTCCCGCGATTTATACTCTGATATCAAAGACACTGAAAATTTCAGTTTTCAACTCGAAAAGAAAGGTTTGTTGATGCTGTGTCAAAGTGAGCATATGCTTGAAGAAGAAGGGCATGTTTTGGCTTTGGCGACTAAAGAAGGTTTGCCAGCACGTATGCTTTCCGCAGCAGAAGTACAGCAAAAAATGCCCAATGCTAAACTAAATATCAAAGGTGCAGCTTTTTACGAGTGTGATCAGCATACCACGCCGGGAGAATTTATGGAAGAGCTCAAAACGCTTTTAGTACAAAAAGGTGCGACCTTCCTAAAACAGGAGCAAGTAGTTGATTTTGATTTCAACGGAAAAAAGATAAGTGCTGTGAAAACCGCTTATGGAACAACCCTAGAAGCAGATGAAGTTGTTTTAGCAACCGGAGCTTGGGCAGGTTCTTTAAACAAAAAACTCAACCTGAATATTTTAATGCAAGCCGGAAAAGGGTATCGCATCAATTCTGAAACTGAAACCGGAATCACATTGCCTTCTATTTTATGCGAAGCGAAAGTCGCTGTAACACCTATGAATGGCTTTACACGATATGCCGGTACTATGGAAATCGCCGGAATCAACCACACTATCAATAAAGCCAGAGTTGAAGCTATTGCTGAAGCGGTGCCGAAGTATTTTGAAAATGTAGCCATCACCGAACAAGAAAAAGCAGAGGCACAATGTGGTTTAAGACCGGTAACTCCTGATGGTTTGCCCTACATTGGTAAAACTTCAAAATGGGAAAATCTAACGCTTGCAGCCGGTCATGCGATGATGGGCTGGAGTTTAGGTCCCGGAACCGGATTGCTGGTTTCTGAAATCATTGATGGTAAAAAACCGTCATTAGATCTAGGCGTTTACAACCCTGACCGTAAATTCTAGGGCTTGCAGCTTAAGCAAATTTTTGTTCATTCTTAAGTTTTCAAGACTTCGAAAACTTAAGAATGAATTTAAAAAAGCTTACAACAATTTACTCTGCCGCTTGTAAAAGGCGTCTTGCTGTTTTTGCATCAGTTCGCGGGCCATCTTCTTTTTGTAATTGTAGAGATCGTCTTCCTCTGTTAAATCCCCATAAACCTTATCGTTAATGATGTTATCAGCATCAATCAAGTTTTTACGCTGATTTGCTTTTTGAGTCGCCCATGATTTAAGTTCGCCTTCAGCATCTGCCAATTTCAGATCGTATTCCCCTTTAGGCGAAATAAGCTTCGCAAAGATGGGCGTAGTTTCAATAGCGAGAAACAGGAGAAAGATAAAGAACGAAGGCAGCCAAGGCAAGGTCTCTAACGCATCAATACGCGCCATTAAACCATCAAAATTATCAATGATGGGCTGGGTCTCTGCCACGCGCGTTTTATAGTCGGTGGCGAGTTTTTCTTTTTGAAGTTGCAGCACGGCTATTTTTTCAGTATTAGTAGTTTTCAGCTGGGTTAATTCGGCTAAAGCGGCATCGTGCTTTTCGCGTTTTTCGGCATAAACCGGACCTTTACCCAGTTTGCCGGTGCCCGAAGTACCTTCGGCTTCGGTGATGTAGGTGTTATAGAGCGCATTTACTTCGGTTTCCTGTGTGGTGATTTCGTTTTTAAGACCCTCAATTTCAGTATCAAGGGCAGCTTCAGCCGGAGTAAACTGATCTGCAATCTGATTCTGATTGGCGAGTGTCAGATCGTTTTTTTGCTCAAGTAGTACCCGATCAATTTCCTTTTCAAAGATTTTAAGTTCCAATGGTTTTGAAATCACCACAGCGATAATCAGGGCAAGGATAAGTCTGGGCACCGCCTGCAGCACTTCGTCTAAAAAGTTATCGCGTTTTTTAATGGTGGAAACGATAAAGCGATCCAGATTAAAAATGAGCAAACCCCAAATAAGCCCAAAACCAACAGCCATTGGGATGGAATCAAAAACGGTATACAGCGCATAACCCGAAGCGATAAACGCCATTAAAGCGGTAAAAAAAACAGTAGCGCCAATACCGGCATATTTGTTTTGCTCACCTGGCGAACAGGTGTCTAAAAGGGCGTGGTCTGCACCCGAACAAAGGATAAAGAATTTTTTTAACATGATTGTAATGATTGATGATGAATTTTTATAAGGCGACAGGCACCGTAAACCGTGCAAATCTAAAGAATTATAACGCTGGTTTATAGTAAAGTATTGTAAACGAAAAAAACTTATCAGAAAGGCTGATAAGTTTTTAATAGTTGTAAGCTGCCGCCTGATTTAGCAAGCGCGCAGTATATTATTTGTCTTTGATGATCAGCACGTATTTGCCGTTACTGCTGTTTAGCAAAATATCATACTTATCTTTTTGCTTCATCAATGACTTAGCTTTAGCTTCAGAGATTTTTTCGTCATTGAAGTAAATGTTGTCCTTAGCCAGACGTACCATTTCCTCAAGAGCCGGCGGTGGAGGAGGAGGCGGTGGTGTCCCCTGCACCGTTTCTGAAATTGGTACTGGAGCAGGAGGGGGTGGTGGAGGAATTGAACTTGCTTTTGGTGGTGCTGGAGCTGGAGGCGGAGGAGGTGGCATCAAACCTTTAGGGTTGGCTTTATAAAGTGCTGTGGTCTCAAAAGCTTCATTGAGTTTGTCTTGAAATTCTTTAGTGGTGTTTTCTGCAGATACTATAATGTGGCAATTCATCATATCACTTTTGCTCCAGTTTGCAGTAAATTCATTAATAGTTTTAGCAAAGTCTCCTGCAGAAGTTGAATTACCAGACACCCATATAGATTCATCTTCAACTTTTATTATTATCCTTGGATTAGGTTGTTTTAATTTAAAATTAAGTTCGCCGTGAAGATCCTTTTTATAAATGCTGGTCTTTCGAAATTCTTCATTTACCTTGTCTAAGAACTCTTGGTTCCCATAAGGAGCTTCGGTAGGATGCATGGTAATAAACTTATAGCTCATTAGGTTCTTAATATTCCAGTTTGAAGTCAACGAATCAAGGTACGTGACAAAATGTTTAATGGAAACAGATTTTCCATTTACCATAATTATATTAGGCTTATCAAGAAAGTTAGGAACATCAATTTTTAGCTTGAGAGAATCTGTTTTAGTAGAATCCTGACTTCGTATGTTGGCAATTGAATCTGGTTTTATAAGATCTTGTTTCTCAATTGCTATAGGCTTCGCCACAATCTCCTCATTAAAGAAGTAAATGCATAAGGCAAGGACGGGCACCAAGAGTGCGAGACGGGTGGCCAGTTTTTTGACCGAACGGGTTTTTGATAACATCAGAATTCGTTTTTTAGTTAATGAATAATTGATCGGGCTGCTTAGTGCGGTGTGATGAGCACCACCCGAATAGGTGAATAAAAGATTGGTATAATTTGTTATATCGTTTTGATCTGCAAGCGCAGCACGGTCTGCGAGAAACTCGTGATTGAGCGCGATACTTTTCTTGAATAAAATAAACACCGGATTGAACCAAAACACCACGTGTAAAACTTCAATAAACAGAATGTCCCAACTGTGTTTTTGAGTCACGTGTGCCTGTTCATGTGTCAGTATTTCCGGAGCAATCGCATTGTTTTTATAATCGGTTTTGGGCAGAAAAATATAGTTTAAAAAGGAGTGGGGGACTACTTTTTCAGGCAGAAGCACGTTCGTGTGAGATCTGGTTTTTATCTGCTCGTTGTGTTTCACTTTTTCGCGGATGCGGTATAAATTTCGTATAAATCTAAAGCCAAAAAGCAGGATGCCCGCTGCGTAAATCGCACCTATAATAATAGGTGACCAGTTTATAGGCTCTTCAACTGCCTGAACAGGAGTTTCTTTAAAAACAAAATCTTCGGTAGGTTGTGCTGTTACTACCTGCTGTTGTGGATTTGGTTCAACTTCTACCGTATAGCTAAAGGTTAATGCTGGCAATACTAGAGCCAGAATCAAACTTCCCAGTAAATAGAATCGCTTAAACCGGTGGGCAGCAGTTTGCTCTAAGGCGATTTTGTAAAATCCCCAGAGTACCAGTAAACACAAAATGGATTTGATGAGGTAGGCTTCCATTACTTCTGAGATTTTAGACGTTCATCAATCAGTTTTTTAAGATCTTCCAGTTCTTGCGGGGATAAGTCGGTCTCCTTGGTGAAAAAGGAGGCAAATTGTGCCGCGGAGTCGTTAAAGAAATTTTTGATCATTCCGTTCACCTGTTTGGAGAAGTACTCTTTTTTACGCACCAGCGGAAAATATTCTCGAGAGCGACCATATTGTACATAGTCTACAAAATTCTTGTCCTGCATACGCTTCAGCAACGTAGCGATAGTTGTTGTAGCTGGTTTAGGTTCAGGATAGGCCTCAATAAGATTTTTCATAAAGGCTTTTTCCTGCTTCCACAGGATTTGCATCAATTGTTCTTCCGCATTAGAAAGGCTCATTATTCTGTGTTTTTAGAATGTGTTCTACAAATGTAGAAATAAATTTTAATTCTACAAGTGTAGAGTGTTATATTTTGTTGATTATGAAGGTGTTTGTCTCTTAGCTTTCTAAAGCGGCCGATAAATACCGGTCCTGCCTGCCGGCAAAGGCAGGCTTTCCGCTACAAGTCTTAATGCAAGCTGTCTTTACTTAAACGTATTCGAAAGGAACATTCAATTGTTTTAAAAACCTAAAAAACTGTTAATAAAACTATCTTTGCGCATTAAACAAATAGCCATGAGCCTAGAACAAGACTTAAGAGATCGTAGTGGAAATGTATGCGAATTATGCAATAGCACGACCGACTTAGATCTATATGCAGTGCCCGATTCTCCAGAAAGCACAACAGCAGACACCTCTATTTTTGCTTGCGGAACTTGCCGTACGCAGTTGCAAGATCCCGAGCAGGTTGCTGCCAATCACTGGCGTTGCCTTAATGACAGTATGTGGAGTACGGTACCGGCGGTACAGGTCGTGGCCTACCGTATGCTACACCAATTGAAAGCAGAAGGTTGGCCGCAAGACCTGCTTGATATGATGTATATGGAAGAGGACGTACGCGAGTGGGCAAAAGCCGGTATCGCAGAAGATACCTCTAGCAAGGGGCTGGTTCATCGCGATAGCAATGGGGTGATTTTAGAAGCAGGAGATTCGGTAGTGTTGCTTAAAGACCTTAAAGTAAAGGGTAGTAGTATGGTTGCGAAACAGGGGACTGCGGTACGCCGCATTTCACTGGATCATGAGAACGAGAAGTATATAGAAGGTAAAGTAGACGGGCAACAGATTGTGCTGGTTACCGATTATGTGAAGAAGCTCTGACAGGTCTTACTCGTTTTAGCGATTTATTAGGTTTATTCTAACATCAGTTTGGGAAGTTGCAACGGCGGCATCAGCTATCTTATGCATACTAACTATCTGAAACGTATGATCACTAATAAAAAAGAAAAACTGGCCCGCGCGGGGATGGTTGCCAAAGGGGTGGTTTATGCCATTATAGGTACCTTAACAGCTATGGCTGCATTTAATTTAGGCGGTTCTAAGAGTGGAAGTGATTCTGTTTTAGAATTTTTAGCACAGCAAGCTTTTGGTAACTTCCTTTTAGGAATATTGGCGTTAGGTCTATTCAGTTATACTTTTTACAGAATTTACGAAGCACTTTTTGGATCTGGAGATTCGTGGAGCGAAACTAAAGGTTTTGTGAAGCGAGCGGGATACCTGGTAAGTGGTGTATTCTACGGAGTATTAGGTTTTACTGCCGCAAAAATGGTTGTAGGTAGTGGTTCCGGTTCTGGTGGTAATTCGATGATTTCAACAGTACTATCTAAGCCTTATGGTCCTTATTTAGTAGTTTTTGTGGCTTTATGTCTAGCGGGTAAAGCGGTCTTTCAGGTTTATAAGGCTTATTCCGGGAAATTTAGAGAAGACGTGAAAGAAAGTAATCTGGGACAAAAGGAGCGCAAAGCTTTAATCCGTGCCGGAAAAATTGGTTTTACGGCTCGTGGAATTGTCTCTGGGATTGTTGCCTTTTTATTCTTTAAGGTTGCATTAGGGACGGGAGGAGAAGCCGGAGGAAAGGCAGCTGCTTTTGATTTTCTACAAGATACTTTTGGAGCTAGTGTAATGGGAATTGTAGCACTTGGTTTAGTAGCCTACGCGGTTTTTATGTTTATTCAGGCGAAATATGCGCAGATCCGGTTGTAGAAAAGAAAGTTTATTAGGTTCTCGACTGCGCTCGAACTGACATTACCATACTAACTGAAAGTCGTTTTCACTTTTTTATAGTTGCTCAATCAAGGCTTTTGTTTACTGAAAACTGCTACTGCCAACTGAGTAGTGCACCCTCGTGAGGGATTGCAGCGGCATCCTTTTTTTTGAGGTTTTTTAAGCCGAAAAAAAGATACAGCGTAAAGCCTGCCTGCCTTTGCCGGGCAGACCCGACCCCGCCTTTAGCGGGGTCACGCCCAACTCTTTAAAATTAATCTTTTGCTGTTTTTAGTTTTGTAAACTCATGGTAAAAATGCGGAATGGTCTCAATCCCTTTTAGGAAATTCCAAATGCCAAAATGCTCGTTAGGCGAGTGAATGGCATCACTGTCGAGCCCAAATCCCATCAATATGGTTTTGCTCTTTAATTCACGCTCAAAAAGAGAAACGATAGGAATACTGCCGCCGCTGCGCTGTGGAATCGGTGTTTTACCAAAGGTTTTTTCATAGGCTTGTTCAGCAGCTTTGTACCCCATACTATCTATGGGCGTCACATAAGCCTGACCGCCGTGATGCGGAGTGACTTTGACTTTAACGCCTTTTGGGGCGATGTTTTCAAAATGCGTTTTGAACAGCTCTGTAATCTCTTTCCAATCCTGATCGGGTACCAGTCTCATGCTTATTTTTGCATAGGCTTTACTGGCAATTACGGTCTTTGCACCTTCGCCAATGTAACCTCCCCAAATCCCGTTTACATCAAGAGTCGGTCTGATGCTGTTGCGCTCATTTGTAGCATAACCATTCTCTCCATACACCGAATCGATGTCTAAAGCTTTTTGGTAGTTTTCTAATGAAAACGGCGCCTCGGCCATTTTTGCACGTTCTTCGGTGCTCAATTCTTCGACCTTATCGTAAAAACCGGGAATGGTGATGTGGTTGTTTTCGTCGTGTAACGAAGCAATCATTTTGGTCAGTACATTGATAGGATTAGCCACCGCACCGCCGTAAAGTCCGCTGTGTAAATCCCGGTTGGGTCCGGTAACTTCAACCTCTACGTAGCTGAGTCCGCGCAGACCGGTAGTAATGCTGGGTACCTCTTTTGCGATCATCCCGGTGTCTGAAATCAGGATCACATCGTTAGCCAGTTTTTCCTGATTGCGGGAGATAAACCAGCCCAGGTTTTCACTACCTACTTCTTCTTCACCTTCAATCATAAACTTCACATTGCACGGCAGATCCTCATTTTGAGTCATATACTCCAGCGCTTTGACGTGCATATACATCTGACCTTTATCATCACAAGCACCTCGGGCAAAAATGGCACCTTCGGGATGCAGCTCTGTCTTTTTGATTACCGGATTGAAGGGTTCACTATCCCATAGGTCCAAAGGATCTGGGGGTTGCACATCATAATGTCCGTAGATCAAAATGGTGGGCAGGTTTTTATCTTTTACCAGTTCGCCATACACAATAGGATAACCCGGAGTTTCACAGGTTTCAACTTTTGCACAACCGGCTTCTTTAAGGCGTTCTGCTACAGCATCTGCTGTAGCGAATACTTCTTTTTTATAAGCTTTATCTGCACTTATAGATGGAATTTTTAATAATTCCAGGAGCTCGTCGAGAAAGCGTTTTTGGTGGGTGTCTATGTATTTTTTAATGTCTTTCATAAGTAAAACTTGAGTTTGGGTAAAAATACGGATTGCCTTTTAGATTTGTACTTTTAAGAGGATGGAATGGCTGAAATTGAGGCTGAAAATCGGGTTAAGATTAGAATAGTAGTTGAGATTCTAATCCTGTCCTAAATAAAAATTTCATACTCTGATGAATACATTTCTGTTTCAAAGTATTGTTTTTATCGGACTTGGTAATTTTAACCGACTGGTATGGATTAGCACTGTCTAAACAAACCTTTTTTGGAATAGGATAAGTATAGATTCTCTAGAAGAGTTCTTACTTTTCTTTAGCTCGCTGTTGCTTATTGGTTTTTGGATCTCGTGGATCTCCTAACGTCGATTTGCTTGTCTAAAGAAGCCCTTCGGCGTAGCTCAGGGCAGGCCAAGCCAAAAGAAAGGATACTTTTTCTTAGGTATTTTTGCCTTATCCGGCAAAACCGCAAAAAGCCCCTAAATTTTCTCCAAGGCTTCGAAAATTTTTAACGGGAACTTCTCGCTATACTGAAGAAAAAGAACCTAAAGATGAAAACAAATCCCTGCCAAGCATATTTAATTGGAAAACAACGTGTTTACAGCTGTCCAGGCAGTTGGCGAAAAAAGGTTTAAGATGTGATTGCTGAGATTAAAAAAAATATTTTTAAAAAGCAGTTTCATATTGAAAATCTTTTCTATATTTGCACTCGCATTTTTAGAGATATGAATGCAAGCTTTTAACTGAAGTCCTAAGTATGTTAAAAGTAGTATGCAGGCGTGGTGGAATTGGTAGACACGCTAGACTTAGGACATAGCGAAATATAAAGTGTTAAAATATTAAAATGCGGGCGTGGTGGAATTGGTAGACACGTCAGACTTAGGATCTGATGCCGCGAGGTGTGGGAGTTCGAGTCTCCCCGCCCGTACAAAAGCCGAAGAGAAATCTTCGGCTTTTTCCATTTAAAAAAATGTCGAAAAAAATGTCAGGTACAACATAGGTACAACATTTTGCTAATTTCAGGGCAACATTTGTATTGATGTCAAATATTTCTATTTGTTATTAAACCCTATTAATTTTCTGGTAAAATAATAAATTCTGCTAAATAGCAACCTTATTACTTCGTAAGGGGGAGTTTATTATCATACAATATAACCGCAATTTAAACTCGTAAAATACTTCCATCAAAAGACTACGGCATAAAGCCAATGCTCTTTCCAACGCTTATTTATTCCGTTTCCTTTTGAGCCAAGATTTTATCTTCCGTTTGGTTTCTGCTCAAATATTGTTTAATCAAAAATTTGAGTATTATGACAACAAAAGCGAGTACCACAAAGCAGCGCAGTAGAGCGAAATCTACTGTCAAGAAAGAAGTAAACGGAAAGAAATCATCCATTCTTCAAATTCAGAACTTACAATTGGGCAAAATCAAGCCTGACCCGGAACAGCCAAGAAAGACTTTTAACGAGAATGCATTAAAGCAGCTTTCTGAGAGTATCGAAAAGCACGGTGTGTTACAGCCAATCACGGTAAGACAACAAAATGGCCATTTCATCATCGTGATGGGCGAACGTCGATATCGTGCCAGTAAATTGGCAGGAAAGAAAACGATGCCCTGTATCGTTAGTGCTTATGAGAACAATGATGTGCTTGAAGTTCAGATTATCGAAAACCTGCAAAGACAGGATGTCGAACCGACCGAAGAAGCTGAGGCGATTGCTTACCTAAGTGAGAAATATGAGCCTACCGAAATTGCAAAGCGATTGGGTAGGACAGATAACTTCATCAGACAGCGTCTAAAATTAGCTGGATTGATTGACGGTTTCAAGCAATTTGTACGCAATGGCGAAATGACCATATCATTGGGTGTCGGTGTAGCGCTCTTTGAACCGGAAGAACAACAAATGATGTTGGAAACAATGGGCGAAGATTTTAACGCACATCAGATAAACAGGATGATTAAAGACCAGACCTATGATTTGGAAAAAGCGTCTTTTGATGTAGCTGATAAAAAATTGGTTTCGAAAGCTGGGTCTTGTGTAGAATGTCCGTTCAATGCAGCCAATCAAGGCAATCTGTTCGGCGATGGTAAAATGGTCTGTACGAAAGCAGCTTGTTTTGAAACGAAGAAAAGCAAATCGTTCTTGAACCTGATTGAAAAGTCCAAGAAAGAGAATATCCTTTTAATCCCTGAAATACGACAATATTGGGCAGATGACGAAAGTAATCAGCTCATAATATCACAATTGGAAAAGAACGGATTGAAAGTCTATCTACTGGACGATGTTGAAATCATAGAAAATCCTATTGAACCTACCCTAGAGGCGATTCAGAAAGAATATCAACACTATGATTATTCCGAAGATGAAATCAAAGCAGAGTTGAGCGAGGCGTTACAGAATTATACAGAAGAATTGGAAAAATTCAATTCAGCAAAAGAAAATGGATTTAAAAACGGCATCGTATTCCATCCCGATTCATTCCAGCACAAGGAAATCTTTGTAAAGATTGTCGAAAAATCTAAGAACGATTCTATGGAATACTCGGCACCATTGGCGAATAGAAAAATGGCGGACTGCACGCCTGAAGAGCAAATCATTAAAATCAACGAAAGGGAAATCCGCAAGAAGCAAATAGAGAACAACAAGCAGTTTGAAGAAGTTGTCCAGATGATTCGAGAAACAAAATACATTGATACGAAGAAGACACTTTCAACAGACGAAATGGTCGCATTCTCGATATCGCTCTTTGAAAATAATGTGGACTATATGAGCCAGCAAAAGTATTTCTCAAAGTTCTTGTGCGACACTTCAAAGATGACAAAAGTTGAAATGGTTGAGAATTTCAAGAAGAAGTTCAAAAAGGAAATCTTTCACAAGTTAATACGCTATATGCTCACAAAGCAAGTGCATTTTAGCGAAAGCAATCACGTCAATAATCTGACCAACATTTCATTCTACAAAGCAATGCAAGGATATTATAAATCCAAGATTGCCGACATTGAAAAAGAATATACCGAAAAGAGGGACAAGCGTGAAGCACGTTTGAAAGAGCGCATCACAGTTCTTGAAAAGCAAATTGAGGAACTCAACGATTAGCTTTTGTTGTTTGAAGAAGGGTCGGCATTCGTGCTGGCCCCTTTTTCTTTTTTATGATAATGTTTTGAAAGATGGGTTCATAAGGAAGGGGGTATCAATCAATATCAGAGCAAAGGTAAACTCGTAAAATACACCCATCAAAAGACTACGGCATAAAGCCAACGCAACATCCTACGCTTATTTATTCCGTTTCCTTTTGAGCTGTGATTTTAGCTTCCGTTTGGGTACTGCTCAAATATTGTTTAATCTAAATTCAAAAGCTATGTATTTACAAAATTTGCAACAGGATGAAATTTTCGTGTCATCAGAAATGAAATCCTTAAAAAGTCTGACACAGATGGAATCCCGAAGAGGGCTTGAAAATGCCATTATCTCAAATGGCAAAATCGTTAACGTCGTATCGAACAGCTACGGTCACATTCCAAATCAACTGTTCTTCAAGAAAGCTGAAGAAATGCTGACTGATGCACAACTGAACTTCCACAAACGCACCATCAACAAAAATGATAGGTCGTTCATTACTGACTTTATTATCGACGACAAAAGCCAGTTTACAGTCAAGAACCATAAGGACTTGATATTGCCGATGCTTCGGTTCAAGAATTCGTATGACGGAAGTGAAAAGACCTCTGGACACTTCGGTTTTTATAGAGAAGTATGCTCAAATGGTCTGCACGTGTCACAGGCTGAAATCGAGTTTTCCATAAAGCACAATAAGAACAATACGCACTTGATTATGCCGAGGCTGAACAATCTATTCGATAAATTTCTGGACAATGAATTCTATACCATTACCAAGAAATTCGACAAGATGAAAGAATTTAAAATCATCGATACACAGGAATTTGTGAAGGCGATTCTTGACAGAACGAAACTGTTCCGATACGAGTGTAGCGACAAGAACAGCGACCCGTCGAAAAAATCTCGTGAGGTCATAGAAATCTTGAACTATGAAGCCTTGTTGCTCAATGAAGAACCAAATCTGTGGTTAGGTTACAATGCGTTCAATTCAGTACTTCATAATGTCTTAAAGAAAAGTTTCGGTCAACAGGAACGATTGGACAAGAAACTGTTCGATGAAGTTTATGCGATGGCATAACATCAATAAAGGTTCATCCAGTACCTTAAACTGGATTTTTTTTCATTTCAATATGATGTTCTTTTGGCAAATCCCAATAATTTCTATTAGAAATAACCATTTCAAATATTTACCACTTTATTGACATAGTGGCGATAATTAGTTTTCAAATATTCGCCACTTTTTTGTATTTTTGGCAAAGTTTTGATATTGTATTATGCCAAAAATTATAGAAAACAAGCTTATAGAAGCGTTTAAAGAGCAAAGTTCCTTTGATAGGGACCAGCTATTTCAGTTTTATTTGGACCTTGAACCGGATTTGAAGGAAAGTACATTTAGTTGGCGCATTTACGACCTGAAGAAAAAAGACATCATCAAAACTATTGGTCGTGGATTGTATGTTATATCCCATAAACCCAAGTATAGACCAGTACTGTCTGATAGTGTTCTAAAAATAGCAAGTAAGACCAATGAACGGTTTGAGGAAATCCAATATGCTATATGGGAAAACCAATGGCTAAATGAATTTACTCTGCATCAAGTATCCAATCAAATGATTGTAGTAGAAGTGGAAAAAGAATTTACAGAATCACTATACTATTATCTCAACGATTCGTTGAAAATGGATTTTTTCTTGAATCCCGATGACAAGGAAATTGAATTCTACATTTCCGAGAGTGCTGTCCCCGTGGTCATAAAACGTCTCGTCACCAGAGCACCGATAAGTAAATTGAAAGACAAAAAAAATTTAGTTCCAGTCGCCACACTTGAAAAAATAATGGTGGACTTGTTTGCCGATGAAAACCTGTACCATTTTTACCAAGGCTCTGAACTCATAAATATTTATGAAAAGATACTTGAGCGATACAGTATTAATTTCACAAAGCTCTTTAGCTATGCGAAAAGACGAAAGAAAGAACAGGAAATCAAGCAATTTATGAATAACCACATACCGAATATTTTAGAGGACATAATCAATGATTGAAAACAAAAGCTTCACAAAAGAGTGGCTGGGTATTTTTCGGTCAAAAAAAGAACATAAAGGCATTAATGTGACCATTTTGGAAAAAATGGTTCACGCATTTTCATTGTTGGAACATCTAAAAATAGAAGGACTTGATTTTGTCTTTAAAGGGGGCACTTCACTGGTGCTTTTACTTGAAGAAGGCAATCGGTTTTCAATAGATATCGATATTATTTCGAGTGTAGAGCGTGACCCATTGGAAAAAATCCTTGATGCGGTTGTTGCCAACTCACATTTTAAAAGCCACACTTTGAATGAACGTCGAAGTTATAAAGAAGGCGTTCCAAAGGCACATTATACTTTTGAATTTGATTCAGATTACAACCCGAACGTTCCAGTAACCATTCTGTTGGATATTCTTTTTGACAGCCCACATTATCCAGAGCTCATAGAATCTTCCATTGAAATTCCTTGGCTATCGGTTAATGAGCCTATAATATCAATTACCACACCTTCGGTAAATTCCATCTGTGGCGACAAGCTTACTGCTTTTGCGCCAGAGACCATCGGTATTCCATATTATAAGGGCGACCAGTTATTTGCAATGGAAATCTGTAAGCAATTGTTCGATTTAGGAAAGCTATTTGAAAACATTACGGCTATGGCAATGGTTAAAAAAAGCTTTTCAGCTTTTGCGAAAGCGGAACTATCATATCGCAGTTCGGATAAAGATTTCAGCGGCAGAAACCTCAAAGAAACAGATGTGCTTTGGGATGCCATAGACACCTGTGCCATCATCGCCAAAAGGGAACGTAACCCAACCAAGGAAACAAAAAAGAAGTTTGACGAATTAAACCGTGGCATACGCAGTTTTGGAAGTGCGTTTTTGATGACGGGAAATTTCAGAATAGAGGAAGCCCTTGCAGCTTCGGCCAGGTTAGCTTATTTGAATGCTATATTGTTGCAAGATGAGATAACAGAAATTGAATATTACAAAGGACAAGACATAAGTAAACTTAACATTGAAAAAGCAGATTGGGCATTTTTAAATAAACTGAAAAGACAGCCAGATAAAAGCATTTTTTATTATTGGTTTAAGGCGGTGGAATTACTATAAATATGAAGAAATGAATCTAAAATATATAATAGAAATATGCATTGGGATTGATATTGCCATTATTGGTATCGCTTATCCTATAATAATTGATAAAATATCGAATATTGGAAATAGGTATGACTCAAATTATCTTTCCGAAGTTTTTGAACAAGAATTTCCACAAAGGGCATATGGTCGCATTTTGCCATTTCGGAGCAGGAAAGTTACCACTTTCGAATGGCTGTTGTTCTTCACTATCGCATCATTTGCCTTTTTGATTGCAGGTGCCGAACCATTATTTTGGAAAAACTCAATATGGATGCAAAATTCTGCAAAATTATTGACATTAACTCTTACCTTTTTTCTTGTAATATCCTTTATAATCTGGCTTGACAAAATAGCTTTATACAACGGAAAACCAGCTCGCCTATTGAAATATCTGATTGCGAAATATCAATCAATTTCAAAAGAAAGTAGATATAAAGAAAACCTTATCAATTCACTTAACGAGATAGCCTATTTCGCTGTAGAAAAGGAGGATATCCATTTACAAGAGGAATTGAGTAAGTTTTATACTGAAGAGTTTATTAAAATTCGTCATAATCATAATTCAAGCGAAGCTTTAGAATATCCATTTTATTTTTATGATGTAACCCGTAAGCTAATTAAAAAATTGCTTCGGAAAGAAGTTTCTGAATTGGATAGATTGACATCTCCCGCAGTATCAAATTGGTGGTTGTTGGGACAGGATTTTCAGGAGATTCCAATATCAGAAAAAACGTATGATAGTATGTGGGGCAATATCTATCAGATTTCCGACAATGCAAAGTTTATAAAGGAGCATTGGAGCACTGCACACCAATATTATAGATTTCAATTAGGGAGGAAAACTGGCAAATACAACATCGATATTAGAGATTATGAGAACAAGGAGGAAATTGAAATAAGAGAAAGTGAACAGATAAGATTTTTAGAGTTTCACTATGCATTGGGTGGCTTGTTATTGTATCGTCAAAACAATAATGGACTAAAACGAATTCTAAATTTCACACAAAGTCAGCCGCCAGATTATTACCTATTGCCTAACTCTATGTATGACATATTCTACTGGTTTGCCTATTTTAAAGAAGGGTATGTAAACAGAGTTACGCCTACAGATTTTAAATACCCATTTCCAGACATTGATAATTTAGGCCTCTCACGACAAATAACCTTTTGGATTTGTCAATATGTATGTTTGCTTTTTATAAGACAATTTTTCTTGCAACCCTATTATACGTTTCATCAATTTACCGAACAACCAAGATTGCCAAATAAAGTACTTGAATTACTTAAATGGAAAGATGCTTTGGACTATTTCAAGTTTTGTTTAAACAAAATATTAGAGAATAAAGACTTATTGGATTTACTGGGCTATAATTTGTCAGATGCTATTTTGGAGGATATAGAAGGTTTTGAGCCTGAATTACGAATTAGAATTGAAGAGCAAATTCAACAGAATAGAACAAATGCACCATTATCTGATAATAAAATCAGTCAATTTTTGGCCAGCAGTGCAACGATGATAGATGATGCATTTAATCAGTACCGCCTCATAATAAATAAAGATGATTTTGCAAATGATGAACCTGTGATGCGATTCGGTCTAAATGGAGGTTCCATACTTTTCCGAAAAGAAGGTTTTACAGAAGGAGACATACCACATCTAAATTATGATTCGATATTTGCACAACAAATCATTTATGACCAAATCAATCGATATATTCCAAACTCTTTCCTCGGAGCGAGAACACGTAGATACTTAATAGACAGAGAAAACTTTGAAGATGCGTTTAAAAGATTAAAGTACGATAAAGAGAAACATCTAATTGTAGGGTTTGGTTTTTTCGACAATGGTTTAGTCGAAATACCTGATTTCTTTGAGGATATGATTAGGTTGACTTCGCCAGTTTTTTCAAATGTACTATTCGTTCTGCCAAAGACTGACCTTCCGAGAATTAATCATCCAGACCTCAAAGCTGATGAGATTAAAGAACTGCGTCTTGAACCAATTATACCAGACAGAAACGTATATGCCTCTGTAATCGACTTGAATCTTGATGAGAATAGTGAGTTGAGACAACGCTGGAACACAAATGAAAATCAAAATCCAGCGGAATCTGTACAATTAACAATTGCATTCATCGCAGAGATTATTTGGAGACAAAATAGAGATGTCGTTCAGTTGAATATCACTTCGCCACTACGTGAACAAGGCATCAAAAATGATTTAAGCGATATTGTTCCTTTCAAGACCATTGAAAATGATTGAATTCAGAAACCCATATCACATAGAACCACCAGGTGTTTCACGACAAATATTATCGCATCCAACAAATGAAACTGAAGCAATAGAACTTGCAGTATTTCAAGAACATCGATACGCATTTTTCTATTGGAACAAATGGATGCGTAAGAATGAAAGTGCTAATCCACCTTGTTTGGTTTCGCTAGACTGGCATCAGGATTTATGCTACCCTTGTGAAACAGAAAAAGAATGGTTAGATAAATTAGATTTAACGAGTGATGCAGAAGTGTCTTTATTCTCTTGGGCAAAACTGGCTGGAAATAATGACGGTCATATTCTATGTGCTGCCTATCTCAATTTGATTGGGGATATCTATGTGCATTGCAGGCAAGCTTCCTTTCCAGATGCTTGGAAAGATGAAGAATTGATAGATAAGTACGGCAACAAACATACTATCAAAAAATTCAAAACTTTTGACACATTACAGGATGATTTATTGAATTCATCAGAAACATCTGTATTTTTTGATATAGACTTGGACTTCTTTTCGATAAAGAATGGCTTAAGTGATGGTTCTTTTGAATTTACCTATCTACAGGAACAAGAAATACGTACAATGTTAGATAAGGACAATCCATTAATTCATTGGATTTTTGAACGTTTAAAAGGATTTACTATCGCAACAGAACCAGAACATTGCGGTGGACTTTTAAGAAGTAATAAGTTTCTTGATTTAATTAGCAAAATCTATTTCAGTCCAGAATTGTTTGCACCTAAATGTAATTGGAAATGGAAACCTAAATATTGATGATGAATTGAATCGATAATAATACGGCCATTCAGCCCATTCCCCTACATTCCGCGAAAAGCTATATTTCAGGCAAAGCGCTTCATTAAAACAAGTCTTGGACACAACTATAAAGCTTCCGATTTCCTTTCCACTTGCCCACTCATTCCCAAGAAAATCGGGAAGTGGTCAAACTCCATTTCAACCTACACCTTTCAAGTTAAGTCCGCTTGACGTTCTACTTCAAAAGGATATACAGTTTTCATAATTCGTTCAGCCCAGTCCCCTGCATTTCGCGAAAAGCTACATTCCGGGAAAAGAGCTTCTCTGGACAGGTCTTGGACACAATCCCCAATTTCGACTTTCCATTCCGTTAACCCTTCCGCTATGCTGGAAAGTAACACTACATTCCCTTGCCAAAATCGTGAATCAAGTCCGTTTAAAAAAGGAAGTTAATTATCATACAATATACACGCAAGGTAAACTCGTAAAATACTTTCATCAAAAGACTACGGCATAAAGCCATCTCTTCTTCCCTCGCTTATTTATTCCGTTTCCTTTTGAGCCAAGATTTTAGCTTCCGTTTGGTTTCTGCTCAAATATTGTTTAACCAAAAATTTTAACATTATGAAAAATACAACTGTAAAATCCGACATTTCATTGCAAGAAGCAGAAGAACATTATCAATTGAGTAGTGAAAATTACACTATTGAAAGTGCGGAGAGTCATTTAGCTTACTACAGAGAAAAGCATCCCCTTTACTACCAAGTATTAAGTAATGTTTAATCTGAAAATCAGAAAGAACCTTTTGTAGAATGAGATAACTACTCACCAAAGTAATATTAACCTTTTATTGAATACGAATTTCATAACCCGTTCAGCACATTCCCCTGCATTTCGCGAAAAGCTACATTGCGGGAAAAGAGCTTCTCTAAATAGGTCTTGGACACCATCCCCAATTTCTACTTTCCATTCCGCTAACCCGATCCGCTGCGCTGGAGCGGAACGCTTCATTCCCAATCCAAAATCGTGAACGGAGTCCGCCAAATCGGAATTCCATTTAATCATTTGGTGCCACTTCCTATGTTATTGTACTTCACAAAGTCTTTAGAAATACTTCCGCACCCTCGCTGCCCTAACCTTTTTTTGCCAGCAAAATACCAACATTTTGAACTTGAACAGACTGCATAAACCGTTACGCTGCGCTTCACTTTTTATAAGTCCTTATCATTTCAAAATCTTGAAACTGTATCAGCAACAAAAAAAGGTAACAGCGAGGGCGCTATGGGAAGTAAATCTAAAATAAAACTTATGAAATCTTACAAAAACATACAAAGGGAAGCGACACCAAAAAAAACAAAAAAGGAAAACGCTCAAGATATAATAAGTAAATCACTTCAAAAAAATATAAACGCAAACTGTCTGAATGGTTCAGATAGCATTTTAATTAATCTTTAAATATTTTATTATGAGTACTTTAAAAAATCACGTACAGTTAATCGGAAACGTTGGACAAGAGCCAACAATCACGAACCTTGAAAGCGGAAAAAAAGTAGCCCGTTTTTCAATCGCAACAAACGAGTATTACAAGGATGCCAAAGGCGAAAAGCAAACCGAAACTAATTGGCATACCGTTGTAGCTTGGGGCAAGACTGCCGAAATTATTAAAAAATATGTTGATAAAGGCAAGGAAGTAGGTGTTACGGGAAAACTGAAATCCCGAAGCTACGAGGATAAAGAGGGTATCAAGCGATATGTTACCGAAATCGAAGCAAATGAAATCCTTTTGCTTGGAAGCAAAAATGATAAGTAATCATTGAAATTTTAGAGGGCGTACCTCTCAAACGTTGCGCCCTTTTTTTATTAATAATCTTTAAAACTTTTATTATGAAAACTATTAAAAATCACGTTCAGTTAATTGGAAACATTGGGCAAGACCCACAGGTTACAAATCTTGAAAATGGAAAAATTGTGGCGCAGTTCTCAATGGCTACAAATGAAAATTACGAAGACTCAAAAGGGCAGAAGCAATCGGAAACCCATTGGCATAGTATTGTGGCTTGGGGAAAACTTGCTTCAATCATTGAGAAATATGCAGTAGTAGGAAAACAAATTGCCATTGCGGGCAAATTGGCGCAACGCTCTTATGAAACCAAGGAAGGCGAAAAACGATACTATACCGAAGTTGTAGCAAGAGAAATTCTTTTGCTCGGGTCTAAAAATGGTAAGTAACCATAAAAATCCAAGAGGGCACAGATACCAGTTTTCAATTAGTTCGTGCCCTCTTTTAATTATTCACTTAAAATAAATGAACAATGAAAGCACAAGTTAACGAAATCAAAGAAGGATTGCAACATTTTCACGGAACGGAAATGTTCTATCAAATCCCATTATTAAGAACACGTTTTACGGACGGACTAAAATATCTTGCTAATGTGGCAGATTGTTTTTGGCTCATTACGGACACTTCCGTGATTGCAAAAAGTCTGATGAACCGAAGCGAATTTATAACCATAGACTTCAAAAGATTGCCCGAAGAAAAACAGGATTATTCGGGTTATGAAGCCGAGATAATTTACAGCGATGGCAATGATAATATTTTGGAAAAACACGGTTATCGGGCAACCGATTTTCCACTCGATGAACTGCGGTTATTTTTTGTAAATGATACGCTGATGTTACCAAGCGAATACTAAATTTTAAAGCTATGGTTTATCTGAATTTTACAGACTTGAGCGAGGAAACTCAAAACCGTCTTTTGGAAGATTCCAAAAAGGATGTGGAACGAAAATTTGGCGATGATATTCGCAAATACGTAAGAGAAAATTATACCTGTTTTGAAACGATGATAGAGGAAGAAGCATTGCGAAATTTATATTCCTATACGTTTATTTTCAACATCTAATTTTCTAAACTTTATAGTCAAGCACCTCTAAATTTTTGGAGGTGTTTTTGTATGCAATTAATTTCAAGTCGAGAAAAAAGCGTATCTTTATTTCGCTGAAATTCAGCACACATAAATTCATATAGTTATCCCATTTTTAACTTTCGCTGGTAGCTGTATCCATCTATATTTTACATATTGGAATTTCCGAATTCCTAAAAGGGCAATTTGCTTTTTAGCCAGATTGTATGAAATTTTTGTCACGCTTTGGCGTGACGAAAAGGAATAGCAAGAGGGTAACGGGCAGAGCCACGTTACATATTCCTTTTAGCGCATAAACCATTGAATTTCAAGTAATTGAAAATTAATGGATTATATAAGTTTCTTCGATTTGCGTCAAATGCCCCCAAACAGCTTGTAAATAGGGATGGATTTACGTCAAACACACAAAAAAGCGAAAGAAAATGGATTCATTCATCACTATCAGGTTCAAAAGGAAAACCGCCAAACGTTTTCAAGAATTTTCAAAAAAGCACTTCAAGACGCATACCGAAACGATGGAAGCTATACTTGATTTTTTCTTCTACAACGAGATATCGCCAAAAGAAAAATTAGGTCCGACAGGGCGAACCATCGAAGCCAAACTATTAAAAAGAATCAATGCCGTAATCGCTATAATGAGGGACGTTGAAAAGACCCAAACCAAGCCTACAGTTGCAATGATTCAATCTCTATTTGAGACAGAACAGCCAAGCAAAAAACCTTTGATAGTGGAAAAGAAATATGCCGAAGAAAAAAAGGAAGTACGCTTTCGAGAAAAGCAAAATCTTAATAACGACCTCTAAAATTTTAAGCTATGTATATAACAATTACACCCCAAAAAATGGGTGGCAATTATTCTAAAAGTTCGGCTGATTTTGTGGGTTATCTGGAGAAGGAAAACCAAGGACTGGAACAGCAGGATATGGAGCATTTTTTTAATCAAAATGGCGACGAGATTTCAGCAGAGGAAGTGGTCAGGGAAATTGATGGCAATACGGCAAAACTCGAAAAGCACGAGCCACGGTTTTATTCCATTACCGTAAGCCCTTCAAAATACGAACTAAAACGGTTGCAAAACCATAGTAAAGATTTGCAAAAATATACCCGGGAGATTATGAAGGATTATGTGGCTTCATTCAACCGTGAAATAAATGGGCGACCGGTCAATATCGATGATATAAAATACTACGCAAAAATTGAACACCAAAGAACCTTTAAAGGAACAGATAAACAGGTGCAGGAAAACCAGCCTTTTGCCACAAAAATACTTCAATTAAAAACTGAAGTCCGAAATGTGCAAGAGGGGCGAGCAGAAGGAAATGTGAAAAAATTGGAAAAAGAAATCGGGAAACTAGAAAGAGAAGCACCGCACCAACAGAACGGAAAACGAATAGTACAAGGAATGCCAAA
>NZ_FQUN01000027.1 GCF_900129005.1 Leeuwenhoekiella marinoflava DSM 3653 | reverse complement strand
AAAAGAAAAGAGCCCCTCGTTTAGGAATTCTGAACCGAGGGGAAGGGAATACAATTAAAGTTCAGATTTCTATAGCATTATGTTTTCTATAATGCTTATTAAAACGTCAGCACCGGCCTACAAAAATTTATCGTAAAATTTGAAATGAGTGAGCGTAAAATTTTAGACTGTTTGAGCTCTACGAATTTTGATCTTTAGAATACGTTTACAAGCGAGTTTCTAAAATTTAGCGAAAGAATGATAAATTTAGATAAATTTTTTTCAGCCTTGATTTTTTGGTTCTTTGGCATCAAGGCAAAAGAACAGAAATACAAATAGAAGTTCAAGTTTATCAAAACCTAGCGTTTTTTGGTTCGTTTTTTGGGCGATGCAAAAAATGAACAGCATTTACAAAGTAACCATACACTTAATCTTTCGTTTCCGGCACCAAATCAACCAACACAAAGACGTGCTTTGTCGAATCAAAGCAAAAGAACAGAAATACAAATAGAAAGTTAGTATGTTTCGATAAAGTCTTAAATTTTAGAATGTAGTAGTAGGACTTAGACTGCTTTATGAACTCCCTATTAGATTGCACCCTTTTCAAAAGATAAATTCTGAACGCAAGGACCCTATGAATTAGAAACAGATCAATTGTAAAATCAATTGGATTCCCGTTATAAAAGCAGGTCTCCCTATTAAACACCTTGAGATTTCGCTTTGCGCATGGGCATTAGCACAATAAAGAGCAGCGTACACACCAGCAACAAGAGCAAATACCAGGTGTTGGTCATCAGATCTACATAGTTGATACGTCCCTTAGAAAAACTCAGGATCATTAAAACCTGTGCCCCATACGGCAATAGTCCCTGTACGATACAGGCAAAAATATCTAAAATAGATGCCGTCTTTTTTGCATCTAAAGCATATTCATCATTAATGGTTTTAGCTATGGGCCCGGCAATGATAATAGATACCGTATTGTTTGCAATAGCCATATTGAGCGAACTCACTAAAGTAGCAACCCCCAGCTCTGCAGTCTTTTTATTTTTAATCAGTTTCTTAATGTTAACCAGTATAAAGTCGATCCCCCCATTACGTGCTACCAGTGCTGCGAGACCGCCGGTTAGCAGCGACAGCAAAAAGATTTCGGTCATCGAGGTAAAACCCTCGTAGGCAATTTTGGTGGACTCCAAAAGTGTAAAGTCCCCGTAAACAATACCCAGTATCCCTGCGGCAAGCACGCCCAGAAAAAGCGTGATAAACACATTAAGCCCCAGTATAGAAAGTACAATCACCAGAATATAAGGGCTTATTTTAAGTACCTCATAGCTATAGGTCTCCGTACCTTGGGCAGTGCTGGTAAGATCTGCCCCTTCAACGATTAAAATAGCGATCGTAACCAGAGCTGCAGGCACCGCGATTTTAATGTTCTGTCTAAATTTAGCACTCATTTTGGTCCCCAGCGACTGGGTAGCCGCAATAGTGGTATCGGAGATTACCGATAAGTTATCTCCAAACATACTTCCGCCCAAAAGCGCCCCGCATAGAATCGCCAGATCGGCACTGCTACTAGCTGCAAAACCCACCACGATAGGAGCCAGGGCTACAATCGCACCAACCGACGTACCGGTGGAAACCGATAAGAAACCCGCAATGACAAAAATACCCACATAGATATACTGTATCGCCATATAATCTAAGCCCATGTTTACAATCGCATCCACACTGCCGGTAGCATCGGTAAGGGCGGCAAAAGCCCCTGCAAGCAGATAAATCAAACACATCGTGAGTATTTTATCATCTCCACAGCCTTTTAAAAGCGTAGCGATCTTAGACGATATCGACTGTCTAAACATGATAAACGCGACTACAATCCCCACAATAACCGCTACCGGTGCCGGCAGTACATAAAAATCATCTTGATAGATCCCCACCCCTAAAAAGGTGGCTACAAAAACGAATAAAGGAAGTAGTGCTGAAAATTTAGGGATACGTTGTGTGGTCTGTGCCATAGCTCTTTTTTAGCTCAAAAAAGGAAACAGCCGTAAGTACAAAGAGGTATGCGTTAACAAGGTTTCCAAGTATTTGGCTTATCTATTGTAGCACCTTGCTCGTTAATGCAGGTTGCTATCTCCCTGATGAGATTCTGGATAATTGATTTAAGCCGGTAAAAGTAGTTTAGGAACTACGATTTAACAGCCTAAAAAAGTTAATCTTTTTATAAGATATCCCCGAAGCCTGTTTTCTAAGCGAAACCGGAGAGAGGAAGTGGGGTTCAAACCTAAGAAATTCCTCGTTTTAAAGTAGAAAATTTAAAAATACTTGGGGTTTAAAAGACTACCAATTCTAAACTAAAAGGAACCTGTATCTTTACACCAAAACAACGACGATGAATAACGAAACGTATATGCAGGAAGCGGTAAACGCCGCATTAAGCGGAATGCAAAACAACGAAGGCGGACCCTTTGGCTGTGTGATTGTAAAAGACGGAAAAATCATAGGCAAAGGCAACAATAAAGTAACCTCTACCAACGATCCCACCGCACACGCTGAAGTCACCGCCATACGCGACGCCTGCAAAAACTTGAACTCGTTTCAACTGGAAGGCTGTACCATTTATACCTCCTGCGAACCCTGCCCCATGTGTCTGGGCGCGATCTATTGGGCAAGACCCGATAAAGTCTATTACGGCAGTACCCAAACCGATGCCGCAAACATAGGTTTTGACGATGCCTTTATCTACAAAGAAATAGAACTTCCCTATAACCAACGCAGCATCCCTTTTGAACAGTTGGCTCCCGAAATCGCCATCAAAGCCTTTAAGGAATGGACGGAAAAGGAAGATAAAACGGAGTATTAGAATTAATGAAAAAGATTCTAATGGAATAAGAATAGCTGTTCAAGGGCTTTTAAAAGATGCTTATTAAAACGTCAGTATCGGCCTACAAGAAGGTATCGTAAAATTTGAAATGAGGGAGCGTAAAATTTTAGACTGTCTGAGCCAACGGATTTACATTCTTACACATATTAGCAAAGCGAGTTTCTAAAATTTAGCGAGTGAATGATAAATTTAGATAGCGTCTTGTCAGCCTAGATTTTTTTGGTTCGTTTTTTCATCGATGGAAAAAATGAACAGAATTTACAAAGTAAGTGTATACTTGATTTTGGTTCTTTGGCATCAAGGCAAAAGAACAGAAATACAAATAGAATTCTAAGCTTATTCAAACATCAGTACCGGCCTACTTTTTAGATCCGTAGTAAAACAAGCAAATACCGCAGCGTTGGGTGTGGAGGATGGCATCCGACGAGTGGAACGAGAGGAATGCACAGGCGCAGCGAATTTGCAGTTCATTTAACCCTTCATATATATTATAAGTCCTACAAGGCGTCTATTGAATTTAGTACCAGTCTAAAAAACTTTTTCGTAACACATGAATATACTTGTAAACGGCCTCAGTAGACTTTGGTTAAAACTATAGGTGAAAGGAGCGTTTATATTCTGGAGTAGAAGTAATAAAGTGTATTGGACAGACAAGTTTATAAAATGTATTCAAACCATTTTATGGGGTAAGCCTCCTTTCCAGAATATAGCGAGTGAACCGTGATAGTTTCCAAAGTATACTGCAGCCTTGATCTTTTGGTTCTTTGGCATCAAGGCAAAAGAACAGGAATATGAATAGGAGTTATAGGTTCTATAGGGTGTTCTATTCATTTTCTTGAGCCGCGTCATTCTAATTATCTCAGGAGCTCGTGAACCTTCTACCCCTCGTTCCCGCGCGATTGCATCGCGTGCGCCTTTTACAAACAACTAAATATTTAATTTTCAATATTTTAAAAGCTATTTAAACTATATTTTTTTAAAGACAAGGCTTTTCCATTACGATATTCATAAAAATAAGTATAAAACACTGATAAACAGCGTTTTGATATTGACAAAGCTTGAAAAATGAACTACCTTAACAGGCTTAAAAACAGAAGACTATGGCAAAACCGGTATCTAAATTAGGGGATTTTAAAGGTACTATCGACGGAATTACCTATTACACCCTAAATGGCGAACGCATATGCCGCAAAGCGGCACCGCCTTCTAAAGAACAAATCCATAACGATCCCCGCTTTGCAGCGGTAAAACAAAACAATAACGAATTCGGGGGTGCTTCTGCCTATGCCAAAGCCATCAGAAACGAACTCGCGCCGTACCTGAATACCTTTAAAGACACGAGCTTTAACAACCGACTTACCAGCTGTTGCCTAAAAATGGCCAAAAAGGGCAGGGGAATACCGGGACAGCGCAGCATCAATGCCCACAATCTTTCCGAAGCACTCATCGGCATCGAACTCCATAATAAATATGAGTTTGACAAACAACTGAAGTATTCACCCCGGCTGCAACGGACCGCCAAAGGGATATACATTGATTTTTCAGGGATGCAGCCCCATGACCTAGTGGGTACACCCAAATTTGCAAATCAATTTAAGCTCATAGCCCTACAAATCACCCTTCCGGAATACACCTGGGATACAAGCATTCAAAAATACACCCCGGTAAAGCCAGGAGTTGCACCCGCAAATACCCACCTGACCACACCGCCCATAGCAATAAGCGATATTCCGGAACCACTGGAGTTCTATATACCGATTCCCAAAAATAAAACCCATAAACCCATACAATCCAATCCTTCGCCAGCTGCCCATGAAGCAAAAGAAACCCATATACTCTGGCTGGGAATCCAGTATGGTAAACAGCATAACGGTCAATTTATAGCATTAGAAACAGGCCGAGCCATGCAATGTATCGCCGTATACTAAGCCTTTTCTCAAAATCTCAACGCTTCCTATAACCAGGTTGACCCGCAGTTCACCCGAGGTTCACCCGACCTTCACCCGACCTTCACCCGGGGATACGCCCATGAAAAGCCCATGATACCTCCATGATACCTCCGGCATACCGCTTCCCAGATACTCCAACCAAATACTTTAAAAGCTAGGTTTCATTTGATAACAATCAATACCAGAACTTTGATTAAATTTTACGCTTTAGCCTTATAGACGTCAGGAAATTCACGAGTTCCCGAGAAATTAAAATGGCACGAGCTAAACCGACGTCAGGAGATTCACGAGTTCCGAGAAAATTAAAATCCACGAGTAAAGAAAATGAACAGAACATGATGTAGAAACTAAGCTTATCCTAACTCAAAAACATCTCCTCATTCCCAACCCTTCTCCCGCCGGAGAAGAGAGCTTGATCTTAAGATTTTAAAATTGTTATCTACAATTATTCATACCCGAAGGGTTAAACGAATTACAATCCCTCGGTTCAGAATAGCTGCAGATAGCTCCGAGATTCAGGAGCAATAGCGACGCGGAGCTGACAAGCTGGTTTTCGCCCATAAGGCGAAAAATTCCTAAGCGAGGGTGTCTTTTCTTTTCTGCATCCGACGACTGCAGGAAGCCAAATGCACTGCTCAAAGAGAACAGTGATTTCCCTAACTCGTAGAGGTCTGAAGCAAACCGACTGGAGGTTCACGAGCTCAAAAACCAATGAACAACAGCGAGCTAAATCGACGACAGGAGATTCACGAGTTCCCGAGAAAATTAAAATGCCACGAGTAAAGAAAATGAACAGAACACGCTATAGGTATAGGCACATTCAAGCTGACCAATTAAAATCAATAAAAACTACAGATTAAAAAGGGTCTTTTCTTTTCTGCATCCAACGACCGCAGGAAGCCAAATGCACAGCTCCAAGTAAAGCATTACTTAAACTAACTTTTGAGAAGTTTGAGTAAAGAAAATGAACAGAACATGCTATAGATATAGGCACATTCAAATAAACTTGAAATCAGCTCCAAACTCACATCAACTTATTCACCGTAGCATACGAGATCGCTTCATAAATCGTCGAAACGCCCAACTTTTCAAACAATTTTTTACGATGAAATTTCACCGTATTGGATGAAATATAAAGCAGTTCTGCAATTTCAGTAATGGCATAACCTCTCATCGCATAGTGCAGGATTTCCTGTTCCCGTTTGGTAAGTTCAATTTTTTCTACCGTTTTCCAGCAATCCGTTGCTAAATCATAGATGCGCTTTTCAGTACTGCCTTTTTGGGTAATCGTGATATTACCCGACTGCTGTTGGGTTGACAGGGATACAAAACAAATGGCCTTCCAGATTTTTCCGCTTTCGGTTAAAAAAAGCGGCGTCAGGCTTTGGTTGATCAGCAGCGTTTTACCGGCTTCCGTTTTTAAATGAAAATCATAAGAAATGCTATATTCCTTCCGTTCTTCAAGAGGTTTGGTTTCATAAAAATCAAACCCGATGGTATTAATTTTCAGCAGAAGTTCTAAATCGGCTTGCGGCACGTACTTAAAATAAAAGGCATAACCCATTTCTTGCACTTCCGCAGCTGTATTTCCGCATAAAAACAACGGATTATCCGATGCATATTCAAATCCTTTTTGCTCATAATCAATTACATAAACACTTTGATAGGTCGTTCTGGTAAACGCCTCTACAACTTCAAGATAATTTGCGGTTTGCCGTTTATCGGTATCTGTTAGCGTTTTGATGCTGTTTTTAAGCGAGAAAAAAGAATTAAGGTCTGCCATACTAACAAATATAAGTTTTCTACAAACTACTCCTGAGGGTAGTTTTAACGGTCTAAATGCTTCTTGTGCAACCGGTGATTCTTCAAAACTACTCGCAAGGGTAGCACAATACCCTTTTGATAACCATATCTTTACTCGATAATCGACATTTAAATGTTATCAGGCTTGCTTAGAAGTCAAAAGCTGTTTTGTTTTAATACCTTTTAGGGGTGCCCCTTGGCAATTTATTACGCATTCATCAATCAAAATAACGATGGTTAAATTAATACTCTTTATACTCAATCTATTCCTGGCCCTTCAGTTGTCTGCTCAAGAAAAGTTAAGTGAAACACAATGGCAGGAAGACCTTCGGTTTTTTCAAAATACCCTTCACGAGGACTATCCCTTTCTATTTGTAAAAACCACTCCGGAAGCCTTTGACAAAGAAGTACAAACGCTCTACGACGACATCCCGAATTTGCAGGAACACGAAATCATCGTGGGGATTTCCCGATTGGTTGCCTCATTCAAATACGGACATACACACCTGAGTTTTTGGCAAAAACCGGTCGTATTTGCTCAATTTCCATTCAACTTATATGCATTTAAGGATGGTATTTATATGGAAGGTACCCACAAAGACTATCCGGAAGCAGTAGGAGCGAAGGTACTGGCCGTAGCAGGCACCCCCATTGCAGAAGCCCTACAAGCCATTGAACCCACAGTCCCGGCGGAGAACGCACAGTATTTTAAAGCCTATGGCATCAACAACCTGCGCTATCCGGAAATCGTACACGCGCAACACCTAACTCAAAACCTGCAGCAAGAAATAACCCTCAAGCTGGAGAAAAACGGTAAGGTCTTCAACCAAACCTTTACGGCATTGCCAAAAGGAGCAGGCGTACCCACAGATCATGGTTTTGTAACTCCGGATGAAAACTGGCTATCGGCAAGAGATCAGAATACCACCCCCTTGTATTTACAGCAGCTGGATAAGGTGTATGTTGTAGAATTTTTAGCCGGGGAGCAGGCGGTATACGTAAGGCACAGCAGAATTCAGGATGAACCGGAAGAATCTACTAAGGATTTTTACGCACGTGTTTTAGAGGAAGTGGTAGCAAAGAATGCCCAAAAACTGATCATTGATTTGCGGTTAAACGGTGGTGGTAACAACTACCTGAATAAAGACATCATCAAAGAACTCCTTCAAACGGAACAGATCAATCAGCTAGGAAAGCTGTTTGTAATCATCGGAAAACGAACCTTTTCCGCCTGTCAGAATCTGGTAAACGAACTCGACAACTATACCAATGTTATTTTTGTGGGAGAGCCCACCGCAGAAAACCTCAATTTCTGGGGCGATAACCGTCCGGTAACCCTGCCCAATAGCGGTATCGAGATCGCAGTATCCTATTTATGGTGGCAGGACAAACCCGCTCTGGAAAATGCTGAATGGATGAATCCGAGTCTTCCGGTTGCGATGACTTTTGAGGAGTACCGTACCAATCAGGATCCGGTATTAGAAGCCGCATTAGCCTTTGATGAACCCGATTTTAAACCCAGGCCGATGGATTACGTAAAAGAACTGTATTTCTCAGGGCAAACCCATAAACTGGCGGAAGAACTCCCTAAAATGATTCAGGATCCGTTGTATGCCTTTTGTGATTTTGAGAACGAACTCATCAAACAGGGAAACCTCTTGCTGCAAAGTGGGCGCGGACCGCAATTACAAGCCGCGATACAGGTATTTGCTACGGTTTTAAACCTATTTCCAGATTCCGCAAATGCGTACAAACACCTGGGGGAATCCTATATCGCCATCGGAAATACCCAGAAAGCAAAAGAGGTCCTTAACAAGGCCGTCGCTTTAGATCCTAATGGAGTAGGGGTAGCGGCTCAAGAACTTTTAGCCGAGATCTAGGTAACGAATCAATATGGAATTGTTAAGCTACTTAAATTAGATTTCAAAGGAAGTCTGTTTAAAAATTCGAGCCCAATAAAGCAACAAAATATTAAACTATTTTTTTAGTTTTAATAAGGTGAAGAAATAGTGCCAGTCATTCCGAAGGAATTTTTTTAGTTATTATGTGATTTCTCGACTACGCTCGAAATAACTTTAATAGATTTCGAAAAGTCATGGGGATATTCTTACTGTGCTTGAATCGCGACTGCATCTTAACTACACTTCAACAAGCACAGTGTGACATACTCATAAGGAAAATTGGATGCGATCCTGAAATGAATTCAGGATGACAAAAAAACGTAAAAAGCCATTCCCTGAGAATCGTGTATTTAAAAATTTCTGAATCATTGTACAGAATAGACGAATTTATTATTCTTTAGTGATATACGAGTTTACGCTAGATTAAGTCGGACTTCGATAAGCTCAGTAATACTTAGGTTTTATCAAGTGTCGTTATTACGAACGATATGTAACAGCTCAAGCGGTTGCCATATCTGTATTAATGCAAGCAATTTAATTTACTATAGTATAATTGAACTATAATTTACATTATGTAAAATAGAATTATTTAAAACATGTTTTCTTTTATATACTACTAATTGCCATACCCTGCTATTTATTAATTGTTTTTAACGTTGAGCTATGGCTTATCCTATTTTATTCTTAAAATTAATTGATACCTAATGAATTCTAAGAATAGCTGATGGAGCTTTTGTAATTTACAATAAAATCAAATATTAGTATTATGAGCTCACGTATCAAAATCTTCCTAATTACATTTATAGCTGTCCTAATCTTCGTATTCGGTTTTTACTATTTGGATTCTCACAAACTCGTAAATTCTCTAAAACTTGGTGTTATTGGCGGTATTGTTGTTGGCGCTATGGCTTCTTTATTGGTTCCCTTTGTGACCAAAAAACCTTAAGTATAAAAACTTAATTATCTGATTATTCTGAATCTTCCTCTTTTGCTTGAAGTTCAGCTACAGTACCGCGAAACTGAATTACGGTACGTTGGGTGCTGTTTACCGAAAAATCAACATTTAGATTCGGACTTAAATTGATGATAAAATCATAAGCTTCATTACCTTGTTTGTCTTTCGCTGAAAAGGTAATTACATACATGCCGCGTTTTGTAGTTACCTTATAATTTTTGGCAAGATCTTTCACATGAATCCCGGTATCTCTACTGTTGTAACCGCCTCCCATTCTGCGTTCTCCAAAAAATGGTAATTCTGCATAAATGCTATCCCCTTTAACCCGCAGATAGTTTGCATTACCAATAAGACTTATTTGTCCTGAATTGTTTCCGGGACCCAAAATGTTACTGTTGAGCACGGCACTTACCGCCATCGTATTCATTGGCATGGCAAAATCAGATTCGATTTCAAAAGACTTATTGGCTATCCATTCATTCAGGCTTTCATTGGTAGTGGCATCCCTGTTTTTAGAGCTTCCACAAGAGACCAAAATCAGTACCATTAATAATCCGACTCCTAGTTTCATAACAACTGTTTATTTAATTAACGACAACTACCTTAATTTAAGACTTTTAATTCACATTGTTTACAAAAGCTCTGTATTTCAGCAATGCAACAAAAAAGGCTCCACCTATAGCATTACCTATCAAGGCTGTTGATTGTACCCAGATGTATCTGCCTAAAGTAAGTTCCGGACCTAAAAGATAGGCGCTAAATACTTCAATATTACCTATAATACTGTGATGCAAACCGGCAAATGCCATGGTTGCGGTAATTAAAAATATAATGATGATACGGCTTACGGTATCTTTTGAAGAGGTTACCAACCACGATAACAAGCCCATCATCCAACCTGCTAAGATTGCACTAACTAAAATAACAGGTAACGAATAATCTGCCACATGAGTTCCTATAGTTACAATCGTTTCTGTATCAAAAATATGAAGCTTGGGTCCCAGCCATAGCATAACAAGTGCGATCATCCACCCTCCTATTAAATTTCCCAGTACCACCAGACCCCAGATTCGTAATAAACTCAGTAAACTTTGTTTTTGGTTTAAAACAGGTAACGTGAGTAAGGAGGTTTGCTCCGTAAATAAAATAGATTGCCCCAGAACAACAAGAATAAACCCTAATGGATAAACCAATGCGATTATCTTGAACAGACTTGCTTCGGGTAAGGAATCTGAGAAAAAATAAAACACACTACACAGCATCATATAACTGAAACCCAACTCTAAACCAGCAGTAAGCGAACTCATCAAAACACTGCTGGTGCTTAGGGTATAGATTTTTTTTCCTTCACAGATTTGCTCTTTTAAAATCTCGCCGTGACTTTTAGCCTGTGATTCTTCAGAAATTTCAGATTTCTCCAATTCCTGATCTATATGTTGCTGTTTAACTTCTTCTTCGCTCATAGTTTTAGTTCCATACTGCACGGGGTTGATTACGCAGTACATGTTTTAAACGGATACCAAATGTAGCATGGATCAACTAATAACGACAAGGCATTAACGCATTTATAAGATAATCCAAGTGTTGTTTAGAGCATCTTTATCGCCTTAAGAATCTCGAAATGGTATCCCTGTTAACTCATCATTCTTAAATATTTTAAGCGGAAAGCTTTTCTTTAAAGTCGTTGATGATACCTCCTATAAGCAATACTCTAATTTGGCGCTCACTTAAAGAATGTTTTGTAGGTATCGAAAGTTCACCGGTTTTCTTTTTGATACGAACTTCTATAGTCTTCTTGTCCTTGATGAATTGGCGTAAATCTTTAAACACTACCATATCTCCCTGTTCTATTTTTTCTAGGTCATCAGGATTTTCAAACTCTAAAGGAAGAATTCCAAAATTCACCAGGTTTTGCCAAGCGATACGGGCATAACTTTTTGCGATCACCGCAACTTGACCTAAATATTTAGGAGCTAAAGCCGCATGCTCTCTACTACTTCCCTGTGCATAATTTGCTCCGGCAACCACAATATGTCCGCCGGTTTTGGCTTTGGTTTCCATAGCACGATCGTAAAAAGTATCGTCAATCACGGTATAACTGTATTTACTGATTTCGGGCAAATTAGAGCGGAAGGGTAATACCTCTGCTCCTGCTTTTAGAATTTCGTCTGTAGAAATATTGTCTTGCATTTTTAAAAGTACAGGAACTTCATAAGTATCTTTTAAAGCCTCTATATACGGTAAAGACTTGATATTAGACCCTTTTTTAAGTTCTACCTGACTACCATCTGCAACGGGAGCAACCAGCATATCTTCATTAATAATATGCATCTCCGGATCTTCAAATTGCGGATAACGCATATCGTATAGGTTTTCTAAATCTCTGGGATCTGTTATTTTTCCGGTTAAAGCTGAAGCTGCTGCAGTTTCCGGACTGCATAAATGCACCTGATCGTCTTTAGTACCGGAACGATCCGGAAAATTACGAGGCATGGTACGCAGGCTAATGGTACCGCTGGCAGGAGCTTGCCCCATACCTATACAGCCCATACACCCACTCTGGTGAAAACGGGCTCCTGCTGTAATCAGATTGGCAAAGGCTTTAGTATCTATCATATTCTGAATGATCTGACGGCTGGTTGGGTTTACATCAAAAGAAACATCCGGATTTACGGACTTTCCTTTTACAAGAGCTCCCGCAATCCAGAAATCGCGTAATCCGGGATTAGCAGAAGAACCAATGACGACTTGAGAAATCGGTTTTCCGGCAACTTCGCTAACAGGGACTACATTGCCCGGACTTGTAGGCAACGCGATTAACGGCACCAGTTTATCCAGTTCAATATGTTCGTGTAAATCGTACTCACAATCAGCATCAGCCACTAATTCAATCCAGTCCGCTTCTCGTCCTTGTGTCTTTAAAAAACGTTTGGTTTCCTGATCACTGGGAAAAACTGTTGTGGTAGCGCCCAGTTCTGCTCCCATATTGGCAATTACATGACGATCCATTGCACTCAAACAGCTCAACCCTTCTCCGTAATATTCTATAATTTTACCCACGCCCCCTTTCACATCATGACGTCTCAGCATTTCGAGAATTACATCTTTTGCACTTACCCAATCGGGTAATTTACCGGTGAGTTTAACCCCCATAACCAAAGGCATTTTTACAAAATACGGTTGACCCGCAATCGCAGCTGCGACATCGAGTCCGCCCGTACCTATAGCGAGCATACCCAAAGAGCCGGCAGCACAACTGTGACTGTCACTCCCCACTAAAGTTTTTCCGGGTTTCCCAAAACGTTCCATATGTACGGGATGGCTCACCCCATTGCCGGGTCTGCTGAACCACAATCCGAATTTCTGTGCGGCGCTTTGCAAAAAAGCGTGATCATCAGCATTTTTAAAATCGGTTTGCAGCAGGTTGTGATCAACATATTGCACCGCTACTTCAGTCTTGGCTTTATCTAAATTCATAGCTTCCAGTTCAAGCTGAACCAGTGTTCCTGTAGCATCCTGTAATAAAGCTTGATCGATCTTAAGACCTATTTCTTCTCCCGGAATTAGTTTTCCTTCGATAAGGTGATCTTGAATGAGTTTTTGTGTGACATTTAAAGCTTTCATTAGATTTTTTTTTGGATTTTCTTTAAGTTATCCAGAACCGCATACACCTACAATTATTTAACAGCAATTTAGAACCTAAACCTCTTGAACACCTATAAACTATAGTAACTTTGTGTAGGTATATGATGATTTCAACACCTGATTTAAAAAGATAATTTTTAGAGCTTGTTTCATTAAAATTGCTTTAATTTATCAAAATGAATCTAAAGGTGTTATATATACAATGCCTTAATTAACTACTTGTTTTATGCTTGTCTGGGGATTTTTTATTGCTTTTATATTAATCTGTCTTGCACTTGATCTCGGTGTTTTTAACAAACACGATCACGTTATAAGAACTAAAGAAGCCGGAATTTGGACGGCGGTTTGGTTTAGTATTGCCATGGCTTTTAGTGGAGTAATTTACTGGCTCTTTAATGATGGCCTGGTTGAAAATCCTACCGGCATCAACCCAGACACAGCTGTTTTAAAATACATCACCGGCTATCTTATAGAATTATCCCTAAGTATAGATAATGTTTTTGTAATTGCGGTAATTTTTTCCTCTTTCAAAATTCCACCTAAATATCAGCATCGCGTGTTGTTCTGGGGAATTCTGGGGGCTATTATTTTTAGAGCCTTGATGATCGTTTTTGGAGTTGCACTCATCAATAAATTTGAATGGATTATTTATGTGTTTGGTGCTTTTTTACTGTTTACCGCTTACCGCATGCTCAAATCTGATGACAGCGATTACGATCCTCAGGAATCCACGGTTTATAAAGCTGTAAAAAAACTTTTTCCCGTAACGCCCAGAATGGAAGGCCACGATTTCTTTATTCTAGACCAAGGTAAAAAAGCAGCCACTCCCCTTTTTTTAGCGCTTATTGTTATAGAACTTACAGATATTTTATTTGCTTTAGACAGCATCCCGGCTATTCTGGCGATTACAGCTGATCCGTTTTTAGTATTCACCTCTAACATACTCGCCATTCTAGGATTGAGATCTATGTATTTCCTAATATCCAGAATGCTTCAGAAATTCAAATACATCCATTACAGTCTGGTTGTTATTCTCGCCTTTGTAGGCTTAAAAATGATATTCTCGCATATGATAGAAATACCCGAATGGCTTTCGCTTTCCGTAATTGTTTTGTCGTTAGCAGGTGGTATTCTGGCTTCAATATATATCAAAGGGGGTCAGGAACCCGAAGCAGAAACAGGCAAAGCAGAAGAACTGCCTTAAAATTTAAGCTTCCTTAACGCAAAGGTGTCAAAGAAAGCCTAAAATGTATTGAAAGGCATCTGGCTTTAGTTAACTTTAAGGATACATTACAAAAAGAAACTTTTATGAACTATAACTTTGAATATCACGATGTGGCTGCAAGTGCTGCATTAGAGGAATTTACAAAAGAGCAATTGGATAAACTGGCTAGCAAATACGACTTTATTGTGCGCGCAGATATTTTCTTTAAAACTGAAAATACATCTAGTGACGAAACCGGTAAAATTGCCGGAATCAGACTGAGTGCACCCGGACCGAGATTATTTGCTGATCACAGTTCTAAGAATTTTCACGAGTCGGTTAAAGAAGTTACCCGGGAACTCAACATTCAGTTGCAAAAACGAAAGGCTAAAATGAAGTCTCACTAAAATTTAGGTATGAAAAGTATAGCAAGAGACGAAAATCAAATAACGCTCATTTACAGCAGCACAACACGTACGGGTGAGCGCACATACGGGCATATTTCCGCAGTAAAAGATAAAGAGCTGCAAACAATAGATATTGCCAAAACTCCCCTTACAGGAACACAATGGGCAGAATTGGCAGAGGAACTGAATAAGCCGCTTAAAGAGCTTTTTAGTTTTGAAGATGTTAGTGACGATGACGAACTGAAGACGGCTGATTATGATGAGAATGATTATATAAACATCATCAAAAATCGTCCGGAACTTTTGGCACATCCTATTATTATACATCAAGACGATGTAAAACAGGTTACAAACCCTACTCAGGCTCAAGAATTTTTGGGTGTAGACAGTGCCGGTTTAGATAAAAAAATGATGCACGAAGATCCTACGATTAGTAGTACTACAAAAAAAGAACACTTTATTGATAAGCCTGATGAAGGCGATCACAATTAGTAGCATCTAGAGTACAAAAAAAGCGGATAATTTTATTTTATCCGCTTTTTTTATGAATTGAATTGAAATTGAATTCAATCATTCTTTACTACAGCAATCGGTTGTATTGAGGGTTTAATTTTCTCATACAACTCAAATTGGTACTCGGTTAATACTTCACTCATAGCACCACTTTCCTCAAGACTCACTTTATAAAGTTTATCCAGTTTTTTCTTGCCGGTGTATTCTTCCTTTACTTCTTCACGCATCACTAAATAATCTGAAACATTGGTCTTAAATAAAAGATTCTGTTTAGAAGTCATTCCCAGTTTAGCAGAATAAATTTGGGTAAGAGAATCTGCTATTTTCTCAATACGTGCAGGTTTCTGCTTTACATATTGAATTTGAGCCTGAGCCGCTACACCTACTAAAATAAAAACCGAAATACACAAAATACGCAACATCAGGTAATTTATTTAGATTGAAAATTTCCGTTAAAAGCAAACTCTTCAAGTTTTTTACGTTCACGCATTTTTTCAAGTTCTTGTTCTTTTAAATCCTCAGATAATTGATCTGGATCTCCACCGTAACGACCGATGGCAACTGCAGTAGCAATACCAAAATCTGAAGTAAAACCAAACTCTTTGTGTGCTTTTTCTTGATCTATACCTCCCATTTGATGCACGGCAATACCGTTATGATTGGCTTGAATCACAAAGTTTCCCATAAAAAGACCAAGATCATGTAGTGCATGAAAATATGCGTCTCCATCAAAATTTGTCTTTTTGTAAGCAGTGACCAGTAACGCCTGAGCATTTTTTGCCCAATCTTGATTAAACGGTATTAAACATTCTAGAATTCGATCGTAAACCGCATCTCCTTTTATACCATAAATAATACGCCAAGGTTGCTGGTTATAGGAACTAGATGCCCATCTGCCGGCTTCTAAAAGTTGTTTAACCTCTGATTCAGAAACAGGCACGTCATCAAAAGCACGCGGACTCCAGCGTGTTTTGATTGTTTCCATAACATCATAATCTGTGGGAGTAATCTTTGTGATTTCTTGCATAATTATTTTTATAAGAAATATAGCAGAATAATCAATTTTAAAGCTTGGTTTTAACTACCCTTAACGCAACAAAAATATGATTTTAACGCATTGCTAACTTTTGCTCAATTAAAGAGATAGAAGCATTTACCGTCTCCATTTTATCGAGTTCATCATCCTCAATAGTAATATCAAATGCATCTTCAACATCGAGTACAATATCTACAAGATGAGTAGAATTTATATTGAGATCGGTTACCAAATGACTTTCTGGTGAAATCGCATCAGGATTAACATCTTCGGGTAAATACGGTTTGATTATCTCTTTAAGTTTAGGGTATATATCCTGACTCATAAATGTATATTTTTCGCTATTGCGAAATTAAATTTTGCTAAAAATAAGACAACAGTTAACATCCCCAAAACCAAAACTCGCTTTTGCAAGAATATTAAATTTTAAGTCGGTTTTTTGGGTAGGAATTCTGGAGATATCAATCACTTTTTTAATCTCAGGATGAAGGTTTTGCAAGTTGATATTCGGAAATAAAAATTGATGCTTCAATTCTAACACCGAAGCCACACACTCAATACTGCCGGAAGCTGCCAGGCAATGACCGGTCATACCTTTTAACGAATTGATATAGGGAAAATCTACTCCGGATCTCCCCAGGGCTTCACTCCAATTCTGAATCTCTAAATCATCTTTTGCAGTTGCGGTGAGGTGACCGTTAATCACATCGATTTGGGAAGCCACTATTCCTGAATCAGTTACAGCTTCAGCTATACAGCGCTTAACAGCTATTGGATTAGGCGCAGTCATAGAACCTTCTTGACGCTGACCGCCGCTATTGCTGTGACCTCCTAAAATTTCTGCATAGATTGTTGCTCCTCGTTTTTGAGCACTTTCTAAAGTTTCTAACACGAGTGCTCCTGCACCACAACCGGGCACAAAGCCTGAAGCATTTGCATCCATAGGCCTGGATGCCTCAGCGGGTTTGTCATTGTATTTAGAAGGAAGAATGCGCAAAGCATCAAAACCACACCATACATAGGGGCCGCCATCACTGGTGCTCCCGGCAAGCATATGTGTTGCTTTACCCGCTTTAATACGTTCATAAGCCATAAAGATGGCTTCAGTTCCTGTGGTACACGCCGAAGAGTTGGTGGTTACAAGATTCCCTAAACCCAGCATTCCGCCAAGATAGGCACTCACACCACTACTCATAGTTTGCTGCACGCTGGTGCTTCCTAAACGCCGTGTATTGCCTTCGTCTACTTTATAAATGCTTTCGCGGTATTTATCTACACCCAGTGTACCAACACCAAAAATGGTTCCGCTGTCAAAATCACACCGCTCTTCATCAATTGCCAAACCTGCATCTTGCCAGGCTTCAACACCGGCTGCAACACCATAAAGAATTCCCGCAGCATTAAAATTACGCAGTTGTAGAGGTGTAAAGTACTTAGATTTTACTGCTTCAGAAATAAGGGGCATCCCTCCTATCTGGCAGGAGAATTTTAATTTTTCGAGTTCGCTGTAAAATCGAATACCGCTTTTTCCTTGTTCTAGTGCTTTTTTAAAAGCAGGCACACCAACACCATTAGGCGAGCAAACCCCGAGACCGGTAACTACAACTCTATGATTTTGCATCGCCCGGTTTTAAAATCCCGGAGAAAACACCGCTACAAACGATCTCTCCTGCCTCGTTTAGCATCTTAACCTTTGACTTTAGTTTAAAGAATCTAAAATACTCTAAATCAGAGATAACTGTAACTTTTTCGTTTGGAAAAACCGGTTTGTAAAAACGAGCTTCATTTTCTACCATGGCTACGGTGGAATTTGATTTTAGATCAAAATCTTTATCCCGCAATAAATAGATTCCTAAACTTACCAAACCAATTTGTTGCATACATTCTAGCAGAATTACTCCCGGAGTAATCGGAAAATTCACAAAGTGACCTTTATAAAAATCAAGATTTTCATCAAAGGTATATTCTCCTGTAATATGTTTTTGAGAAACCTCTGTTATTGTATCTACAAATAAAAAAGGATCTGTATAAGGTAGTTTACGTACAATTTCTTCTTTGGTCACGGTTTTTAGTTATTAAGGCATTGAAAACTCCCAATAGGCGAACCATCTGGAATTGTAGGCGCTGTAACCGGTTTAAATTCGTCAGGGTCTTTGATAAACCTACCTAGTTCCTGAGCGATATACCGGTCATTTGCATCTTGTGACATTGCCAGTTTCATGGTCAAATCTAAGAATTTTGAATAGGTTACAGCCTTAACTTGAGGAATTGCTTTACGAGTTACTGAAAGTTGTTTTAAATGCTCCAAAACACGGTAGTTGATAGTTTTTTGAACTTCAGCAAAATAAGAATCTTTTTGCTCCTTGTAAAGTGTGTGCTCTAAAATAGCATCTAGCACCTTATCAAATGATGGAAGTTTAGAATCCCAGGCGTGTTGTGCAACAATACGATTAGCCCGCTCTGCATTTAATAAAAAATCTAAAGTCATTGCTGCTGCTGTTTCAGGCGCTCCTAAGGGGTCAAAGGTGATCCCGGTATGGCCTTTAAAGCTTTCTCTCGTTCGGTTAAAACCGAAAGCTCTTGGAGGAAATAAACTGAGTTTGTCTTTAGGAATCGCTAAATATTCCGCATCTAAGGTTTTCAATACAGCCTCAAGAGCATTTAGCTGCTCTTCCTCAGAAACGGGTTCTGCTACGTTCTGTCTATCGTCACCTTTTACCGCATAGTTATAACGCAAACCGCCAATGCTTTTGATAGTCGCTTCCGCTTGATATCTGTGATAAAAATATAAAGGAACAAATACATCTTCTAGAGTACTGTAGCTTTCTCCTGTGCGAATGTTATCTATTGAAAAATTCTGAATGGCTTGTTTACGAAGTGCTAGTACAGCATTCAATTCGTCTGCTGCATTTGCGCCATTATCCCACAAATGTGCATCAGGATGAGCACCCGTAGAAGCACGGGCATCGCTATCTGTTATAAAACGTAATCCTTTTTCTTCAGCGTCCTCTAGCACTTCATTTAAATACCAGGATTCCGTCATTCCTTTTGGTACAGCTCCATAACTATAGGCAACGGTAACTTTATCCCAATCGCCTATTCCTACTGCATAGGCATCGCTAAAGTCAATTTCACCTTTCTTTAAACCTAGGCTAGGATGCGGATAATCCATCACTGAAGCGCGGTCTGCAACACTTGCAGCAAAATTATGAGCAAACCCTAGTGTATGCCCTACTTCGTGAGCCGATAATTGCCTGATACGGGCAATTGCCATTGCTAACATCGGTTCGTAATTAGCATCACTTTCCGCAAAAGGCTTATTCATTAAAGCTTGGGCAATCATAAAATCCTGACGGATACGCAGACTACCCAAACTCACGTGACCTTTTAAAATCTCACCGGTACGCGGATCAACCACGCTGGCTCCATAACTCCACCCTCGAGTACTGCGATGCACCCATTGAATCATATTGTAACGTAAATCCAGTGGATCTGCACCTTCGGGTAACATTTTTACCTGAAAGGCGTTTTTATATCCAATACGTTCATAAGCCTGATTCCACCAGCGCGCACCTTCCAACAATGCCGAACGCACAGGCTCCGGAGTTCCCGGATCTAAATAGTAAACAATAGGCGCTACCGGCTCACTAATTTCGAGCTCCGGATTTTTCTTTTCAAGACGATGTCTTATAATAATACGTTTATCTATAGGATCTTGCACCGGACTCGCATAGTCTTTATACTGTCTGAAAATCGCACCGGACCGTGGGTCAAAAGCACGCGGCTCGTATTTATCATCCGGTAGTTCTACAAATGAATGATGCTGCACAACAGAAACCACGGAAGCATCAGGAGCAACAGATCTAAGATTACGCCCTTCAGGAGTACCAGCATAGGTAAGCAAGGCTTCAAATTCTACATTTTTAGGAAAGGCTTTGGTGTTTGTTAATGCCAAAGCACTTTTTGATTTATCTACTTTATAAGTACCTTCCTTATTAGACTTCAATCTTCGGGCGACACCATGTGCGTCTTCCATTAAAAATGGAGTCAAATCAATAACATAGGTATCGTCTTTAGTTTCTTTAATTTCAAATCCGTATAAAACAGATTTAGCAAAAGCTTCCTGCACCGATTCTTTTTCCGCAGCATTATCAGTTATCGCGCGATAATCTTGATTAGGTTGTACTAAAAGTAACTTATTACCTGCTTTTATAAACTTCACCAAAGCGGTACCGCCAAGTTGCCCCCGATCTAAACCGATATCATTAGACCCCAAACCACTCTTTAATGCGTGTACATAAATAAATTCTGAATCAAGATCTTTAACCTCAAGGTAAATTGCATCATCCTTTTCGTTATAGTGAAAGGTAAAAAATCCGTTTTGAGTTTTAAGATTTTCTTTTTTATCCAAGAATTGAGCAGAAACCACTGAAACCAATAAAAGGAATGCGAGCGTAATTGTGTTTTTCATCTATAAAGTCTGTTTTTGAGAATAGCTAGTTAGTTAAAAAGACATGAATTTGAAAAGCTATTGTCAATTATTGAAAGATTTTTAATTTTCATTAATTAAAATGGTGATTACGCAGTTATAGTTTAGATAATTAATGATTTATTATACACATTTAATTGATAAATTCTTACTTTAACTAAAACTATTCACCAATGTCTATAACCCAACAATCAATCTTTGCATCTTATGATAAAGATCCTAAATTTTATGACGAGATTTTTGATGAAAAAGGAAATGTAAAGAAAGTTTACCAGACACTTTTTGATCTCTATAGTGGCCATTCAAGTCAGGATTTTGCCAAATTAAATGATAAGGCAAAAGCTTCTTTTTTCAATCAGGGTATTACATTTCAGGTCTACACAGATCAAGAAGCCAAAGAGAAAATATTTCCGTTTGACTTGTTTCCCAGAATAATTGATACTAAAGAGTGGGATGTTATAGAGCAAGGCGTTTTGCAACGTAGCAAAGCTTTAAATCATTTTATCTGGGACATTTATCATGATAAAAAAATAATCAAGCAAGGGATTGTACCTCTGGATTTGATTACTTCATCAGCCAATTATTTACATCAAATGATAGGTATAGATCCTCCGGGTGGAATCTACAATCATATTTCAGGAACAGACTTGATCAAACACGCAGACGGTAAGTATTATGTCTTGGAGGATAACATACGCTGTCCTTCTGGTGTGAGCTATGTTATTTGTAACCGTACAGCTTTAAAAAGAGCCTTATTTGGTGTTTTTAATCACTATAATGCACATACGGTAACGGATTATGCTCAAAATCTTCTTGAAATTATGGAGTCTGTAAAACCACGCGGTGTGGATGAACCTAATTGTGTTGTGATCACTCCGGGGGTGTATAATTCTGCCTACTACGAACATTCGTATCTCGCTAAGTCTATGGGGGTAGAATTGGTAGAAGGTCGGGATCTTTTTGTGGAAAATGACTTTGTGTACATGCAGACTATTAAAGGTCCAGAACGGGTAGATGTGATTTACCGCAGAATAGATGATGCGTTTTTAGATCCTTTAGAATTCAGACCTGATTCTGCATTGGGAGTTCCGGGTTTATTTTCTGCATATAAAAAAGGAAATGTTTGTCTTGTAAACGCTCCCGGAACCGGTTTTGCTGATGATAAAGCAGTTTATACCTATATGCCGGAAATTATAAAGTATTATTTAGGAGAAGAACCTATTCTTAATAATGTACATACCTATCACTGCAGCAGACCAGACGAATTGAAATATGTCTTAGAAAATGTTGATAAATTGGTTGTGAAACCTGTTGATGAAGCCGGTGGTTATGGTATTTCAATAGGAAATCGTCTTACAAAGGAAGAAATCGAAAAGGTGAAGAAAACCATACAAGCTAGCCCAAGAAAGTATATTGCACAGCCCATTATGAGTCTTTCTGTTCACGCAACCTATATTGAAGAAAGCGAATCTTTTGAGTCACGCCACGTGGATCTTAGAACATTTTGTCTCCTGGGGGCAGATAAAGAATTTGTGCTCAAAGGAGGTCTAACCCGGGTGGCTCTTAAAAAAGGAAACCTCATTGTAAACTCCTCCCAGGGTGGTGGTTCTAAAGATACATGGGTCTTAAAAAAATAGATTTTCAACGCACCTTAACTTCATTTTAAAGTAAAAACAAATTTATGCTTGCACGAGTAGCGAATAATTTATTCTGGATGGGCCGTTATATTGAACGCGCAGAACACGTTGCCAGATACCTCAATGTCAATTATTTTTCTTCACTAGATGCTCCTAACGAAAAATCACAATCCAGAGATCACGTCTTGCACTCGTTGCTGTTTATGGCAAACGGTCCTGTTGAAGAGGATTATGAGCTCTCTGAAAAAAATGCATTCTACGATATAGGCTTAAACCCCGAGAAACCTTTTTCGGTTTTAAATTGCATCAAGTATGCCCGGGAAAATGCTAATGGTGCGCGAGATCTCATATCCACTGAACTCTACGAGTCTATCAATAAGTTTTACCATTTTGTACTGAATTATGATGCAGACTTTTTTGTAAGCAAAGGACTATTCGATTTTACCACACAAATTGCAGAATCAACATCTATAATACGAGCTAAAATACGGGGAACACTCTTACACGACGAGGTTTATGCCATCATAATGCTTGGTGTTAATATTGAACGAGCTACGCAAGTAGTACGTATTATTCAGACTAAATATTATGATGCGCTAAAAGCTCAAGGCGGATATGATAAGAAATTTAGTAAAAGTTATGAATGGACCACACTTTTGAAATGTATTGAAGCTTATGATATGATGCGTAGATATTATAAAAAAACACCTACAAGTCTCAGCACTTTAGAGTTTTTGATCTTAAATCCAGAGTGTCCACGCTCTGTAATGAATAGTTTAGTACAGGTGAAAAATCACATAAGTGTATTGAATGAAGATAAATATCCTGGGAAGGATACAGCCGCTTTTTTAATAGGTAAAACTCATGCAGAATACCGTTACAGAACCGTAGATATTATCGAAGGCAACGTTGAGCACTTTATAGAAGAGATTCAAGACATCCTTATTGATATCGCAAAAAAAATAGAGAAGGAATACTTCAATTATTAAATATTTAAATAGTATGGGTTTAAATAGTACTTTTGTCAAGTTAAACCCCCTATACCTTGGAATATACAATTAAATATAAAGCTGTTAATACGTACGAGGCTACGGTTGACGAAGCTTTCTGGCAATTTCTTTTAAGACCTGAAGAAAACAAAACCCAGCACGTAAGAATTTCTAGATTTACAAATTCGTTAAATACAGGCATCGATATTTCTACTAACACCTTTGGTTTTCCCATTTGTCGTGTACACCCTAAAAAACCTTTTGATGCTATAAGTTTTGAGGCTAATTACATCATGAGTAAAGAAGTTATTAATCCATTTTCAGCATTAGATAGTGTCGCTAACCCCGAGCATTATATACTGATCAAAAGCCTTAATTTTAAGATTGATTACGAGCGTTTTCTCAGCACCACTCCACTTACACAGTTAGAAAAAACACAACTCCCATTTCAGTTCTCTGAAGAGCGTTCGATCTTTGATAATTTGACTGAATTGAATGAATGGGTTCATAAAACCTTCACATTTAAAACCAGTGTAACTGACGTTAACACAACTCCTGTACAGTTTTTAGAAAAAGGAGCTGGTGTATGTCAAGATTTTACCCATTTATTTCTGGCAATTGCTCGCCTTAACAACATACCTGCACGATATACTTCGGGGTATTTACACCAAGGGAATGGTTATCAGGGAGATTCTCAAATGCACGCATGGGCAGAGTGTTATATCCCTGAAAAAGGTTGGTTAGGCTTTGACCCGGCTAACAATCTGATTGCTCTTGAAAACCATATAAAAGTGGCTCACGGACAAGATTATTCTGACTGCGCACCTATTAAGGGAATTATTTACAGCAATTCTGCAGCAAATAAAACTTCGTATACCGTTGAGGTAAATGCTCGGGCAGAAAGCGATCCTGATGTATTTTCTGAAAACCAATTGTTTGAACCGCTTCCGTTTAAACAACAGTTGGCGTTTCAATCTCAATGGCAAAATCAGCAATACCAACAGCAACAGCAACTTAGACAGCAACTGGATGCAGATGAAGATCAGGCGCTTTAAAAGCCTGTTATAACCTGTACTATAGCGTTTAATTTTCTTAGGTTTGCTTTAATTTTAAAAAGAGAATCAGCAATCACCATTGGATTGAATCTGCGGTACTCTATTTTTAAAATAGTAACTTTCGTACAAACCGGTTAAGCATGATAACGAGCGATCAGATCAAAGATCTTGTGCAGCGCATTGATGCGCTTAAAACGCATTTAGGTATAGATCAGAAACGAGTAGAAATACAAAACGAAGAAGAAAAAACTTTTGACCCTAACTTTTGGAATGATCCGAAAGAGGCAGAGGTTTTTATGCGTAGCCTTCGGGAAAAAAAGAACTGGGTTAAAGATTTTGAACAGTCAATAACACTTACCGAAGATCTGGAGGTTCTATTAGAATTTCATAAAGAAGGAGATGCTTCCGAAGCTGAAGTGCTTAAACAATATGATAAAGTACAAAAGCTTGTGGAAGGGATGGAGTTTAAAAATATGCTTTCTGAAGAAGGAGATGATTTAAGCGCTGTTCTACAAATTACAGCTGGAGCCGGTGGTACCGAAAGTTGTGACTGGGCCTCTATGTTGATGCGTATGTATCTGATGTGGAGCGAAAAGAACGGATTCAAAATCAAAGAACTCAATTATCAGGAAGGTGATGTTGCCGGGGTTAAAACCGTTACTTTAGAAATAGACGGACCGTATGCTTTTGGTTGGTTAAAAAGTGAAAACGGCGTGCACAGGTTGGTTCGTATTTCTCCTTTTGACAGCAATGCTAAAAGACATACTTCTTTTGCTTCGGTTTATGTATACCCGCTTGCCGATGATAGTATTGAAATAGATATTAATCCGGCAGATATCAACTGGGATTTTGCACGCTCATCAGGTGCAGGAGGGCAAAATGTAAACAAGGTAGAAACCAAAGCTATTTTGACCCACCACCCTACCGGAATCGTTATTCATAATAGTGAAACCCGTTCTCAGTTAGAGAATAGAGAAAAAGCAATGCAAATGCTAAAGTCTCAGCTTTATGAAATAGAACTCAAAAAACGCCAGGCTGCTCGTGATGAAATTGAGGCAGAAAAGAAAAGTATTGAGTGGGGATCGCAGATCCGTAATTATGTGCTACACCCATACAAACTGATTAAAGACGTTCGTACCGGTGAAGAAACCGGTAATACAGATGCTGTTTTAGATGGAGACATAGATGCCTTTCTAAAAGCCTATTTGATGATGACCGGCCAAAAAGAAACCAGTAACGAATTATAAATATGCTTAAAATATACCACAACCCACGTTGTAGCAAAAGCCGTCAAGGCTTAGCACTTTTAGAAGAGTCAGGTAAAGAATTTGATACCATCAACTATTTAGACACACCACCTTCGTATATAGAACTTGCAGCGATTGTAGGAAAACTAAAAATGGCTCCTATTGAACTGGTTAGAAAGAACGAATCGATCTGGAAAGAGCAGTTCAAAGGAAAAGATTTGTCTGATAAAGAAATTATTCAGGCAATGGTAGACAATCCAAAATTAATAGAACGTCCTATCGTAATTCTTGACAATGAAGCCGTTGTAGGCAGACCTTCCGAAAACATTAAGAACCTCTTAACGTAAATCGATTTATCTTAACAGAATTTTAACCAACAGTGATTAAACCTCTCTTATTTTCTTAGTCTAAGTATTGAAACCAAAAAATGACTATGAAAAATAATTTTCTGTTAGGATTACTACTGCTATTTTCAACCCTAACATTCGCTCAATCTTCAAATTACACAATCACCGGTAAAGTGGTTGACAAAGATGCTGGCATCCCTTTAGAATACGCTACCATTACAGTCACAGACGTCAACAACGCTGAGGATGTAGAAGGTGGTATTACAGACACTTCCGGCAATTTTAAAGTTGAAGTGCCTGCAGGGAAGTACACGATTAAAATAGAATACATTTCTTTTGAGCCAATAATTCTTACCAAAACTATTTCTGGAGATCTTAACTTAGGAACAACGCAATTAGAATTTGCTGCTTCTAACTTAGATGAAGTTACTGTTGTTGCAGAAACGACTACCGTAGATATCAGATTAGATAAAAAGATTTACAATATAGGTAAAGATTTAACTACTGCCGGTGGTACGGTAAGTGACGCACTAAACAACGTTCCTTCTGTTTCTGTAGATGTAGAAGGAAGTATCAGTTTAAGAGGTAACGAAAATGTTCGTATCCTTATTAACGGTAAACCTTCAGCGATTGCGGGTTACGGCTCTACAGATGTTTTGAGACAGCTTCCGGCAGATGCGATAGAACGTGTTGAAGTAATCACATCTCCTTCAGCTAGATATGATGCAGAAGGTACAGCGGGTATCTTAAACATCATTTTACGCAAAGAGAAAACATTAGGTTTTAATGGATCTATAAATACAAGTGTGGGTAATCCTGATTTGGCAAGTATTTCTGCTAATTTAAATTTACGTACAGATAAATTCAACGTTTTTAATACTACGGGTTACCGCTATTCAAGCTCTCCGGGTAATGGATATTTTGACACGCAATACAATACTGCAGGTGATGTAACTCCTACTTACGGTCGTATTATAGAAGATAGAGATATTCAGCGTTTAAACCGTGGTTTCAATACCAATCTCGGACTAGAATATTATTTATCAGATGAATCTTCTATTACCGGTACCGTTTTTTACCGTAACGGAAATGATGTAGATGAAACGACCAACCTTACTCAAAGTTTTAGAGACGCTTCTAAAGTTTTAGAAACAACACGTATTGAACGTCAAAAAGAAAAAGATGATCGCTACCAGTTCTCTTTAAACTACATCAACCGCTTTAATGACGAAGGACATCAGTTAACTGCAGATGTACAGTATGCTACCAGCGAAGAGATTCAAAATACATTTATCAATGAGGATATCACTTTTGATACTGAAAATACAAACCCTATTATAGCAGAGCGTTTATTGACTAATGAAAAGCAAAACGAATATTTGATTCAGGCTGATTATGTGCTTCCATTTGGAGAAGGTTCACAATTTGAAGCAGGATATCGCGGTAGCTTTGAAAATGAAATAACAGATTACAAAGTAAACCAAGAGCAAATTGCTAACTCGAATGACTTCATTCAAAACGACACCTTAACCAATAACTTTGATTATACTCAAAATGTTAATGCGGTTTACACCCAGTTAGGAAGCAAATTTGGAGACTTTTCTGTTTTGGCAGGCTTGCGTTTAGAAAATACACAGCTTAAAGGAAAAATTGGTTCTGCGTTAACCGAAGCTGAATTACAGGATATTTATGGTTTTGAAATCAATACTGATTTTAATAATGACTATTTGGGCCTCTTCCCTACTTTAAATATTACTTACGAACTGAACGATCGTGAAAATGTAACGCTGGGGTACAACCGCCGAATTAACCGCCCCAGAGGATGGTTCTTAAATCCATTTCCAGACAGAAGCAGTCGTAATAACGTATTTCAAGGGAATCCCAACCTACAACCTGCATTTTCTAATGCGTATGATTTAGGATACTTAAAGAGATGGGATAAATTAACCCTTACGTCATCTGTTTATTTTCAGAGAGAAACCGAATCTTTTGAAGTGGTACAAGAAATTATAGAATTACAAGGACAAGGAAGCAATACTAATGGAAACACGGTAATTAGAAGTATTCCTGTAAACCTTTCAAGCAACGAACGTATCGGAGCAGAATTAGGTGTTTTATACAATCCGGCAAAATGGTTAAGATTGAATGGGAGCTTTAACTTCTTCCAGTTCAATACCGAAGGATTCTTTAATGATGTAGATTACAGTGCTAAAAACACCAGTTACTTTGCACGATTCAGCTCTAAAGTATCACTTCCGCTAGGTATAGATTGGCAAACCAATGCTAATTACCGTGGTGCTTCACAAAACGCTCAGTCTGATACAGACGGTATTCTTTCTATAGATCTTGCTTTTAGTAAAGATGTATTTGGTGATAACGGTACTGTTTCTATGAATGTAAGTGATTTATTAAACGGAAGAAAAAGAAGTCAAATCACCACAAATGATTTGTTTACCAGAAATAGCGAGTTTCAATGGAGACAACGTCAAATCAATTTATCATTTGTTTATCGCTTCAATCAGCGTAAAAATGAAAACCAGAGAAACCGCCAATCAGGAGGCGAAGATGATGAAGGCGATTACCAAGGTTAAAATTTAATACCCTTTCATTCCTTAAATTCTGAAAACCTTCTCAAGAGAGAAGGTTTTCTATTTTAAATACATTTCTAATTCCTCGAAATTATGTTAAACAGAGTATCACATAAAAAAAGTCCTACTCATAAGAGCAGGACTTTTCACTTAAAATTATATAACGAAAATACTTATGAATTTCCTCGTTCTAATTTTTTCTTCTCACGGATTTCTTTCATACGTTCTACAAACGCACCACCAATCCAGTAAGGAAGAATAGAAACTAAAAATATCATTAACCAAAACCCGATGGTTAAAATGGTTAAAAATGCTAAGAAGCCTAAGTATTGATCAAATTCAAACATAATATGGTTTTTGTCTTGTTGCAAATTTAGTATTTATCTTGTAAAAAACACAATTCATTTTTTAATTTATAAACAGATTTATAACCATCCTAAACAGTAAAAATTAACGACAAACCTTTATTTTTGTTAGACTACTAAAAAGACCAAAATGAAATACAGAATAGAAAAAGATACGCTGGGTGAAGTTAAAGTACCGGCAGATAAAATCTGGGGCGCACAAACCGAGCGTTCTCGTAATAATTTTAAAATTGGGAATCCGGCTTCAATGCCTTTAGAAATCGTTTACGGTTTTGCATATCTTAAAAAAGCTGCTGCTTATACCAATGCAGAATTGGGTGTGCTTTCTGAAGAAAAAAGAGATCTAATCGCTGAAGTTTGTGATGAGATTTTAAAGGGTAAACACGATGATCAGTTTCCGTTAGTGATCTGGCAAACCGGCTCAGGTACCCAGAGCAATATGAATGTGAATGAGGTTATCGCAAACCGTGCACACATACTGGCGGGAAAGAAATTAGGAGAAGGTGATAAAACGCTTCAGCCTAATGACGATGTAAATAAATCTCAATCATCTAACGATACGTTCCCAACAGGAATGCACATCGCGGCTTATCAAAAAGTAATGGAGGTTACATTACCGGGAGTTATCAAATTGAGAAATACACTTAAAAAGAAATCTGATGATTTCCGTGAGGTAGTAAAAATTGGACGTACGCACTTAATGGATGCTACTCCCCTAACCCTCGGGCAAGAATTTTCAGGCTATGTATCTCAACTGGATCACGGCATTAAAGCACTTGAGCATACTTTAGATCACTTATCTGAATTAGCTCTTGGCGGAACTGCCGTAGGAACCGGACTCAACACGCCTAAAGGTTATGCAAAATTAGTAGCTGAGTATATCGCAAAGTTTACAGAGCAGCCTTTTAAAACTGCTGATAATAAATTTGAAGCACTTGCGGCACACGATGCAATTGTAGAGTCTCACGGTGCCTTAAAGCAGCTTGCTGTTTCGTTGAATAAAATTGCTAATGACATTCGTCTTTTAGCGAGTGGACCACGTTCTGGTATAGGTGAGATCACTATTCCTGCTAACGAACCGGGGTCTTCTATTATGCCGGGTAAAGTAAATCCTACCCAATGTGAGGCGCTTACTATGGTTTGTGCTCAGGTTATTGGTAACGATATGGCTATCGCTGTTGGTGGAATGCAAGGGCAGTATGAACTCAACGTGTTTAAACCGGTAATGGCTGCTAACTTTTTACACAGTGCGCAGTTAATAGGTGATGCTTGCGCTTCTTTTGAGGAACATTGTGCTGCTGGTATTGAACCGAATCATCCGCGTATCAAAACGATGCTTGATAATTCATTGATGTTGGTAACTGCTTTAAATACAAAAATCGGTTATTACAAAGCTGCTGAAATTGCAAACACAGCGCACGAAAACGGAACAACTCTTAAAGAAGAAGCCGTAAATCTGGGATATGTAAGTGAGGAAGAATTTGACGAGTGGGTTAAACCTGAAGATATGGTTGGCGAACTTTAATTTAGTGACAATTGAGGGTATAATCTTCAATTGAGTTTGTGCTCTATTTCTAGATGCTTATGCAACAAATAAAAATGGCTGTCTTTTTAGATAGCCATTTTTATTTATCGAAAGTTTTATCTTGTGATGATTTTCAATAAATAATCTTAGAGCACACCCACAAGGCATTAAAAGGAAATAGCTTTTGACTTCAAGGCAAGCCTCTGAGCATTTAAATCTCGATTATCGAGTAGAAGTTCATATAACGCAACTTTTCTAATTTATGTATTCAGGTATAAAGAGCTTTATTTCAAAAATAATTCCCAGGCGCTTATTGTTTACATATGAATATAAGCTACGGTATGTCTACTACCTGTTTTATAAAGGAAATACATATCAGTGTACTATTTGCAAAAAGAAGTTATCTGATTTTGTAACGCTGAAAAACGACAGACTTTGTCCGCGATGCGGAAGTCTTCAACGAACCAGAAGACTTTACAAAATACTAACTGATGAATTTCTCACTTCGGAAACTAAAATACTTCACTTCTCGCCGTCAAGAAGTATTTACAGATTACTGAAAAACAACCATAATTATTTGAGTTCTGATTTATCAGAACATTTCTTATCTGATGTTTCTTTTGATATCACTAAAATTGATTCTGCTGACGAGACTTTTGATCTGATAATATGTTACCACATTTTAGAGCATATTGAAGATGACTACAAAGCTATGCAAGAACTTTTTAGAGTTCTAAAGACTACTGGTACTTGCATCATACAAACACCTTTTAAAGAAGGTGACACTCATGAGGACTTTACAATCACAGCACCAGAAATTCGCGAACAACATTTTGGTCAGTCTGATCACGTTAGAATTTATGCTGTTAAGGGACTTCAAACACGATTAGAACACGCTGGATTCTGTATTGAAGTCAGAGAATTTGCATTAGAATATGAGAATGAGTCTGGATTTAGTCCAAAAGAAAAAGTTTTGATATGCAAAAAGCCCATATAGCTAATTGCATACCAAAACTCTTTTATCAACACTAGTACGCTATTGAGCAATCTTATTTCTTATAAAACTTCTTGTACTTAGGGTACGCCAATAATGCAAATGCAACTACACCTATAAAAATAATTAGTGCTTTATTCAAATCTAAAATGTTATCTCCACTTGCATAACTGTGTAACCCAGATAACCAGAAGTTCACTCCAAAATAGGTCATCATAATACTTCCATAAGCCAATATTGCCATTAGATTGAAGAACCATCTACCGCGCAAACCGGGAACTAAACGCATATGAATCACAAATGCATAAACCATAATACTGATCAACGCCCAGGTTTCTTTAGGATCCCAACCCCAATAACGTCCCCAACTTTCATTTGCCCATTGACCACCTAGGAAGTTCCCTATAGTAAGCATCACCAGACCTACCGTTAAAGCCATCTCGTTTATGATGGTAAGCTCTTTAATATTGAGCTCCATTTTGGCTTTATTTTTAGTAGTAGTAAGCAATATCAAGAATAGCGTAACCAGACCTAAAATCATCCCCAGTGTAAACGGCCCATAACTCCCAACGATAACTGCCACGTGAATCATCAACCAGTAACTATCTAAAACCGGTTGTAGGTTTGAGATTGCAGGATTCAACCAGTTCATACTCGCTCCCCATAAAATAAAACCGGCAACAAAAGCAGTACTGGCAATTGTAAGCGAACTTTTTCGCCCGAAAGCTAAACCAAAAAACATAGTTGCCCAACCTACATAAAGAATAGACTCATACGCATCACTCCAAGGTGCGTGACCCGAGATATACCAACGCCAGATCAAGCCTAAGGTATGTAGCGCAAAAAGTAAGCCTACTGCCCCACCAGATATACGAACCATCGCTTTAATAAACGTATTGTCTTTAAAAATGCGAATGATCACAAAAACAAACATAAAAATACTGGCGAGTAAGTACATCCAGTACAGCTTGGTAAAAATATCGTGCTTGTTGTAAAATACTTCAGCATCTACTTTATCCTGAGAAGGCATTACTGCACTACCGTATTTCTCCTGAAAGCTCTTAATACTCTTTAAAAAAGTATCTGCCTTAGCATAATCTCCGGTTTCATTTCCTTCTTTTAAAGCGGAAAAATAGAGCGGAAGAATCTGTTTTGTATATAAGGAATCCATCCCCTTATAACCAGACTCATTCAATTCTGGATAAGAAACCCATTTGTTGTTTTCATCCCCAACCAAAGGAAAGATCTTTAAAATCTCACCACTCACAGCGCGATTCAACAAGCCCAGACGCTCTGCAATGTCAATAAAATCATTATCAAATGCATTTTTAACTTCAGCCTGATAGGCACTTGTTATATACGGGTCGAGTTTATTACGCCCCATATTGTCTATAAAATCTATAGCACTTACATACTTTTGTTCTTTTGGTACACCTATGATTCCACGAAGGCTGTCGTTAGCTGGTTTTACATAAATAAAATCTACATTATACCAGAAAAACGGAGTTTCAACCATAGATAAAAATACCTGATCTGCGGTAAGACCTTCATAGCTATCGCTTCGGCTTAATTTACGCAACAATTTACTCGAAAAGGTATTTACCGGCATCATACGCCCGCCATCGTCCTGTATAACCAACTTGCCAAACTTAGCAGCTTCTTCGGCAGGCACTTTATTGGCCATCAACATCGAGTCGATCTGCGTTTTTGTAGGTGCTGTGTGTTGCTCTTGTTCTAGCGTGGCAGTACCGGGAATCACAGTTTCTGGCTTTTGCTCAACGACTTTAGTGTTTCCGTTTTCTACTACAACCTCATTTTCTTGCGCTTGAAGCGTATTTCCGCCAAGTGCGAAAAGAATGGCGATAACACTAATCTTTGCTTTTTTAGCTTTCACTTTATCCAGTCTTACTTTAAGATCTCCAAAACGGCTTCCTTTATCAAACAATATTATCATCAAACCTAAATACAACAGAAAATAACCGATATACGTAATCCAAGTTCCTACCGCATCGTGATTTACAGAAAGTACAGTACCCAATTCATCCGGATCAAAACTCGCCTGAAAAAAGCGATACCCCTTATGGTCTAAAACGTGATTCATAAATATATCATAGTCAAAACCAGATTGCGGTCCTTCAATAACGCTCACTTCACTTTTATAAGAAGAATATGCATTGGTAGTTCCCGGATAACGTTCTGCAATAAAATCATTGAGTTTGATAGAGAACGGTAATTCTACAGCTTTGCTGCCGTAGGCTATATGAAAAGTAAGATCTCCTATTTTTGTAGACACCATTTCATTACTGAAACCTTTACCTCCTAATAAGCCTACTTCCTCTTGGCCGTCTTCAGTTTTTACAGTAACAAATAAAGCATCAGCCTGACCTTTCTGTTTTGGGAATGCCTCAACAATACCGTTTTTACCTTTCATTACCGGGTCAGGAATCACAAACTGCATACCGCCTAATTGATAAAGCGCCCGCAACTTTAACTCTTGAACACTATCTTTTGCAACATCATAATCCGTTTGCGTTGCCATAACACGCGTGCTGCCCTCAAAAGGGGTGTTTATCGTATAATGCTCACCATCATACCCAATATTAATCGCACCCTCTGTAGGTTTATTTAAAGCAAACAACATATTATGAATACTCGCAACCTGACCTTCTTCTAAGAAATGCTCATGTCGCTGGCCATCACCAGCTTCAACGATTTTAAGTTGTGCCAAACCATTAGGATCTTCAATCAAACCTTCTTCTGCTCCATCTATAAAATTAGAATAAGAGATGGTTACCGGTTTGCCTGCAAAATCAGTTTCCCAATCAAAACTGTTATCCAGTCGTGTAGAAAGATTTAAACGTTTAGCATCTAAAACCCTGCGCATAGGAGCGCCGTCTTTTTCGCCATCGATAAAAACCTGTAAATAAGTTTTTTCACTTAAAAAAGTATTCTGAGTTTCTCCCTCTCTAATAGGCATAACACCTTCGTAACCCACATAACGCGTCCAGGCAGCTCCAAAAATAATGAGGATGAAGGACAGGTGAAAAAGCAGTGTAGACCATTTCTCTTTACGCCACAGCTTAAAGCGCCAAATATTACCCACAAAGTTTACTATGAATAGCAAGTGAATCATTTCAAACCACCAGGTTTCATAAACGAGTTCACGTGTGTAAGGTGTGGGAGAAGTTTCTTGGCCGGCGTCAAGAATAGTACCTGTAGCTAAGGCCACAGCATAAACAATAAATAAAACAGCCATTAAACGGGTAGAAAACAGGAAATCTGCAATACGTTTTTGCATAGTAAATGTGCAATTTTTTGATTGCGCGAAGTTACAAAACAAAAGAGCATTAATAAAGCTTTAACGCAGGCTATTCCTTATAAATTAAGTCTTATTTGTTTACTTTTGAAGCGTGTTAAGCCTTTCAATAATCGGTACCGGGAATGTTGCATTTCATCTTGCTAAAGCTTTTAGTGCAGCTCAAGACGTTAATCTACAATTTGTTGCAGGAAGAAATGCAGCTGAATTAGAAGTTTTCAATTCATTTTGCACTACCACTAATCTAAATGAAGAACTCGAAAAAACTTTTAGTTCTGATGTAATTTTGATTGCAGTTAGTGACGCTGCAATAGCTGCTGTTTCCCAACAATTGATTGAATCTGAAGCTTTAATTCTTCACACTTCCGGAAGTACTTCAATGGCTATTTTAGATCAAAATAAACGCTACGGAGTTCTTTATCCTCTACAAAGCTTTTCTAAAGAAAAAGAACTGATTTACAAAAAAATACCTTTTTTAATTGAATCAAAACTTCAACAAGATTTAGAGATGATTAAGACTTTAACTGAAAGCTTATCCGCGAACTATTTCACAGTAAATTCTAAAGATCGGGCGGCTTTACACCTTGCAGCAGTTTTCAGCAATAATTTCACAAATCATATTTTGACTGAAGCCAAACAGCTCTGTGATGACAGCAAGGTTCCTTTTGAATTACTGAAACCTTTAGTGCTGGAAACAATTGATAAAGCATTTCGCATTGGTCCTGAAAATTCACAGACCGGCCCCGCAAAGCGCAATGATACAATCACTATAAATAAACAGCTTTCAGCTTTAAAAAGCGCTGAACAGAAAGAATTATATACGCTACTAACCCAAGCAATCCAAAAATATTATGAGCGATAAGAGTTACAAAGAATATCTAAGAAATATTACAACGTTTATTTTTGATGTAGATGGTGTGATGACAGATGGATCATTAATCATAGATTCAGAAGGAGGCATGTTACGCACGATGAACGTAAAAGATGGTTATGCGATTAAATGCGCTTTAGACAAAGGATATAAAATTTGCATAATTAGCGGCGGTACTAATGAAGGTGTGCGCAGCAGACTGGCAGCACTAGGCGTTACTGACATACATCTTGGTGCACACACCAAAATGAAACAGTTTAACGAGTACATCACAACAAACAGCATCAAGCCCGAAAATATATTATATATGGGTGATGACATCCCGGATTATCCTGTTATGCAAGGGGTTGGTTTACCATGTTGCCCACAAGATGCAGTAAAAGAGATTAAAGAAATTGCTAAATATGTTTCTCACAAAAAAGGTGGTAAAGGCTGTGTGCGTGATGTGATTGAGCAAGTTTTAAAAGTTCAGGATAATTGGATGGATTATTTTAATGCCGGTCCTGTTCAAAACTAATTTTCTGCGAGAATTATAAAGGCGTCAGGTTTAAAGAATCTGGCGCTTTTTTATTTTTCAGTATTGTATTCTCGGATTGCTTGTTCCAATACTTTGTTTGCTGCTCTAGCATCGCCAAAGCCAAAAGCTTGCATCATATCAGGTCCTTTATAATTACTAAACCAAGTCGTGATAATTTCTGAAACTCCCTGAAAATTAGCATCTAATTCTTTGATGCTTTTGAGGTTCTCAAAAGGAGAATCAGCAGCAACAGCTATTAGTTTATCGTCTCGCTCCCCACGGTCTTTTAAGTATAAAACCCCAATAAGCTTACCACTAATGATACTTCCTCGTTCAGCAGGTGGCCCTAAAACTAAAATATCTAGCGGATCACCATCTCCGCCATTTTCTTTATCAAGCAATGTACGCGGAATCATTCCATAATTACCGGGATAACCGATATAATTTACAATTCTGGGAGTACCGTCTACTTCTTCCCACTCTACTTTTCCGTTAGTTTTATTAAGCTCCCATTTTTCCGTAGTTCCTGCCGGAATTTCTATAACTGCATTTACAAATCCTGAATCATTGATTGCCGGAAAATCTTTCAGTAAATTTTTATGGGGTTCTTGCGCTTCTTTTTTGGGAATTGATGCGTTTTTATCACTATTGGTATTCTTACAGGAACACATTAAAATCACTAAACTCAAACTAAATAGCGTACGGTAATTCATAGTTAGATGAATTTAAAAAAATAGAGGTTCTTAATAACGATATTCTGATCCAGAAATTGATTTTTAAAATCCTTAATTCCTGTTTCGGTTTGAGGAGATTCCAGTTCACGGATTTTTCCATCAGCTAATTTGAGATAGCAATAAGACTTTCCAAAGAGGGATTTTTCAGCTAAGAATTCAATTTCACTCAAATCAATAGTTGTTTTTGAGGTTTTTTTCTTCCAGAAATAGAGAATTAAACCAATTGAAATTACAACCAAAACAAAAGAAATCAAATTTCTTAATGAAATTCCTTCCGTGTAGTTATTCAACAGGCTAACCCCCGAGCTAAATAAATTCAAACTCAAGACGAGCCCTATTAACTGATTGTTTTGCTTTTGATTGTCATCTATATAAAAAGCTGTATGTGTTATATCAAATCTCATTTTTAAAATCTTTACTCGATAATCGAGGATTTAAATAACCCGAGCTTGCCTCAAAGTTTACATAAATCTAAAAGAAAAGGCTGTAATTTTAAAATTACAGCCTCTCAAAATTTAACTAGTTAATGTTCTAAGAGTTTAGATATCGCGTATATATAATATTAGCGTGATGCACTTCGTGACCGCAAATGATAAAGCCCGCAGCTCGGGTAGATAATGCAGCATCACTAGAAGTACCTGTATTTGCTAAAGCCTCATCATTAAAGCCTTTAAACAAATTAATAGTACAATCTCTAACCAAACTATATTCTTCAACCAACTCTTGCATACTGCACTCATTAGCTTGAGAAGGCTTGATGTAATCATCCTGCTCAAAACCGGCAAGCGGAGTTTTATCTCCCCTACCAATACGCAATGCACGGTAACTAAATATACGCTCTGTATCTATAACATGCTGAAGCACCTCTAAGATTGTCCATTTGCCGGACTCGTAGGCATAATGCCATTTTTCTTCAGGTATTTCATTATAAAATGTAACATTTTTCTGTTTTCCGTTTCTAAGCGCATCAAGCAAATGCACATCATTTCTAACTAATTCTACATAGTTTCTATAAAACGCATTATACTCGCTATGATCTAAATCCTTTATGGTCATACTTATGCCGAGTTACGACTTGCATTGATATTACCAAATAAAGAACGGGTTACCATTTTCTCAAACATATCCAGTTTTTTCTGATCAGGATTTTCTTCCCTGCTCATTTCCTGAATTTTCTTCAATGCAAACTGCTGAATTGTCAATAATGGAAGTACGATACGCTCACGCTCCTGAATGGAAGCTTTACCAGCTTGCTCTTCCTCCATCAATTCACTGTAACCAGTAAGTTTTAATAACATACGTTTAGTACGCTCAAACTCATCATGAATCAAATCCCAAAATGCACCAAACTCCGGATCATCCTGCATATAAGCCGTAAGACCAAAGAATGATTTAGTCAAACTCATCATGCTATTTTCCAGCAAAGTTTTAAAGAATAAACTGTTCTCGTACAAAGACTTAACCTTGTCAAATTCACCTCTTTCTTCAAAGGCTTCAATAGCAGTACCAACTCCAAAGAAACCAGGCACATTCTGCTTAAGTTGTGACCAAGATCCCACAAAAGGAATAGCACGTAAATCCGAAAAATCTAATTTATCACTCTTACCACGCTTGCTAGGTCTACTGCCAATATTTGTTTTAGCATAATATTTTAAAGTACTCATACGCTCTAAATATCCTAAGAATTTAGGATGCGCTTTAAAGTCTGAATAGGTCTTATAGCTAATTTCAGCAAGCTCTTCCATTGTTGAGCGATCTGCATCCGGGAACGCTTTTGTTTTTTGGAAGAATACGCCATTAAATATACCTGAGCTCAATAACTGCTCCAAGTTATATTGGCAAGAATCTGGTGTTCCAAAATTCGAACTAATGGTTTGCCCTTGTACGGTTAATTGTATTTCCTCATCTTCAATAGTTTCTCCTAAAGAAGCATAAAATTGATGTGTTTTACCACCACCACGTGCTGGAGGTCCACCTCTACCATCAAAGAAAATTACTTTGATTCCAAACTCACGTGATATTTTAGTAAGTTCTTCTTTTGCTTTAAAAATACTCCAGTTTGCCATTAAATACCCTCCATCTTTGGTACCATCACTAAAACCAAGCATGATTGTTTGCTTCATACCTCTGGCTTTAAGATGTGCAGCATATGCCGGGTTCGTATATAGTTTACGCATAACCTCGTGCGCGATCTTTAAATCTGGTACCGTTTCAAATAAAGGAACAATATCTACTGTAGGATTTTCCCAACCGGTAAGATGAAACATAGAAAATGCCTGCATCACGTTAAGTCCGGTCTGGTTGTTACTTATTATATAACGGTTACAACTGCGTTCACCGTTCTGCGCTTGAATTTCACGTATAGCATATACACTTTCTAGTGTTTTACGCGCAATATCATCTTCTAAAGTTGCAGGATCTACCTTCCCTTTAACATCTTGTAATATTTCAATTTGCTTAGCTTCATCAAGCTCTAGATAATTATCAGGAAAAATGCCTAGATTATCTTTAGCACATTGCTTTACAATTTCCTCCATAACATGCATATGCACCCTACTATCCTGACGGATGTCTAAAACAGCAAAGTGATAACCAAACATCGTTATCTTGTTAAGCAAATCATCTATCTCTTCTAAGAATAAACTCTCGTGACGCTCAATAACCAGTTTTCTGATTCTTTTTAAGGTAGACTGAAGTTCTTCTAATGAAACTTTTACTTCAGCATCTTTAACAGCGATACTATCAAAAAGTCTGCGTTCCAAATCTGCCAAAGGCTCTTCGGTGCCATTAAAAGTTATACGACGACGCAGTTTGCGTACATCTCTATAGTAGTTTTTAATAATTGTACTTCTTAAACGAGAAGCTACTTTTAAGGTAATTTCAGTAGTCACAAATGGGTTACCATCACGGTCACCACCTGGCCAGAAACCAAGATCGATTACTTCGTTATCAAAAAATTCTCCTTTGAAAACATTTTGATGTAAATAGTTATAGATATGACTTGAAGCTTTATAAAATACATTTTCTAAATACCAGATCAGACTCACAGCCTCATCATAAGGGGTAGGTTTCTCTTTCTTGAAAAATGGTGTTTTACCCAATTGAGATAACAATTTTTTAATCATCTCGAGATTGTTATCATTAATTGCAGCACTAAGATCATTGATAATCCCAAGAACCGCTCCCGGATAAAACTGTGTAGGATGCGCAGTTAATACAGGACGAATTTTAAAATCCTGAAGATATGCTTTCAAGTCTTCAGTTTTAGATTGCGCCTCCGCCTCTTCTTTAATATTGCGCAGGGTTCCACGACCGTCCATATTGTTTACCGTACGATAAGCAGAATCTTCAATAGCATCAAAAAGCACTACTTGTCTTTCTATATACTGAATGAATCTAAAAAGTAAATCGTAACGATCTTCTTCAGATACATCACGTTGATACTTCTCAAAGAAATAGTTTACAATTTTTTCCGGATTGTATTTGTTATCATAACCCCGTGTACAGATTCTGTCAAAAAGAGGTAATAATACCCCTGTATCTGTAATGCCATGAAATGGCAGAGTCATAAATAAACTATTGTAAACCTGGTACTTGGATTTTACCTGATTGTTAAAACGTTCTAGTTTTGGTTGTCTTGACATAAGTTAGTTTCTGATTTATAATAAAATACCCTTTGCCAGTAAAGCCAAAGGGTATTTTATATTAAAATATTCTTTGGTTTACTTTAAAGGTCTTGAAAAATACTATGCATTAAACGCTTCTTATCATTAATGCTTTCATCAAGAGATATCATCGTTTCAGTACGATAAACACCCTCAATATCATCTAGCATAAAGATAATGTTTTTAGCATGCTCAGTATTTTTAGCACGTACTTTACAGAAAATATTAAATTTCCCTGTAGTAACATGTGCTACCGTAACATAAGGAATTTGATTGATACGCTCCAAAACAAATGTGGTTTGACTTGTTTTATTGATGTAGATGCCTACATAAGCGATAAAGGAATAACCTAGTTTAGCATAGTCAAGCGTTAACGATGATCCTACAATGATACCAGCTTCTTCCATCTTTTTTACACGTACATGAACAGTACCGGCAGAGATCAATAATTTCTTTGCTATATCTGTAAAAGGTGTTCTGGTATTCTCTATCAACATATCTAAGATCTGATGATCAACCTCGTCTAATTTGAATTTCGCCATTATTAATTGATTAAATTATATATAAATCAAAAATAACATAAAATCACTGAATAATTCACAATAAATTGTTGCTTTTTACCGAAAACGTTGTAGGTAATTTGCCATTTACTTGAATTTTCTCAATAATATTTCCGATTTCAAATTTAAAATCAGCAGGAATCAGTGGTTTTTTAGATTCAAAATCAATTTCACAATGTCCCTTAAAGTCAACCAATTCAGCTATTTGCGCGATTTTAGGAACAAAATTCAACTCATTTCCTATCAGTGTTTCTTCAAACTGAATAGCCATATCTGTCACCCCTATTTCAGGTAATTCTATGTTGCGAATTATGTAGTCGAAAAAGCACTTTTTGTTCTCAGGAATCGAAAAATAGGGATTTGAGGAGGGCGTTTTTTCAGATTTAAGCAATAGAACAGACTCAAAAACGCGAATTAGTGATAAAAACATAAAAATTCTTGTGACTTCCCGGTCATAATCTCCCGGAAAATGACCTGCTTCAAAAAGTATCGTTGGTATGTTTCTATGCTGAAGGGTATCGCCTACACAATTCATATTGAAACCATCATCATAGCGCCCTACACAATCAGGTATAAATTCCTGAAGCATTTGATTCAGGTCTGAAATAATCGCCATTCCTTTTTTACGAGAATGCGTAACAGTTCGTAATTCATCTTGAGATGGCGATAAAAATGAGACTGTTGCACTTTTAACCGGATCTCCCACTCCAAAAATCGTTCGTTGTCCATGAAGATTAAGACAATAATCGGGTTTTAAAGATGTGTAAAGCTCTTTTAGTATAACACTTTCTGGCTGAGAACAATCTTGTGCATCTCTGTTAAGGTCTATTTTATTTGCATTAATACGTGTATAAGCCTGAGCTCCGTCAGGATTCAACATAGGCACCATAGTAAAAGTGAATTCAGCAAGGAACTTTTTAACCTCAGATTCCCCTCTATTGGTATCAAACCATTTAAAGAGATCAAACAGTGCCTTAGTGGTCGTACTCTCATTACCATGCATCTGAGACCAACCCAAAACTTTAATTGGCCCTGTACCAAATGTGATTTTAGAGACAGGTCTATTTTCTACAGAATGCCCCAGCGTTTCCACAGAGAATAAATCTGAGAGATTGTCTAATAATGGTTGGATAGTGTTGAGTGTTATATACCTCCCAAAAAGGGCAGACTCTTTATGGCTGTTATGCCAATCTTTTAAAGCAGAATAATTCATCATCATAATTGAATTACAAATGTAAACATTCAATTATTTACAAATGTAAACACGATATTCTTACATTATTGTTTACAACTGTAAATGCTGATTACTTAGATTCAGAGCTAGGTTATGGAAATATTCCTTTTACCATACTTGAATTAATTAAATAGCTTATATTAAGTTATTTAAGGATTATTGAGTTAAGTTTTAATTTAATGTTTATAGACTTATTTTACAAATGTAACGTGTCAAATGTAAAATAAATAATTACATTTGTAACACTTTAACGGCTATGCAAATTTTACAATGGTAAACAGCGATCAATTTAGTAAACGGCTCCAAAAGGTAATGGATGAGTATGATTTAAACGCTACTTCTTTTGCTGATGCTATAGATGTAGGCCGCTCTTCTATTTCACATATTATTTCTGGTCGTAACAAACCCAGTCTGGAATTTGTGATGAAAATCATTGCAGCATTTCCTGAAGTAGAATTGTATTGGTTACTTAATGGTAAAGGAAGTTTTCCTAAAAAGACAATTGTAAACATCCCTCCTAGAAAAAATGACGAGAATCAGCTAGAAGCAAATTTTGAAGAAAAAAAGCAATCTGAGCAAAAGGATACTCCTGATTCAATAGAGCAGATATTTCCGAATCAATCAGAATCAAGAACAAGTTCTAATTCAGAAATAGAGCAAATTGTTATTTTCTATAAAGACGGAACCTTTAAGAATTTCCTGCCCTAATCTATGCTGTATAGGTATTATAACTTGAAGATTTAGCCGTATTTTTACAACATGATGCTGAAGAAATTTATATTAGTACTGGTCACATCGTTCATTTTAGTTGGTTGCTACAATCAGGAAAAAAACTGTACCGATTTTAAAACGGGTACGTTTACGTTTGAAACTTATTTGAATGGGGAAGTCGTTAAGACTACTTTTACGCGTAATGATACCCTTGAAATTGATTTTTACCAAGGTCAAGTAGATTCTTCTAACATAAGATGGATTAACGATTGTGAATACATTGCCGAAAAGATTAATCCCACAGGTATTATGGATCGTAAAGCACTGCATTTTAAAATACTTACTACAAAAGATAACACCTATACCTTTGAATACGCTCTTGTAGGTGAAACGAAGAAGCAAAAAGGTACTGTAACGAAGATAGAATAGGCTCTTTAGTTGTACTGTTTAGAATAACCTAGAATGGCTTAAACTACATTTCGTGAAGTTGAGCCAAAATAATCTTCAATTACTGCTATCAATTTATTTTTATCGATAGGCTTTGTAAGATAATTGCTCATTCCACTACTGATACCTTCGTTTATAGAATTTAAGGTAGTATCAGCAGATAGCCCCATAACAATAGTGTTTTTATTGGTTCTTTTTATCAATCGAGTAGCTTCAAAACCGTCAATATCTGGCATATGAATGTCCATAAATATCAGGTCATAATTCTTAGCCTGAGCTTTTTCAACAGCTTCAGAACCATTATAAGCAATATCTGCATGGAGACCTATTTTCTTAAGTAGTTGAGATAAGATAACAACATTCAATTTATTATCATCGACAGCCAAAATAGATAACTCAGGCAGATCTTTGTTAAGAATTTCCTCTTTTTGTTTAGTTGGTACTTGCAAACAATCAAATTTAAGATTGATTATAAACTCAGAGCCTTTACCTTCTTCACTGGTAACTTCTATATTTCCGTTAAGAAGTTGAGCAAGATATTGAGCTATAAATAAGCCTAATCCTCCTCCAGAGTGTTTTTTACGGGTACCGGTATCGAGTTGTATAAAGCGGTCAAATATCTGATTTATTTTTTCTTTAGGTATACCTATACCTGTATCTCTTATGCTTATTTTAAGATGAATTTGTTCGTTAACTTCTTTTTCTTCATACATAACGAAAATACTCCCAGAAGTTGTGAATTTTATCGCATTGCTAAGAATGTTAGTAATAATCTGTTCAAATTTGGCACGGTCACCTAAAACAGTTTTATTTTTAAGCGAATTTACGCTCAGCGATAAGTCAAGGCCTTTGCGCTCTATTATTTGATTATGAAAAGAAACTAGACTTTCTAAAACACAGGCAGGACTGAATTCTATTTGAGCTATCTCTACAAAACCAGATTCAATCTTGTCTAATCGTAAGATATCGTTAATAAGATCGAGTAAAGTTTTAGATGATTTTTTAAGTAACTCTAAATAATCTTCTTCTTTAAAATCGTCATTACCAGAACCCATAAGATCTGTAATACCTACAATAGCATTGAGCGGTGTACGTATTTCGTGACTCATATTTGATAAAAACTCAGATTTAGCGGTAGAAGCTAGCTTTGCTTTTTCGGTTTGCTGCTCAAGCTCTGTATTTACCAATTGAAGTTTTTTATTTGTTTCCAAAGCTTCATGAGTAGCAATACGCAAATTACTATTGAAGAATTGTAACAATCCTATACAAAACGATAATAACAAACCAACTCCCAGCGCTAAGTTGGCTACCTTAAGACTATCTCTAAATATATTAGGGTTAGCAAATGTTAATTGAAAATGCCAGGATTCTTGAATATCAGAATCCATAACCAGCGCGGTATCAAAAATATATTCCGAGTCTGTTTGAGCCGAATCAAAGTTATTATAGTTGTAAAATGGGGTGCCGGTTTCATCTTCAATTTTTATTGCGAAATCTTCTAGGTAGTAACTTAAACGATCAAATTCTGAATTAAAATTCATTCCACCGGTTACAGTGCCGTCAAATGTATCTTCAAAATAGATAGGTACATCTATAAGAAAAGAATTGCCACCCTGAGAGAGCTGCAGCCAATTAGTGATATTTGTAAGTCCTAGTTCTGATTTTGTTTTCCAGTCTGAATACCGGTAATCTAACTTAGTGATGTCAAGACCTATTGCAGGGCCATTTTTTATGCGAGGGTAAATATCTTTAATAATTCCTTCTTCAGAAATTAACTCAACAAAAGTAAGAGACTCATTTTGTATAAGTAAACGTTGTGCATCTTGTTTCCAATAGCTGTAGAACTCGCCATCTGTTTCTTCAATACGCTCAGCCAGATTATGAATAGCTTGAACATTATCACGTACGGTACGTTTAAAATCTTGTGCTGCTAAGCTACCGGTGAGTTGTATTTGATCAGAAAGACGTTTTGGAAGATCGGCTTTAAATTTCAGATATATAGATAGGCAAAAACCTGCCGGAATCAGAAAACAAAGCAGGGAAATCCAATAGTGCTTTTTTGGTATTTTTTTGAACATTATATTCCCTATAGCTTTCTGTTAATAAAAACTAAAATACTGAAATATAATGTAGTTCAGCAATAAAATACAAACATTAATCGAATTAATTTTTCATAATTTTTAAAAAACCTTTTTATTTAGCTGAATTATTTTTGGTCAGAATTTTATTTTGCTCCTCCAAAAGCTCATTCATTTTAGCAAGTAGCTGAATATTTTTAGGCATTTCTACAGTAGGATTTTTCTCATCTTCACTTTTAGCACGCAGTGTATTCATCAGCTTAACAATTGAAAACACAACAACTGAAATAATGAAAAAATTTATAAAAACAGTGATCAATTCACCATAAGCAACAGTTACTTGTTCTACTTCAATGCCTTTAGAATTAGTATACGCGCCTCTCAAAACCAACTGCTTATTGGCAAAATTTACACCGTCTGTAAGTAAAGTTAATGGTGGCATCATCACTTGTTTAACCAATACATCTATTACTTCTTGAAAAGCTGCACCAATTATAACACCAACAGCAATGTCAACCATATTGCCTTTTACAGCAAAGTTTTTAAACTCTTGTATTAAGCCCATATTTTAAAATAATGATCCTTGAGTTGCGTCTCCAGAGTCTTCATCTGTATCTTGATCTTGTGAAGATTCAGAATCTGAAAGTGATTCTTCAGCAGGTTCTATTTCTTCTGGTATTTCTACCTCGTAAGGAAGCGGATCTAGTAAATTGAGTTGTTTTAGTTTTTCTGTATAAAACTGATTACCTAATGCATTTATTCCTTTAACAGCAATAAATTCTTCAATATCAACAGATTCATTAGGTCTTTGATCCTTGTTTCGTTCTTTATAAAAGACCATCTCTACTACAGGTCTGTATTCTGTAGAAATGAGTTCTAATTGCGTGTCAGCATGGTCAGAAACAAAGAATTCTTCTTTCTCAGGATTTTCAATAAGGAAGCGCTTAACATAATAGCGCTCTCGGTTTCCATCCCAGTAGATTGCTGATATTGGTTTTTCCGGAATCCATTTCTCAAGAACAATTATTTTGTCGTCAAAACGTGTTGTGAGTTCTGGAGTAATTGTTTTTGCAATTCCATCTTGAGTTATGATTAGGAGCCTGTCTTCTCCTTTAAACTCACCCAATAACTCCCCGCGCCCGTCAACATTGAGGCGCTGAACAGTATCATCAAACCAAATTTTACGAGGTTTAAGCGTGGAAACACCTTTCTCTTTAAGGTCAATCGTTTTTACAGAATGCTTAGTAACCAGGTTTCCGTTGGCATTTCTACCTTTTATAAGAATATCTGAAAAATCAAGATCAAACTTCAATTTTTTCACATTTCCTACAGATCTTAAATAAATGGAAACAACTTCAGCTTCTCCATTAGGATTTGCAGAAAAATATAAAACTTGAGAGCCCTTCTTCCCTTTTGTCATCGGGTATTCCCGATCCCGCGTAGTACTGGTGACATTAAAACGCTTCACATAAGTAGCTCCACCTTTTCCGTCTCTATAAATCATATTATAGATAGTACGCTTGTCTTTTTTCTTATAAACTGCGACGTGTATAATGTCTTTACCTACAAAGGTTTTGGTATCGACTTTAGTCACCATCATAATTCCTTCTTTGGTAAATACAATGATATCATCAATATCTGCACAGTCAGTAACGTACTCATCTTTCTTAAGAGAAGTCCCAATAAAACCTTCTTTACGGTTTACATATAACTTGGTATTACGAATAATTACTTTTGAAGCTTCAATATCATCAAAAAGCTTGATCTCTGTTTTACGATCTCTTCCTACTCCGTATTCTTTCTTCAGTCTTTTGAAATAAGCAATAGCAAAATCTGTAAGATTTGCTAAATGATACTTAACCGCTGCAATCTGATCTTCTAAAGCTTCAATCTTTTGCTGGGCTTTATCAATATCAAATTTTGAAATACGCTTAATTCGTATTTCGGTAAGACGTACCAGATCTTCTTCAATTACTGGTCTTTTTAAATGAGCTATATGTGGTTTTAAGCCTTCATCTATAGCATTAAGAACTCCTTCCCAAGTTGTTTCTTCTTCAATAGCCCGGTAAATTCTATTTTCTATAAATATGCGTTCTAGAGAAGCATAATGCCATTGATTTTCTAACTCCTGAAGCTGAATTTCTAATTCCTGACGCAATAAATCTTTTGTGCGATCTGTAGAAATACGAAGCATTTCGGTAACACCTACAAAGAGCGGTTTGTTGTCTTCAATAACACAGCCCAAAGGCGAAATAGAAACCTCACAATTTGTAAATGCATATAAAGCACCTATAGTTTTATCTGGTGAAAGACCCGGAGGTAAATGCACCAAAATTTCAACTTGAGAAGACGTGTTGTCCTCAATCTTCTTTACTTTAATCTTTCCTTTATCATTCGCTTTTAAAATACTATCAATCAGCGATGTAGTAGTTGTACTGAAAGGAATTTCTGTTATGACTAACGTGTTCTTGTCAAGCTGGTTTATTTTAGCTCTAACACGAACTTTTCCTCCACGTTTTCCGTCTTTATAATCAGTAAAGTCAGCTTCTCCTGCGGACGGAAAATCGGGTAAAATTGTAAATTTTTTTCCTTGAAGATGTTTTATAGAACCATCTATAAGTTCGTTAAAGTTATGCGGTAAAACCTTTGTACTTAAACCCACCGCGATACCTTCTGCTCCCTGAGCTAAAAGCAACGGAAACTTAACCGGAAGATTTATAGGTTCTTTGCGACGACCGTCATAAGAAGATTGCCATTCGGTAATTTTTGGACTAAATAATACCTCTAGCGCAAATTTTGAAAGTCGGGCTTCAATATATCTGGATGCTGCTGCACTATCTCCGGTCAACGTATTTCCCCAGTTACCCTGAGTATCAATAAGTAAGTCTTTTTGCCCCATCTGTACCATCGCATCAGCGATACTGGCGTCACCGTGCGGGTGATACTGCATGGTATGTCCAACAATGTTTGCCACTTTATTATAGCGCCCATCATCAAGGTCTTTCATAGAATGCATGATACGACGTTGCACCGGTTTAAAACCGTCTTCTATTGCCGGGACTGCACGCTCTAAAATTACATACGAGGCATAGTCAAGAAACCAGTCTTTAAACATACCCGTTACCCGGGTAATGGTCTCGCCTGAATGCTCTTCTTCTGGATTGTCTAAATTTGGATCTTCGTAATTTTCGCTCATAACTGTTTATCCGGGTAGATAAATATGGGGTTTATAGCGTTTTAGTTTTCTAAAACGGGATCTAATTCTACTTTCAGGTTATTTATAATAAATTTTTGTCTGTCTGGGGTGTTTTTACCCATATAGAACTGTAAAATTTCTTCGATTGATATCGCTTCATCAAGCATAATAGGTGCTAAGCGAATACTTTCTCCAATAAAATGTTTGAATTCATCCGGAGATATTTCACCTAAACCTTTAAATCGGGTGATCTCAGGTTTACCGCTTAATTCTTCAATAGCATCTCTACGCTCTTGCTCACTATAGCAGTATATGGTTTTCTTTTTATTACGCACTCTAAAAAGCGGCGTTTCTAAAATATACAAATGTCCTTCTTTAATCAATTCGGGGAAAAATTGCAGGAAAAAGGTGATCAAAAGCAATCTAATGTGCATTCCGTCAACATCGGCATCTGTTGCGATAACAATATTATTGTAGCGCAAATCTCCCATAGATTCTTCAATATTGAGCGCAGATTGTAATAAATTGAATTCCTCATTCTCATATACAATCTTCTTACTCATATTGTACGAGTTGAGCGGTTTACCACGTAAGCTAAATACCGCCTGCGTATTCACATCCCGGGATTTTGTTATAGACCCCGAAGCCGAATCTCCTTCGGTAATAAACAAAGTACTCTCGAGATTACGCTCTTTCTTGCTGTCTGTCAAATGAATACGACAATCCCGTAATTTCTTATTGTGAAGACTGGCTTTTTTAGCGCGTTCCTTAGCCAGTTTTCTAATTCCACTAAGTTCTGTACGTTCGCGCTCTGCCTGTAAAATCTTGCGTTGCAGCTTTTCAGCAGTTTCAGGATTTTTATGGAGGTAATTATCGAGTTTGGTCTTCAGAAAATCATTTATATAGGTACGTACAGTAGGTAATTCACCTCCCATATCTGTAGAACCCAGTTTGGTTTTGGTCTGTGACTCAAAAACCGGTTCCATTACCTTAATACTTATTGCCGAAACAATTGACTTTCTAATATCTGAAGCATCATAATTCTTATTGTAGAATTCACGGACCGTTTTTACCACAGCTTCGCGGAAAGCTGCTAAATGCGTTCCACCTTGTGTGGTATTTTGCCCGTTAACAAAAGAGTGATACTCTTCTGAATATTGCGTTCTGCTGTGTGTAAGTGCAACTTCTATATCATCTCCGCGTAAGTGAATTATCGGGTATAAAATATCAGTTTCTGCGATGCGGTCACCCAATAAATCTTTTAAACCATTCTCTGAATAGAATTTTTCGCCATTAAAAACAATCGTTAATCCCGGGTTGAGATAAACATAGTTTTTGAGCATTCGGGCTACATATTCATTTCTAAATTTGTAGTTCTTAAAAATAGCTTCATCAGGAACAAACGTAATTTTGGTACCTTTTCTTCGGGAAGTCTCTTCTAAAAACTCCTCATCTTTTAAGTTTCCACGTTCAAATTCTGCTGCTGCAGATTTTCCGTCTCGGCTAGATTCAACTCTAAAATATTCTGACAAGGCATTTACAGCTTTGGTACCTACCCCGTTTAGACCAACAGATTTTTTAAACGCTCGTGAATCATATTTACCTCCGGTATTCATTTTAGACACAACGTCTACAACTTTCCCTAATGGAATACCACGACCATAATCCCGGACGATAACGCGAGTTCCCTGTATGCTAACCTCTATGGTTTTACCAGATCCCATCACAAACTCATCAATAGAGTTGTCTAAAACCTCCTTTAATAGAATATAAATACCGTCATCTGCACTCGTACCGTCTCCCAGTTTACCAATGTACATACCGGGTCGCATACGTATATGTTCCTTCCAGTCAAGAGATCTAATATTATCCTCGGTGTATTTTGTTTCTTCTGCCATAAATAAAGGGATGTACGCTAATATAGGACTTCACAAACGTTTATAAAAGCCGAAAAAGTCAAAGTAATTAACAAAGTTTTCAAGATTGAAAAATGAATCTGTAATATGCTGAAAATTAGATGATACTTTCCCCGTTTAAATCTGTGGTTAAAACTTCACTCATATAATCAAAAAACGGGAGTAAAAGTTTGAAGTGCTTAACTAAGTTCTCTTGAAAGTCATCAGCGAGTACTTCTTCGTTTGTAAATGTATGACTAACAAAATAATTTTTATTACGAATCAAGTCAATATTAGGGTCTTCTTTACTAAAACCTTTCGGAGCGGTTTTCACCTGACTATCTGTATTAAATCCACCAAAGGCCTTTTTAAATTGGGGTTGTTTAAGTATTTCACGAATTGGCTCTGAATCCAATTCAAACTCCTTTCGAATTCGTAACAAATCTGCTGGTTCCGGACTAAAAAAACCGCCGCCTACAAAGCTTGTGTCTGGTGCTATCTGAAAATAATAACTCCCTCTACGCTGCACACCTTCTCGTGAAAAAATCGCGCTACGAGTAGTTTTATAAGGCATTTTATTTTTACTGAAGCGTACATCCCTATTGATTCTGAACACTTTTACGCGTTCTATCTGATCAAAAGAATTCAGCTCATCAACCGTTGCCTTGCAAAAGGTTTTAAAATCATTTTCAAGTTTTATATACTCACTTTTATGAGCATCCATCCAATCTTTGTGGTTATTCTCTTTTAATTCTTTTAAAAAAGGAAAGTACGCTTTAGGAATTTGTACAGACATATCTGAGTTTTTATTAAGATGCTATTTTAATGATCTTATGTTAATTTGAGTCAAAATAGAACTGAAAAAAAATTATTAGCTTAGTAGAATGAATCAAAAATAAAGCATTATGACCACAACCAAACCGTCTAAAAAATTCTGGATTATTTCAACAATTGCTGTTCTATGGAATTTGATGGGCATTTTTGCATTTATGGGTCAGGCGTTTGTAAGCAGTGCTATGCTTGCAGAATTACCTGCAGACCAAGCTGAACTTATCAGGAATACCCCACAATGGCTTACCGGTATTTTTGCAATTGCGACAGTAACGGGATTACTAGGTAGCATTCTCCTTGTTTTAAGAAGAAAATCTGCTACTACCCTATTCTTCATTTCAGCTGTAGGTGTTTTAATACAAATGGGGTATTCGTTTTTTGCTACCGATGCGCTTCAGGTTTATGGTATTGTTGAAGGTCTCGTTATGCCTCTAATTGTAATTCTTAGTGCCGTTTATCTTTATTTTTTCAGTGTAAAAAGCAGCAAAAAAGGACATCTAAACTAGATGCCTCAGTATATATTCCGGTACTTATTATAACCACTTTTTTCGTTTAAAATAATACAGAAGACTTAGAAATACGGCAATCATAGCTCCCCATAAATAGAAATAGCCATATTTAAAGTGCAGTTCTGGGATATAGTCAAAGTTCATCCCATAAATACCGGCCATAAATGTCAACGGAATAAAAATACTGGCCATAATGGTAAGCACCTTCATCACTTCGTTCATCTTATTACTTATGGTTGTCATATACATATCCATAAGTCCCCATGTCATCTCCCGATAAATATCAATACTATCTGTTACTTGCGTGACGTGATCGTATAAATCCCGAATATAGGTTACGGTTTTTTCATCTATGAGCGTGCTGTCTATTTTCTCAAGCCTGTTTACAACTTCCCTAAACGGAAAAACAGCTTTTCGCAGTCTTAAAACTTCTCGTTTTAACTCTTGAATATCTTGTGTAATATCCTGGTCTGCAGTGTTTGCAAATAAAATATCTTCAAGCGATTCGATGCGATCACTCATGACTTCTATCAATGTAAAGTAATGATCTACCACCGCATCCATAATCGCAAACATCAGATAATCTGAACCTGCATTTCGCACACGTCCTTTAGCATTGGCGATACGCTGACGTAACGAATCGAAAACATCACCATCTGCCTCTTGAAAAGTAATTAGAAAGTTTTCACCTAAAACTAAACTGATATGCTCATTCATAAAAGTACCATGCTCATCATAATACAGCATTTTAAAAACGATGAAAAGATAATCTGGATATTCATCTATTTTAGGACGCTGATTGGTATCAACAATATCTTCAAGAATAAGCGGGTGCAAGTTATAATGCTGACCTAGTTTTTCTATCTGATCAATTTGACTCAAGCCATTTACATTGATCCAAGAGATATCTCCAGCCAGCTGTTTGTTGAAAGCCTTTGAAACATCGTCAACTGTACTTGTTGTATAATTTGTAGGAGAATAGTCAATAAGCTCAACACTTACATGCTTTTGTTCTTTAATCCCAGTATAAGTTAGCGTACCCGGCACATCATTCTTAATGATTTTATGCGCTCTCTTAATCTTAGGTAGCTTTGGTATTTTGGGCTTTTTAATCTTTAAACGCTTATTCATAGCTTTCTTTTAAAAGCTAAAAATAGAAAAAGTCCGTCTAATGACGGACTTTAAATATTCTATAAATTCAGAAATTATGCGTGCTGTAACTCATGTTTTCCTTCGTTAATTTCTTCTATAACTTTTGCATTAAATGCCGGTAAGTCATCTGGATTTCTACTAGTTACTAGAGCTTCGTCTACAACCACTTCTTTATCAACCCATAATGCTCCTGCATTTTGCAAGTCTTTTTTAATAGAGCTGAATGAAGTTAGCGTTCTACCTTCTACAACATCTGCACTAATCAATAATTGTGGTGCATGGCAAATTGCTGCTACCGGTTTGTGTTGTTTGAAAAAATCTCTAATAAATACCAAAGCTTCTTCATTACGACGTAATTGATCCGGGTTTATTACACCACCTGGTAGTACTAAAGCATTGTATTCTTTTGCTGATACTTCAGATATTGTTTTATCTACGTCATATTCTTTTCCCCAATCTGTTGAAGCCCATGCTTTAATTTTGCCTGATTTTTCACTAATTATATGAACTTCAAATCCTTCTTTTTTCATCGCTTCTAACGGAGAAGTTAATTCAACTTCTTCAAATCCGTTTGTTGCTAATATTGCTACCTTTTTCATAATTATATAATTTTATGTTGGTTAAAATTTTATTACAGTCCAAAGATAGCCAGCAGCTTCACCTTACGGGGTTAATACCGGGTTAAAGCTTGCAGCCACAAGGTTAAGCTTTGTTAAGGCGCAGCTGCTTTAACTTAAATTATATAAAAATCATTCTAATTTTACGCTTTGGAGCATCAGACCAGAGGCTTGTGCAATATGCGTTAATGGATAAGGTGTTGAACCATCAAGACTTTTCTCAAAATCCTCTAAAGACATTTGACTACTTCCCAAATCAAAAAGCGCTCCCATCATAAGGCGCACCTGGTGTCTTTTAAATCCAGCTCCCACTACTCTAAACACATAAGAGGTTTCCGGGAAAAAATTAGCAGTATATAGGTCATTGACCTCAATAAGACTTTTTTCAATATGCATTACGGTTTGCGTTTCAGGTGAAGCTTTATAAGCATAATTGCGATAATCATGCGTGCCGCTCATCAGCTCAGCCCCCTTTTGCATCAGTTCGATATCAAGATCGTCTTTATAATTGATCATAAAAGGTGCACAAAAAGGGTGATTTTTACTTCCGAAGGAAAATAGATAGACATATTCTTTAAGCTTGGGAGCTTGTATAATATGAGTAAGTTCTTTTTTAGGGGTCACCTGAAGTAAACGAATATCTTGTGGAAGGTTATTATTAAAATCCTCAAAAAAGGTTTCCAGAGTTAAAGCTTCCTCTCTAAGAATGAGTTCAACATAGGTTTCATTCACTGAAACTTTAGAATCTGTGCGCCCCGCTGCAATGAATTTAAAATTATTACGACCCAATACATACTTTAAAGTACGTTGCATCATGCGTTCGACCGTGAGTAAATCAGGTTGCTTTTGCCAACCGTGATATCTGAAACCCAAATATTGTATTTTAAGTAAATAATAGAATTCTTTTCTAAACATAGCTCAAAAATAAGATTATTCAAGAGAATGTCTTTTGAGTTTGAAAAAGGAAAATTCCTTTGCTGAAGGGCTTTTGTACAAATACTATTCTATAAATTTGAAACTAAAACCAGAATGGTTTTATAGTGTTACTAATTGAAACTAAAAGCTGAGTAGATTAAAGCTTAATCAGTGCTTAACTTAGAAGATATGGTGAATAAGAATGAAATCGTAAATCAGATACGAGCACATAAACAAAATGCAAATCTCAACTTCAAATTAAAAGAAGACACGCAACGTTTTACCAAAGAGTTATTTTCAACACTTTTTAATTTCCCTAACGAGTTAGAAGAAGATCTGGATCGTCTGGAACGTTTATTTGAAAACCTTGTAGAACTCGCTTGCTGGGAATTAGATAAAAAATGCAGTAAAGTCTGGGATGATTATGTCGCTCAGCTCCCTGAAATACTGAGAAAACTGAATCTTGATGCTGAAGCGATTTACAAAAATGATCCTGCGGCAACTACCATTGAAGAAGTTTATTTAGCCTACCCAGGTTTTTATGCCATTGCTATCTACAGACTAAGTCACGCATTGTATAAAAAAGGATTTCCTATAGTTCCGCGTCTTATGACCGAATTTGCACATCACGTAACGGGCGTAGACATCAATCCCGGAGCTGTAATTGGTGAACACTTTTTTATGGATCATGCTACCGGAATTGTAATTGGCGAAACTGCTGTTATAAAAGATCACGTGAAATTATATCAAGGAGTAACTTTGGGTGCGCTAAGTGTTGCAAAAGACCTACAGGCCATAAAACGTCACCCTACTATTGAGGACCACGTTACGATTTACGCGAACGCGACCATATTAGGTGGAGATACCGTTATTGGTGCAAACAGTTTGATAGGAGGTAATGTTTGGCTAACCAAATCTGTTCCACCTTACTCTTTGGTATCTCACAAACCCGAAATTCTCATTAGAGAATTGGAGAAAAAATAATAAGGTATTTTAAATTGAATTTCATGAACTATTCTATAGAACGCCTTATTGGCAATACACCTTTAGTTGAATCTAAAGTTTTACAGACCAATCCAAAAGTTAAACTTCTTTTTAAACTAGAAGGTCAAAATCCAGGAGGTAGTGTAAAAGACCGTGCAGCATTTAATATGATTACCGCTGCAATGAAACGCGGGGAGATTAATAAGGAAACTAAACTTATAGAAGCGACAAGTGGAAATACAGGTATTGCTTTAGCTATGATTGCTTCTATGTACGGTCTAGATCTCGAAATCGTAATGCCAGAAAATGCAACTAAAGAACGCGTACAAACCATGCGAGCTTATGGTGCTACTGTGATTTTAACGCCAAAAGAGGTTGGTATTGAAGGAGCTCGGGATTTCGCAGAAGCGAAAGTAAAAAATGAGGGCTATTTTATGTTCAATCAGTTTTCTAATCCTGATAACTGGAAAGCACATTACAAAACAACGGGACCTGAAATCTGGAAAGATACTGAAGGAAACCTAACACATTTTGTTTCTTCAATGGGGACAACGGGAACCATTATGGGGACTTCAACCTATTTGAAAGAACAAAATGAATCAATACAAATTGTGGGCGTTCAACCTACTGATGAATCCAGTATTCCCGGTATACGCAAATGGCCACAAGAATATCTCCCTAAGATATTTGATGCAAAAAAAGTAGATCAGATACTAGAAGTTAGTGAAGCGGATGCGCGAGAAATGTCTAAACGATTAGCCAAAGAAGAAGGAATTTTTAGTGGAATGAGTAGCGGAGGTGCTACTGTAGCAGCTTTGCGCCTTTGTGAGCAGCTTGAAGAAGGGATTGTAGTTTCAATCATTTGTGACCGCGGTGACCGCTATTTATCTTCAGATCTTTTTGATTGATTAGCTCTCTGCAACAACAATATATTGGCTTTTTAAATACTCCGCAATTACAATTATTTGCGGAAGATTTTCCCTATTCTAATTTTAGGCTAACGGAAGTACTTGAGAAACTTCCGGTCGATTTTATAATGCCTGATTCTATTCGTCTTGGTCAACGCATGGAAATGTTTATGCAAGCTGCGTTAAGTTCTGACAGATATCAAATTTCATCAAAAAATCTTCAGATAATTACTAAAAAGCAAACCTTAGGTGAACTTGATTTTATCCTTAATGATTTGGTTTTAAAGAAGATTATTCATCTGGAGATGGTCTATAAGTTTTATTTCTACAGACCAGAATTATCCGGAAGCTGGATTGATAAACTAATTGGTCCCAATGCTAAAGATAAGCTTCGCTTTAAATTGAATAAAATGAGTTCGCATCAGTTTCCTATACTTTACAGGCCTGAAACAGCAATCTATCTAAATAACCTAAATCTTAAAGCGGAAGATTTAATACAACAAATTAGCTTTAAAGCTCAAGTGTATTTTCCTTTTAATCAAAAAATATACGATTCAGGAATCTCAGAAGATCAAATACAAGGTTTCTATTTTAAACTAGAAGAACTGGAATTTTTCAATAAAAATGACTTCACTTTTTATATTCCGAATAAAAATGATTGGGTCTCCTCTCCTATTTTTAAAACAACGAAAACGGACAATTTCTCGGTTTTTATCAAAAAAATAAGCGCTGTTCTAGAAGAACAGCGCTCGTATATGTTTTGGGTTTTTGAATCTGACTCTAAATTTAAGAGACATTTTGCCACGTATTGGTAATATTAGATTTTACTCACACGCACAGCATTCATCCCTTTTTGACCACGCTCCAATTCATAAGCCACTTTATCATTTTCATTAAGTTCTCCTTCAAGAATTCCACTTACGTGAACAAAATACTTTTCTTGATTCTCTGTATCTATGATAAAACCAAATCCTTTAGAATGGTCAAAGAAAGAAACTTTACCTTTTCTAAATTTAGCTTCTTCAGCTGCGATTTTATCTTCTTCAGTCGTTTTGGGAACACTAATCTGAATATCTTCAATATCTACTTCAACTTTCATTGCTGGATCTGGAGGAGTATCCGTTAGGTTTCCATTGTGATCAACGTAAGCAATCATATCTTCAAAATTTCCTCCTGTTGAGTTTGCTTTACGTGCTTCTTTGCGCTTCAATTTCTCTTCGCGCTTTTTAATACGTTTTTTTTCTCGTTCTGTTTTACTATAGGTCTGTTGTGATTTAGCCATTATCTGTTTTAGGTGAATAAATAAATAGTTTGAGCAAACTGAGAGGTACTGAAACGTTGATAGTTAGATAAATTGGAGACTGATCTAATATCTGATGCTGTCAAGAACTGCTTAAGCTGAATGCCTGTATAACTCAAACTGGTGTAAATATACGATTTTTAATCTTTGTATTTACGAAGAGTAGTTTTTGATTAAAAATAAAAGAAAAAAAAGTGATTTATGTAGGATAAATATTACCTATAAATATATTAATATTAAAAAAGTGTTTATAAACTGATTTTTAGTAAATTTACACTTGTAAAACCCAATTTTATCGATGAAGAACATTACGCTGTCAAATGTTTTTTTAATTATTCTTACATGCATCTTTACCCCTGCACTATTTGCACAAGACGGTACTGGTGTTGGTATAGGTACTACAACTCCAAGGTTAAAATTAGAAGTTGCGGGGGATGCTAGAATTTCTCAAGGAGCTTCAATAGGTATAATTGACAATCTTGAAAATGACGATACTTCTACATTTTTAATTCAAGAAGATTCAGATAAAATAAAAGCTCTTGATGTTAGTAACCCAACGGGTGCGGCTTTAGGGTACATTCAAGTATACGATATTGTAAATCCTAATGAAGATTGGGTCTTAGATTTTGACACAGGTGTAAGTGCTACAGATTTTGTTTTAAATGCAATTTCAGCATCATACAATCGAGAATTAGATATATCTAATGGTTATACCATTCCATATTACTCAGCATTCATAAAAAATGGAACTTGGCATATTACGGCTGACTTTCCGGATGCAAATAATCTTGATGCAAACCAGATCGGAACTTGGACGGTAACTACACTAATTTATTCTAAAGATTTGTCAAAACAATTTGGTCAGATAATTATCCCTATGAATAACAACTCATCAAGTGCAGCTACAACTCCATTTATTGATTAATTATGAAAAAATTATCGGTTTATTTTTTTCTTTTGTTACTCATTTCCGGCTTTTGCCAAGCACAAGTTGGCATTGGTACGATTAACCCTCAAGCAGATCTTCATATAGCTGGGGATGTTATTATTCAAGATGAGTTTGAGATTAATACGTTACCTTCAGTTACATCTACAGATGAAAATTTTAAATTATTAACTCGTCAAACAAATTCTTCTCCAGTTAATGGAGAAATCACCCGTCTTGACGTAGATCAATTAACTGTTGCTCCAATTAATATTTTCAAATACTACTTCTACAATCTAAATTATGACAATATTACTGATCTAAATTTAGGGTTTGAAACATCAAGATATATTGTAGGTATTGCAGATTTCAGGTATATAGGCGCACCTGTAAACAAAGTTATTTATAACGATAGAGACGATTCTATTGGGGCATTTATCGTTCGCACTTTTGAAAGTGGTGGTACTTGGCATTTAGAAATACGAAATAAGTTTTTAAACACAACAGATAGTATAAATCAAGTTCAATATGAGGTTACTTTTATAGTTTACGATACCAGCTTCTATAGACAATTACCTAAAATAACAACCAATCTAGGCGGAAGTAATACCGGCATTACATCTTCAATTCCAAACTTATATTGAAAACAAAATCTTACATAAAGTCTTTTTATACTTTATTACAATTATTAGCAGCATTTTCAATTTCTGCTCAGGTAGGTATTAATACATCTAAACCTACTGCTATGCTTGATGTTATTGGTGATGCTAAAATTGATTCAAAATTATTTCTAGAGAATCCAGGTAATTCTGATCAGATTAGAGGTTCTAAGCTAATTATTGAGCGCACAGATAAATCTATTGTGCAATATGATATTGATGTAAGCAAATATGGGCCTATAAATTATGCAGAACTTGTTTTTAGACAAACATCTATCCAAGGTTTAGATGATTATGATACGAAAATTAATATTGCTGATTATACTGTATCTGTGCAAGGTTTTTATTTTAGGGAATATGCTACAAATAACACTAGTGTCAACGCAGTCAGTAATTCTGGTAACAATGTAGTAGAAGGTTTTCAGGTTTATGCATATAAAAATACTGATACAAATACCTGGTTTATAAGATGTCTACCAAATAATGGTTATTTTAGAACCACAAATGGAACTAATACATCTATTGATATTTATATGAACCTCATAGTTTACAGAAAAAGATTTATAGCTAAAGAGGTAAATTATTATGATGTGGATTTAGGTAGAAACGAAACAGCTACACTACCTAAACCACCAGGCTTCTAATTTACTCTAAAGCTTCGTGTTCTTCTAAATCCTTACGCAAATCTAGCTTTCTGAATTTTGGCGAAATAATTCCGGTAAAAACAACCGTAATCAGCGTCATACTTCCTCCAAAAACAACTGCTGTAACCGTTCCCATTAATTTTGCTGTAAGTCCGCTTTCAAACGCGCCCAGTTCATTAGAGCTTCCTACAAACATAGAATTTACCGATGCTACGCGTCCTCGCATAGCGTCTGGCGTTTTCAGCTGAAGAATAGTCTGTCTGATGATCATAGATATTCCATCGGTTACACCACTCATAAATAAGGCTGCTACAGATAACCAAAACATCGTAGATAAACCAAAAATCACGATGCAGATACCAAAACCAAAGATTGCTGCAAGCAATTTCATCCCCGCATTTTTGTACAAAGGAAAATAAGCCGAAGTAAACATGGTTATCAATGCCCCTACCGCAGGCGCTGCTCTAAGGATACCAAAACCTTCAGGACCTACCTCAAGAATATCTTGTGCATATATCGGTAGGAGAGCCACAGCCCCACCAAAGAGAACAGCTATCATATCAAGACTTAATGCTCCTAAAACAGCTTTATTATTCTTTACAAAATGAATACCTTCTTTTAAACTTTGTAAAATGGGTTCACCAATTTTAGTATTCAAAATAGGTTTTCTTTCAATCTGAAATAGACAAATTAAAGCAAATAATGAAAAGCCAAATATCACACACATTGACCAGTGCACTCCTATAAGGTTTATCGTAAAACCTCCCGCCGCAGGACCAACCACAGCTCCCATTTGCCAAACCGAACTACTCCAGGTCGCTGCATTAGGGTAAATCTTTTTTGGTATAATTAAAGCAAATAAAGAAAAGATTGTTGGCCCTAGAAAGGCTCTTACAATACCTCCTAAAAATACCAGAAAGTATATAAAATATAAGGTATAATTGGTGTCAATAAATTGGGTTAAACGTGGCCAGGTTAATAAAAACAAGCCAATACTAACAACTGAAAAACCCAATAAACATTTAAAAAGTAACGAACGCTTTTCTTTTTGATCTACGATATGACCCGCAAATAAAGCAAGAGTTACTGCTGGTATGACTTCCATCAAGCCTATAATTCCAAGAGAAAGCGGATTTTTTGTAATGCTATATACTTCCCATTCGATAACCACAAATTGCATAGACCACGCAAAAACCATGGCAAATCGCATCAATAGAAAAACATTAAACTCACGATACCTAAGTGCGGCATACGGATCTTTTTTTGCCATAATAGCTAAAATATATTATGCGAAGTTAGTTCTCAGCTTGCTAGCTCTAAAGCAAATTTTGAGAAGTTTTTAGCAGCATCCATTACCTGGAATACAAGGATCTGAAGCGGCATCCATGAGCGGTGTTGTTTGTCTGTGATTAACTTTTTGATTTTCAATAGTATTTGAATAATCCAGCTCTGGTAAAAGTTTAAAATACTTTTCTGAAGCTTCAAGTTTATATATAGTAGTGCTTTCAGATTGATAAGCTATTGTAAGATCTGAATTTTCAGTATCAAATGATTGTTCAGCTAACTCTAATAGTTTTAAAAGTTTTTCCGGATGCAACCTATGGTTATAGTCTCCTGAAGGTTTTAATTGCAATACAAGAGTCCTGTTCTTTTGAAATTTTCCGCTCAGATCTATAAAATTGGAGGTCTGCTCCCCTATTCCAGTAACAGTATAATGACTAGGAACCAATTTTTTGTTAGGTAATTCAAAACCTATCTTATATGATTTTACTAGTATCTTTTTTAATTCAGAGAGGTTCATCGGTATAAATTTCAGTTATTATCAAGGATTCACACTTCTAAATTAAAAACTAACTCGGTATTGTTGTTAAGTTATTGCAAAAAAATTAAAATGTTAAAAAAATGTCTGTTTGGATAACTACCTTTACTATTCTTAATTTAAAAGGTTTCAATTAAATTACACTTCATTAAAGTAAAGCCATGAACGTTGATAAGCAAAAGCAACACGAGGAACTTGTAGATACACTTCAAAAATTACTCGTAAAAAATTATGATGCAGAAAAAGGTTTTATAAAAGCAATGCAGGAAATAAACCATACCGAACTTAAAGGTTTTATGCAACGCCAGGCCGCTAAACGAAATCAATTTGCAACTGAACTTGACAAAGAATTACATGCAATTAATGCTCGGCCTGAGAATGAAGGAAGCATTGCAGCTAATCTTCACCGGTTTTGGATAGATGCAAAAAGTATTGTAAGTAAAGATGATATTTCTTCTGTTTTAGAGGAATGTCTTAGAGGTGAAAAAATAAGTGCCGAAGAATATGAGAATGCGCTAAAAGAATTTGAATTCTCTACACACCTGCGTACAGTTATCAATAATCAGCTATCTAAAATCTATAGAACTATTGAAGATTTACAACAACTAGAAGATATTTCAAAGTTACAGTAATATCTTTTTTGAATTTAATTTCTAAAGCCTTTGATAATTGAAAATCAATTATCAAAGGCTTTTATAGTTATTAAAAAGTCTTTAAATGTATTATTAATTACTCAAAAAGAAGTTAATATAATTCTTATATTATAATTTAAACAACTCTTTTTTTACGGATTTACACCAATAATCACAATTTCATTTTCATAAATTTAAAGGAATCCAAAATAAATTGTGAATTATGAGCATTTCTCAAAATCCCAGAAGAGACTGGTTGAAAAAAATGGCATTTTCTGTCGGCGCAATTGCTGTTGCCCCTACTGCTTTATGGGCATCTACAGTAGAACAAGCACAACAAAACAATCAAAAATTTTTATATAAAAACTCAGTTTTTGATGAGTTTACACCACCCAAATTCCCAGATTTAAGTACGGTAAAAGCTCGTTTAGTATGGAATGAGAATCCGCACGGCCCTTCTAAACTTGCTGCTAAAGCTTATCAGGCAGCCGTTTGGGAAGGTAATCATTACTCTTGGTCTTCACTAGGAAAATTAGTCCAAAAGATTTCAGATAAAGAAGGAGTAACTCCAGATCAGATTATGATGGGGCCCGGTTCTTCTGATCTTTTAGAAAAAACAGCCTTGGTTTTATTTCAGCATGGTGGAAATGTTATAAGTGCAGATCCTAGTTATATGTCATTGGTAAGTGTTGCAAAAGCAGCCGGAGGTTCTTGGAAAGCTATAAAACTAACCGAAGATTATCAGCACGACCTTGATGCGATGGAAGCTGCTATTGATGAGGATACCAAATTGGTTTACATTACAAACCCTAACAACCCTACTGCTACATTAACAGATACTGAAAAGCTTAAAGATTTTTGTAGAAGGGTTTCTGATAAAGTCCCGGTTTTTGTTGACGAAGCATATCTAGAATTGGCTCCCGAAGGTTTAGACGCAAGTATGGCTCCGCTGGTTGCTGAAGGTAAAGATGTCTTTGTAACACGTACATTCTCTAAGATTCACGGTATGGCCGGACTTAGAATGGGCTATATGCTGGGGAAAAAGGAATCTCTTGATGCTATAAATGAAATTACTCGTGGCGGTATGGGTATTGCCGGACCTACTATAGATGCAGCTTCTGCAAGTATGGATGATACCGAATATCTAACTATGTGTAAAGATAAAATAAAAGAAGCTAGAGATTATACAACTTCTTATTTAGAATCTAAAGGTTTTGACTATATGCCGTCTTCAACAAACTTTGTTATTTTTCCTATTGATATGGAAGGGGATGCATTTTTAGAAAAGATATATGATAAAAGTGTAGTTGTAAGAGCATTTAAGTTTTGGGATCAAAACTGGTGCCGCGTAAGTATGGGCACGATGGAAGAAATGAAATACTTCACTGACGCTATAGACGATATTTTGGTTTAATTATGGATGTCAATTTACAAAAGACATTACTTTTTTTACTTTTTATAGGTTTAGGCTTATTGCTTAAACTGAAGATTAAGGAGAAAAAAGAACTAGCCGGTATCAAAATGATTATTTTAAATCTGGCACTACCGGCTACAATTTTTATTGCATTGCTTTCGGTTAATGTAGAAGCTTCTCTTCTCGTTTTACCATTTATAGCCTTATTACTTAATTTCTTTTTATTTCTTGTGACACCTTTTCTATTTCCATTTATAGGAATCAAAAAAGACAGTCCCAATTACAGAACTGCTCAAATGCTTATACCCTCCTTAGCACCGGGATTGAGTTGTTTTCCATTTATTTTAGAATATTTAGGCGAAGGTTATCTTGCTAAAGCGGCTATGGCAGATTTAGGAAATAAACTATTTGTGCTTTTAATATTGTACTTGGTTGCGATGAATTGGCATTATAAAACCCAAGGCATCACAAATAAATCGACGAGAGCAAAATTTAAGAGTCTTTGTATAGCAATGATCTCAGAGCCTGTAAACATTTTTATTGCAGCTGCTTTAACCCTACTGTCTCTAGGAATAAATATGAATAGTATACCGTTTTTATTCAGTGAAAGCTTGAGTAGACTAAGTTTATTAATGACGCCGCTTGTTTTATTATTTATTGGACTTTCAGTAAATATTAAAAAACGTCAATTTGCTGAAATTGTTTCTTTACTCCTAGTAAGAGCAGGAATCGTTGTGTTTTTAGCAATTGGATTGATCCTGTTTGCTGATATAGCTATAGCTGAAGATAGATTACTACTATTAGCTTTTGGGTTGAGCGCATGTAGCTTTTGGCCTTTTGCACATATAGCTGCTGTTGACGCTCAGGAAAAGCGGATTTTAAATAGCAGAAAAACATTCAATCAGAATTTTGCGATTAATATTCTGGCATTGTCGTTTCCGCTTTCTGTTGTTTTGATTTTAGGAATTTTATCTGCTGGCAATCAGATAGCAGACCTCTATACCATGGTTATTTTAGCTTTAGGGCTTTTAGGATGCGGACTTGTTTACCCCATATTTATCAAATTCACTCAAAAAAAGAATACCGAAGAGCTTCCTAATGTAACGGAAGCTGAGCAGCTATATAATCTTAAAAGAGTTTCTGAGAATTAATTTTTAAAGTTTATACTACTTTTGAAACCAAAAAGAGGCTGTCTAAAAAGTCAAGACAGCCTCTTTTTTTTATGGATTTATTCTGAATATGTTTTACTTTCATGGTATGAAAGCAAAACCTGTTTGGAAGACCGACCATCAGTCTCAGTTGAGCCTGCTTCCGCCTAGTTATGATGATTTTGTACCGCAGAACCATCCTGTACGTATAGTAAATGCGATTGTCAACCGGATCGATATAAGTTCCATTGAGGTCACTTATAAAGGCGGTGGTACATCAAGCTATCATCCCCGTGCACTGCTTAAGATACTGATCTATGCTTACCTTCGCAACCTGTATTCCTCCCGCAAGATAGAGCAGGCCCTTGGAGAGAA
>NZ_FQUN01000034.1 GCF_900129005.1 Leeuwenhoekiella marinoflava DSM 3653 | reverse complement strand
TATCTTGCGGGAGGAATACAGGTTGCGAAGGTAAGCATAGATCAGTATCTTAAGCAGTGCACGGGGATGATAGCTTGATGTACCACCGCCTTTATAAGTGACCTCAATGGAACTTATATCGATCCGGTTGACAATCGCATTTACTATACGTACAGGATGGTTCTGCGGTACAAAATCATCATAACTAGGCGGAAGCAGGCTCAACTGAGACTGATGGTCGGTCTTCCAAACAGGTTTTGCTTTCATACCATGAAAGTAAAACATATTCAGAATAAATCCATAAAAAAAAGAGGCTGTCTTGACTTTTTAGACAGCCTCTTTTTTTATAACAAGTATTCTAACTATTTATAAGTATCTTTCGAAACTTCTAATAGGTTAATTCCTCTTACAAGTAGCTTACTTGAACTCAGAATTAACTTATTTAACTTTATGATATCCTATTCTTTAGAAGACCTTTCAAAACATATTTCTGCAACTTTAATTGGTGAAAGTTCACAAAACTTTACCGGTTTAAATCACTTAGAAAATGCTTCGGCAAATCAGGTAAGTTTTATAGGCTCCTCCAAATACACCAAGTTATATGCAGATTCCCGGGCAGGAGCAGTGGTTATCAATGAAAATCTCAAGCATTTAGTTTCTGGAGAAATACCCTTATTGGTGGTGCCTAATGCCGACCTTGCAATGGCAAAACTCTTGAGTCTTTATGAGCCAGAATCACCCGTTTTTGAAAAAGCTATTAGTCCACTCGCATACATACACCCTACGGCTAGCATTGGTGAGAATTGCAAAGTTGGAGCAGGAAGTTACATTGGCGCTAATGTTGTTTTGGCTGAAGGGGTAACCTTATATCCCAACGTTACCGTTTTAGACGATTGTACAATAGGAACTCAAACGATTATCTGGCCCGGTACAGTGATTAGAGAACGTTCTAAAATTGGAGCGTTTTGTATTTTTCACAACAATGTAAGTATTGGCGCAGATGGTTTTGGGTACAGACCTGCTGAAGATGGTAGCGGACTGGTTAAAATTGTTCATATCGGTAATGTGATCATTGGTAACGGCGTAGAAATAGGTGCAAACTCGTGTGTTGACCGTGCTAAATTTGATTCAACTATTGTGGGAGATGGTTGTAAAATAGATAATCTCGTGCAAATCGCCCATAATTGCATTTTAGGCCGTTGTTGTATAATGGCGGGACATAGTGGTCTGGCCGGTTCGGTTACCTTAGGAGATGGCGTTATTATTGGCGGAAGCGCTTCAATTAAAGATCATACGACTATTCATTCCGGAGCAGTAGTTGCTGCCGGATCTGGTGTTATGGGTGACGTAGGTGCCGGAAAGACTGTTTTGGGATATCCTGCAACAGATTCTCGTGCAAAACTCAAAGAATGGGCTGCCGTTCGTAAATTGGGTAAAGGCTAAAGTTGAAAGCGATACAATAACTCAAATTTAAACAAAGCTCCTTTTTGAAAAGGTGTGTTCAACTGATTTCGATCATCTCCCAGATAAAACAAACTCAAACCTAAAGCTACTTTATCATCTTGCTCAAAGACCTTATGTGTTCGTGTAATAGCATAACCGGCTTTTGCTTTGAAGTATAGTCCTTTTGAGATAGGATACCGTAAATAGACAAAGAACTCTGTTGTATTCTTTGCAAAATATTCTGGTGAAGTGCCAAAATAAGGGTTAGCTAAGGCATAACTTGAAGTCAAACCATTTACATCACCACCTATATGGAGTTTGTCGGTGAGCATATAATTGATATCACCGTTTATAGTCGTGATGTAGGCCTCAAAACGTTTAGACGGACTCAGATAGTAAAAACCTATATATGGAACTAAGAATAGTCCAAACGCTTCGGTATTGGCATATAAACCAATCTTATAATTGAGGTTTTCGTTTCTGTTCAGCGTAGCTAAAGCCAAGCCACCTAGTTGAAATCCCTGACTGGTAATATGCTCTAGATCTGATGCGATTTTAGGAATTACCAAGTATGTTATGGCAAGCTTGTCTGAGTATTTATAATTGAATCCAAATGCGAGTCCTAATGAAGTCAATGTTGTACGCTGAGTTAATTCTGGATCTAAACGCAAAGCATTAGATTCTAACATGACATTAGCGATAAACGTATTCTTATCATCTAAAACCTGAGGAAAAGTAAATTGAAATTCTACTTCTTCAACTTGAGTTTGAGCGTCCCGCTCTTCAAACTGATTTTGTGGGGTTATGCTGTACGACAGATTGGCGAGATCTATATAATTTTGTGCTTGTAATAGGGGAGTTCCTAATACAAAAAATACAATCTGAAAAATTATTCTCATTTAACGAATATAGCTAAAAGCTTTCAGTATAGTTAACTAAAAAGAGCGACCCTAGAGTCGCTCCTATATTCTGTTTTCGGTTAGCTTAGCTTGCTACTTTTTCTATTTCGTCAGAAATGTTCTCTTTTTCTTTAGCAAGTTTATTTTTAAGGCTTGCTAAATTATCAGAAACAGTATCTTCTACTTCAGTATAGCTGTCTTTGAGTTTAGCTCCCAGATCATTTACTTTACTTTTAAGACGCTCTTTTTCTTCTGGAGTTGCATTGTTATATTTCCACCAAGCAAAAAGTCCTCCTGCTAATCCTAAAAGGGCTGCTGCAATTCCTGCATTTTGATTTCTAGTTGTCATATTTTTTCTTTTTTAATTTATGTAGAGTAAGTTACTCAAAGTACATTCCATTTAATAATTTGGCAGAAGACTTTAATAAAAGTTTAATAATAAGACATGCCTAATGATAAAATTGTGTTAGAACCGGTATTTTAAAGAGTTTATAGGCCACCTTGTAACTCGTATTTTTCTACATGTCAAAACGCTGAAAACTGATAGTTTTACGAAGGCGTACCGACTCATCCCTTATACTTTTGTAACTTCGGCTAGCGCCTAAAAACAATTCTTATGCAGTTCAATATCAATAATCTTTTTACAGATAAGCTCCCGGCAGATCCGAATACCGAAAATTCCAGGAGACAGGTGACAACAGGTTATTATTCGTATGTTACACCTAAAAAAACTGCTAATCCTCAGCTCATTCATACATCAGATGAATTGCTGAATGATTTAGGAATCAGTCCTAAAGAGGCAAATGCAGAGGATTTTTTAAAGGTATTTACCGGTAATGCTGTTTTGGCAGAGACTAAACCCTATGCAATGCTTTATGGTGGACATCAGTTCGGGAACTGGGCAGGGCAGCTAGGTGATGGCCGTGCGATTAATCTGTTTGAAATTGATCATAATGAACAACATTGGGCGTTGCAATTAAAAGGAGCAGGGGAAACGCCCTATTCCCGTTCAGCAGATGGACTGGCAGTTTTACGCTCTTCTATACGAGAGTACTTGATGAGTGAGGCGATGTATCATTTGGGTATTCCCACAACCAGAGCTTTGTCTTTAGCTTTAACCGGTGACCAGGTGTTACGCGATGTGATGTATGACGGCAATCCGGCTTATGAAAAGGGAGCGGTTGTTTGTCGCGTGGCGCCTTCGTTTTTAAGGTTTGGTAATTTTCAAATCTTCACCGCGCGTAATGATATCAACGGATTGCAAAAGCTTGTTGATTTTACAATAACAAACCATTTCCCGGAATTGGGTGAGCCTTCTAAAGAAACCTATTTGGCGTTCTTTAAAAATGTTACCCGGCAAACTCTAGAAACCATCATTCACTGGCAACGCGTAGGTTTTGTACACGGAGTGATGAATACCGACAATATGAGTATTCTAGGTCTTACCATAGATTATGGTCCTTACGGTTGGTTAGAAGGTTTTGAATGGGGTTGGACGCCCAATACAACCGACCGTCAACACAAAAGATATCGTTTTGGAAATCAACCCAACATAGGTCTGTGGAATTTATACCAACTGGCAAATGCACTGTATCCGCTTGTAGAGGAAGCAGATGGTTTTGAAGAAATTCTGGACGAATACAAAACTGATTATGCGGAGAAGTCACTTCAAATGATGGCGGATAAACTGGGAATAACCAATCCTGAAGAAACCGATTTAAAGTTGATTGCTGATTTGGAGGATTGCCTGCAACTTTCAGAAACCGATATGACGATCTTTTTCAGAAAATTGGCAGATTTTAAAAAAGATAATTCAGTTGCTGGTTATGATTTAATTACTGAAACTTTTTATCTTCCTGAACTTACTTCAGAACAGGAAAAGCAATGGAACGAGTGGTTTGCAAGTTATGCTCGGCGTTTACAACAAGAAACCAATTCTGACGTCCAGCGTAAAAAAGCCATGAATGCTATAAACCCTAAATATGTTTTACGCAATTATATGGCTCAACTGGCAATTGATAAGGCTGATGCCGGTGATTATAGTTTAGTAAATACGTTTTATACGATGCTGAAGAAACCCTACGATGACCAACCGGAATATGAAGAATGGTTTGTTAAACGACCTGACTGGGCACGGGATAAAGTTGGTTGTTCTATGTTGTCTTGTAGCTCCTAATGCATTTCAAAAAGTATCTAATCAAAATACCGGAAGGCTATTCAACGAAAATATGGAATTACACGAACAAATTTTAATGCTGGTAAAAGTATAAAAATCTATGCCAAAGAACTGGGAGGTAACAACTTTATAAGTCTTAATTACTATATAACTTCAACAGCTTATTTACTGAAACCTTGCGAAATGTCTGAAACTAAAGTGCTTGATTTTTTGGAAAACGTATTGATAGCGTAATGCATATAGAAAGAAGTAAACTACCTGGGGGTATTAAACCCTTTAGCGGTGCTAATAAAATAGCATTGGGTGGCGGTTGTCATTGGTGCACCGAAGCTGTTTTTCAGTCTTTAAAAGGGATTATTAAGGTTGAACAAGGCTATGTAGCTTCGACCGGATTAAACTCTGAATTATCTGAAGCCGTTATCGTGCATTTTGATTCTAAAGCTATTGAATTACATACTTTAATAGCTATTCATCTACATACACACAAAAGCACTTCTGACCATAGTTTTAGGTCAAAATACCGCTCAGCCATATATACCTTTTCAGAAACTCAGGAACACGAATCAAAATTGATTTTAAAAAAGCTGCAAACCGATTTTAAAAAAACCTTGATTACCCAAGTTCTTCCATTTTCCTCTTTTAAAGCTTCCCGGAATTCGTTACTGAATTATTATTACAGCAATCCAGAGAAACCCTTTTGTGAGATTTATATAAATCCAAAATTAGCACTCCTAAAAAAGCAATTCTCTGAATATTTTACGAATAAAGACCTCTTACAGGTAAAAAGTGATTAAGATCAAAGACTGTTGAACCCTGTTTCAATTATTAAACCTAACAAACGGCATTACTAAAAAACACCCCGCATTCGAGAATATGGGGTGTTTCAGATAACAATTAATATTCCTGAACGTGCAGGATTTGGGACTCCTCCCAAGCGTTTAACCTCTTAGAAAGTTGTTATTCCTTCATTAGGTTGATATACATAGTCAAAGGTATAATACGGTGTAGCATCAGAAAGACCATCGGGTTCTTCCGGAGCATTTTCATAATAACTCAGAATTTCTACTTTAGCATACTTGCCTTCAGAAGTTCTAAATACAAGTATGGTTCCTGGAATAGGTTTAATTAAATGATAAGGTTCTCCGGTATAGTTATACCAGCCGTTACCACTTCCGATAGCAATTGCAGGACCTTCTGTGGTATCTTGAGCAAATAGTGAAGTGTCAACTTCAGTAATACTAGCTAAAGTTCCTGAAGCGATGTAAACCGCTGCATCAGCTGTGCGCTCCGGCTCATCTGTTATTCCGGTTTTGCTACCTCCATTAACAAGAATGGTGGTACTTCTAAAAGCAACATCCCAGTCAGTTTCACTGGTGGTTTCGCTACCGGTTTCAAAATCAAATTTTGTAAAGTCTCCAGAACTGGGTTCTACACGTCCCCCTATCTCCGGGGCATATAAGTTGGTCACTGTTTCAGACTCTAACTCCTCTAAGGGGGCAGCTGTGTCATCATCAGAACTACAAGAGCTAAGTGCAAGCACAAGGCTTACGGCGGTTAAGGATTTAAAAATATTCATCATAAGTATTAAAATTGATAGTTTAATTTTCCAAAGAGTAGTCTTCCGGGTACATTTGTTATGTTTTGAGCATCTGTAAAGTCAAGTAGATTGTCTACACCTACACCCACTTGCAAATGCTTACCCAGATTTTTAGTTAAAGCAAAATCCAGTATTCCATAACCTGATACAAACCGATCGTAACGGTCTAAGTAGCCATTACCATTTGTATCAGACAGTCCATATTTACTGCGATAGGTTGCGCGTAAATTGGCATTCATACGGTATTGTGGAATGTTATAAAATAGCTTCAGGTTTGCTGAATGTCTCGACCTGTTGTACAACCCAAAATAATCTGACTTTTGCAAAGCAAAAGCCGGACTGTTAGCAGCGCTTCGTGCATAAATCTGGCCGGCTTCAAAAGCAGCTTCAGCTTGTTTGTCTTTAGCATATAGCAATTGATAGCCGCCGGAAATATTTAGATTTTTAATAGCATTGGCAGTGAAATTAAACTCCAGTCCCTGTGTATAAGATTCGTTGATGTTGGTGTAACTAAATACACTTTGACCATTGGTTTTAGTAGCAATAATCCGGGTGTCAATCAGGTTGGTAAGTGAGTTTCTAAACACATTTAGGCTAAAAGTGAGTCGCTTAGAAAACGAGTAATCAACACCCAGATTTAAATTTATTGAGGATTCAGGTTTCAATTCGTCATCAAATGAAGAAACCGGAATAAGAATATTGGCAATTTCGCCACGCTCTTGCATAGCAGCCAGCGCTGTGGGCACAGCTTGATACCCTAAAACGGTATATCCTACTGTTGCATTGGTAAAATCAAAATACAGCTGACGAAAAGCAGGAGCTTTAAAACCCCGTCCTACGGAAGTTTTGATAGCTATGGAATTACTAATGGGATAGCGCAGTGCAACTTTAGGGCTGAATTGTGTAGCATACACATTATGAGTATCCAACCTTCCACCAGCAATTACATTCAGTTTTTCAAAATACGTCGCATCGTACTGAAGGTAAACGTACGCAGAATTGAAGGTTGGGCTCTCACTAAAATCAGTACGGCTTAAAGTTTCGTGATTATATCCGGTTCCTGCTATGAATGCTTCTTGCGTATTGGGTTGATAACGTACCCGCAATTCAGGGCGCAGCAAACGCTGATCGTAAAATCCGTTACTCGTTAAAGCAGCATCTGCTATGTCGTTTAAATACTCATCTGTTTGATATTGGGTTGCGTAAAGTTCTAACGAACTGCTCCAGGCTGAATTGAACTGATGATTCAATTTAAAATGAGCATTCCATTCTTCGATATTACTTTCCCCTTGTAAACTTTCTGAGGCTTTATAATCTTGATTTTGACTATAATATCGTGTTGACAATGATGCTGTTGTAGCGGTAGAGAAGGAATAAGCTAGTTTAACTTGGGCTGTATAATTAGAAAAAGGTTCTACAGTTTGTAATGCATTTTGAGGGGTAAGATCATAACCAGACGAACTGTAACGGTTGCCAAACAAACTCAGTTTAAGTTTATCGTTGCGGTATGTGGTGTTGAGGCTTAGATCGTGTGTATTTAATGTACCAGTTCTATAATTAAGGGTTCCGTGCCAGTCTTTTTTTGGAGTTTCGGTGATTATATTCACCACACCACCCAGTGCATCACTACCGTATAAACTAGAAGAAGCCCCTTTTACAATTTCTATTTGTTGAATATTACCTACCGAAATGCGATTGAGGTCTAAAGTTCCGGCAGAACGCCCCACAAGAGGAACACCATCTACCAAAATCAATATATATTGAGAGTCTAAACCTTGCATTTGAATACCTTCACCACCTCCAAAATCAGGTACTGTTATCAATCCGGTTTGTTCAGCTAAAATATCACCTAAACGCATAGCGCCAGATTGTTGTATGGTTTCTTTATTGATTATTTGAGCGGGTAGTGGAAGAGCGGATAATTGTCTTTTTGTACGGGTTGCAGTAATCAAGACTTCATTCAAGACTTCGGAAGAGTCTGGTTCTACCAAAGCTTTGTTTTCCTGAGTGAATGAATTCAGCGTAAAGCAAGCTGTAAAAAAAACACTTAAAAAATATTTGTTTAGAATCATTCTTGATTACATTTGCAGCAAATATATATTTATTTTTATTTATTCTAAATAAGTTTAATGCTTAATTTTAAAACTTTAATTGGATTTAAAACCTATTTACATGAACAACAGATTATTAGCTACAACATTGACATTACTTACTGCAAGTACCACATTTGCTCAATCCACTAAAAAAGAGGATAGGCAAGCTATAAAGGATATGTGCGGGTGTTTTGAGATTGAATTCAAATACGCTGAGACCTTTTCTGATCAGGAAGCTTATCAAAAACACGATGATTATTATGCAACAGCATTAGAGTGGGCGACTTTAATTGAAGACGATAAAGACAAACTCGCTATTCAACATTTATTAATCGTACAAGACACGATGGTTATCAAACATTGGCGTCAGGATTGGGAATTTGAAAATACCCGCTTGTTTACCTATCAAGCAGATAAATCATGGACTCTTGAAGATTTGGATAAAAAAGACGTTAAGGGGCAATGGACTCAAAAAGTATATCAGGTAGATGACAGTCCGCGATACTCAGGATCTGCAACCTGGGTTCATGTAGATGGTAAAGATGAATGGCAAAATACTACTCCGGCACCCTTACCGCGTAGAGAATATACCAAGCGTCACGATTATAATATTATGCTGCGTAACAATCAGGTACAACTTACTGATTATGGCTGGTTACACGAACAGGATAATATAAAGATTTCTCAAGAGGCTGATGGTTCAGCAACTACTATTGCCGAAGAAAAAGGATTCAATAGCTACAAACGTGTACCCGATTCACGTTGTGAAGCTGCTCAAAAATGGTGGGTAGAAAATCAGGAGATTTGGAAAAAAGTACGTGCAGAATGGGATGTACTTTTGGCTGATAACGATCAGATTAAACTAAAAAACAAAGTAGCAGATAAGCGTTTGTATGAATATTTATTCGAATTAAAACCAGATACAGAATCTTCAGAAATTAAAAAGATACTTAAACAATTCATGGAATAAGCCGCTCTGGGTTTAGCTCCCAGTTATCAAGTAAAAAAAAGTGCTTGTTTTTCCCGAAGCGCGGCAGTCTGACAGAACTGTCGCGCTTCATTTTTTATGGGGAAGCATTAAAGAATAAGATCGTTAAAGGAAATACTCAACGGTTTAGTGATGCTTATCCTCTAAAATCTTATGATTTTCTAAAGAAATAAGTTCAGGCGCTTCCCGACAAAGCCACTAACTTTATTCAAAAATTAGTATGAAAGCAATAGGATTCAAAAAATCACTCCTCATAACAGAAGCCAATAGCTTTATAGCCTTTGAAACCGAAATACCCAAACCGGAAGGCCGTGACTTACTGGTTCGCATTCAGGCAAATTCAGTAAATCCGGTGGACTATAAGATCCGTCAAAATGCAGCTAAAGACAAAATCTTAGAAACTCCTAAAATAATCGGTTGGGATGCTGTGGGAATTATAAAAGCAGTAGGAGCGGAGGTCTCGCTTTTTAAAACCGGTGACGCTGTTTTTTATGCCGGAGATTTAACGCGAAGCGGAAGCAATGCAGAATACCAGTTGGTTGATGAGCGTATTGTAGGGCATAAGCCTAAAAACTTGAGTATTGCCGAGGCTGCAGCGATGCCCTTAACTGGATTAACAGCTTATGAAGCAATTTTTGATAGAATCAAATACAACCCGGAAACCGATAAAGGAAAATCAGTTTTGATTCTGGCGGGTGCCGGGGGCGTAGGATCCATTGCAATTCAGCTTGCTAAAAAACTAACAGATCTTACAGTTATCGCCACGGCTTCACGTGAAGAATCTCAAAAATGGTGCAGTGATCTGGGTGCTGATTTTGTCGTAAACCATCATAACCTAAAAGACGAACTCAAAGAAATCGGATTTACAGAAATTGACTTTATACTCGATTTTGTCGATCTCAAACAGTATTGGGAAACGGCTGCCGAACTCATCAAACCTCAAGGCCATATTGTGAGCATTACAGGTAGTAGTGAGCCCCTAAACCTGAATATATTGAAGAATAAAAGTGTGACGTTTTCGTGGGAGTTGATGTACACGCGCTCTATGTACCACACTGCAGATATGCAACGCCAGCACGATATTCTCAATAAACTGGCAAACCTGTTAGATGATGGAACTTTAAAAACCACACGAACCACAACCTTTACCGGTTTTACTGTAGAAAATCTTAAAAAGGCCCATGCTTTACAAGAAAGCGGTAAAAGTATTGGTAAGAATGTGATTGTTTTTTAACTAATTATAAAAGCTAAGCCATCAAGGGGGAGTAGCATGTTAGCATTACTCATTTTCTCTTCGGTTGTTACGCTCGCGCAACAAACACCGTCTGAAAATAATGCAGGCATTTATCACCAGCGTGGGAACAGTCCGGAAGGTGGAACGAATTACATTTTGTTTCCCGATCATCAGTTCGTAATTGCTTTTTTTGGAGGTATGCTCCAGGGGGTTTGGAAGCAGGAGGGAGATCAAATCAATTTTACAACTACTGCAGAACCACATTATATTTGTTACGGGCGTTATGTAGCCGAGTTAAAAGGAACTCAAATACGTTTTAAAAAACCCTTGTAGCATTGAATACACTGGCAGGGGAGATGACCCCGGTGTTTAATAAAGGAGCGAATTGTTTTTTACCTCCCTATATCCTTGATTTAGAGCAAGAGGTGAAAAAAATCTATTTGTTACAAAATTCAGAATACCTTCCGGAAACTCCGATTTATGAATTTACAAACAATTATAATTTCAATGAGTTTTTGATTATCAACCTTAAACCAGATTATACCGAAGTTAAACAATTTGCTCTAGCTACAGATAATACTGAAAAAGAGAACAGCTTAGGCAAGAAAAACCCTTGTCTGCTCTTTCAAAAGAAGATTTACAGTACTTAAAAAATTATTTAAGTACCATTCGGTTTCCACAACGTTTAGATCCGGAAAACCTCTTATTTCCAAAGACAGAACCGCTTCATTTAGATTCTTATATTCAACTGAAAGCTGAGAACTTTCCAAAACCCGAATTCAAAATAACATCAAAACCCTATTTCTATTTTTCTTGTGATGATTCAGAATGATCACAACTTCTTATCACAGTGCCGCTTACGTTAATTTTAAATTAAATTAACGATTCAAAGTTAAATAGTATTAATAAAAATAATGCTATGCAGAATTTTTATAGTTTAGAAGAAACAAAAAATCATGAGAAAATTACTACGGATTATAACTATTGCCCAAATGGCTTATTATACTTATGATTGGATCAAAAATAAACGTTCGTTTGAAGAGTTTGTTCCGAATTTAAAGAAAGTTAAACGCCGTATTTTTTAAACTCGATTAAACATTAAAAAAAGAAGAACTATGGAAACAACGAGAGAACAAGCCAAACAGCAATCGCACGATGAAACTGTTGCCAGTTTACAAGAGCTTTTAGAAAAGACATATGATGCAGAAGCAGGATATAAAGAAGCTTTAAAAAAGGCAGAAAATGTGCATTTAAAAAATTACCTCAAAGAGCGTGCAGTACTGCGTAATCGCTTTGCGACAGAATTGAGTGATGCGCTGATCCGCTTGGATGAAAAACCAAAGGAAAAGGGGAGTACTGTTGGAGATTTGCACAGAACCTGGATGAATATCAAACAAGCTTTCAGTACAGATAAAGACGAAGCCATATTAGAAGAATGCATCCGTGGAGAAAAAGCCAGTGTTGAAGAATATGAAGAAGTATTGCAAAAAAAGCCGTATCGACCGGAAATAACTAACATCATAACCAGCCAAAAACGAGAAGTAGCGCAAAGCTTAAGCAACATCAAGACTCTTGAGGATTTAGCTTAATACTTTTTAAATGTTAGTCTGATAATGCTACCGATTAGGTAGCATTTTTATTGGTACCGCCAAAGGGTTTAATACCTCGAGGCTTGCCGCGAAATTGAAAATTTGTTTCTAACGAATATCTCGAACCTGCCTTTGTCGGCAGAAAGCTTGCCCCGAGGTAGTTTACTGAGGTTAACTTGAATTGATCTAATATCAGTTTAAGCCTTTTCCTAATTAAAACGGTTTTAACAGAGTCCCTTAGCATACATCAATTTTTAATACGTACTGAACTTCTAATTTTGCCCCTATAGAAATCTAAAAAATAATGCTATGAAAAAGATATTGATTGTATTAACCAGTCACGAAGACTTAGGAACAACCGGACAAAAAACAGGTTTTTGGATCGAAGAATTTGCAGCTCCTTATTATCTTTTAAAAGATAAAGGTTTTGATATTACATTAGCTTCTCCTCAAGGTGGTCAACCTCCTATAGACCCTAAAAGTGATGCCCCTGATGCACAGACCCCTGCTACAGAGCGGTTCCAAAATGATAAAGAAACACAAAAAACTTTAGCACAAACCCTAAAATTAGAGACCATCAACCAACAAGATTATGATGCAGTATTCTATCCTGGTGGTCACGGACCGTTATGGGATCTTGCAGAAGACAAGCATTCCATAGCTTTAATAGAAGATTTTTATAAAAATGGAAAACCGGTTGCTGCAGTGTGTCACGCACCAGGAATTTTTAAGCATACTAAAAGTTCCGATGGTAGTTCGTTAGTAAACGGAAAGAAAGTTACCGGCTTTACCAATGAAGAAGAAGAAGCAGTTCAGCTTACAGATGTGGTTCCCTTCTTAGTAGAAGAAATGCTTAAAAAGAACGGCGGAATCTATTCTAAAAAAGAAGCTTGGTCGTCTTACGCAGTAGAAGATGGTTTGCTGATCACCGGTCAGAATCCGGCTTCATCTGAAGCTGTAGCCAAACTCTTGGTTAAAAAGCTAAACTAATTGCAACTCTCTTGTGAAAACAAGAGAGTTGCTGCTATACGTACCAAAAGGATTAGAAACCCTTTCGGGTATTTGAAGTTTGTTGTTTAGTATTAAGCTTATGCGTTCTGGCCTATCAGAAGGTTCTCGTAAAATTTGAAGAACCTGCTGTAAACCTAGCCCCGAAGTTCGGGGTTGGTTCTTTGGCATCAAGGCAAAAGAACAGAAATACAAATAGAATTTTAAGCTTATTCAAACGTCAGTACCGGCATACTTTTTAGATCCGTAGTAAAACAAGCAAATGCCGCAGCGTTGGGTGTGGAGACTTGCATCCGACCAGTGGAACGAGAGGAATGCACAGGCGCAGCGAATTTGCAATTCATTTAACCCTTCGGCTATATATTATATATAAGTCCTACAAAGTGTATATTGAATTTAGTACCAGTCTAAAAAACTTTTTCGTAACACATGAATATACTTGCAAACGGCCTCAGTAGACTTTGGTTAAAACTATAGGTGAAAGGAGCGTTTATATTCTGGAGTAGAAGTAATAAAGCATATTGGACAGACAAATTCATAAAATGTATTCAAACCATTTTTATGGTGTAAGCCTCCTTTCCAGAATATAGCGAGTGAACCGTGATAGTTTCCAAAGTATACTGCAGCCTTGATTTTTTGGTTCTTTGGCATCAAGGCAAAAGAACAGAAATACAAATAGAAGTTCAAGTTTATCAAAACATCTGAAT
>NZ_FQUN01000030.1 GCF_900129005.1 Leeuwenhoekiella marinoflava DSM 3653 | reverse complement strand
TTTGCGTTAAGAGGAATCGAAAAAGTAAATGTAGAAATAGGGCTGGTTGCTATGGCCCACAACCTCAAAAAGCTAGCTTTGGTCATCTAAAGGCAGCCAAAACCTTTTAACGCTTAACGATTAACAATCCTACCCAATCCAGAAAACCAAAAAAAGTAGCTGTAGCCAGAAACCAAAAAGACCGCCTAAATGTTTTTAGACGGCCTCTTTTTAGGTTGGTTTGCTGTGAATGCTTAATTCATTTGATAATTCAACATCCAAGTCACACCGTATTGATCACGTAAACGACCGTAATAGGCATTCCAGCTAGTCTCTTGCAATTGCGTTACTACTTGCCCGCCGGCAGACAGTTTTTCAAACAATTCATCGGTTTCTTCTTTGCTTTCCAGATCAACACTCAGTTGCACTTGATTTCCTTCAGTTAGCGGGGTGTCTGGTGCAGCATCATAGGCCATTATATGAATGCCTTTGCCTTTCAATTCTGCGTGTTGTAACTTATTACGGTAATTACCGGGAATATCTATGTCTTTTCCTTCGTAAGTGTCTTTATTTTTAATTTGACCACCAAAACAGTTTTGGTAGAAATTAAGGGCTTCTTGACAATTTCCTCTAAAGGTTAAATAGGGCTGTACACTTTTCATAACTTTATTTTTTGGTTTTCCGCGGTACGGAAAGATTAGCAATTTGTTTCTTACAAGTTAAGCAAGAGCTTGTACTAAAGCCTTATGAATCCTGTTATTTTGTCCTTAAGGAAAGGCTAAAATCTGTTAAGTACAGATCACATATTTTTAAAATTAAACAGATAGCCTTTTAAAATTCAGTTATTTATTTATAGCTTTACGTAGTAAACTTTAGGGGCGCTGATATATAATATCGGCTGAGATAGTACCCTTTGAACCTGATCTGGTTAGTACCAGCGAAGGGAAAAGTGAAAATCGTTTTATCTTATAAAAATTTCTGTTCAGGAAGTTTTATAAGGCGGATTCGAGGTTTCAAGCCTCCTTCAGTTTACAGTAAAAACTATCTTATGATCACTGTAAACATCAACAATCACCCGTATTCATTTCCTAAAGAAATTGCTCTTGAAGCAGCATTAGAACATCTCAATTTTCCCAAAAAAGGAATTGCTGTGGCTGTTGATAATGCCATTGTCTCAAGATGCGACTGGGAAACCTGTGTCTTACAGCAGAATGCGCAGGTGCTTGTTATTCAAGCAACTCAGGGAGGATAGTTTTTTATTTTAAAAATGAATTAATCTAAAAAACTAAAAGTTATGAAATCTGAGAAAATTCCCCAGCAGCAAAGTATTAGTCGAGACCCTTTTCCTAATTCAAAAAAGGTTTATATAAGCGGCAATCTTTATCCTGAGCTCAAAGTTCCTATGCGACAGATTGAGCTCGCCGATACCGTGGATAAATTCAATGGAAAAGTAGAGAAAAACAACCCGGTTTTGGTGTACGATACCAGCGGTCCTTTTACAGATCCTGATGTAGAGATCAACATAAAAAAAGGACTGAACCCAGTTAGAAAAGAGTGGATTCTTTCTAGAAAAGACACCGAGCAACTTAATGCACTTTCTTCTTCCTACGGGCGTCAGCGAGAAGAAAATCCAGATCTGGAGCATTTGAGATTTGTACGGAATTCAAATCCATTAAAAGCCAAGCCGGGTAAAAATTTAAGTCAGATGCACTACGCGCGTCAGGGAATTATCACCCCTGAAATGGAGTATATAGCCATTCGTGAAAATCAAAAATTAGCCGAAGTAAATTCCATTACAGAGCAACATCCCGGGGAGAGTTTTGGCGCGAATATTCCTAAAGTTATTACACCAGAATTCGTAAGGGATGAAGTGGCAAAAGGGAGAGCTATTATCCCGGCAAACATCAACCATCCGGAAGCTGAGCCTATGATAATTGGGAGAAATTTCCTGGTGAAAATTAATGCTAATATTGGGAATTCTGCTGTTTCTTCATCAATAGAAGAAGAGGTAGAAAAAGCAGTTTGGGCCTGTCGTTGGGGTGCAGATACCATTATGGATCTCTCTACCGGTAAAAATATTCACGAAACCAGAGAATGGATTTTGCGCAATTCTCCGGTTCCTATCGGTACGGTACCTATTTATCAAGCGCTGGAAAAGGTAAATGGCAAAGCCGAAGAGCTGACCTGGGAAATTTTTAGAGACACCCTTATAGAGCAAGCAGAACAGGGAGTTGACTATTTTACCATACATGCCGGAGTACGCTTAAAATATGTGCCACATACCGCAAAGCGTCTTACTGGTATTGTCTCTCGGGGCGGATCTATAATGGCAAAATGGTGCCTCGCGCACCATAAAGAAAGCTTTATCTACGAGCATTTTGAGGATATCTGTGAGCTTATGAAAGCCTATGACGTTTCGTTTTCTTTGGGAGACGGTTTACGCCCGGGTAGCATTGCAGACGCTAACGATTATGCGCAGTTTGCCGAACTGGAAACACTAGGCGAACTCACAAAAATTGCATGGAAACACGATGTGCAATGTATCATTGAAGGTCCCGGTCATATCCCGATGCATATGATTAAAGAGAATATGGAGAAGCAATTAGAAGTTTGTGGCGAAGCACCGTTCTACACATTAGGACCACTTACAACAGATATTGCTCCGGGTTACGATCACATCACAAGCGGTATTGGTGCAGCGATGATTGGCTGGTATGGTTGTGCAATGCTGTGCTACGTTACACCAAAAGAACATTTGGGATTACCCAATAAGCAAGATGTAAAAACGGGTGTTATCACCTATAAAATTGCTGCCCACGCGGCAGATCTCGCTAAAGGACATCCGGGAGCGCAGCATCGGGATGATGCGATGAGTAAAGCCCGGTTTGAGTTTAGATGGGAAGATCAGTTCAATTTGGCGCTTGATCCTGATACGGCAAGAGAATATCACGATGAGACATTGCCTTCAGAGAATGCTAAGTTGGCACACTTTTGCTCGATGTGCGGACCTAATTTCTGCTCGATGAAAATCAGTCAGGATGTACGCAATTATGCCAAAGAAAACAATCTGGAAACCGAAGCTGCTATAGAAAAAGGAATGCAAGAAAAGTCCGAACAGTTTAAAAAGCACGGAGGCGAAGTTTATTTATAATAACTCGGTTTATGCTTGTCGTAATCACTTCAGAAGATTTTCATAAGAACGAAATCTCTTTAATCAGGCAAATCATAGATTCTGGATTGGATTTTTTGCACGTTCGGAAACCTCAGGCTTCCAGAAAGCAAATGCAGGAGTGGCTTGAAAAATTTGATACTGCTTACCGCCAAAAAATGATGTTACATCAGCATCATGATCTGGCGGTTGATTTCAACTGTTTAGGAGTTCATTTTAAGGAAAAAGACCGAAAATCAGAGGAAGCTTTTTTTAAAGAGCATCTGCTAGAGCTACAAAAGAGCGGTTTAAAAATAAGTACCGGTTTTCATGATTTAGAAACCCTGAGAGAACAGAGCGCTCTTTATGATTATAGTTTTTTGAGTCCGGTGTTTACGTCTATTTCGAAGAAAGGATATGCCGGAAAATCTTTTGAATTATCTGATTTTGATGAAAAAGTGGTTGCACTGGGCGGTATGACTTCAGAAAATATAAATCGGGTAAAACAAAAAGGTTTCAATGCAATTGCAGTTTTAGGAGCTGTTTGGCTGGCTGCAAATCCTTTGGATTCCTTTTTAAAAATTAAAAACGCATATGAAAAAAGCTATAAGTCAACAAGTTCTTGAGAATAAGGAGATAGCTCACCTGCATTATATTTCTCAGGGAATAGATCAAAAGGCTCATTTAGAAAATATTGAACGAGTGTTGCAAGCAGGATGCTCTTGGGTGCAATTAAGAATGAAAGATACAAGGTATGAAGATTTGTTAGCCACAGCTCATCAGGCAAAAATCTTATGCAATTCTTACCACGCAACGCTTATCATAAACGACAATGTTAGTGTAGTACAAGAGGTAGATGCTTCCGGCGTGCATTTAGGGCAAGAAGATATGTCTACGGCTCAGGCGCGTGAAATTCTGGGGTCAAATAAAATAATTGGAGGGACAGCCAACACGTTTGAGCAAGGCCTGAATCACATAAAAAACGGGGTAGACTATTTAGGTATGGGGCCGTTACGGTTTACTTTGACTAAAAAAAAACTGAGTCCGATTTTAGGGTTTGAAGGATACACAGATCTGATCCAGAAATTTTCTAAACTAAAAATGAATACACCCATTATTGCGATAGGTGGCGTTACCGAAGCAGATTTTCAGCCTTTACAAGAAACCGGATTGTATGGTGTCGCTGTTTCGGGGTTGTTGACGCAATCTTTAGAACAAAAAAAAATTATCGAAAAGGTCAACACGCTTTGGTCTAATTAAAAAATATTGAAATGGAACAATTAAAAATAGCTGATAAAACCTTCAAGTCAAGGTTGTTTACCGGTACGGGTAAATTCAGTAACTCTGAAACAATGCGGGATGCCATTCTCGCTTCAGAAAGTGAACTGGTGACTGTTGCTTTAAAGCGTGTCGAAGTTGGTAATCAAGATGATGCGATGTTGACTAGTTTGGCACAAAGCAGCCTGAGTTTACTCCCTAATACTTCTGGAGTGCGTACTGCAAAAGAAGCGGTTTTTGCTGCGCAAATGGCGCGTGAAGCTTTAGAAACTAATTGGGTAAAAGTAGAGATTCATCCTGACCCTAAATATTTACTACCCGATCCTGTAGAGACTTTAAAAGCTTGTGAAGAATTAGTAAAGCTTGGTTTTGTGATTATGCCTTATGTTCAGGCAGATCCTGTACTCTGCAAGCGGTTAGAAGAAGTAGGAGCGCAATGTGTTATGCCTTTGGGTTCGACTATTGGTAGTAATAACGGACTAAAAACACGTGATTTTTTAGAGATAATTATAGAGCAAAGTAATGTGCCTGTAATTGTAGATGCCGGTATAGGCAGGCCTTCACATGCTGCAGATGCAATGGAGCTAGGAGCTGATGCTGTTTTGGTAAATACAGCGATTGCCGTTTCGCCAAACCCCGTTGCCATTGCAAAAGCTTTTAAACTTGCTGTTGAAGCCGGGCGCATGGCTTTTGAAGCACGTTTCGCCCCACAAGCCACTCAAGCCCAAGCCAGCAGTCCCTTAACTCAATTTTTGTATGACTAATTTTAAAACACATTTAAATAGCTACAATTGGGAAGAGGTACTCGATTCTATTTTTTCAAAAACAAAACGGGAGGTACAGCACGCACTTAATAGCCCTAAACCCACGCTTGAAGATTTTAAAGCCTTGATTTCTCCTGCTGCTAAACCGTATTTGGAGCAGATGGCAGCAAAAAGTAAAGCAATTACAAAAAAGCGTTTTGGGAATACCATGCAGATGTTTGCGCCGATGTATTTGAGTAATGAGTGCCAAAATATCTGTACCTATTGTGGTTTCAGTTTAACCAATAAAATTCCGCGAAGAACGCTTACTGATGCTGAAATTTTAAAGGAAGCGCAGTTTTTAAAAGATAAAGGCTTTCAGCATATTTTACTGGTAACAGGAGAAGCTAATAAAACCGTTGGAGTAGATTATTTTATCAATGCAATCCGGTTATTGAAACCTCATTTTGCAAACATTTCTATTGAAGTACAGCCTTTGGACCAGAATGAATATGAGCTTTTGATCAAAGAAGGGCTGTATGCGGTTCTGGTCTATCAGGAAACTTATCATGAAGCAACTTACAAAACGCATCATCCTAAGGGTAAAAAATCAAATTTTGACTACCGTCTTGAGACTCCAGATCGCCTTGGTAAAGCCGGAATCCACAAAATAGGGATTGGAGCCTTATTTGGTTTAGAAGATTGGCGGGTAGATAGTTTTTTTACGGCTTTGCATTTAAAATACCTTCAAAAAGCCTATTGGAAAACCAAATACTCTATCTCGTTTCCTCGATTGAGACCTTTTAGCGGTGGGCTAGAACCCAAAGTGGCGATGGAAGATGCAGATCTATTACAGCTTATTTGCGCCTATCGTATGCTCGATGAAGATGTAGAACTATCTATTTCTACACGTGAAGAAGAAAATTTTAGAAATCATATTGTGCATTTGGGAATCACATCGATGAGTGCAGAATCAAAGACCAATCCCGGTGGATATGTCGTAGAACCACAATCTCTGGAGCAATTTGAGATTTCTGATGAGCGCAGTACAGAAACAATTGCGCGTATGCTACAAGAAAGCAATCTGGAACCGATCTGGAAAGATTGGGATCAAAATTGGTAAGCGATGTTTACAACTACAGAAAAAGAGCGTTACTCGCGGCATACCTTACTTGGTGAAGTAGGTGTTGAAGGCCAGCAAAAGCTAAAAAAAGCACGTGTTTTGGTTGTTGGTTGCGGTGGTTTGGGATGTCCCATCCTTCAGTATTTAGCGGCTGCCGGAATTGGAGAGTTAGGCATAATAGATGACGATACGGTTGCTTTGAGCAATTTGCAACGACAGATATTGTTTAAGGAATCTCACGTCGGAATGTACAAAGTTGAAGCTGCTCAAGAAGTTTTGAATGCTTTAAATTCTTCCATAAAAATTCAAATCTATTATGAGCGTTTATCGGCTGCTAATGCTCTTGATTTGTTTGTAAAATATGATGTTATCGTAGAAGGAAGCGATAGTTTTAGCACCAAATATTTGGCTAATGATGCTGCTGTTTTGACTGGGAAACCTCTGGTTTTCGGCTCTATTTTTAAATTTGAGGGACAGGTGTCGGTATTCAATTATAAAAACGGACAGACCTATCGCTGTTTGTATCCAGAGCCCGTTGCTGAATCAGATATGCCTACTTGCAGTGAAGTGGGAGTTTTGGGTATTTTGCCTGGAATTATTGGAATGTTTCAGGCAAATGAAGTGATTAAAATTATCTTGGATTTAGGTAAAGTGCTTTCCGGTAAACTTTTGATTTACAACAGTCTTGAAGCTTCTCAAACATTGCTTCCTTTTAGTAAGAATGAAGCTATTGAAATCTCAGAGTTGATTGAATTGGATTTAAGCTGTTCAATACATTCTGCTAACGAGATTGATTATAGGGATTTTAAAGAAAATAAAAGGGTGTATACGTTGATTGATGTTAGAAGTAAACCGGAGCGCGAAGCATCAAGTATTGGCGGGTTGCATATTCCTTTAGATCAATTGCTCAGGAACCCGAATCAGATTGTTGAATTTGATACGGTGGTTTTTTATTGCGCATCCGGAAAGCGAAGTGCCAAAGCTGTTGATCAGCTCCAAAATCGATTTTCAGAAAAGAAAATGTATAGTCTGAAAGGTGGTATTGCGGAAGCACTTTTGATTGAAGATTAAATTTTATCGAGATACTTCAACATATTTTTGATACGATCTTCCAGCTTTTCACTACTCAGTTTCTCCCGAAGTCTATCCGTAATAATCGGGAACGAAAAAGGAGTTGCTTTTTCACAATTTTTGACAATGATTTCCTGTTTTTCGATACGCTCTAAAGCAATGCGTAAACGTCCTTCTTCAAGCTGATGTTCAAAAGTTTCCCGATAGGCTTGCTGAAACAGTAAATTTTCTGGTTCATAATCACGAAAAACTTCAAACAACAACTGACTGCTGCTTTGCAGATGTTTGTTTTTTACAAATTTTCCGGGGAAACCCGTAAAAACCATACCGCTGATTACAGCAATATCCCGGAATTTGCGACGTGCCATTTCAGTACTGTTGAGGCTTTGTTGCAAATCTTCAAATAAATAGGCCGAAGTGAATAAGTCGTTATCCAAGACCTGTTGCATATCGATTTTCTGATCAGAAAGTATTTCAAAACCGTAATCGTTAAACGCAATACTGAAGGTTATAGGCGAAAGTAAACTGATGCGATAGGCGAGAAGACTGCCCAACGCTTCGTGTACAAAACGCCCTTCGAACGGGTAAAAAATATGATGGTAACCCTCCCGACTTTTAAAAGTTTCAATTAAAAACTGGTCGTTATTGGGAACGATAGATTCTGCACGCTGACGCTCAAAAATTCCGGCTAGCGCCTGTAATTCCCTAGTTTGTTCTTCAAAAGGTAAATTAGCAGAATATAATTCCTCGCGTAACAATTCACTCATTTGTGCAGAAAGGGTAAGTCGACCACCCATCCAGCTTACTACACGGGCTTGCTTTTTTGTTTTTGCTTTTTTGACCAGAACCTGCATGCCCTTGATGCGGTAGAGTTCGAGGTTTTTACCGGCAAAGGTAAATACATCACCGGGAGAAAGTTTAGAAATAAACCATTCTTCAACCGTACCAATAAATCCTCCTTTGAGGTATTTCACCTGAAGCATCGCGTCGCTTACAATGGTGCCAATTTGAAGTCGATGCCGCATCGCAACAGAACGGCTGTTGACCTTGAATTTTCCGTCCTCTTCAATTTCAATTTTTTTATACTCGTCGTACGCATCAAGGGACTGACTTCCTTTAGTGATGAAATTTAAAATCCAGCGCCACTGGTCTTCAGTCATTCCCTGAAAACAAAAAGTCTGCTTGATTTCCTGCCAGATTTCCGAAGGATAAAAACCGTCTGAAACCGCTAATGTGGTCAAGTATTGAATCAACACATCAAAACTCAATAAATAGGGAATACGGTCTTCTACAACCTGATTGATGGCGGCTTTTCCTAAAGCTGAAGCTTCGATGAGTTCGATGGCGTGTGTGGGTAAAAAATAAATTACGCTTTCTTTTCCGGGCTGGTGACCACTACGCCCGGCGCGTTGTAAAAAGCGCGCAACGCCTTTAGGACCACCAATCTGTATAATGCTTTCTACCGGAGCAAAATCAACACCTAGATCCAGACTTGAAGTGCAGATAACGGCTTTAAGACTCTCATTACGGATCGCTTGCTCTACCCAGAGTCGGGTTTCTTTATTGATGCTTCCGTGGTGCATCGCCATTTCGCCAGCAAACTCGGGGTGCTTGTACATCATTTTCTGAAACCACAATTCGCACTGCGCTCGTGTATTGGTAAATAACAATGTGGTTTTGCTGTTGTTGATAATGGGAACCACTTCTTCCAGTAAATGTAAGCCCATATGACCCCGCCACGGAAATTTCTCCATTGTTTCGGGGATGATGCTTTCTACTTTATAGGTTTTACCCAGATTGGCCTTGACTAAAATGGAGTTTTTAAACGCAGTAGATTCTGGCCCTAAAAGCACTTCACGCGCCTGATTGAGATTACCTATAGTAGCTGAAATACCCCAAATGCGCAGTTTAGGAGCGATTGTTTGAAGTCGGGACAGAGCCAGCTCGGTTTGAACGCCGCGTTTGCTGCCCAAAAGTTCATGCCATTCATCAATTACAATCGAAGCACAATTCTTAAAAACGTTATTGTAACCTTTAGAAGTCAGTAATAACTGAAGGCTTTCAGGCGTGGTGATAAGCAAATCTGGCATCTTGCGTTTTTGCTTTGCCCGTTCAGACTGCGACGTGTCTCCGGTGCGAATACCAACAGTTAGTTGGGTTTCCAGACCATCTGAAAAACGCTGTGATGCTTGCGCAATTTCTACCGAAAGTGCACGCAGTGGTGTAATCCAGATTGCTTTTAATCCCGGCTTGTGCTTAGTTTTATAATCCGGATTTTTTTTGATGTAATCCAATACAAAGGCAACCCAAAGGGCATAGGTTTTACCACTTCCGGTAGGTGCATTCAATAAGCCATTTTTGCCATCCAGAAAAGCCTGCCATGTCTTTTCCTGAAAAGCAAAAGGTTTCCATCCCTGAGATTTGAACCAAGACTTTGCCAGGGTATGTAATTGTTTTTTTATCATGGTTAAAAAAGCTCCTTCCCTTTTAAGGGAAGGTGGATTTTGCGTTAGCAAAAGACGGAAGGGTTATTATACCACCCCCTTCTTTACCTTCGGTAAATTCATTCCCCTCCTTTGAAAGGAGGGGAGCTATTTAAGTTTAAAATTATCTTCAATTTCTTTCAATACGCTTGGTAAAAAGTCAAATACCATTTTATTTTCAAACCGAATAACTGTAAACCCGAGTTCTTCTAACTTTTCAGTTCTGTAAGAATCGTATTCTGCTACATCCGGATTAAGATGATATTGACCGTCGAGTTCAATAATTAATTTTTCGGCAGGGCAGTAAAAATCAACTATAAAATAGGTGATGCTGTGTTGCCTTCTAAACTTTCTACCTCTCAGTTGTGACCGTTGCAAATGTTTCCAAAGAAAAGCTTCTGCCGGAGTTAAATGAGATCGCAAATACTTTCTTCTGCTTTCTAGTATTTTTAAGTTGTGTATTTGCTTTTTCATTTACTCAAAATCAGGATCACGAACCACCTCTTTCTTTGCCTTCGATAAATTCATTCTCCTCCTTAAAAAGGAGGAGAGCCTTTATATAGTTCAACACTAAAGTTACTCTCTTTTGAGATTTCTTCAGCCGGCTTTGTCAGGCTTCGGAATCAGTTGCTTTAAATCTTCTAGGGTATTTGCATCTTCAATTTTTTTATCTTTCCGCCATCGGAGCATTCTGGGGAAACGGGTTGCGACTCCGCTCTTGTGGCGTTTGGAAAGCGCGATACCTTCAAAAGCAATCTCAAACACGTGATGCGGTGTCACGCTGCGCACGGGACCAAAGCGTTCTAAAGTATTTTTTTTAATCCATGCATCAAGACTGCGGAATTCTTTATCTGTTAGTCCGGAATAGGCTTTGGCAAATGTGACGAGTTCTTCTTTTTCTTCATCCCAAAGTCCGAAGGTATAATCTGTAAAGAGGTTGCTACGGCGGCCGTGACCCCGCATGGCGTAGGTGAGTACGGCGTCAATGGTTAAAGGATCTACTTTCCATTTCCACCAGTCGCCCTTTTTACGACCTACGAGATACGGCGAATCTTTGCGTTTGAGCATTAAGCCTTCAGACATCACCTCGCGGCTGCGTTCACGCTCCTGTGTAGCTTCTTCCCAATTTGAAAATTCAATAGTTTCTGAAAGATGCAACGGTAATTCTTCTCTTTTTACTTCGGTATGTAATTTTTCTAAAATTTTGCGTCTTTCGACGAAGGCCAGATTCCGAATATCTTCTCCTTCCCATTCCAGAATATCATAAGCTTTGAGAATAACTGGCATTTTTTTAAGTAGCGCTTTGCTGATGTTTTTTCGACCTATACGGGTTTGCAAATCATTAAATGTACCAATCACTCCATCTTTAAATGGAAGAATTTCGCCATCTAAAACTGTTCCGTTAGGTAGGGCTTCGACTAAAGCTTCAAATTCGGGATATTTGTCGGTTACCAATTCTTCCCCGCGACTCCAGACAAAAAGTTCGTTATTACGAATGATAACTTGTGACCGGATGCCATCCCATTTGTGCTCTGCAAACCAATTGGACACATCACCCAAGTCTTCAGGCTTGTATTCAATGGCATAAGCGAGATAAAATGGGTAGGGCTTACTGAGGTAATCGGCTTCATTTTCTTCTAAAATAAGTTTTTGAAAGGTGATGGTTTTAGGGTCCCAATTCCCCATTAATTTATAAGCCAAAACATCAATATCAATGTCTGTAGCTTTTGCCAAAGCGCGGGTCATCAATTTCTGACTAACACCAATTCTAAAACTACCGGTAATGAGTTTGCTGAAAACAAAGCGCTCATAATAATTAAGCGCCGTCCAATTCTCGTGTAAATAGTCTCGTTTTTCTTCATCAGGCCTTTTTTTAAGCCCGATGATTTCGTCTAAAAATTGCGTCAGACTTTTTTCTGAATCTTCTTCTGAAGCAGGAATGATGAGTGCAATAGTCTCTGCGAGGTCCCCTACAATGTGATAACTTTCTTCAAACAACCACAACGGAATATTAGCAAGTTCAGTTGCCCAAGTGCGCAATAAAGTAGTGTTTACCGGGCGCGGTGGTCTGCGATGCGAGAGAATAGCAATCGTCCAGACCTTGTCTTTAGGTGGCGCTTCGCGAAAATATTGGGTAAGCGCATCTACCTTCAAATTAGTCTTGTTGGTGCTGTCTATTTTTCTAATAAGTTCTGCAAAACGTTTCATAGTGCTGTTCCCTCACCCCCAGCCCTTCTCCCATTGGAGAAGGGGGTAGAGCAATTAATCTTCATTTGATTCTTCTTTATTTTCTTCACCCAGTTCACCTTCATATTGCGTTGCTTCGGTACGGGCGTCATAACCTTGCTCGAGCAGGTAGCGTGTAAAAATATCGGTGTAGCCGTGGGTGCTGATTATCTTTTCGGCACCTGTAGCTTTGATACTTTCTAAAAGACCATGCCAGTCGCAGTGATCACTCAATACAAAACCTTTATCAATCGCGCGTCTTCTGCGCGCACCGCGAAAAGTCATCCATCCACTCGCGGAAGCTGTAACGTAGGGAACCATTTTTCTGATCCACGTGCTGCCATGCGCACTGGGCGGGGCAACTACAATATTGCCTTTAAGTTGGTCTTTAGTTGTCTCACGGGTGACTCGAGTGGTTTCGGGCATTGCGGTAAGTGGTCTAATGACTTCGGTCATATTTTCTATGGCACCGTGGGTGTATATTTTGCCAATATCTGTATCCAGATAACGGAGTAATCGCTGTGCTTTACCCAAAGAATATCCAAAGATCACTGAGGTTTTCCCTTCGTCTTTATTTTCTGCCCACCAGTTGTTGATGTCTGTATATACTTCGCTTTGCGGTTGCCATTTAAAAGCCGGTAGTCCAAAAGTACATTCTGTGATAAAGGTGTGGCATTTTACGGGTTCGTAAGAAACGGCGATGCCATCATCTTCGGTTTTATAATCGCCGGTAAAAACCCAAACTTCGCCTTTATGTTCAACACGAATTTGCGAACTGCCAATGATATGCCCTGCAGGATGCAAACTGAATTTTACGTTGTTAATAACAAAGGTTTCGCCCCATTCTTTGCCGGTAACGTTAATCTCGCCCAGCCGGTGCTGAATTATGGGGACGTTTGTATGATGGGTGATATAAGACTTATGACCCCAGCGGCTGTGGTCTGCATGCCCGTGTGAAATAATGGCTTTATCAACAGGTTTCCATGGGTCAAGATAGACTTTGGCGGCGGCGCAATAAATACCTTTTGAATTGAATTGTAAAAGTGGTTCTGCGATGATTGTAGCTTTTAGTCTAAAATTACAAAGGGAGTGAAGAAGAGTTTGGTAGATTAAGAAAACATTAGCGTCGATGAGTATACGTTGAGGGTTAAAAGTTAATTGTTAATGATTTTTTAATCGAAGGCACTTGACTAAATGCAAAGTTAGCAGTCTCAGTTAGCAGGAACAGGTAGGAAAATAGAGGAAAGAAAAACTCTTCAACGTTTTAACCATTACTCGATGAACAATTAAATAGCAAATACTAAACGGTAAACTACCTACTGAAGATGAGTTGTTAAGTTATAGATTATCTGAAAACTGCTACTGCCAACTGATGACGGGATAGGGATAGCAGCAAGCTAGCGTGTAGCGTATATAGCCCGGTGCGCTTGAGGCTTTGGTAAGCCGAAAGCGCAATCCCCAAATAATTACTTTTATTTGTTTTAAAGCGAGCATAATAATTATCTTTGACGACTTAAAAATTAAACCATGTCTTTTACAGATTTATTTGATAGTGGCGAGCACAGACGCAATCTGGGTCACTTTGCGGCAATTGCTAATATGGCAACCGTAGATGGAGAATTAAATGCCGAAGAAACAAAGCTGCTTAAGCGATTTGCAATTAAACTTGACATTGACGAGTCTGAATATGTTGATATCGTTGAGAATGCTAAAAAATACCCTATTAATCCGCCTAACACTTCAGAGAAACGTCTGGAGCGTTTGCACGACCTGTTTAAGATGATTTTTGTAGATCATACTATAGACGATCATGAGCGTTTTTTAATAGAGAAATATGCAATAGGTCTAGGTTTTAGCGCAGAACGTGCTAAGCATTTGATAGAGCGTTCTATAGCTATTTTTCAAGGTGGTGTTGATTTTGAAGATTACTTATATCTCCTAGATAGAAAATAAAAACAACTAATTGTTTTTAAAAGCCCATCACTGCTAAGTGATGGGCTTTTTGTTTTAAGCTGTGATTATTTACAGTCTTAAAACTGTATATTTAACAGAGATATATTTTTTGATATGGATGCAACAATTCGCAAGGCTGAGGCAAATGACATGGCTCAGGTTTTACGCTTAATTAAAGAACTGGCTGTTTATGAGAAAGCACCAGATGCTGTTGAGGTTACTGTAGATGATCTTATTGCTTACGGTACGGGTAATAATCCTGATTTCACCTGTTTTGTTGCAGAGCAAAACGGCGATATTCTAGGAATTGCACTGGTTTATTATCGTTTTTCTACGTGGAAAGGACGCACGGTACATCTTGAAGATCTCATTGTACGCGAGCAATACCGTGGGAAAGGTTTAGGTATGGCGTTGTATACTGAAGTTATAAAATATACCTATGAATTGGGTTTGAAGCGTATAGAATGGGTTGTGCTTGACTGGAATACTTCTGCGGTTGATTTCTATAAAGCTTCTGGTGCCAATGTGATGCAAGAGTGGAATACAGTGCAAATGGATACAGCGGAAATGAAGCAATTTTTATCTGAAAAAGGTCTGGCGTAAAAACAACTCATGGGTTTTGAAGTTTATAAATTTGGTGGAGCTTCGGTGCAAAATGCGACCGGTGTAAAAAATCTGGTTGAAGTTTTACAAAAGACTGAAATCGAAGATCTGGTCATCGTAATTTCGGCGATGGGTAAAATGACTAATGCGCTAGAAGAAGTTGTCGCTGGTTATTTTGAAGCGACACTAAAATCAGATACATTAGAGCTTGTTGAAGCTTTTCACCACAATATAGCGCTGGAGCTTTTTGAAAATCCTTCGGCTCCGGTATTTAAAGAAATACAAAGTTTACTCAGTGAACTCAAGGGGTTTTTACAGCGCAATAAATCTCCCGATTATGATTTTGTTTATGATCAGGTGGTTTGTTACGGCGAGTTATTGAGTACGACTATTGTTAATGCCTACCTCGAGCAAGAAGGTTTTAGAAGTACGTGGCACGACATACGCGATTATTTAAAAACCGACACAAGTTATCGTGAAGGAAAGGTGAATTGGGAAGTGACTATGCGCAATTTGAGTCGTAAGCTGCCCAGAAAAGGAATACAACTTACTCAAGGTTTTATTGGGTCTGATGCAAACGGATTTTCAACAACTTTAGGTAGAGAAGGCAGTGATTATACTGCAGCTATTATTGCATATTGTTTAAATGCAGAACGCGTGACCATATGGAAAGATGTTCCGGGAGTATTGAGTGCAGATCCGCGGTATTTTGAAGATGCTGTTTTACTCAATTTTATATCTTATCAGGAAGCTATTGAATTGGCTTTTTACGGAGCATCGGTTATTCATCCTAAGACGCTACAGCCTTTGCAGCGCAAAGAGATTCCGCTTTTTGTGAAGTCATTTTTAAATCCTGAAGACGCAGGTACACAAGTGAGTATAGGACAGTTGATAGAGCCGCAAGTGCCGTGTTATATCAGAAAAACCAATCAGGTTTTAATAGCCTTATCTTCACTTGATTTTTCTTTTATGGCTGAAGAAAATATCGGCGATATTTTTAAGCTTTTAGGACATCATAAGATGAAAGTAGATTTAATTCAGAATTCTGCAATTAGTTTTTCGGTGTGTGTAGATAACAAATATAAAAATCTTGAAGCACTAGTGGCTAAACTGCGTGCAGATTTTAAAGTGACCGTGCATCAGGATGTTTCGCTATATACGCTAAGGCACGCAACAGATGAATCGCTTGCTAGGCTTGAAAAGGATAAAGAAGTTCTTTTAAAGCAGGTTATGCAAAATACTGTTCAACTGGTGACAGTGTAAGCTGCTTGGTGTGTTTTTTCGTATCTTTGTCTTCTACTTATTGGGTAGATTTAAGATAAACCTACCTTCAGAATTTAATCGTAAAAATTGTATCATCTTTGTTTTGAACAGAGATTTTGAACACTGATAATTAATGGGATTAGTTACCGCAAAAGAAGTTGCAAAAGCAATTAACGTAGACAAATTTGGTTTTGCGGGCACCTTTATAGGCTGGACCCTGATGAAGGTACTTAAGATCTCAAAAGCTAATGAGATCTACAATCGCAATAAACACCTGAGTGACCTTGAGTTCTTAAATGCGATTTTAGACGAGTTTGAGATTGATTTTGATATTCCTGAAGAAGACTTGAAACGATTGCCTAAAAATGGTAGTTACATCACGATAAGCAATCATCCCTTAGGCGGTATAGATGGTATTCTACTGCTTAAACTAATGATTGAGCAGCGTCCTGATTTTAAGATTATAGCCAACTTTTTATTGCATCGTATCAAGCCGTTAATGCCTTATGTGATGCCGGTAAATCCCTTTGAAGATCACAAGGATGCCAAGTCGAGTATTGCCGGTTTTAAACAAGCAATAGCACATATTAGAAACGGTCATCCATTGGGAATTTTTCCTGCGGGTGAAGTTTCAACTTACAAAGACGATAAATTAATTATAGATAAGCCTTGGGAAGAGGCCGCGATGAAATTGGTTAAACGTGCTGAAGTACCTGTGGTTCCAATTTATTTTCACGCAAAAAATAGCCGCTTGTTTTATCAACTTTCTCGCATTAGCGATACGCTGCGAACGGCAAAATTACCTTCTGAGTTATTGACGCAGAAGAAACGTACGATTCACGTACGAATAGGAAATCCTATAAGTGTAAAGGCGCAGAAAGAGCACGAGAGCTTAAATGATTTTACAGATTTTTTACGCAGAAAAACCTATATGCTAGCTAAGCCTTTTGAGAAAACATCTTCTATTCTCAGTACAATACCGCAATCTTTAAAATTACCTAAAGAGCCTAAAAAGATTATAAAAGAAGTAAAGGCAGAGCTTATAGAAAAAGAAGTTGATTTTCTACGAGATAATGAGCGCCGCTTGTTGCAAAGTAAAAATTATGAGGTCTTTTTAGCTTCTGCTGAAATCATACCGAATATACTGAATGAAATAGGGCGTTTACGGGAGATTACCTTTAGAGAAGTAGGAGAGGGAACCAATGAGCCTACAGATCTAGACTCATACGATCACCACTATCATCATCTATTTTTATGGGATGAGGAGAATAAAAAAATTGCCGGAGCTTACCGTATGGGCTTGGGTTCTCAGATTATGCCAGAACACGGCATCAATGGCTTTTACCTGCAAAGTTTGTTTCGTTTTGAGCCAGAATTGCACAAAATGATGGGTGAAAGTATTGAGATGGGGCGTGCTTTTGTCATCAAAGAATACCAGCAAAAGCCGATGCCGTTATTTTTATTATGGCGCGGAATTGTACATACTACTTTGCGTTTCCCAGAACATAAATACCTCATTGGAGGCGTAAGTATTAGCAATCAATTTTCTAATTTTTCTAAGTCGCTGATGATCGAGTTTATGCGTTCGCACTACTACGATCCTTATATAGCGCAATACATCAGACCGAAAAAAGAGTTTAAAGTTAAGTTGAAAGATGCAGATAAAGAGTTTGTTTTTGATGAGACTGAAGCAGACCTGAATAAGTTTGATCGTATCATCGAAGAGATGGAAACCGGAAATTTACGTTTACCGGTTTTGATTAAAAAGTATATCAAGCAGAATGCAAAAGTGGTAGCTTTTAATGTAGATCCGCTGTTTAATGACGCGATAGATGGCCTGATGTACATTCGTATAGAAGACTTGCCAGAAAGTACGGTAAAGCCGGTATTAGAAGAATTTCAGGCAGAATTGGAGCAGAAGGTGGAGCAGTCTAGAAAAGATGAAGAGCAATTAGATTAACCAATTGCTCTTCTTGTAATTATTAAAACCAAGGTCTTCTTCCTTGTTGATAGGTACGGTAGAATTCATCGTCAGATTTAGTAAGGTAAATGATGCCTTCGATAAAGCCTATGATTCCAGCAAAGCCGCAAGTTATTATAGAGGCAACTAATTGTATAACCCCTTCTTTTGTGTAGCCTAATACAAATTTATGAATACCCAGATAACCAAGAAAAATACCTAATAGCCCACAAGCCAATTTTAGGTTATTTCCGGAATTGGTGGTTTCGTTCCAGTTTTCTTTAAACTCGTTAGCCGTGTTTTTTGCTTCTTCTCCAAAGTTACTAGCAGTATCGCGGGCACGATCGTTAAAATTTTTGTTTTCTTCCATTTAGATTTGATTGTTTGCCGTAAAACTAATCATTTTCATAAAAGGCAGTGTCTACAGGCTCCCATAATTCTATTTTAGTGCCTTCCGGATCCAGGATCCAACCGAATTTACCGTAATCATATTCTTCCACCTCACCCACGATTGTAACACCTTCCTCTTTTAACACCTTCAAAAGCTCTTTCAGGTTTTCCACTCTAAAGTTCATCATAAACTGTTTTTCGCTAGGTGAAAAATAAGTAGTGTCTTCTTGAAACGGACTCCATTGTGTTGAACATTTATTGCCTTGTTCGTCTCGCCACCAAAACGTCCAACCGTATTGATCTGTGGGAATACCTAAGTGGTTTTTGTACCATTCTTTAATCTGATCGGGGTTCTTAGTTTTAAAGAAAAATCCACCTAAACCGGTAACTCTGTTTTTCATGAAGTATTAATTAGATTGATATTTTGGGCAGTCTATTCTGCGGTCTTTATCGCGCAATTGTATGCGTAATTGCATGCAAAACGCGTGATTGATTCCATCTGAGCGATAGGCTTTACAATCTGTACATGATCGCTTAAGATTTGTGTGTTTACTTTTGTTTAACTTAGCTAGTATGGAAAACATACTAGCGTATAAAACTTCTAAATCTTCGCTTTTTTCAGGTTGAAGTACTTGAATTAGCGGATTGGCGAAGGGCCGGATTTTTGAAACGGTCTTAGTTCCTTTTTCGGTCAATTCAATATGGAATCTTCTGTTATCCCGATGATTCAAAACCTTAGTTAGTAGCCTTTGTTTTTCTAAGGCTTTGATACAGTCACTAATGGTTGCTTTTGTGACTTGAAATTCTTCAACCAGCTGACTAACTGTGTTGTATTTTGATTCGTGATAGGCAATAAACAGCAAGAGTTTGAGCTGAAGCGGGGAGAAGCCACTTTCTTTTTGTCCGGCCCAAAGCAAGGCTTTCAGCGTATCTGAAATTTTGTCTAATGCCGCTGCAGCGCGCACAGCTAAATCTTGATTTTGATACTCGGGATTGTAAAGGTGTTGCATAGAAATGAGGTTTTCATTTCTAAATTACTAAAAAACTCTTAAAATCAATAGGTTTAATCCAATAGTAAGGAATCCTTAATATGAAATTATAGCTTCAGGATTTTATCTACGATGGTTTGTGCCAATTTGATTTTGCTTTCAACCGTCCATCCTGCAATGTGCGGAGTAAGCACCACATTTTCTGCTGTGATCAGATATTGCAAAGGCTGCGGCATTTCTTCTTTTGCAGTAAACAGGTTTTCAAAAGAGAGTTTTTCATATTCTAAAACATCAAGACCGGCGCCTAATATCTTTCCGGTTTTTAGCGCTTCAACAAGATCGGTAGTAACTACACTTTTACCTCGGGCCGTATTTATAAGCCAGAATGGTTTTTTAAATCCGTTAATAAATTCTGTGTTTACCATTTTATCGGTAAGCGGGGTCCAGGGCGTGTGCAGACTCAATACGTCTGCTCGTTCCTGCAATTCTTCAAGAGAAACTTGTCTGGCATTTTCGTTTCCTAAATTAGGCTTCAAATCATAGCAGATTACGTCGCAATCAAAACCTTTCAGTTTTTTAGAAAACGCATTTCCCATATTTCCATAACCGATAAGCCCTACCGTTTTTCCTTCGAGTTCCAGACCGCGGTTTTTCTCGCGATTCCATTGCCCGGATCTTACTTCGGCATCAGCTAATTTCAATTTATTAAAAAGCATCAGTAACATTCCTAAAGAATGTTCGCCTACCGCATTACGATTGCCTTCAGGAGCAGCAATAAGAGCGATTCCTTTAGACGCTGCATACGGAATATCTATGCTTTCGAGACCTGCACCTACGCGGGCGATGAACTTAAGATTGGTCGCAGCATCTAGAAATTGTTTATCAATTTTAAATCTACTTCTGATGACGACCCCTTCGTATCGATCAATTTTAGCTTCGATTTCTTCTTTAGATGAGGTATAATCCTCGTGATTGGTATGACCGGCTGCCTTAAGTTGCTCAATCATTAAATCGTGGTTGCTGTCTATATGTAGAATTTTCATGGGCTAAAAAGTGGGTAGAGATTATTTGTTTACTTCTTCGTAGTATGTAGTAAAATTTTTAGGAATACGTAGTGGTTTTCGGGTTTGCATATCTAAGAGGCACCAGTTGGTTACAGAGCTAGCGAGCTTTTTACCATCTGAAGCTCTATAAATTTGAACTTCTCTAATAGATCGTACGCCTTCAAATTTTTGAACCCAGGTTTCTGCAATGATTTTTTCTCCTTCAAAAGCAGGAGCATAATATTTCATATGGTTTTCTAAAGCTACCCAGGCATATTTTTGAAGCATTTCTTCGGTAGAATTATGCTGCCAATGAGCTTCGGCGACATCCTGAACCCACTGCACATAAACCACATTATTTACGTGACCTAAGCCATCAATAGCTTCAGCAGGTACGGTGATTTCTAGTTTGAAAGTTTTCGCATTCATCCTTCAAAAATACTAAACTTAACGCAGCTTAAAGATGCCTAAGCTTGTTTTGAGATTTATTGGCACCGCCAAAGGGTTTAATGCCCCGAGGTAGTTTACTTAGGAATGCTTAAAAGCCCAGAATCAGCTTGGCGATTAAAAAATAGGTAAGGATTCCAAAAACATCATTGCTTGTTGTAATAAACGGTCCGGTTGCAACAGCCGGGTCGATGCCTTTTTTGTCTAAAATAATAGGAATAAAGGTACCGATTAAGGCTGCAAGAATGATAACAGCGATAATGGCTATGCCAATACTGATAGACTCGAGATATGAAGTAGCAAAAAAGAAATGACTGATGACCAATACCACTGTGGCGATAGAAATACCGTTGATTAGCGCTAAGGCACATTCTTTTAAAAGGCGGCCTGCAATATTACCTTTTAGTGTGTCATTAGCAAGGCCTTGAACTACAATCGCGCTTGATTGTACACCCACATTTCCGGCAGTTGCTTGAATGAGTGGTACAAATACCAGGAGTTTTGGAAAAGTTTCAAAAATACTGTTGAAACCGGTGATGATACTTGCAGCACCCAGACCACCAAACATACCGATCAATAACCATGGTAATCGAGCCCGAGTAAGTTTGAGCAAACTATCATCTGCTTCTACGACCTGCGAAATACCCGCTGCCATCCGGTAATCTTCATCGGCCTCGTCGCGAATAAAATCAAGAATATCATCTACGGTAATCCGGCCTAAAAGCACACCCGAGTCATTTACAACCGGTACGGCTTCCAAGTCATATTTTTGCATAATTCGGGCAACATCTTCTGCAGTGTCATGCACGTTTACCGAATCTACATTGGGAATATAAATGTCTGAAATTTTAGACTTAGCTTCGGCGGTAAGCAAATCTTTAAGCGACAGTCTGCCTATTAAATGATCGTTTTTATCTACCACATAAACCGAATGCACCCGAGTAACATTTTGTGCCTGAGCCCGCATTTTACGCACACACCCTGCAACCGTCCAGGTTTCGCGAACACGTACTAATTCTTTTGCCATCAACCCTCCGGCAGAATCCTCATCATAGCGCAGCATCTCAATGATATCCTGCGCATGTTGCTCATCTTCAATGGCATCTATTACCTGTCGCTGTATGTCTTCATCAAGCTCAGATAAAAAGTCTACCGCATCATCGGTATCCAGTTCGTTAAGCTCGTCTGCTATTTCCTGAGGAGAGAGGTTATCCAGAATTTCTTCCCGGTAATCTTCGTCAAGCTCCATAAGGGCTTCAGAGGTAGTCTCACTATCTAAAAGCTTTACCAGATAGGTAGCTTCTTCGGTAGTGATCTCATCCAGGATTTCGGCAATATCGGCGTGGTGTACCTCGTTTAGAAGCTCGAGAATTGCGGTGTTGTCCCCAATTTCAATAAAGTTTTCAATTTGCTCTATAAGGTCTTCGGTAAGTTCAAAAGCCATAGTCGCTACTTTATTGAGGGTTCGTATTTTTTTAAGTCTGGCAAATATAATTAAACTCAACAGAGCGTAAACCCGCTTTAAGACACATTAACTTGATAATCGTGTTTAAAATTCGCTTCGCTTGAAACTGAAGTTAACTATCGCTAGGTTTTGATGTCTCATGGATGTATGTCAAAGTATTCTACCCGCGTTTAAATCAAAAGCGATATTGGGAAACTGAACTCAGGTTTTGCCTTTCAGATCGTTTGTTATGTCTTGTGTAAGTTTTATAAAAGCAGCTACACTCAATTGTTCCGGACGCATATTGAAGATTTCGCTTTCACGGAAAGAATCACTCAGCTCTAGCTGTTTGAGGCTATTTCTCAATGTTTTTCGGCGTTGCTGAAATGCCATTTTTACCACTTTATAAAGTTGGTCTGGTTCACAAGCTAAATCTTTATAATTGGATTTTCTGGTTAATTTCAAAACACCGCTGTCTACTTTAGGGGGTGGATTGAAAACAGTAGGTGGAACGGTAAATAAATATGCTGCATCGTAAAAAGCTTGTGCTAATACCGAAAGAATTCCGTAGGCTTTACTGCCTTCTTTTTCACAAATGCGTTGTGCAACTTCTTTTTGAAACATCCCGCTAAACTCAGGCACCTGATCGCGCCACTCGAGCATTTTAAAAACGATTTGTGTAGAGATGTTATAGGGGAAGTTGCCTGTTATCGCAAACGGCTTTTCTCCATAAAGTGTACTTAGATCAAACTTGAGAAAATCTGCTTCTAAGACCTTAAGATTACAACCCTCCATCTGTTCTGCATAATCCAGCGGGAAGCTGTGATTGAGATACACAATAGATTCACTGTCGAGATCCATGGCAGTAACATTGCTGTCTTTACGCAACAAATATTTAGTCAAAACACCGGTACCGGGACCTATTTCTAAAACTTCAGAATAGCCATCATACGTAAGCGTATCGGCAATTTTTTTTGCAATGCTTTCATCCTTTAGAAAGTGTTGACCCAAATGCTTTTTAGCCTTTACAGGATCATCTGAAGCGGCTTTTTTATGCGTACGGGTGAACTTTTTTTTCATCTGGATATTTTAGGATTCCGAAATGTGGGAAGGCTATTGCGGCTTAAACTCAGTTTGCTCTGTGATAATCTCCAACTCTGTTCTAAACGAAAGGATTTTGTCACCAAAACGACCTGCTTCTTCTCGTAAACGCGGAGCATCGTCTTTGTAATAACGCATTAAAGAATCCTTGCTTTTTGCGGTATATTGAATAGAATAGCTTTGACCGCCCATCTCTTCTTCTACCAAAACTTTTGTCATCAGTGCTTTTATAAATTTACCGGTCGCCAGCATATCTGGGATGTGCTCATTGCGTATCCAGTACAACCAATCTGCGTGTACACTATCGTCTACATTCACAGTTACATTATATATTATCATAGGGCAATTTTATTGGCACCGCCAAAGGGTATAATACCCCGAGGTTTACCTCTAATTTTAAATTAAATTTTTTATAATTCCCTCGAGGGTAAGACCCAGAGGTAATTTATTTTTTTGGTCGGCAAAGATACGTTAGTTAATCGCGTCACCTCTTAATTTCCGGTATTTTTGCTGAGCATCAACATAAAAGATACTATCTGCAAATTTGAAGATGATTTCTTCAAATTGTTCTTTTGCTTTTTCGGGTTGCTGTAATTTTTCAGCATATAAATTACCCAATCTGTAATGGGCGTCATCGGCAAGAATATCTTCACCGTGAAGCTCAATTATTTTGATGTAATTAGCTGCAGCAGCCTCAAAATCTTTAGCTTTTTCAAACAACATAGCCTGAGCGAGTAAGGCTTCGTCTTCTATTGCTTTGCCTGCGTGTTTTTGCAAAATGTCTGTGTAAGCAGCGAGTGCTTTTTGTTCTTTATTCTGAAAAACGAATAGGTCTGCACGCGCATATTCTTGCAAAGCCGTTTGAGTAGAATCGTTAACGGTATTGTCTGTAATGAGCAGATACAGATCTTGCGCATCATTTGCGATCAGTTGCTCTACAGAAGACTTCAAAACTTTTAATTGGGTTTTTGCCCATTCAAAATCTCCTTTGTAATAACTGGTTTTTGCTACTTTAAAGCGGGCTTCCTGAGCAATAGCTGTGCCTTTTAAGTTTTTTTGGATTTGCGTGTAATAAAGCAAAGCTGCATTAAAGCGTTCTTCAAGAACCAAAATATCTGCGAGTTCCATTTTTATACGAGCTTCCTGAAATCGGCTTAAAGGTTTTTGTAGGTTTTTTTGCAATAATGAGGAAGCCTGCTGTAAATCGATATTTTTAAATGCTAAAAAATGGGCGAATGTAATTTGTAGCTCCAGCGTTTCTGAATCATAATTATAGTGCTCTAGTAAATCGTTAAAAGCTGCTGCTATATCAGCATACTCTTCAGGTTCAGCAGTTTTTATACGTAATTCAAGTAGGTGTTGATTAACAAAAAGTATTAATTCTGTTGAGTTTGTCTGACTTATCAAATATTCGTAAATCGAAGTTGCCAACTCAAATTCCTCACTGTTTTCTGCTACTTCGGCGAGGACGATAATCCCGTTAAGATCGTTATTGCTGCGTTTTGATATGGCTTTTTCCTGTAAAAAGGCTTTGTTGTATTCTTTTTGCTGAATAAATAACCAACTCAATAACCGATTGTAAAGCAAGCTAGGCTCTTCTTGCATGCGCGTAAGCAATAGTTTTCTAAAGATCTGATTGGCTTCGTTCTCAGGATCTTCAGTTATAAACTCATTAAAATAGCGTTGTGCGATGCTTTGGTATTTCTCATTACGTTCAATAAGATTGATATAAGTGCTCAGCATTTTTTCAATATCGCCTTGTTCACCATAAATAAGCGCCAGTTGCGGATCAAAATTATATCTGGGATCTGCTTCAGCAGCCGTGTTGTAAGCTTGTGCCGCTTCATCCAGCAGGCTGTATTTTTGAAACGTGCGCCCCACCAAATACGCGAAACGTGCTTCCTGAGCTACGGCACTTAATGCTTTGTTGTAATGTAATGTTGCTTCTTCAGTATTGCCTTGTAGCTGGTAATTATAGCCCAAATCTACTTCCAGATGAATAAGACTATTAGATAATTTGAGTGATTTTAGAAGTACGGCTTCGGCTTTGTCATAGTCTTCAAGCTGTTGATAGGCTTCAACTAGACTGGAGACCATATTCGTATTAGCCGGATTTTCTTCAACGAACTCCTCATAAATCAACGCCGCTTTTTGATAAGCGCCTTGCTCCATATAATTGCGCGCAAGTATTTCTTCCTGAGCTTGTGCTGCAAGAGCTATAAAGCAAAAAAAACATAAAAATAGAGCGCGAAACACGGTGTATGATTTTAGCTAAAGATACTAAAGTTGAAGCACTTTGCATGCGCAAGTGCTTCAATTAGATCTTTACTCGATAATCGAGATTTAAATACGTCTAAGCTTGCCTCGAAGTCAAAAGCTGTTTCCTTTTAATGCCTTACGGGCTTGCTTCAAGGTGATTTACTAGGCTACGTATGAAACGCAAGGAATAGTATAAACGGGTGTGGGTTTTTAAATTTTGTCAAAACCGCAATAAGGCACCAAAACTTCCGGGATGTTGATACCGTCTTCCGTTTGATAATTTTCTAAAATACCTGCTAAAACACGTGGTAATGCTAAGGCACTTCCGTTAAGCGTATGGGCCAGCTGCTTGTTTCCATTTGTATCTTTGTAACGCAGTTTTAAGCGATTGGCTTGAAACGTCTTAAAGTTAGAAACACTACTGATTTCTAACCAACGATCCTGAGCGGTAGAAAACACCTCAAAATCATAAGTTAGGGTAGAAGTGAAACCTAAATCACCACCGCAAAGTCTCAATATTCTATAAGGCAGTTTCAATTCGTCAAGAATGCTTTTTACGTGTTCAACCATTCCGTCAAGAGCAGCGTCGCTGTTTTCTGCTTTTTCAAGACGAACAATCTCAACTTTGTCAAACTGATGCAATCGGTTTAATCCGCGTACGTGAGCACCATAAGAACCGGCTTCCCGTCTAAAACACGGTGTATAACCGGTGCAGGTGATCGGCAAGTCTTTTTCATCTAAAAGATTGTCACGAAACATATTAGTTACCGGAACTTCAGCAGTAGGAATTAAATACAAATCATCAATACCTACGTGATACATCTGACCTTCTTTATCTGGAAGCTGCCCGGTACCAAAACCTGAAGCTTCATTCACTAAAAGCGGAACCTGATATTCCGTGTAACCCGCTGCTGTATTTTTATCTAAAAAATAATTGATAAGCGCACGTTGCAGACGAGAACCTTTCCCTTTATAAACCGGAAAACCGGCGCCGGTAATTTTAGTGCCCAACTCAAAATCTATAATATCGTATTTTTTAGCAAGTTCCCAGTGTGGCAAACTGCCTGCTGCTAAAACAGGGATATCCCCTTTGCGGAAAACCTCTTCATTATCCTCTTCACTTTTCCCTGCAGGAACGCTGTCTTGAGGAATATTTGGGATGGTGTACAGCAACTGCTCCAATTCTTCAGCAGTAGTTGTAAGTAGCTCCTGTAAGCTTTTAGATTCTTCTTTTAATTTACCGGTACGCTCTTTTAAAATGTTGGCTTTTTGAGCTTCTCCATTTTTATAAAGCATCCCAATCTCCTTAGAAAGTTTGTTGCTTTCTGCAAGGGTATTGTCTAAAGAAGCTTGTGTGCTACGGCGTTTTTCGTCTAGCGAAAGAACATTTTCAAATACTTCAGTTGCATCAAAACTACGCTTCGTAAGCGCTTTTATGTATTCTTCTTTATTATCACGAATGTCTGTTACGTGTAGCATTGGCTTAGATTTTAGACGGCAAAAGTACGTAAATGCCTTTTAAAATTAACAGGTAAATTCTTCTGATTTATTCGGCGAGAAATGCGTGTTGCTTATTCAAAAGAAACTTTTGAATAGGGTGCTTTTTTAACTTCTTTATTTAGTGGCGAGGGTAAGAGCCACTCATTATGCCAGAAGTAGTCCCATTTTGCAGTTGCCATATCTACTTTAGGGTCTATCAAGCTGTGCAGGTCGCCGCCGTTGATACGTATTTTACAATCTACGTAGATAGCAACATCCTTTCCTTTTGCTGCATAATCCTTTTTAACGCGTTGGCAAAATTGCCAGATGACATCTGGTTTTGTGCTTACAGCGCGTTGTTGCTTGCGCGAAAGCATTTTACGATAATTGAAAGGCAATTCTAAACCGGTTGCTTTATCAACTACTTTAAAGCTGATTCTTCCGCCTTTAGAACGCAGCATCATACGCCAACTGAGGCGGTGTCCTTCTTCCGTCCAGAGCACATCATCTTGTATGAACCAATGTCTTACGGGTAGGCTAATCTGAATGATAAAGTAGATTCCAAAGAATACAAGAGCCGGTTTGTAATGCTTGGGCCTGATGATTTCATTTTCAGTATATAATTTTTTCCCCTGTAGAAAAATACGCTGAATGGTTTCCGGTGGAAAAAAGAACAGCGTAAATGCTAGAGACATGTATGGGAAGATGCCAATGTGAAAAATAAACGAATTGAACAGGTGAAAGAAGATCGAAACGATAAATGCTAACTTTCGCGTAGGTTTAAATAACAGAGCCGGAATGATGAGTCCGTCAAACAGAATTCCAAAATAAGCGATACACCAGTGCACCCATTTTTGCTGCAGAAAATCACCCACCAGCCAGTAATTTTTGCGGGCTTCCATAAGTTGGCCAGCCATACTTGCATCTAGCCAGTCCGGGTATAATTTTGCTGCAGAAGCATAGGTGTACACAATCCATAATTGGGCGATGATAATCACATAAACCCAACGGGGCATACTCCGTTTTTTAAGCTTTGGATTGCGTTTTACATCTAATGAAAGGTAGCGGTGAGCCGGTAAACACGCCATAATACCTAATAAAAGCATCAAAAGGTAATAGTGGTTGTTGTAAGAAGATTTTTGCATCAAATAAACGGCAGACCACATCACGCCATAGGCTAAGACGCTAAACCGATACTTGAGGCCTAGCATCACAAACACACCAAATAGCCCCATAAGGCCATAATAGTAATACATGCCATCCCCGGAAAGCGGCTGTAAAAAATCAAAGCCTATAAAGTTAAAGGTAAAATCGCCCTCAAGCAAGGTTTGTTTGATCCATCCTGTGGCGATCGCTCCCCAGGCTTCTAACGTGATCAAAAAACCAAACAGCACTCTAAATACGACGAGCGCGCTGTTGTCTATCTGTTTAAAAAGCCATTTATCGAGCATCTGATTTTTGAATGAATGCTTTAGCAAATTGTTCATCAGTCTGCATGGCTGCAATAAGTTCGTCTACAGACTTGAATTTTTTCTCGTCGCGTATGCGCGTGAGTAATTCTATTTGTAAATGCTGGTCGTACAAATCCTGATCGAAGTCAAAAAAGAAGGTTTCTATAGTGAGCGCGCTACCGCCAACAGTAGGGTTGGTGCCAATGCTCATCATCCCGTAAATCGTGCTGTCTGCAATTTTAGATTGTACAACATAAACTCCTTTTGCCGGAATAAGCTTGTAACTTTCTTCAACTTTTAAGTTAGCAGTAGGGTAATTGAATTTTCTACCCAATCCTTTTCCTCTGGAAACTATTCCATTAAGCATAAAAGGATAGCCTAGGTATTCATTAGCCAAATCCAGATTCCCTTCGTTAAGAGCTTTTCTTACTTTAGTAGAACTCACAGCGACATCATCTACATCTTGTTTTGAAATCTCTTCAACTTCAAAATTGTAGCGCTCGCCAAAGGCTTTCAGGTCTTCAATATTGGCATTGCGATTACGCCCAAAACGATGGTCGTAACCAATGATGACTTTACGCGCTTTGAGCTGATCTACCAGAATATCTTTTACAAATTCTTCTGCCGTAAGTCTTGAGAATTCTTGCGTAAATGGGTGAATCACCAAGTGATCCAGATTGCAAGCGTCTAATAAGGCAACGCGCTCACGAATAGAATTGATAAGCTTAATACCGGTGTCTTTCTGAAGTACCATACGCGGATGCGGAAAAAAAGTAAGTACTACAGATTCTAAATCGTTGCTTTGAGCGCTATCTAGCAGGCGGTTTATGATTTTACGATGACCCAGATGTACACCGTCAAAGGTGCCAATGGTGACCACAGTACCTTTTTGCCCGTCAAATTTTGCTGCTGAAGTGTGTTGTTTCAATTTATTTGCCGTTGTAAGCGTTCATGGTATTAGACACTCCCGAAGCTATAAAACTTTCGATTACCTTGCACGAGATATCTATTCTTTCTGGCATATCAAGATCTTCATTTTTGTCCCATTCGCCCAGCACATAGTCTATTTGCTTGCCTTTGCTAAACCGGTCACCAATACCAAATCTAAACCGGGGATAGCTGCTGGTCATCAATTGGTTTTGAATATCTTTAAGTCCGTTATGGCCGCCATCGCTCCCTTTTGTTTTTACCCGTATGGTTCCAAAATCTAGATTGAGGTCATCGGTGATAATCAGTATGTTTTCAATGCTTATGTTTTCTTTTTGCATCCAGTATTTTACAGCCTTTCCGCTCAGGTTCATATAGGTATTAGGCTTGAGTAAAACTACGGTTCTGCCCCGTACTTTAGTGTAGGCAACATCTCCTAGTTTTTCGGTAGACCAGGATGCAGCTTGTTCTTCTGCGTAAGCGTCGACTAGTTTAAAACCTATGTTGTGACGGGTATTGTGATATTTGGGGCCAATGTTTCCCAGGCCTACAATAAGGTATTTTTTCATGGGATCTTTACGTTCTTTTGATGCTTTAAAAAGGTTGTTGAAAAAACCTGACATAGGATTAAAATCTAATTAAATGAAAGAGGTTTATTATTCGCTTTTTAAAACTAAAACACTTCTTAAAAGTGATTAAAGCGCAAATTTAAGATTTTGTTGCGTTTTGCTTGAATATAAGGGTTAAGCTTATCTCAAAATTAGGGTATAAAAAAACACCCACTAATGCGGGTGTTTTATAATAAAATTGGTTTCCCAATTTATTCTGCAGCGTCAGCAGCTTGTTCAGTAGCTTCTGTACCATCTTCATCTTCGTCTTCATCGTCAAGATCTTCAACAACGTTACGCGAAGTTCTAACTTGACAAACCACTGTGTTGTCTGGGTGAAGGAATTTCCATTCTCCTTGCTCAACATCTGTGATGTACAATTTATCACCAATTTTAAGTTTGGTAATATCTGCAACAACATAATCAGGAAGGTTTTTAGGCAATGCCTTAACGCGAAGTGTACGATATGTTTTACGTAAAACACCACCATTACGTACCCCTCTAGAGTTTCCTTCAAAGTGAACAGGAATAGTCATGGTAACTTCTTTACCTTCAAAGATTTGATAGAAATCTACGTGAAGTATGCGATCTGTTACCGGGTGAAATTGAATATCTTGAAGGATAGCCATGTAGGTGTTTCCATCAAGCTCCAAAGTCGCGGTATGCGCATCTGGAGTGTAAACCAAATCTTTAAACGCAATTTCTGGTGCGTTAAAGTGTACTGGCTCATCCCCTCCGTATAGTACGCAAGGAACCTGTCCAGCATTACGTAGGGCTTGAGTTGCCTTTTTGCCCACGCTTTCTCTTTTAGATCCTGTGATCGTGATTGACTTCATTTAATTATATATTAAGTATTAATAAATTACATTAAAAATTTTGAAGCAATAGACGTGTTGCTGTGTACACGGTGCATCACATCAGCAAATAAATCTGCACAACTCAAGATGCGTACTTTATTGCTTTCTTGTTTTGGCGGGATACTGTCTGTTACAATAAGCTCTTCAAGCTTACTGTTTTCAAGACGCTCATAAGCATTTCCGCTCAAAAGTGCGTGCGTACAAATCGCTCTAACACTAAGTGCACCACGTTCCATCATCAGGTCTGCAGCTTTAGTAAGTGTACCGGCGGTATCTACCATATCATCTGCCAGAATTACATTCCGCCCTTTTACATCACCTATCAACTCCATATGGCTGATAACGTTAGCTTTTTCACGCTGTTTGTAGCAGATCACAACATCACAATCTAGCGCTTTAGAATAGGCATAAGCTCTTTTAGAACCTCCCATATCTGGAGAGGCGATTGTCATATTAGGCAAATTAAGTGACTCTAAATAGGGCAAAAATACAGTTGAAGCAAAAAGATGATCAACCGGACGCTCAAAGAATCCCTGAATCTGATCTGCGTGCAAATCCATTGTTATGATACGGGTTGCTCCGGCAGTTTCTAATAAATTAGCGACTAGTTTTGCTGCAATAGGTACACGAGGTTTGTCTTTACGATCCTGGCGTGCCCATCCAAAATAAGGTAAAACAGCAGTGATGTGACGCGCAGAAGCACGTTTTGCAGCGTCAAGCATCAATAACATTTCCATTAGATTTTCACTGCTTGGCATTGTGGAGCCAATAATGAAAACCCGCGATCCTCGTATAGATTCTTCAAATGAAGGCTGAAACTCGCCATCGCTATAGGTAGACGTGATTATCTTGCCCAGCGGTTGCCCGTAAGCTTTCGCTATTTTTTCGGCTAAATCCCGGCTTTGTGTACACGGGAAAATTTTTGCATCAGGGGCTGATAATGACATGGTTATCTTATGTTTAGATTTGCTAAATTTATAAGAGGCTGCAAAAGTATAAATTAAATTGGCTTGACGGACTTTATTTTAGCAGTATTTTGATTAAATAATGAGAAATTTTATTAATTTTGCCCTCCATTAATGCCTCGGTGGCGGAATTGGTAGACCTGCCTCTGCCGGCAGGCAGGCGCGCTGGATTCAAAATCCAAATTTGAGAAGGGAAAAAAAGTATGCCGAAGTGGTGGAATTGGTAGACACGATGGATTCAAAATCCATTGCTCACAAGGCTTGCGGGTTCGATTCCCGCCTTCGGTACTAAAAAAGCTGAGATGAAAATCTCGGCTTTTTTTATGACTTGGTACAACATAGGTACAACATTTTGCTATTTTGAAGGCAACATTTTTATTGATGTTAAATTCTTCTATTTGTTTTTAAACCCTATGAATTTACTATCAGAATAATAAACTTTATCTAATCACGACCTTACTTCTTCGTAAGGGAAGTTTATTATCATACAATATACACGCAAGGTAAACTCGTAAAATACTTCCATCAAAAGACTACGGCATAAAGCCAACGCTTCTTCCCCTACTCATTTATTCCGTTTCCTTTTGAGCCAAGATTTTATCTTCCGTTTGGTTTCTGCTCAAATATTGTTTAATCAAAAATTTGAGTATTATGACAACAAAAGCGAGTACCACAAAGAAGCGCAGTAGAGCGAAATCTACTGCCAAGAAAGAAGTAAATGGAAAGAAATCCAAAGCACTTCAAATTCAGAACTTACCGTTGGGTAAAATCAAGCCTGACCCAGAACAGCCGAGAAAGACGTTTAACGAAGATGCGTTAAAGCAGCTATCTGAGAGTATCGAAAAGCACGGTGTGTTGCAACCAATCACGGTAAGGCAACTAAATGACCATTATGTCATCGTGATGGGCGAACGCCGATATCGTGCAAGTAATTTGGCTGGAAAGAAGACCATACCCTGTATCGTGAGGACTTATAAAAACAATGATGTTCTTGAAGTTCAGATTATCGAGAATCTGCAAAGACAGGATGTCGAGCCTACCGAAGAAGCCGAGGCGATTGCTTACCTAAGCGAGAAATACGCACCTACTGAAATTGCAAAGCGATTGGGAAGAACGGATAACTTTATCAGACAGCGACTTAAACTGGCTGGATTGATTGACGGTTTTAAGCACTTTGTCCGCAATGGCGAAATGACGATTTCCTTAGGTGTTGGTGTTGCGCTATTTGAACCGGAAGAACAGCTGATGATGTTAGAAACGATGGGCGAAGATTTTAATGCACATCAGATAAACAGGATGATTAAAGACCAGACCTATGATTTGGAAAAAGCATCCTTTGATGTAGCGGACAAAAAATTAGTCCCAAAAGCTGGGTCTTGTGTAGAATGTCCGTTCAATGCGGCCAATCAAGGCAATCTGTTCGGCGAAGGTCAAATGGTCTGTACAAAAGCAGCTTGTTATGAGACCAAGAAGAACAAGTCGTTCTTGAACCTCATTGAGAAATCGAAGAAAGAGAATATTTTGATGATTCCCGAAATAAGGAAGTATTGGGCGGATGACAAAAACAATCAATTAATCATTTCCCAGTTGGAAAAGAACGGATTGAAAGTCTATTTACTGGATGATGCTGAAATTATAGAAAATCCAATTGAACCTACAATAGAGGCAATTAAGAAAGAATACCAACATTATGACTATTCTGAAGATGAATTAAAAGCCGAATTTGAAAAAGCGTTGCAAAATTACAAAGAAGCATTGGAAGAATACAATTCAGCAAATGAAAATGGGTTTACAAATGGCATTTTGTTTCATCCCAAAACTTACAGGAATAAAGAGGTCTTTGTAAAAATTGTCGAAAAATCAAAGAACGATTCTACGGAATATTCGGCACCATTGGCCAACAGAAAAATGGCAGATTGTACACCTGAAGAACAAATCGTAAAAATCAACGAAAGGGAAATCCGCAAGAAGCAAATAGAGAACAATAAGCAATTTGAGGAAGTTGTGCAGATGATTCGTGAGACGAAATACATTGATACAAAGAAGACACTTTCAACAGATGAAATGGTCGCATTCTCGATATCACTATTTGAAAACAACGTGGACTATATGAGCCAGCAGAAGTATTTCTCAAAATTCCTGAGCGACACTTCAAAGATGACCAGAGTTGAAATGGTAGAGAATTTCAAGAAGAAGTTCAAAAAGGAAATCTTCCATAAATTGATACGGTATATGCTCACGAGGCAAGTGCATTTTGGCGAAAGCAATCACGTCAATAATCTTACCAACATTTCATTTTATAATGCGATACAGGGATATTATAAATCCAAGATTGCCGGCATAGAAAAGGAATATGCCGAAAAACGAGACAAGCGTGAAGCACGTTTGAAAGAGCGCATCACGGTTCTTGAAAAGCAAATTCAGGAACTCAACGATTAGCTTTTGTTGTTTGAAGAAGGGTCGGCATTCGTGCTGGCCCTTCTTCTTTTTTATGATAGTGTTTTGAAAGATGGGTTCTTAAGGAAGGGGTTATCAATCAATAGTTAGTGCAAAGGTAAACTCGTAAAATACATCCATCAAAAGACTACGGCATAAAGCCAACGCAACTTCCTACGCTTATTTATTCCGTTTCCTTTTGAGCCAAGATTTTAACTTCCGTTTGGGTACTGCTCAAATATTGTTTAACTAAAATTCAAAAGCTATGTATTTACAAAATTTGCAACAGGATGAAATCTTTGTTCCATCAGAAATGAAATCCTTAAAGAGTCTGACACAGATGGAATCTCGAAGAGGGCTTGAAAATGCTATTATCTCAAATGGCAAAATTGTCAACGTGGTATCGAACAGTTACGGACACATTCCGAATCAACTATTCTTCAAGAATGCTGAAGAAATGTTGACCGATGCACAGCTAAACTTTCATAAACGAACCATCAACAAAAATGATAGGTCGTTCATTACCGACTTTATCATCGACGACAAAAGCCAGTTTACGGTCAAGAACGATAAAGATTTGATACTGCCGATGCTTCGGTTCAAAAATTCCTATGACGGTAGTGAAAAGACCTCTGGTCACTTTGGATTTTATAGAGAAGTGTGTTCAAATGGCCTGCACGTTTCCCAGGCAGAAATTGAGTTTTCAATCAAGCACAGTAAGAACAACACGCATTTGATTATGCCGAGGCTGAACAATCTATTTGATAAATTTCTGGACAATGAATTTTATACCATTACCAAGAAATTCGACAAGATGAAGGAATGTAAAATCATCGATACACAAGAATTTGTGAAGGCCATTCTTGACAAAACGAAATTGTTCAGATATGAATGTAGCGACAATAACAGCGCCCCTTCAAAAAAGTCTCGTGAAGTCATAGAAATCTTGAACTATGAAGCCTTGTTGCTCAATGAAAAACCAAATCTCTGGTTGGGCTATAATGCGTTTAATTCAGTACTTCATAATGTCTTAAAGAAAAGCTTTGGCCAACAAGAACGGTTGGATAAAAAGCTGTTTGATGAAGTCTATGATATGGCATAAATTAAATTAAGGTTTGTCCAGTACCTTAAACTGGATTTTTAGTAACAATTGATTTTTTGAAGAACATTCTTTTTCACTAACAATTATGCTAATTGCAATAACCAACAAGCCCGCAATTTTAAATTGCGGGCTAAAATACTTGCGTACCTGCGGATAGAGAGAGATTCGAACTCTCGGTACAGTTTCCCGTACGCCTGATCTTCAATCAGGTGCCTTAGACCACTCGACCATCTATGTTTTAAAGAAGTTTTACCCCTTTTTTGAAACAACAGGCTTTAGAAATGTGTTTAGAAAACCGTTTGTTGTCAGATTATGTAAGCCTAACAAGTTGGCTATTTCTTTAGTACTTGATGCAGTAAAACCGGAACTGTTGATCCCATCAACAAATCTTCTTAAAGTAATTTTTAACGAAATTAAGGATTCTTCGTCAATAACTCTAGTATTTGCGCTAGTGTTCACATTCCAGCCTTTTATATTTGGTGGTTGAATTGTTACTAAATTAAAACTTGCTGCTTCACCATATAGTTTCTTAAACCACTCGCCTGAGCCCAATAACTGATTAATGTTATCTCTAGTGATTTCACCGTGTATAGCTCTAGATTTGGCCTCTAAAACTAAATAATGATTTCCAGTCATTACCCAAAGGACATCAGGACCGTTACCAAATTCTGCTTCTGGTTCTTGAGTATGAAAACCGACTAGTCTTCCAACTTCTGCCAAGGCGTTTTCAAATTTTGTATGTGGTATGTCCGGACTGAACTGAAGATCATCCAATAGACTTTCTAAATACAATTTAAAATCTTGGGATGTTTCATATCTTTTTATGAAATTGAGGACTTGTGTCGCCTGCTCTACACTTGCCATTATTTTAGTATAACTATGTCCGTTCTTTGACTGCAACATATGTGAGGCCGTCTTTGCTGCTTTTATTTGTAAATCGTTAGATTTCGGGATATTATCTAGATAGAGATAATTGGCTGCTTTTTCAAAATACCAACCTTTCTGTTTTTGGGTTAAATCAATTGTATCAACTATCTCATCCAAGATTATTTTTGAAGCTCCTTCGTGATTCCGTCTTCTGAAAAGGTCTATGGCCTTTGACTCGGTATCGGCAATTTCCAAATTCTTAATAACCCGCTCATCGGTTTTGTCAGTCTCCACTTGCGAAAGTATTCCAGAATGGTACTCGCGCCAACTCATATCTTGCACAAGACATAATTTAGCGGTATCTCTAATTGTTTTTAGGGCATTATCGTTTGATTCATCATCTAATAGTGATAGACCCAGTTTGAGTTGTTTCCGTGTTACTGGTGTAAAATACTGTAGATTCGATTTGTTTCCTAAAAACTGTAATAAATCCTTCCCCATTAGAAACACCGCGCAATAATCACTGCCAGACCTTACAGCTCTGCCTAGACCCTGCTCAATAATTTGAGCCTTTAGGGAAGATTTTACAGACTCTAGACGTAACTCTGCATATAACTGTTCATACGAACTAAATGACGGGTAGCCGTCCAATATCAAAATCCTGCACATATCGCCATTCAAATCTACACCATCATAACGATTCACCAGAACATTCAACGATCCCTTCTTGGATTTTAAACTGGCTATATCCTTATTGATGTTATCTTTTTCAATAATTTCTGCGCCAATATCTTCCCACTTTTCAGCTCTATTTGCAGAAGGTGTTAAAACCATTACATTTACGCCAGAATCTGCATATTCTTTAGCCAAATCCATTATCTGCTCGTCAGTTATCCTCGAATCGAATCTTTGTGGGGCAAGAATCAATCTTTGACCAACGTCCTTACGATCCTTGGGAATCAAGGCGTTTTTGATACTATCGATATCAATACCTAAATCCTTTATCAAATCAATCTGGTCTTCAAATGTAGCTGAAAGTATGTACCTATGTTTTGCTTCGTTAAAGGCGCGTACATTATGAAATGGCACATAAGACGGTGCGATTTCAATACCTCTTGGTCCCACATAGCAATCATAAGATTTTAAGTCGTCCGCTATCAAACCCCATTTGAACATCAGCTCGCTGTCTTCACTGAACTCGCCTATAAGATGCACAAGTTCATCTAAACGCGTGAGCCAAGCCCAGTAAGGTACTTTAAGTATCTTAGCATATGGATCGCCATCAGTTAACCTATGGTAAGTTCCTGGTGCTTGATACTTTAATTCATCATTGAATAATTTTAGTAATCTTTCGGCAAGTTCGTGACCGAATGGAATGTTTATGGTGGTGGCTTGCCTAGCTTTATCAAGGCATACGTGGGCATCATCGAGAACAATAGAGCCGACATCGATATTATCCCTATCAAAAATAGAGCGTGAATTGAAAAGCTTTTGAAACGTGCATAACAGAATAGCTTTTGAATTTAAAAAGTCATCAGGAAAAACACTTCTTTGCCCTTGATATTCAATTTCACAAACGGGTATTCCATATAAATCCGCTTGCAACTTTGCCTGTTCTAATAGTTGTTTGTCTGGACATAAATATAAACTTGGACCGACTCCTTCAATCATTTTTGAGTGCAACATCAATAAGCTTACAAGCGTTTTTCCAGAACCTGTATTCATTTTACACAAAACATCTCGTTGGTCTCTTATACTATGCCAGGAGTTTAATACCTCTTCTTGTATTCCTCTTAAATATGCATATCCTTCCTTATGGAACAAATTTTGAAATAACTCTATGGGTTCAAAATTTAATTCCTTTGGGGATGTATCTTCTAGTTTTTTCTTAAATATATTCATCGACAATTTTGTTCTATTATCATTTAATTAACAAAGGTCTTAAAAATTTATCAAGTGATGGGCTATCATTCTTTAATTAGTTAAAAAGTGAGTTAGAATGAATAATTTATTTTTTTAAATTATTAAGCCCATTCCCCTACACTTCGCGAAAAGCTACATTCCGGAAAAAGCGCTTCATTACACAAGGTCTTGGACACAATTTCAAAGTTTCCGATTTCCATAACGCTAAATCCCCCAAAAGCGGAAAACGTCAATCTACATCTTTGAAATTAAGACCGCTTTAAACTCTACTAAATAGGATAATTCGTTTTCATAATCCGTTCAGCACATTCCCCTACATTCCGCGAAAAGCTACATTACGGGAAAAGAGCTTCTCTAAAAAGGTCTTGGACATCATCCACAATTTCAGCTTTCCATTTCGTTAACCCTTCCCGCGATGCTGGGAAGGAACACTTCATTCCCGAGCCAAAATCGTGAATTAAGTCCGCCTTCTTGAGCGGAAAGTCATCGCCTCAGTTTTCTTAACAGAATTTGCGGCGAAGTCTTCTTGAGCCTTCACTCGAAAATTCTTAAAAACCGAACCGCTGCCTTACACATTTTAAGGGGTTTATAATGGATAAAGCCTTTGTTGTTTTTCGGGGCGTCGAAAAACAGGCACGACATAACCAATTCTAATTTAACCACAGCTACTTATCTCGCTTAAGTACCGGTACGCTCAAACGCAACTGCGTTTAAAAGAATTGCTAATGCCCTTATGGAACTTGTCAAGACTGTACAAGTTTTAATGAAAAATAAGGCTTCTACTTCCTTGAAACCCGCCGAAAAAGGCAGGTTTGCTACGTCGCAAACACACCTGATTTGTTCCCTAAAAGTCTTGACAAAACCCACTCTATCCATTGTGCTGTGCACAGAAGAAAAGAACAAACACCCCTTAAAATTTAATCTGTTTTAAATCAATAGGGGAAATATAAATCACTTAAATATTTAGTTATGAGTACTATTAGAAATCACGTACAGTTAATTGGAAACGTTGGTCAAGAGCCAACCATTACGAACCTTGAAAGCGGTAAGAAAGTAGCCCGCTTTTCACTCGCTACTAACGAGTATTACAAGGACAGCAAAGGCGAAAAGCAAACGGACACCAATTGGCATACCGTAGTGGCCTGGGGAAAGACCGCTGAAATTGTTGAGAAATATGTCGAAAAGGGCAAAGAAGTAGGAATCACAGGGAAACTAAAGACCCGAACCTACACGACCGATGATGGCAACCAACGCTATGTAACGGAAGTCGTAGCCGATGAAATCCTTCTACTTGGAAGTAAAAGCGATAAGTAATCTTCAAAATAAAGAGGGCGTTCCTCTCGAAAGTTGCGCCCTCTTTTTCATTATTCACACATTAAATATATGCACAATGAAAGCACAAGTTAACGAAATAAAAGAGCGATTGCAATATTTTACGGGAACAGAAATGTTCTATCAAATCCCCTTACTAAGAACACGTTTTACGGACGGATTGAAATATTTGTCAGAAGTAGCAGAATGTTTTTGGCTCATTACGGACACTTCCGTAATTGCAAAAAGTCTGATGAACCGAAGCGAATTTATAACCATAGACTTTAAAAGATTGCCCGAGGAAAAACAAAATTTTACAGGATATGAAGCTGAAATTATTTATACAGATGGCAACGACAATATTTTGGAAAAACACGGCTATCGGGCAACCGATTTTCCGCTCGATGAATTGCGGTTATTTTTTGTAAATGATACGCTGATGTTACCAAGCGAATATTAAAAATTCAGGCTATGGTTTATCTCAATTTTACAGACTTGAGCGAGGAGGCTCAAAACCGACTTTTAGAGGATTCTAAAAAAGACGTGGAACGAAAATTTGGCGATGATATTCGCAAATACGTAAGGGAAAATTACACCTGTTTTGAAACGATGATAGAGGAAGAAGCATTACGAAATTTATATTCCTATAAGTTCATATTCAACATCTAATTTTCTAAACTTAATAATCAAGCACCTCTAAATTTTGGAGGTGTTTTTTCTTTTCAAGTAATTCCAGTTCAATAAAAAAACCGTATCTTTATTTCGCTGAAATTCAGCACACATAATTTATATAGCTACCCTATTTTTAACTTTCGCTGGTAGCTGTATCCATCTATATTTTACATATTGGAATTTCCGAATTCCTAAAAGGGCAATTGGCTTTTTAGCCAGATTGTATGAAATTTTTGTCACGCTTTGGCGTGACGAAAAGGAATAGCAAGAGGGTAACGGGCAGAGCCGCGTTACATATTCCTTTTAGCTTATAACCAATTGATTTTCAACAACTTGAAAATTAATGGATTATATATATTTCTTCGATTTGCGTCAAATGCCCTTGAACAACCTGTAAACAGGGATGGATTTACGTCAAATACACAAAAAAAGCGAAAGAAAATGGATTCATTCATCACCATCAGGTTCAAAAGGAAAACTGCCAAACGTTTTCAGGAATTTTCAAAGACACACTTCAAGACCCATACCGAAGCAATGGAAAATATCCTTGATTTTTTCTTCTATAACGAGATATCGCCAAAGGAAAAATTGGGTCCGACAGGGCGAACCATCGAAGCCAAACTATTAAAAAGAATCAATGCAGTCATCGCTATAATGCGTGATGTTGAAAAGACACAAACCAAACCCACGGTCGCAATGATTCAATCCCTTTTTGAGACAGAACAGCCAAACAAAAAACCGCTGATTTTAGAAAAGAAATATGCCGAAGAAAAAAAGGAAGTACGCTTCCGTGAAAAACAAAATCCAAGTAACCAACTGTAAATTTTTGAGCTATGTATATTACAATCTCACCTCAAAAAATAGGAGGTAATTATTCTAAAAGTTCGGCTGATTTTGTTGGCTATCTGGAGAAGGAAAACCAAGGATTGGAACAACAGGATATGGAGCATTTTTTTAACCAATATGGCGACGAGATTTCAGCAGAGGAAGTGGTCAGGGAAATTGATAGCAATACCGCAAAACTTGAAAAGCACGAGCCACGGTTTTATTCTATTATCGTAAGCCCTTCACAATACGAACTGAAACGGTTGCAAAACCATAATAAAGATTTGCAAAAATATACCCGGGAGATTATGAAGGATTATGTGGCTTCATTCAACCGTGAAATAAATGGGCGACCCGTCAATATCGATGATATAAAATACTATGCAAAAATTGAACACCAAAGAACCTTTAAAGGAACAGATAAACAGGTGCAGGAAAACCAGCCTTTTGCCACAAAAATACTTCAATTAAAAACTGAAGTCCGAAATGTGCTAGATGGACGAGCAGAAGGAAATGTGAAAAAATTGGAAAAAGAAATCGGGAAACTAGAAAGAGAAGCACCGCACCAACAGAACGGAAAACGAATAGTACAAGGAATGCCAAAAGCAGGAGACCA
>NZ_FQUN01000032.1 GCF_900129005.1 Leeuwenhoekiella marinoflava DSM 3653 | reverse complement strand
GAGGGATGCTGTCAGGAATCAAACTCCCTTCTCTATGGGAGAAGGGTTGGGGATGAGGATTTTGGTTCTTTTTTGGGCGATGCAAAAAAGAAAAAAGCTTATTGAATCCTAAAAAAGCTATTCATGTATGCTATTGCCTGCTCCACGTCGCTATCACTCCGCTCCTTCGTAACTTCCTATGTTTATTCCGAACCAAAAGATATTAATTGGCTTACCCCCTTCCAATTTGTTAAAGCGTCATGCTGAACGTGTTTTGAATCTCATGAGGGATGCTGTCAGGAATCAAACTCCCTTCTCTATGGGAGAAGGGTTGGGGATGAGGATTTTGGTTCTTTTTTGGGCAATGCAAAAAAGAAAGAGTTTGCTTTAATTATTCTAAAAGCGAAAATCTTCAGTTTAATACAAATCAACAACTATTTTTTAAAATCACCCGGAATCAATAAATATTTAAATATCAGAACAATAAATACTATATTCAGCCTTCCGCGTAAGCAAATAAAACAGCACATTTCATTTTTGGCACGCGGTTTGAACTGTATGAAGTGCAATCAGATTAGAACAGCTATTAAGTCCTGTCCTGATCTATAAACCTTAAAAGACATGAAACGCGCTTTATTTTTAGTAGCAGCAAGTTTCGTAATCGGAGCTGCTGCGCATGCATCAGAATACATTACAGCCCCTGAGCAAAATGAAATCAACAGTCTGCGTAACTATATGCAACCGGTGGTTTTTATTGAACAAGGTATTGAGTTTTTGATCTACCCGGATGGAACTCTGGACTTCAATGCAACACCAGCATCTATACGCCTCAATGGCAATTATGTACGCCAAGTGTACTACAACCCAAGAGATGTATATGGCACCGGTGCGAATTACCGCAAAGGCTATGTGAAATACAACAGAAATGGACAGGTAGCACAAATAGGCGGTATTACCATAGGGTATTTGCACAACGGGCAGGTGAACCGCATAGGTGACATCCCGATAAACTATAAAAAAGGTGCTTTAGATAAAGTGGGAAATTTAAAAATGCATTACGACCGTAGCGGTCGCATGTACAAGCAGACCGGAAGCATTTATAAAGGAAATAAATATAAGAAAGCAGATGTGCAGATCAACACCGGTTACAGTGATCGCAGTCGCAGATCTTAACGATTAAGACTCGTCTGATTAACGAGTTATAGTTTGATTTTTTTGGTTGGTTAGTTAGTTGAAAATCCCCGGCAAATGTATTTGTCCGGGGATTTTTTATGAGTGCTCCCCAATGCAATATTTTGTAATTTTGCGGCTATGCACATTCAAGATACCATCGCTGCGCTGGCGACTGCTCCCGGAGCCGGAGCAATAGCTGTAATACGGGTTTCAGGCACTCATGCTTTAGACCTGGTCTCATCTGTTTTTATAGCTAAAAGCGGAAAGATTCTCAAAGAGCAGCAATCTCATACCCTGCATCTGGGAAATATCGTTGACGGAAACCGTATTATTGATGAAGCACTGGTTTCTATTTTTAAAGGAAAACGCTCCTACACCGGAGAACCTACGGTAGAGATCTCGTGTCACGGAAGCGCTTACATTCAGCAGGAAATTTTGCAATTGCTGTTTAGAAAAGGCTGCCGTGCTGCAAAGGCTGGCGAATTTACGCTGCGTGCGTTTATCAATGGGAAAATGGACTTAAGCCAGGCGGAAGCTGTGGCAGATCTTATTGCCAGTGACAATGCCGGATCTCACCAGATCGCCATGCAGCAAATGCGGGGTGGGTTTTCTAACGAAATCGCACAACTGCGTCAGGAATTGCTCAACTTCGCTTCACTGATAGAGCTCGAACTCGACTTTGCTGAAGAAGATGTGGAGTTTGCCAACCGCGAAGAGTTTCAAAACCTCATCTCTAAAATCACCCGGGTACTCAAACGCCTTATCGACTCGTTTGCTACCGGAAACGTCATTAAAAACGGAATTCCAGTAGCCATAGTTGGTGAACCAAACGTTGGGAAATCTACGTTGCTCAATGCACTACTCAATGAAGAACGTGCAATTGTAAGCGATATCGCCGGAACCACCCGCGATACTATTGAAGATGAGATTGCTATAGGTGGTATTGGGTTTCGGTTTATAGATACTGCCGGGATCCGAGAAACCGTTGATGTCATCGAAGGTTTGGGGATCAAAAAGACCTTTGAAAAAATAAGTCAGGCGCAGGTGGTGCTTTACCTCATCAACGCTCTAGCCCCCTCCGCCTCCGGCAGCTCCCCCAAAGGGAGAGCATTTGCTGACCTCCAATTAGAAATAGAAAAAATTAAGAATCGCTTCCCGGATAAGCCTTTGGTTCTGGTTGCCAATAAAATGGATCACCTTTCTGACGCAGAACAATCAGAAATCAAGAGTCAGTTGAACGCATTGATTGTAGCTGCTCAGAAGTCGGCAATACTCTTAATTTCTGCAAAGACCGGCACGGGTGTAGACGAACTCAAGGAACAATTGCTACAATTTGTAAATACCGGTGCGCTGCTTAATAACGAAACTTTGGTTACCAATTCGCGGCATTACGATTCCCTACTCAAAGCTCTTGAAGAGATCGAAAAAGTACAACTGGGTATTGATGCCGGACTAAGCGGTGACCTGCTGGCTATAGACATCAGAGAAGCCCTGTACCATTTTGGAGAGATTACGGGGCAGGTTACTAACGATGAATTACTAGGAAATATATTCGCTAATTTCTGTATCGGAAAGTAACCACCGCAAAACAAACAAATACAAAACAACTAAAAAACCACCCTAAACCCCTTTAAATAGGGGTTTTTTATTGCGATAAACTTAGTGTTTAGTTTGTGATATTTTATGTTATTAGGTACAAATTTGTACCTTATCTGTACCTCAATACTATTTATTAATATATTTGTACCTCAAAAGGCGAAATTATGGCACTTAAATAACCTTAATTCTGCTTAAAACTATTTAAGTCTAGTTAATGAGTTCAAATATTGAGATTAAACGCATTTGCCTGTATTGTAACAATCAATTTACAGCCCGAACAACTAGGACAAAGTACTGTTCTCATAAATGCAATAGCAGACATTATAAAGCCAAACAGCGTACTACTAAAATTGATAAGTCAAATAATGAAACTGAACGCATTAAGGTTTTGCCTATTGAAGTCGTAAAAGCAAAGGAGTTTTTAACGGCAAAAGATGCAGCTACCTTAATAGGGTGTTCTCTAAGGACTGTTTACCGATTAATTGACAACGGAACTTTAAAAGCCGTTAATCTAAGCCAACGAATGACAAGGGTTAAGCGTTCAGAAATTGACTTATTAATGGAACAGCCAATACCTCAACCCGAAGTTAAACCAACCGAACCCGCTTTTTATGATATTCAAGACTGTTACAGCATAGGAGAAGTACAGAACAAATACAATATTTCACAAAGCGGGTTAAGACTTCTATTAATCAAAAATAAAGTGCCAAAAATCAAACAGGGAAAATTTACATACATACCCAAAACCATTATTAATAAGATTTTGACATAAAAAATAAAGTTGTTTTAAACCCTACACCTTTTTCACTATTTTCACTAAGCATAAAAGACAATGAGTACCAAAGTAACCTTACGGCAAAAGAAAATAAGCAAAGGACGTAAAAGCCTATACCTCGACTTTTACCCTGCTATACCCCACCCTAAAACGGGTAAACCTTCACGCAGGGAATTTTTAGGCTTGTATCTTTATGAAAAGGCTAAAAGCCCTATTGATAAACAACACAATACAGAAACCCAAAGAATAGCTGAAAGCATACGCCAAAAGCGTGAAAACTTTTTAAATAAGCCTGAAATATACAGCGAGTACGAAAAGGAGCAATTACGCATTAAAGAAGTGAGCGAACTTAACTTTGTCGCCTACTTCAAAAAGTTAGCCCACAAACGAAAAAACTCAAATCATGCAAATTGGGTTTCTGCACTCAATTATCTTGACAATTATACAAAAGGGGTTTTGAAGTTTGCCGACCTCAACGATGAATTTTTAGAAGGCTTTAAAGAACACTTACAAACAACTAAAAGTCTTTCGAGAACTAAAACCACCCTTTCACAAAATACAGCCGTTTCTTATTTCAACAAAATAAAAGCTGCACTAAGACAAGCCTATAAAGACGGGTATTTAAAAACTGACCTAAACGCCCGTATTGAGCCAATTAAAGAAGCAGAAACACGACGGGAATACTTAACCCTTGAAGAACTTAACAAACTAGTAAAAACACCTTGCAATAATCCTGTAATGAAACAAGCTGCTTTATTTTCAGCACTTACGGGGTTGAGGTTTTCAGATATTGCAAAAATGAAGTGGAACGAACTGGAATACATTGAGGGGCAAGGGTATTTTTTAAACTTTAGCCAAAAGAAAACCAAAGGCGTTGAGGTTTTACCCATTTCAGAACAGGCTTACAGCTTATTAGGCGAACCACGAGCACCCGAAAGTCAAGTTTTTAAAGGTCTTAAATATTCTGCTTATCATAACAAACACCTGTTTCAATGGATTGGCGCAGCTGGTATAACAAAGGATATTACTTTTCATTGCTTTAGACATACCTACGCCACCCTGCAACTGTTTAGCGGTACAGATATTTACACCGTTTCAAAAATGCTAGGACATAAAGACCTAAAAACTACACAGGTTTACGCCAAAATTGTAGATGAAGCTAAACGCACAGCAGCCAATAAGATTAAACTGGATATGTAAAACCACTTCAAGCATAAAAGACAAATGAAGCAGCAAATAAACCACGATTGGATAATAGACAATCTAAATACTTTTGATTTACCTCTAGATGTTGCTTTATCATTTTCTAGTATTCAGAATGAAATTGCTAAAGAACTAAATAACAAACTTCCTCAATCATTGTCTGATTATTTAAATACCGAAATTGATGTTTCAAAAGAAATAATAGGTACACCGCATTTAACTATTAGAAAAGTATTTAGGCAATTTTTAAGTTTTGAAAACATTGTACCGTCTGAGGTAAATAATTTCAAATGCAACTACCTTTTAAACTACTTGAAAATAGCTTTATTTAAACTGTATAATGAAGGCAAGTATAAAAACATTCTGAATTTTGAAGAATATCAAAAGCAATACGGTTCTTTATTAAGTAGTTTTATGACCTTAAACGTTGATACTGATGAACAGGATTTTATAGATGCTGAAAATAATATTTGTGATAAGCTAGTTTTAGAACTCAACAAACCTATTTATAATAAAAATCCTTTAAATGAGCTTTTAGATAAACCTTGTGAATTCAAAAAGAACTTAATCAATAGTATAGATAAACGCAAAAAGTTTCTTGAACAGAAGGCAAATGAAAAGTACCCTAAAGTAAAAGCCTTATTTGAATTTATAGGCTACCTACATTCAAATATTGAAAACTTCAACCAGTATAATGGTTTAATAGATGAAGTTGAAACATTAAAGAAAGAAAGAGATCAATTAAAGCCTGAGCGGAACTATAAGGACAAATTGCGATTCGATCAGATACAACCAAAACTAATAGATAAGCTTGATAGCTTACAGATTAATGTAATCAATAAAATTAGAGATAAGGCAAAAGAACTTAACGTTTGCAATTTTGAGAATGAACCTATTTATGATTTCAGCGGTATTGAAACTGAAATATATCACTTAAAAAGAAATTTTAGCGATAAAGATTTACCCGAAATATTCAAGCATAAAAGCCTATATCTCGACTATAGAAGTCAAACACACAGTACATTTTTAGCATTACAAATATTCCTAAACGACTTGGATGAGATCACCAAAAGCCTATTTGATTACTTCAAAGACACTGACCGAAACGAGTTTGAAGCATTTGAAACTAAGGCGATACCTGTAAACAATTTTACAGAAGCTTTACAAGGCTTCAAAAAAGGACAAACCAAATTTACCTTGCCTATTAACTTTTTAGAAAATAAAAAAGTTCCAGCGGAAAGTCTTCCATTTTCAGAACTTACACCAAAACAACAGAAACATAAAATTGCATTTGATTTAGTAGGCGAAAACAGCCCAAATACTACAGGTGTAGTTTACCACCACATAGAAGAAATTTTAAAAAAGTACCATCTGACTAATGAGCAAGGAAAAAACATTTTATTAACGATGCGTGGAGCATTTAGCCCAGCAATGAATAAAACAATCATTCCTAGTATAATTGATTATTTAGAGCGGGTTGAATTTATCCCCGATATCTCATTACCTGAACAAACTACGACCACAAAAAAAATAATAAGATACAAAGCCAAACATTATGTTTTAACCTATTTAATAGAATGTAACGCCAAAGACTTAAGTTTCCCAATTGGACAAAAAAAAGAACTGGAACAAATAGGCAGCAAAATAATGGGTGCAGGAAAGGGTAATACATTTTATAAAAACTTCAATTCTATTATCAATAAATACAACATAAACAATACATCCCACCTTATTGAAATTGGCGGCGAAAATTGGCGTACAATAGTTAAAGACATTTCAAATGAACCTGAATTAATAGAAACTTACCTGCAAAGCAAACAGATATAATTTAGGGCGAAAGTAGGGCGATGCCCCGTTACGCCCCGAAAAACGCCCCGCCAACTTTGGTGCATAATTAAAAATAAAGATTATGCACAATTTAGTATTAAGTCCTATTGACCCCGAAAAACTCATAACTGATATTTCAGAGCGAGTTACTGCAAACATTCTTAAAGCAGTACAGAACAACACCCCAACTGCCGTACAGCCTGAACAACTGTTAACTATTCAGGAAGCTGCGCAATTTCTAAACCTTACAGTACCCACCATTTACAGCAAAGTAAGTAAAGGAGAACTACCAGTAATGAAACGCTCAAAGCGTTTGTATTTCAGTAGTACCGAACTTATGCAGTACCTCAAAGAGGGGCGCAAAAAGTCCAATTCTGAAATTGAACAAGAAGCAGACAAATACTTTTCTAATAAATAAAAGGGCTGAACAATGGAAAACCATAAGAACAGCCCGCATAAAAGACAGGGCAAAGATAAAACGCACGCTACCCAATTAAAAACCATATTTCAATATTTACAAAATCATAGTGCAACCGCTTCAATGATTACAGAAGCTACGGGAATACCACAAAAAAATATTTGTAGGTATAAACGAGATTTAGAAAAGGCAGGGCGACTTTGGGAACTAGAAAAAAGGCTATGTAAGACAACAGGCTTTAGAGCGTGGTACTTAACCACAAACCCAAACAACGCACCATTTAATAATCAATTAAGCCTTTCACTATGAGCGCAAAAAAATTAAACCCACAGTTTGACGACCTCAACAAGCCCGAAACGCTTTTAAAACACGTAAACCAATTAACGAAAGTAGGCGAGCCACCAGCGCACACCGAAATTTTACAAAGGTTAATTGATGAGTTTGAACCTTTAGACTTTGAGTTGTTAGCTTTCCCACAAGCCGAAAAACTTAGGCAGCAAATTGCACAATTGGAAAATACCTTAACTAATCCTGACGGGAGTTTTAATACCGATAAAGAATTAGACAGGGAGCGGGAACAATGGAAAGACTTAAATAAGCAGCTGGGCAAATTAAAGCTTAATCAAAAGCATCTTTTAGTATTGTCTATTGAGAACGTTCTAAAAGTCGCTGAAAAAAACAACTGGGGCGTGTGTAAAAATCACGACTTTATTTATTTGTACAATGGCACTTACTGGGCTGAACTGGACAAAGAAACCTTTCAAAAGTTTTTAGGTGAAGCAGCCGAAAAAATGGGAGTTGCTAAATTTTCAGCACGGTATTATCAATTTAGAGAACTTTTATTTAAACAGTTCTTAGGTACTGCCTATTTACCCACACCCAAAGCGGACAAAGACACCGTATTGATAAACTTGCAGAATGGTACATTTGAGATAAGCCCACAGGCTACACATTTGCGCCCGTTCAATCGTAAAGATTTTATTACCTATCAACTGCCCTTTGAGTATAACCCGCAAACTAAAGCCCCTTTATTTGAAGCCTATTTAAACAGGGTATTACCCGATATGGAACGGCAAAAAGTATTAGCTGAATATTTAGGGTTTGTATTTATTAAGCACGGGAGCAATAGACTAAAAGAGGAAAAGGCTTTAATACTTTACGGCACGGGTGCAAATGGTAAAAGTGTATTTTTTGAAGTAGTAAACGCCTTACTGGGTGTTGAGAATACCAGTACCTTTTCATTGCAAAACTTAACCGATGAAGCGGGCTATTACAGGGCTAAAATTGCAAATAAATTAGTCAACTATGCCAGCGAAATAAACGGCAAACTAGAAGCTTCAATTTTCAAGCAATTGGTTTCAGGCGAACCCATAACCGCCCGTTTGCCATACGGTCAACCGATGCAGTTAAGCCAGTACGCAAAACTTATTTTTAACTGTAATGAACTACCTAGAGACGTTGAACATACAAACGCCTATTTCAGACGTTTTCTTATTATTCCTTTTGATGTTACTATACCACCAAAGGAGCAGGATAAGCAGTTACACACCAAAATAATTGACACGGAACTTTCAGGCGTTTTTAATTGGGTTCTGAATGGCTTAAATAGACTACTGGAGCAGAAACGTTTTACTGAATGTAAAGCAGCTTTTGAAGCCGTTGAAAATTATAAAACCCAATCCGATAGTGTAAAAATGTTTGTTACTGAAAATGAGTATAAAAACAGTCCTACATCTTACACACTTTTAAAAGAACTCTACAATGAGTATAAATACTTTTGTAATGAGGACGGTTTTAAGCCAGTCAGTAAAACGAATTTCAAATTAAGGCTTACGGGTTATGGGGTTGAGTTCAAAAGGTTGGGTGTAGGGAATGTAGCATATTTAGAAAAGGAACTTAACACTTTTTAAAAATGGCTAATGACTACAGATATACTTTAGAAAAGGGCAGTAAAAAGTACCGCTGCCCCAACTGCCATAAAAAAAGATTTGTTCGCTACGTTGATACAGGTACAGGAAACTATCTACCAGAAAATTACGGGAGTTGTGACCGTGCAATGAATTGCGGTTATAACCTCAACCCGTATTTAGACGGTTACGCAAAAGAGATTTGGGAGCAGGAACAAGGCAATACAACAGACTGGAAGCCACAGCCAATAAAACGAATAAAGAAGCCCGTAAAAAAGCCCAAAAGGGCGTTTATTCCCGTTGAGGTTTTGAACCTTACCCGTGCAGGATATGAGCAGAATACATTTATTCAAAACCTACTTTCACGGGTTGCCTTTCCTTTTGAAGTGCAGGACATTGAACAGGTTATTTCATTGTATCACTTAGGCACGGTACAAAACGGCTACCGTAAAGGGGCAAATACCTTTCCTTTTGTTGATGTTCAAGGCAATGTAAGAGCCGTTCAGGTAAAGCAATTTGACAAGCAGAACCACACCACAGGCACAGACTTTTTACACTCAATTATTGAAAAGCACCACACCCGAAACAACAAGGCGTTACCCGAATGGTTGGAAACCTACAATGAGAACGAAACAAAGGTTTCCTGTTTGTTTGGTGAACATCTTTTAACTAAATACCCCTACAACCCCGTTGCGTTGGTTGAAGCCCCTAAAACGGCTATTTATGGCACGTTGTATTTTGGGTTTCCTGAACAGCCGACAAACTTACTTTGGCTAGCAGTTTACAATTTGAGCAGCTTAAACCTCAACAAATGCAAGGCATTGAAAGGCAGGAATGTTTTTTTGTTTCCTGACCTATCAAAAGGCGGCAAAGCCTTTCAGTTATGGAGTAACAAGGCAGCCGAAATACAAAAGCGTTTACAGGGTACATACTTTTACGTTTCGGACTTACTTGAACAGTTAGCCCCACAGCAGGACAAAGAGCAAGGCAAAGACCTTGCAGACTATCTTATAAAACAGGATTGGCGACTATTCAGAAAGCAGGATATAAAAGAGACACCACAGCCCGAACCTGAACCAGTTGAACCCCCTATCCGTGAAAAAAGTGAAAAAAGTGAAGCTTTAAAAAAACCTTTTATAATTGAAGAAAACAATATTGATTTTATAACGGTAAAAGAGCCTGACTGGAGCAATGATATTGCAGAACTTGAAAACTACTTTACAAATATGAAACTACCTACCCAACCTTTAAAGCTTAATGAAAGCAGCACAATAACAGATTGTTCTTTATTTGTTAAAAACCATTTATCTACTGTTAAAGCAAACAATGGTAAACAAATTTATTTACCCTACCTAAACCGTTTACAGGAATTGAAAAAAGCCTTGATTAATCAACGTTTTTCAAAAGTTCCCTAATAATTTAGGTTATAAAAATCCAGAGACTATGCCAAAGCCAGCCACCTACCCCACCTTATTTGATGAGGTTTTACAGCTAAACATTACTAAATTAAAAGAATGGGGGTACTTAAAGCCTCAACAAATTAAAAGCGGTACACTTCATTGGAGTACTAGAGGTAATGAAATTGCCAGTATTTCAATAAGGAGCAACACAAGGGATATTGAGCCATTTATTGAACTTTCTTATAATTACAAAAATGAGCCTAGAAAGTACAGAGTAACTTTAGTTTCTATTCCTTCAAACATTGGCAAAGGTAAAATTTGGTATTTCCTTTGTCCTGAAACAAATAAGCGTTGCCGAAAACTCTATTCAATAGGTGGTTACTTCTTACATCGTGAAGCCTTTAAGGGGGCTATGTATGAAAGTCAAAAGCAAAGTAAAAAATGGCGAGTATTAGAGCGGGTTTACGGCTCTTATTTTGATGTTGAGAAATACTATAAAGAATTGTATTCAAAGCATTTTAAAACCCATTATAAGGGCAAACCGACAAAACGCTATTTGTATTTAAAACAAAAAATTGATGAAGCTGAAAGACATAGCGCACAGGATATTGAACGGCTTTTAGTGTTTGGTTATTAGATATTTACACTATTTTTATGAGCAAATTAATGATATACACCTCAACTTATGAAAGCTTTTAATTTGTTTATTTTCCTTTTACCACTTTTAAGTTTCTCCCAAATAAAAGTATTAGACCATTCTAAAGCAGAATTGATAGGAGAAATTGAACAAATGGGTATATCAACTTTTAAATGCCTTAAAGTTGATAGCATTTATACTATTGAGTTTTATAATAACAAGGATAAGGATATTATAAGTTATGCAAGCTTTTCATTCAAAAATGAAAATGATGCTTTTAATCAAATCTATAATTTGATTATTGCAGGATTAGAAAAAAAACAATCTTCTGAAACTGTTTTAGAAGCTGGTAATGGAAAAATCAAGTTGGAGTTTATTAAGAATGTAATGGGTTCTTATTTTAGACTTGCTCAATTCAATAAAGAGGGAACAGATATTAAAGCCTATTCTCTAACTATGAATAAAAAGCAAGTTGAAAAATTATTTGGGAAGTGAAAATATTAAACGATTATATTTGAGCAATATATCCAAAATGAAATGGCTAAAATTACTTACTGTAACGAGTGTAACGTTGAAATCACCAAAGATGATGACTTATTTTGTCATAAATGCGGACACGAATTAAATAAAGAAAAGAAAAATGATGATAACTTTTCCATTAAAAAAGTCTTATCATTTATAGGAAATATGTTGAAAACTTTCGGGAAAGGATTCTTAAACAACCTTTACCTCATATTACTATTCGTAAGTATATCTTACTTCATTTTCTATGCTTGGTTATTTTATCTAAAAGTGGCTAACGAAAATGACTTGTTTGATTCTAAGATTATTTCATTCTTAAAGGACATTGCTTTGGTAATATTTACAGGTGGCGTTTTTACTGCTTCATTAAAGTATCTTGCTTACATCAAAATCTTTGAAAAAGAATTTGATAGAATATTAATTTCTGATAAATATACTGATAGATTAAAAAAAAGCATTGAATCTATAACATTGTCCGAAGATTATTTCCTCGCTCAAACTAATTTAGAGCATATTTGGGAAGTTGTAACTTTAAGTAAATATAGGAAAGCTTTCCCTGATATTTATACTGTTTTAAAGAGAGATATTAAAAATGAATTCTTCGAGAAAAATAATATAGCCTATTATTATAAAAATTATCGAAAAGAGTATTTTGTAAGTCTCATTGAAAATAAACAGATTCTAGTTAAAGAATTAACAAGATATACTATTGTCAAAAAAAGCAAAGAAGAATTTACTTGGAAATTTAGCATTGGTGTTGATAAAGAAGATAGTAATAATGAGGAGTTTCCTAAAATATCATTTAAGTGTTTAAATGTTGATATTGAATTGAACCCTGAAACTGATATTAAAACAAAACCAGTTGGAAATGATATAATAAAAGAAGTGGAAAAAACGTTACAAGGGAGAGATGAATATCATATTGAAAGAGAAGTAATATTTAGCCAAAATTTAGATAATGATAGAGAATGTATTTTTGGATGTGATAAAATAATTGACGATATTACCATTAATATAAGGTATAATAAAGATTTAAAAGTTATATTTAGTCCAGCTTGGAAGATAAAATACCATAAACAAGATGTTCAAGATTTTGAAGCTTTTAATGAAATGACATATTTTAATAGAGGTTTACTATTACCAGGAGAAAAGTTTAAACTATTTATTATAAAGGTTTAAAAAATAATTATATTACTTTTACAAACTATTATTTTAATAATAATCAAAAACAAATATTATGAAAAAGACTGTTGACAGCAAGAATGTACTACTAATGGGAGTTACTTGGGATGGATAGTACTCTCGTAAAAAGATATAACTACAAAACGCTCTTAATTAAATAAGGGCGTTTTTTTTTATTAAGAAAGTAAGACATTTTTCTTAAAACAATATCAAATAATGTATCGTTTACAAAAAAAACATAACGATTGGCTAAATTAATAGGCTTAGTTATTTAAAGAAGTTAAAGCACATTTAGCTCCTTATTTAAGAGGTGATTTATTAGCAAGTATCTAAATAAAATATTCCCTAATATTACATCATAAAATAATATAGATATTTTGTGTTGTTTTGTGCTTTCCAGTACGCCTTTGTACCTCATTTGTATCCTATTTTCATAACTTACTGATTGTCAATATAAGTTACTTTATGTATCGGTAAATAAATCTGAAATTTAATTTGATATCATTTGACATCAAATTAACACAAAACCCAACAAAATCAATCCTTTAATACGCTTAATTATTCAATAGTATTTTCTCTTAATTCTTCTATAATTGTTCTTTTGTTACACCTCTGGTACACCTCAATGTTAAAATTTAAACATGAGGTGTACCAAAGTACACCTCATTTAGCTTTTTTGGATTAATTTTACAAAAAGCTCATATTATGGTAATTAAGCTCAAAAAGAAAAAACTCACTTCGGGAAAGTACAGTCTATATATTGAATATTATAAAGGCAAGACCAGAGATGCCAACGGTAAACAAATTCATTCAAGAGAATTTGAGTACCTCAAACAGTATCTCTATATGAGTCCTAAAAACGCTCTTGAAAAGAGAGAAAATGAAGAAACACTCCTAAGGGCTGAACAAATCTTATCCATTCGCCGAGCAGAATATGCTCAAGGCAAATATGGAATTAAAGATCGTAGTAAAGACAAATTACTATTTCTGAATTATTATGAAAAGCTCAAGGAAGAGCGCTATGAGACCAAAGGTAATTATGATAGTTGGGATGCCGCTCAAAATCACCTTGAGAACTACTGTAAAAACAAGCACGTTACCTTTGAAGATGTAGATGAAGAATTTGTATTAGGCTATAAAAAATATCTAAACAAAAAAGCTAAAACTAAATCGAATACGCTATTATCACAGAATTCTAAATACTCCTATTTTAATAAATTCAAAGCAGCATTAAGACAAGCTTTTGATGATGGGTATACCAGTCGCAATTATGCTACAGCCGTGAAAGGGTTTGCTATGGGTGAAACTATGCGCGAATATCTAACTCACGAAGAATTACAAAACTTAGTGAAAGCTGAATGTAAACATCAAATGTTGAAAAATGCATTTATTTTTAGCTGTCTTACCGGTTTACGGTGGAGCGATATAAATAAACTTACCTGGTCTGAAGTGCGTGATGAAGAAGACGGATCCCGACTTATATTCCAACAGAAAAAAACTGCCGCTCAGGAATACCAATACCTATCTGAACAGGCGCGGAGTATTTTAGGTACCCGAAAGCAAGACAGCGGTCGTGTATTTCAAGGTTTGAAATACGGTGCCCATTTTAATGCAGAACTACTCCGGTGGTGTATGCGTGCAGGAATAACCAAACATATTACTTTTCACAGTGCCAGACATACACACGCTGTACTGCTGCTAGAAAACGGAGCTGATATATACACGGTTTCTAAAATTCTGGGACATAAAGAAATTCGAACCACTCAGATCTACGCTAAAATAGTAGACAAAAAGAAAAAAGAAGCGGCTTATCTAATACCGAAATTGGAAATTTAAGATTTTACCTGTTGATAACTTACAGAAACTCTCGTTTCACGCATAATTTTTAGTGGTATTTGTTATTCCCAAGAGTATGCAAAAATTCTTTTTGTTATGATTTAATATCATCTGAAATCATTTAATACAAACACCTATTATTCAATTATTTGTGCATAAGTCCTGAGTTGAAAACGAGCCTTTAATTAATCATAGCTTTACTTTTATTTCAAGAATTCTAAAAAAATACAACAAAGCGCTTTGTTCACTATTCACTTTTAAAATCGAATACGATGAACACGATTAATTTAGACGAAAGGCTAGAACGCATTGAATCGCTATTACTAGCCACCAAAAAGGTACTTACGCTTGAAGAAGCTTGTGATTATACAGGTATCTCTCGAAGCTATTTATACAAATTAACCTCTACTGGAGGCATTCCGCACAGCAAGCCTGGTGGTAAACTTATTTACTTCGACATCGATCTGTTGAACAAATGGCTTTTAGAAAATCAGCGTAAATCTCATTCGCAGATTGAACAGGAAGCATTGAGTTACACCTTGAAAAAGAGATAACTCACCTCCAAACCCTGATTCTTTTTGAATCAGGGTTTCTCTTCACTATTAAAATCACTTATTATGAAAGCTATACCCTATAAAAGGGTCGGCACCACCTATTACAAGTTGGTTGCCGCTCCTACTATTGCCGGTCATTTCAACGAGTTTCTAGTTCATTGGAATATAGAGACCATAAAACAAGATCACGGAAAAGCCTATCTGACTAAAATCCCCAAATACGATGGCTTCACATGTATTCCCAATCATATTAACTTCCAACAGGAGTACAAAGGGTTTTATAACATCTACTCACCTCTGAGTAAGCAACCCAATGAAGGATCTTTTGAAACTACTTCTAAATTTCTTAGTCACATATTCGGTAACCAGCAAGAACTTGGGTTGGATTACCTGCAGTTGCTTTATACAAAGCCGGTACAGGTCCTACCTATTCTCTGCCTGGTATCTAAAGAACGTTCAACAGGTAAAAGCACTTTTTTAAAATGGCTTAAATCCATTTTTGAGAACAACCTCACGTATCTGACTAATGACAGTTTCAGTAGTCAGTTCAATTCCGATTGGGCAAATAAACTCCTGATCTGTATTGATGAAGTACTCTTTAATAAAGAAGAGCTTACCGAACGTATTAAATACCTGAGCACAACTAATATCAATAAGCTAGAAGCTAAAGGAAAAGACAAACGGGAAGTAGAATTCTTTGGCAAGTTTATTCTCTGCAGCAACAACGAAGATAATTTCATTAAGATTGATGCTAATGAAACCCGCTTTTGGGTTTTAAAAGTACCCTCAATCAAAAAAGAAAGTACAAACTTTCTTGAGCAACTGATTTCTGAAATCCCAGCATTCTTATACTTTCTATCAAACCGAAAACTAAGTACGGTTCATAAAACGCGGATGTGGTTTACTCCTGAGCAGATAAAAACTGCTGCGCTTACCAGGCTCGTAAAAAATAATAGAAATCGGGTAGAAAAAGAACTGGCCAGTATTCTAATGGGGGTCTTTGAAAAGTATGACTTAGAAGAAGTAGACTTTTGTCCGTTAGATGCTTTAAATGCCCTGAATAAAACCAGGGTCAAAACAGATCTAACGCAATTACGCAGATTATTGAAAGTAGATTGGAAACTCAACAATCAACCTAACTCGAATCAGTATCGAAAATTCATTATTTGGTCTGACGGTTCTATCAATTTGATCGAGGCTAAAGGCCGCTATTTTACCGTAAAAAAGGAATTCCTGACTCAAAATTTTGATGAGACGATGACAGATTATGATGATCCCACTATTTACAAGGGCTGAAGCTGTCATCATTTTATCATCAAACTGTCATCAAAAAAATAAATGATGACAAAGAAGGAGCTTGAAAATTCAAAAATGATGAAACGATGAATTTTTGATGACCAGGTAAAGCTAGTAAATATAAGGCTTAAGAAGATTTGTCATCAAATCATCAAAATTACATAGCAAAATATAATACAGATGAAAAAAGAAAAACTATCGTGTGAAAATGCCCGAAAAATTCCCATCGAAAAGGCGCTGGAATTTTTAGGACACCTTCCCACTCGCAATACGGAAAAGGAAGCTTGGTTTCTAAGTCCCCTGCGGTCAGAAACCCAAGCATCCTTTAAAGTTTCTAAAAAATTAAACTGCTGGTACGATCACGGGCTAGGAAAAGGTGGCAACTGCATCGACCTAATCTGTGAGCTTTCAAAAGTATCGGTGAGTAAAGCTTTAGAAATTCTAGCTCAGCTTAAAACGGTTGATTATGATCTACCACAACAGCACCAAACCAATTTCAAAGAATCTAGAATTGAAATCAAACACGTAAAAACGATTCAACATCCAGCACTACTAGAATATTTGAGCGAGCGAAAAATTAGTCTGATTGCTGCAAAGTGGTTCTGTGCAAAAATCGGGCATAGTATACCACCTTCGCCGGGCTAAAGTGAACCACCTAAATCGGGTCAATGTGAGCCGTCTTCGCCGGGCCAAAGTGAACCACTAGAAAGTCGATTCTATTTGTAAAAAGTCAAATGTCTTTTTTTGCTAAAAAGACGATGGCCAATAAACAAATAGATATGCGAAAAGTAAAACAGATATTCAAGCTCTACAGCGAGGGCGTAAGCAAGCGGCAGATAAGTTCAAGGTTAGGCCTATCACGCAACACCATTAGCAAATACATTGCTTTTTTCAAGCGCTACCAGCTTACAGATTATGAG
>NZ_FQUN01000033.1 GCF_900129005.1 Leeuwenhoekiella marinoflava DSM 3653 | reverse complement strand
GAGGAACGAAAACCTGAATCCTTTCTAAAACAGTAAAATCTACAAAAAGAAATTCCATACCAATCCAAATCGCAATGTGAAATCACGATAAGGGTAACCCGGAGCACTGTAGTACTTATTAGGAGACAACTAAAGAGTTTACATATAACAATACCTAAAAAAATACTCGACAAGTGTAATATCTCACTACATTTTACCCTCGTTAGCGCAATTCAAGTAACCAGTACTCCTATTCAAAATGACAAATTTTAATCGGGAAGTAAATCTCTCTTAAAGAAAAATCCCTCAAACCACTCCTAATTCCTTATCAAACCAATAACCGCGACCGTTTCACCCTTGTTTACCGGCGGGGTTCCTAAGATGAGCAGTAAGAGTCCATCTGCTTTAGCGTAGATGGTTTCCTGAATATTCCCAAAGAAATCTGTTGTGTAACCCAACTTCATACCTGTCACAACATAATCTCCGGCTTTTTTAAGGGGGTAAAAAATACCATCAACCGTACTATCCGTATAAATACGATTTTTAATAAGTATAGCCGGGGTAGTTGACAAGACTTTGAGCTTGGATGTAAAATTGAGTTTCTGAAGTAAAAGCAACACAGCTTGTTCTACCTGATCTACCGCTTCAGCTTCAGGGATACCCAGACGCCCACATTCAATATCTATAGCGGGGATGCCTCTTTTAAAAGCTTCCGCAGAGGTATACAGACTGGGCTTTTCGGCTTTCATATAATCCTTCCCTTCGGTATTAAAAGTTACAATATGATTAAAGCCCAAGGCTAAAGCCATTTCCTTTCCGGTTGCTGAGATCTCCGGCATAGTTGCATTGTTGTAATACGCACCATAACGCATGAGGTCTTCTGGTGCATCACCGGCGTGCATATCTAAAAAATAATCTACCCGATTGATAATATTGTTGCTGATGAAATAAGCGATTTGCTCGCTGATGCTCCCTTCCTCCTTACCCGGAAACGAACGGTTTAGATTTTTACCATCTGCTGGATTTACATAGGGAGATCTTCCCAAAAAACTCTTTACGTTAGCCAATTGTACCAAGATCACCGTTCCTGTCAATTCTTTAGGGTTTATAGACTGTATCAAGCGTTGTGCACCCAAAATAGGTGGATATTCATAACCGTGAATTCCAGCTGTGATACCTAGAGTTTCTCCGGCTGTTGCACCATTAAAAATGGTTACGGGTATGAAGGTGGAAACACCTTCGTGCTCCACAGGTATTTTAAAATGAGCTTTTGTTCCTGCAGCTACTTCTTTTCCTTCAAAACTAAAGAAGGTCTGCGCAAAACTGTATTGTGTAAAAATCAGAATGACTAGAAATACTATATTTTTCATCGCTTCAATTATTTAGGGGTAGTACTTAATGCTTCATTTGAGTCAGACTCAAATTCCGGGAAATCTTCCCAGGCTCTTTCGTCTATAGAGTTCCCTTTAAACAGATAGGGATAAAAGAATTCGGAGATCTCTTTGTGGTATTTCTTTACAGATTCCAGATAATTAATATGGTCTTTCAGATCTGTTTCAGCAATACTGTTAAAGGTATTTTGTAGCAATAAACTGGGAATAAAATAACTCAGCTTTTTGCTCACTACCTGACGTCTTTTCAACTTTTCAAAAAGCAGTTTTGAATCCTTTTCTGCGGCTTTATCTGCGACGTATTGCATCGCATAATACCAGCCGTTGCTGTATATATCTTCTGGAATAGAAAATTGTCTATACTGCGGGTAAGCATCATAGAAAGGCTCCATGGCCTCCCTCCTAGGCATATCCCATTTTTCGTGATAGGCTTCCCGCTGGGTTACTGTGGTTGAAAAAGCTTCCGGAATAGCAATAAACCGATTGATGAGCACATTGCCCAGTGACGGTAAAAGCACGACCAAAAATAACCAAACCCCCAAAAGCATTACGGCATTATAGTTCGAATTCTTTTTCAATAGGGTCAGCGCATTAACCAGCCCGAACCAGAAGAGTTCATAACCTAGAATCAACACGAAAACCAAGCCGAAATCAGCATCAAATGGCAATTCAAGCAACCACAAAGCTGCTAGTAACAACAGTAAAGAAAGCCCTAAAACAGCCAGAAAACGTACGGAAAATTTTAAAAATATAATCTTTGACAGCGAATACGGTTGCGAAGCGACCACTGCCCATACACCAGATTCCCGCTCTGATGAAATCAGATTGAAACATAGTGAAATGATGAGCAACGGAATTAAAACCACAAACAAAAAACTCAAGTCCAGATTTCCGGACAATAAGGTCATGGGATTGGCGAGTTCCGTGTCATACAATTGCCCTTCGACCGCAAGAATACGTACTTTAAGACTGTAATTGTTTACATCACGCTGACCGATAGAAAATGCAGCCCATTTACTGGGTTCGTTTTGCGTGTAATAAAACTGGTAATAGGTAAAGTGGCTGAGATCATCAGAAAAAAACTTCTTGTTTTTATCCAATTCCTCCTTTTGTATACCCGCAATGGTTTCAATGGTTTCTTTTTGCTGTGCGATCGTATTTTTTCCGTGGAAAATAGCATAGACACCAATGGTAAAAACCACTGCAAAACCCAATATACTAATAGGGTTGCGTGCAAAGCGTTTGTATTCTATAGCGAATAGTCTAAAAAATGCTGTATTCATTATAAGTTTATTTTTTTAAAACCGAAAGAGAAGGAAAGCCCAATGAGGATTACCCAAAATAAGAGTGCCAAAAGCGTTGTCAATTGATTGGATAATGCCCAGAATAAGCCTCTTTTAGTGTACTGAAACGTTTCACGCTCTTTAAACCGCGAGTTGTCTAAGCGTTGCGTTCCGCTCTGTTCTGCTTCGATTTCATTTTTATGAAGTTCATTAAAATACTGGGTTTGCTCGTATCTATAGGCTTCGGTTTGTTTTTGAAAATCTAGGTAATGCGCCATATCTGTGCCGGTCACAGCCATTGATAAATTACGCAACATCAAATACGGATCGACGAATGATAAGTACGCTGCAATGCTGTTTTGCTTGTCATACGTATCTATCAATTCATCAAAATGCGCCCGATACAATTGGGTAGTAATGCGCTCTCCTTCGGCCATTAAATGTCCCACATAATTAAAAGGGAGGTCTTTCACATCGTCTACTCCATATTCTGCAAGCGTTTCGGCCTTAAATGTGTTGTAATAAGCATCTTCAGGATCGTGGGAGTCTCCTATTTGCTCCAAGTCTTCAGCGATATGGGTTTCAAATTCTAATTTTGAAATCGAAGGAAAAATAACCTGACCAACATTTTGAGCCATTTTAGGAAGAATAATTCCGCAGAGCATCCACATAACAATTAGGGAAATAAGGGCTGTGCCACCTCGTGAACTTTTAGCCGAAATAAGTACGGTTACCCAAGAGCAAATAAAGAAATACGCTGTGTATAAACCGACTGCAAAGATGCTTCGCATCAATACTGCTGCGGTAAGTTCTTCAGGATACACAGCAAAAGCAATTGTAAAAATCAGAAGTAACGCTCCAATGAAAACCGCTGTGGTAAAACTGAAAATCCCCAGCGTTTTTCCCAAAATCAGCTTCTTAGCCGATACTCCTTGCGCAAGCATAATCTTGAGCACTCCATTTGATTTTAAATCTGCTAATGTTCCATAGCCGATAAAAAATATAAACAAGGGCACCAGCAGTTGCAGGATTAATGCCATACTGAGTTCTCCAAATCGCAACATTCCGTTTGAAAACCCGGCTTCGCTCAGATTTACAGTATTCTGCCGGTGAGCTTCCAGAAATATAGAGTTTCCGGCAAAAGATTCAATTCCAAATTCAAAAAAGCTCAGTGCGGGTCGTTCTCTAAAAACAAGATACCCGTAATGCGATACCCGGTGCGGATTTCGGTCTGGCTGATTGACGTAATGATCATGCACTTGCTCTTGATATTTGTGGCGTATGCTGTTTTGCTCTACTTTATTTTCAATCCCTATAAAGGCCGAAAACAACAGAAGCACTGCAAATACACCAATCAATACCATGGCTGTTTTAGTTCTGATGATATTCTTCCACTCTACTGCTATAATATTCTTGATACTATTCATCTTTAAAAAGTATAAGTTGCTGTTGCTAAAAAGTTACGCGGCGCCCCCGGAAATAACCGCAGGTAATTTTGCGCTCCCACCCAATATGCTTTATCGGTTAAATTTTTTACCGTAACTGCTAATTGTATGTTGCTGTTTCTTGGGGTAAAATAGACGGCCAGATCCAGTAAAGTATATGCCGGAGTTTTAAAACTGCGGTCAAACGTAGGAACTTTATCTCCAGAATGCTGTGCACCAAAACCGAGCCCCAGTCCGTGTAGTTTTGAAGTGCTTAAAAAGTTATAACGCGTCCATAAGGTTGCGGTCGTAAAAGGAGTATTTTGCTTACGTGCGCCTATAAGGTCGGGATTGCTATCATCAATGATTTTTGCATCATTGTAACTAAACGAACCGTACACTTGCCAGTTGGGTAAGAAATAGCCTGTAACATCCATCTCAAAACCTCTGCTGCGCTCAGCTCCTCGTGTCGCCAGAGAGTCTGGAGCTGAAGGTACGTTGGCATTGAGCAAGAGGTTTTTCTGATTGATCTCATACACCGCTGTATTGATGTGCAGTTTATTTTTCAGTAAGGTGATCTTTGCTCCTACTTCTTTTAAATCGCTTTCTAAAGGTTTGAATCTGCTTGCCGAATCATCAGTACTACCATAAAAACTTTCGGTGTTTGGCATAATTGTTACTGTATTGGATTGCGGTTGAAAACCTTCGAGATACGTTCCGTAAACATTAACGTGATCGTTAAATGTGTAGGTAAGTCCTATTCTTGGTAAAAGGGCTTGATTTGTAAAGGAAATTTCGTTTGTCTCATCCCGGTTGGTAACATCTCTAAACCATTCTTGTCTTAAACTGAATAACAGGTGAAACTTTTTATAACTGAGTTGTTCCTGCAAATAAGCTGCGTGCGTCTCTGTTAATGCAGTGGGGAAAGCTGTTCTACTGTTAATATTATAATCTGCAAGATTGCTCAGTATATTGTTAGGAGCTTCTAAATTAAAATGCGGTACATTAGGCTTTGGCAATACCATCCCTTCATAGGTAAAGGTTTGATATGCCGTAGCATTATCAGGATCAAAAGCATTGGTTACCGTGCCGTCTGTTAAAAGATAGCCACGAGCCTGATTTTGTCCGCCACCTTTCAGTTTAGCCCAACTGTGCAAGTCATAACCTACCAGCAGCTTGTGTTTCAATTCACCGGTATTGAATTCAAAATTGAAATAGCTATTCACATTGTCTACACTCCACGACTGTTGCCGCTGTATAAAACGCATCGCCGCCAACATAGGCACGGGGTTGTTATCTAGATCTACACCAAATCCATTTGTGGTGCGGTTCTCCTGTACGTCTTCCTTCCAGGTTTGCTTCATATAGGTTGTGGTAAAACTTATATGATCTGAAAATTTATGGTTGAGATTACCGGTAATGATGAGTTGCTTCGAATTTAAAAAGTCATTGGGCGCACCCAGATTTAAACTCATCGGCGTACTGCTTAAATCGGTCACTCCTGCTTCGGCTCCAAAAATAGGCTGACCACGATCTAAGTTTCCTTTCATATCGCTGTAGATCAACTCTACATTGATAGCCGTTTTTTCGCTGGCTAAATAGGTAAATGAAGGCGATAATAATAAGGAGGTATTGCTGATGTAATCCCGGTAACTATTCGCTTCCCGATATGCTCCGTTAAAGCGATACAGTAAAGTTTTCTCCTCGTTCAACGGACCGGTCAAATCTATAGAACCCATGATATTGCTAAAACTTCCGGTCGTAAACTTAACCTCGTTGCGTGCTACATCCAGTGGTTTTTTAGTCACCAGATTGATACTTCCGCCTGGGTCTACGCTAGAAAACGTAGCACTTGCAGGACCTTTTATCACCTCTACTCGTTCTACATTTGCCAGTAAAGGTTGCAGAAAGTAAAACTGACGCGTACGCATCCCGTTTATGAGCTGCCCCTCCTCATTCTGACTGATTCCACGAATGGAATATTGATTGTAAAAACTGGAAGGGGAAACACCACTCACATTCTTTACAGCATCAGCAAGCTGTATGCCTTGTTGCTCGTCTATCAGCTCTTTAGTAACTGTGCTTATCGCCTGCGGAATATCTTTATTTAAGGTTGATGTTCGTGTTGCAGAAAAAGAATAGTCACTGGTATAGGTTTGTGCCTTACGTCCTACCAATTCTACTGCATCCAATGTAAGATTTTCAGGTTTCAGGTAGACCTCAACAAAATCTGTTTCCGGAGTTATCGTGATGGTCTTATAGCCCAAATAAGAGACTTCTAATGTGCCGCTTCCGCTAATGCTGAAGTTTCCATCAAAACCTGCTACCGTGCCTTGCTTTGTATTTTTGATTTGTACTGTGGCTCCCGGTATGGGAACTTTCGAATCTGCATCTTTAACCTGCCCTGTTATCACTTGTGCATTTCCGGCAGCAAAGACAAAAAAGATCAGGAAGAAAACTAGGTTTTTTATAAAAATCATGGTTTACTACGTGTAGGGATTATTAAACCGTTTTTAAGTACAGTTCTTCGAGTTCGTTTGCAGAAATATCAGCGGCTTTGATTTGTGAAACAAAGTCACCAGATCTTAAAATACCTATACTATCGGCTACTTGTTTTGCTCTAAATATGTCGTGCGTTGCCATCAAAATAGCCGTGTCCGATTCTGAAAGTTGCTTGATAATCTTTGAGAATTCATTAGAAGCTTTAGGGTCCAGACCGCTGGTTGGTTCGTCTAAAAACAAAGCCTTTGCATTTTTACTTATTGCAATTGCAATCCCTACTTTTTGACGCATTCCTTTAGAATATCCGCCTAAGCGCTTGGTATGTGCTTCTTCCTGTAAACCCGTTTTGATTAAAAATTCGATCAGTTCCCGTCTACTGTATTTAAAACCCGCCAGACTAGAGAAATACTCCAAGTTTTCTATCCCGGAGAGGTTGGGATACAGCATCACCGTTTCGGGTATATAAGCCAGATGGTTTTTAGATTCCTGCGGATGCTCCTGGACGTTGATTCCGTTTATAAGAGTATTACCTGAAGTAGGTTCTAAAAAGCCAAGAAAAAGATTTATTGTGGTACTCTTACCCGCTCCGTTTTGCCCCAGCAGGCAGCAAATCTCTCCGGGATTGATTTGCAGATTGAGGTTATTTAATGCCAAATGCGAGCCGTACCTTTTAGTGAGGTTAAGTGCTTGAATCATGTATTTGATAATTTAGAAGTTTTGAGGTTACAAACTGAAGCAATTGCATACAGGCACGCTTTACTACTGCATTTTTTAATTATCTGTAGTTGAACGCATAGCTTTGCAAACCCGATCAACGAGCTACTTGCAGTCTGATAAGATTGTATGTAAAAAAAACAGGAAGGATTCTCAGCGTACTCGATGCAACATGCAAAACACCTTAATTACTTGGGTTAAGTATGTTAGCATTCCAATAAAACAAGGTTGGAATTCAGGGTTCCATAAGCTCTAAAGCTTAGAAAATCTAAATATCAGTAGGTGTGAATACGTGTAAAACTGCTAAATCCTTAAATGAAAGTGTACAGTACTTGTTTGTGAAATCAACTGCTAACTAAGGCTTATTCAGCAAAGCTGAATGCCCAAATTAAGTTGAGTTAAGTCGTGCCTGTACTTAGGCAACTACCGGGGGAGGTTTATTGAATAAATAGGAAAACTTAATAAGCTTAAGAGTCGGTTCGCTGTACAAACGGATAACTTCAACAGGCTGCAGCGCTTCAAAATCTGTGTAGTTGTGTTCTAAAACGGCTGGTGCTGTAACTAAAGGTGTGCCGTGATCACTATTCACCACCATATGGCAGTATTTACAATCTACTACTTCTTGCTGATCTTCTATGAGGTGCACAAACGTATGCACATTTAAAATCCGCAGGAGGGCAAAAGCCGCCAGAAAGAAAATAGGGATTATATGTGCGCTACGCGTTTTAAACATTTTGGCAAATGTAGTTTTAGTTTAAAAGAATCAAAACAATTTTAAACTTTTAATAGGCTCGCGGTATCATTTCACACGTTTTTTTTGATTTTAATCAAAAAATTAAACGCTATCAGACTCTAAGCAATTGCTTCTCGCCTACTTTTTACATCACAAACCACCACTTATGATTGGATTACTTCTACTTTACTAGATCGGTAAATACTATTATCAATTAGCCGCAACGCACGGTAAAAGCAAATGGGGTTTTGCTTTACCGGGTATCGTCGCCTATTATGTGGGCGCTGTTGTTTCGGGTATATTATTAGGTATATTTATAGAGCTTATTGCTCCGGGTTCTTTTGATACAATTAATGATTTTTTAATGAACCTGATGCTGGTTCCTTTTGGTATTGCCGGCACCTATTTACTCTACTACTATTTCAAAAGATCCTTTGGAAGTCAGGTATCAGAGATCGTCATTGAAGAGAGTGATAATAAAGGATAGTCGAAGGTTAAAGTTTGAATGCAGTTGCTTTTCACTCTTAAAATGTTATAAACTTTAAATTACAAAAGGTATTTCTCAATTTGAAAATGAAACGCTCTCTTTTACGAATACTAGTTGTTATTTTCGCCTCGTGCGCATAACAAAAAAATTCAGTAAAAAAACTGCTGGTGCATAAGGATTTTAATCAAACTGAGGCTTCAGAAATCAATAAGCTTGTGAACTACTTTGAAACTGGCATAAAAAAACCACAAACCAATCTAAATACTTCTTACTTGAGGTTTTTTCAATATACAGCCTTAAGACCAGACTCCATCTCCAATGTTCTTTTTGATAAAGCTGAACTTAAACAACATCTCAATGAACTCTCTAAAACTACAAAAAATGAGTTATGGGTAACAAGCAAGACAACGGCTTATAGATCGTACGACGGTGTAAAATTTGATGAACCTATTATTTATAATTCCTTCTATATTAATACCTCTGGAAAGTATCTAGCTCTTCTAAAAAGCCTTTCTGATAAAGATGTCAAAACCTATGTGAATAGAATTTTAGCTGCTGGAGATTTACCATCATCATTTATATTTAGAAGCTTAATAATCGATTATGATGAACAGCGAACTGTTGATTTTAAAGCTGATTATTGGAGAATCATAATCACCATACAATACCTTTCAGACTTAAATGAGTATTATACATATTCAGAATTATTTAATTGAAACCCTATCCCCTAAACTCAATGCAAAAACCCAAAGTCTATAAATTTAACGCTGCTCGCTTTGATACGCTTACTGGTTTCTATACAGCACTGTATCGTGTGATTCCGTTTTTACCAGATTATAAACCGGCATATAATCTGGATGCGCTTCATGATGTGCTTTATTCCGGGTTTGGTAAGCATCCGGTAGTTTTAATCTGGAAGCATGCACATAAAAGCAGACAAGACTTAGGTATTCAAACCACTCGGGATTTCTATCAAACTAAAATTGATATAGGTAAACCATATAACATCCAATGGGCAAATAAAAAGATAAACGCATTAGAAAATGGTAAAGGGGAAACGCTTTTTGAGATACTACTTGATCTATTTTCAGACCACAAAAACATAAAGCTTATCCTCAACTGATCTACTGCCAAGCGAGTTTTGCACCAAAAACTTGAACTCTTTTTAAATTAAGTGACTTTTTTTAGCTATTCTTAAAAAATTCCGTTAATCTATATTCTAAACAATAATTAACTCCTCTATTTGTTTATTATTGCAAATAATAGGTCTCCATTTTATGATGCGTTACAGTGATTTGCCTAAGCAACCTACGGTTTTTATTTCTTACTGGAATGTAGGGAAATTGCTCTATGGTGCTCTTTTTCTATTTATTCTGGAAACGGTTTTTTACTACGCTAAATTTCTGGAAGCCTATACCGAAGAAACCATTATCACCATTGGCTTTTGGCTTTGGTGTCTGATGTTTTCATTCATTCATATTTTTCTGGTTACGATGGATGTCTGGTCACGGTTTCAAAATTACAAGCGGGTAAAAGATCATTTGTTTCAGCACGGTTTTACTCCTAAGATCGCTGAGCATTACCGGGGTAGTAAATGCCAACGTATGGCGCTGGTAGCCGCAGCTAAAGAACTGGGTATGGAAACCGAAATAAAACAATACTACTCCTCGTTAGGTGTAAAATGGTATCATTTTGTGCCGCAGTTTATGATTCACGATCCCTTGTTTCCATTTAAAAAATACTTTTGGTCCAGAACCTTTTTAGAGAAGTATTACGAGCCTAAATTTGAGTTTAGAAATCCAAAAAAACTAACGGCTTAATGCTACAAGCAACAGACTTAAACAAGTCTTACAAATCTGGTAAAGCGCTTCACAACTTTTCAATTCAATTAAAATCAGGAGTAATCGCCGGCTTATTGGGTAGAAATGGCGCGGGTAAAACCACTTTATTCAAAATCTTGTGTGGTTTGGTCACTCCAGATCACGGTACGCTTGCGATTGCATCTAAACGGGCTAAACCCATAGGTGCTGTTATTGAGCAGCCCGGTTTGTACAGCTACCTCACCGCCTACGAAAATCTTAAAATCTTCGCACAAATTCAGAAAGCTCCGGCTGATTTAAAAAGTGTTGAAGGTTATCTGGAAAGCGTTGGTTTACCATTAAACCGAAAAGATCCTGTGCGCAACTTTTCGATGGGTATGAAACAACGTCTGGGTATTGCGATTGCACTGCTTAACGATCCTGAGATTCTGATTCTCGACGAACCGTTTTCGGGTCTCGATCCTACCGGTGTGGCTTCACTTATCAAACTCATTAAAGAACTTGCCGCCCAAGATATCGCTATTTTACTTTCTTCACACTTGATGACCGAATTGCAAAAGTGCTGTGACTACCTGTATGTTATAGACGGTGGGATTTTGGTAAACGAAGGAGAAACAAACACATTGCTTGACGGACTGATTTCGGTGTATACGTTAACGGCAACTAATATTCAAGCATGTGCTGTACTCCAACCCTATCTCTTGACTACAGAAAAAAATACGGTTTCCATAACGTGTAGTAGTGAACAAATACCGGCAATCTTGCAAAATGTATTGGAAGAAGGATTTGCTGTAACCTCCTGCGTGCCCAATATCACCTTAGAACAATTGGTAATTCCGTTAGCGAAATGATGATCCCCTTATTAAAAGTCGAATTGTTCAAACTCTTTCGCGAGAGTAAAACCTGGTATGCGATTGCTGCCGTTTTGTTGATTGAAGGCATTATTCTTACCGCTGCCTATTATCAGGGTGCGACGATATTAGAATTGCTCTTAGACAACCTCAGACAATCGTTTTATTTTGAAGGAAATCTGCTGAATGGTAATTTGCTGTTATACATCATCCTAAACTCGTTGTGGTTTAATTTACCGCTGATTTTGATGATTGTAAGTTCTGCCCTCATCACCGAAGAATACAAAAACGGAACTTTAAAAACCTTGATGCTGCAAGCGGTAAGCAAGTGGCAACTCATCACAGCAAAATACATCACCTCCTTTATTTTTACCGCACTTATTCTCGCGTTGCTGATGCTGACTACTTGTATACTGGCATACAGTATTTTTGGAAGCGGAGATCTAGTCGTTTATCTGGGAACACTCAATTTCTTTCCCGCAGAAGAAGCTTTTAAGCGCATTTGTTTGGCTTTTGCTTCCGGCTTGTTGAGTATGTTGTTTTTTACTACAGTGAGTCTTACGCTGGGAATTCTGCTTAAAGAACCGGCAAAAACCTGGATTGCTTCCGCCTTTTTTCTGATTTTATGTTCGTTATTACTCAAAGCAGATTTTGGTGTTCCTGCTGTAGAACGCTTCTTTTTTCCGAAGCTCACCAACGCGTGGCAGCATTTTTTTGAGTACGATTTGGATCTGAATTCCATCTTGATGGATAACCTGTTACTTGCGGGATATACCGTGTTTTTTGCTTTAATTGGCATCTATCTGTTTACTAAAAAAGATATAGGATGATAAAATACTTAAGCCTTATTGCTGTTTTATGTTGTGTTTTAAACGTTTCGGCTCAGGAGATTGATGCAGATTTGATTGCGATTAAAGAACGTATGGATGCGGTGAATGCATTTACTGCAGATCTCGAACTTGACTTAGATGCGCCGTTTATCAATATGCCTACCAAACATGCATCGATGCAATATCAAAAAGGAAAAGACATCAAATTTTCTAGTGATGATTTTGTGGTATTACCCAAACGCGGACTCGATTTCGCTTTGTCTGAATTGTTTGAGCATCCCTTTATTACCGTTAACCGCGGTGAAGAATCACTACACGGAATACTAGTAAAAGTGCTTAATGTGATTCCCACCGGTGATGAATCTGATATGGCTTTGGCAACACTTTATCTCGATACCCACAACCAACGTATCGCAGCTTCTGAGATCACCACCAAAAAACAAGGTACCTATAAACTGGATATGAGATACGCCGCAAATCAGGATATTTTACCCAATTATGTCGAAGTTTCTTTTGCCATCGAAAAGCTTAAAATCCCCTTGAACTTTATGGGAAGTGATACCAAGATAGACCGAAAAACCTTGCGTAATATGGATACCAAAACCGGAAAGATCAAACTGCAAATCAGTAATTATAAAATCGACTGATCACCATTAATTAAAAACGAGTTACCACTTCATATTCTGTAAACGTACCGCATTTAAAATCGCCAAAAAAGCGACGCCCACATCAGCAAATACCGCTTCCCACATCGTGGCCAAACCACCTGCTCCCAAAATAAGTACAATCGCTTTTACACCAAAAGCCAGTGCGATATTCTGCCAAACAATCTTACGTGTAGACTTCCCTATTTTGATCGCCTGCGCAACTTTAGAAGGTTGATCGGTCTGTATGATGATAGCTGCTGTTTCTATCGCCACATCGCTCCCTAAACCGCCCATAGCAATCCCCACATCACTGGTTGCTAAAACAGGTGCATCGTTAATTCCGTCACCTATAAAAGCTACTTTAGTCGTTTTATCTTTCTGAAGTTGCTCCACTTCGTTCAATTTATCTTCCGGAAGCAAACCACCTTTTGCTCGATCCAGACCGAGCTCTTTTGCGGTTTGCTGTGTAATGGCATCTTTATCACCGGAAAGCATGATGATCTGCTTAATACCAGCTTTTCTAATTTGTGCTACCGCTTCTTTCGCATCGGCTTTCAACTCATCTGCAAGCACTACATAACCCGAAAAAGTATTATCAACAGCCACCATAACAACAGATTCTACAATCTGATCCACTTCATCAGGTACACTAATTTTATGAGCAATCATCAAAGCTTTGTTTCCGGCTAAAACGGTCTTTCCATTCACGCTTCCTTTTAAACCTTTCCCCGCAATTTCTGAAACATCGCTTGCGGAAAAAGAAGCGCCTTGCACTTCATATTCACCCACAGCCGTAGCAATGGGATGTGTAGATTGAGCTTCTATAGCGGTGAGGTAATTCATCAACTCGTCTTCACAGTAACCCGATTTATTTTCGATTTGTTTGATCTTAAAAACACCTTGAGTTACCGTTCCGGTCTTGTCCATCACCACGGTGTTTATCTTGGTCATCGCATCTAAAAAGGAAGCGCCTTTAAACAAAATCCCGTTACGGGATGCAGCGCCTAATCCACCAAAATATCCTAACGGAATAGAAATCACTAAAGCACAGGGACACGAAATCACCAGAAAGATCAGAGCCCGGTATAACCAATCTCTAAATACATAATTTTCTACAAAAAAGTACGGCAACAACGTGACCGCAATCGCAAGAACAACTACAATAGGCGTATAAACTCGTGCAAATTTTCTGATGAATAATTCAGTTTTAGACTTTCTGGAGGTTGCATTTTGAACCAAGTCTAAAATTCTGGCAATCGAACTGTCTTTAAATTCAGCAGTCGCTTCCAGTTCGATTACGCCTTCGAGATTGATGCTTCCGGCATAAACCTGCGCCCCTTTTTTTACCGTATCGGGTTTACTCTCTCCCGTTAAAGCAGCTGTATTGAGAACCGCTTTATCACTCAGTAACTTTCCATCTAAAGGAATCTTTTCTCCTACTCGTACCTGAACCTTTTCACCTACAGTAACTTCATCTGGATCAACAGCGGTAAACTTATCCTGACGGAAAACCAAAGCCTCATTGGGTCTTACATCCAGAAGTGCTTTGATATTTCCTTTAGCTTTATCTACCGCAGCGTGCTGAAACAATTCGCCTACTGCATAAAACAGCATCACCGCAACACCTTCGGGATATTCATCCAATGCAAAGGCACCTATGGTTGCAATGGACATTAAGAGAAATTCCGTAAAAAAGTCTCCTTGGCGAATGCTTTCCCAGCCTTCTTTCATCACCGGAAATCCTACAGGGATATAAGCAACAATGTACCAAGCCAAACGAATATATTCGTTAAAGAAATCAACTTCAAAGTAATCCAAAGCAATACCGGTAACAAGCATCACAAAACTAAAAATACCCGGAATATAGGTTTTAAAACCAGTCCCATGGTGATCGTGATCGGCGTGATTGTGATCGGCGTGATTGTGATCGGCGTGATTGTGCTTCTTACTACTCGTAGAACAACAGCTGTCGTTCTCGTGTGTGTGCGTTGTTTTGTGGGCTTCTGTTTTCATAGGTGCAAGGTCTATAAATAAACAATGCAACAGAAGTGCAATTAATAAGCACTACAACTATCGCAGATGCCTTTTACGACCAGATTGGCATCTTCAGCCATAAAACCTTCGGGAAGGTTGATGTGTGGTATTTTATGTTGAGTAAGACAGATAGTCTTATCGCAGGAATTACAATGAAAATGCAAATGCAAATCCCGATCAATCTCGCAGTTACATCCCGGTTCGCACAAGGCGTATTTTAAAACGCCCGTACCGTCATCAATCTGATGTACAATCCCTTTTTCTTCAAAGGTTTTTATGGTTCGGTACAGCGTTGTTCTTTCGGCTTTTAGAAAGGCCTGCTCTACATCTGTTAATGCCAGCGCATTGTTTTTCTCTGCCATGTATTTGTATATCAAAATACGCATCGCCGTAGGTCGTATGCCGTTACTGTCTAGTTTGCGTTCTATTTCGGTCATCACAACGTATTTTAAATTGATTCAGCTAATGGTTTTTTTGTAATTATTGAGTTATCATCTCCCGATGCTTCAGTCCCCAGGTTGCTATTACTTCGGTTAGTTCTTTTAACGAAGCACCATAAGGTGTTATTTTATAATAAACACATACCGGCTTTGTATGTTCTACGGTGCGCTCAATGAGTTTATTTATCTCTAAATCTTTCAATTCCCGACTCAGCATTTTACCGCTAATGCCATTTACTTCACGCTTCAATTCTGAATAACGCATTCCTTTATAACATAAACAAGCAATAATTGAAACCTTCCATTTGCCGCTTAACACATCCATCGTATCGTGAATTGCCCGTATTTTTTCATTGCAGGTTAACAACTTTACATCTTCCATTTCAACTGTTTTAAGGGGTTACTCAAATGTCACTGACACTTTAAGTCACAAAGTTACTTTATGTCACTATGCTTAACTAATTTTGCATCACATTAAATAACAATAACTATGAGTTTAATAGAAGATCTTAAATGGCGCTATGCAGCTAAAAAAATGAACGGCGAGCAAGTACCACAAGAAAAACTAGACTATATACTAGAAGCTGCTCGTCTGGCTCCTTCTTCATCAGGTTTACAACCATACAAGATATTTGTAATTTCTAATCAGGAATTACTGAATAAAATTAAAGACGTAGCCTGGAATCAAAGTCAGGTTGTAGACTGTTCTCACCTGTTGGTCTTTGCTGCTTGGGATGGTTATACCGATGAGCGTGTAAGTGCTGTTTTTAACTATACTATGGATCAGCGTGGATTGCCACACGAAACTATGGATGATTATAAGCAGAATATTTTAAGTTTATACGAACCCTTAGGAAAAGAGTGGCAAGCCGATCACGCTTCAAAGCAAAGTTATATTTCATTTGCTATGGCGATAGCTGCAGCAGCTGAGCAAAAAGTTGATGCAACTCCTATAGAAGGTTTTTTACCACCTGAAGTTGATAAATTACTCGAACTCCAAGGAAGTGGGTATAAAAGTACATTGCTGCTGACTTTAGGATATCGCGATGCCGATAACGACTGGCTTGTGAATATGAAAAAAGTACGTACACCTAAAGAAGATTTCATTAAAGAAATAAAATAAGACTAGCTTGCAAAGCATAAAAAGAGGCTGTCTAAAAAGTCAAGACAGCCTCTTTTTTTTATGGATTTATTCTGAATATGTTTTACTTTCATGGTATGAAAGCAAAACCTGTT
>NZ_FQUN01000035.1 GCF_900129005.1 Leeuwenhoekiella marinoflava DSM 3653 | reverse complement strand
GAACTTTTTTACCAGATACGACAATCCTAAACAATTGGCTTGCTATAGTGGCGTAGTGCCTTTTGAATACACTTCTGGGACCAGTATTCATAGAAAGTCCAGAATACATCCAATGGCCAACAGGACGCTTAAAAAACATCTGCATATGAGTGCCTTGGCCGCTATCAATCATGATCCCGATATCAGAGCGTATTATTTGCGGAAAGTTGAGGAAGGAAAAAACAAAATGCTGATTATAAATAATGTTAGAAACAAACTTGTACATAGGATATGTGCCGTCGTTAAAAGAGAGCAACCCTATGTCAAAAATGTAGCCTAAACCTTTTTGCATTTTTTCTTGGTTTTAACATGGAAATCATTTTATATCCGCTACGCTACTAAAAATGATTACCCTAGAAAACTTTTATCATTTCAATGCTAACTCAAATTTGTTTTATTATTAATAGATTTAACCATTAGGAACTTTAAATTCAACTAATTTAAGAGTCATGAAATTGACAGAAAAACAGGAACATATTTACGAAGGTTTGAAAAATATTGGTGAAGAAATATCTTCCTTTTATTTAGATGCTATTGAAATAATTCATCAAAAAAAATAGTTTCTCAATCTTATTTACTTGCACACGTTGCCCGAGAAATAGATGGTGGATTAAGAGATATCCTTTCTCCTCTTAAAGTGAAAGAAGAATTGCAAAAAAGTCCTGCTCTTAAAGATCGGGGTCAAGTAGCATCTATTTTAGTTGCACTAGATTTAAAATTAGATGATCCGTTTGCTATAAAATATGCTATCCAAATTCAACAAGTATGCACACCGTAGAGGTGCTACTAAAAAACCAAGAAAATTATTAGAAGTTATTGTTTTGTGGGACGAATATGAAGATATTCTATTAAAGCTAGTTGGAAGCTTCATAAACCAATTGAGTCGGATCGAGCGGATTGCCAGATTTGAAAAGCCAACAAAGCAGATTTTTGAAGCATTGAAAAATATGTTTTCTAATAAGCAAATCGAGAGACACTTTTATATCAATTTGAAAAGTGAAAATTGGCTTGAGCCAATGTATAATAAAGGTTTTTTTTCTCCAAAATCAATCAAAGATGAAGAACTTTGGAATCAAGCGGAATATTTAATATTTGTTGCTAAAAATATTAAGAGCAAAGATTTTAAGGGTTCTAATGCTAAATTTTTAGTCAAGATTATAGAAGAGATAAATTTTCATTCTGAAAATGTTCAAAAGCTCGAAAATTATAGAATCTGGTACTTTTTACTTGACATATTGACCGAATTACCCAAACAATATATCAACAATAAGATTATAAATTCAATACCTAACTATTTAAACACCCAACATGAAAATACGCTAGAGAGTCTAGCAATATTTAAATTAATTCATTCATATAGTCTTGATGAGAAAAATACATTTTTATATAAGGACGAAATAACAAAACTAGTTGAGCTGGTATTTGAAATATCAAATGACAAAAAATTTAAAGATTCATCTGCTTATGAAAATGATGATTACTACCCCATAATTCGATCTTACCAGCTCAAACAAGAGTGTAAAAATCCAGAATTTTATGAATTAGTGGCTTTGAATTGTTCTAATGAAACAATTCATCGAATTGCCAATCATCTTAATACTTATCTTGAATCAAGTAATATTAGTAATTTTTTAATCAAAACAATTTTTAATCTTAATGTTACAAAAATACATTCTCATTCTATTGAGACAATCTATACTCTGTTTTTACAAAATGTATGCATTAAAATAGCACAATTAGAAAAAAATAGAATCCTCGAAATTATTGAGTCATTCTGGAGTAAAAGATATAAACATAAACACTTTATAAAGCTTTCTCTATTCCTATTTGCAAAGACCTGGAATAACACTAAAGAGCTCTTTTTTAGTATTATTGATAAGCAAAACAATAAATTATTTTTAGATCCTTTTTGGAGAGATGATTTTTATTTTATGCTTGATGATATTTCAATCCATCTCGATAAATCAGAATCTTTAATAATCGAAAGCTTAATTGAAAGATTCTCGGAGGATTGCGATAATTATAAATCACCAGAACATTTTAGACTATATTGGTTCTCTTCATTGAATAAAAATGAGAATTTTGAAAAAAAATATTCCGATTTATCCTTAAAATTAGGTGCTCGTAAACAAGAAATTCAACCTAAGTTAGAAAGGAATGTTACCTTCGGAAGCATATCGCCTCTTTCAAAGAATGAGATATTAACGATTCCAATTTTAGAGCTTATTTCCTTTTTAAAAAAATTTGATCCTAAACGTGGATTCAGAGAACCTTGTGTTGAAGGATTAAGTAGAGCCTTATATGAAGCCATCACTGAAAATACTTCTTTATTTACCGATAATTGGGAGGAGTTTTTAGATGTCCCTTACCGCCACATTTCTGAAATCTATTCCGGTTTGTCGGATACTTGGAAAAATGAGCAGCAAATAGATTGGGATTCCTGTATAAAATTTATCGATAAGTATACTTCACAAACTACATTTGCTACTGTTGACCTAGCTCTACCAAACAGTACCTATAGTGCTGACCATTATTGGCCATTAAGACAATTCTGTAGATTATTAAGTGCAGGCATGAGAGATGATAACAAATCTTTTGATGCAAGATTATTACCTCAAGTCGAAGAAATTGTTTTTTTCTTTGTTGAAAATTATCTGAAAAATGAGATTCAAGATTCGCAAAAAGGGAAATTAGGTTCAGCTACATCTGTCATAAACTCAGATACAGGTATCTTAATCGGAACTCTTTTTGATTATAGTTTAAGAAAAGCAAGACTTTCTGACATAGCAGGAAGAAAGAAAACGAGATGGAGTTCTAGAGAAAGGAATCTATTTGAAAACCTACTAATTAATCGAGTCCAGGAAATATATACATATTTAGGATGGCACAGAAATCAATTTTACTTTTTAGATTTTAAATGGACCCAAAAACAATTGGCTACAATCTCCAAATTAGATGACCAAACGATAAAATCCTATTTTGGAGGTCACCTATTAAGCAATCCTTATTCAAAGTATGACTATAAAACATTTAAAAAATTATATATATCTGCAATAAAAGAAAATTGGCAAGTGGTAGATTCTCATATGGTCGATAATCCATACGAATTGCATGCTGCTGTTTTTTATATTTTTGATTTTGAGGACCTAAATGAGGGTGATGTAATTACTGAAATTTTTAAAAGTAAAAATGTTGAACAAATACGAAATTTAATTCATTCTCTTTCTTTCAAATTTGATAAATATAAAGAAGAACTAGATGACTCAGGAAAAATAGAGTTTAGACAGAAAATTTATAAAATCTGGCAACATACTCTTACTACTCTAGGTAAATACAGCTCAATTAAAACCAAAGAAATACCATCTATTTTCTACCTTATTAAATACATTGATGAATTAGATGAGGAAAGCTTTCAACTAATTAAACAATCCTCTAGGCTTGCAAGACATAGACGTGATTTAGACAAATTAATTGAAAATCTCAATCGCCTCAAAACTAAAGGAAACATAATCCAAAGCTCTATTTATGCTTGTGAAATATTTATAGATTCAGTTTTTACTGATATATATTATGCTTCGGTTATGCAACAAGAAATTATTGAGTTTACTGAGTATATGTATAATATAAACGATAACACATTAACTGAATACTCAAATAAAATATGTAATGAATTTGCTAAGAAAGGAGAGTATTTTCTACGAGAACTTTACGAAAAATTCAATAATTAAAAATCATTTAATAAAGGCCGCTTAAATTAAACATATCCATCCTTATTTAATTTCGTGTTACAGCTCTCTTCTCCTGAATCATCTCATCCAATTTACCCATATCCTTACTAAGCTTATCCTCCATAACCCGAGCATATATCTGTGTAGTAGATAATTTGGTGTGACCTAAAACTTTAGAAACGGTTTCTATAGGTACGCCATTTGACAGCATAACCACCGTTGCAAAAGTGTGCCGGGCAGAGTGAAAGGTAATTTTCTTTCGTACTCCAATAGCGTGCATAATATCTTTCAGATACTTATTCATCTTTTGATTGGAAATCACCGGAAACACCGCATTTGATTTCTCTAAAATATCCTGTTCTCTATACTTCTTAAGGATCATATTTGCGGAGTGCAACAAAGGTATTTTGACAGACTGCTGCGTTTTTTCGCGCTTAGTATAAATCCAATCTTTACCGTCCATCCCCTTGACCAATTGATCTGTGGTGAGTTCCTTTAAATCGATATAAGATAGACCGGAGTAACAAGAAAACAAAAACAGGTCTTTTACGCGTTCGAGCGATGCACTTTTGAAATAGGTCTCTTCTAGTTTTCGTAATTCGCGTTCCGTTAAAAATTGCCGGTCGTTCTTCTCAAATTTAAAAGAATAACTGTGGAATGGATTTTTAACCAACCATTCCAGTTTAATAGCTAAGTTCAGGAGCTTTTTAAAGCGTTCTAAGTGCTTCATCGTTCCATTTGGCCCACAGGGCTTCTGCCCTTTTTTGGGTTTAACCTTACGCAGGAAATCTTCAAATTCTGTAATGAATTGGTAATTGATATGCTTTAGGTATACATTATCCGTTTTCTTTACCTCCTTCAAGAATCGAGATAGATATTCGGCTGTAGTGTAATAATTCTTAAGCGTGCCCCATTTGAGCACTCCCTGCATTTTGCTATTGTGATATTCCACGATATCCAATAAGGTCATATGATCTTCATCAAAACCTAAATAATAAGCTTTGATTCGATCTGCTGTGATAAGCGAGTCTTTATCCAATAGCTTTTTATGGGCATCCAACAATTTGGAATATACCTGATCTAAATAGCTATTTAAATTTCTTGCTTTTGCTGTGGTTCCCCGGACTCTTCCTTTGGAAGGGTCCCAATTATTCACTGAAGTTTTTCTTTTTAAGCTCATTTCTGAGCATTTTCCATCTACGGTTATCCGGGCGTAAATAGACAGTTCTGGTTTGTTCCGGTTTAATTTTCTAGTGAAGAATAATACGGAAAAGGTAGTAAAATCAGGCATTTCGAGCGTCTTTTAATGAAACAATAGTTTTTCAAAGACGAGAGTCAAACCAATCAAAATGTCCTACTAAGATAGTAAATCGTGAATAAAAAAGTATTCACCGAATCATTCACTAAACTGCTTGATATCAAACCATATCATTTGATAGGGTATAAAATGAAAAAGCCTGCAAATCAATATATTAACAGGCTTTTAATGTCCACTTATATGTGGTTCGTCGGGGTGGCAGGATTCGAACCTGCGACCTCCTGCTCCCAAAGCAGGCGCGATGACCGGGCTACGCTACACCCCGAAGGTGTCTTATATTTAGTAGCGGAGAGACAGGGATTCGAACCCTGGCGACAGTTACCCGTCGACAGATTAGCAATCTGCTCCATTACCACTCTGGCATCTCTCCTAAAGAACGCTGCGTATCTCTCGAAACGCGGGTGCAAATATATATCTAAGTTTTGAATCAGCCAAAGGTTTTTTAAACATTTCTATAACTTTTTTTCAATATTTTTTCAACTATCTGAAAACAAGAAAATCACAAATTCTTATTCTGGATATTCTATTCGTAAATGATAGATATTATTCAGTTTTGACTTCAATACTTTTTTGATAACCTGTATTTCTTTAAAGGTAATAGTCGCATTCAAAAACTGATTTTCGTCCATTTGCCTATTGATTATCTTTTCTACAAAAGAATCAATTAAAACAGAAGTAGGATTCTTTAAACTCTTACTGGCAGCTTCAACACTATCAGACATCATTAGAATTGCAGTCTCCTTACTAAAAGGTAGTGGCCCGGGATATCTAAAATCTTCAATATTCACATCTTCATCCTGTTCCTGGGCTTTCTTATAGAAATAATAAACAGTGCTGGTTCCGTGATGTGTTCTGATAAAGTCTATAACGCGATCCGGAAGATTGTTTTTCCGTGCAATTTCAATACCATTAATAACGTGATCAATAATTATACGTGCACTTTCTCGTGGAGAAAGATCTTCGTGCGTATTGATTCCTGTAGATTGGTTTTCGGTAAAATCTGTAGGATTAACCATCTTACCAATATCATGATATAATGCTCCTACCCTTACAAGCATTGAATTGGCTCCTATTTCATTGGCTGCAGCTTCAGCAAGGTTTGCCACATTTAAACTATGATGAAACGTTCCTGGGGCTTTATTTGCTAAATCCTTTAAAAGTTTTGAGTTGGTATCTGTGAGTTCCAATAAAGAAAGATCACTCACCAAACCAAAGATCTTTTCGTAAGCATAAATCAAAGGCTGAACAAATAAGGTTGCAAGACCGGTAATGATAAACGTACTGAAGGTTTCCCACTCTAGATTTTCTACTGTACCCTCATGAATTATATGAAATGCAAAGTAACCTACGATATATATAAATGTAATTTGACCAACCGAAATAAACAAATTAGCACGCTTATAAAGCTCAGAAACAGTCAATATGGTTACAATACCTGCAATCACTTGCAGAAACATATATTCTGATGTATTTGGCACGATAAAGCCTAAAAGAAGAATAGTTATCACGTGTGTAAAAAGCCCCAATCTGGAATCAAAGAATGCCTTAATCACTAACGGAAGAATGCACAGTGGCACCACATAAACGTAATTCGCATCGTATTTTACGATTAGTGTTGTAAACAATACCATCAAAATGATATTGAAAAAGATAAAAGTAACCTTGGTATTGTTTTCAAAAACCAACTCTCGATAGGTTTTTATAAAAAGCAAAAGCATTGTTAATGCAACCGCAACCAAAAGCACATAGCCAAAAACCACCCAATTGTATTTACTGGCTGTCCAAGTTTGGGATTCATATTCCGCTTGAAGGGATTTTAAAATTTGATACGTACTTTGCTCTACAATCTCTCCTTTGGCAACAATACGACTTCCTTTATTCACCACTCCTTTAGTAGGAGCTATTTTGCTCATTTCGGCATTAAGCTCTTTATTGGTGAGCTTTTCGTCATAGTTAACGTTAGGCTGTACAACATCAAAAAACAATTCTTTAAACCGGTTTACCGCTTGCACATATGGACCGTTGACTAACTTTCTATTAATAAGTGTCGTGATTTCGTCAGTAGTGTTTAGGTTTTCGATGGAAGTTTCCTCTATCTCATTACCTCTGCGTAAATATATTTTTCGGCCTTCCTGAAATGCAGTCAAATCACTAATGACGCCATATTTATAGATTTCATCTAAGATTTTTAAACCGAAAGCTTTCAATTCCCGCTGCCTATTTCTAAAAATTGAATCGGTAAATACCGAAGCAAACTGATTTTCATAAGCAGCCTTTGCTTCATTAGCTATATCCTGATCGTATATAAAATAGGGAATAATATTGTTTTCAACTGCTGCTTGCTCCTGCTCGAGCTGATACTGACTTTTCAAAATCGCAAAATCTACCGGAGCGTATAAGTTATCATACTGCCAAGGTTTATTCTGCTGAAAATCAAACTGAAATTTCCCGCTCTTCGGAAAAAGATAAACGATAAGAATGGTGCTTACAATGCAAAGCAAAACTTTATATATCGAACCTTGATTTTTATAGAATCGGTTTAAAATAGTACTCATAAAAAAGCTGTAAAACAGTATTAATACAATTCAAAAAAAAAGATTTCAAGCTTTATATATCTTGAGCAACAGAATATTGATTTGTATTCTGATAAAAGTAAATAAACTTATGGTAAGACCACAAGACAGTATGAATGATAAAACTTTTGACTTCGAGGTATCCCCCCCGGAATATTTTAATCTCGATTATCGAGTAAAAGTACTAAAATTAAACGGGACGTTTACGCTGTTAAGCATAGGCTAAAATATAACGTTTTCGTGAGTATTTGTTTAAGTTTGTAACACAAAAAAAATACATTATGCAAAAAGAAATTGTCATTGTCTCGGCTATTAGAACACCAATAGGCAGCTTTTTAGGAAGTCTATCTTCACTTACTGCAGTTACTCTGGGAACAGCCGCTATTAAAGGTGCTTTAAATAAAATCAATCTTGATCCTACACTTGTCAATGAAGTTTTTATGGGTAATGTAGTACAAGCCGGTGTTGGTCAAGCTCCCGCAAGACAAGCGGCTTTAGGCGCGGGCATTCCCAATTCGGTTCCTTGTACAACGGTAAATAAGGTTTGTGCTTCTGGTATGAAAGCGGTGATGTTTGCTGCACAATCTATTGCTCTAGGTGATAACGAAATTGTAATCGCTGGTGGGATGGAAAGTATGAGTCAGATTCCACATTATGTGCATATGCGCAACGGACAAAAATTTGGTCCAGCAACACTCATAGACGGTATGCAAAAAGATGGCCTCGTTGATGCTTATGATGGCAATGCAATGGGTGTTTGCGCTGATCTTTGCGCAAAAGAATATGAATTTTCACGAGAAGATCAAGATGCTTTTGCTGTCGAAAGCTACAAGCGTTCTGCGGCTGCCTGGGAAGCTGGTAAATTTGATAATGAAGTTATTCCTGTTGAAGTGCCACAACGACGTGGAGAGCCTCTTATAATCAAAGAAGACGAAGAGTTCAAGAATGTACGCATGGATAAAATTTCGAGTTTACGTCCTGCATTTTCAAAAGATGGAACTGTAACTGCTGCTAATGCTTCTACCATTAATGATGGCGCGGGTGCAGTTATTTTAATGACTAGAGAAAAAGCTGAAGAATTAAGTCTGGAAATTCTGTGTACTATAAAAAGTTATGCTGATGCAGCTACAGAGCCAGAATGGTTTACCACAGCTCCATCTAAAGCTTTACCTAAAGCTTTGGCTAAGGCGGGTATTTCTCAAGATGAAATTGACTTCTTTGAATTTAATGAAGCATTCTCAATTGTTGGATTAGCTAATATGAAAATTTTAGGCCTTTCTTCTGAAAATGTAAATATAAATGGAGGTGCAGTTTCGCTAGGTCATCCGCTAGGTTGCAGCGGTGTGCGCATTTTGATCACCCTGATCAATGTTCTGAAACAACAAAATGCAAAATTAGGTGCTGCAGCAATTTGTAACGGTGGTGGTGGTGCATCTGCAATGGTAATTTCAAGATAAGTTCAAGAGCATTTACATCTCGCTTTGTGAGTAAATATCATTTGAATTACTTTTACCAAAATTTCAAAACCGCCTGATGAATTACGGCATTTGCCCATTAAGTATTGTACCAATGCGTTTAGAACCTGCTGATGCAGCAGAAATGGTTAACCAAGTACTTTATGGTGAACATTTTAAAGTGCTTGAAATTCGCAAAAAATGGAGTCGTATTCGTCTTGCTCATGATAAATATGAGGGCTGGGTAGATAACAAGCAGTATAAAGAAATTACTGAAGAAAACTATTCGACTGCTGAAGAACGTATCCCACTTCTTGCAAGTGACTTGCTTCAAATGGCAACTTCTTCTGATTCTCATGTACTGAGCTTACCGCTTGGCGCTCAGTTAGCAAATCTTGATTTTACCGGAGATCATTACGAAGGGAATTCTATTTCTGATAAAAAGGAAAAATCTGCTTTTATAAACACGGCGCTTTTATATTTAAAAAGTCCGTATTTATGGGGAGGCAGAACTCCTTTTGGTCTAGATTGCAGCGGTTTTACACAAATGGTTTATCGGCTTAATGGTCACGCGCTTTTTCGAGATGCATCGCAGCAGTGTGCTCAGGGTGAAGCCTTGAGTTTTATTGAAGAGAGTGAGCCGGGGGATCTGGCGTTTTTTGATAATGACGAGGGACGTATCGTTCACGTTGGTATTATGCTTCAGGATAATTACATCATTCATTGTCACGGTGAAGTGCGCATAGACCGCATTGATCACACAGGCATTTATAATGTAGACCGCCGAACCCACACACATAAATTACGAGTAATAAAACGTATCCTATAAAAAAAGGTGATGCCCTACAGCATCACCTTTTTTTATTTATAAGATCTTTTAAGAAGATTAATCCTCTTTTTGAAACTTGGCCTTTTTAGAACCCGCATAAATATCATACTTCACTAAACGAGATTCTAAAGATCCGTTATACAATTTTATTTTTCTCGAAGTACGCAGACCTACGTGTTTAAGAGACTCCAAATTTGAGGTGATAAACCAAGCTTCGGTATCTTTATAGTTTTGCTTTAGCGTATCTCCTATATTCTTATAAAAAGGCTCCATATCTATCTCTAACCGCTCTCCATAAGGTGGATTAAAAACCATATGTAAATGTCGTTCGCGTTCTTTTTCAGTCGTGAAAAAATCAGCTTGCTTAATTGTTATGAATTCATCTAACTCAGCATTTTTCACATTTTCATTAGCTTTTTCAACTGCAGATGGTGCTTTATCATAACCACTTATTGTGAAGTGAAATTCCCGTATCTTTTTAAGTGCTGCTGCTTCAATGGTATCAAACAAATCAGGATCCCAATCATGCCAGTTCTCAAAACCAAATTGTCTGCGGTTTAAATTAGGTGGAATATTACACGCAATCATTGCTGCTTCAATAAGCATAGTCCCACTACCACACATAGGATCAAGAAAATCACTGTGCCCTTTCCAACCTGCAAGCATCAAACAACCTGCTGCAAGAACTTCATTAATAGGTGCAATATTTGTTGCTAAACGATAGCCACGTTGATGTAAAGAGACTCCACTACTATCAAGTGAAATCGTACATCTATTTTCACGGATATGAATATCTATGCTCAGACTTGGAAACTTTAGATCTACACTAGGACGTTCACCCGTATTTTCTCTAAACTGATCTACAACGGCATCTTTTGCCTTCTGAGCTACAAATAATGAATGTGTAAATTGTTCCCCACTAATAGTCGCATTAACAGCAAACGTATCGTTCACACGCATATATTTGCTCCAATCTATGCTTTTTACAGCAGCATATAATGCATGCTCATCCTTGACAACAAAAAACTTTAAAGGCTTAAGAATTTTAATTGCAGTCCGACAGCACAAATTAGCTTTGTACATAAAGCCCGTATCACCGGTAAAACTAACGCTACGTGTTCCTAATTCTATATCTCCTGCTCCTAACTCTCTTAATTCTCGAGCTAATAATTCTTCAAACCCGAATAAGGTTTTCGCAAGCATTTTAAAGTTCTCTTCCATTGCAAAAATTTAGATTGCAAAAATAGGTTAATTTTGTCGGCTTGCTGCGACTAACAAATCCTAGCTGTATTTAATATGATTTTTATTTTACCTATTGCCGCTGTTTTATTAGGCTTTTTAATTGCATTAATTTTTAAACCTACCTTTAATAATACAGTAAAATTACTGCTGTCTTTTAGTGGAGCTTTCTTACTGTCGATTACAATTTTTGAATTTTTACCAGAGCTTTATGCATCAGGTTCTAAAGAAATAGGTTTATATATAATGGGAGGTTTACTCCTCCAGATTTTATTAGAATTTTTATCGAGAGGAGCAGAACATGGGCATTTACATCTAGACTCAAAAACCAAAAACATTCCGTGGCTATTATTTATTAGTCTAGCGGTGCATTCCATTTTTGAAGGATTTCCCTTATCACAGAATGAAGACTTAGTTTACGGTATTATAATTCATAAAATACCTATCGCTATAATAATTAGTTCATTTCTAATTGTATCTAATATCAGTAAAATTCAAATACTTATTTTTCTAATTCTTTTTGCATTGATGACACCCATAGGAAGTTATCTTGGTGCCCTAGATTTCTGGACCGAAAGTTTAAAAAATAATATCAATGCAATTGTTGTAGGGGTATTACTACATGTTTCAACAACCATTTTATTTGAGTCTTCAAAGAATCATCAGTTCAACGCAACAAAATTTGGTACAATCCTCTTAGGTATTGGTCTTGCTTATATATTATAATTATGTTTAGCAGAGAAGAATCAAAACAAATACGAGAGCAATTCTGGATTTTCTTCGGAAAAAGACATCCACGTAAATGGTTACTTTACGATACTAAAGTCAAAGAAATAAACCTAAAATTCAGTTTTGATACTGCAAAAGCACTGGTTTCTTTCGATATCGAAACACACAATGAAATTTTTAAAAGCTATTATTTTGAAAAATTTGAAAGTCTAAAGAATCTTTTAAAAGCAGAAATATCTGAAGAAATAATTCTCGATGAAGATTATCTAAGAAGTAGTGGTAAAATAATTTCCCGTATTTATCTTCAAAAATCAAATGTGAATATTCATAATAAAAAACACTGGCCAGAAGTGTTTGAATTCTTCAACACAGAAATGCCTAAGTTTGAACTATTCTGGTATGAATATCAAGATTTTATAACCGCTTAGATAACATCAAGAAAAATAAAGAAGAAATGGCAAATACTTCCTCCTAGAACAAAAAAGTGCCATATAAGATGATTAAAGGGAATTCTCTTAATTACATAAAATAGTATTCCTACAGTATAAAAAGCTCCACCTAGCATTAAAAGGTTGATTCCCATCTCACTTGAATTAGCTACTAAATTATCCCAGTCAAAAACAATCAGCCAGCCCATAGCCAGATATAATAAGATTGATAAAATCTCAAAGCGCCCTGTAAAGAATATCTTTAAAATGGTTCCGAAAGCTGCGATTCCCCATACAATCCAAAAAATCAGCCAGCCATTATCTTGCTCTAAACTAATAAGAGCTACAGGAGTATAAGTGCCCGCAATTAAAAAATAAATACTAATATGATCTATCTTTCTGAAAATTTGTTTCCAAGAAACATGACTTAAAGCATGATAAATAGTTGAAGCGGCGTATAGCAAGACAATTGAAAAGCCATAGAATACAATACTCAATACACTGTACTCGCTCTTTTCTGTATTATTAGTAAGTAAGAGATAAACCCCCACTATCCCTAACAAAACTCCTAGAGTATGGGATACCGCATTCCAAAATTCTTCTTCTCTCCAGTTTGTATTCACCATATAAGATTATCTGTAGAACAAAATTAATCTTTTAATTAATAGCATTCCGTTTGGGACTTCAATCTAGTCTTGTTCTATCAGGATTCATTCAAAGACTCAAAGTTTAAATTCTCAAGATTTCATCTTGACATTACTGCAAAAAAAAGTCCGCATCAATTGAATGATGCGGACTTTAAAACAAGGCGGCGACCTACTCTCCCACGAGATGCAGTACCATCGGCGCTAACGGGCTTAACTACTCTGTTCGGAATGGTAAGAGGTGAGCCCCGTCGCTATAACCACCTTAAGCTGTTGTATGAGCGCTATACATACTTAAATAAGTTAACATATTGGGTAATAATAAAGATTCTTGAGATACAAGATTCACTATACATCATATAAATTATTATAAGAGTGTCTCTCCCGCATCCTAAGATGCGGGAAAGATGTACATAAGCTTACGGGTTATTAGTACTACTCGGCTAT
>NZ_FQUN01000036.1 GCF_900129005.1 Leeuwenhoekiella marinoflava DSM 3653 | reverse complement strand
CAGTAAAGAAGGGATTGCCCACCGTAAACAACGGTGTTGGGATATCGAAGCCATTTTTGGGGATATAAAACACAATATGAACTTTAAACGTTTTGCGTTAAGAGGAATCGAAAAAGTAAATGTAGAAATAGGGCTGGTTGCTATGGCCCACAACCTCAAAAAGCTAGCTTTGGTCATCTAAAGGCAGCCAAAACCTTTTAACGCTTAACGATTAACAATCCTACCCAATCCAGAAAACCAAAAAAAGTAGCTGTAGCCAGAAACCAAAAAGACCGCCTAAATGTTTTTAGACGGCCTCTACGTCAAAATCTAAATCGAATTGATTTTAACGCCTCTCATTACCTGCTTACTACGATAAATTCTGATCGCCTATTTTCTGAATATTCTAATTCTGTACATGTTTTACCATCTTCATCACAAATATTAATAGGTCTAGACTCGCCATAACCTATAGCACTTTCTATTCTTGAAGATTCTATCCCGTGTTCTAAAAGCCAGTCTTTTGTAGATAAAGCTCTATTTGTAGACAATGTCTTATTGAAATAATCTGTACCTCGCTGATCTGTATGTGATTCAATTTTTATAATCATTTCAGGATAAGCATTCATTACATCTACTACTTTGCGAAGTTGTATTGCGGCAACATCTGTGATGTTATACCTGTAGTAATCAAAATAAATAGGATCAATTCGAATTTTTTCTACCTCTCCTTCTGTAACAAAAATCTCTGATAGATCTTTAAGCTTAAAGTCAAGCATATTCATTTTACGGTCTGGTAAGACATCTGTAGTGAAATTTAATTCGTCTTCACTATATCCTGCTTTACGAGCTTCAATTTTATAAGTGGACTCACAAGTTAATTCTACAGCGTAAGCTCCCTTTTCATCTGTTTTCACCTTAAGGTATTCAGTATTTGCTTCATCATAGACGGTAACATATGCGTTTGCAATAGGCTCATTCGTTTCTATGTCATAAACAGTTCCTGATATATATTGAACACACTTAGCCAAATTGTAATCAAAAGCATAAATATCATCTCCTCCTTTACCGCCTGCTCTGTCTGAAGAAAAATAACCTGTATTAGGCTCATCACCTTCTAAATATGCAAAATCATCAGCATTCGTATTTATAATTGGTCCTAAATTAATAGCAGCTCCATATATACCATCTCTGTAATAAGATTTATATAGATCTAAACCTCCAAAACCTACGTGACCTCCAGATGAAAAGTATAGTACATCATCTTTAAAATACGGAAAAAAATCATCTGCAATCGTATTAATTGTTGGTCCTAGATTCATTGGTTTTGAATAGGTTCCGTCTTCATAAATATCACAAACATAAATATCTGCTTTACCGTAACCACCAGGCATATCCGATGCAAAAAACAATTTTTTACCATCTGGAGTTACATAAGGCTGGCCAGCAGAATAAGCATCTCCATTAAAAGGAAGCAATTCTTTTTTATATTTTTTAGCAGACATGTCTACCCTATAAATTTTAAAGTAATTCTTTTTATCTCCTTCAAACACCTTTCGTTTTCCGTTTTGATAACTAGAAGCATAGTATAGATATTTACTATTTGGTGAAAAAGTTGCCGTTCCGTCGTGAAATTCACTAGTCAATTCTTTACTAAATAACTCAACTGTATCTGCACTATCTACCTGAGGGTTTTCAGTTTTATAAATAGATAAATAGGGTGTGTTATCTCGTTCAAATAAACCTTTATTGACATAATTTCTTCCGGATGTAAACACAAAACTTTTTTGATTAAAGCTTCCTCCAAAATCAGCATATTGAGAATTCAATTCAAGATTACGCACTTTATATAACGTATCTCCTTTCAACAATTCTTCAAAGCGATCGCGTTCTTCATAATGACTGTTTAAGGCTTCTACAGATATTGACTCAAAATAGCGTTCTGCTACTTTCTCGGCCTCATCATATAGCTTTAATCTTCTTAATGAGTCATAATATTGATATCCCTGAGCGTTATTTTTATTAGGCCCCACAGCGTTATAACATTTTTGATACGCCTCTTTGGCTTGTGCAAAATTTTTGAGGTTGTAGTAGGTGTCCCCTATTTTCATATAGGTTTCTGGTTCTATATAATTTGCATTTTGAACATAAGCTTCATATTCCTTAGCAGCATCAATATAAACTAAGCGGTCATATAGTTTATTAGCTTCTTGTAAATGGCTTTGAGCAAATACATTAAGACTTATTAAACAAGTGATGATTATATATATACGTTTCATAGAGAATATTTTTAGAAGAATCTAGGAGAAAAAGTTGCACCACGCTTACGAGCCAAAGAGAACTTAATCAAGATCTCATGACTACCATTATTGTACTGGTTGAAATCTGACGTATTATAATCATAAGCATAGCCTATAAAAATATTATCACTTACTTGAAAGCCAGCTAAACCACTTACTGCTGCATCTATACTATAAGAAACACCCGCAGTAAATTTCTCAAGAAATAAAAAGTTTGCAGAAAGATTAGCCTTTAAAGGAGCTCCTTCAACATAGTCAAAGAGTACAGCAGGTTTAAACTTAGTATTCAAACCAATATCAAATATATACCCACCTATTAAGTACATATGCAGCTCTTCGGTATTAACCATTACTTCTTCTTCATTAAAATATTCTTGTGTGAAAAAATTAGGTGTAGAAAGTCCCAGATACCATCGGTCTGTATATAAATAGCTACCTGCTCCTAAAACTCCTAAAAACTGATTGTTTATGTTATTCATAAACTGCGGGTCATTAGGGTTATCAAAAATTCCCTTTCTAAAGTCTACATTAAGCACTCTAAAACCAGCTTTCAATCCAAATGATAAATAGGTCTGCGCTCCCAACTGAATAGCATAAGAAAAATTACCATCTATATTTAAATCTTCAGAAGGACCTAAAACATCACGTGTGATATTTAATCCTAATCCAATATTGTTGGTTACCGGAGTTTCTAATCCTAGGTTAATAGTTTCAGGAGCTCCATCAACCCCAGTAAATTGGGCTTTGTAATTTGCAATAATGTTGAAATTATCAGATGACCCCGCATACGCCGGGTTTATGGTCATCGTGTTATACATATACTGCGTGTAGTTTGGCTCTTGTTGCCCATAGAGACTCAATGTTCCAAAGGCAATCAAAGAGATTTCGATTAAATAGGTTACTATTTTTGTCATGGTAATTAAAGTTTAAAATGAGAGAATTTTTAATTATCGTGCTATATAAATCCATCCTGTCAACGTACGTTCTCCATCACCCAATTCAAGAGCATAGTAATATGTCCCTACCGGTAAACCTACCGACTTGTTGATAGAACTGGCAACGTTAGAAACGCCATTCCAGGTGTTATTATAACCGTTTGCTGTATAGACCAGCTGCCCCACTCTATTGAACACATTGAGTTTATTATTAGGGAAGTTTTCAATACATCTTATCTTAAAGAGATCATTCATACCATCACCATTTGGCGAAAATTCATTGAAAACCATCAAACAATCTGGATCTATTTCTACTTCAGAAGAGTTATTATCAGGATTACTATCTACAGGATTTGAGGTTAAAATAGTTGCTACGTTTCGGTAATTACCGCTCTCTAATACAGTTACTGTTATGGTTAAAACAGTAGTGGTATTTGCTGTAAGCTGTGGAATCGTCCACACTCCTGTTAACGGATTGTAATTACCTATAGGAGCAGTAAAGCTTTCAAACTGAAGTCCTGATGGCAATGCTTCCCCCACTTCTATAGCAGAGATATCTGTCTGACCAGTATTAGTTACTTCTATTGAATAAATAATAGTCTCGCCAATTGCCGGAGTTAAAATATTTACTGCTTTAGAGATCGTAAGATCTGAACAAGCAGTAGTTGTAACATTCAGCGTAGCCGAAGTGTTTACAATACAGCTTAACGTTGTATCATAATCAACACTTACACTATTATCACCCGCAGTATCCCAAAGAACTATCACAAAGTTATCTGAAGTTCCACCTCCTGAAACAATACTTCCACCAGAGGTAATTGCCCACTCATAGTTAGTCATACCAGACTGTGTTGTATACATAATTTCGGTACCCAAACAAGCTGTTGGTTCTGAAGCTTCTATACTTGCAGAAGTAGGCTGCATTAAAGTTACTGTCACAGCCAGTCTGCTACTTCCTATTACACCGTCTACAAGTAAAGCTGCGTAATATGTAACTCCATTCTGAAGTTGTGTATTTATATCTAACACTGCTCCACCCGTTTCTTGAGCAAACCATACAACGCTGTTCTGATCCACAACAATACCCATCAAGGTAGGTTGATCTGTAGTACAGAACATTTGACTCATATCACCGGTAGGCATACCTAGATTTATGGTCAACTCATCTGTAGTACCATCTACAGAAATATTTCCCAATGCATCCATAAGCTCTGCCTCCACATCATAAGTTCCTTCTGGTATTTCATTTCCTGTCGGAATCCCTAAAGTCCAAGTATCATCATTATTATCTACTAAATTTCCATCTCCTTCAGTATAAACAACACCGTTAACACTTACCATTAACTCTCCTGAAGAAACTGCAGTTCCCGTAAGAACTGGAGTAACATCATCTGTAACTAACGTATTTACTGTTGGCACAGCTAACCCTGTTGAATCAATAGTTAATTCATCAACTGTCTCATCCATCGAAGGATTACCCGCTGCATCAGTTGCTGTAGCCATCACATCGTAAGTGCCATCAGCTAAAGCATTTCCAGCAGGAATAACTAACATCCACGTATCATCACTGTTATCGGTTAAATTTCCATCGCCTTCTGTATAAACAACACCGTTTACTTCTACTGTCAAATCATCAACTGAATCAGCTGTTCCGGTGATTGTTGGAGTAGGATTATCGGTAACTAGAACATCTACCGTTGGAATGGTAGGTGCTATTGTATCAATGGTCAGTTCATCAACTGTCTCATCCATCGAA
>NZ_FQUN01000037.1 GCF_900129005.1 Leeuwenhoekiella marinoflava DSM 3653 | reverse complement strand
ATCTGCTTATTCTTGACGACTTCGGTCTTAAAGGTCTGGACAACATAAACAGACACTCTTTTATGGAGATCATCGAAGACAGACACGGAAAAAAGTCAACTATAATCGCCTCTCAATTACCTGTCGAAGCCTGGCACGACATTATAGGAGAGCAAACCATTGCCGATGCTATATTAGATCGATTGGTACACACCGCCCACAGGATCGATATCAAAGGAGAATCCATGAGAAAAAAACTGAAAAATAAAGAGTAAATTTAACCACAAAGGAATCGACTTCCAGTACTTAGTTTGCTATGCTCACTTTCATCCGGCGAACGTGGTTCACTTTGACCGGCTTATCCAAGTAGGCAGTCGAGCACCCGATAAATGAGTATTTTTTTGCAAAGTACATCAGGTAAAATTACCTGAATATCAGCCTTATAAAATGCAAATTCAAACACATTGATGATTTTTCAATATCGCTTCACTAGCTACAGCTATTCTCATAACACAAATTTAACGCAACAATGTTGCACTAAAAGATAAACTATTTATACTTTTGCAACAGTATTGCATTAATGGATTCTAGTATGAAAACAAAATATTTTGATATTCTCGGCGTATATGCCGCCTTCTTTTGTTTAATCCATTGCATACTCTCCCCGATTTTATTCCTGCTTCCATTAAGGCTATTACATAATCCTGTGATAGATATCAGCTTCTTGATCATAGGATTGTTTCCTCTCATTAAAGTCTTACATAGTACGTCATCCGTTTATCTAAAAATTTTACTTGCCGCATCTTGGCTTTTGATTGCTACGTCAATTGCTTTAGAAACATTCCTACATAAGGAAACGTTGCTTATTTATTTTGGAGCTGCAGGGTTGATAACCGGACATCTTGTTAACTATAAAAATCATAAACACTAATCATGGATTTCTTTAAAGCTTACGAAGTAATTATCATAGGCGGAAGCTACTCCGGGCTTTCGGCAGCGATGACACTTGGCCGCTCTTTACGTTCCGTATTAATAATTGATGGCGAAAAACCCTGTAACAGACAAACCCCACATGCTCATAATTTTCTCACACAAGACGGTGAAAAACCGAACGTCATTGCTCAAAAAGCTAAAGAACAAGTCCTCAACTATGACAGCGTTCATTTTTTAGGAGATTTTGCGTTAAAAGGGAAAAAAACAAGGGAAGGCTTTGAAATAATTACAAAATCCGGAAAAACTTTTAGTGCACGAAAACTTATTGTTGCTAGTGGGATAAAAGACTTGATGCCGGAAATCAAAGGGTTTTCAGAGTGCTGGGGAATTACTGCTATCCACTGCCCATATTGCCACGGCTACGAATTCAAATCTGAAAAAACTGCAATTATGGCCAATGGTGAACGGGCATTCCATATGGCTAGTCTAGTCAATAACCTGACGGATGAACTCTGTATTTTGACGCAAGGAACACCTGATTTTGACGTGAAGCAACTTGATAAACTCAAAAAATACAACATCAGTATCATCGAAACTCCAGTAAAGGAAATTATACATGAAAATGGTGAACTTCAACAAGTAGTTTTGCAAGACGGTACGTGTTTAGTGTTAAAAGCAGTTTACGCCGCGTTGCCATTTGAGCAATCTTCTAATATTCCGATGGAATTAGGGTGCTCGCTCACTGAGACCGGTCACCTACAAGTCGATATGTTTCAAAAAACCGAAGTTTATGGAATCTATGCCTGCGGCGATAACACGAGCAAGATGCGTTCTGTGGCACATGCCGTGGCAACAGGAAATATTGCAGGCTCGATGGTAAATCACGAGCTGATTCAAGAAGACTTTTAAATGCTTCTGGTATTTCTTTTAAATCGTTTTACATATTTGTTATAATCGTATGCTCAAAACCTTAAGAAGTAGGATTTCACTCGTATTGTTAGCTCTATTCATTTCGATGAAAATGATAGGTCTACCGTGCTCACGCACGATGAAGATAAAGAGCATCTTACGCATTATAACATTTGTGAGCACACCGTTCTGAACAATCATTACAATCCGACGCTACTTTCAGATAGTACAGAATCTAAAGTATTAACTCCTCAGGTTCAACCTCTGTATGGTAAAAAGCATTTTAAACTTTTTGGATAGCCGATCAATCTCAGCATACGATATACCTATTATAATCTGGAGTTTTTGAAGCGTTTGTATCAGGAAGAATTTACGCTATATACCAGCTACCAACTTTTACAATCTGACTATCATTCCAATAAATTCAATTAAAAATGAACAGAAGAAACTTTTTTAAAAATACGACAGTTAGCGCACTGGGATCAACTTTGCTAACTCCATTCAACGCATTAGAAGCCGCTGAACATGCACTAAGCTTCAAAAATAAAAAAGCAAAGAATATCATTATGCTCGTGAGTGACGGGATGAGTACCGGTACCCTGAATATGGCCGATTTACATCTGCGGCGGCATACCGGAAAAAGCAGTAACTGGATGCAACTGTACAACGACAATACAGTAACCCGGGCTTTGATGGATACGGCTTCGGCGAGCTCTATCGTAACCGATTCTGCTGCTGCGGCTTCATCATGGGGCGGTGGCGTGCGCGTGCCGAATGGTTCTCTTAATGTTAGTGAAAATGGGGAAGAGCATATGCCGCTTTGGCAAAAGTTTAAAAAAGCCGGTAAAAAAACGGGGATAGTCACCACCGTACCGGCAACACATGCTACTCCGGCAGGTTTCTGTGTGAATTCTAAATCTAGAAATGCTCAGGAACACATCGCGGAACTGTATTTGGAACATCGGTTTGACGTAGTGATGGGGGGTGCACAAAAGTATTTTTCCGCTGAAGCGAGAAAAGATAAAAAAGATATGTTTAGCGCATTTGAGCATGCGGGCTATCAGGTTTTTAAAAATCGAGTTGAGATGCTCCATGCTAATCACAAGCAGCCTATTCTGGGAGTTTTCGGCAGCGATGCCCTACCCTATTCGATTGACCGAGAAAACGACGAGAATTTAAGGACTGAATATCCCTCCCTAGCCGAAATGACGCAAACGGCCATCGACGCAATGAATGATCACAAACAAGGGTTTACACTACTTGTGGAAGGTGGAAAAGTGGACTGGGCCGCCCACGGCAACGACATTGCGGGACTTATCTATGACCAGATTGCTTTTGACGAGACAATAAAAATCGCTATAGATTTTGCTAAAAAAGATAACGAAACTTTGGTTATCATCACTACAGATCACGGGAACGCGAATCCTGGAGTGATTTACGGCGGTAATGCTAATGAAAACTTTGATTCCATTCAAAACTATAAGCATTCTAACGAATGGATTTTAAACGGCTTCAATCCAAATACAAGCTTATCCCAAATCAAAGAGCGAATCAATCATGCTAACGGCATAGGAATCACAAATAACGAAGCGCAATCCATCATTCGATATTATGATGATTTGGTTTCAGAAGATGGTTTATACAATCCACGGCATTTGCCCTTTGGCCTGCTTGCAGATATTCAGAAAAAGTACAATTCTGTAGGATGGATCAGTATGCAGCACTCTGCAGATTATGTGGAACTCGCCATGTTCGGCCCGGGAAGTGAGCTCTTAAAACCTTTCGTGAAAAATACAGATCTGCACTATTTAATGTTAGAAGCTGCAGCGGTTAAGAATAGCTTTTAAAGTCGGTTACTGTAAAAGAAAAAGTCGAGTAAAACGATTTATATTTATTTAAGTTTATACTATAATCAGTGTGCCATTAAAAACAGTCCTTTTCTATCTTATTACTAGTTATCTTCTTTATGACGAAGATGGCCGTTCTTCATATAATCACTCATGACGATTCACACCTAAAAGAGGACTGTGCTATTTGGCTCACTTTAGTAGCAGATCATCACAACGCAGTAGTTTTACAAGAGCCTGAAGAATTTCTTCCGGCAGCTTTTTATCTGACTCATCAAGAAAAACGGCTAGCTAACCCTGCTGTATTTTATCAAAGAACACTCCAAACCTATCATTTATTCTCCCGGTCTCCACCAGTAGGTGGTATAACGCATAGCGACTTTATTTTTAAACGCAATCCTAAAAACCTGATTTCGACGTAAGAAAAGCGTTTTTTAGCATAAAAAAAGCAGAAATATAGTTATATTTAAGTGACTGAATACTAAAATACGAACCTAATTCCTGCTTATGATTTCTACAAATAAAATTACTGAAATTTTCTGTTCTATTGATGACTTTTGTAAAGTTTTTGATTAACACTCAAATAATATTGAAACACATTATTAATACACTCCATTTTTAAACGAAATAAAAAACTAGCAGCATAGTCACTCAACTTAAAGTCCAGTTTTTTGTTGCAAGTACACGCCGTTGTATATGCCTCTGAAATTTAGTGAATATGAGTGATCTCATCCTATAGGTGTACAAGCACCCTAAATCTGTAATGGGTCATTTATAGATCCTTGTAACTTTCTATTTTTAGCACCTTTATGGAAAAAATAAAAGCCCTCTTAGGAAACAAGTAGGACCATTTTGAACCTCCAAAACTTCCAGTAGAGCGCCTTGATTTTATCGAATCCGGTCAAAATATAGTATTGGCCGGGAATCCTGGTACCGGGAAATCCCACATAGATTCATTTAGGATTCATTCAAAGACTCAAAGTTTAAATTTTCAAGATTTTACCTTGACATTACTGCATAAAAAAAGTCCGCATCAATTAAATGATGCGGACTTTAAAACAAGGCGGCGACCTACTCTCCCACGAGATGCAGTACCATCGGCGCTAACGGGCTTAACTACTCTGTTCGGAATGGTAAGAGGTGAGCCCCGTCGCTATAACCACCTTAAGCGGTCGTATGAGTGCTATACATACTTAAATAAGTTAACATATTGGGTAATAATAAAGATTCTTGAGATACAAGATTCACTATACATCATATAAATTATTATAAGAGTGTCTCTCCCGCATCCTAAGATGCGGGAAAGATGTACATAAGCTTACGGGTTATT
>NZ_FQUN01000039.1 GCF_900129005.1 Leeuwenhoekiella marinoflava DSM 3653 | reverse complement strand
GCAGTAGTTGCTACTAAATCTGTGGTACCTCCCTCACATACTTCTACGTCCTGAGACGCAGCAGCAATTACTGGAAGACCCGAAGTAACTGCCACTTCATGTAAGTCTAGATTTTGAGCCGTACTCACTGCTAAAAGTGAAGAAAGACGTACAACAATGCGGTCTGCAGGCCCTGAAACGTCAAAGGGAACCTGCGCGACAGCACCGCCTTGCAATAGTCCTAATAAATCAAGATTTAGTAGGGATGAAAGACTCGACGTAGAAACTAATGTAGGTCCATTGTAAGCTTCAAATATTATATTATTGGCAACACCCACTGCTAGTAATGCTGGATTTACTTTTAAACTTATTTTGAAATCTTCACTAGCTTGTGTTACACTTGCAAAATAAATTTCTTGTTCTACTGATGCCGCTACACCTACAACCCCAAGATTCAATTGAGAGAAGGTTAAAGGATCGCCGTCTATCGCATTGTTTGGATTTGTTACTCCGGCTCCTAAAAGCCCTAATCCATTTACTTCAAAAGTTGTAAACGAAGGTGCATTACAAATCGCTGAATCTATAGTAAGCTCATTTGTTGTTAAATCTGTACTGGTAGTACCCAATGTATTGGTAGAAGTAGCTACAACATCATAAATACCTTCAGTAAGAGCGGTAGAAATATCTAAAGTCCAAGTATCATCGCCATTATCGATTAGATCACCATCGCCTTCTGTATAAACAACTCCGTTTACTTCTACTGTCAAGTCATCAACTGAATCTGCTGTACCGGTAATTCTAGGTGTAGTATCACTAGTAATTAAAAAGTCTACCATTGGAACTGTTGGTACTGCCGTATCAATTGTAAGTTCATTAGTGGTTGCATCTGTTGAAGTGTTACTCGCCGCATCTGTTGCAGTAGCAATCACATCATATGTCCCATCGGTTAGCGTATTTACTGACGGAATAACTAAAGTCCACGTATCATCGCCGTTATCAGTTAAATTCCCATCTCCTTCAATATACGTTACTCCGTCTACACTTACTGTCAATTCATCTGATGAATCAAATGTTCCTGTAATTGTAGGTGTAGGGTTATTTGTTGTTAGTAAATCTACCGTTGGCTGTGTTGGCGCAACAGTATCAATAATCAATTCATCGGTTGTTCCATCAGTTGAAGTATTGCCTGCCTCATCAGTAGCAGTAGCTATCACATCATAAACTCCATCAGTTAGCGCATTAGCTGCAGGAATAACTAAAGTCCAAGTATCATCGCCATTATCGACCAAATTCCCATCTCCTTCAATATACATTACTCCATCTACTGTTACGGTTAAGTCATCTACTGAATCAAATGTTCCCGTAATTGTAGGTGTAGGATTATTTGTTGTCAATTGATCTACCGTTGGTTGTTTTGGCGCTGTAATATCTATAGTAAGTTCATCAATGGTCGCATCTGTAGCTGTATTTCCTGCTGCATCCGATGCTGTTGCTATTACATTATAAACTCCTTCAGACAAAACTGTAGGTATGTCTAAACTCCAAGTGTCGTTACCGTTATCGGTTAGGTTTACATCTCCTTCAGTGTAAGTCACTCCATTAACTACAACCGTTAAAGTTACTGCTGAATCTGAAGTACCGGTAATTGTAGGAGTCGTGTCATTAGTTATTAAGAAATCTACCGTTGGAACCGCTGGTGCTGTAAGATCTATAGTAAGCTCTCCATTGGTTGGATCTGTAGCAGACTGTATGCCCTGAGTTGCAGTCGCAGACACATCATAAATACCTTCACCCAAAGTTACCGGAATAACTAAAGTCCAAGTATCATCTCCATTATCAGTTAGATCAGATCCTGTTTCGCTGTATGTAACGCCATTAACTATAACCGTTAGGTCGTCAGCTGAATCTGCTGTACCGGTAATAGTAGGGCTTGTATTATTTGTTACCTGAGCAACAACTGTAGGTGTTGTAGGCAGCATCGTATTGATAGTCAATTCATTCACGGTAAGATCTGAACTGCTATTTCCTGCTAAATCTGTTGCAGTAACAACAACATCATAAATTCCATCCGCAAGTTCATTTCCTACGGGAACAACTAGCGTCCAGGTATTATTACCGTTATCAGTTAAGTCACCATCTCCTTCAGTATAGGTTACCCCGTTTAAAGTTACAGTAAGTACATCTGCAGAGTCTGCAGTTCCGGTAATCACTGGTGTGGTATTGCTAGTTTCCTGATTATTGACTGTAGGAGTTGTAGGAAGAGTTGTATCTACAATAAGCTCATTAGTAGTTTCATCAGTCGATGTATTGCCTGCTGCATCAGAGGCTACTGTAACTATATCATAAGTCCCATCAGCTAAAGCATTAGCTGCAGGTATTGTTAAACTCCAAGTGCTATCTCCATTGTCTATCAAATTACCATCTCCCTCAACGTAAGTAACTCCATCTACGCTAACCGTTAAGTCATCAATGGAATCAGCTGTTCCGGTGATTGTTGGAGTAGGATTATCGGTAACTAAAACATCTACCGTTGGAATCGTGGGATTATTAAGATCTAGTGTATATAA
>NZ_FQUN01000042.1 GCF_900129005.1 Leeuwenhoekiella marinoflava DSM 3653 | reverse complement strand
CCCTTAGTTTTGCGAACGCACTTTATTTAGGGATTATTTATATGTTAGTGAGTTTCCGTAATTGTTAACTTTCTATCGGGGAATAGCCCCAATAATAATAAACTGTGACCAAACTGATGGGGGCGAATTATACGCTACTCAAAGCTGTGGGCTTATACTTTATTTGATAAAAGCCCCCGTCAGTTATCTCCAGAACGGCATCAGATGGAAATTCAGGTTTTTAGACCTATTATCAGGGGTTCGATGGTTATCTGGATACTGGTTAGTTATCTAAAATCCTATCTATTATGAACAGACAGAACTTCTGCTACTTTATCGGTATCGACATATCGAAAAAGTTCTTTGACGTTGCCATCATTGAAAATGAGAGGACTGCCTCTTATGTTTTCGAGAACACCAAAAAAGGCACCAATGCCTTTATCAGACTTCTCAAAAATCAGAAAATACCTTTTTACAACACGCTGATATGTATGGAACATACCGGTGTATATGGAAAGCTTATTATTACCAAGCTCGTTGAAAAACAGGCCTGCTTCTGTGTCGAGATGCCCATACGGATCACCAAGAGCATAGGATTGCTCAGGGGCAAGAATGACAGGGTCGATGCCAGGCGCATTGCCCAATATGCCGCCAAAAACCATCAAGAACTTGAGCTTTACAAGCCTATGCCCGAGATACTTGAGCAAGTTAAGATTCTTCTTAAGATCAGAAGAAAGTTGGTTAATACCAGAGCGGATCTCAACAAATATCCCAACGAACTTGACCTGTTCTCTCCCAAGCTCGGAAAGCTTGCCAAAAAGAACCTTAAAAAGATCAATAAAAACCTTTGTGATGAAATTGACCGCATTGAAGCTGAGATCAAAAAACTGATCCTTTCTGACGATAAACTTAACAAGACCATAGGACTGGTGACCTCTGTGACTGGAATTGGACAGATAACCGCACTTCATTTCACGGTATTCACGAACTTTTTTACCAGATACGACAATCCTAAACAATTGGCTTGCTATAGTGGCGTAGTGCCTTTTGAATACACTTCTGGGACCAGTATTCATAGAAAGTCCAGAATACATCCAATGGCCAACAGGACGCTTAAAAAACATCTGCATATGAGTGCCTTGGCCGCTATCAATCATGATCCCGATATCAGAGCGTATTATTTGCGGAAAGTTGAGGAAGGAAAAAACAAAATGCTGATTATAAATAATGTTAGAAACAAACTTGTACATAGGATATGTGCCGTCGTTAAAAGAGAGCAACCCTATGTCAAAAATGTAGCCTAAACCTTTTTGCATTTTTTCTTGGTTTTAACATGGAAATC